>NC_011740.1:1200000-2400000 GCF_000026225.1 Escherichia fergusonii ATCC 35469
AATTCTCTATCGCGGACAACTTGAAAAAGAGGCAATTTTATCAAATCAATTTCATGAGATTAGAGGTGAAAATATATTTTTCTCACCAAGCGAAATTAATATGATCCGCGATATTTATGATTTTGGTGCCTATGACAGCCTCACTCGTGCTTCTGTGCGTCGTATTTTCGATAGTGATATTAACGACTTGAGTGAAAATTTCGGCTTTTTATGTTTGTTTGATGTGGATAAATTTAAAGTCATCAATGATAAATTTGGTCATTTGTTTGGTGATGAAGTGCTGATTAAACTGGTAGGTCTGATTAAAGAACAATTACCATGTGATAAAGGCGATGTTTATCGTTTTGGTGGCGATGAGTTTGCAATTATCTACCGCGATAATGATTTAAACGCCTTGCTACACATGCTTAGTCATATTGTCAGATTCAGGATGGGGGGCTTGAATTGTAGTTGCAGTATTGGCATCGCCAGTACTGAGGAGTGTGGCAACAATATTGAACGACTGAAAGTGATGGCAGATGAACGGTTATACAAAAGTAAGAAGAACGGCAGGGCACAGATTACCTGGCAATAATCTGTAAAAATGATGCCGAAATTGTTTCAAATCCGAAAGGAAGTCATTTAAATCCAGGGCTAATTGATGTGAGTATAAAATATAAACCACATTATCATAAATTACTTCTGCTGGTTATTATAACGCTTTGTATAATCTTCATCTCGCTGATTGAGCAACCACTTACTCTTTATCAACAGACGTTTTTTTCTGCCATTATTTGTCTTGCGGTCCTGCTGATCAATTTTGGCAAAGGAAGATTTATTACGCTTTTCTTGATGGGTATCGGTATTTTGATCTCATCACGTTATATTTTCTGGCGGATTTCAACCACCTTAATATGGGATAAATATCCCGATATTTTCTTCTCGTTAACGCTACTGATTGCCGAGATCTATGCTTGGGCCGTGTTACTGCTGGGTTATTTTCAGGTTTGTTTCCCGCTTAACCGTGAGAGCTTGCCATTGCCAGCAGATCCAACACACTGGCCATCGGTGGATATTTTTATTCCAACCTATAATGAGCCGTTGTCAGTGGTGCAAAACACTGTTTATGGTGCATTAGCGATGAACTGGCCAGAAGATAAAATCACCATCTGGTTATTAGATGACGGAGGTAGAGACGCGTTTCGCCGTTTTGCCGAGGAAACAGGAATTCGTTATGTAGCCAGAAGCACTCATGAACACGCGAAAGCAGGAAATATTAATCATGCGTTGAAGCTGGCGAAGAGTGAATTTGTCGCTATTTTTGATTGCGACCATATTCCTTCGGTATCTTTTTTGCAGCGAACAATGGGCTGGTTTTTAGCCGATGAAAAACTGGCGATGATGCAAACGCCACACCATTTTTTCTCTCCTGATCCTTTTGAAAGAAATTTAGGGAAATTTAGACAGAAACCTAATGAAGGTCATCTGTTTTATGGCTTGATTCAAAATGGTACTGATACGTGGAATGCCTCGTTCTTCTGTGGCTCTTGCGCGGTTATCCGTCGTAAACCGTTGGATGAAATTGGTGGGATTGCCGTCGAAACGGTGACAGAAGATGCGCATACATCTCTGCGTTTGCATCGTCTTGGCTACAGTTCAGCGTATTTGCGCTATCCATTAGCTGCTGGTCTTGCAACTGAAACATTATCGGCACATATCGGGCAACGCATACGTTGGGCGCGCGGCATGATCCAAATTTTACGTATCGACAACCCGTTGTTGGGAAAAGGCCTGCAACTATCTCAGCGTCTGTGTTATCTCAGCAGTATGATGCATTTTTTGTCAGGCGTACCACGACTAATTTTTCTTTGTGCACCACTGTGCCCCATTTTTTTCTCCGTAGGGCTTATCGATGCTACTGTCACCGATATTATGTCCTATGTTTTGCCGTATCTGTTTATTGTGGTATTAATTAATTCACGGATTCAGGGTAAGTACCGCCATTCATTCTGGAATGAAATTTATGAGATGGTGCTGGCCTGGTATATTACGCTACCGACACTGGTGGCACTAATTGCCCCGGCGAAAGGGCGTTTTAATGTCACTGCCAAAGGTGGATTGATCGCCAATAAATATGTGGACTGGCAGATCTCATACCCATACGTTATTTTTGCTATTTTGAATCTATGTGGTCTGATAGCAGGCATAATTCAGGTTAGTGAGTTAAATGGTGAAGCGGCACTGTTAAACACAATATGTTTAATGTGGCTGGTATATAACACTATTATTATTGGCGCAACGCTGGCAGTTTCTATTGAGCAAAAGCAAGTGCGTGTTTCGCCTCGTATTGAGGTCGCGTTTAGTGGTCACTTGTTGCTGACGAATGGCACACGACACACTTGTTCGGTAATCGATTTTTCTGAGGGAGGATTAGGTATCACGCTTCATAGCAGGCTGGGTAATCGGAATATCGAAAAAAATAAACCAATGACTTTATATTTACATACTGGTGATGAGGAGTGCGCGATCCCTGTTGAAATTGTTCACGCGTTTAAAAATAAAATTGGTTTGAAAATATTGCCTATGACGCATAAAGAACATATCGATTATGTACGGGCAACTTTTTCGCGTGATAATCTCTGGAGTGACTGGCATAATAGCCTTCCTCGCGACAAGATTTTAAAAAGCTTTTTGACTATTTGTTGGGTTTCTCTAAAAGGTTATTACCAGTTCTTATTATTTTTAATTTCTCCGATGAAGAAGAAATGACTATTTAATTTTTTCTGTGTTCATAAAGTCTCTTCACTGTAATTAGTTTTTAAGATTTCTGATAATGCTAAGAAAACTTTTTTGCATCTATGCACTGGCAATGGGAATAACGTTACTGCCAGTGGCAGCTGCTACACCGTCAACAACGAGTAGTTCTTCAACTCAGGATGAAATTTCACGCGAGGTAAAACTCTCCTTTGCGCAAATCTCGCCTTTGGGAAAAATGAAGCTCAATGGGGTAAATCCGCATGGCACCATTGAGTTCGGAATGCGTAGTGACGAGGTAGCAACAAAAGCGTTGCTTAACCTTGAATATACGCCATCGC
This sequence comes from Escherichia fergusonii ATCC 35469, assembly GCF_000026225.1. Classification (NCBI taxonomy): domain Bacteria; kingdom Pseudomonadati; phylum Pseudomonadota; class Gammaproteobacteria; order Enterobacterales; family Enterobacteriaceae; genus Escherichia; species Escherichia fergusonii. The sequence goes on from NC_011740.1 coordinate 1,203,075, forward strand.
CTTCACTATTGCCTGTTCAGTCGCAACTCAAAATCTATCTCAATGATGAGTTGATGGATGTATTGCCGATTACATCGGAGCAACTGGGGAAAAAATCGCATGCCAGGGTAACGCTTAACCCACTGTATATGAAAGACTTCAACCGTGTGCGAGTGGAGTTCGTTGGCCATTATCGACAAGCTTGTGAGAACCTGACCAACAGTAGCCTGTGGGTGGACGTTTCAGGGAATAGTGGGCTGGAGCTTCGTTGGCAAAAAATTCCCCTACAGAACGACTTAGCTTTTTTCCCGATACCGTTTTTCGATTCCCATGATGAGGGACCCACAATTATACCGATGGTATTTGCCGGATCACCTGCCAGCGAACAGCAGCAGGCTGCCGCTATTGTTGCCTCATGGTTTGGCTCACGCTCCGCCTGGCGTGGGCAACAATTTCCTGTACATTACAATCAGCTGCCATCCAGTAATGCTATCGTTTTTGCCACTAACGATAATCGCCCGGACTTTCTCAACAATTACCCGGCAGTAGATGCACCGGTGGTCGGGATGATGACGCATCCTGCTTATCCGCAACATAAATTATTGCTGATCCTGGGGCGTGATGATCAGGATCTACTGATGGCGGCGAAGGGGATTGCTCAGGGCAATATATTATTCCGTGGCGAAAGGGTGGTCGTTAAAGATGTCAAACAGCTGGCAGCACGAAAGCCATACGATGCGCCAAATTGGGTACGTACTGATCGTCCAATTACGTTTGCCGAGCTGAAAACCTGGGAAGGGCAGTTACAGTCCAGTGGCGTGGATTCTGCGGCAATTGATGTGGCACTGAATTTACCGCCAGATCTCTTTTTATTGCGCAACAGTGGTATCGATATGCACCTTAAATATCGGTACACCGCTCCGCCGGTGGTCGATGGTGCGCAGATGGATATCAGCCTGAACAACCAGTTTCTGCAATCCGTACCCTTGAACGACCATGCGCAACGTCAGGTGTTGCGTTTACCGCTTTTACAAGAATTACTTGATGATCATCCTGAAGTACCCGTATCTGCGCTAAAACCAGGGGAAACTAATCGTCTGCGTTTTAACTTCGAGTTTAAAAATGCGTTGCCAGAACGGGCAGATAAGCGCTGTATGAATTATCGGATGATTGAGAATCATGCGGTAATTGCTGATGACTCGACGATCGATTTCTCTAAGTACCATCACTTTTTGGCAATGCCAGATTTACGGGTGTTTGCACACACGGGGTTTCCGTTCAGCCGGATGGCGGATCTCTCAGAAACGCTCGTTCTGATGCCAAAAGCGCCAGACGAAGCGCCGGTGTCCACGCTGTTAAATACGGTTGCGTTAATCGGAGCACACACCGGGTTTCCTGCTATCAATCTCACGGTAACGGATGATAGTCGTGCTATTGAACGCAGAGATGCGGATATTTTGCTTATTGGCGCACTTCCGGAGAATCTGAAAGACGCTAACAATATTGCACTTAAACAAACTCAGACAACGCTTAGCTCCTCCGCTGCGATGGCATTGGTGATAGGATTTGAGTCCCCGTGGCACGAAAAGCGCAGTGTAGTGGCGTTACTGGCAGAGAATGCTCAGGATTATCAGTTGCTTAATAATGCTCTGAATGACAGCACAAAACGCGCCGGGATATCTGGTTCGTTGGCGATTATTCGTGATTCAGGCGTTGAAAGTCTGCGGTCGGGCGATATTTACTATGTTGGTCATTTGCCATGGTATGAGCGGCTGCAGTATACCCTGGCGAATCATCCTGTTTTACTGGCGGTGATGGCTGCGAGTAGTGTGATGCTACTGGCATGGGTGTTGTGGCGAATACTGCGCATTATCAGCCGTCGCCGTTTGAATCCGGGGCAGGAGTAATAAAAGAGTTACCCACCATGCGGTGGGTAACCTGAATTCATTTTTGAATTAAATAGCGAATGGTCGGGCCATCTTGTTGGATGTCGAGCACGGTATAGCCGTGATTGCGGGCATCCAGTGGGATGTTATTGATCGACTGTGGACAGTCGCTCACCACTTCAAGAATTTCGCCTTTTTTTAACTGCGGCATGGCTTCAAGGGTAGCGACCGCCGGATATGGGCAAGGTTCGCCAACCATATCAAGACGATAATCAGGAACGATGTTTTTCATGCAATCTCCTTAACGCTTTGCACGCCAGCACGACGGAAGAAGCGTTTTTCCCAACCGATAATCAGCAGCAGCGCTGCAAACAGTAACAAATAAGTCACCAACAGGCCGCCCATCGGACCAAAGGTTTTTAGCAGGTTGATTTTGTCCCAGTCGGTTGCCAGTGCAGGGGCAAAATCATCCCAGTAATAAGCCAGAATCGTAGAGCCGATGACGTTGCCAAGACCGACCCACCAGTAATGCACCTGACCTTCCACGGCGCGATACATCCAGCCCGTTTCGCAGCCACCCGCCAGCACAATACCAAACCCAAACAGTAAACCACCGATCACTGCGTTAGGACCTGCCCACATGATTTTCGGTTCTACACCCAACTGCACATAACTAAAAATACCAATCGCACTCACCGCCATACCGATAATGATCGCTTTTGCCATATGTGTGCGACCGGTGATCCACATATCGCGGAAGGCGGAAGTAAAGCAGATTTGCGCACGTTCAATCAGCAAACCAAAACCGACGCCAAACAGCATCGCCAGCCCCAGTTTTGGTTGATTCATCGCCGTTAATAGCGCCCAGCCAAGCATACCGATAAAGACCAACATCCCAAGGCGGAAGCGACGTCGCGCCTGATCAGGTTTTTGGGTTAATGGCGATGCGGCAGAGACTTTCTGCATTTTTACCGGAATACGGAAAATGGGTAACAGGGTAAAGCGCGCCCCGAACCATGAGCCGATAGCGGTGGCAATGGCAAAGAACCAGGCATGTAGCGAGAACTGTGGAATGCCGGTAAAGAACGCGGCGAGGTTACAGCCCATCGCCAGACGTGCGCCAAACCCGGCAATTATGCCACCGACAATGGCTTGCATAATGCGAATACGGCTACGTGGCATACGTAATTTAACGTTGTTAGCCCAGAGAGCTGCGGCAAAACAACCGCCAAACATACCGAGGATCATCATCCCGTCGATACGGGTTAATGGCGAGCCTTCGAGATGGATAATTTTAAAGTATCCCCACTCTTCGGCATGTACGCCAAACAGTTGCAGGATCTGACCGCCCCAACGGGTAAATTCGCCAGTGACTGCCCAGAAGGTGCCAGTGATACCAAAATAATAAGTGGAGAGAATACCGGCCGCGATGACCGCAGGGATAGGCGCCCAGAATTTAATCAACCAGGCTTGTTTGAATTGTTGCCATGACATGTATGTAGCCTCTGAACTCAGAAGGTTTGAAACAAGAGCCGCGAATAATACACCAGACAAATTTATTTGCGGGGTAATAATTGATAAAAATAATGGTTAGATCAAATTTCTGGCGGAACCTGGAAAGGCTGGCAGCATCAGGGCTTTAATGCCACAATCCTCTTTTCTTCTCATGCAGGACTAATGATGAAAAAACTCGCAATTGCAGGCGCACTTATGCTGTTGGCTGGCTGTGCCGAAGTCGAAAATTATAACAATGTCGTGAAAACTCCCGCGCCCGACTGGCTGGCAGGATACTGGCAAACCAAAGGGCCACAACGCAGCCTGGTTAGCCCGGAAGCGATAGGGAGTCTGATTGTCACCAAAGCGGGCGATACGCTGGATTGTCGTCAGTGGCAGCGGGTGATTGCTTTACCTGGTAAGCTGACGCTGATGTCTGATGATCTCACCAATGTCACCGTGAAACGTGAACTGTATGAGATTGAGCGAGATGGCAACACGATTGAATATGACGGCATGACGATGGAACGCGTGGATCGTCCAACCGCAGAGTGTGCAGCGGCCCTGGCAAAAGCGCCATTGCCGACGCCACTGCCGTAACCTCATACCCCGGCGTGCTGCCGGGGATATTTTTAAATCACCTCTTCAATAACCCACACACTGACGCTACCGCCATTGCAAAAAAACGTTGCTTCGCCGTTTTCATCGGTCACCACACTCTCTTGTCGATTACCGAGGAAATCTCGCCAGGTTTTATTGCCGTAATTTTCACCAAGAGTAATGGTTTTTTCGCCATCGTCGCCGTTCGACATTATCACCACACATCCCGGAGCTTCGTCGGTGCCGCTACGGCTAAAGGCGATACAGTTCGGATGATCAAAATAGAGTGTCTGTACGCCATGGGCAAACCGCTGGCGGGCGAGAATTAACTCATCCAGTTGCTCAATAACGGGCATATTAATCGGATACGTTTGTCCATCACCGCCGACATCTTCGTAATGAGCACCGTAAAGATCAGGGTAGAACACCGAAGGTACACCGTTTTCTCGCAGCAATATCAGGGCATAGGCCAGCGGCTTAAACCACGGTTCTACGGGGGCTTCCAGTGCCTGTAATGGCTGAGTATCGTGGTTTGCCACCAGGGTAACGGCATGGAAAGGATCTGCTTCCACCAGCGTACCCGTGAAAATCTGTGTCATATCGTAGTCACGCCCCATGCGAGATGCTTCGTGAAATTTCATTTGCAGCGGCGCATCAAACAGCATGGTTTTACCTTCCACTTGATCAATATACGTTTGCAGTTTATCGACCTCGTGCGACCAGTATTCCGCCACAATAAACAGCGGTTTTGGCGCGACTTCCTGCACGTGTTCAATCCACTCTTTATAAAACCAGGCGGGAATATGTTTTACCGCGTCGAGACGAAAACCATCACATTGCGTTTGTTCCATGACCCAACGCGCCCAGTATTTGATCTCTTCCGTGACCGCATGATTGCGAAAATCGATATTCTCGCCCATCAGGTAATCGAAATTACCCAATTCATCATCAACCTGATCGTTCCAGCCCTCTCCGGTGTAGTCATTAACGATTTTAAAAATGCCATCTTCATTGGGGTTTTCGATATGGTCAATGCCACTAAAGCATTTGAAATCCCAAATGAATTGCGAATATTTTCCTGCACGGGCAGGGAAGGTATAACGCGTCCAGCCTTCGCATTCGATAATTTCATCATCAATTTGCGTGCGATCATCTTCGTTGACTCGCTGAACACGAATCGCTTCTTTTTCGTCCGCGCCCATCTTGTGATTCACTACCACATCCAGCAAGACGGCAATATTGTTACGTTTCAGGGCATCGATCGCGCCAAGCAGCTGCGCTTTATCACCATATTTGGTAGGAATGGTGCCTTTTTGATCAAACTCACCTAAATCAAACAGATCATAAGAGTCGTAGCCAACGGAATATCCCCCTGAAGCGCCTTTATAAGCCGGGGGAAGCCAGACCATATTGATACCAATATCATTTAAACCGTCGGCGCGTTCTGCCAGTTCCGGCCAGAGTTGACCGCCTTCCGGGTAATACCAGTGGAAGCATTGCAAAAGTGTGGGGTTTTTCATCTTCCGTGCTCCAGAAGTCATTAGCGACTTCTGGAGTATGGAAGATTTTAAGACGAGGCGAGAGATTATTGTTGGACGAAGGGCGCTTTCGGCACCAACAACATTCCCGACAGATGGCCATAGGCATGGTTGATGGATTTTTGGCGTGTCGATTGGCCTATCAGGCCACTAAGTTCGTCCAGGCGCAGTTGCAGCAACCCTTTAATCTTTTGCTCATTATTGAGCGCCTGGCTGATATAGCCGGTGATCATCTCCTGGATACCCGGTGCCATTTTAGGTGGAGTTTGTGATTGCATGACTGCTTCAATCCCTTGTAGATAGGTAACTTCCTGTTCCAGAAGCAGGTTCCATTCACCACGTTCAGCAAGCTCCAGCAACGACTGGCTTAGCAGCGCCACTCGCTGCCAACGGCTAATAAACTCCACGGGTGAGGTCATTCACGTAACTCCTGGGAAACGCCTTTTGGCGAAATCTGTTTCCAGGCATCGGCAATATTGCCCAATAACCCTTCAACTTCTTCAATGGCCTGGACGTCATTACGCACATTGGCCTGTAGCAGGCGGCGAATCATATAGTCATAGAGACTGGAAAGATTACGCGCGAGTTCACCCCCTTTCTCCTCGTCCAGACCCGCTTTTAATCCATTATCAATAATATTGATGGCCTTACTGAGGGCTTCACCTTTCGCCACAATTTCGCCTTGCTGCATAAACAGGCGAGCGCGCACCAGGGCGCTGTGGGCACCATCAAATAACATCTCGATCAACTGATGTGGACTGGCGCTCATCACGCCACTTTCCACACCGACTTGCGCATACGCTTGGATACCGCTCGCGGTAGACATAGTTACCTCATGTTTTGATTAGCTGCTCATAGCTTCAAATTGTTGGGTTAAGTAAGTGCTGGTGTTATTCAGTTTGCTCATCATGGTATCGAGCTGGGTAAACTGCGCCTGATAGCGGGCGATAGTGTCATCGATGCTGGCACTGACAGAAAGATACTGTTTGGTTAATTTTTTCAGTGTGCTGTTAATACTGTCCTGCGCGCTGTCGATAATACCGTCATCAGCCAGATAGCCTTTTACCAGCCCGGCAATTTTGGTGGTAATACCGGTTTCTTTACCATCACCAACTAATAATTGCTGAACATCAACCGAATGTTCGCTAAGCGCTTTTTTCAGTTTATCGTCATCAATTTTTAATTTGCCGGTGGTCCCGTCCTGGGTAATGCCGATTTGCGATAATGTTTGAAAATTACCGCTGTTGGCACTGGCAGAAAATTGCCCGCGAATACCGGTTTGGATTGTGCGCACGGTGCTGTCACCCAACAATGCGCCATTACTGGTATCTTGTTTTTCAGCGCCAGGATCAACTGCCGTATATTTAGTCAGTGAACCGATGGTATCGACCAGAGAGTTATATGCCTCAACCCATGCTTTAATTGCGCTGGTAGATTTTTCATCACTTTTATTGACGGTGATCGTGACGTCATCGACGACTTTTGTCAGGTTTAGCGTAATTCCTTGTGGCGCATCGGTAATGGTATTGCTGCTGCGCTCGATATTAATCCCGTTTACGCTAAGTTTGGCGTCCTGCGCTTCGACAATTTGTTCGACGTTATTTCCGGTGACGTCCGGGTTATTAAAGCTAATAAACTGGTTTAATTTGTCATCACCTTGTACTGAAACACTCATCTGATTTTCCAGACCTGTTTCTGATGAGGTTAAAACCAGTTGATAGTCATTATCTTTCACTTTCACAATGCTGGCAGAAACCCCACCATCGGCATTGTTAATGGCATCACGCAGCCCCTCCAGAGAGGTTTGTTCACTGGTGAGCTTAATTTCCAGCGGCTTGTCTTTGCCATCCTGCTTGATAACCAGCGTACGTTCGCTGTTGCTATTACCCTGAATGGCTTTGCTGTCGGTGACGGGTGTCGTGGTGCGAATAGACTGCGCCTGCGCCAGTTGGCTGACGCTGATTTTATAAATCCCGGCAGCGGCACCGGCAGTGGTGCTGACGGTTAAATCCGTCGAGGAGCTGACCGCTGTGGTGCTTTTAAAAAGGGCGGCATCGTTTAAAGCAGTATTCGCTGTCTGGAATTTCTCCAACGAGCTTTTTAAGGTGCCAAATGCCGTCAACCGGGCGGTATTGCTGCTCTGCTGTTGAGTAATGGGCGTTAAGCGTTTTTTCTCTGCGGTAGTCAGGTTCGTCAGTAATGTATCCAGCGGTAAATTAGAGCCAACACCCAACGAAGTAAACGAAGCCATGCCTTATTCCTTTTGATTGCAAACAGAAGATAAGTGCGTTATCGGCAATCTTTCGCCAAAGTTTAAGGAAAAAGGGGCGTTGATAATGCGCGGAATAGTGAGACATAAAGCAGGTAATTCGGCGAGTAAAAATTTTCTAAAGTTCGAAATTCAGGTGCCGATACAAGGGTTACGGTGAGAAACCGTGGGCAACAGCCCAATAACATCAAGTGGTATTTGATAAGGAAAAAATCATGGCACAAGTCATTAATACAAACAGCCTGTCGCTGTTGACCCAGAATAACCTGAATAAATCTCAGTCTTCTCTGAGCTCCGCCATTGAACGTCTCTCTTCTGGCCTGCGTATTAACAGTGCTAAAGATGACGCAGCAGGTCAGGCGATTGCTAACCGTTTTACGGCAAATATTAAAGGTCTGACTCAGGCTTCCCGTAACGCGAATGATGGTATTTCTATCGCGCAGACCACTGAAGGTGCGTTAAACGAAATTAACAATAACCTGCAACGTGTACGTGAACTGTCAGTACAGGCAACTAACGGTACTAACTCTGGTTCTGATCTGAAATCAATTCAGGATGAAATTCAACAGCGTCTTGAGGAGATCGATCGCGTTTCCAACCAAACTCAGTTTAACGGCGTTAAAGTCCTGTCTCAGGACAATCAAATGAAAATTCAGGTTGGTGCTAATGATGGAGAAACCATCACAATCGATCTTAAGAAAATTGATGTCAAGAGCTTAGGTTTAGACGGTTTTAATATTAATGGACCTAAACAAGCTACAGCAGGTGATCTCAAATCTAGTTTCAAAAATGTAACTGGTTTTGATACTTATAATGTTGGGGGGAATGAATATCGCGTTGATATTAATTCTGGAGAAGTTACAGGTAACAATGGTGCTGATAAAACGTATGTCAGCTCGAAAAATGGTCAGTTAACTGATAAAAACGAAGAAGCTAATGGCAAGACCTTTTTCTCAAAGACTGCGTCAGGTACTGGTGATGCTAATGCACAGGCAATTGGTACCGCTATTAAAAATGGCAATGAAGGTGATACATTTGATTATAACGGTCAAACCTTTACTATTGACACTAAAACTGGTGCCGATGGTAATGGTACTGCGTCAACAATGATCAATGGTGAAAAAGTCACGCTGACTATTAAGGGGGCTGCGGGAGGCGCTTTAACTGCTGCAACTGTTGAGTCCGATAAAGATGTCTATACATCAGTAACTAATGGCCAGTATACTTTTGATGCAACAACGAAAAATGACGCAGCTAAACTTTCAGATTTAGAAGCTAATAATGCAACCAAAGGTACAAGCACCATTACTGTTAATGGTGCTAACTACACTGCAAATGCAGACGGTAGTAAAATTACTGATAAAGATGGTAAAGTCATGTATATGGATAAAACACCATCTGGTATCAGCACTCTGATTAATGAAGACGTTGCAGATTCTAAAAAAAGCACATCTAGTCCATTAGCTGCAATTGACGCTGCACTATCTAAAGTTGATGCTGTTCGTTCTTCTTTGGGTGCAATTCAAAACCGTTTCGACTCTGCCATCACCAACCTTGGCAACACCGTAAACAACCTGTCTTCTGCCCGTAGCCGTATCGAAGATGCTGACTACGCGACCGAAGTGTCTAACATGTCTCGTGCGCAGATCCTGCAACAAGCAGGTACTTCTGTTCTGGCACAGGCTAACCAGACCACGCAGAACGTACTGTCTCTGCTGCGTTAATCGCCGCTATATTCTTCCAAACCCCGCTCCGGCGGGGTTTTTTCTAGCAGGCAAATAGCCGTAACCTGCAAATAACCCCCCATTTCACCCACTATTCATCCGATTAAATCCTCTACAGAAACGGATAATCATGCCGATAACACATCTAACGCAGGGCTGTTTATCGTGAATTCACTGTATACCGCTGAAGGCGTAATGGATAAACACTCGCTGTGGCAACGCTATGTGCCGCTGGTGCGACACGAAGCACTGCGCCTACAGGTGCGGCTGCCCGCGAGCGTAGAACTGGACGACCTGCTACAGGCAGGCGGCATCGGGTTATTGAACGCAGTAGACCGCTATGACGCTCTGCAAGGAACGGCATTTACAACTTACGCAGTGCAGCGTATCCGAGGGGCAATGCTGGATGAACTACGCAGCCGTGACTGGGCGCCGCGTAGTGTCCGCCGCAATGCGCGCGAAGTGGCGCAGGCAATAGGGCAACTGGAACAAGAGTTAGGGCGCAACGCCAGCGAAACGGAAGTGGCAAAACGACTGGGGATCTCGACAGAAGAGTATCGCCAGATGTTGCTCGATACCAATAACAGTCAGTTGTTTTCCTATGACGAATGGCGGGAAGAGCATGGTGACAGTGCTGAACTGATCACCGAAGAGCATCAGCAGGCTAATCCGCTGCACCAGTTGCTGGAGAGTGATCTGCGCCAGCAAGTAATGGATGCCATCGAACGTTTGCCAGAGCGTGAAAAATTGGTGCTTACCCTTTACTACCAGGAAGAGCTGAATCTCAAAGAGATCGGCGCGGTACTGGAAGTGGGTGAGTCGCGCGTCAGTCAGTTGCATAGCCAGGCCATCAAACGATTACGCAGCAAACTGGGTAGGTGAATACGGTAACCACATTGCCGTCAAATGCCGCACAACGAATTGACTACCAGGAGTTATCATGACGGTGCAGCAAAGCAAACGACGGCCTCTGAGCCGCTACCTGAAAGACTTTAAACATAGCCAGACGCATTGTACCCACTGCCGCAAATTGCTCGATCGCATCACTCTTGTGCGCAGCGGGCAAATTGTTAACAAGCTGGAAATTGCTCGCCTTGATACCCCCATGGATGAGCCAGAGTGGCAAGAAGAACAACAACAATGGTCTGCGCTGTGCCGTTTTTGTGGTGATCTGCATTGCAAAGCTCACAATGATTTCTTCGATATTGTGGGTTTTAAACAATTTCTGATAGAACAGGCCGAAATGAGCCATAGCTCCATTCGTGAGTATGTCGTGCGCCTGCGCCGCCTGGGTAATCACCTCCATCAACAACACGTTTCACGTGCGCTACTGGCAGAAGGATATCTGGATGAAATCCTTGCGCCATGGTTACCGCAAACCAGCACCACCAATTACCTTATCGCGCTGCGTAAATATGAGCAGTATCGATCACAAAATCCTTCTTTACAGGTTCAGAGACTGACATCTGATATATATTAAAAATGAATAAGATGTAACGGAGTGTTTTTTGGCGCGAGTCAGAAACGCTCTACACTGATGCCGTTACTGACAACATTTGGGGTAATTATGAAATTAGCACTTCTGGGACGTCGGGCGTTGTTGAGCGTTATGGCGCTGGCACTGGTTGCCGGAATGAGCGCAAAAACCTTTGCAGATGAAGGCCTGTTAAATAAAGTTAAAGAGCGCGGCACGCTGCTGGTGGGCCTCGAAGGTACTTATCCTCCGTTCAGTTTTCAGGGCGATGATGGCAAACTGACCGGTTTTGAAGTGGAATTTGCCCAGCAACTGGCAAAACATCTCGGTGTTGAAGCGACGCTTAAACCAACCAAATGGGACGGAATGCTGGCATCGCTGGATTCAAAACGTATTGATGTGGTGATTAATCAGGTCACCATCTCTGACGAACGCAAGAAAAAATATGACTTCTCTACCCCCTACACCGTCTCCGGTATTCAGGCGCTGGTGAAAAAAGGTAATGAAGGAACGATTAAAACGGCGAATGATTTAAAAGGTAAAAAAGTGGGTGTCGGATTAGGGACGAACTATGAAGAGTGGTTGCGCCAGAATGTGCAGGGCGTAGACATTCGTACCTATGACGATGATCCAACCAAATATCAGGATCTGCGAGTCGGTCGAATTGATGCCATCCTGGTGGATCGTCTTGCCGCACTGGATTTGGTAAAGAAAACCAAAGACACACTTGCGGTAACAGGTGACGCGTTCTCCCGTCAGGAATCGGGCGTGGCTGTGCGTAAAAACAATGAAGACCTGCTGAAAGCGGTCAATGAAGCGATTGCCGAAATGCAAAAAGATGGCACTTTGCAGGCACTCTCACAAAAATGGTTTGGCGCTGATGTGACGAAATAATCATTGTAAACGACAAAAAAGGCGCTTTAACCGGCGCCTTTTTTATTTAATTCTCAACCGGGTGCATAATAAACAATAACTCACATCAATGTTTACCGGAGGCTCCATGTCACTGCAAAACTTAACGCGTTTCCCGCGTCTGGAATTTATTGGCGCACCAACGCCTCTTGAATATCTGCCGCGTTTTTCTGATTACCTCGGTCGTGAAATATTTATAAAACGTGATGATGTGACGCCGCTGGCAATGGGCGGCAATAAAGTCCGCAAACTGGAATTCCTTGCCGCCGATGCGCTGCGGGAAGGTGCTGATACTCTGGTAACGGCAGGGGCAATTCAGTCAAATCATGTGCGCCAGACAGCCGCTGTGGCGGCAAAACTGGGCTTGCATTGTGTCGCTTTACTGGAAAATCCCATCGGTACGCAGGCAGAAAACTATCTCAGTAATGGCAATCGACTATTGCTGGATTTATTCAACGTTCAGGTGGAGATGTGCGCAGCACTCGATGATCCAGATGCACAATTACAGGAGCTCGCCACGCGCATAGAAGCTCAGGGATTTCGTCCGTATGTTATTCCGGTCGGCGGTTCAAATGCGCTGGGGGCGCTGGGCTATGTCGAAAGCGCGCTGGAGATCGCACAACAGTGCGAAGGTGCGGTTAATCTTTCTTCGGTGGTGGTGGCTTCCGGTAGCGCGGGTACACATGCCGGGCTGGCGGTAGGGCTGGAACATCTGCTGCCAGAAACTGAATTGATCGGGGTTACCGTTTCCCGCTCCGTTGCCGACCAAAAACCGAAAGTGGTTGCTTTGCAACAGGCGGTCGCTCGTGAACTTGAACTGAGTGCAGCGGCAGAAATTACACTCTGGGATGAATACTTTGCACCAGGGTACGGCACGCCGAACGAAGAGGGGATGGAAGCTGTGAAATTGCTGGCGCGGCTGGAAGGCATTTTGCTTGATCCGGTTTATACCGGCAAAGCGATGGCCGGGTTGATTGATGGCATCAGCCAGAAACGCTTTAAAGATCAGGGCCCGATTCTGTTTATTCATACTGGTGGGGCGCCTGCGCTTTTCGCCTATCATCCGCACGTATAACTTTCGGAACTGCTCATGCAAGAAAGTATTGATTTAGTAATTGAATCCTTGCCATATCTACTCAAAGGTGCGGTCTTTACTCTGCAATTAAGTATTGGCGGGATGTTTTTTGGGCTGCTGCTTGGGTTTATTCTTGCGTTAATGCGGCTTTCTCCGGTTGGGCCACTGCGCTGGCTGGCACGGTTTTATATCTCGATTTTTCGTGGCACGCCGCTTATTGCACAGCTATTTATGATCTATTACGGTTTGCCGCAGTTTGGTATTGAACTCGATCCGGTGCCGTCGGCAATGATTGGTTTGTCATTAAACACGGCGGCATATGCTGCCGAGACTTTACGGGCAGCTATTTCTTCTATTGATAAAGGGCAGTGGGAAGCGGCAGCCAGTATTGGTATGACGCCCTGGCAAACGATGCGCCGGGCAATTTTGCCCCAGGCAGCACGTGTGGCATTACCCCCACTGAGCAACAGTTTTATCAGTCTGGTGAAAGACACTTCGCTGGCGGCGACGATTCAGGTGCCAGAGTTGTTCCGTCAGGCACAGTTGATCACCTCGCGTACGCTGGAAGTGTTCACGATGTATCTGGCGGCCTCCCTGATTTACTGGATCATGGCAACAGTGCTTTCTACCCTGCAAAACTATTTCGAAAATCAACTTAACCGCCAGGAGAGAGAGCCGAAATGAGTGCGATAGAAGTTAAAAACCTGGTAAAAAAATTCCATGGTCAAACTGTATTACACGGGATTGATTTGGCGGTGAAAACCGGGGAAGTGGTGGCGATTATTGGCCCCAGCGGTTCCGGGAAAACGACGTTGTTACGTAGTATTAATCTCCTGGAACAACCGGAGTCTGGCACGATTAAAGTGGGAGAGATAACGATCGATGCCGGACGTGCGCTTAGCCAACAAAAAGGGCTAATCCGCCAGCTGCGTCAGCATGTCGGTTTTGTTTTTCAAAACTTTAATCTGTTTCCTCACCGTACAGTGCTGGAAAATATTATTGAAGGACCGGTAATCGTTAAAGGCGAAGCAAAAGAAGAGGCGATAGCACGTGCGCGGGAGTTACTGGCGAAAGTTGGCCTTGCCGGTAAAGAAAACAGTTATCCACGTCGCTTGTCAGGAGGGCAACAACAGCGTGTGGCGATCGCTCGTGCACTGGCGATGCGCCCGGAAGTTATTTTATTTGATGAGCCGACGTCGGCATTAGATCCTGAGTTAGTCGGGGAAGTGTTAAATACAATTCGTCAACTGGCCGAAGAAAAGCGAACCATGGTAATAGTAACTCATGAAATGAGTTTTGCCCGTGATGTTGCTGATCGGGCAATATTTATGGACCAGGGTAAAATTGTTGAACAAGGGCCAGCAAAATCACTATTTGCTGATCCAAAACAGCCTCGAACCCGTCTGTTCCTGGAAAAATTTCTTCTGCAATAAAGCGGATAAAGATTCCCCAGGCTGCGTGTTGGTCTGGGGAATATATTCTTTTCGAATTTTTAGATATTGAATTTTTCTAAATGCAATACCCTGAAATTAGTAGGAAAAGTTGCTGAAACTAATTAAACCGTCAACGAAGTGATTATTTTTTTATATAAAATATGTTTATGTGATAGTTTATTTCATCCGTATAAATGAGTTTAGCGCCATGGGATATTGCAATTTGTATGCATGATATTGAATTTTTCACCTGGCGACGGACTATGCTGTCACGCTTTCAGGAAATGGCTTCCGCTGAAGATGTTTTTCAGGAATTACAATTTCAAACACAAAAACTGGAATTTGATTATTATTCTTTGTGTGTCCGTCATCCCGTCCCGTTTACAAGGCCCAAAGTGGCGTATTATTCAACTTATCCTGAAGCCTGGGTGTCTTATTACCAGCAGCACAACTTTTTAGCGATCGATCCCGTCTTAAAGCCAGAAAACTTTAGTCAGGGCCATCTGTTGTGGGATGACGCATTGTTTAGCGAAGCACAACCACTGTGGGATGCGGCGCGGGCGCATGGGTTGCGTAGAGGGGTAACGCAATACTTGATGTTGTCTAATAGAGCGCTTGGTTTTCTTTCGCTTTCCCGCATGAGTGCTCGTGAAGGGCCAATTGCCCATGATGAACTGGAGTTGAAACTGCAACTTCTGGTACGTGAAAGTCTTAATGTTCTGGCACGATTGCAACACGAGATGGTGATGACGCCCGCGATGCGTTTTAGTAAACGGGAAACTGAAATCCTGCGCTGGACAGCAGAAGGGAAGACCTCAGCAGAGATCGCCATGATTTTGTCGATATCAGAAAATACCGTCAATTTTCATCAAAAGAATATGCAGAAAAAATTCAATGCCCCCAATAAAACGCAGGTGGCCTGTTATGCGGCGGCAACGGGGATAATCTGAAGGGAAAACCGTTCTGTGTGAAAAAGGCAAAAACCGGCTGAAAGTCAGGCTTTCAGCCGGTTTTTGTTTACTGGCGGTAAGCCTGTTTAATTTGCTTAACAGTTTTAGAAAATACCGCAGCCTGAGTTTCATCTGCGATCAGCGCCAGCTGTTTTTCCATTTTCAACATTACGCGCCCGGCGTCAGCTTGCCCCATGGCCTGTAACATCAGGGTTAACATGGACTTCAGGCAAGCGATTTCATGAGCCAGATCTTGAGTATTTTCAGCAGTGGAAAAATCAGGCGTACTCATTTATTTTCCTCTAAATGTTGCAATGACAAATGTGAAGGCGGCGGAGTATATCATAAGCCCGGCGAAAAATATCAGTGGTTAATTTATGAGCGTAAATATCATTGCCACCAGACGAATAAACAATTTGCAATCAAGCTTATATTTTATTCATTCATCGTTTATCTCGCGTATATAGTTCGTTAATTGTTGTTACAAAAATGCATGTTAATTTGAATGTGATGGACAGCAAGGTGAATTTTTTGTCACTTTTCTGAAACCTGTCTCGCTTACCGCGCGGCGAGCAGGCTGTAGAGGAAGGCGTTACAGGAAACTGTACGAAATAATTTCCAAAAACGAGAGCAAAATCTAATGACGGACATTTTAACATTTCAAAGTTGGGGTAAAACCCGCTAATATAGGGACGACATAATATCAGTAGCGTTATCCCTATTCTGGAGATATTCCTTTGATCAACGTTCTTCTTGTTGATGACCACGAACTGGTGCGCGCAGGGATACGACGCATTCTGGAAGATATAAAGGGTATAAAAGTTGTCGGTGAGGCATGTTGCGGCGAAGACGCCGTTAAATGGTGCCGTTCTAACACCGTCGATGTGGTGTTGATGGACATGAGTATGCCTGGTATCGGTGGCCTTGAAGCAACGCGCAAAATCGCGCGCTCTTCAGCAGATATCAAAGTGATTATGTTGACCGTTCACACTGAAAACCCGTTGCCTGCAAAAGTCATGCAGGCGGGTGCGGCAGGTTACCTGAGCAAAGGAGCAGCCCCCCAGGAAGTGGTTAGCGCGATTCGTTCTGTTTATTCAGGGCAGCGGTATATTGCGTCGGATATTGCGCAGCAGATGGCGCTCAGCCAGATCGAGCCGGAAAAAACCGAAACGCCTTTTGCCAGTTTGTCCGAACGTGAATTGCAGATTATGCTGATGATCACCAAAGGCCAGAAGGTTAATGAGATCTCAGAACAACTGAATCTCAGCCCGAAAACGGTGAACAGTTATCGCTACCGTATGTTCAGTAAACTAAACATTCACGGTGATGTTGAACTGACCCACCTGGCGATTCGCCATGGCCTGTGTAATGCGGAGACATTATCAAGCCAGTGAGTGATCAGTTTGATGCCAAAGCGTTTTTAAAAACCGTTACCAGTCAGCCCGGCGTCTATCGTATGTATGATGCCGGCGGTACGGTCATTTATGTGGGTAAAGCCAAAGACCTCAAAAAACGCCTTTCCAGTTATTTCCGCAGCAACCTTGCTTCACGTAAAACAGAAGCACTGGTTGCTCAGATCCAGCAAATTGATGTCACGGTGACACACACCGAGACGGAAGCTCTGTTACTGGAGCATAACTATATTAAGCTTTATCAACCGCGCTATAACGTACTGTTGCGCGATGATAAATCTTATCCCTTTATATTCCTGAGCGGTGACACGCACCCGCGTCTTGCTATGCATCGCGGTGCAAAGCACGCGAAAGGGGAGTATTTTGGCCCCTTCCCAAATGGTTATGCCGTGCGGGAAACGCTGGCACTACTCCAAAAAATCTTCCCTATCCGCCAGTGTGAAAACAGCGTTTATCGCAACCGCTCTCGTCCTTGTCTGCAATACCAGATTGGCCGCTGCCTGGGGCCGTGTGTAGCTGGTCTGGTCAGCGAAGAAGAGTACGCTCAGCAGGTTGAATACGTACGCCTGTTTTTATCTGGCAAAGATGATCAGGTGCTTACACAACTGATTGCACGTATGGAAAAGGCCAGTCAGAACCTTGAATTTGAAGAGGCAGCACGTATTCGGGATCAAATTCAGGCCGTTCGCCGGGTAACTGAAAAACAATTTGTTTCTAATACCGGTGATGACCTGGATGTTATTGGTGTGGCGTTTGATGCAGGCATGGCATGTGTACATGTACTATTTATTCGTCAGGGAAAGGTACTAGGCAGTCGCAGTTATTTTCCAAAAGTTCCTGGTGGCACTGAGCTTGGCGAAGTCGTTGAAACCTTTGTCGGGCAGTTTTATCTGCAGGGAAGCCAGATGAGAACGTTGCCTGGCGAAATCCTGCTTGATTTTAATCTCAGTGATAAAACGCTGCTTGCCGATTCACTTACAGAGCTGGCGGGGCGGCGGATCAACGTCCAGACCAAACCACGTGGTGATCGTGCGCGTTACCTTAAACTGGCGCGAACGAATGCTGCGACAGCACTGACCAGCAAGCTTTCGCAACAATCCACCGTTCATCAGCGTCTCTCGGCCCTCGCAACGGTATTGAAACTTCCTGAAGTTAAACGGATGGAGTGTTTCGATATCAGTCATACCATGGGGGAACAGACCGTAGCGTCTTGTGTGGTGTTTGATGCCAATGGTCCGTTGCGGTCGGAATATCGCCGTTACAACATTACGGGTATTACACCCGGCGATGATTATGCGGCAATGAATCAGGTTCTTCGTCGTCGCTATGGCAAAGCAATCGAAGAAAGTAAGATTCCGGACGTTATCCTGATCGACGGTGGTAAAGGGCAGCTGGCGCAGGCCAAAGCTGTTTTTGCCGAACTGGATGTTCCCTGGGATAAAAACCGTCCGCTGCTTTTGGGCGTTGCCAAAGGCGCTGACCGTAAAGCCGGGCTGGAAACGTTATTCTTTGAACCAGAAGGGGAAGGGTTTAGTTTGCCGTCAGATTCTCCCGCTCTGCATGTCATCCAGCATATTCGCGATGAATCGCACGATCACGCCATTGGCGGGCATCGTAAAAAACGGGCCAAAGTCAAAAACACCAGTACCCTGGAAACGATCGAAGGTGTCGGTCCTAAGCGCCGTCAAATGCTGTTGAAATATATGGGCGGTTTGCAAGGATTACGTAACGCAAGTGTCGAGGAAATTGCAAAAGTGCCGGGTATTTCGCAAGGTCTGGCAGAAAAGATCTTCTGGTCGTTGAAACATTGAGTCCGCTGTAGCAACATAGGGGTAATTTCTCTGACAACAGATAGTTACCCGTCATTATGCAATTTAATATCCCTACGTTGCTCACGCTGTTTCGCGTCATCCTTATCCCATTCTTTGTATTGGTCTTTTATCTCCCTGTCACCTGGTCGCCATTTGCTGCTGCGCTTATTTTCTGCGTCGCGGCAGTGACCGACTGGTTTGATGGTTTCCTGGCGCGGCGCTGGAATCAAAGCACCCGTTTCGGGGCGTTTCTTGATCCCGTTGCCGACAAAGTCCTGGTGGCAATTGCAATGGTACTGGTTACCGAGCACTACCACAGCTGGTGGGTGACGTTACCGGCAGCAACCATGATTGCGCGTGAAATTATTATTTCTGCACTGCGTGAGTGGATGGCGGAACTGGGCAAACGCAGTAGTGTGGCTGTATCCTGGATTGGTAAAGTGAAAACCACGGCACAAATGGTAGCGCTGGCATGGCTGTTATGGCGTCCAAACATTTGGGTCGAGTATGCGGGGATTGCATTATTCTTCGTTGCTGCTGTGCTGACACTGTGGTCAATGTTCCAGTATTTGAACGCTGCGCGAGCAGATTTGCTTGAACAGTGATCGTTTCGCCGCAATTTTCAGCAAACGATCATCTGCGGCAAAAAATATCGTTGACTCATCGCGTCAGGTAAGTAGAATGCAACGCATCGAACGGCGGCACTGATTGCCAGACGATAATGAAATCAAGTGATTAACAAATTGCTTGGTGAATGCGGGAATAGCTCAGTTGGTAGAGCACGACCTTGCCAAGGTCGGGGTCGCGAGTTCGAGTCTCGTTTCCCGCTCCAGTTTAAAAGGCATCGGCGATAAGCGGGTGTCTGGCTGAAAGGCCTGAAGAATTTGGCGCGTTAACAAAGCGGTTATGTAGCGGATTGCAAATCCGTCTAGTCCGGTTCGACTCCGGAACGCGCCTCCAATTTCTTCCCGAGCCCGGATGGTGGAATCGGTAGACACAAGGGATTTAAAATCCCTCGGCGGCAACGCTGTGCGGGTTCAAGTCCCGCTCCGGGTACCATGGGGAAGATAAGAATAAAATCAAAGCAATAAGCAGTGTCGTGAAACCACCTTCGGGTGGTTTTTTTGTTTTTGTCTTTATTATTTCCAACGTAAATGCAAAAAAAGAGGGCATCGTCGCCCTCTACAGATACTCCCCGCTAACTTGCTATTTACCAGCTGATTGCTGTGGCGCATTCTCCTCTGCCTCGTTATCACCAAACAGTCCATGCCCGGAGTTCAGTAGCATCGATACCAGCATATTATTGTCGATCTCTTCGCCGTTTAAGATACGGGCTAAAATCTCGCTACCAAATAATTGTGGTGACAGGATGATATCAGGTTGTACTTTTTTCACTTTGTTCAGGTTTTTGCTGTCGCTTACTGCCAATACAGTTTTGACATCTTTGCTGAGATCTTTCGCTGAAAGCACCACAAAGGCGTTATCGGCATCATTGTCACTGAGCGCCAGAATCGCCCGGCAGTCGTCAATGCCGGCTTTTTTCAAAATCGCGCTGTCATTACTGTCACCTAAAATCATATCGAAATTGCCACCTAACCGCTGATCCAGCAGATTAGCTTCATCTTCTGGCAGGTTAGTGATCACGGTAACTTTTTGCCCACGCTGGTTGAGTTGCAAGATAGTGTTTACCGCCAGAATAGAGTGACCGCAGACAATAAAGTGATCTTTGCGATTCATAGTATGTTTTTTCCCTTTAACCAGTCTGTTCAGGCCGCCGCGGATTAGCGGGCCAAAAATCGATGTAATAGATGTTGCGAAAACCGTAATGCCCGAAATAATAACCGATACAGTGAACAAGCGGGCAGTCTCTGAAACCGGCACAATATCGCCATAACCGACAGTAGTCATGGTTTCTATTGAAAAATAGAATGCAGTCACCAGACTTTCTATTTTGGGATTGAAGCCTTCTCCCAAATATAGCGAACCATAGGTAGAGTAAAACAATAAGGTGGTGAAACTGATAAACGCAAAGATACTGCCCGCAGTGGCGCTGCTGTGGGAAAAATCTTTACTCAGTAACAGCAGCATCACCATCGTAAAGAGGCAAAAACCGATACTGAATTTAAGATAAGGATAGAAATGCAGTGTGTAGATTAGTGTAATCAACAGCAGTATCAGGCTTATGGCCCAGGCAAGTTTGGCGCGAAAAAGCAAACCAATGGAGTTCAAAACCAGAAACACCCCAAGCATGAACAGTGGGGCGTTAGCAAGCAGTGAAAGATCTAATCCTGTGTAGGCGTGGATATGGAAAATATCCAACAGGCTAACAGACATTCCATAAATGGTTTTAAAAATAAGTAAACCGTTAATAAGTACAGCCAGAGCGGTTATATCATGCCTGCATGCCAGCCATAATTTTATAATTACTCTTTTAAATACAGCCAAGTGACTCACTGAAAACCTCTGCAACTTTTCTCAATTAACTGGTGGTTTTATCCCGCCAGAGCAAGTCGGATTTTCAACCTGTCAGATAATACTAGATGAGATTATCCTCAAGAATCAAAGATTTTCACGGTGTCGCGATAAGTCGTGTTCAAATCCGCTCCATGTGGATTTATCGTTCACTTTTGTATACTTAGCGTAATAATAAAAATCCTAAGAATATGTCCGCAAAGTGAAATAATAAATTTAGTTCTTTAATTACCACAATCGGCTTATCTATATACACATAGGATGTAGGGGTATAGCAAGCGAACTACTATTAGCAGGTTATTTCCCTCTAATCGCCTACAGGAGTTCGCATGTGGGATGTTATTGACCTCTCGCGCTGGCAGTTTGCACTGACCGCGCTCTATCACTTTTTGTTTGTTCCTCTCACTTTGGGGTTGATTTTTTTGCTGGCTGTCATGGAAACCATCTATGTGGTAACCGGCAAAACAATCTACCGTGACATGACCCGTTTCTGGGGTAAGTTATTCGGCATTAACTTTGCTCTTGGTGTGGCGACAGGCCTGACCATGGAGTTTCAGTTTGGCACCAACTGGTCTTTCTATTCCAACTATGTGGGTGATATTTTCGGCGCACCGTTGGCGATGGAAGCGTTAATGGCTTTCTTCCTGGAATCTACCTTTGTCGGTCTGTTTTTCTTTGGCTGGCAGCGTCTCAATAAATACCAGCATCTACTGGTGACCTGGCTGGTAGCCTTCGGTTCCAATATCTCTGCACTATGGATACTTAACGGCAATGGCTGGATGCAATATCCCACCGGGGCGCAATTTAATCTTGAAACCTTGCGTATGGAGATGACCAGCTTTAGTGATCTGGTACTCAATCCGGTAAGTCAGGTGAAATTTGTCCATACCGTTATGTCCGGTTATGTGACAGGTGCGATGTTCATTATGGCGATCAGTGCCTGGTATTTACTGCGTGGGCGTGAACGCGATGTGGCGCTGCGCTCGTTTGCCATTGGTTCGGTATTTGGCACCTTAGCGATTCTGGGAACGCTACAACTTGGCGACAGTTCAGCTTATGAAGTAGCAAAAGTACAACCAGTGAAACTGGCGGCAATGGAAGGGGAGTGGCAAACAGAACCCGCTCCCGCCCCCTTTCATCTGTTAGCCTGGCCTGAGCAAGAGCAGGAAAAAAATGCCTTCGCTATCAAAATTCCGGCGTTGCTGGGGATACTGGCGACCCATTCTTTAGATAAGCCTGTTCCGGGGCTGAAAAATCTAATGACAGAAACCTTGCCGCGTTTGCAACGAGGGCGTATTGCCTGGTTGTTGATGAATGAAATTTCACAGGGTGACCGTTCGCCACACATACTACGCGCATTCCGTGCCGTTGAGGATGACCTCGGGTATGGCATGTTGTTGGCGCGTTACGCGCCAGATATGAATAACGTGACGCCAGAGCAATACCAGGCGGCCATGCGCGGCGCAATTCCTCAGGTAGCCCCTGTGTTCTGGAGTTTTCGCATCATGATTGGCTGTGGTTCATTACTGTTATTGGTGATGTTGATTGCTCTGATACAGACGATTCGCGGGCGCATCGAACAACATCGTTGGGTGCTACGCATGGTGTTCTGGAGCTTACCACTACCCTGGATTGCCATTGAAGCCGGCTGGTTTATGACTGAGTTTGGTCGTCAGCCGTGGGCGATTCAGGATATTCTGCCAACCTGGGCGGCTCATTCTGCACTTACCGTCGGCCAACTGGCATTTTCAATGGGATTGATCCTTGGGCTGTACACACTGTTTTTGATCGCAGAAGTCTATCTGATGCAGAAATATGCCCGGCTCGGGCCAGGAGCAATGCACAGTGAACAACCCGTCCAGCAACAGGGGTAAGGAAAAGAGTCATGTTTGATTACGAAACATTACGGTTTATCTGGTGGTTGCTGATCGGTGTCATCCTTGTGGTCTTTATGGTGACCGATGGCTTTGATATGGGGATCGGCTGCCTGCTGCCATTGGTTGCCCGGGATGATGAGGAACGCCGGGTGGTGATTAATAGCGTTGGGGCGCACTGGGAAGGCAACCAGGTATGGTTGATTCTTGCGGGTGGTGCGTTATTCGCTGCCTGGCCACGAGTATATGCTGCTGCTTTTTCTGGATTTTATGTCGCCATGATCCTTGTCCTTTGCGCATTGTTCTTCCGCCCCCTTGCGTTTGATTATCGTGGCAAAATTGCTAACAAACGCTGGCGCACAATGTGGGATGCAGGGTTAGTTATCGGTAGCGTTATCCCGCCCGTAGTTTTTGGTGTGGCGTTTGGCAATTTGCTTCTTGGTGTACCTTTTGCTTTTACACCGCAATTAAGGGTGGAATATTTCGGTACCTTCTGGCAGCTATTATCGCCGTTTGCGCTGCTTTGTGGGGCGCTCAGCCTATGCCTGGTCATCATGCAGGGAGGCGTCTGGTTACAATTGAAAACAGAAGGCATCCTCCGTCAGCGGGCGTTATCCGCCACCAAACGCAGTGCACTATTAGTGGTGCTTTGCTTCCTGCTGGCAGGATACTGGTTGTGGGTAGGCATTGACGGTTATTTGCTGCTGGATCAGGATACTAATGGTCCTGCAAATCCATTAATGAAAATTGTCGTGATCGCGCCTGGCGCATGGATGCGCAACTTTTTTAACACCATTTCATTGTTGATTTTCCCGCTGCTTGGCCTGGTAGGGCCAATGCTGGCGTTATTTGCATTGAGTCGAAAACGCCCTGGCTGGGGATTTGTCATGGCATCGCTGACACAGTTTGGCGTGATATTTACCGCTGGTGTGGCACTCTTCCCCTTTGTTATGCCATCCAGTGTGAGTCCTGTTTCAAGTCTGACGCTCTGGGATTGTACATCAAGTGATAAAACATTAAGTATTATGTTGGTTATCGTATTGATCTTCCTGCCAATTGTATTGCTGTATACCTTATGGAGTTACTACAAGCTGTGGGGAAGAATTAATACAGACACTGTTCGCCGCCACGATAGTGAACTTTATTGAGGAGCAGTAACAATGTGGTATCAACTCTGGTTTGTTGGCATTTTGCTGATGTGCGCCATAACGTCACTGGTTCTGGTATGGCTTGAGCCACGGTTTGAGAGCGCTAAAAAAGACGAGGCGGATGGTAATCATAAAATTGCCTGATGCGTTATGTTTATCAGGCTAAATATGTTGATTTAACATGCTTTTGTAGGCCAATAATTCGGCATAAATAAAGCTCGCTTTGTCAACAATCTGACCCCAGCCATTAATCGCTGGGGTTTTTGTGTATTAGTACCCGCCATTATTTTCCAGCATCTGTTGACCCGGATTAATCAACTTATCGTTATTCTGTTGAATGTTAATAAGTGAGTTATTACGCTGCGTTTCATTATCTAATAAAAAATGATTTTCATAACTTTTGGGTTTAGGCGTTGGTTTAGGTTCTGTTGGTTCTTTGGGTTCCGGTTTTGGTGGTTTTGGTGATGGAGTTGGTGTGGGGTTGGTATCCCAGGGATCATAGTCAGGACGCATTGGGAAGGCTTTTGTTGGCGTAACCGAGGTAGCGGTATTGCTAAAAGTAATGCCATTATTTGCTGGTTTTTCAATGGCTGAGGAGCAAGCAGAAATAAAAAATATGCTTATGACTAACGCTAACAATCGTTTCATCATGTATCTCCTGCATCAGTTATATACTCATCATGTTTCATATAATACGGACCGTGGCTCGAATTATTTAGAGTGTAGTTGCTGCTTAAACGCTCAATAGTCACTAATAGGGGTGAATTATCACGGGTGTAACTTTTGGCTGATCCAGACTTCCAGTGCTGAGATACTTTTCATAATCTCTTCTCGCAGTGCAATAGCCGACAGAGGCTGCTGCTCCAGTTGTGCGCATAACTGGCTGGCGCTACGCATTCCCAGACTTGAGCAACTGCTTTTTAGCTGATGCGCGGCACGCTTTATTTTCTCGCTATCCTGACTGGCGCGGGCAATGTCGATTTCATCGAGAAGCGGCAGGGTATGTTCTTTAAATAATGCCAGCCATTCGTGGATCTTCTTTGTTCCCATTAACTGAGCATCTTCATTGAGTTGCGATATATCCAACGGTTGATCGTTACTGGTTTGCAGTTGGAGATAGTGCGCCAGTAACTGACCGAGCACTTCACGCGGCACCGGTTTAGGGATAATCCCGCGAAATAGTGAACTGGTACGCTGGCGCAGTGTTTCGTCGATGACATGGGCGCTAAAACCAATCAAAACCAGTGACGGATATTGCTGTGCCAGTTGCCGGGCAAGGGTAATGCCGTCTATATCCGGCAGATCAAAATCCACCAGTGCGGCAGCAAACGGTTCGCTATTTTGCAATGCCTCTATTGCCTGCGCGGCATTTCCTACTGCAACGACCTGCGCACCACTGGTGTTCAGCATTTCGACAGTAATTCGCTGGGTTAGCGGGTTATCTTCAATTAACAGCAAACGCAAATCGTCCAGACGTACCGCCTGATTGACTGTTTTGGGCACGGGTGCAGTGGCAATACGTAACGGCAAGCGTAAACAAAAACAGCTTCCAACCTCCGGCGTGCTGGTGGCGCTCAGTTCGCCACCCATCGCCTGGGCCAGACGGCTACTGATAGTCAGCCCCAGCCCGGTGCCGCCGCGTTTGCCACTCACCTGAACAAATGGCTGGAAGATTTCTGTCAGTTTCGCGGGATCAATACCGCAGCCGCTGTCTTCGACTTCGAGCAGCCATTGTTCGCCATCAGTGCGACTACGCAGGATAATTTGCCCTTCGTCAGTGAAACGCAGGGCGTTGCTCAACAGGTTGGTAATGACCTGACGAATTCGTCGCGGATCGCCCATTAACGCGGTCGGAACATCGTCGGCAATTGCCGTTGCCAGGCGAATTGGGCGACCTTTCACCCGTCCGCTCATTAATTGCAGGTTACTTTCCATCAGCGGGCGCGGTTCAAAGGGCTCATCGCTGACCGAAACATTCTTGCCACCCGCTTCGATAGCCGAATAATCGAGAATGTCGTTAAGGATGGTCAACAATGATTCGCCAGAGTCGGTAATTGCCCGCAAATCATCACGCTGGGTGCTAAGTGCCGGATTATCCGCCAGCAGTTGCGCGGTGCCGAGAATACCGTACAGCGGTGTGCGGATCTCATGGCTCATTGCCGCCAGAAACGCCGATTTTGCCTGGCTGGCTTTTTCTGCTTCTGCCCGTGCCTGTCGGTGTTCTATCACCAGCTCCTGCAATTCAGCTGTGCGCGCTTTTACCTGCGCCGCCAGCTGTTCGCGGTGGCGATTAAGCGCATGAACACTGCTGCGAAACGCATCCATCAGCCGCCCGATGGTGTCCAGCTCCCGCACGCCAGCAGTTTCCGGGAAAGGGGAGTTGATATCACCGTCCAGCAGTCGTTGCAGCGCCTGCGTTTGTTCGGCAAGGGGACGCGTGACTGAGCGATAAACCACGCGCCAGAGGATCAGAATCAGTGCGCAAAGAGAAACTATCCCCAGCAATAACAGGCTGTATTGCCCGCGAGCACTGGCTTTTTCCAGATGCGCCAGGCCATGCTGATTACGCAGCTCAATGGTGTCGACCAATTGACTGACTTCGCTACTAAACTGCGCGAACTGGGCGATGTTATTTTGGGCGAGAGTTTGCAGGCGATGACTGATTTCACTGTCCTGCTGATACAGCGCCAGCAAATCGCTATATTGGCTAACGGTAGTTAACGTTGTCGCGACCTGTGCACGAACACCTGGATCTTCAATGCGTATTTGCCGACGTTGCAGAATTTTAACCGCATTATTGAGTTGCTTTTCCAGCGTTGACGCATTTTTCTGGATCTGTTCCAGCCCCAGATTCATCACCATTTGCTGCACGCGCAGGGCGCTAAGGCGCAGTTCATTCATCTGGTTAACGTACTCAAGATCGATATCAATCAGCCGATCAAGTGCGTTTTCTGCGGCCTGACGCTGATGTTGTTCGATCAAATCGTAAATCCCGGCCTGGGTCGCTCCGGCAGAGGTCGCCGCATTATTCGCCTGACCTTGCGCCAGGCGTGCGATCTCATCGGCAGCAGCGACTATCTGCTGGCTGAGTTGCTGTTGTTGCTGGCGCAGTTGCAAACGCTGCCCCACCAGTTCCCCTTGTTGACGTAACGAACGGGAGATCTCCTGCTCCTGTTGTTCAATAGCGGTGGTGTCAAACCCTTGTTCCCGTAACGCTTGCAGCAACGCGTTAATCTTCAGGCTTTGTGCGGTGAGCATTCGCCCCTGCGCCTGCCACATCTTTTCGTTATCGGCACTGGTCAGGTTCTGGGCGGCGAAAAGTTCCCAGGCGCTGGCTTCGCTCAACTGGCGCGCCATATTCATGGTAGGAATCAATGCCTGAGTATTGTCTTTTTCCACCTGGCTGATAAAGCGCAGGTTGTACCATCCCACCAGGGTACTGGTCAGGGTTAACAGCGCCATCAGGGCAAAGCCCATCCAGAGTCTTCGGGTCAGGGTTAAATTCACGGTCAGTGTACTTAAGGTGAAAAAGGTTGAGTCGCAAAGCGGAATGCATCTAGCATAAAGCCTTATTATTGATGAGGCTATCATGCGCGTACTGCTATTGTTACTTCTTTCCCTTTTCATGTTGCCTGGATTTTCGGCTGATAACTTGTTGCGCTGGCATGATGCGCAGCATTTCTCGGTACAACCCTCTACGCCGCTTAAAGCCAAACGTTCATGGAAACTGTGCGCGCTTTATCCCAGCCTGAAAGATTCATACTGGTTATCGTTGAACTATGGTATGCAGGAGGCTGCTCGCCGCTACGGTGTGGATTTAAAAGTGCTGGAGGCAGGCGGCTACAGCCAGTTGGCTACCCAGCAAGCACAAATCGACCAGTGCAAACAGTGGGGTGCAGAGGCCATTTTGCTCGGTAGTAGCACGACGTCATTTCCCGACCTGCAAAAGCAGGTAGCAAGTCTGCCGGTGATCGAACTGGTAAATGCTATTGATGCTCCCCAGGTGAAAAGCCGCGTTGGTGTGCCGTGGTTTCAGATGGGCTATCAACCAGGGCGATATCTGGTGCAATGGAGTCACGGAAAACCACTGAACGTCCTGTTGATGCCCGGCCCCGATAACGCTGGGGGGAGTAAGGAGATGGTAGAGGGTTTCCGCGCCGCCATTGCCGGA
Organism: Escherichia fergusonii ATCC 35469; assembly: GCF_000026225.1. Lineage (NCBI taxonomy): Bacteria > Pseudomonadati > Pseudomonadota > Gammaproteobacteria > Enterobacterales > Enterobacteriaceae > Escherichia > Escherichia fergusonii. The sequence continues at coordinate 1,231,297 of NC_011740.1, forward strand.
AGCCCGGTGCGTATTGTCGATATTGCGCTCGGCGACAACGATATTGAAATCCAGCGTAACCTGTTGCAGGAGATGTTGGAGCGCCATCCAGAAATCGACGTTGTGGCCGGAACGGCGATTGCGGCAGAGGCGGCAATGGGTGAAGGGCGCAACCTGAAAACGCCGCTGACCGTGGTGTCGTTTTATCTTTCACATCAGGTGTATCGCGGACTAAAGCGGGGAAGAGTGATCATGGCTGCCAGCGATCAAATGGTCTGGCAGGGGGAACTGGCGGTTGAGCAAGCGATCAGGCAATTACAGGGGCAATCGGTGTCTGATAATGTCAGCCCACCGATTTTAGTCCTGACGCCGAAAAATGCCGACCGCGAACATATCCGCCGCTCGCTGTCACCAGGGGGATTTCGTCCGGTCTATTTTTATCAGCACACATCAGCGGCTAAGAAATAACCTTCGCCATGTTGTGTCACCAGTAAATCCGCGCTGAGTTTATGACGTAAACGACGAATTAACACATCGACGGTGCGCAGGTCGGGGTTTTCCACCCGGCGCGCAGAAAGCATACGCAGCAGACGTTCACGGCTGAGAATTTCGCCCGGATTGGTCACAAATGCCACCAACATTTCATACTCTGCGCGGGTTAGTTTAATCGGTTCGCCATCAAGCTCCAGCGTATGGCGCGACACATTCAGGCAATAACCGGCAAAGCGATAGCAGTTGTCCTGAGTGAGCGGTTGAGCTTGTCGCGCGAGGTCGATTCGCCAGAGCAGATTTTTCACCCGTACCACCAGTTCGCGCAGTTCCAGCGGTTTGGTAACGTAATCGTCTGCGCCCATTTCCAGCCCAACAATACGGTCAATCCGATCGCTGCGTCCGGTAACCAGAATAATACCCACCGTCGAACGTTCCCGCAGGGCGCGGGTTAACATCAGGCCATTTTCATCGGGCAAATTGATATCCAGCAGAATTAAATCCACTGGCTGGTTTTGCATAATTTCACGCAGCCCGGCACCGCTCGCCGTAACGGAAACCGTATACCCCTCCTGAGTGAAGTAGGTTTGTAATCGCGCCTGGGTAACCGGCTCATCTTCAACAATAACAATGTGATGTGGCATCAGAGAGTTTTACTCATTCTGTTCATATCTGTTCATATTCTGCCGTAAGCCGTTCATCCTGACCAGTGCCGCTGTTCATATTTGCTTATTAAGATCGCTTCACTAAACCATAATTTTACAGGGGCTATTATGCGGAAACTCTGGAACGCGTTACGCCGACCCAGTGCTCGTTGGTCGGTACTGGCGCTGGTCGCTATTGGGATTGTGATTGGCATTGCGCTGATTGTGTTACCTCACGTGGGGATCAAAGTCACCAGCACAACCGAATTTTGTGTCAGTTGCCACAGTATGCAACCGGTGTATGAAGAATATAAACAGTCGGTGCATTTCCAGAACGCCTCCGGCGTGCGAGCTGAATGCCATGACTGCCATATCCCGCCGGATATTCCAGGCATGGTGAAGCGTAAACTGGAAGCGAGCAACGACATCTACCAGACCTTTATTGCCCACTCCATTGATACACCTGAGAAATTCGAAGCCAAACGCGCGGAACTTGCCGAGCGTGAATGGGCGCGAATGAAAGAAAACAACTCGGCAACCTGCCGCTCCTGCCATAACTACGACGCGATGGATCATGCGAAGCAGCATCCTGAAGCGGCGCGTCAGATGAAGGTGGCAGCGAAAGATAATCAATCCTGCATCGACTGTCATAAAGGTATTGCCCACCAGTTACCTGATATGAGTAGTGGCTTCCGTAAGCAGTTCGATGAGCTGCGTGCCAGTGCTAATGATAGTGGTGACACGCTGTACTCCATCGATATTAAGCCGATTTATGCGGCGAAAGGCGATAAAGAAGCGTCTGGTTCTCTGCTGCCTGCTTCGGAAGTGAAAGTCCTTAAACGTGACGGCGACTGGCTGCAAATTGAAATCACTGGCTGGACGGAAAGCGCAGGACGTCAGCGTGTACTCACCCAGTTCCCTGGCAAACGCATCTTTGTTGCTTCGATTCGTGGCGATGTTCAGCAGCAGGTGAAAACGCTGGAGAAAACCACCGTTGCCGACACCAATACCGAGTGGAGCAAATTGCAGGCCACCGCGTGGATGAAGAAAGGCGACATGGTGAACGATATCAAACCGATCTGGGCTTATGCGGATTCGCTGTACAACGGCACTTGTAATCAATGCCACGGCGCACCGGAAATCGCCCACTTCGACGCTAATGGTTGGATTGGCACGCTCAACGGCATGATTGGCTTTACCAGCCTCGATAAACGTGAAGAACGCACCTTGCTGAAATATCTGCAAATGAATGCGTCTGATACCGCAGGTAAGGCTCACGGCGATAAGAAGGAAGAAAAATAATGAACAATAACGATCTCTTTCAGGCATCACGTCGACGTTTTCTGGCACAACTCGGCGGCTTAACTGTCGCCGGGATGCTGGGGTCGTCATTGTTAACGCCGCGCCGTGCGACTGCGGCGCAAGCGGCGACCGAGGCGGTCACCTCGAAAGAGGGCATTCTGACCGGGTCGCACTGGGGGGCTATCCGCGCGACGGTGAAGGATGGTCGCTTTGTGGCGGCAAAACCATTCGAACTGGATAAATATCCGTCGAAAATGATCGCCGGATTGCCGGATCACGTACACAATGCGGCGCGTATTCGTTATCCGATGGTACGCGTGGACTGGCTACGTAAGCGCCATCTGAGCGACACATCTCAGCGTGGCGATAACCGGTTCGTGCGCGTGAGCTGGGATGAAGCCCTCGACATGTTCTATGAAGAGCTGGAACGTGTGCAGAAAACGCACGGGCCGAGTGCCTTACTGACCGCCAGTGGTTGGCAGTCGACGGGGATGTTCCATAACGCGTCGGGGATGTTGGCGAAAGCGATTGCCTTACATGGTAATAGCGTTGGTACGGGTGGGGATTACTCCACCGGTGCTGCGCAGGTGATCCTGCCGCGTGTAGTTGGCTCAATGGAAGTGTATGAACAGCAAACCTCCTGGCCGCTGGTATTGCAGAACAGCAAAACCATTGTGCTGTGGGGCTCCGATTTGCTGAAAAACCAGCAAGCGAACTGGTGGTGCCCGGATCACGATGTTTATGAATATTACGCGCAGTTGAAAGCGAAAGTCGCCGCCGGTGAAATTCAGGTCATCAGCATCGATCCGGTTGTTACATCCACTCATGAGTATCTGGGACGCGAGCATGTGAAGCACATTGCGGTTAACCCGCAAACTGACGTGCCGCTGCAACTGGCGCTGGCGCATACGTTGTACAGCGAAAACCTGTACGACAAAAACTTCCTCGCTAACTACTGTGTGGGTTTTGAGCAGTTCCTGCCCTATCTGCTGGGCGAGAAAGACGGTCAGCCGAAAGATGCCGCATGGGCTGAAAAACTGACTGGCATTGATGCCGAAACCATTCGTGGACTGGCGCGGCAGATGGCGGCGAACAGAACGCAGATTATTGCTGGTTGGTGCGTACAGCGTATGCAGCACGGTGAACAGTGGGCGTGGATGATTGTGGTTCTGGCGGCGATGCTGGGGCAAATTGGCCTGCCGGGTGGTGGCTTCGGTTTTGGCTGGCACTATAACGGCGCAGGCACGCCGGGGCGTAAAGGCGTTATTCTGAGTGGTTTCTCCGGCTCTACGTCGATTCCACCTGTTCACGACAACAGCGACTACCAAGGCTATAGCAGCACTATTCCGATTGCCCGTTTTGTCGATGCGATCCTCGAACCGGGAAAAGTGATCAACTGGAATGGTAAATCGGTAAAACTGCCACCGCTGAAAATGTGTATTTTTGCCGGAACTAACCCGTTACATCGTCATCAGCAGATTAACCGCATTATCGAAGGCTGGCGCAAGCTGGAAACGGTTATCGCTATAGATAATCAGTGGACCTCAACCTGCCGCTTTGCCGATATCGTACTGCCTGCGACCACGCAGTTTGAGCGTAACGATCTCGACCAGTACGGTAACCACTCTAACCGTGGGATCATCGCCATGAAACAGGTGGTGCCGCCGCAGTTTGAGGCGCGCAACGACTTTGATATTTTCCGCGAGCTGTGCCGTCGCTTTAATCGTGAAGAAGCCTTTACCGAAGGGCTGGACGAAATGGGCTGGCTGAAACGCATCTGGCAGGAAGGTGTACAACAGGGCAAAGGACGCGGTGTTCATCTACCAGCGTTTGATGACTTCTGGAATAAGAAAGAGTACGTCGAGTTTGACCATCCGCAGATGTTTGTTCGCCACCAGGCATTCCGCGAAGATCCGGATCTCGAACCGCTGGGCACGCCGAGTGGCCTGATTGAGATCTACTCAAAAACCATCGCCGATATGAACTACGACGATTGTCAGGGGCATCCGATGTGGTTTGAGAAAATCGAACGCTCCCACGGTGGGCCCGGCTCGCAGAAGTATCCGTTGCATCTGCAATCTGTGCATCCGGATTTCCGACTTCACTCGCAGTTATGTGAGTCGGAAACTTTGCGTCAGCAATATACGGTTGCGGGTAAAGAGCCAGTATTTATTAGCCCGCAGGATGCCAGTGCGCGCGGTATTCGTAACGGTGATGTGGTGCGCGTCTTTAACGCTCGTGGTCAGGTGTTGGCTGGAGCAGTGGTTTCTGACCGCTATGCACCCGGCGTGGCACGAATTCACGAAGGGGCATGGTACGATCCAGATAAAGGCGGTGAGCCTGGTGCGCTGTGCAAATACGGTAACCCCAACGTGTTGACTATCGACATCGGTACTTCGCAGCTGGCGCAGGCGACCAGTGCGCATACCACGCTGGTGGAAATTGAGAAGTACAACGGAACAGTGGAGCAGGTGACGGCGTTTAATGGCCCCGTTGAGATGGTGGCGCAGTGCGAATATGTTCCCGCGTCGCAGGTGAAATCATGACCACGCTGACAGCACAACAGATTGCCTGTGTCTACGCCTGGCTGGCGCAGTTGTTCTCCCGTGAGCTGGACGATGAACAACTGACGCAGATCGCCAGTGCGCAGATGGCTGAATGGTTTTCGTTGCTAAAAAGCGAACCGCCGCTCACTGCGGCGGTGAACGAGCTGGAAACTAAAATTGCCGCTCTGACAGTGCGTGACGACGCTCGTCTGGAACTGGCCGCTGACTTTTGCGGCCTGTTTCTGATGACCGACAAACAAGCGGCGCTGCCGTATGCATCGGCCTACAAACAGGACGAGCAAGAGATTAAACGCTTGTTAGTTGAGGCAGGGATGGAAACCAGCGGCAATTTCAACGAACCGGCAGATCATCTGGCGATCTATCTCGAGTTGTTGAGTCATCTGCATTTTTCGCTGGGAGAGGGGACCGTTCCTGCGCGAAGAATCGACAGTTTGCGGCAAAAAGTACTGACGGCGCTGCAACAATGGTTACCAGAGTTTGCGGCGCGTTGCCATCAGTATGACAGCTTTGGTTTTTACGCTGCACTAAGCCAGTTATTGCTGGCGTTAGTGGAGTGCGATAAGCAGCACTGATGGCATCCCGGCCGGAGAGATTTATACTCTCCGGCTATTTTTTAAGATGTAAAAGTCGATAAACCCACCTATTTCACCTCTTACTCTTGCCATTGACTACGCGCAGGTCTGGCATCATTGGCATATCTTTATTACCAGGATCTGCCGCGTGTCTGACGAGAGCGACGACAAAACAGAAGCCCCCACACCTCACCGACTGGAAAAAGCCAGGGAAGAAGGGCAAATCCCGCGTTCCCGTGAACTCACGTCGATGCTGATCTTACTGGTCGGTGTTTGTGTCATTTGGTTTGGCGGCGAATCACTGGCACGGCAGCTTGCTGCGATGTTATCGGCAGGTTTGCACTTTGACCATCATCTGATTAACGATCCAAATCTGATCCTTGGGCAAATTATTCTGCTGATTAAACAAGCGATGATGGCGCTATTGCCGCTGATTACTGGCGTCGTGCTGGTGGCGTTGATCTCTCCGGTTTTGCTGGGAGGATTAATTTTTAGTGGCAAATCGTTACAACCGAAATTCTCTAAACTGAATCCGTTACCAGGAATTAAACGGATGTTTTCTGCCCAGACCGGAGCAGAGTTATTAAAAGCGATCCTCAAATCAACATTGGTGGGGTGCGTAGCCGGGTTTTACTTATGGCATAAGTGGCCAGAGATGATGCGCCTGATGGCGCAATCGCCAATTACCGCTATGGGTAATGCGTTGGATCTGGTTGGCCTGTGCGCACTGCTGGTGGTGCTGGGTGTCATTCCGATGGTCGGTTTTGACGTTTTTTATCAAATCTTCAGCCATCTTAAGAAACTTCGCATGTCACGCCAGGATATTCGCGATGAGTTTAAACAAAGCGAAGGCGACCCACACGTTAAAGGCCGTATCCGTCAAATGCAGCGGGCCGCTGCCCGACGACGAATGATGAATGATGTGCCCCAGGCTGATGTTATCGTCAATAACCCGACGCACTATTCTGTGGCACTGCAATACGACGAAAACAAAATGAGCGCACCAAAAGTGATTGCCAAAGGGGCAGGGCTGGTGGCGCTGCGTATTCGGGAAATTGCGGCCGAACACCATATTCCAACACTGGAAGCGCCACCTCTGGCGCGTGCGCTATATCGCCATGCCGAAATTGGCCAGCAAATCCCCGGTCAACTGTATGCTGCCGTAGCAGAGGTGCTGGCGTGGGTATGGCAATTAAAGCGTTGGCGTATTGCCGGTGGACAACGCCCGGTAAAACCTGCAAACCTCCCGGTGCCAGAGGCACTGGATTTTATCAACGAGAAAACGACCGATGACTAATCTGGCCTCCGTGCTGCGCTTGCCCGGCAACCTGAAATCAACACAATGGCAGATCCTCGCCGGACCCATCCTCATCTTGCTGATTTTGTCGATGATGGTGCTGCCATTGCCAGCGTTTATCCTCGACTTGTTGTTCACCTTTAATATCGCGCTATCGATAATGGTGCTGCTGGTGGCGATGTTTACCCAGCGCACGCTCGACTTTGCCGCGTTTCCGACAATTCTGTTGTTCACCACATTGCTAAGACTGGCACTTAACGTCGCTTCAACACGTATCATTTTAATGGAAGGGCATACAGGCGCAGCTGCGGCAGGGAAAGTGGTGGAAGCGTTCGGTCACTTTCTGGTTGGTGGCAATTTCGCCATTGGTATCGTGGTGTTTATCATTCTGGTCATCATCAACTTTATGGTTATCACCAAAGGGGCGGGGCGTATTGCCGAAGTAGGTGCGCGTTTTGTTCTTGATGGTATGCCAGGAAAACAGATGGCGATTGATGCTGATCTTAATGCCGGGTTGATCGGTGAAGATGAAGCGAAAAAACGCCGCGCGGAAGTGACTCAGGAAGCGGATTTTTACGGTTCGATGGATGGTGCGAGTAAGTTCGTACGTGGTGATGCCATCGCCGGGATCTTAATCATGGTCATCAACGTGATAGGTGGTTTATTGGTTGGGGTGCTGCAACATGGAATGAGTATGGGGCACGCCGCAGAAAGCTACACACTGCTGACTATCGGTGATGGTCTGGTCGCACAAATTCCGGCTCTGGTGATCTCCACGGCGGCAGGGGTGATTGTTACTCGTGTCAGCACCGATCAGGATGTTGGCGAACAGATGGTCAAACAGCTGTTCAGTAACCCTCGGGTGATGTTGCTCTGCGCAGCCGTTCTTGGCTTGCTCGGCCTGGTGCCAGGAATGCCGAATCTGGTGTTTTTGCTGTTTACTGCCGGGCTTCTGGCACTGGCATGGTGGATTCGTGGTCAGGAACAAAAGGCACCTGCTGAACCACAACCGATAAAAATGCCGGAAAATAATTCAGTAATGGAAGCGACATGGAATGACGTGCAACTGGAAGATTCGCTCGGAATGGAAGTGGGATACCGTCTGATCCCGATGGTGGATATGCAACAGGATGGCGAGCTATTGGGGCGCATTCGTAGTATCCGCAAGAAATTCGCTCAGGATATGGGCTTTCTGCCACCGGTAGTGCACATTCGCGACAATATGGATTTACAACCGGCACGGTATCGCATTTTGATGAAAGGGGTAGAAATTGGCAGTGGCGATGCTTATCCGGGGCGCTGGCTGGCCATTAACCCTGGGACAGCGGCAGGTACGCTGCCAGGCGAACAAACCGTTGATCCGGCATTTGGTTTAAGTGCTATCTGGATTGAAAGTGCACTGAAAGAACAAGCGCAGATTCAGGGATATACGGTAGTCGAAGCCAGCACTGTAGTGGCTACTCATCTTAACCATCTGCTTGGGTTATATGCTGCGGAACTGTTTGGTCGCCAGGAGGCGCAACAGTTGCTGGACCGCGTTACGCAGGAAATGCCGAAGTTGACGGAAGATCTGGTTCCTGGCGTTATCACGCTCACCACACTCCACAAAGTGTTGCAAAATCTGCTGGATGAGAAAGTACCGATTCGTGATATGCGTACTATCCTCGAAACACTGGCTGAACATGCTCCCGTTCAGAGCGATCCTCACGAGTTAACTGCCGTTGTGCGTGTGGCGCTGGGGCGAGCGATTACTCAACGCTGGTTTCCTGGTAATAATGAAGTGCAGGTTATCGGACTTGATGTTGCGCTTGAACGTCTGCTATTGCAGGCTTTACAGGGTGGTGGCGGACTGGAGCCTGGGTTGGCTGATCGTTTACTGGCGCAAACTCAGGAGGCGTTGTCTCGCCAGGAAACACTTGGCGCACCGCCTGTACTGCTGGTAAATCATGCGCTACGTCCGCTGCTCTCTCGCTTTTTACGCCGTAGCCTGCCACAACTGGTGGTGCTGTCGAATCTGGAACTTGCGGATAATCGACAGATCCGCATGACGGCAACGATTGGCGGGAAATAATGCGTAAGTTACTGGCAATATTGTTATTTCCACTGGTTGCCAAGGCTGCTGGCGAAGGAATGTGGCAGGCCAGCAGCTTTGGCATTACGTTACATCATCGTGGGGAGTCAATGTCATCAACACCACTGGCAGCACGACAGCCTGTGTCGGGAGTGATGACGCTGGTAGCCTGGCGCTATCAGCTGATTGGCCCGACGCCAACGGGGCTTCGTGTACGTTTGTGCTCACAATCCCGGTGTGTCGAATTAGACGGGCAAAGCGGAACAACAGTGGCATTTTCTGGCGTACCCGCTTTAGAACCACTACGTTTTATCTGGGAAGTGCCTGGCGGTGGACGGTTAATTCCACCGCTCAAAGTTCAACGTAATGAAGTGATTGTGAATTATCACAGATAATAAAATAACGAGACTGATGACTAATGCAGAGTTGCCTGATGCGCTGCGTTTATCAGGACGACATAGTCTCTGCAATATATTGAATGGACATAGTTTTATTTACCGGACAAGGCATTAATGCCGCATCCGGCATAAACAAAGTACACTTTGTCAAAAAGCCGATGTTGCTGACATCGGCTTTTTGACGCAGAACACGTTTACATGCGTTCTACTGTTTCAATACCCAGCGTATCCAGACCCAGTTTCAGCGTCTTAGCAGTCAGCAATGCCAGCTTCAGACGGCTGTTACGTACTTCTTCGTTTTCTGCGCTGAGGATCGGGCAGTGTTCGTAGAAACTTGAGAACAGACCAGCCAGATCATACAGATAAGCACACATCACGTGCGGTGTACCTTCACGGGCAACCACGGTGAGAGTCTCTTCAAACTGCAGCAGACGCGCAGCCAGTTGCGCTTCGCGGTCTTCACGGATAATCACCGGAGCTGCTGCCAGTTCTTCTTCAGCAATTTCTGCTTTGCGGAAAACGGAAAGCACACGAGTGTATGCATATTGCATATACGGCGCGGTGTTACCTTCGAACGCCAACATATTGTCCCAGTCGAAGACATAGTCAGTAGTACGGTTTTTGGAAAGATCAGCATATTTCACCGCACCGATACCGACTGCATTGGCCAGTTTTTCCAGTTCGTCAGCTGGCATATCCGGGTTCTTCTCTGCCACCAGACGGCGTGCACGCTCCAGTGCTTCATCCAGCAGATCCGCCAGTTTCACTGTACCGCCAGCACGGGTTTTGAACGGTTTACCATCTTTGCCCAGCATCATGCCAAACATATGATGTTCCAGCGGCACAGATTCCGGCACATAGCCAGCTTTACGAACAATCGCCCACGCCTGCATCAGGTGCTGGTGCTGACGGGAGTCGATGTAATAGAGTACGCGATCGGCATGTAGCGTCTCGTAACGATATTTCGCGCAGGCAATATCGGTGGTGGTGTAGAGATAGCCGCCATCTTTCTTCTGAATGATAACGCCCATCGGATCGCCTTCCTTGTTTTTGAACTCATCAAGGAATACGACAGTTGCACCTTCACTTTCTACTGCCAGACCTTTGGCTTTCAGATCAGCCACAATTCCCGGTAGCATCGGGTTGTAGAGGCTTTCGCCCATTACGTCATCACGAGTCAGCGTCACGTTCAGACGATCATAGGTGATTTGGTTCTGAGTCATGGTGATGTCGACCAGTTTGCGCCACATCTCACGAAAATACTCATCACCACTTTGCAGTTTTACCACATAGTTACGTGCGCGCTCGGCGAACTCTTCATCTTCGTCGTAATGTTTTTTCGCGTCACGGTAGAAACCTTCAAGGTCAGCCAGGGCCATTTCACCGGCATTTTCCTGCTGCTGTTTTTCCAGCCAGGCAATCAGCATACCGAACTGAGTACCCCAGTCACCGACGTGGTTAGCACGAATCACTTTGTGACCGAGGAACTCCAGGGTACGCACTGCCGCGTCACCAATGATGGTGGAACGCAGATGACCGACGTGCATCTCTTTCGCCACGTTTGGTGCGGAGTAGTCAACCACAATGGTCTGTTTTTCGGGCGTTGCGACACCAAGACGATCAGATTTTAGCGCCTGCTGAACGTTTTCAGCGAGGAATGTCGGATCAAGGAAAATGTTAATAAAGCCAGGACCCGCGATCTCAACTTTGCTGGCGATACCGTTAAGATCCAGATGAGTAAGCACCTGCTCTGCTAATTGTCGCGGTGCCATACCCAGTTTTTTAGCAACTGCCATCATGCCGTTAGCCTGATAGTCGCCGAACTGAACTTTTGCTGACTGACGAACCTGCGGTTCGCAATCCGCAGGCGCGCCTGCCGCAATCATGGCCTGACGGACTTTTTCTGAGAGAAGAGCCTGAATATTCACCGGAATACCTTACGTTGATGAAGCGAGTCTGTTCACCCGCATCAGTTTAAGAAATTAGGCCGCGAGTATACTGCAAATGCCCGTTGCCGTCAGCACTGGAGGTACTGCTCAATGGGCCAAATATCAACAACAAAAAGGTGCATAAGCATTCAGCCGTTGCTGTTAAAAATCAGCAGTTGGTTGGTGCGGCACAACAGAGTAAATTAGCGGCTTTAGTAAAGAAAACGAGTCTATTTTATGGCGAACTGGCAAACCATTGACGAACTGCATGATATTTCAGCTGATCTGCCGCGATTCACCGCGGCGTTAACAGAACTTTCCACGCGCGTGGGGCTGGATATCACGCCACTTGTCGCCGATCATATTTCATTACGCTGCCATCAAAATACTACAGCAGAACGCTGGCGTCGTGGGCTGGAACAGTGTGGGGAGCTGCTATCAGAAAATATCATTAATGGCCGTCCTATCTGCTTATTTAAATTACACGAACCAGTGAATGTTGCTCACTGGCAATTGAATATTGTGGAACTGCCCTGGCCAGGAGAGAAGCGTTATCCTCATGAAGGATGGGAGCATATAGAGATCGTTCTGCCAGGAGCCGCTGAGACACTTAATGCCCGAGCACTGGCGTTGCTTTCTGATGAGGGCTTAAGCCAACCAGGGATCTCTGTGAAAACCAGTTCACCGAAAGGTGAGCATGAGCGATTGCCAAATCCGACACTGGCAGTGACCGATGGCAAAACCACCATTAAATTTCACCCCTGGTCAATTGAAGAAATTGTTGCCAGCGAGCGGACAGCATAAAAGGAGTGTGTATGGCTTTACTGGAAATTTGCTGTTACAGCCTTGAGTGTGCTTTGAGTGCGCAACGTAACGGTGCGGATCGCATTGAGCTATGTGCTGCACCGAAAGAGGGCGGGCTGACTCCATCCTTAGGGGTACTTAAATCTGTTCGCCAGCATGTTACGATCCCCGTTCACCCAATCATTCGCCCGCGCGGAGGCGACTTTTGTTACAGCGACGGCGAATTTGCCGCCATACTTGAAGATGTACGAACGGTCCGGGAGTTGGGTTTCCCTGGCCTGGTTACTGGAGTTCTGGATGAAGACGGTAACGTCGATATGCCGCGAATGGCGCAAATCATGGCAGCAGCAGGCCCATTAGCCGTGACATTTCACCGGGCCTTCGATATGTGTGCTAATCCATTAAAAACATTAAACAATTTACGTGATCTTGGTGTAGCACGGGTACTAACATCAGGGCAAAAATCTGATGCAGTGCAAGGTTTATCAATAATTATGGAACTTATTGCCCAAACTGATGCCATAAGCATTATGGCCGGAGCAGGAGTTCGTGCAGCTAATCTGCAGCAACTTCTCAATGCCGGGGTGCTGGAAGTTCATAGTTCCGCTGGAATGTGGCAAACCTCACCAATGCGTTATCGCAATCAAGGATTGTCCATGTCATCAGATGCACACGCGGATGAGTATTCGCGGTATGTCGTAGACGGGGCGGCGGTTGCTGAAATGAAAGGAATCATCGTGCGCCATCAGGCCAAATGATTTTTACCGTTGCATCATGTCGCCCAATATGATGCTTGCTCGTACCAGGCCCCTGCAATTTCAACAGGGGCCTTTTTTTATCATGGCTTGCGCGCAATCAGTACCGCGCGTTTAGGCGCAGGATAGCCTTCCACCGTTTTACCCGGATCATGTGGGTCGAGGAAATCGGACAGAGACTCGGTGACCATCCATTCGGTGCGTCGCTGCTCTTCGGTCGTGGTAACGCTCACATCCGCAATGCGGATATCAACAAAACCACACTTCTTCAGCCAGTTTTTCAACGCCAGGGCTGACGGGATGAAATAGACATTACGCATTTGCGCGTAACGATCGCCTGGTACCAGCACCGTGTTTTCATCGCCATCAATAATCAGCGTTTCCAGCACCAGTTCACCTTCATTTACCAGTTGATCTTTCAACTGCCAGAGATGCTCCAGCGGCGAACGGCGATGGTAAAGCACGCCCATCGAAAAGACGGTATCAAAGGCTTTCAGCGCCGGAAGTTGTTCAATACCTAAGGGCAACAGATGCGCGCGCTGATCGTTACCCAGCAGTTTACGCACCGCTTCAAACTGGCACAGAAACAGTTGCGTAGGGTCGATACCCACCGCCAGATGTGCGCCTGCGCCAATCATGCGCCACATGTGATAACCGCTGCCGCAGCCGACATCAAGAATGGTGCGCCCGGTTAAATCAGAAAGATGGGGCAGAACACGATCCCATTTCCAGTCAGAACGCCATTCGGTATCGATGTTCACGCCATACAGTGAAAACGGCCCTTTGCGCCACGGCATGAGGTTGCGCATCAGTGTTTCAATGCGCTTAATCTGCCCGGCGCTCAGTGGCTCTTCGCTTTCTGCCGTCACGCTATGTAGTAAATCAAGACGATACGGTTTAATTTCAGGCAGAAATTCCACCGCATTGGACCACTGTTTAAACAGACCGTGCTGCTGTTCGCGCTGCCAGCTGGCAATCTGCGCGGGCAGCGTTTCCAGCCAGTGTGAAAGATGATTTTTGGCAATCAGAGAATAAAAGTTACCAAAGTCGATCATGCAGCGTCCTCTGCTTTTAATGCCACCAGTGAACCAAAGTTAAAGCACTGGAACCACAGCTCGCTATGTTCAAAACCGGCTTGATGCAGGCGAGCTTTATGGGTTTCCACAGAATCGGTTAGCATCACATTTTCCAGCATGCTGCGCTTCTGGCTGATCTCCAGTTCGCTGTAACCGTTGGCACGTTTAAAGTCGTGGTGCATGTTGAACAGCAATTCACCAACTTTGGCATCTTCGAAACTGAATTTTTCCGAAAGCACCAGCGCACCGCCCGGGTTCAGCCCTTGATAAATTTTATCCAGTAACGCCTGACGCTCGGAAGGTTCCAGGAATTGCAGGGTAAAATTCAGCACCACCATTGATGCATTTTCAATGGCGATATCACGAATATCACCTTCAATAACGTCTACTGGCGTAGGGGCTTTATAGGCGTCAATATGACGACGGCAGCGTTCAATCATCGCCGGGGAGTTGTCGATGGCGATAATTTTGCAATTATCATGATGAATGTTGCGACGCACTGAGAGCGTCGCCGCGCCCAGAGAACAACCCAGATCGTAAACCTGCGTACCAGGTTGAACGAAGCGTTCGGCTAACATACCAATCATGGAAATAATATTGGAGTAACCGGGAACGGAACGCTGGATCATATCCGGGAAGACTTCGGCTACCCGTTCATCAAAGGTCCAGTCGCCCAGTCTGGCGATAGGGGCAGAAAATAGCGTGTCGCGGTGAGACATAACGTAAAAATCCGGGAAAAAGAAAGTGGCGTATTGTGCGCTAACGCAGGGAGAAAACCAACTCCCAGGGCATATACCAAAGATTCGCCAGCACCATCAGCAACAGCGCACACCAGGTGGCGCTCATGCCGGAGCGCCGCCAGCGAAACAGATGATGATGCAGACCGTAATAGTGCATTAGACGGCCCATTAGCAAAATGATGCCACAAATATGCACCATCCAGGTTTCTGCGCCATTCATCTCCATTAACAATAAAAGGATAATAGCGATGGGAATATATTCCACCGCATTGCCATGAATACGAATAGCGCTTTGCAGCTCGCTAAAACCACCGTCACCCAGGGCAACGCGGTACTGCATTCGCAGGCGAACGACATCAAAAGAGAACTTCATTAATAACAACGCACTTAAAACGGCATACAGCGCGCTTACCATACAAACTCCCTTTAAAATGGCCGATGGCACCTGTCTATGATAGGTGGCAAATTCAGAAAAGAGAAGATTGCTGTGGAATAGCCGGAACTGCTCCGATCTCTGGAAGCGTTTTACGTAAGTCTTCCCACAGGGTATGTACCAGTTCCGGTGCCTGGGCAATATCTGGCGTATGTAAAAAAAGATAAGGCGTAGTGGTCTGATGCCACTGCGCTAATTTTTGTAACCAGATCTGAAATAATTCCCGGTTTTGCGTCATATCATCACTACCGATAAAACGAATCAGCGGATTTGTCGCCGTCAGTACAGCATGTACCGGAACTTTAGGTTTTTTTCGTTGAGCGTCGCGAATGGCTTCACTGTGTGGACGTGCTGCATGAACCGGGCGGCTGTCTAAAATCACCCGATTAACGCCGCGCTGATGTAAACCGCGATTAAGCGTTTGTTCCTCTTCCCCTTTGGCGAAAAACTGTGGATGGCGGACTTCCACACCATAATTAAACTCGCCGGGAAGAGAGTCGAGAAAATGCCAAAGCGCAGGCAGTTCCCGTGGGCCGAATTTGGCAGGCAGTTGCAGCCAGTATTGCCCAATGCGCGGAGCCAGCGGTGACATACGGGTTAAAAATTCTGCCACTAAATCATCGCAATGCCGTAATGCTGCCTGATGCGAAATGGTCGCTGGAAACTTAAAGCAGAAGCGGAAGTCATCTGTGGTCTGCTCACGCCAGCGCAGGACAACCTCGGGTTTCGGCATAGCGTATAGCGTGGTGTTGCCCTCCACGCAGTTAAAGTGGCGGGCATACTCTTCCAGGCTGGTGATCCCCAACCGAACCCATTTAGGATGCGACCACTGCGGCAGACCGATGTAAATCATAATGCGTTGAGGATCTCTTCCACCCTACGCACACGGGCGATGCGTGGGTAGATATGGTTAATGCTGTTATTGTGCTGCTCGGCACTGGCGGCGCTACAGGCGTCTTCGGCAATCACCAGATTAAAACCGAGTTCCCAGGCATTGCGGGCGGTGGATTCAACACCGATATTGGTCGAGATCCCACATAACACTATTGTATCGATACCCCGGCGGCGTAACTGCAACTCCAGATCCGTACCGTAAAACGCACCCCATTGACGTTTGATGATTTCGATGTCGCTGTCGGTTGCACCTAATGCAGCAGGATGTTGCCACCAATTTTCGGGTAACACTTTAGCGGGGGAGGGGGCATCAACCGGCTGTTTTAATACTTCCGCGTAATCGGCAGACCAGCCAACGCGCACCAGAAACACGGGCTGACCGTTCGCGCGAAATTTCGCCGCCAGCTTCCCTGTCCGATTAACCACCTCATCGGCAGTATGAGGACCACCGGCAAAAGGTAAGATGCCTTCTTGTAAGTCAATTACCACCAGCGCAGTGGTTTTAGCATTCAGTTCAAGCATATTGTCTCCTGATAAAACAAAATCGTGCCTTTCACCTTAATGCGATTAGCCGATGGCGGAACGACAAATTTTGTTAATTTTTATGAGTTCGGGCAACACCTTTATAGCAAACTGGCGTAGAGTCTGATTTCAGGCCCGATATAAAGTGGTAACGAGGCGTTCCAGCGCGGGCCAGGCTCTTACGGTGCGGCAGAATTTCCAGTATAATAGCCGCCTTTTTTCATTCAGTTGTGACATACAGCTAACGCTGCGACTTGGTCACCTGCGCAGCAGGGGGCATCCGCCGGCAGCTAAGTTAAGGGATATCTCATGCGTACAGAATATTGTGGACAGCTCCGTTTGTCCCACGTGGGGCAGCAGGTGACTCTGTGTGGTTGGGTCAACCGTCGTCGTGATCTTGGTAGCCTGATCTTCATCGATATGCGCGACCGCGAAGGTATCGTGCAGGTATTTTTCGATCCGGATCGTGCGGACGCGTTAAAGCTGGCCTCTGAACTGCGTAATGAGTTCTGCATTCAGGTCACGGGCACCGTACGTGCGCGTGACGAAAAAAATATCAACCGCGATATGGCGACCGGCGAAATCGAAGTGCTGGCCTCCTCGCTGACCATCATCAACCGCGCAGACGTTCTGCCGCTTGACTCTAACCACGTCAACACCGAAGAAGCGCGACTGAAATACCGCTACCTCGACCTGCGTCGTCCGGAAATGGCTCAGCGCCTGAAAACCCGCGCTAAAATCACCAGCCTGGTGCGCCGTTTCATGGATGACCACGGCTTCCTCGACATCGAAACTCCGATGCTGACCAAAGCCACGCCGGAAGGCGCGCGTGACTACCTGGTGCCTTCTCGTGTGCACAAAGGGAAATTCTACGCACTGCCGCAGTCTCCACAGCTGTTCAAACAGCTGCTGATGATGTCTGGTTTTGACCGCTACTATCAGATTGTAAAATGCTTCCGTGACGAAGACCTGCGTGCTGATCGTCAGCCTGAATTCACCCAGATCGATGTGGAAACCTCTTTCATGACCGCGCCGCAAGTGCGTGAAGTGATGGAAGCGCTGGTACGCCATTTGTGGCTGGAAGTGAAGGGCGTGGATCTCGGTGATTTCCCTGTAATGACCTTTGCGGAAGCAGAACGCCGTTATGGTTCTGATAAACCGGATCTGCGTAACCCGATGGAACTGACTGACGTTGCTGATCTGCTGAAATCCGTTGAGTTCGCGGTATTCGCAGGTCCGGCGAACGATCCGAAAGGCCGCGTTGCTGCTCTGCGTGTTCCGGGTGGCGCATCGCTGACCCGTAAGCAGATCGACGAATACGGTAACTTCGTTAAAATCTACGGCGCGAAAGGTCTGGCGTACATCAAAGTTAACGAACGTGCGAAAGGTCTGGAAGGTATCAACAGTCCGGTAGCGAAGTTCCTCAACGCTGAAATCATCGAAGCCATCCTGGATCGTACTGCCGCGCAAGATGGCGATATGATTTTCTTCGGTGCCGATAACAAGAAAATTGTTGCCGACGCGATGGGCGCATTGCGTCTGAAAGTGGGTAAAGACCTTGGTCTGACCGACGAAAGCAAATGGGCACCGCTGTGGGTTATCGACTTCCCGATGTTTGAAGACGACGGTGAAGGCGGCCTGACGGCAATGCACCATCCGTTCACCTCACCGAAAGACATGACGGCGGCAGAGTTGAAAGCTGCACCGGAAAATGCGGTGGCGAACGCTTACGATATGGTCATCAATGGTTACGAAGTGGGCGGTGGTTCTGTGCGTATCCATAATGGTGATATGCAGCAGACGGTGTTTGGTATTCTGGGGATCAACGAAGAGGAACAGCGCGAGAAATTCGGCTTCCTGCTCGACGCCCTGAAATACGGTACTCCGCCGCACGCAGGTCTGGCATTCGGTCTTGACCGTCTGACCATGCTGCTGACCGGTACCGACAACATCCGTGACGTTATCGCCTTCCCGAAAACCACGGCGGCAGCGTGTCTGATGACCGAAGCGCCAAGCTTTGCTAACCCGACTGCCCTGTCCGAGCTGAGCATTCAGGTTGTGAAGAAGGCAGAGAATAATTGATATGACTTATAAGCGTCCCGTTTCTATTCTGGTGGTTATTTATGCGCAAGATACGAAACGGGTGCTGATGTTACAGCGGCGTGATGATCCCGATTTCTGGCAGTCGGTAACCGGCAGCGTGGAAGAGGGGGAAACCGCGCCGCAAGCCGCCATGCGCGAAGTAAAGGAAGAGGTCACCATTGATGTTGTCGCTGAACAACTGACCTTAATTGACTGTCAGCGCACGGTGGAGTTTGAAATTTTTTCACATTTACGTCATCGCTATGCGCCGGGCGTAACGCGTAATACGGAATCTTGGTTCTGTCTTGCACTTCCGCACGAGCGTCAGATCGTTTTCACTGAACATCTGGCCTACAAGTGGCTTGATGCGCATGCTGCGGCGGCGCTCACTAAGTCCTGGAGCAACCGGCAGGCGATTGAACAGTTTGTAATTAACGCTGCCTGAACAGGCAGGGCTACCTGGAGATATTTTTATGGCAGGTCATAGTAAATGGGCCAACACCAGACATCGTAAAGCTGCGCAGGATGCTAAGCGCGGTAAAATCTTCACTAAAATCATTCGTGAGCTGGTAACCGCGGCTAAGTTGGGCGGTGGCGATCCGGATGCTAACCCGCGTCTGCGAGCAGCCATTGATAAAGCACTGTCTAACAACATGACCCGTGACACCCTGAACCGCGCAATTGCCCGTGGTGTGGGTGGTGATGATGATGCAAACATGGAAACCATCATCTACGAAGGTTACGGTCCTGGCGGCACGGCAATCATGATTGAATGTCTGTCTGATAACCGCAACCGTACGGTTGCTGAAGTGCGTCACGCATTCAGCAAATGTGGCGGTAACCTCGGTACTGATGGTTCCGTAGCCTATCTGTTCAGCAAAAAAGGCGTGATCTCCTTCGAGAAAGGCGATGAAGACACCATCATGGAAGCAGCACTGGAAGCAGGTGCTGAAGACGTTGTGACCTATGATGATGGCGCGATTGACGTCTACACTGCATGGGAGGAAATGGGCAAAGTACGCGACGCTCTGGAAGCGGCAGGTCTGAAAGCAGACAGCGCGGAAGTTTCCATGATCCCGTCCACCAAAGCTGATATGGATGCAGAAACCGCACCGAAACTGATGCGTCTGATCGATATGCTGGAAGATTGCGACGACGTGCAGGAAGTTTACCATAACGGTGAAATCTCTGATGAGGTTGCAGCGACTCTCTGATGAGGCCTGCTAAACAGCAAACGGAGACGCGTGATGGCTATTATTCTCGGCATTGACCCGGGTTCGCGCGTGACCGGCTATGGCGTCATCCGCCAGGTGGGCAGGCAGCTGTCCTACCTGGGTAGCGGATGTATACGCACCAAAGTGGATGATTTACCGTCTCGTCTTAAGCTCATCTATGCGGGCGTGACGGAAATCATCACCCAGTTCCAGCCTGATTATTTCGCCATTGAACAAGTCTTTATGGCTAAAAATGCCGACTCGGCCTTGAAGCTGGGGCAGGCGCGTGGCGTGGCGATTGTGGCGGCGGTGAATCAGGAATTACCGGTATTTGAATACGCGGCACGTCAGGTAAAGCAAACGGTGGTAGGTATTGGTAGTGCCGAAAAAAGCCAGGTGCAGCATATGGTTCGCACCTTGCTGAAACTCCCCGCTAATCCTCAGGCGGATGCCGCTGATGCGCTGGCAATTGCCATCACCCACTGCCACGTTAGTCAGAATGCGATGCAGATGAGCGAATCGCGGCTGAACCTGGCGAGAGGGCGACTGCGTTAAGTTATACCGCCTCGGTCAATTCAGGCTGAGGCGTTTCTACTCCCTCCGCATGAATCAACACCAAACCCGGATGATGCCACAAACTGGCTGGCGTGACGGTTTTACGCTCCCACGGAATAGAACCTAAGAACCAGAATTTCCAGAAAGTGAGTTTTGCATTCGGATTGCTATTTAACAGTTCTCCAAACGTCTCTATTTCACCCACCGGAATACATAGCGCCTCTTTATAAATATCAAAAACGAATTTTGAACAGAACTGGCGGGAAGATTCGTATTTAAAACCGGTGTGGTAAAGTTTGCGTAGCCGGGAGGGAACCTGTTCAACAATTCGTTTTTTTTGTTGTTCTGTCAGCCCAGCGTCTAATCGCTTTATAGCATAGCGTTGATTAGAAGAACGTTTAATAAAACGAGATAGCGTGGTGATGGTTGAAAGGGGAACCCGGCTTTCTGCAACCAGGAAGTCTTCACCGTTATGACCGATAATGATCCCGACGTGATTACTCCAGCAATTTGATGCAGCTGATATTTGACCAAATAAGGCAGCACCTATACATGTAAAGACGATATCACCAATTTCATATTCAGCAGGGCAATTAATATTCACGTTGTCATTCCATTGAAATAGATATGAATATACGTAATAGCATAAAAAATTTATTTTTTCAGGAGGCGCAATGTATATTTTTATTACGCATTTCTTCACTGAATATGTAATATTTAAATATTTGCTTCCAATATAACCTGTAGAATAAATTATACTGCGTCATTTTTCAGATCATCGGGACGCCTCGCAAGTTTTCTTCATCCTTCGCTGGATATCTATCCAGCATTTTTTTATCATACAGCATTATCTTTGATTCATTACGCAGGAGCGTCATGTGATAGGCAGACTCAGAGGCATCATCATTGAAAAACAACCCCCGCTGGTATTAATTGAAGTGGGCGGCGTAGGCTATGAAGTGCATATGCCGATGACCTGTTTTTATGAACTCCCTGAAGCGGGTCAGGAAGCGATCGTTTTCACCCACTTTGTGGTGCGTGAAGACGCGCAACTGCTGTACGGTTTTAACAATAAACAAGAGCGCACGTTGTTCAAAGAGTTGATCAAAACCAACGGCGTTGGGCCTAAACTGGCATTGGCAATCCTCTCCGGAATGTCAGCGCAGCAGTTCGTTAATGCCGTTGAGCGTGAAGAAGTGGGGGCACTGGTGAAACTGCCGGGCATTGGCAAAAAAACCGCCGAACGCTTGATTGTCGAAATGAAAGACCGATTTAAAGGTTTACATGGCGATCTCTTTACGCCAGCTGCCGACCTGGTACTCACGTCACCTGCCAGCCCGGCGACCGACGATGCTGAACAGGAAGCGGTTGCCGCGCTGGTGGCGCTGGGCTATAAACCACAAGAAGCAAGCCGGATGGTGAGCAAAATCGCTCGCCCTGACGCCAGCAGTGAAACATTAATTCGCGAAGCCCTGCACGCCGCGTTATGAGGTAAAGGATGATTGAAGCAGACCGTCTGATTTCTGCCGGTACCACTTTGCCGGAAGATGTAGCAGATCGCGCCATTCGCCCCAAATTACTGGAAGAGTATGTTGGTCAGCCGCAGGTTCGTTCACAGATGGAGATTTTCATCAAAGCAGCGAAACTGCGCGGCGATGCCCTCGATCATCTGTTGATTTTTGGTCCTCCGGGTTTAGGTAAAACTACGCTTGCCAACATTGTCGCCAATGAAATGGGCGTGAATTTACGCACGACTTCTGGTCCAGTGCTGGAAAAGGCGGGCGATCTGGCAGCGATGCTCACTAACCTTGAACCGCATGACGTGCTGTTTATTGATGAGATCCACCGTCTTTCGCCAGTGGTGGAAGAGGTGTTGTATCCGGCAATGGAAGACTACCAACTGGATATCATGATTGGTGAAGGTCCGGCGGCACGCTCCATTAAAATTGATTTGCCGCCGTTTACCCTGATTGGTGCAACCACGCGCGCAGGTTCGCTGACGTCACCGTTGCGCGACCGTTTTGGTATTGTGCAACGTTTGGAGTTTTATCAGGTGCCAGATCTGCAATATATCGTCAGTCGCAGTGCACGCTTTATGGGGCTTGAGATGAGTGATGACGGCGCGCTGGAAGTTGCTCGTCGCGCGCGCGGTACGCCACGTATTGCCAACCGTCTGCTGCGTCGTGTTCGCGATTTTGCCGAAGTGAAGCACGATGGCACCATCTCGGCTGATATCGCCGCCCAGGCACTGGATATGCTGAATGTTGATGCTGAAGGTTTTGATTATATGGACCGCAAATTGTTGCTGGCGGTAATCGATAAGTTCTTTGGTGGGCCGGTAGGTCTGGATAACCTGGCGGCAGCCATTGGCGAAGAACGTGAAACCATTGAGGATGTACTGGAACCTTATTTGATTCAGCAAGGCTTTTTGCAGCGTACACCGCGCGGGCGTATGGCGACAGTGCGGGCGTGGAACCACTTCGGAATTACGCCGCCAGAAATGCCGTAAGTCGGATAAGGCATTCAAGCCTAATCCGACAATTGTGCAAAGTGCCTGATGCGACGCTGTACGCGTTTTATCAGGCCGTGTCAGAAATAACGATACCTTAAGTCGGATAAGACGTTCACATCGCATCCGACATTTTAGGTTTAAATTAGCTGGCCTGCTTTTTCATCATACTGATAATAAACAGCAGTGCCGCACATAGCACCACCGACGGACCCGCGGGCGTATCGTAAAACGCAGAAAAGGTTAAACCGCCAGTTACCGCCACCATCCCCACCAACACAGCGACACCAGCCATCTGTTCCGGCGTGCGGGCAAAGCGACGCGCAGTAGCTGCAGGAATAATCAGCAGCGAAGTAATAATCAACGCGCCGACAAATTTCATCGCTACACCAATCGTCAATGCCGTCACCAGCATCAACAACAATTTCACGCGCTGTAATTTCACACCATCAACAAACGCCAGATCCGGGCTAATCGTCATCGACAGCAAGTTACGCCATTGCCAGCAGAGAATCCCTAATACAATGATTACGCCAATAGCGATGGAGATAAGATCTTCCGGTGTTACTGCCAGTAAATCCCCAAACAAATACGCCATAAGATCGACGCGAATGTTAGACATTAAACTCACGACCACCAGCCCAAGAGAAAGGGCGCTATGAGCCATAATTCCCAGCAATGTATCAATCGCCAGTTGCGGTCGCTTTTCCAGCCATACCAGCCCGCCAGCCAGCAGTAGCGTAACGGCAATGACTGCATAAAATGGATTAACATCCAGCAACAGGCCGAAGGCGACACCTAACAGTGATGCGTGAGCCAGCGTATCGCCAAAATAGGACATTCGACGCCAGACTACAAATGATCCCAACGGACCTGCAGCACAGGCCAACATAACTCCGGCAAGCCAGCCGGGTAACAATAATTCAATCATGAGTGCCATTTCCCCGGCGCAGAATAATTCGCCCCTGTAGATCGTGGCGGTGATTGTGTTGGTGGCGATAAATCCCCAGCTGTTGAGCTCCACGAGTGCCAAACATTGAAATGAACTCCGGATGCATAGAAACGCTTTCAGGTGTACCAGAGCAGCAGATATGGTGATTTAAACAAAGCACCTCGTCGGTTTTGGCCATCACAAGATGCAGATCATGTGAAACCATCAGCACCGCGCAGTTCAGTTCGCGGCGCAGTTGATCGATAAGGTCATAAAGTGCCACCTGCCCGTTTACATCCACGCCCTGCGTGGGTTCATCCAGCACCAGTAATTGTGGTTTATTTAGCAGTGCACGGGCGAGCAGTACTCTTTGCGTTTCGCCACCAGAGAGTTTTTGCATTGGCGCATCAATGAGATGGCCCGCCTGAACGCGCTTAAGCGCGGGAAGAATATCTTCTTTGTGGGTGGCAGGGCGCAAACGCAAAAAACGGCTGACAGTTAAAGGTAAAGTGGTATCGAGATACAGTTTTTGTGGCACATAGCCGATGCGAAGTTTTCCGCTGCGCTTGATAACACCTTCATCCGGGGCTACCAGCCCAAGTACTACACGAACCAGGGTGGACTTACCGGCACCATTTGGGCCAAGAAGGGTTAATATTTTGCCAGGTTTAAGCTCAAGCGACACGTCAGACAGCACGCGGCGTTGGCCAAAGGAGACTGAAACCTTATCCAGTGAAACCAGGGTTGTCATGTTAATTTTAGTCTTGCAGAAGTCATGAAATGTTATAATATCACATTTCTTCTATTCAGTACGATGATTGGTCGCATTATGTTACATAAAAATACGCTTCTTTTCGCGGCATTATCCGCCGCCTTATGGGGGAGTGCAACACAGGCGGCAAATGCCGCTGTAGTAGCATCTCTCAAGCCAATCGGCTTTATTGCAGCAGCTATTGCTGATGGGGTTACATATACAGAAATATTATTACCAGATGGTGCATCTGAGCATGATTATTCACTGCGTCCATCAGACGTTAAACGCTTACAGAACGCGGACTTAGTCATTTGGGTTGGTCCGGAAATGGAAGCATTCATGGAAAAAGCCGTCAACAAAATTCCGCCCTCGAAACAAGTTACAATTGCGCAACTTCCTGACGTACAACCATTGCTATTGAAAGGGAATGATGAAGACGAGCACGATCATGCCGGGGGTGAAAACAGTGACGAACATCACCATCATGGCGATTACAACATGCACTTATGGCTTTCTCCAGAGATAGCGCGGGCCTCAGCGGTTGCAATCCATAAAAAATTAGTGGAACTTATGCCGCAAAGTCGAGCCAAACTTGACGCCAACCTGAAGGATTTTGAGGCACAATTAGCCACAACCGACAAACAGGTGGGTAACGAGCTCGCACCGCTCAAGGGTAAAGGTTATTTCGTTTTCCACGATGCCTG
The DNA here is from genome assembly GCF_000026225.1 of Escherichia fergusonii ATCC 35469. Taxonomy (NCBI): domain Bacteria; kingdom Pseudomonadati; phylum Pseudomonadota; class Gammaproteobacteria; order Enterobacterales; family Enterobacteriaceae; genus Escherichia; species Escherichia fergusonii. Next base: position 1,256,517 of record NC_011740.1, read on the forward strand.
GGGTTATTACGAAAAACATTTCGGACTGACACCGCTCGGTCATTTTACCGTTAATCCTGAGATACAACCTGGTGCGCAGCGTTTACATGAGATTAGAACACAGTTGGTTGAGCAAAAAGCAACTTGCGTTTTTGCTGAGCCACAGTTCAGGCCAGCGGTCGTAGAAAGCGTTGCGAGAGGGACATCCGTTCGAATGGGGACGTTGGATCCCCTCGGTACGAATATCAAACTGGGCAAAACGAGCTATTCAGCATTTTTGACCCAGGTCGCTAATCAATATGCGAGCTGCCTGAAAGGAGAATAACGAGGAAGTGATTACGTGCAACAGATAGCCCGCTCTGTCGCCCTGGCATTTAACAATTTGCCGCGACCTCACCGCGTTATGCTGGGGTCGCTTACCGTTCTTACATTGGCCGTCGCTGTCTGGCGGCCCTACGTTTACCATCGTGATGCCACGCCAATTGTCAAAACAATTGAGCTGGAGCAAAACGAAATTCGCTCTCTGCTTCCGGAGGCCAGCGAGCCAATTGATCAGGCTGCGCAGGAAGATGAAGCCATTCCACAGGATGAACTGGACGACAAAATCGCTGGTGAAGCGGGTGTTCATGAATATGTGGTTTCAACGGGTGATACGCTAAGCAGTATCCTCAATCAATATGGTATTGATATGAGCGATATCACACAGTTGGCTGCTGCGGATAAAGAACTGCGCAATCTGAAAATTGGTCAGCAGCTTTCCTGGACTTTGACCGCCGACGGTGATTTACAGCGCCTGACGTGGGAGGTTTCCCGCCGTGAAACTCGTACCTACGATCGCACGGCAACTAACGGCTTTAAAATGACCAGCGAAATGCAGCAGGGCGATTGGATCAACAGTGTGATAAAAGGCACTGTTGGTGGTAGTTTCGTTACCAGCGCGAAAAATGCCGGTCTCACCAGCGCCGAAGTTAGCGCCGTGATTAAAGCGATGCAGTGGCAAATGGATTTCCGTAAGCTGAAAAAAGGCGATGAATTCTCGGTTCTGATGTCGCGGGAAATGCTAGATGGTAAACGTGAACAGAGCCAGTTGTTGGGTGTGCGTTTACGCTCTGAAGGTAAAGACTATTATGCCTTCCGTGCTGCCGACGGGAAATTCTATGATCGCAATGGTACCGGGCTGGCAAAAGGCTTCCTGCGTTTTCCGACGACTAAACAATTCCGTATTTCTTCCAACTTCCACCCGCGCCGTGTGAATCCGGTGACCGGGCGTGTTGCTCCACATAAAGGTGTCGATTTCGCCATGCCGCAGGGTACTCCGGTACTGGCAGTGGGTGATGGTGAAGTGGTTGTTGCCAAGCGAAGTGGTGCAGCAGGTTACTACATTGCTATCCGTCATGGTCGCACGTACACCACTCGTTATATGCACCTGCGTAAGTTGTTAGTGAAACCGGGCCAGAAAGTGAAACGGGGTGATCGTATTGCGCTTTCTGGTAACACCGGGCGCTCAACCGGGCCACATTTGCACTATGAAATGTGGATCAACCAGCAGGCGGTTAACCCATTAACCGCGAAACTGCCGCGTACAGAAGGTCTGACGGGATCTGATCGCACTGAATATCTGGCGCAGGTTAAAGAACTGCTACCGCAACTTCAGTTCGATTAAGAGAATTGCAGACAAAGCCGGTACGCAATATGTGCCGGCTTTTTTTATTTTGAATGGGGCAAGTTGCACCGCTACACTATCACCAGTTTGATATTGCGCCGCTACAGGCACTGGACAAGAATGGAAACGATAAAGAACAACAGCGAATACATTCCTGAATTTGATAAATCTTTCCGCCATCCGCGCTACTGGGGCGCATGGCTGGGCGTTGCGGCGATGGCAGGAATTGCTTTAACGCCCCCTGCATTTCGCGATCCTTTGTTGGCCCGACTTGGGCGATTTGCCGGGCGACTGGGAAAAAGTTCCCGCCGCCGGGCACTGATTAATTTATCGTTATGCTTTCCTGAGCGCAGCGAAGCTGAGCGTGAAGCCATTGTCGATGAGATGTTTGCTACAGCTCCGCAGGCGATGGCTATGATGGCGGAACTGGCTATTCGCGGCCCGGAAAAAATTCTACCGCGTGTAGAATGGCAAGGTCGTGAAATTATCGACGAGATGCATCGTAACAATGAAAAGGTCATTTTCCTTGTTCCGCATGGCTGGGGGGTGGATATTCCGGCGATGCTGATGGCCTCACAAGGGCAGAAAATGGCTGCGATGTTCCATAATCAGGGCAATCCGGTCTTCGATTATGTATGGAACAGCGTGCGTCGTCGTTTTGGTGGTCGGTTACATGCCCGTAATGATGGTATTAAACCGTTTATTCAGTCTGTTCGTCAGGGCTACTGGGGATATTATCTTCCCGATCAGGATCATGGTGCTGAGCATAGTGAATTCGTTGATTTCTTTGCGACGTATAAAGCGACGCTTCCTGCTATAGGGCGCCTGATGAAAGTTTGCCGTGCGCGTGTGGTGCCGCTTTTTCCCATTTATGATGGCAAAACGCATCGCCTGACGATTCAGGTACGTCCTCCTATGGATGATTTGGCAGAAGCGGATGATCGCACTATCGCCCGCCGGATGAATGAAGAAGTGGAAATTTTTGTTGGCCCACACCCGGAACAGTACACCTGGATTTTGAAGCTGTTGAAAACCCGTAAGCCGGGGGAAATTCAGCCTTATAAGCGCAAAGATCTTTATCCCATCAAATAAAAAAGCCTCCCGGTATGAGAGGCTGAGACTGATGACAAATGCAAAATTGCCTGATGCGCTACGCCCTATTGGGTCAGAGTGTTCCTGCAATGTTTTGAATTTGCATACTTTTATAGGCCGGATGAGGTTTACGCTGCATCCGGCACTTCATTTACTCGACAGTCAGAATACGCGTGGTATTAGTTGAACCCACGGTACTCATCACGTCGCCCTGGGTGACAATCACCAGATCACCAGAAACCAGATAACCTTTATCGCGAAGCAGATTGACTGCTTCACTTGCGGCAGCTACACCATCAGTGGCGCTGTCGAAGTGTACCGGTGTTACACCACGGTACAATGCAGTCAGGTTCAGCGTGCGTTCATGGCGCGACATGGCGAAAATCGGCAAGCCGGAGCTGATACGAGACGTCATTAACGCAGTACGTCCAGACTCAGTCATGGTAATGATCGCAGTAACGCCTTTCAGGTGGTTAGCCGCGTACATTGCGGACATGGCAATTGCTTCTTCCACATTGTCGAATTGGACGTCCAGACGGTGTTTAGAAACGTTGATGCTCGGGATTTTTTCTGCGCCCAGGCAAACGCGTGCCATTGCCGCTACGGTTTCTGCCGGATACTGACCTGCGGCCGTTTCTGCTGAAAGCATAACGGCATCGGTGCCATCCAGTACTGCGTTTGCGACGTCCATGACTTCTGCACGTGTTGGCATCGGGTTAGTGATCATCGACTCCATCATCTGCGTAGCCGTAATCACCGCACGGTTAAGTTGACGCGCCCGACGAATCAACGCTTTCTGAATACCGACCAGTTCAGGATCGCCAATTTCAACGCCCAGGTCACCACGAGCCACCATGACTACGTCAGAAGCCAGAATGATGTCATCCATCGCATCCTGGCTGCATACCGCTTCGGCACGCTCAACTTTGGCGACAATTTTTGCATCGCAACCAGCGTCACGAGCCAGACGGCGTGCATAGTTCAGATCTTCACCACAACGTGGGAATGAAACCGCCAGATAGTCAACGCCAATCAGGGCTGCAGTCTGGATATCGGCTTTGTCTTTTTCAGTCAGCGCTTCCGCGGAGAGACCACCACCAAGTTTGTTGATCCCTTTATTGTTAGAAAGTGGACCACCAACCGTGACTTCGGTGAACACTTTCATATCCTGCACTTCCAGTACTTTTAACTGTACACGGCCATCGTCAAGCAACAGGATATCGCCTGGTACGACGTCAGCAGGCAGGCCTTTATAGTCAATACCAACTTTCTCTTTATCGCCTTCACCTTTCCCCAGGTTGGCATCGAGCAGGAATTTGTCGCCAATATTGAGGAAAACTTTCCCTTCTTTAAAGGTGGATACACGGATTTTTGGCCCCTGGAGGTCACCCAGAATAGCCACATGACGCCCCAGTTTTGCTGCGATCTCACGAACCTTATCAGCACGCATTTTGTGATCTTCAGGTGATCCGTGAGAGAAGTTCATACGTACAACGTTGGCGCCTGCAGCGATAATTTTTTCAAGGTTGTTATCGCGGTCAGTTGCCGGGCCTAACGTGGTAACGATTTTGGTTCTGCGAAGCCTTCTGGACATGTAATACTCCGTTGACTGAACAACTAGGTGTTGCGTGAATATTGATCCGGGTGTTCCCCAACTTCACGTGGGGTAAATGAACACGCCGGATGACGAAAAGGTTAGAACATTATTATTGCTTTTAGCGATCATCACCCTTGATAAGAAGTCCCTTATCAAAACGCGATTCCTTAAGTGCTTCCTTGACACGCTTCAAGTTATCTCTGAATTTCGCGCCACGGCGCAAAGTAAATCCGGTTGCCAGCACATCTATCACGGTCAGCTGTGCAAGTCGAGAGACCATGGGCATATAAATGTCAGTATCTTCCGGTACATCCAGGGTTATTGCCAGAGTAGCTTCCAGGGCCAGAGGCGTGCCGGGAGAAGTAATCGCGATGACCATGGCATCGTTTTCGCGAGCCAGTTGCGCCAGTTCAACCACATTTTTGGTTCTGCCAGTGTGGGAAATCAGCACTACGACATCATCGTCATTACAGTTCATGCAGCTCATCCGCTGCAATACGATGTCATCAGAGTAGATGACTGGAACGTTAAAGCGGAAAAATTTATTCATAGCATCGTGCGCAACAGCTGCAGATGAACCGAGGCCAAAAAAGGCAATTTTCTTTGCCTGAGTGAGAAGATCAACGGCGCGGTTGATTGCCGTGTTATCCAGCGACTGGCGAACATGGTCCAGGCTTGCCATCGCCGATTCGAAAATTTTCCGTGTATAAGACTCTACGCTGTCATCTTCATTCACATTATGATTAACATAGAGCGTTCCATTCGCCAGACTTTGTGCTAAATGCAGTTTAAAATCAGGAAAGCCACGAGTGTCCATGCTGCGGCAAAAACGATTCACCGTTGGTTCGCTGACATTCGCTTCCAGCGCCAGTGCAGCGATACTTGAGTGAATAGCCCGGTCAGGCGAGGCGAGGATCACGTCAGCGACTTTACGTTCGGATTTGCTCAAATGTTCCAGTTGAGCCTGGACTTTTTCCAGCATGTTCATGATGTAGAAAGACTCAAGGGTGAAAGAAGATTGCTGTAGATATTACCCCTCCATCACAGTAGCAGGGGCAAAAAAGGATAAAGAGGTGTTGTTTTTTTTCATAACATGATCAACCTCTGATTTTGTCAGGTTGATAATTGTACGAAAACAACAGCTTTTTTGCGCTCAATGTGGCTTTTTTCAGCAAATTTCCGGCTGTTTATGACAACCGCACAAGCGGATAAGCAGTTACGGTTTCGTGAATTATGTAAAAGCAGTACAGTGAGCCGTAATAAAATTACAAATATGGCCTGGCGACAGTACCAGGATATCCAACTAAGGAGAATGACATGGCGGTAACGCAAACAGCCCAGGCATGTGACCTGGTCATTTTCGGCGCGAAAGGCGACCTGGCGCGTCGTAAACTGCTGCCTTCCCTGTATCAACTGGAAAAAGCCGGTCAGCTCCACCCCGATACCCGAATCATTGGGGTCGGACGGGCTGACTGGGATAAAGACGCCTATACCAAAGTGGTGCGTGAAGCGCTCGAAACCTTCATGAAAGAAGAAATCGATGAAGCTTTATGGGAAACGCTTAGCGGACGTCTGAATTTCTGTAACCTTGATGTCAATGACACTCCAGCGTTTACTCGCCTGGCTGCCATGTTGGATCAAGAAAAACGTATCACGATCAACTATTTCGCCATGCCACCAGGAACCTTCGGGGCAATCTGTAAAGGCCTGGGGGAAGCAAAACTGAATGCCAAACCAGCGCGTGTGGTAATGGAGAAGCCGCTGGGAACTTCGCTGGCAACATCGCGTGAGATCAACGATCAGGTTGGTGAATATTTTGAAGAGTGCCAGGTTTACCGTATTGACCATTACCTGGGGAAAGAGACGGTACTGAACCTGCTGGCACTACGTTTTGCGAACTCTCTGTTTGTAAACAACTGGGATAATCGCACTATCGATCATGTAGAAATTACGGTGGCCGAAGAGGTGGGGATTGAAGGGCGTTGGGGCTACTTTGATAAAGCCGGCCAGATGCGCGATATGATTCAAAACCACCTGCTGCAAATTCTCTGCATGATCGCGATGTCACCGCCGTCCGACCTGAGTGCCGACAGCATTCGTGATGAAAAAGTGAAAGTGCTGAAGTCGTTACGTCGTATCGATCGCACCAATGTGCGCGAAAAAACGGTGCGTGGTCAGTACACCGCCGGATTTGCTCAGGGCAAAAAAGTACCTGGGTATCTGGAAGAAGAGGGCGCTAATAAGAGCAGCAATACCGAAACGTTTGTTGCAATTCGAGTGGATATCGACAACTGGCGTTGGGCGGGTGTTCCGTTCTATTTGCGTACCGGTAAACGTCTGCCGACAAAATGCTCCGAAGTGGTGGTCTATTTCAAAACACCTGAGCTGAATCTGTTTAAAGAATCCTGGCAGGATCTGCCACAAAATAAACTCACGATTCGTTTACAGCCTGATGAGGGTGTGGATATTCAGGTACTGAATAAAGTTCCTGGACTGGACCACAAGCATAATCTGCAGATTACGAAACTGGATCTGAGTTACTCAGAAACCTTTAACCAGACGCATCTGGCAGATGCTTATGAACGTCTGTTACTGGAAACCATGCGAGGTATTCAGGCGCTGTTTGTACGTCGCGATGAAGTCGAAGAAGCGTGGAAGTGGGTGGACTCCATTACTGAAGCGTGGGCGATGGACAATGATGCGCCGAAGCCTTACCAGGCAGGAACCTGGGGACCAGTGGCTTCGGTAGCAATGATTACTCGCGATGGTCGTTCATGGAACGAATTCGAGTAACGTACTGAGCTACACGAAAGTGGTATTTTACCGGTAACATGATCTGGCACAGTTTGCTGCCGAATTTTTACACTTTTAAGCCTCACGTGGATTCACCCGTGGGGCTTTTTTTATTACACTGGCTGTAGTGTTTTTGCTATGAGCTACGGTTAGCAGGCGTTTTATTCACTGAATTTCGCCTTGTTTTGCCTCCTGCTCAAAGAATAAATTTCAGGAGCCATTATGAATCCGCAAATGTTACGCGTAACAAATCGCATTATAGAACGCTCACGAGAAACGCGTTCTGCTTACCTTGAGCGTATTGAACAAGCGAAAACTAACACCGTTCATCGCTCGCAACTGGCATGTGGCAACCTTGCACATGGTTTTGCCGCCTGTCAGCCAGAAGATAAAGCCGCACTTAAAAGCATGTTGCGTAACAATATTGCGATCATCACCTCCTATAACGACATGCTTTCCGCCCATCAGCCTTACGAACGTTACCCGGATATCATTCGCAAAGCGCTCCATGAAGTGAATGCGGTTGGTCAGGTTGCCGGTGGTGTGCCAGCAATGTGTGACGGTGTGACTCAGGGCCAGGACGGGATGGAACTTTCCTTGCTGAGCCGCGAAGTCATTGCGATGTCTGCTGCAGTTGGGCTTTCACACAACATGTTTGATGGCGCGCTTTACCTTGGGGTATGTGACAAAATTGTTCCGGGGCTGGCTATGGCCGCATTGTCTTTTGGGCATCTCCCGGCGGTGTTTGTACCATCAGGACCAATGGCAAGTGGTTTACCAAATAAAGAGAAAGTGCGTATCCGCCAGTTGTATGCTGAAGGCAAAGTAGATCGTATGGCACTTCTCGAATCAGAAGCCGCTTCCTACCATGCACCAGGCACGTGTACTTTTTACGGTACGGCTAACACCAACCAGATGGTGGTGGAGTTTATGGGGATGCAATTACCCGGTTCCTCTTTCGTCCACCCGGATTCACCGCTGCGTGATGAGCTGACTGCTGCCGCTGCGCGCCAGGTCACGCGTATGACCGGCAACGGTAGCGAATGGATGCCACTTGGTAAAATGATTGATGAAAAAGTTGTGGTAAACGGTATCGTTGCACTCCTGGCGACAGGTGGATCTACCAACCACACTATGCATCTGGTGGCCATGGCACGTGCCGCTGGTATTCAGATCAATTGGGATGATTTCTCTGATCTTTCAGATGTTGTTCCTCTCCTGGCGCGTCTCTATCCTAATGGCCCGGCTGATATTAACCACTTCCAGGCGGCAGGTGGTGTACCGGTGTTAATGCGTGAATTGCTGAATGCGGGTTTACTGCATGAAGATGTTAATACCGTGGCAGGATTTGGCCTTTCTCGCTACACCATGGAGCCGTGGCTGAATAACGGTAAGCTGGATTGGCGTGAAGGGGCGGAAAAATCTCTCGACGACAATGTTATTGCGTCTTTCGATAAGCCTTTCTCGCATCATGGTGGCACCAAAGTATTAAGCGGTAACCTGGGCCGGGCTGTCATGAAAACGTCTGCTGTCCCCCTTGAAAACCAGATTATTGAAGCGCCAGCAGTCGTATTTGAAAGCCAACATGATGTTTTACCTGCCTTTGAAGCTGGAATGCTGGACCGGGATTGCGTCGTTGTTGTTCGCCACCAGGGGCCAAAAGCGAACGGAATGCCAGAATTACATAAACTCATGCCGCCACTTGGTGTATTATTGGACCGCTGTTTCAAAATTGCGTTGGTGACTGATGGACGGCTTTCTGGTGCTTCGGGTAAAGTGCCGTCAGCAATCCACGTGACACCGGAAGCCTACGATGGTGGGCTGCTGGCAAAAGTACGTGATGGCGACATTATTCGAGTGAATGGTCAGACAGGCGAACTGACACTGCTGGTTGATGAAGCAGAACTTGCCGCCCGTCAGCCTCATATTCCGAATCTGAGTGCATCGCGTATCGGGACCGGGCGTGAAATGTTTAGTGCTTTACGCGAAAAACTATCCGGTGCCGAGCAGGGCGCAACCTGTATCACCTTCTAAAAGTTAAAATTTGTAATCAGGCGAGAGATAACTCTGATGAAAAACTGGAAAACAAGTGCGGAATCCATCCTGACCACTGGCCCGGTAGTACCGGTTATTGTGGTTAATAAACTGGAACATGCGGTGCCTATGGCAAAAGCGCTGGTTGCTGGTGGTGTACGTGTGCTGGAAGTGACTTTACGTACTGCCTGTGCCGTTGATGCGATTCGCGCAATTGCAAAAGAAGTGCCGGAAGCAATCGTAGGTGCAGGTACTGTTCTGAATCCACAGCAACTGGCCGAAGTGACTGAGGCTGGCGCGCAATTTGCTATCAGCCCGGGTCTGACTGAGCCACTGTTGAAAGCAGCAACCGAAGGCACTATTCCACTGATCCCTGGTATCAGCACGGTTTCTGAACTGATGCTGGGTATGGATTACGGTCTGAAAGAGTTTAAGTTCTTCCCGGCTGAAGCAAATGGTGGCACCAAAGCGTTGCAGGCGATTGCAGGACCGTTTTCTCAGGTTCGTTTCTGCCCGACTGGTGGTATCTCTCCGGCAAACTATCGTGACTACCTGGCGTTGAAGAGCGTGCTTTGCATTGGTGGTTCCTGGCTGGTTCCGGCGGATGCACTGGAAGCTGGTGATTACGACCGTATTACTAAACTGGCGCGTGAGGCAGTAGAAGGCGCGAAGTTGTAAGAAAAAGATTGCTGAAGTCCGGATGGACCCCGCAATACATTGAATTTGTATGCCGGATAAGACGCTTACGCCCCATCCGGCATGTACAAAGCACAAAATATCAGCAATAAAAATGCCCGATCATAAGTCGGGCATTTTTATTGGTCAGTACTAACAGTCGGTATTTAACCTTGTACTTTCACCTGCACCGCAGCGTGTTTTGCTCGTTCAATTGCTTCTTCAATACTCTCTGCCGTAGCCAGTACTACTCCCAGACGACGACTGCCATCAATTTCTGGTTTCCCGAATAAACGAATCTGCAAACCAGCCCCAACAGCAAGTTGCACATTGTCAAAGGTTACATTCTGGCTGGTTAGTTGCGGCAGAATTACGGCAGAGGCAGAAGGCCCATATTGACGAATTGCACCAATTGGTAAGCCGAGGAAAGCACGTACGTGAAGTGCAAATTCAGAGAGATCCTGAGAAATTAGTGTCACCATTCCGGTGTCATGGGGGCGAGGGGAGACCTCACTGAAAATGACCTCGTCGCCACAGACAAAAAGCTCTACACCAAACAGGCCGTAACCACCCAGTGCAAGTACCACCTTGCGGGCGATCTCCTGAGCACGTTCCAGCGCCAGCTTACTCATCTGTTGTGGTTGCCAGGATTCACGATAATCACCGTCCTGCTGACGATGCCCGACTGGATCACAAAAATGAACACCATCCACGGCACTGACAGTCAGCAGGGTAATTTCAAAGTCAAACTTCACCACACCTTCTACGATGACCCGGCCTGCGCCCGCACGTCCGCCTTGCTGCGCATATTCCCAGGCTTGAGTCAGTTGTTCGGCACTGCGAATAAAACTTTGTCCTTTGCCTGATGAACTCATCACTGGTTTAACAATGCACGGATAGCCTATTTCTTCTACCGCAGTAAGGAAGTTTTCTTCGCTTTCGGCGAAGCGATATGTCGATGTGGGTAATTGAAGTTCTTCTGCGGCCAGACGCCGAATACCTTCACGATTCATGGTCAACTGTGTGGCCCGCGCACAAGGCACAACATGCTGGCCTTCTTGCTCCAGCTTCACAAGAGTATCAGTAGCGATAGCCTCAATTTCTGGCACGATGTAATGGGGTTTTTCCTGTTCCACCACATGACGTAGCGCATCGCCATCCAGCATATTAATTACATATGAACGATGCGCGACATGCATGGCGGGGGCATCAGCATAGCGGTCAACGGCAATGACTTCCACGCCAAGTCGCTGACACTCAATCGCCACTTCTTTACCCAGTTCGCCAGAACCCAATAACATTACTCGCGTTGCTGCCGGACGCAGCGCTGTGCCTAATACCGTCATATCTAAATCCCCTGAAAAATTCCGCCGCAGTATAAACGAAAACGTTTGCGTATGTCTTTATGCTTGCTTGCAAAACTCAACTAAAGTGAATATACTGTATAAAAACACAGTTATAGTAAGAGGCTGCAAAATGGCGGTTGAAGTTAAATACGTAGTCATTCGTGAGGGTGAAGAAAAAATGTCGTTTGCCAGCAAAAAGGAAGCCGATGCGTATGACAAAATGCTTGATACGGCGGATATGCTCGATACATGGCTGGCTTGTTCGCCAGTTCACATGGAAGATGCACAGCGAGAGGCGCTCTCTTTGTGGCTGGCAGGACAAAAAGATGTGCTCAGTACAATTCTGAAAACGGGCAAACTACCGACGCCACAAGTGGTGGAACCTTCCTCAGATACTGAGGACGATTCTCAGGCAGCATAAAGCGACTTGCGCTCCTGACGATTTGTACCATGCTTTCTCCTGAATCATTGTGCTATGGAGAAAAAGATGAATAAAAGAGGAGCGTTGTTGGCTATGTTACTGCTTGGTGCGAGTGCGTCAGTTATCGCTGTCGACAACGAGACAAGCAAATCGGTAACATTTCCCAAATGTGAAGGGCTTGATGCAAATGGCATTGCTGCCAGCGTCAAACGTGATTACCAACAAAACAGGGTTGTACGCTGGGCTGACGATCAAAAATCAGTCGGCCAGGCCGATCCTGTCGCATGGGTCAGTGTGCGGGATATTCAGGGTAAGGATGATAAATGGCGTGTACCACTGACAGTTCGAGGTAAAAGCGCCGATATTCATTATCTGGTTACGGTCGATTGCAAAGCAGGTACAGCTGAGTATCACCGGCAATAAACAAAAATTAGTGCAATTATCCTGGCTCCGTTAGGAGTCGAAAATCTTTTTTATTCTTTAAACTGCAATACTATCAGTAGATTAGGCTAGTATTGCAGATAGCCTTTTCTTTAACTTCCCGTCTCTGCTCATTTCATTTGCGAAACTTTTTCCTCACATACATTTTCTGACGTACCCGTCAGGTATGCTATACAAATCCAACATCACTCTTTGAGAGGCAAAATGGCTAACTGGCTGAATCAATTACAATCTCTGCTTGGGCAAAATGTTTCAAACGCCTCTGGTGTTCAGGGATTAAGTAAATTACTTGTACCTGGCGCACTAGGCGGTCTGGCAGGTTTGCTTATTGCCAATAAATCATCTCGTAAATTACTCAGTAAATATGGTACCAGTGCTCTGCTGGTTGGAGGCGGTGCGGTAGCAGGTACGGTCCTGTGGAATAAGTACAAAGAGAAAGTGCGAGCTGCCCATCAAAATGAACCTCAATTTGGCAATCAGTCATCACCACTTGATGAACGCACTGAGCGCTTAATCCTCACCCTGGTGTTTGCTGCGAAAAGCGATGGACATATTGATGCCAAAGAACGTGCTGCGATTGACACTCAGCTACGTGAAGCGGGTATTGAAGAGCAGGGAAGAGTTCTCATTGAGCAAGCCATTGAACAGCCGCTTGATCCTCAACGCCTGGCAAAAGGGATTCGTAACGAGGAAGAGGCACTGGAAATTTACTTCCTTAGCTGCGCGGCAATAGATATCGATCATTTTATGGAACGCAGTTACCTGAATGCCTTGGGTGATGCACTGAAGATCCCGCAGGATGTACGTGAAGGGATTGAACATGATTTACAACAGCAAAAGAATGCGTTGTCAGGTTAACGTCCCATCATAGAGTTGCATGTTTCGCTTGCATCCCGGGTGACTTTTGCCACCCTTATAGGATGTTTCATTCAGAAAGAACAATAACATGCTACCGAAAGCTAACCGAATACCCCATGAGTTAACGCTACATGGCGACACGCGCATCGATAATTATTTCTGGCTGCGGGATGACACCCGCTCGCAGCCAGAAGTGCTGGAGTATCTCAAAGATGAAAATGCGTACGGACACCAAATTATGTCTACGCAGCAGGCGCTCCAGGAGCGGGTATTAAAGGAGATTATCGACCGTATTCCGCCGCGAGAAGAATCAGCACCCTATGTGAAAAACGGTTATCGCTATCGTCATATTTACGAACCAGGTTGCGAATACGCCATTTATCAACGCCAGTCGGTGCTCAGTGAAGAGTGGGATGAGTGGACCACATTACTGGATGCGAACAAACGCGCAGCACATAGTGAGTTTTATTCACTCGGTGGGCTTGCTATCTCGCCTGATAACACCATTATGGCACTGGCGGAAGATTATCTTTCACGGCGGCAATACGGCATTCGTTTTCGTAACCTGCAAACCGGTAACTGGTATCCAGAATTGCTCGACAATGTGGCACCGGAATTTGTCTGGGCCAATGACTCGCTCACTTTTTATTATGTGCGAAAACATCCCACCACACTTTTGCCTTATCAGGTTTGGCGGCATAACGTTGGCACGCCATTCACTCACGATGAGCTTATCTATGAAGAGAAAGACGACACGTTTTATGTCAGTCTGCACAAAACCACATCAAAACATTATGTGGTGATTCATCTGGCCAGTGCTACAACCAGCGAAGTGCAACTGTTGGACGCAGAATTAGCCGATGCCGAACCGTTTGTCTTTCTGCCAAGACGTAAAGATCACGAATACAGTCTCGACCACTATCAACATAAGTTTTATCTGCGTTCAAATCGAAATGGTAAAAACTTTGGCCTTTACCGTACCCGGGTGCGTGATGAGCAGGCGTGGGAAGAACTGATCCCGCCGCGTGAAAACATTATGCTGGAAGGATTTACGCTGTTTACCGACTGGCTGGTGGTAGAGGAGAGGCAACGCGGCCTGACAAGTTTGCGGCAAATTAATCGCAAAACACGGGAAGTGATTGGTATAGCCTTTGATGATCCTGCATATGTAACCTGGCTTGCTTACAATCCAGAACCTGAAACCTCGCGTTTGCGCTATGGTTACTCCTCGATGACCACACCAGATACTTTATTTGAACTGGACATGGATACCGGTGAACGACGCGCCCTTAAGCAGACAGAAGTGCCCGGTTTTAATCCTGATAACTATCGCAGTGAACATGTGTGGATTACGGCGAGAGATGGCGTCGAAGTGCCAGTTTCTCTGGTTTACCATCGAAAACATTTTCGTAAGGGACAAAATCCGTTGCTGGTGTATGGCTATGGCTCATACGGGGCAAGTATTGATGCGGATTTCAGTAGTAGCCGACTCAGCCTGTTGGATCGCGGGTTTGTTTACGCCATTGTGCATGTGCGTGGAGGCGGTGAACTGGGGCAACAATGGTACGAAGATGGCAAGTTTCTCAAAAAGAAAAATACCTTCAACGACTATCTTGATGCTTGCGATGCGTTATTAAAACTGGGCTACGGTTCACCTTCACTTTGTTTCGGCATGGGAGGGAGTGCAGGCGGGATGTTAATGGGGGTTGCCATTAATGAACGACCTGAACTGTTTCACGGTGTTATTGCGCAAGTTCCGTTTGTCGATGTACTGACAACAATGCTTGATGAGTCGATCCCTTTAACGACAGGAGAATTCGAAGAGTGGGGCAATCCGCAAGATCCCGAGTATTACAGCTATATAAAAAGCTACAGCCCGTATGACAATGTTACTACGCAGGATTACCCCCATCTGCTGGTGACAACTGGTCTGCATGATTCACAAGTACAATACTGGGAACCGGCAAAATGGGTCGCTAAACTGCGGGAATTAAAAACCGACAAAAATCTTTTACTGCTCTGTACAGACATGGATTCGGGGCATGGTGGGAAATCCGGGCGCTTTAAATCTTATGAAGGCGTAGCCCTGGAGTTCGCATTTTTGATCGCACTGGCGCAGGGAACATTACCAGGCACTACGCACAATCACGCATTTCCCAGATAATGTTTCAGCGTTAACCGTAGTTCCGGGCTCATACTGTCGAGATTATTAAACAACCATCGCAGGTAGCCCGGATCACGTTCAGCAATTTCAGAGACCGCTTTGCCACGATATTTGCCGAAGGTAAATGTCGTCAGCAAGGCTGGACGTCCGGTGATATTGGCCATTTGCTCTGCTGTCCAGCCAGAGACATTCATAATATCAATCAGCAACGCCGCAGTAATGTAACAGTCATATAAGGCCCGGTGATGATGTAGCCCTGGTGGTGTTTGAACATTCAGTTTGCGCGATTTATACAAAGCCATATTGCTGTATTTGATTCCCGGCCATAAATGCCGCGAAAGCTTCATGGTGCAGATCCACTCGCCAGGCATTTCTGGCAATACACGACGGTCAAAACTGGCATTATGTGCAACATACCAGTCGCTACCGTAATAATGCGGGATCACTTCCTCAATCCACGGTTTATCCGCGACCATGGCTTCAGTAATACGGTGGATAGCCATTGCCTGAGGGGTGATTGGACGGTCAGGGCGTACCAGGTGACTCATAGGGTTAGTAATTTTACCATCCACCACGTCAACAGACGCGATTTCAACAATTCCGCCCTGTAAACCACAAGTTTCTGTATCGATGACGCGCAACATGGCTTTGCTCCTGACCAAAAAGCTTAGCGTAAAGGAATGATATCTCCTTGCCAACCTTCATTCGTTCTTTGTCCGGTTAATAATAATGATCCCCGATCAGCCCGAACAATCAGCTGTCCGTGTTCATCCCATAATGCACTGCTACCTCGTGCATTTGCCATCAGCACAGCAATGGAATACTTGTGGGAAAAATACTGTAAATGAGACGTCGATGCTATCAAGTCTCGTTCACTTACGTTCTGGAAAGTTGTGAAAAGCGAACTGGTTGAGTCCAAATCAAGCGCATCAGGTTGCCTGGTTATCACATTAATGTGTTTTAAGTGTCTGGAAAGACAGGCTCCGTGGCTTTGGGGAAAATAATGTGGTTTGGTCATCCAGGGGGCGAAAACGGCAATGCCTCTGACAAAATGGTCGTTTTGTTCTACAGGTAAACCAGCGATAACTGTAATCCGCCTGGAGGCTGCGGCATACGCTAAGGGTTGCAATAACAGGTCATCCGGTGGTGGGGGAAGCGTGCCTTTGGTCTCATCACATCCGAGCAAAGACAGGGAAGGGAAAACCAGCAATTCGCAATACTGCCTGGCAGCAGCGTGAATAAATTCCAGATGGAGAGAAATGTTTTCTGATAGTGAAATCTGACGAGGTTCGTATTGGGCGGCTGCGATCTTCCAGGGGGGACATAATGACTTCCTTTTCATAGTGCCTGTTAGCAACTCTAAAGCATAGGTTAAGAATTTGCTTATAAATTAACAGGCAACATGTAAGGAGTTGTAATTATAGTGCTAATTTATTTCATTTTGGGTTCGTAGGGCAACCGTGAAAGAGAAACAGAAGCGAGGCGATGGGCGATCAGTCGTTCGCGAAACCATGAACGCAAATGCTCTGGTTGTTCACGTTCCACGGCTTCGGCGATAACCGGCATATTATAACGTTCTTTGAAAGCAACTCCTGCGGCGGCAAGGTCAACATTCACCTTATCCATTTCCACTTGATCAAGCTGCGCCAGATTAATCTTCATGAGCTTCTCCTGATTCGATAGCGGGCAAAAGTTACTAAGAGAAGCGTTCGATAGCAAGTCTGAGTTGATGATTCTCGACTCATTCATTATTGAAGGTTATGCTCTTGCTAATAAGTTATTACAAAAGGGAATGTAAATATGGCTTCATCTGTAAAAAAAATTTGCTGGACTGTTCTGTTTGTTGTTACTGCACTGATTCCACCAGCTTCATGGGCTCATGCCCATCTGACTCACCAGTATCCTGCCGCTGATGCAGAAGTGACCGCAGCTCCCCAGGCGCTGACATTGAATTTTTCGGAAGGCATCGAACCGGGATTTAGCGGTGCCACCCTCACGGGCCCGAAACAAGAAGTTATTAAACTTCGCCCGGCAAAGCGTAACGAACAGGATAAATCACAACTGATTGTGCCACTGGATGAATCACTCAAGCCCGGAAAATATACCGTGGACTGGCATGTTGTGTCTGTGGACGGGCATAAAACCAAAGGGCAATACACCTTTAGCGTGAAATAACCATGCTGATGTTTACCTGGATTGTGCTGCGCTTCATCCACTTTGCTGCGTTAATGCTGATCTTTGGCTATGCCTTGTACGGAGCATGGCTGGCTCCGGTATCAATTCGCCGTCTGATGATGCGTCGATTTCTCCGTCCACAGCAATATGCCGCAGCTTTTAGTTTTGTCAGTGCCTTGACGATGCTGGTGATACAAAGTGGCTTGATGGGTAATGGCTGGCAGGATGTCGTCTCCCCCTCAGTTTGGATCGCAGTATTACAAACACGATTTGGTCACGTCTGGCTTTGGCAAATTGTTTTTGCATTTATCACCCTTATCGTGGCACTGATGTCTCCGCGTTCGTTACCTCGATTATTACTGGCACTGACCCTTGCGCAGTTTATTTTGCTGGCAGCAGTGGGCCATGCAACATTACATGATGGAATTACGGGGGCATTACACCGACTAAACCATGCCGTGCATTTAATTTGCGTAGCAGGGTGGTTTGGCGGACTGCTGCCTGTTATCTATTGTATGCGCCTGGCCAAAGGTCGCTGGCGACAACAGGCTATCGTAACCATGATGCAATTTTCCCGATATGGGCATCTTGCGGTGACGGGGGTTTTGCTGACGGGAATTGCTAACGTATTATTTATTAATGGGTTATCGCTATCTTTGCAGACCCGATGGGGGCAACTCCTTTTGCTTAAATGTGCCCTTGTCATTGTGATGGTGGCAATCGCTCTGGTGAATCGGTATGTTCTTGTGCCACGAATGGGGCAAGCCAGTAGCCGCGCTGATCTCTGGTTTGTCTGGATGAGTAAACTTGAATGGCAAATCGGTGCCGTGGTGCTGGTGATTATTAGCCTGCTTGCAACTTTCGAACCTTTTTGATGGACTGAATAATGATGAAAAAAATCACTCTCGCGTTACTGTTGCTTACCAGTTCAGCAGCTGCACTGGCGGCTCCACAGGTGATAACCGTAAGTCGTTTCGAAATGGGTAAAGACAAATGGGCATTTAACCGCGAAGAGGTGATGCTGACATGCCGACCGGGCCATGCTTTGTATGTTATTAATCCGAGTACCCTGGTGCAGTATCCTTTGAACGATATCGCACAAAAGGAAGTCGCCAGCGGGAAGACCAATGCCCAACCGATTTCGGTGATTCAGATTGATGATCCCAACAAACCTGGTGAAAAAATGAGTCTGACGCCGTTTATAGAACGAGCTGAAAAACTCTGTTAATTACCTAAAATAGCCTTTTGATTTCCAATAAAAAACCGCCTCAGTTCTTTCACCAGAACGGGCGGTTTTTAACATTTAAGCTGATGACCACCACGCTTTTTATTGACCATTTTGCACGCAAACTGGAAAACCTGGCGTCGTCATCTATTCTTAAAGGGCAAGGCAACTAAGCCTGCATTAATGCCAACTTTTAGCGCACGGCTCTCTCCCAAGAGCCATTTCCCTGGACCGAATACAGGAATCGTGTTCGGTCTCTTTTTATCTGTTAAAAGCCAGAAATATTCCATTCGCTGACTTTATATTCAACCATAACACACACTCTACGGTCGTAGTCTAGCGTTTTTTAACATTCTTGTTAAAATTATGTGATCTTTAGCGCGGGAGGAAAAAACTGATGAAACAGCCTGCGCCCGTTTATCAGAGAATTGCGGGTCATCAATGGCGACATATCTGGCTTTCAGGTGATATACACGGATGTCTTGAGCAGTTGCGCCGCAAATTATGGCATTGTCGTTTTGATCCGTGGCGAGATTTACTTATCTCAGTGGGAGACGTTATCGATCGTGGGCCGCAAAGTTTACGCTGTCTGCAGTTACTGGAGCAACGTTGGGTTCGTGCGGTAAGAGGCAATCATGAACAGATGGCGATGGATGCGCTGGCATCCCAGCAGATGTCGTTGTGGTTGATGAATGGCGGCGACTGGTTTGTTGAGTTGGTAGATAATCAACAGAAACAAGCGAAAACAGCGCTGGAAAAATGTCAGTATTTGCCCTTTATTCTTGAAGTACACAGTTGCACCGGCAAACATGTTATTGCGCATGCCGATTATCCTAATGATGTTTATGAATGGCAAAAGGACGTCGATTTGCATCAGGTCTTGTGGAGCCGCTCACGATTACGTGAAGGCCCAAAAGGGAAGGAAATTACAGGTGCTGATCATTTCTGGTTTGGTCATACACCGTTGCGCCATCGCGTGGATATTGGCAACCTGCATTATATTGATACCGGCGCTGTCTTTGGGGGCGAACTGACTCTCGTGCAACTGCAATAATTAAAAATCACCGTATTCCTGTGCAGGTCGCCAGAAACCATCTATAAAATCCTCAATCGGAAAACAACCGCCATGGCGGATCCGTTGATCGTTCATAGAATAAAGACACTGCTGTTCCGTGTTGTAGACATCCACAACAATATCTTCACAACCGCCATCCAGGTAGCAAACAAAAAGTACCAGCGCGAACATTTCATCCCCGAAGTGTGGTGCCGTACCGTTAAGTTTAGGAGAGATTTTACAACGAGGGAATAACCAGGATAAATAACCCGCCATGCCGACGGGTTCTTTTTGGATCAGGCAAGACGCATAATCCAGGCATCAGACTTTTGATCGTAGCGGGTACGGTAAAGGACAGAGTGTTCGCCGTTGAGCAGGGCAGGGATACTGGTTTCGGCATCCCAGGCATCCAGTTGCATACATAAATCGGGGTCAGATTTACAAGGAATGGTTAACGTTCGATCACCCGGCGATTCACCGTGTAACTCGCCGTCGTCGATTTCAAAAGCGCCTATGCGCACACTGGTTTTCATCTTCGTGCTCTCCATTTAGCTGTCGGTTGTGGTACGACCAGTCCGATCGCGCCATTTTTCAGCCTAGTTGAGGTAGCCGAATGCGCCAGTCAAAACGTGCGCTTTTTTTTGTGCGCTTTCAGGCGTTACCGGTAAAAAGTTTCCCATCGCGCACCAGTTCACGCGGGTAGCTGTTTTTCAGTCGCGAACCAATCCGTTTGGCTAAACCAATCGGTTGATGCTGGAAAGTAACCAATACATCATCCGCAACTGGCGCGGCTTGCGGGTAAACATCGCGCCCGCGATACCACTCCTCCGCTTTCTGCGGTGTCAGTTCAAAAGCGTTCACATTGTCGGGGGAGGCAAGGGCAATAACCGCTTCATGCTGCCAGCGATAACCTTTGTTATGTGTTTCGGCAAGTTTAATCCCCAACCGAGAAAATCGGACTTTACCGATCAAGGCTTCAATGCCCACCGGGAACAACCACAGTTCTTTGTCGCGTTGCCAGAGTCGCAGGTTTTCATCCCAGGTTAAGCCAACACTTGCAGCCGCCTGACAAATTTGTCCAGCTTCGCGATTTTTCACCGGGATAAATGGGAAATTACCGACTTTGTATTTTGGCGCAGGCAATGCGGGAATAGCCTGAGTTTTACGCAGACGAGCAACGAAGAAGCCTTCACAGTCGTAAATTTGTGGGAAAACGTGAAGAAAACCTTCCTCGGTCAGCGCCTTGTCCGCACCAGGGAAGAGATCGCCAAGCGGTAAAAACTCTACTGCGTCGGGGTAAGTCTCTTTCAGCCACAGGCAGACGGCTTCATTTTCTTCCCGATTTAAGGTACAGGTTGAGTAAACCAGCGTACCGCCAGGACGTAATGCATGAAAGGCACTGTCGATCAGTTCACGCTGGGTGGCAGCGATTTCCTGATTGCTTTCTGGTGACCAGTTTTTCAGCGCATCGGGATCTTTACGGACCACGCCTTCGCCGGAGCAGGGGGCGTCCAGCAAAATGGCATCGAACATTTCTGGTAATGCCGCACCAAATACACGGCCATCAAAATGCGTGAGCGCAACATTACGGATGCCACAGCGGCTGATATTGGCATGTAACACTTTTACCCGACTGGCGGAAAACTCATTGGCAAGGATCGCCCCTTCGTTATTCATCCGCGCAGCAATTTGCGTCGTTTTGGAGCCTGGCGCAGCAGCGACATCCATCACCCGCTGTGGTGAATTACCGTCAGCAAACAAGGCGGCAACGGGCAACATTGAACTGGCTTCCTGAATATAAAACAGGCCGCTTAAATGCTCTGCTGTACTACCCAATGGCAATGCATCTTCATCGTCGCGTTCAATCCAGAAACCTTCTTCACACCACGGAATTGGCGTAAGCGTCCAGCCATAAGGAGCGGTTAATTGCAGGAAATCAGCAACGGAGATTTTCAGCGTATTAACGCGAATGCTGCGGCGCAACGGGCGCTGACAGGCGGCAAGAAAATCATCAAAAGAGAGCGTCGAAGGCATTGCTTCGCGCATTTGCGTCAAAAAGGCGTCCGGGAAATAAACGGTGTGTTGGGCCACGAGCATATACCACTGGCAAAAAAACAGGCGCGCAGTTTAGCATAAACGCTCCGGCGCAGGCACGCCGGAGCAATGGACATTATTTGGGCAGCGCAGTTCCCCATTCACGCCACTCTTTCGGTTCACTTTCCTGCAACAGGAAGTGTTTACCTTCCTGGGCTTTCGGTGCCAGCGGAGTACCCGGAGGCGTGGCAAAGGCGATGCCGCCACGGATAAACTGGTTAAAGGTGCCGGTTTTCACCACGCCGCCAGTCAGACCAAAATCCAGACTGTAACCCGATGCCAACCAGAAGACGGAATTGTTACGCACCAGGTGTTGATAGCGTTTACTGATGCGCATCGCAATCATCACGCGATCTGACAGTGTCCCCAGCGTCATTCCGGTAACCGTACCTACTTCCAGACCACGGAACAGCACAGGCGTACCGATGCCTAACGAACCGGCTTCCGGCGCTTCAACAATAATGCTTAAGCCATCCAGGTAACGCGAATCAGTTATGGTGGCCTCTTGTAATTCAAAGTCACGGCGAGGATTGCCCCGGCCTGGTTCGACGTTGATATACGGCTGGAGGATAGTATCAAGATGCTCAACGCCCGCTGCCGAAATTTGCGGAGTGACCACTGAGAAGCGTGTACCTCCGCGCGCAAAGGTCTGGACATATTCCGGGTAGAGCACCGCCTTTGCCTGTACTTCATTGCGCGCGGTAATCAGGTCCAGCGTCTGAATTTGCCCGATATCAATACCGAGATAGCGAATTGGCATCCCGACTGCCAGTTTTCCGGCATCGAAAGCGTGGAGCGTAATCTGTCCGCCAACCGCACGGGCCGCTGTTTCGGAAGCATACAGAATTCGCTTGTCACCTTTACGTTGGCTGGCGCTGGCACCGCTGAGGTTATCGAAGCTAATAGCCCCCTTTAATGCTCTGGAGAGCGGGGATGCCTGTACGGTCAAGCCACTACCATTCAGCTGAACTTTCGCCCCACCTTCTGCCCAGAACACGCTATTACTGGTCAAGAGGTTGCGGTATTCCGGCTTAATATGCAGATCGATATCAAACGCGTTAGCTCGGGGACGTACGGTAATAACTTCACCAACTTCAAATTTACGGTACAGCACTACCGATCCCGCTTGCACATCCGGCAATGTCTCTGCACTCAAACTCACGGTTGTGGTGGGCAAATCGCTAAGGCTGTTCTCCAGCGCTTTTTCCAGATTGGCATACAGCGGATAGCTGGGTTTCATTGCGCCTTTATCACCAGGAAGAATGCGGATCCCGCCGTTGATCCATTCTGAGGCGCTGGCGCCGAGAAACTCGACGCCGTCCAGCCCCACTTTCACGTCGACACGACTGTTGACGACAAATTTGCTATCGCCTTTTACCAGGTCGCGATGCTGAGGCTCGATGGCGACGGTAAAGGTGACGCCTTTGCTGGTGAGTTTACGATCGATAACCTGGCCTACCTGCACGCCGTGAAGAATGAGCGGCTGACCAGCATCAATACCGTAACTTTCCGGCGCGGTCAGGGTCAGCGTCAGAACATCTGGCTCATGGAGCAGGGCTTTTTCGCCAGGAACAACAATAAATTCTTTACGTGGCTCACCGTCGCCCGGCACCAACTCGAAGGTTTTGCCGGTCAGCAGGGCACTGAGATTAGCATCGCTAAGGGATAATTTTGGATTACGTAATTCGATGCGGGTATTTTCCCGTAACAGCGTGACGACGCTGGGATCAACGGTCATTTCTCCGGTGACTTTACCACCAGGATTTAAATCCAGTTTAGTTAGTTGTCCAACTTCCAGCCCCTGATACATTAACGGCGTCGAGTCGGCGGTTAATCCGGCACCGCTCGGCAGTTCCAGTTTTATTATTACGCCACGCTGGCTATGGGCCAGATCTTCATACAGACCAAAGGTATCTTCCGCCTCGGCAGGTTTCGACTCTTCAGGTGAATCGAAGGCAATCGCACCGTTAACCAGTGCCGCCAGACTTTCCAGTTTCACCTTCGCGCCACTGATACTGACGTTGGCATCAACGCCGGAAACGTTCCAGAAACGGCTACCTTTTTTCACCAGATCGGTAAAACGCCGCTCGATCAGGACATCAATCACCACGCCTTGCTTATTGGGATTGATGGCATAGTCGTAGACTTTACCCACCGGGATCTTACGGAAATATACCAATGAACCACTGTTCAGTGAACCGAGATCGGGGGCTTGCAGGTGGATCATCAGATCGCCGTTATCCAGCCGATATTTTGGTTGGGTGTCGAGTGCGACAAAGTGATCCTGCTCTTTACCTTTACCCGGCATCATGCCGATATAGTTACCACCGACGAGGGCGTCCAGCCCGGAGACTCCTGCCAGCGATGCCTTTGGCGTCACCAGCCAAAACTGTGTCTCTTCGCGCAGCGCATCTTTCATATCGGACTTGATGCTGACTTTGACTTCAATCTTACGAAGATCGTCGCTCAGGCTGATATCCTGCACAGTTCCGACTTCAACACCCTGATAACGAACAGGCGTTCGGCCGGGGACGATACCGTCCGCCGACATAAAGTCGATGGTGACGGTATTACCCCGATCCTGATAACTGTCCCAAATCAGCCAACCGGCAATCATAAGCGCGATGAACGGCAGCAGCCAGAAAGGTGAGATACGGCGTTTATTTTTAATCTGCGCTTCAGTCGTCGAAGCGGGCGTTTCCTGACTCATGTGCATCCCAAAGTAAGCGGCTGTCCAGCCATTCCACAGCAAGAATAGTCAAAATTACCGCTGCGCCGAAATAAAACGCAGCCGGTCCCATAGTAAAAGCGAGGATCTGATCGCGATTAATCAGCGACATGGTTAAAGATATGACAAACAGGTCGAGCATCGACCAGCGACCAATCCAGGTCACCATCCGCAGTAACAGAATGCGTGTGCGTAAACCTTGCTGGCATTTAAAATGAATGCTCAACAGTAAAGTGAACATGACGATCACTTTAGTAAACGGCACCAGAATACTGGCGATAAACACGATTCCCGCAACCGCAATGTTGCTACTTGCCAGCGACATAATCCCGGAAAGAATCGTATCTTCCTGCCGTCCTCCGTTCAGATAAATGATAGAAATAGGCAACAGGTTGGCAGGCAACAACAACACGATTGATGCTAACAACGCCGCCCAGCATTTTTGCAGACTATGACGGCGACGCAGGCGTAGCGGGATATGGCAACGCGGGCAGCGACCACGCTGATCAGGATAGCCGGTAAAATGGCACCCAAGACAGACACGGAGTTTCTCGTCCCTACGCGTAGCGGGGCGCTGCGGATAAAATTGCTCCCACAGTTCTTCGACATTAAGATGTGACAATGTCACCGTCGTTAAAATCACCAACGCCACAAAAGAGAACAAGCCGACACCCGCCTGGATATGGGCATAATCCTGTACCTTTATAGAAGCAACGCCAATGCCGACCAGGTAGATATCCAGCATCACCCACTCTTTCAGCCGCTCAAGCATCAGCAGTACCGGGCGTAGATTCATTCCCAGTCGGTTACCAAACCATAAATAAGCTATGGAGCTCACCAGAATAAGGGGAGCACCAATAACGCAAAAAAAGACCATCGCCCCCGTTATTGCATCGCCCTGTTTGGTCATTTGCCAGATGCCTTGCATGACATTGGCGTCAATACGAATGCCTAACAGCCAGATATGCAACAGCGGTTCGCCCCAGGCAAACGGCATCAGCAACAGCATGGTGAATGCCATTGCTGCCAGACGCGTTAGCGACCAGTCGCGCCCGTCACGAATTTTTGCCTGACAGCGCGGACAATAGGCACTTTGATGAGAATTTATCTCGGGCAGACTAAACAGCATGTCACATTGCGGGCAACGTTGATAATCACCACGTGGCAGTTCCTCGCCAATTGACCTTACTGTTATTTTTTTTGATGGCGTAACTTGCGGGGTGTTAAGAGCCATGACGTGCCAAATGTTATAAGAATTAACATTAATAATAACCCATGATGGGAATGATCTTGAGCATTAACGCATTTAATGCTTATTTTAATAGGCTGGCAGTTCCAGGTAAGACAACCAAGTGATTATATAATGAACAAAACAGAATTTTACGCGGATTTAAACCGTGACTTTCGGGCATTAATGGCTGGAGAAACTAGCTTTCTGGCAACACTGGCGAATACCAGTGCTTTGCTGTATGAACGCCTGACTGATGTAAACTGGGCAGGATTTTATTTACTCGAAGGCGAGACGTTAGTGCTGGGGCCGTTTCAGGGCAAAATCGCCTGTGTACGGATCCCGGTTGGACGTGGCGTGTGCGGTACGGCTGTTGCTCGCAATGAAGTGCAGCGTATTGAAGATGTCCACGCTTTTGATGGTCATATCGCCTGTGATGCCGCCAGCAACGCGGAGATAGTTTTGCCGCTGGTGGTTGAAGATCAGATTATTGGCGTTCTGGATATTGATAGCACTCAGTTTGGCCGCTTCACAGAAGAGGATGAACAAGGCCTGCGCCTGCTGGTGACGGAGCTGGAAAAAGTGCTTGCAATGACGGATTACAAAAAATTCTTTGCGAGCGTCGCAGGATAATCAACGGATAACGTAGCAATTACTGATGGCGTCATTATAATGACGCCTGTTCATGCCTGCGCTTGTTGGCTACGTCCGTTGTAATCAGGAAATTTCATGGAAAATCAACCTAAGTTGAATAGCAGTAAAGAAGTAATCGCGTTTCTGGCCGAGCGTTTTCCCCACTGTTTCAGTGCGGAAGGTGAAGCGCGTCCGCTGAAAATCGGTATTTTTCAGGATCTGGTTGACCGTGTTGCCGGGGAAATGAACCTCAGCAAAACGCAACTGCGATCCGCTTTACGTCTTTATACTTCAAGCTGGCGCTACCTGTATGGCGTAAAACCAGGCGCAATACGTGTCGATCTCGACGGTAACCCGTGTGGTGAGCTGGAGGAGCAGCACGTTGAGCATGCCCGTAAGCAGCTTGAAGAAGCAAAAGCTCGCGTTCAGGCGCAACGTGCTGAACAGCAGGCGAAAAAGCGTGAAGCAGCTGCGGCTGCAGGGGATAAAGAATCTGCACCACGTCGTGAGCGCAAACCGCGTCCTGCAGCACCTCGCCGTAAAGAAGGCGCAGAGCGCAAGCCTCGCGCTGAAAAGCCCGCAGCGAAAGCACCACGAGCACCTCGCGAAGAGAAGCACACTCCTGTTTCCGATATTTCTGCACTGACCGTAGGGCAGGCGCTTAAAGTGAAAGCAGGCAACGATGCGATGGATGCCACCGTACTCGAAATCACCAAAGACGGCGTCCGGGTACAGCTGAATTCGGGTATGTCTTTGATTGTGCGCGCAGAACACCTGGTGTTCTGAAACGGAGGCCGGGCCTGGCATGAACAGTTTTTTTAGGCTTACCGCGTTTGCTGGCCTGCTTGCAATAGCAGGCCAGACCTTCGCTGTAGATGATATTACACGTGTTGAGCAAATTCCTGTTTTGAAGGAAGAAACTCAACACGCGACAGTAAGTGAGCGCGTGACTTCTCGTTTTACGCGTTCGCATTATCGTCAGTTTGACCTCGATCAGGCGTTTTCTGCGAAAATATTCGATCGTTATCTGAATCTGCTTGATTACAGCCACAATGTGTTGCTGGCAAGTGACGTAGAAGCCTTCGCTAAAAAGAAAAATCAGCTTGGTGATGAATTACGTACGGGCAAACTGGACGTCTTTTATGATCTCTATAATCTGGCACAAAAGCGCCGATTTGAGCGTTATCAGTACGCATTGAAAGTACTGGAACGCCCGATGGATTTCACGGGTAACGACACCTATAACCTTGACCGCAGCAAAGCTCCGTGGCCGAAAGACGAAGCGGAAATGAATGCGTTGTGGGATGGCAAGGTGAAATTTGACGAATTAAGCCTGAAATTGACCGGTAAAACCGATCAGGAAATTCGTGACACCCTGACGCGTCGTTATAAATTTGCTATTCGTCGACTGGCACAAACCAACAGTGAAGATGTCTTCTCGCTGGCGATGACCGCATTTGCACGTGAAATCGATCCTCATACCAATTATCTCTCTCCACGTAATACCGAACAGTTCAATACTGAAATGAGCCTGTCGCTGGAAGGTATTGGCGCAGTATTGCAGATGGATGATGACTACACCGTTATCAACTCCATGGTTGCCGGTGGTCCGGCAGCGAAGAGCAAAGCGATAAGTGTGGGCGATCGTATTGTTGGTGTTGGGCAAACGGGTAAACCGATGGTCGATGTTATCGGTTGGCGTCTGGATGATGTCGTTGCCTTAATTAAAGGCCCTAAGGGCAGTAAGGTACGACTTGAGATCCTGCCAGCAGGTAAGGGCACTAAAACTAAAACGATTACCCTGACGCGCGAACGTATTCGCCTGGAAGATCGCGCCGTTAAGATGTCGGTGAAAACCGTCGGTAAAGAAAAAGTTGGTGTGCTGGATATCCCTGGTTTCTACGTGGGCTTAACCGATGACGTTAAAGTGCAGTTGCAGAAACTGGAAAAACAGAACGTCAGCAGTGTGATTATCGATCTGCGCAGTAACGGCGGTGGTGCGTTGACCGAGGCAGTTTCGCTTTCCGGTTTGTTTATCCCATCTGGCCCGGTGGTGCAGGTGCGTGATAACAACGGCAAGGTACGTGAAGATAGCGACAACGATGGTGTGGTCTATTACAAAGGTCCGCTTGTTGTCCTTGTTGATCGTTTTAGTGCCTCTGCGTCAGAGATCTTCGCTGCGGCGATGCAGGATTACGGCCGGGCATTGGTGGTTGGCGAACCGACCTTTGGTAAAGGTACCGTACAGCAGTACCGTTCTTTGAATCGTATTTACGATCAAATGTTGCGTCCTGAATGGCCTGCATTAGGTTCAGTACAGTATACAATCCAGAAATTTTATCGTGTTAACGGTGGCAGTACACAGCGTAAAGGTGTAACGCCAGACATCATCATGCCTACGGGCAATGAAGAGACGGAAACCGGCGAAAAATTCGAAGACAATGCATTACCGTGGGACAGTATTGACGCCGCAACTTACGTGAAATCAGGTGATCTGAAATCGTTTGGGCCGGAGCTGCTTAAAGAGCATAACGCTCGTATCGCTAATGATCCTGAATTCCAGTACATCATGAAGGATATTGCCCGTTTCAAAGCGATGAAGGAGAAGCGTAGTATTGCCTCGCTCAATTTTGCACAACGCGAAAAAGAGAATAACGAAGATGATGCTTTGCGTCTGCAGCGCCTCAATGATCGGTTTAAACGTGAAGGTAAACCACAGTTGAAGAAACTGGATGATCTGCCGAAAGATTATCAGGAGCCAGATCCGTATCTTGATGAAACGGTAAAAATAGCGCTCGACCTGGCGCATCTTGAAAAAGAGAAGCCAGCGGAAAACCCCGCGTCTACTAAGTAATGTCAAACAGGCACAAGATAATGTGCCTGTTTTTTTTCACACGTCAGCCAAATGCTACAAAATGTAAAGTTGTGTCTTTCTACTGACTTACACAGCGTTCAGACTTGAAAATGGCGGCGTAACCCATACGATGTGGGTTACGCGTAGTGCGTTTTGTTAAACTGAGGTAAAAAGAAAATTATGATGCGAATCGCGCTCTTCCTGCTAACGAACCTGGCCGTTATGGTCGTTTTCGGGCTGGTACTGAGCCTGACAGGGATACAGTCGAGCAGCGTTCAGGGGCTGATGATTATGGCCTTGCTGTTCGGTTTTGGTGGTTCCTTCGTTTCGCTTCTGATGTCCAAATGGATGGCGTTGAGATCTGTGGGCGGGGAAGTGATCGAGCAACCGCGTAACGAAAGGGAACGTTGGCTGGTCAATACTGTAGCAACTCAGGCGCGTCAGGCGGGGATTGCTATGCCGCAGGTAGCTATCTACCATGCACCGGATATCAACGCTTTCGCGACCGGTGCCCGTCGTGATGCCTCTCTGGTTGCTGTCAGCACTGGTTTACTGCAAAACATGAGTCCTGATGAAGCCGAGGCAGTAATTGCTCATGAAATCAGCCACATCGCCAATGGCGACATGGTGACCATGACGCTGATTCAGGGCGTGGTGAACACCTTCGTTATCTTTATTTCACGAATTCTCGCGCAGTTGGCTGCTGGTTTTATGGGTGGTAACCGTGATGATGGTGAAGAGAGTAACGGTAACCCTCTGATTTATTTTGCAGTCGCCACAGTACTGGAGTTGGTCTTTGGTATTCTGGCAAGCATTATCACCATGTGGTTCTCGCGTCACCGTGAATTCCATGCTGATGCCGGTTCGGCAAAACTGGTTGGTCGTGAGAAAATGATTGCTGCACTGCAGCGTTTGAAAACCAGTTATGAACCACAAGAAGCTACCAGCATGATGGCATTTTGCATCAACGGTAAATCGAAATCGCTGAGTGAATTGTTTATGACTCACCCGCCGCTGGATAAACGTATCGAAGCGCTGCGGACAGGTGAATATCTGAAGTAAGCGATAGCAAAACAAAAAGAGCGCGTTCTGATTAACGCGCTCTTTTTTTACCCTTTCACTCGAGGTTGTGTGATGCGTAAGCCACTCACTCCCGCCGCAATCACCGCCAGTATTCCGGCAGTCAACAACGACACATGTGTACCGTTATCACCAAATTGGTTCAGCATAAGTGCAACCAGTGCTGCGCCACTGCTTTGCCCGAGTAGTCGTGCTGTGCCTAACATACCACTGGCACCACCGCTACGTTCGCGCGGGGCGGAGGTAATAATCGTATGGTTATTTGGCGACTGAAATAAACCAAATCCTGCACCACAAAGAATCATCGGCCAAATAATATTGATATCGGCTGGTGAGGCAGGAAGTAACACTAAGGCAAAAAGCCCCGAGGCCATAATGATCATCCCTAATGCGCCTAACAATCCTGCATGTACACGCTCAATCAAATACCCGGCAAGTGGAGCCATAACCATGGTAGCTAAAGGCCAGGGAGTGAGTAACAAGCCTGTTTCTACTTCACTTCGACCAAGTACAGTTTGCAGGTAAAAGGGCAAAGAAACCATCGCCAGCATCTGCGCGCAGAAAGAGCAAACTGAAGTGCCAATAGAGAGCGAGAAAAGGGGAATGCGTAGTAAATCAACGGGCAACAGAGGAACTGGAAGGGCGAGTTGGCGGCGAATAAAGAAATAACCCACCACAATCATCACTGCAACTTCCGCAGCAATAAGCGTTAATGATTGTCCCTGAGCAAAACCGCTTAAAGCAGTAATCAACAGACCAAACGTGAGCGCATTCATAATAGCGCTGGGAAGATCAAAACGCGGTTTGCTACCACGAGAGCCATTTGGTGGTAAAAAACGCATCGCTAAAATTAACGCCAGAATGCCCAACGGAACGTTAATTAAAAATAGCCACTTCCATGATGCTACGGAGAGAATGGCTGCGGCAATCGTAGGGCCTGCTGCAGAAGATACCGCCACAATAAAGGAGTTAATACCCATACCGCGCCCCAAAAAGCGTTGGGGATAGATAAGACGAATGAGCGCGGTATTAACACTCATCAACGCGGCCCCTCCAATACCCTGCGCGATGCGCGCCATGGTGAGTAGTTGAAGCGTATCTGAGAGCGCACAAAGCAGCGAAGAAAGAAGAAATGCCACCAGACCAAATTT
Organism: Escherichia fergusonii ATCC 35469; assembly: GCF_000026225.1. Classification (NCBI taxonomy): domain Bacteria; kingdom Pseudomonadati; phylum Pseudomonadota; class Gammaproteobacteria; order Enterobacterales; family Enterobacteriaceae; genus Escherichia; species Escherichia fergusonii. The sequence continues at coordinate 1,287,802 of NC_011740.1, forward strand.
ATAAATTCGTCGGTAACCAAACATATCACCTAAAAATGAGAAGGTGAGTAATGAAATGACAATGGCGATCTGATAAGCGTTAACAACCCAAATAGAGCTGGCAGGCGTAGCGTTAAGATCTGATGCGATGGTTGGTAGTGCGACATTAGCAATAGCACCATCCAGCACTGCCATTGAAATGCCAATGATGATGGTTAAAATGGCACCGTACCGTTGCGGCAACGGCAGGCCATCGGCCTGAACTTTTTGCATAAGAATCTTGGTCTTCAGGAATTGATAAGCAGATTAATGATTCTAGCATTGATACTGGTGTGGGATGTCGCAGAATTGTAACGAAGCGGCAAAACTTGCATTGCGACGCCAGGATCGTGAATTTATAATAAAATTCGGTTCTGATTTTTCTAAAACACTCGCAATGAGGTGATGAATGGCCAGTACAGATCTGGGTAAACAACCTGATTCTGTTTCTTCCGTGTTGAAAGTTTTCGGTATTTTACAGGCATTAGGCGAAGAGCGTGAAATTGGTATTACCGAGCTTTCTCAACGCGTTATGATGTCAAAAAGTACCGTTTATCGCTTTTTGCAAACCATGAAAACGTTGGGCTATGTTGCTCAGGAGGGGGAGTCAGAAAAATATTCCCTGACGTTGAAATTATTCGAACTGGGTGCCCGTGCATTACAAAATGTCGATTTGATTCGTAGCGCAGATATTCAAATGCGCGAACTTTCCAGACTTACCAAAGAAACCATTCACCTTGGCGCGCTGGACGAAGACAGCATTGTCTATATTCATAAAATCGACTCCATGTACAATTTACGTATGTACTCCCGTATTGGTCGTCGAAATCCGCTCTACAGCACCGCAATTGGTAAAGTCTTGCTGGCATGGCGTGACCATAAAGAAATCAAACAAATCCTGGAACACGTCGAATATAAGCGGAGTACCGAGCGCACCATTACTACTACTGAAGCGTTACTGCCTGTGCTGGATCAAGTTCGTGCTCAGGGCTATGGTGAAGACAATGAAGAGCAGGAAGCAGGGCTGCGTTGTATTGCTGTCCCGGTATTCGACCGCTTTGGCGTGGTGATCGCTGGCCTGAGTATTTCATTCCCTACACTGCGTTTCTCACAAGAACGCTTGCAGGAGTATGTCGCTATTTTGCAGAATGCAGCGCGGAAAATTTCAGCTCAAATGGGATACATAGGCTAAATATTTCGAGTTGCAGCACATGCAATTTGAAGTATGGCGATTATGACCAATATACTTTTGATATTGAAATTGCAGTCGATAAAAAACCTGCCAGCAGTCCGCGAAGCAGGTTTTAGGGATGCTTTTAGTAAAACGCGTAACAAATACCCCTGCTGATAGCAATAATCATATCAATGAGAAATGTATCCTTACATCTCTTCAGGTTAATAATTAATCGTTATCAATAACGACTGTGCTTTTACGTAAAACCGGGCAATCGCTAAAACCGATTATGCCACTCTCTGTATGAAGATACTGAGCTGTCGATGTACCACGAGCGGTAAGATACTTGCATTACAGGCCTAGCCCCGCCGCGTTCTGCTTACTTCCCACTAATACCCCATATCCACTCATTAATAAAACAATCCATCCAAGTGCTATCACGGTAACTGTGCGAACGAATATACGCATCACAACCTCTTTTATTATTATGACACTTTAAGATTAGCCTGAGCATGGCACGAAACAAGGCCATAATTCCGAAAAACACTTTGGTTACAGTTAGCCTCGGTTTAAGTTTGTCGTGCTAGCGTAGAGGAGTAGTTTGTTGATATGGAGCATGAAGTGAAAAAGTTTCGGTGGCTTGTTCTGATCGTAGTTGTGCTTGCCTGTCTGGTGCTTTGGGCGCAGGTGATAAACATCATGTGCGATCAGGATGTGCAATTTTTCAGCGGAATTTGTGCGATCAATAAATTTATCCCCTGGTAATCCTCTTTTTGCATCTGTTGATTTCCTTCCGGTGTGGCGGTGGTAGAATGTTGCGTCTACAGCGAGGTGTGAAATGAACGAAGTATTAAATTCAGGCGTACTTAACTTTGCGTCTTTGATTGTGTCGGTGGTTGTACTGGCCATTGGTCTGGTTTTGTGGTTCTTTGTTAACCGGGCAAGCTCCCGGACAAACGAACAAATTGAGCTACTTGAAGCGATGCTGGATCAGCAAAAACGACAAAATGCCTTGCTGCGCAGATTATGCGAAGCTAACGAGCCGGAAAAGGCACCAGAAGCATCTTCTGAATCGAATGATGAAGAAGATCGAGATGACATTATCCGCTTAGTCGCAGAGCGCTAATGCCTTGGTTAAAGTCGCTCGATATCAATGAGCGACATAGAGCCCAACCTGGATAGTCGATTTTATTTGCCACCTGGGCCCTGGGCAATGAGCTAAATAGTCACTTACTGCGCATACGTACCGGTTTTCCGCTCTGCGTGTTTCTAAACTGCCTGCAACAATTAGATTTGTTGGGGCAGGTTCCTATATTTCCCGGACAAAAAGTAAAATGCACTAATTCAGTGCAACAGAAAATATGTTGGTTGAAAGTGTCATCGGGTTAATTTACTCCACGTTCTATCTTTTGCGATCCAGATTCCAATAATATCTCGCCATAACACATTATTATGATTATGCCCAAATTGTGATTCCTGTCATTTAATTATTTGCGAAACGTTTCTCTCACTTTTTTCGAGTAATGTCATCATAGGTTCATTATTCAATGCGATAAAAAGATAACATTTTCTGATGATAGTTAATCAGAAATGAAAAAACATAACTAACGTGAGTTTAAAGAAAAACGATTACTGTTGTTATGACAAATTATGCAATCTATAGCATAAAAAGTGATATGTGTGAGCTCTGGCGAGAAGTTGAACACTTAGCCTGGAAGAGGCGAAGTTATTGAGCTATGGTAAAAAAGTGCTTGCTCAGGTCATTCCCTGACATGCAAAAGAAGTAACGGACAAATATATCAGGTCGTGCCCTGACGCATAAGTGTGCGTTAGTCTGCAAAAAATTACCTGGAATTTGTGCGGCTGATCGAGACACGTTTAAAAATGGCTTGCCATAATTAACGTTGTATGTGATAACACGTTTTGGGTTAAACGAGGTACAGTTCTGTTTATGTGTGGCATTTTCAGTAAAGAAGTCCAGAGTAAACACGTTGACGTTGAATACCGCTTCTCTGCCGAACCTTATATTAGTGCCTCATGCAGTAATGTCTCAGTTTTATCTATGTTAAGCCTGCGGGCGAAGAATATACTCTAAGGAATTTTGCAAATGGCAAAGATTAAAGGTCAAGTTAAGTGGTTCAACGAGTCAAAAGGTTTTGGCTTCATTACTCCGGCAGATGGTAGCAAAGACGTATTCGTACACTTCTCTGCTATTCAGGGTAATGGCTTCAAAACTCTGGCAGAAGGCCAGAACGTTGAGTTCGAAATTCAGGACGGCCAGAAAGGTCCGGCTGCTGTTAACGTAACAGCTATCTGATCGAAACCACTGATTTGAGGCGTTAAGACGCATCAATCTCAGCTATAAAGCCTCGCCAGTGCGAGGCTTTTTAACATCTGTATCCAGTGGGTTGTTGTTTGCCGGACCCGTTAATCGCGCTAAACTTGCGGCCTTTAGTATACTGCCGGAGTAGCCATGTCGTTTTCCTGTCCATTATGTCATCAGTCTCTTACTCAAACTCAAACCAGCTATGTTTGCCCACTGCGACACCAGTTTGATGTAGCGAAAGAGGGATATGTGAATCTGCTGCCTGTACAACATAAGCGTTCTCGTGATCCTGGCGATAGTGCGGAAATGATGCAGGCTCGACGGGCTTTTCTCGATGCCGGACATTATCTTCCTTTGCGTGAAGCGATTGTCGCCATCCTGACTGAACAACTGAGCAAAAACGCCAGTGCAATTCTGGATATTGGTTGTGGGGAAGGGTATTACACGCACGCATTTGCAGATGCGGTTCCCGCAGTTACGACTTATGGGTTGGATGTCTCTAAGGTCGCTATCAGAGCTGCAGCGAAGCGTTATTCACAAGTCAAATTTTGCGTGGCCTCCAGTCATCGGTTACCGTTTGCTGATGCCTGTATGGACGCAATTATTCGCATTTATGCACCCTGCAAAGCTGAAGAGTTAGCGCGAGTGGTAAAACCCGGTGGATTAGTGATCACTGCAACGCCTGGTCCACACCACTTAATGGAACTGAAAGGACTTATTTATGAACAGGTACGGTTACACGATCCACATACAGAAGTACTGGAAGGTTTCAATTTGGTGAAGGGGATTTCATTAAGCTACCCAATGCATTTGAAAGGCAGTGAAGCGGTTGCGTTACTTCAGATGACACCATTTGCGTGGCGCGCGAAGACAGAAGTATGGGAAGAGTTAGCTACCAAAGCTATATTTGACTGCCAGACGGATTTTAATCTTCACATCTGGCAGCGGTCGAATTAACCGTGGAAATGCGTCCAGAGGATCTGGACGCCGATACCTATCAGTACCAGCCCACCCAGAATTTCAGCTTTTTTGCCAAGAATCGGTCCGATAAAGCGTCCAACCATCATACCTAAGGTTGACATAATCAGCGTTGCACAGCCAATTGCCAACGCAGTGGCGATAATGTTGACTTGCAGGAAGGCCAGACCAACACCTACGGCCATAGCATCCAGACTAGTGGCGATAGCAGTGGTTACCAGTAGCCAGAATCCATGCCGGCGACGCGGTTCTTCATCTTCATCGTCACCACCGCGAATGCCTTCAATGATCATTCGTCCACCAAGGAAGATTAGCAAAACAAAGGCAATCCAGTGATTCCATTCGAGGACAAAGCGGCTGGCTAACATTCCCATGCCCCAACCAATTAGGGGCGTAAGCGTTTCTACAGCACCAAAAATTAGGCCTGTACGCAGTGCTTCTGAGAACTTCGGCTTATGGAGTGTGGCACCTTTGCCAATCGACGCCGCAAAAGCATCCATTGACATGCCAAACGCAAGTAGAACAGTAGCAGTGATATTCATGACAACATCCTGACCGGGGTATCCATAAAACACACCATCGCCCCCAGCAAACATGCATGTTGCACGATGAGCGGAATTGCCGCGTCAGCATACAGACAGACATAGCGATTGATGTGCATATGGTCTCGCCTGACTGAACTTTTCAGTCCGTACGTGCCACGTTTTGCAACGAGTATGTTGACACGTACATTTCCATAAAATGGAAATTGGCTACTCCCCAAATGAGGGCGCAACCTTAACATATTTTGAGAATATAAAACAACTGTTGGAATATATTATCTCATTGTTTTGTTGATAACGATTTCCATTTAGATTTATATATCAATAAAACGTTAAAATAAATAACAAATAAAGGAAGGTATAATATAGCCTAAGCTATGTCTGATTATTAAAAATACACTAAACATAGCCTGGGCTAAATTTATAACTTATTGAGTGGAAACGAGAAGTTTATAAATTTTTTCAAGATCGTCGATATTTCTTACACGGATTAACAAACGACGCTGTTCTAATTGCATAACCAGCACGCCATCTTCCGATAAGTTCATCGCCTTTATCCGGCTATATTCAATCCAGACATTGGCGAAGAAAAAACCTTTTTGTTTAAAGATGATCTTCGGCACGCGGATCCAGAAAATATAAAAACCCATTAATGCCAGCGCACTTAATAACCAGGTGGTTATTTGCGCACCATGATTTGTGACATTGTTATAGATAAGAATGACAATCAGCCCGACGAAAATAACACTGTCGATGCGACCGCGTCGGAGTAAAGGAATTGCCAGCAGGGTGGGGCCATTGCGGCGGGGCATGATGAACTGATCATAAATGGCAAAGGCGAGTAACGCGGCAATGAAGAGAATCAGTACCAGTTCCGTGATTGTCATTAATCCTCCAGATAAAAAAACGGGGCCTAAAGGCCCCGGTAGTGTACAACAGTATTACAGTCCCAGCAGGCCGCAAGCGTAACCGGCGATACCAATGACAAAGAAGCCAACAATGATCCACAGCGGATTCACTTTCTTGCGCAGCAGCCACATACAGGCGAAAGTCAGCAGCAACGGTACAAGGCCCGGCATTAACTGATCAAGAATAGTTTGAACAGTCGTCACATGTTCTTTACCCGTCTGGTCAGTGATGCGCGAGACAACCATCGGGATATTAACGTGCGTCCACTTGTTAACTAGCGCCCCCATGACAAACAGGCCGAGTATGGACGCCCCTTCCGTCAGTTTTTGCAGGAAGCCACCGCCCATATCTTTAACGATATCAAGTCCTTTACTGTAACCATATGCCACGCCATAGTAACGGGTTGCCAGACGTACCAGGTTAAACAGGATAAAGAACAGCAACGGCCCTAACAGGCTTCCGCTCATAGCGATACCCGCGCCCAGAGCTGCAAATACCGGACGTACAGTACCCCAGAAGATTGGATCGCCCACACCAGCCAGCGGCCCCATCAGACCAACTTTGATACCGTTGATTGCGCCATCGTCGATCTCTGCACCATTAGCACGCTGCTCTTCCAGTGCCAGGGTTACGCCCAGAATTGGCGCAGCCACGAAGGGTTGGGTGTTAAAGAATTCCAGGTGACGTTTAATCGCTTGTTTACGGGCATCGTTGTTCTCAGGGTAGAGACGGCGAATAGCCGGTACCATAGAGAAGCAGAAGCCCAACGCCTGCATACGTTCGAAGTTCCATGAACCCTGGAAGAGGTTAGAACGCAGGAAGACGCCACGAATATCACTCTGAGTGAGTTTTTTCTCGGTGGTATTTTGAGTTGTATCAACCATTTCGCTCACCTGTTAGTCCAGTTCGTTGTCGAGATCGTTGTTACCAGCAGCCTGAACTGGCGCACCGGCGACGCGGTTATATTTCGGGCTAAGCTGAATGTAGAGCACCGCCATAACGGTACCGATAACACCCAGAGCAACCAGGTTAAAGTTGGTGAATGCTGCGGTTACGAAGCCGAGGTAGAAGAACGGCATCAGGTAGCCAGCACGCATCATGTTGATAACCATCGCATAACCAACAACCACGATCATACCACCGGCAATGTTCAGACCATTGGTCACCACTTCCGGAATCGCATTCAGCATGTTCTGCACTTCGCTGGTACCAACAGACAGCGCAACGATAACGGCTGGAATAGCCACACGCATTGCTTGCAGGAACAGAGAAGAAACATGGATCCAGGAAATCGCTGTCAGGTTGCCGTTTTCAGCCGCCTTATCCGCAGCGTGCTGGAAAGCAACGGTGATGGTACGAACGATAATGGTCAGAACCTGGCCTGCTGCAGCAAGCGGGATAGCCAGTGCGATACCGGCACCGATGCTCTGATGACCAGCAATAACCAGAATGGTAGAAATAATAGAAGCCAGCGCGGCGTCAGGTGCAACAGCTGCACCGATGTTCATCCAGCCCAGGGCGATCATTTCCAGGGTACCACCGATAATAATACCGGTTTTCATGTCCCCAAGAACGATACCCACCAGGGTACACGCGATTAGCGGACGGTGGAACTGAAATTCATCGAGGATAGATCCCATACCTGCGACACAGGCTACGATAAATATCAGCACAATCTGAAGAGCGGTAATCTCCATTGTACTTCTCCTGTTAACGTAAGACTAAAGTTCGAAAGCTGATTAACAATCAACAAAATGGTTACTTATCCATTTTGCTGATCAGATCCATCATTTTCAGTTTCGGATCGGTGGAGACCTTACGGACTTCCAGTTCGATACCGCGTTCGTTCAGTTTCTTAAACGCTTCGATATCTTTTTCGTCTACCGAAACGGCGTTATTAACCTGAGTTTTACCCTGACGGAATGCCATACCCCCGACGTTAACAGAGGTAATTTTCACGCCGCCTTCAACAAGACGCTCTACGTCTGTTGGGTTAGTGAATAACAACATCACACGTTCGCCGGCATATTTCGGGTTGTTGTAAACACGAATCATTTTGGCAACATCAACAACGTGAGCTGTTACGCCCGGAGGTGCGACCTGAGTCAAAAGTGTCTTACGTACGGTATCCGCAGCCACTTCGTCACTGACAACAATAATGCGAGAGACGTTTGTTTCTTTAGTCCAGCGGGTAGCAACCTGACCATGAATCAGTCGGTCGTCAATACGGGCAAGCCCGATGACCATATAGTCATTAGGTCCCATCGGTTTTGCGGGAGCCGCAACTTTAGGTGCAGCAGCAGGGGCCGGGGCCGCTTTTGCAGGTTCAGCCGGTTTCGCTTTAAGCGCTTTAACGCCTTCACGTCCGGTTTCAACAGCTAACGCAACCAGTTCATCAAAACTCGGATCGTCATCACGAGCCATCAACGTTTCCACCAACATGGGGATGTTGACACCGGCAATAACTTCATAATGCTCTTTATCAACCACGATACGGCTTGCCGCGTTGAACGGACTACCGCCCCAGGTATCAACAAGGAACAATACACCTTTACTGGTGTCGAGTTTTGCCAACTGCGCGTTGTACTTCTCAATCAACGTTTCGGCATTTTCACCTGGAACGAAATCGATCCAGCCGACGTTTTCCTGCTCGCCTAACAGCATTTCTGCTGTTTTAAGCAACTGCTCTGCAGCCCAACCATGTGTGCCTATAACAATAGCAATGGTCACTTGCTACCTCCTTTATTATCGTTAACACCTCAACGTACAGATGTATTTGTGAATCGCCGTCCATACTCGAATCGATTCAGATAAGGGATACAACGAAAACATATGATTTGCGGGATTTATTTTAGATATCGAAAAAATTAATTTATGTGATGAAGATCCGCAAATCAGCTTTCGATTAAGATAAATTTCGAAAGACAAAATATCTCTGTTAAATCTTAGTGCAAAGGAAGGTAAATCTTTGCCAAAAAGTAATTGTCTCTGTTATGTTTAGCTTCCGTTTAATAACTTAGGAGTATAGGGCAGTAGCCCGCTGTATGGATCGTCACCGACGTCTTTTCATCTTCAGGCCGCAAAACGCCTGCCATTCTGGCAACTTTTGCCACTCTACTTATTTGCCTAAAGCTGTATCGCCTGCGTTAATCCTGGCGTCAATTTGTCATTCCTTAAGCAGGAGCTTGTCATGGAATTCTTAATGGACCCCTCGATATGGGCGGGTTTGCTCACGCTTGTCGTTCTCGAGATTGTTCTCGGGATCGATAATCTGGTCTTCATCGCCATTCTTGCCGACAAACTGCCACCAAAACAGCGTGATAAAGCGCGCTTACTGGGTTTATCGCTGGCGTTAATCATGCGTCTGGCGTTGTTGTCGATTATTTCGTGGATGGTGACGCTAACTAAGCCGCTGTTCTCAGTAATGGATTTCACCTTCTCAGGGCGTGACCTGATCATGCTGTTGGGGGGGATATTCTTATTGTTCAAAGCCACAACGGAATTGCATGAACGGCTGGAGAATCGCGAGCATGACTCCGGGCATGGCAAAGGTTATGCCAGCTTCTGGGTAGTGGTAACGCAAATTGTCATTCTGGACGCCGTGTTCTCACTTGATGCTGTAATTACTGCTGTAGGGATGGTAAACCATCTGCCGGTAATGATGGCTGCCGTCGTGATAGCGATGGCTGTAATGCTCCTGGCCTCGAAACCGCTGACACGTTTCGTCAACCAACATCCCACGGTTGTGGTGCTCTGCCTGAGCTTCCTGTTGATGATTGGTCTGAGTCTGGTCGCGGAAGGTTTCGGCTTCCATATTCCGAAAGGTTACCTGTACGCGGCGATTGGTTTCTCGATCATCATCGAAGTGTTTAACCAGATTGCACGTCGTAACTTTATTCGCCACCAGTCAACTTTGCCTTTGCGGGCGCGTACAGCGGATGCCATTTTGCGATTGATGGGTGGAAAACGTCAGGTAAATGTTCAGCACGATGGCGACAATCAGGTGGCAATACCGGTACCAGAAGGTGCATTTGCGGAAGAAGAACGGTATATGATCAACGGAGTGTTGACTCTGGCTTCACGTTCTCTGCGTGGCATTATGACGCCGCGCGGGGAAATAAGTTGGGTTGATGCCAACCTGAGTGTCGACGAAATCCGTCAGCAATTGCTCTCTTCTCCTCATAGTCTGTTCCCGGTTTGTCGCGGTGAACTGGATGAAATCATCGGTATTGTGCGTGCCAAAGAGTTGCTGGTGGCATTGGAAGAAGGAGTGGATGTTGCGGCAATTGCTTCGGCTTCTCCGGCCATTGTCGTGCCAGAAACTCTCGACCCAATCAACCTGTTGGGCGTTTTGCGCCGTGCTCGTGGTAGTTTTGTTATCGTGACTAACGAGTTTGGCGTAGTTCAGGGGCTGGTTACACCGCTGGATGTGCTGGAAGCGATAGCTGGTGAGTTCCCGGATGCTGACGAAACGCCAGAAATTATCACTGATGGCGACGGCTGGCTGGTTAAAGGCGGAACGGATTTACATGCCTTACAGCAAGCCCTGGCGGTAGATCACCTGGTTGATGACGATGATGATATCGCTACCGTTGCTGGCCTGGTGATTGCCGCAAATGGTCACATTCCCCGTATTGGTGATGTGATTGACGTTGGACCGTTGCATATCACTATTGTTGAAGCTAACGACTATCGCGTTGATTTGGTTCGTATTGTTAAAGATAAACCGCTCAACGACGAAGACGAGTAACGCTAACGTAATGGCATGACGGGGGTAACATGCCCGTTATGCCGGGTGCCCGGGGGCTGGCTTCCTGCCAGCCATTTGGGAAAATCGCGCAGTGGCATTGGCTGCGCATATAAATAACCTTGCAAAATATGTACGCCGTGCTGGCGTAGATACTTCGCCTGTTGTTGGGTTTCCACGCCTTCTGCCACCAGTTCAATATTTAGCCGTTGCCCCAGGGCAATAATAATATCGGTTACCGTAGAGTTAACGGCATCTGAACCAATTGCAGCGGTGAATGATTTATCAATTTTCAACACATCCGGCCGTAGTGTTTCCAGCCAGGAAAACGAGCTATTGCCCGTACCAAAATCATCAATTGCCAGCTTAACATTTTTACGATGCAACTCACGTGCTATACGGTAATCCACATCCAGCAAAGCATCACGCTCTGTTATTTCGAGAATGAGCTGCTGAATCGGGTTTGCACTGAACCAGTATTGATTGAGATCTTTTAATAACACCCCCCGGCGAAAGTGACTGGGGGCAACGTTAATACCAATATGAAACTGGTTATTCATTGGAAATACATGCCGCTGACGAATAGTTTCCATCATCACGTAGCGAGTCAGTGGCACAATTAAATGGTGTTCTTCCGCAATAGGGATAAAGACATCTGGCGAAATCCAGCCCTGACGTGGATTATTCCAGCGCAACAAAATTTCAACGCCGATACATTGCTGACTCCTTGCATTAAGCAGAGGCTGGCAAAACAGTTCAAACTCTCTCTGTGCAAGACCCAGATGTATTTCACGGTAAAAACTCATCCTATGGGCCGTCGCCAGCCAGGTCATGTAACCCACAAGTAAACTCAGTAATAACGCCAGAGGTAATTGTGAGGGGAGATTTTTAAGTGCCAACGCTGTAGCGCCGGGGCCATCCACACTAATCGTGAAAGGAAAATTGTGCGAAGAAACTTGATAGCGCCTTTCGTCGTTCAGGGGTGGCAATGAATCCACAATACCATTGGCATAGAGCAAATGGCGATCAGCTACTGTCAGAGTGGCGCTGGTAATTTGTGGTGACTGCGGCTCAAGTAACATTGTCGTTAACAACTCGATATTGATCATCTCCAGCACCCCGTCTTGCGCGTTAGCCGCAGAGGGATACCATTGAATCAGTACCGGACTGCCTTTAATGAGAACGTGATCTATCGTCAAACGAAGTAAAGCCTGCCTGGCTGGTAAATCGGTCTGAATCTCGCGGACAGGGACATTGCGGTAGCCAAAAATACTGGAACAATAAAGCGTACCATTTTGCACCAGACCGATAGATCGCACGGTTTGTAACTTCGCTGCCTGTTTGCGCAAAGGCAAATGGCTGACTGAACAGGGCAGGCCAATCAACTGTAACAAGACATCACGTCCGGATTGCAAAGGAAACAAGACGTTATCCAGCTCTTCCACCGCATGATTAGCAAACATCACCACCCGCTGCTGATTTAAGTTCCGCTGTGAAATAAATCGTACGCTTAATGTAGTGATAAGCGTAAAGAGTGCGCAAATTGTACAAACAATCATTCGATTACGGCGATAGGTTTTAATGATCCGTTGTGCTTTTTGCATGCGGGCCACCCTGTAAGCGTATGGCTACAAATGCCTGACGCAACAGTGGAAGTGTAGTGGGGAAAATTACAGCAGACGAGAAAGCAGGGGTAAATTCGCCCATCCGTTGCAGATGGGCGAAGGAAAAGTATTAGTCACACTGGACTTTAATCGCCAGACCACCGCGAGAAGTTTCACGGTATTTAGCGTTCATATCTTTCCCGGTTTCATACATTGTTTCGATGACCTTATCCAGCGAGACGCGCGGTGCACTGGTGCGGCGTAAGGCCATGCGTGCGGCATTGATCGCTTTCACAGAGGCAATGGCATTACGCTCAATGCACGGCACCTGAACTTGTCCAGCAACCGGGTCGCAGGTTAAACCAAGGTTGTGTTCCATGCCAATTTCTGCCGCTACGCAAACCTGTTCCGGGCTACCGCCCAGCAGTTCTGCAAGACCCGCAGCAGCCATTGAACAGGCAACACCCACTTCGCCCTGGCAACCGACTTCCGCACCCGAGATAGAGGCGTTCATTTTATAGAGTGCGCCAATCGCGCCCGCAGCCATAAAGTAGCGGGTATAGATATCCGGGCTGACAGATTCAATAAAGTGGTCATAGTAAGCCAGTACCGCCGGAACAATACCACAAGCACCGTTGGTTGGTGCAGTCACCACGCGGCCACCTGCGGCGTTCTCTTCGTTCACCGCCAGCGCAAACATGTTTACCCAGTCGATGACATTCATCGGATCGTTAGACAGTTTATCGCTGGAAACCAGCATCCGGCGCAGCGCCGACGCACGGCGGGGAACGCGCAGCGGGCCTGGCAATACCCCTTCGGTGTTCATGCCGCGATCGATACAAGCCTGCATGGTTTGCCAGACATGAGCGAAAAACTCGTCGATCTCTTTCTTGCTGTGCAATGCCAGCTCATTCTGCATAGCCAGGCCGGAAAGGGAATAACCGGTCTCATTGCAGTAAGCCAGCAGTTCGGTGGCGGATTTGAACGGATACGGCACACTGACTTCGTTGGCGGCATCATGACCAAAATGTTCTTCATCGACGATAAAACCGCCGCCGATGGAATAATAAGTTTTGCTGTAAACAACTTTATCGCCATTATACGCGTGGATCTGCATCCCGTTTTCATGCAGCGGCAGGTTGCCGTTATGAAAACGCATCCCGTTGTCACGCGGAAAATCCACTTCATGCCGACCCTGTGCCAGCAGCAAACGTTCGCGCTCTTCTACGTCGCGAATAAAACCGGGAATACTGTCGATATCCACGGTAGCAGGTTCGTTACCTGCAAGCCCCATAATAATGGCGATATCGGTATGGTGGCCTTTACCCGTCAGCGACAGTGAACCATAAACGTCCACGGCAACGCGGGTAACGCTATCCAGTAAGCCTTTTTCGACCAGATCATCGACGAACTGTTTACCTGCCTTCATAGGCCCTACAGTATGGGAAGATGAGGGACCAATCCCCACCTTAAACATGTCGAATAGACTAATCACGATAATACTCCTGACAAGGTGACTGGGCTTCCAGTAACGAGCTAATTACAGCGCATAGTGTAAGAGGGAACGCGGCGATCAGTTTAACTATTCACATGAATTAAACTAATCAAAAACCGCGATTTAACTAATATTGCGATGATTGTCTCAAGTAGTGTTTTGTGCGTGTAAAGATAAGTATAGTCAGGGTTTAACACCAATTTGCAGCGCCAGCTCACGAATTATGCCTGCTGTCATTCCCCATACAAAATAGTGTTCATACCAGGAAAGCCATACCCGATGTGAATCACCACGGCGGTAGATATCTAAAGGGTGATAACGGCCCAGATGAAGCGCCTGAGCGAGGGGCATTTCAAACACTGCGGATACTTCATCTTCGCTGGCATGATAGGGTAAATCTGGGGGAATAATGCCGACTACTGGCGTTACCTGGTAGCCAGTGACGCTATCGACTGGCGGTAGTACGCCTATAACCTCGACCGAGGAAGGCGGAATAGCAACCTCTTCTTCAGCTTCGCGAAGCGCGGCGGCAATGACTGATGTGTCGGTGTCATCAACCGCACCGCCAGGAAAAGCCACCTGTCCGGCGTGTTTACGCAGATGAATGGAGCGTTGGGTAAGCAATAACCCTGGCTGTGGTCGGCGTACAATGGGGATCAACACGGCAGCCTGACGATGATTTAACGTTTCCCTGTTAATTTGCGGGCGCAAAAGTTGAAAGCGCGATAAAAAATCATCAAGCGTCAGGCTACTGTATTCCACGTTTATTTCTCCAGTTGACGTAGGATCTTATTAACTTTATCAAAAGTTTCCTGATATTCCGCTTCTTCCTGGCTATCAGCGACAATACCACCGCCAGCGGAACAGTAAATTTGCCCGTTAACCGCCGTCAGCGTGCGGATGGTGATGTTGGTGTCCATGTTGCCGCAAAAGCTCAAATAACCAATGCTGCCACACCAGGCGTTGCGTCGCTGCGGTTCCAGTTCGTCGATAATTTCCATAGCCCGTACTTTCGGTGCACCAGTTATTGAGCCTCCTGGGAAAGCCGCGCGCAGCAGATCGCTGGCGTGTAACTGTTCTGGTAGCCGCGCCGTTATGGTGCTGACCAGATGATGCACGGCAGGGAAGGGTTCGACCACGAACAGCTCTGGTACTTTTACCGAACCGGCTACGGCAACGCGACCGATATCATTACGCATTAAATCAACAATCATCAGATTTTCAGCGCGATCTTTGGGGGAGTTCGCCAGTTTCTCTGCCTGCTTGCTATCTTTCTGAGGGTCGGACAGGCGTGGCAGCGTGCCTTTAATCGGGCGGGTCTGAATTTCACTATTATCGCAAAGGATAAACCGCTCTGGCGAAAGGCTTAAAATCGCGCCCTGTTCAAGACGCAAAAAAGCACTAAATGGCGCGCGGTTGGCCTTATTAAGCTGAACGAATATTTGCCATTCATCACCAGAATAGGTCGCTTGAAAACGCTGGGCAAGATTCACCTGATAGCAATCGCCGCTGTGCAGATATTCCTGTACCTGGCGAAATTTTTCGCCGTACTGCTCGCGGGTCATATTGGATTGCCAGGCAGAAGTGAGCTGGAAATCAAGTTTTGACGTGATTTGCTGGCTTTCAAGCCAGTCCAGGCGGGCATTGACATCAAAATGGCTGAGCAGAGAAATTACCTGACGCTGATGGTCGACAATCAGCGCCCAGTCGTAGATACCCACTGCCATATCAGGCAGATCGAGATCTTGCTCCGCAATTTCAGGCAATGATTCAAAACGGCGGCCTAGATCGTAGCCAAACAACCCCAGTGCGCCGCCCTGAAATGGCAAATCTTCGTTATGTGTTGGACAAATGTTGGTGCGGTCCAGCACCTGCTGGAGCACCTGTAGCGGGTCATCGGTAGTAGTTGTGCGTTTTTCGCCTTCACTAACAACGGTTTCTTTACCGAAAGTGGTTAAAGTGCAAATCGGCTCGGCCACCACAATATCGAAGCGACTATGCGGATGATCGGCATAACCAGAATGTAAAATCATCGCCCATGGCAGGTGGCTTAAGCGGGAGAAATAAAATTCAGCGGCGTCCTGACGCCAGGGTAAAGTAATCACAGCGGGAGTTAACGTCTTCATCAGTCCTGACTCTACTGGCTATGTGCCGGGTAGCATGAAATAATTAGCGCCAACAATTTAGCAGGAGTTAACAATGTTTGCAGGTTTACCTTCACTCACCCATGAACAGCAGCAAAAAGCCGTCGAGCGGATCCAGGAACTGATGGCGCAAGGGATGAGCAGCGGCCAGGCAATCGCGCTGGTGGCCGAAGAGCTGCGTGCCAACCACTCTGGCGAACGAATTGTGGCGCGTTTTGAGGATGAAGACGAGTAACGTTATGCGTCAGGTTGTAAGTATGAGAGGGAATTTATTATGGAGAGTCTGGTGGCATTGGCGGGCGTGAAAGTCGCACATGAGGAACCGGATTATTTGCTTTTCTAAGTCAAATCAATGTTGATAGCGCACTGGATCTCAGAGACGACTCACCATTTGATGAACGCTGGATGTGCGAGTTTAATGCCGTCCAGCGAAGAGTCTTTTCTGAAGAAGTAATTAACGTAATAGATACATTACGTGAGAGATCTTTCAAATTGGCTTTTCGTATAACGGGAAACAGTGATATTTCCGCCAGAATATCTGATGATATTGAGTTGATTAGCAAACGTATGGTCATGGGGGATCAACAATCCTGGGCGGTGAAGGGATTATGGTCCTGTTATTGCAATGGGCTGTTTCCGTGTCATATTTAAAGCCGTAATACATACTTAAGTAAATTTTTTCACGGATGATTTGTTGATAAAAATAATAAATCATAATACAGGAGGTAGTAAATGATAAATATTCCTTTAACCGCAATGGGCCATCAGCCTTGCGGTGAATTTGTTTCTTGTTCCGTCAGTTTTAATGGGCAAATATCTGTACTGGAAGTCGATCAGATACCTGAACGTATCCAGGGGATATTTGTTTCGACAATAACGGAGGAAAGAACCTGGTACATTACGCTATATGGGATAAGGCCTCATTATGCGAGAAAGATTAATATTCACGATGCTTATAACTTCCACAAAATACAGGTTATTGACAACCAGCATATTTTATTAGTAGGTGCCCGGAGTCGGTTTGAAAATGGCGAGGGGGAGAAAAATGCAGCCATTTACACCATGGATGGAAGACTGGTACGGCGATTTACATTGGGCGATGGCATCGAGGATGTCAGTGTGACAGAAAAGGGAGAAATATGGGTAAGCTACTTTGATGAAGGTGTCTTTGGAAATTATGGCTGGCAGATCCCTATGGGACAAAACGGTTTGGTAAAATATGATCTCTACGGTAATGTTTTATGGGAACAGAATGAGTTTTGTATTTTTGATTGCTATACATTAAATGTTGATAATGCGGCATCTGTTTGGTTTTATTATTATGCGGATTTTGAACTTGTTCATATAAAAAATAGTACCTTCACACGATATGAAATTCCCGTTGAAGGGATGAGTTGTTTTGCTGTTTGTTTACCATGGATCATTGCTGATAACGGCTATCAACAATCTTATTCCTTTTCTGTGTTCAGGCAAGACGGACAGCGATTTAAAAAACATGATGATATTGTATTTACACAGCCTGGTGGGCGGCAAATCGACCCGGTTTTCAGGAAGATGCGTGGCAAATGGATTTTAGTAATGACTGAAACAGAACTCTATTATGGAGAGATCGCACCGTCGATATTTTATTGATATGTCCGCTCTATCACTGTACTTCTTGCACGCGAGATTGCAGTGGGCGCACTGATAAAAAGAAGAACAAGAGAGTTGTATGATGGCAAAAAAATGGACGCTTTTCTGATTTAGATGAAAGCGTCCATGTCGATTTCTGCTGATAGAGAGTTAAACTATACCAGCGCTTTGAGTTCGTCATGCATATATGACGTAAAATATTCCGGGTTTTTTATCACCACACGCTCACCAGACTCCATTTTTTTTGCCCAGCGAACCATCTTCTGTGTGAACTCAGGGTTCCATCCTTCCTCGTTCCCTCGCGCAATGATGTCGTCGGCACTCGCGGGTACTCCCAAATCTTTCAGACATTTAAAGATTCCCTTTGCAGTGCTTTCATTCATAGAACTTGGCGTTGATGCTGATATATCCATGGCACCAATGAAATCCAGGGCTTTATCTATTACAGCAGGCATATTCTTATCCTTAAAATTAACCACGTAATCAATAAGTCTATATGACCTCAAATTGCCTCTAAGATCAAAGGGATTATAAACATCTATCATGCGCTAGTCTGTTGACATCTGTGTTTTTTGCCGAACACAGTGAGGCGCGACACAGTTTAAGCCTGTTTTATTGCGCCCGGAACGAGGGATAACAGAGTGGGTTCGCGAAGGACTGACCGAATCCTGCAAAATCGGTCAGTATTATCTGGTTATTTTCTGCGCTGGAATAACTTAAACCGCAGCAACAATCTTAATTTCAACTTTATACTGTGGATTCATCAGTCCCGCTTGTACCGTGCAGCGCACCGGAGCATGGCCTGCGACAACCCATGCATCCCATGCTTTATTCATTGCTGCAAAATCACTTTTGTCAGCCAGGAAAATGGTGGCATCCAGAATGCGTGACTTACTGCTTCCCTGTTTTTCCAGCACGGCATCGATTTGCGCAAGGGTATTGGCAGTCTGTTCGAAAGCGTCGGCGTCAAGGTTTTCCGGCACACCAGTGTAGTAGAGGGTGTTATTGTGGATCACAACATCAGACCAGCGGGCTTCGGCGTCGATACGGATAATGGTCATGAGAATCTCCATTGATATATTCATCAACCACTAAGACTGCCATATCTTAACCTTTTCGTCATTGCTGCTTATGTTGATTGGTTAAAAAAGACTCAGCAATGGTGCGCACTACTCGAATTATTTAGAGTTATTGGTGAATAAAAGTAAAAAAGCACCATATCGTTTTTTATTACGTATAGGGTGCTTAATCTTAAAGACAATTATATTCGTCATACTTCGAGTGGCATGTGCTGCGACTTGAATTATTGAGTATTAATCAATATAACCATCTTTTTTCATTTGCTTTTCTTCACAATACTCACGGCGACAGAGGCCAATGACCAGCACGATAACATCAATAACACCAGCAGTTATAGATATTTTAACAAAGGTGACTGCGCGTAACGGCGTAACCCAAAGTTGAAATAGCGCCAGTACTGACCAGAGAACCAGGATAGTCAGGCAAATTATTGATGTGGTTTTCATAGGTCTCTTTCGAGGATGACGACGTAAGCTTCACGACGGAAAAACAACAGCATACGACGCATATCTTTTTCCATTGTGATTACACGCCATCCTTCCTGGGCATTTTTATTGAGAAAAATTGAAAATTTAACGGGATCGACTTTAGAAGCACCGAAAAGAATACTCCCTAACATCCCTTCCTGATAAATGACGGCTTTATACTCTTTCACTCTCTTATCCTTGAATTACATATGAAAGTTGTGTGATTAAACTACTCCTTGCCGTTGCAAATGGTAATTGATAAAGCTTTAAAAAGAAATATCTCACGACGATTAAATATATATAGATTGTGGTGATATTTAAAATGCCTGGATATTGTTAAATAATATTATTTGCGATAATTATAAAGACTAAACATAAATAAAACGTTATTTACTCATCAAAGTACGCTTCTGCAGAGAAAGGCAACCGTGGCATAAAGCCTGCGACCCTGACATAATCCCTGTTCAAATCAACAGGGGGTAGTGTGACAGACGATTTTGCACCAGACGGCCAACTGGCAAAAGCGATACCAGGCTTTAAGCCGCGTGAACCACAGCGACAGATGGCGGTAGCCGTCACCCAGGCGATAGAAAAAAGCCAGCCGCTGGTGGTGGAAGCAGGAACCGGTACGGGCAAAACCTACGCTTACCTGGCCCCTGCGCTGCGGGCGAAAAAGAAAGTCATTATCTCGACCGGCTCAAAAGCGTTGCAGGATCAGCTCTACAGCCGCGATTTGCCAACGGTCTCAAAGGCGTTGAAATACACGGGCAACGTGGCGTTGCTGAAAGGGCGCTCAAACTACCTCTGCCTCGAACGTCTCGAACAGCAGGCGCTGGCGGGCGGCGATTTGCCAGTACAAACCTTAAGTGATGTGATCCTCCTGCGCTCCTGGTCTAATCAGACGGTAGATGGTGATATCAGCACCTGCGTCAGCGTGGCGGAAGATTCACAGGCGTGGCCGTTGGTCACCAGCACCAACGACAACTGTCTTGGCAGCGATTGCCCGATGTATAAAGATTGCTTTGTGGTTAAAGCACGCAAAAAAGCGATGGACGCCGATGTGGTGGTGGTGAACCATCATCTGTTTCTCGCGGATATGGTGGTGAAAGAGAGCGGATTTGGCGAACTTATCCCGGAAGCAGACGTGATGATCTTCGACGAAGCCCACCAGTTGCCGGACATTGCCAGCCAGTACTTTGGTCAGTCACTCTCCAGTCGACAACTGCTCGACCTGGCAAAAGACATCACCATCGCCTACCGTACCGAATTAAAAGATACCCAGCAGTTACAAAAGTGCGCCGACCGTCTTGCCCAGAGCGCGCAGGATTTTCGCCTGCAATTAGGTGAGCCAGGTTATCGCGGCAATTTGCGCGAACTGTTAGCCAATCCGCAAATTCAGCGGGCATTTTTACTGCTCGATGACACCCTTGAACTTTGTTATGACGTAGCGAAACTGTCACTGGGGCGTTCCGCCTTGCTGGATGCAGCATTTGAACGCGCCACCCTTTATCGTACGCGGCTTAAACGGCTGAAAGAGATTAATCAGCCGGGTTACAGCTACTGGTACGAATGTACCTCGCGCCATTTCACTCTCGCGCTGACGCCGCTAAGCGTTGCGGATAAATTCAAAGAGTTAATGGCGCAAAAGCCAGGTAGCTGGATCTTTACCTCGGCAACATTGTCTGTGAATGACGATCTGCACCATTTCACCTCGCGGCTTGGGATAGAACAGGCGGAGTCGTTGCTGTTGCCAAGCCCGTTTGATTACAGCCGCCAGGCGTTACTCTGTGTGCCGCGCAACCTGCCGCAAACCAACCAGCCGGGTTCCGCGCGGCAACTGGCGGCAATGCTGCGACCGATCATCGAAGCTAACAACGGTCGTTGTTTTATGCTTTGTACCTCGCACGCCATGATGCGCGATCTGGCTGAGCAGTTCCGCGCCACCATGACGCTTCCCGTGTTGTTGCAGGGGGAAACCAGCAAAGGCCAACTGCTACAGCAGTTTGTCAGCGCCGGTAACGCGCTGCTTGTGGCGACCAGCAGTTTCTGGGAAGGTGTGGACGTGCGCGGTGATACGCTGTCGCTGGTGATTATCGACAAGTTGCCGTTTACCTCGCCGGATGACCCACTGTTAAAAGCGCGCATGGAAGATTGCCGTTTGCGCGGTGGTGACCCGTTCGATGAAGTGCAGCTGCCAGATGCCGTCATTACTCTCAAACAGGGAGTAGGGCGACTGATTCGCGACGCCGACGATCGCGGCGTGCTGGTGATTTGCGATAATCGGCTGGTGATGCGCCCTTATGGTGCGACGTTCCTTGCCAGCCTGCCGCCCGCGCCGCGCACCCGTGACATTGCCCGTGCGGTTCGTTTCCTTGCGATACCATCCTCCAGGTAATTTGTTACGGAGTATGGTATGATGCGCGCCTTTTTATTGATCTAAGCACGAAGACCCATGCGAATTCTGGCTATCGATACCGCGACAGAGGCCTGCTCTGTTGCCCTGTGGAACGACGGTACTGTCAACGCTCATTTTGAGCTTTGCCCTCGTGAACATACTCAACGAATCTTACCGATGGTGCAGGAGATCCTGATCACCAGCGGAACTTCCCTGACTGACATAAACGCTCTTGCTTACGGGCGCGGCCCCGGTAGCTTTACCGGCGTGCGCATTGGTATTGGCATCGCGCAAGGGCTGGCGCTTGGCGCGGAGCTGCCGATGATTGGCGTCTCCACGCTAATGACGATGGCGCAAGGGGCGTGGCGCAAAAACGGCGCAACCCGCGTGCTGGCAGCCATTGACGCGCGAATGGGCGAAGTTTACTGGGCCGAATATCAGCGTGATGAAAACGGCATCTGGCACGGTGAAGAAACCGAAGCCGTACTCAAACCAGAACTCGTTCATGAACGGATGCAACAGCTTTCCGGCGAATGGGTGACCGTAGGGACAGGCTGGCAAGCCTGGCCGGATCTCGGTAAAGAGAGCGGGCTGGTTTTGCGCGATGGTGAAGTATTACTGCCTGCCGCCGAAGATATGTTGCCCATTGCCAGCCAGATGTTTACTGAGGGTAAAACGGTGGCGGTGGAACATGCCGAGCCGGTTTATTTACGTAACAACGTCGCGTGGAAGAAACTTCCTGGCAAAGAATGAATCTTAAGTGTATGCCCTGAGAAAAAAGGAGTCGCATCATGGCGGTTCAAAAGAATGTTATCAAAGGCATACTGGTCGGTACGTTTGCGCTCATGCTGAGCGGTTGTGTCACTGTGCCGGACGCCATTAAAGGCAGTAGTCCAACACCACAGCAAGATCTGGTACGCGTGATGAATGCGCCAGATTTATATGTTGGTCAGGAGGCGCGTTTTGGCGGCAAAGTGGTTGCGGTACAAAACCAGCAAGGGAAAACCCGCCTGGAAATTGCGACCGTCCCGCTGGACAGCGGAGCAAGACCAACTCTGGGAGAATCTTCTCGCGGTCGCATTTATGCCGATGTGAACGGTTTTCTTGATCCGGTCGATTTTCGCGGACAACTGGTCACGGTTGTCGGGCCAATCACTGGTACAGTGGATGGCAAAGTAAATAACGCACCATATAAATTTATGGTTATGCAGGTAACGGGTTACAAACGTTGGCATATCACTCAACAGGTGATTATGCCGCCGCAGCCAATTGATCCATGGTTTTACGGTGGACGTGGCTGGCCCTATGGTTACGGCGGATGGGGCTGGTATAATCCGGGCCCTGCAAGAGTTGAAACAATTGTAACCGAGTAACAACCTGTTTTTAAAGAAAAAGAAACAGCGGCTGGTCCGCTGTTTCTGCGTTCATACGGCAACTATAAAAATAAATAGTGACGCGCTTCGCAACCTTTTCGTTGTCTAATTATCAAGCTGGTAAGATGAGTTAATATTATGTTAATAACATGTTTATCACTTGGGGTTGCGATGACGACGAACACGCATTTTAGAGGTGAAGAATTGAAGAAGGTTTGGCTTAACCGTTATCCCGCGGACGTTCCGACGGAGATCAACCCTGACCGTTATCAATCTCTGGTAGATATGTTTGAGCAGTCGGTCGTCCGCTACGCCGATCAACCCGCGTTTGTGAATATGGGGGAGGTGATGACCTTCCGCAAGCTGGAAGAGCGTAGCCGCGCATTTGCCGCTTATTTGCAACAAGGCCTGGGGCTTAAAAAGGGCGATCGCGTTGCGTTGATGATGCCTAACTTATTGCAATATCCGGTAGCCCTGTTTGGCATTTTGCGTGCCGGGATGATTGTCGTGAACGTCAACCCGCTGTATACCCCGCGTGAGCTTGAGCATCAGCTTAACGATAGCGGCGCATTGGCGATTGTTATCGTGTCTAACTTTGCCCACACACTGGAAAAAGTGGTTGATAAAACTGCTGTTCAGCACGTTATTTTGACCCGTATGGGCGATCAGCTATCTACGGCAAAAGGTACAGTAGTCAACTTCGTTGTTAAATACATCAAGCGTCTGGTACCGAAATACCATCTGCCAGATGCGATTTCATTTCGTAGCGCCCTGCATAACGGCTACCGAATGCAGTACGTCAAACCTGAACTGGGGCCGGAAGATTTAGCTTTTCTGCAATACACCGGCGGCACAACTGGCGTGGCGAAAGGCGCGATGCTGACTCATCGTAATATGCTGGCAAACCTGGAGCAGGTCAATGCGACCTATGGGCCGCTATTGCATCCGGGCAAAGAGCTGGTAGTAACGGCGCTGCCGCTGTATCACATTTTTGCACTGACCATTAACTGCCTGCTGTTTATCGAACTGGGTGGGAAGAACTTGTTAATCACTAACCCGCGCGATATTCCTGGTTTGGTGAAAGAGTTAGCAAAATATCCGTTTACCGCTATCACTGGCGTAAACACCTTGTTCAATGCGTTGCTGAACAATAAAGAGTTCCAGCAGCTGGATTTCTCCAGTCTGCATCTTTCTGCAGGCGGTGGTATGCCTGTTCAACAAGTGGTGGCTGAACGTTGGGTGAAACTGACCGGACAATATCTGCTTGAAGGTTATGGCTTAACCGAATGTGCGCCATTGGTAAGTGTTAACCCGTACGATATTGATTACCACAGCGGCAGTATCGGCTTACCTGTACCGTCAACAGAAGCCAAACTGGTGGATGACGATGATAACGAAGTACCACCGGGTCAACCGGGTGAGCTTTGTGTCAAAGGACCGCAGGTGATGCTGGGCTACTGGCAGCGTCCGGATGCCACTGATGAAATCATCAAAAACGGTTGGCTACACACTGGCGACATTGCCGTAATGGACGAAGAAGGTTTCTTACGCATCGTTGATCGCAAAAAAGACATGATTCTGGTTTCCGGTTTTAACGTCTATCCCAACGAGATTGAAGATGTCGTCATGCAGCATCCGGGCGTACAGGAAGTCGCGGCTGTTGGCGTACCTTCTGGTTCCAGCGGTGAAGCGGTGAAAATCTTTGTGGTGAAAAAAGATCCTTCACTTAACGAAGAGGCCCTGGTGACATTCTGCCGTCGACAGTTAACTGCATACAAAGTACCGAAGCTGGTAGAATTTCGTGATGAGTTGCCAAAATCAAACGTCGGAAAAATTTTGCGGCGAGAATTACGTGACGAAGCGCGCAGCAAAGTAGACAATAAAGCCTGAGCGTTAAAAATGACAAACAGCGCCGGTTAATCCGGCGTTTTTTGTCGCCCACCAAAGAGAACACGATTTGAATTATCAATTAATTACCACGGACGATGCATTGGCTTCCCTGTGTGAGGCGGTTCGTGCGTTTCCGGCTATAGCCCTTGACACAGAGTTTGTTCGCACACGTACTTATTACCCGCAACTGGGGCTTATCCAGTTATTTGATGGTGAACATCTCGCTCTTATCGACCCACTCACCATTCGTGACTGGTCTCCTTTAAAATCAGTGCTGCGTGACCCGGCAATAACTAAGTTCTTACATGCGGGTAGCGAAGATCTTGAAGTATTCCTTAATAAATTTGGCGAAATGCCCCAGCCCCTAATCGATACCCAGGTTCTGGCTGCTTTTTGCGGACGGCCGATGTCCTGGGGTTTTGCCTCGATGGTTGAAGAGTATTCAGGCGTAATCCTGGACAAGAGCGAGTCACGTACCGACTGGCTGGCCAGGCCGCTGACCGAGCGTCAGTGTGAATATGCAGCAGCAGATGTCTGGTATCTGTTACCGATTACCGCAAAACTGATGGCAGAAACTGAAGCCTCTGGCTGGTTACCTGCGGCACTGGATGAATGCCGCCTGATGCAAATGCGTCGTCAGGAAGTCGTTGCGCCGGAAGATGCCTGGCGTGATATCACTAATGCCTGGCAGCTACGCACCCGTCAGTTAGCCTGCCTGCAACTGCTCGCCGACTGGCGTTTGCGAAAAGCTCGGGAACGCGATCTGGCGGTAAATTTTGTGGTACGCGAAGAGCACCTGTGGTCAGTGGCCCGATATATGCCAGGTAGCCTTGGTGAGCTGGATAGCCTGGGGCTTTCTGGCAGCGAAATTCGCTTTCATGGTAAGACATTGCTTTCACTGGTTGAAAAAGCGCAGGCGTTGCCAGAAGAGGCTCTGCCACAACCATTGCAAAATTTGATGGATATGCCTGGTTATCGTAAAGCATTTAAAGCGATTAAGGCGCTGGTAGTTGAAGTCAGTGAGGCGAATAAACTCAGTGCAGAATTGCTGGCTTCACGCCGTCAGATTAACCAGTTGCTAAACTGGCACTGGAAATTAAAACCGCAGCATTCACTGCCAGAGATGATCTCCGGCTGGCGTGGAGACTTAATGGCTGAAAGGTTAAATGCGCTTTTGCAGGAATACCCGCAATAAAAGCAATGGCCCGCAATGTTAGCGGGCCATGTAACTTTTTATAGCGCCAGGCTATGAATCGTATTGTTCCCGGTATTGTGCCGACGAACATCCACTGGCATCCCGGAACGGACATCCATCACATGTTGCATGACATCGGCGTCGGTTTGCGCCGCATCTTTAAACGCCTGCATTGAGCCGTTTAGCGTGATTGGCAACAGCTGTGGATCATCATCAATTTTCTCTGAAAGTGGTTGATGCACTTCAACCAGACGCGCACCGTTTGGTTCTGCCGACGCCTTTATTGGCGTATTGATAATCTTCACTTTGGTGCCAGGAGTAACGTGGCTGAAAAGTGTTTTAATATCATCATCGCGCAGTCGAATACAGCCAGAACTTACCCGCATGCCAATGCCGAAATCGGCGTTCGTACCGTGAAGCAAATAAACGCCGCCATAGGCCGCCAGACGAATCGCATGATGGCCCATTGGGTTATCCGGTCCAGCCGGAACTACCGCAGGCAACTCAATTCCCTGTGCCTTATACCGCGCGCGAATGTTTGCCGTTGGCGTCCAGGTTGGGTTTGCACGCTTGTCAGAAACGGTGGTCACCATTGTCGGTGTCAGCGTGTCACCACCCAACTGACCAATGCCGATGGGATACACGGTTACCGAATTTTTTCCTGGCGGATAATAATAGAGACGCAGTTCTGCAAGGTTAATCACAATGCCTTCGCGCGGCGCGTCTGGAAGTAGGGTTTGCAACGGGATCGTTAACACGCTACCCGCGCGCGGTACGTAAGGATCAACGCCAGGGTTAGCCTGTAACAGAGCGAGAAAGCCGACGTTATATTTTTTGGCGATGGCTTCCAGAGAACCACCGTCATTTTCCACTACATGAAATTTATTTTCACCAACCAGACGACTGCCGGCAGGCGGTAGCGGCCAGGTGTTGGCTTTTGCCGGTAGCGCCAGCGCCACGGCAGCGGCGAACGTAAAAAACGTTAGCCAGCGAGAAAAACGCGTTTTGATCATCACCAAAAATCCATAATAAATATAAGGTTATTGTAATAAAAAGATAAGTATGAATTATGGATGGTGACAGTGTCGGATAGTGCAGGGAAGTGCAAATAATTTGTAAATGTTGGATATGGGGGCGCAGAAACGCCCCCGATTAACTATTAAGCGATCGCGTTCTCTTCCAGTTCACGCATAAACTGGCGAATCCATTCGATACGCGTTTTCCGCTCGCTCAAATCCTGAATAAACTTCAGGCGCGTCGGGCCATCGAGGCGATAATGCTGCGGCTGTTTTTGCAGCAAACCAATCAGCCATGCCGGATTAACGTGATTCTTCTCGGCAAATTCGATCAAGCCACCTTTCTCATTACCTTCCAGCTTCCTGATCCCCAGCTTCTGCGCTTGCTGGCGCAAACGAGCAATATCCAGCAGGGTGCGTGCCGGATCCGGCAGCAGGCCGAAACGATCGATAAGCTCAACTTTGATCTCTTCCAGTTCGTTTTCCGTTTTGGCGCTGGCAATACGTTTATAGAACGACAAACGCGTATTCACGTCAGGAATGAAATCATCTGGCAATAGCGACGGCATCCGCAGCTCGACTTCTGTTTGCTGACTGGTGAGATCTTCCAGCGACGGCTCGCGTCCGGCTTTCAGCGCATCGACGGCGTTTTCCAGCAACTCCATATACAGCGAGAAACCGATGGTTTCCATCGAGCCGCTTTGTTCTTCGCCAAGCAGTTCACCCGCGCCGCGGATCTCCAGATCGTGCGTTGCCAGCGCAAAACCTGCTCCGAGATCTTCGAGCGAGGCAATCGCTTCAAGACGTTTTTGCGCATCGGTGGTCATCGCTTTTGGATGCGGCGTCAGCAACCATGCATATGCCTGATGATGCGAACGTCCGACGCGACCGCGCAACTGGTGCAGCTGTGCCAGACCGAAGTGATCCGCGCGTTCAATGATAATGGTGTTGGCGGTAGGGATGTCGATCCCGGTTTCGATAATGGTGGTACAAACCAGCACGTTGAAACGTTGATGATGGAAATCATTCATCACCCGTTCCAGTTCGCGCTCGCGCATCTGCCCGTGACCGATGGCGATCCGCGCTTCTGGCACCAGTTCTGCCAGCCGTTCGGCGGCTTTCTGGATGTTTTCCACATCATTGTAGAGATAATAAACCTGTCCCCCGCGCAAAATTTCACGCAGGATCGCCTCCCGGACCACCAGACTGTCATACTCACGGACAAAGGTTTTAACTGCCAGACGACGGGCAGGCGGCGTAGCGATAATCGACAGATCGCGCATTCCGCTCATTGCCATATTCAGCGTACGTGGGATCGGCGTTGCGGTAAGTGTCAGAATATCCACGTTCGCCCGCATCGCTTTAATGCGCTCTTTATGACGCACCCCAAAGCGGTGTTCTTCATCGACAATCAGCAGACCTAAATCTTTAAACTTGACGTCATTTTGCAGCAGTTTGTGCGTACCGATCAGAATATCGATTTTCCCTTCCGCCACTTCCGCAAGGATTTGCGTCTGCTCTTTGGCGCTGCGGAAACGGGAGATCATTTCGATGCGTACCGGCCAGTTGGCGAAACGGTCGCGGAAGTTGTCGTAATGCTGCTGCGCGAGAAGGGTGGTAGGCACCAGCACCGCCACCTGCTTGTGGTTATCTACCGCCAGGAAAGCGGCGCGCATCGCGACTTCAGTTTTACCAAAGCCAACATCGCCGCACACCAGACGATCCATTGCCAACGGCTGACACATGTCGCTAAGCACCGCATTAATGGCCTGCGCCTGATCCGGTGTGGTTTCAAACGGGAAGCTGTCGCAGAACAACTGATACTGCTCACGATCGTGTTTAAACGCGAAGCCCTCTTTGGCGGCGCGTTGTGCGTAGATATCCAGCAATTCCGCCGCCACATCACGCACTTTTTCCGCCGCTTTCTGCCGCGCGCGTGACCACGCATCGCCGCCAAGTTTATGCAGCGGGGCGTTTTCTTCCGCGCCACCTGCGTAACGGCTAATCAGATGCAGCGACGACACCGGAACATACAATTTGGCGTCGTTGGCATAGGTGAGCATCAAATACTCGCCGGTAATGCCGCCGGCTTCCAGCGTGGTCATTCCGGCATAGCGCCCGACGCCGTGCTCCAGATGGACCACCGGCTGACCAATGTGCAGCTCTGCGAGGTTACGGATCAGCGTGTCAGGATTGATGGCGCGCCGTGAGTCCTGACGGCGACGAGCAACACGTTCACCGAGCAGATCGCTTTCGCAAATCAGCGCCAGATTACGTACCGTATCGATAAAGCCATGTTCGGCAGCGCCAATCATCAGATAACGCCCGCGGTCGCTGGCTTCATCAAGACGCATAATGCGTTGTGGGGCGATTTTGATTCGGGCGAGCAACTCACCCAGCGCTTCGCGACGGCCTTCACTTTCCACCGAGAACACTACCGGACCGTCGAAAGACTCGAGGAACTTACGCAGTGCATCCAGCGGTGCTTTTTGTTGTGCCTGAACGGCCAGGTCTGGCAGTTTCTGGAAACCTAAATTGGCATTCGCTGCTTTCGCAGGTAAATGTTCAGTTTTTAGCTGCACCCGGGGCCAGTTTTTCAGCTCTGAGAAGAGCTCGTCTACGCGCAGCCAGAGCGATTGTGGCGGTAATAGCGGGCGCATCGGATCGACGCCGCGATTTTCAAAACGCGCCAGCGTGTCAGTCTGGAAACGTTCGGCACTGTTTTCCAGATCGCCAGTATTCACCAACAGCGTATTGGCAGGGAAATAACTGAACAGTGGCGGCAGCGGTTCGCTGAAGAATAGCGGCTGCCAGTACTCGATCCCGGCAGGTAATGTGCCTTTACTCACTTGCTGATAAATATGTTCCGGATCGCGCTTCACTTCGAAGGCATCGCGCCACTGGCTGCGGAACAGTTCAATTGCCGCTTTATCTGTCGGAAATTCGTGCGCGGGCAACAGATTGATCGCTTCTACTTCTTCCAGCGTACGCTGGCTGTCAACGTCAAATACGCGCAGGCTATCGATTTCATCATCAAAAAAATCAAGACGATAAGGCAAGTCGCTGCCCATCGGGAAAAGATCCAGCAACGCGCCGCGCGTGGCGTATTCGCCGTGCTCCATAACCTGGTCAACATGGCGATAACCGGCACTGTCCAGTTGCGTACGCAAGGCGTCACGAGATAACCGCTGACCTTTTTTCATCATCAGCGCGTGGCCGTGGAGAAAACTGTGCGGGCAAACGCGCTGCATAAGCGTATTCACCGGAACAATCAGTACGCCACGCTGCATCGTCGGTAGCTGGTAAAGAGTGGAAAGGCGTGAGGAGATAATGTCCTGATGAGGAGAAAAACTGTCGTAGGGAAGGGTTTCCCAGTCCGCCAGATTCATCACCATCTGATCGGTAAACTGGCTGATTTCATCATGCAAACGCAGAGCATTTTGCATATCTGGTGCAATAAGTACCACCGGACCGGCGTGACGTTCGGCAATTTCCGCTACCAGCGTCGCGCAGGCAGCACCGGTTAACTCGCCCAGCAGACGCTGCTCACCCGCTTTGACGGGCAGCGTATAACGATATTGTTCAGGCATAACGGTTGTCAGATTCTCGTTAGGATATGCCTCAACATATGAGGGCATATCTCTGATAAGCAATGCTGTTCATTATCCGTAATCGGCATGGTTTAGCAAATCGAATCGCCCCGCCAGGGGCGATGGCTTAGCGGGAGTAACTGACGGTAGCGGGCAGAGAAGGCGGGGAGAACAACAGATCGCTGAATGCGCGCTGTGAAAGTTTTCTTACCAGCAAGCCCGCAACAGTACAAATCAACAAACTGAGAAAGGGATAAACCAGCAGGAGCGTCAGTTCGACTTGCGGCGACCAGCGTGCCGCGTTCATTTGCGGAATCAGGCTTAAGCTGAATATTTCTACCAGTATGCGATGGGTGGTATAGATAGCAATGGTGTTGGAGCCAATCACATTCAGCAGGCTGGAGGAGCGCATACCGAAGCGTTGCTCGTACTGATAAAACAGCTTCATGATCACCACAATCGATACCAGCGACAACAGCAGCGAGATATTAAACAACCAGGCACCGACCGCCAGAACGGCCAACAAAGAAGCCATCAGCAGATGGCGGCGCAACGGCACCGCTTTAACACAGGTCATTAATGTTGCGCCAAACCATGCGCCAAGACTGTAATAAGGCAAATTGCGGATCACGCTGTTCATTCCCCACCACGGCGTGGGAACGAAATTAACAGCGACACTCAGCAGCACAAACAAGGCGAATAGTGGCAGCGCCAGACGGCTAAAAAGTTTACATATCACGAAATAGACAATTAAAGCATACAGATACCACAAGCTGGTGCTGGCGGTGATCATCCCGTGCAGGAACTCACC
The DNA here is from genome assembly GCF_000026225.1 of Escherichia fergusonii ATCC 35469. Taxonomy (NCBI): domain Bacteria; kingdom Pseudomonadati; phylum Pseudomonadota; class Gammaproteobacteria; order Enterobacterales; family Enterobacteriaceae; genus Escherichia; species Escherichia fergusonii. The sequence goes on from NC_011740.1 coordinate 1,319,188, forward strand.
GGTGGAATCGGCATAAGCGGCATTGGAGGCATTGCTTAAATCGCGCTCAGGTGCCAGCCACTGATTCAGCGCACTTAACGCCAGCCACTGCACCACGCCCCACAGTGCCAGCACCCAGAAGATGCTCCAGATGCGTTTATCGAGACAATTTCCCCACGGCACGCAATCGATATAGCGGCGAATCAAATAGCCGGATATAAAGAAAAACACCGGCATACGAAAGGGCGCAAGGTAAAGATTGAAATAGATCCAGCATTTGCTCAGGACTTCCGATAACGGATGCTGAAAAGTGGTCAGATGCGGATAAAAGGTAATGACCGAGTGATAAATCACCACCAGACAAATACATAACCCTTTGATCTGGTTAATCCATAGCTCTTTTTGTTTCATCAGGACAACACGCTCTTTTTATTTAACATGCTGTTGATCCTGCGGGGCGAGTCGCGTGGTGTAATGCGTATCTGTCTGTATTTGGTTATTTTTCAGAAAAAGATCAGGCCACAAGACCGATGAGAAAATGAGGCACTTTAGCCGATTGATTTGTCGGTACTTTTCAGATTAGCCCTGACGATCACTTACAGTTCAGACGTTTACCCATCTTGCTTTCGCTTATATACTCGTGTCTTTGCTAACAGCAACCAGACGGATTTCATGTACCAACCTGTCGCTCTATTTATTGGCCTGCGTTACATGCGTGGGCGTGCAGCGGATCGCTTCGGTCGTTTCGTCTCCTGGCTTTCTACCATCGGCATTACCCTCGGGGTGATGGCACTGGTCACAGTATTGTCAGTGATGAACGGCTTTGAGCGCGAGCTGCAAAACAACATCCTTGGCCTGATGCCACAGGCAATTCTCTCTTCTGAGCATGGCTCTCTTAACCCGCAGCAACTCCCGGAAACGGCAGTCAAACTGGACGGCGTTAATCGCATCGCACCTGTCACTACCGGTGATGTGGTACTGCAAAGTGCACGCAGCGTGGCGGTCGGGGTGATGCTGGGTATCGACCCGGCACAAAAAGATCCACTAACGCCGTATCTGGTCAATGTGAAACAAGCTGATCTCGAACCGGGGAAATATAATGTCATTCTCGGCGAACAACTTGCCTCACAGTTAGGTGTCAATCGCGGTGATCAAATCCGCGTGATGGTGCCGTCTGCCAGCCAGTTCACGCCGATGGGGCGTATTCCAAGCCAGCGCCTGTTCAATGTGATTGGCACTTTCGCCGCCAACAGTGAAGTCGATGGCTATGAAATGCTGGTGAATATTGAGGATGCCTCGCGTCTGATGCGTTATCCGGCAGGCAATATCACTGGCTGGCGTTTGTGGCTGGATGAGCCGCTGAAAGTTGATTCTTTAAGCCAGCAAAAACTGCCTGAAGGCAGCAAATGGCAGGACTGGCGTGATCGTAAAGGCGAGCTGTTCCAGGCCGTACGCATGGAAAAAAATATGATGGGCTTACTGCTGAGCCTGATTGTCGCCGTTGCGGCGTTTAACATTATTACTTCGCTGGGGCTGATGGTGATGGAGAAGCAGGGCGAAGTGGCGATCCTGCAAACGCAAGGCTTAACTCCGCGACAAATCATGATGGTCTTTATGGTGCAAGGGGCCAGCGCCGGGATTATCGGTGCGATCCTCGGAGCGGCCCTTGGCGCACTGCTTGCCAGCCAGTTGAATAATCTGATGCCGATAATCGGCGTCCTGCTTGATGGCGCGGCACTGCCAGTCGCTATCGAACCTTTACAGGTCATTGTTATTGCGCTGGTGGCGATGGCTATCGCGCTGCTCTCTACGCTTTACCCTTCATGGCGCGCTGCCGCCACTCAACCCGCTGAGGCTTTACGTTATGAATAAGATCCTGTTGCAATGCGACAACCTGTGCAAACGCTATCAGGAAGGCAGTGTGCAAACCGATGTACTGCACAATGTCAGTTTCAGCGTCGGCGAAGGTGAAATGATGGCGATCGTCGGTAGCTCTGGTTCTGGTAAAAGTACCTTGCTGCACCTGCTGGGCGGGCTGGATACGCCAACCTCCGGCGATGTGGTTTTTAATGGTCAGCCGATGAGCAAACTGTCGTCGGCGGCGAAAGCAGAACTGCGCAACCAGAAGCTGGGCTTTATTTATCAGTTTCACCACCTGCTGCCGGATTTTACCGCCCTGGAAAACGTGGCTATGCCGCTGTTGATTGGCAAGAAAAAGCCCGCTGAAATCAACAGCCGTGCGCTGGAGATGTTAAAAGCGGTGGGGCTGGAGCATCGTGCGAATCACCGCCCATCTGAACTTTCTGGCGGCGAACGCCAGCGTGTGGCGATTGCCCGTGCGCTGGTCAATAACCCGCGGCTGGTACTGGCGGATGAACCTACTGGTAACCTCGATGCACGTAACGCCGACAGCATCTTCCAGTTGCTTGGGGAATTGAATCGCTTGCAGGGCACCGCCTTCCTGGTGGTTACTCACGACCTGCAACTGGCGAAACGTATGAGCCGCCAACTGGAAATGCGTGATGGACGTCTGACGGCGGAACTGAGCCTGATGGGGGCGGAGTAATGGCGATGCCTTTATCGTTATTGATTGGCCTGCGTTTTAGTCGCGGACGGCGGCGCGGCGGCATGGTATCGCTGATCTCCGTCATTTCTACCATTGGCATTGCCCTCGGCGTGGCGGTATTGATCGTCGGGTTAAGCGCGATGAACGGCTTTGAACGCGAACTGAACAACCGCATTCTGGCGGTGGTGCCGCATGGCGAAATTGAGGCGGTGGATCAGCCGTGGACTAACTGGCAAGAAGCCCTGGATAACGTGCAAAAAGTGCCGGGTATTGCCGCTGCCGCGCCGTATATCAATTTCACCGGGCTGGTGGAAAGTGGTGCCAATCTGCGCGCAATTCAGGTCAAGGGCGTTAACCCGCAACAGGAACAGCGTTTGAGCGCATTACCCTCGTTTGTCCAGGACGATGCGTGGAGCAATTTTAAAGCAGGCGAACAGCAAATTATCATCGGCAAAGGCGTGGCGGATGCGCTGAAAGTGAAGCAGGGCGATTGGGTGTCGATTATGATCCCAAATTCGAATCCCGAGCATAAACTGATGCAGCCAAAACGTGTGCGTTTGCACGTTGCCGGTATTTTGCAGTTGAGTGGCCAACTCGATCACAGTTTTGCCATGATCCCGCTGGCAGATGCCCAACAATATCTTGATATGGGTTCCAGCGTGTCAGGTATTGCCCTTAAAATGACGGATGTTTTCAACGCCAATAAGCTGGTACGCGATGCGGGTGAAGTGACCAACAGCTATGTTTATATTAAAAGCTGGATTGGTACTTACGGCTATATGTATCGCGATATCCAGATGATCCGCGCCATTATGTATCTGGCGATGGTACTGGTGATTGGCGTGGCCTGTTTCAACATCGTCTCTACCTTAGTGATGGCGGTGAAAGACAAGAGTGGCGATATCGCAGTATTAAGAACGCTGGGGGCGAAAGATGGTTTAATTCGCGCCATCTTTGTCTGGTATGGATTGCTGGCAGGGCTGTTCGGCAGCCTGTGTGGTGTGATTATCGGCGTGGTGGTTTCACTGCAACTTACCCCGATTATTGAGTGGATTGAAAAGCTGATCGGTCATCAGTTCCTCTCCAGCGATATCTATTTTATTGACTTCCTGCCATCGGAATTGCACTGGCTGGACGTCTTCTACGTACTGGTCACAGCATTGTTGCTGAGTCTTTTGGCAAGTTGGTATCCGGCGCGGCGCGCCAGTAATATTGACCCTGCGCGAGTCCTTAGCGGCCAGTAAAGGCAGTACATTAAAACAAGGAGCGGCAATGTATTACGGGTTTGATATTGGTGGAACAAAAATTGCGCTTGGCGTGTTTGATAGCGGTCGGCAGTTGCAGTGGGAAAAGCGGGTGCCGACACCGCGTGACAGCTATGACGCATTTTTAGATGCAGTGTGCGAGCTGGTGGCTGAAGCTGACCAACGTTTTGGCTGTAAAGGTTCTGTCGGCATCGGTATTCCGGGAATGCCGGAAACAGAAGATGGTACGCTGTATGCCGCCAATGTCCCTGCTGCCAGCGGTAAACCGCTGCGTGCCGACCTGAGCGCACGTCTTGATCGCGATGTACGCCTTGATAACGATGCCAACTGTTTTGCCCTTTCTGAAGCATGGGATGATGAATTTACTCAATATCCACTGGTGATGGGGTTGATTCTCGGCACTGGCGTTGGCGGCGGGCTGATTTTCAACGGTAAACCGATTACCGGTAAAAGCTACATTACCGGCGAGTTTGGCCATATGCGTCTGCCGGTTGATGCATTAACCATGATGGGGTTGGATTTCCCGTTACGCCGCTGCGGCTGTGGTCAAATTGGTTGTATCGAAAATTATCTATCGGGTCGGGGCTTTGCGTGGCTCTGGCAACACTATTATCATCAACCGTTGCAGGCTCCTGAAATTATTGCCTTATGGGAAGAAGGCGATGAGCGGGCGCAGGCACACGTTGATCGCTATCTGGATTTGCTGGCAGTGTGTCTGGGAAATATCCTGACTATTGTTGATCCTGATCTGGTGGTGATTGGCGGGGGATTATCAAACTTTACAGCAATAACAACACAACTGGCGGACAGGTTGCCCCGGCATCTGTTACCTGTAGCTCGTGTGCCGCGTATTGAACGTGCGCGTCATGGAGATGCAGGTGGTATGCGCGGCGCGGCCTTTTTACATCTTAGTGATTAATCAAAAGGGGTTGTTATGCTGTCGCGTCAGAATCACCGATTAAAACGTTTTCGTAAAAACAAACGCCATCTACGCGAACGACTGCGTCAGCGTATTTTTTTCAGAGACAGGGTGGTGCCGGAAGTGATGGAAAAACCAAGAGTATTAGTCCTTACAGGTGCAGGGATTTCTGCAGAATCAGGTATTCGTACCTTTCGCGCCGCAGATGGCCTGTGGGAAGAACATCGGGTTGAAGATGTGGCAACGCCGGAAGGTTTCGATCGTGATCCTGATCTGGTGCAAGCATTTTATAACGCCCGCCGTCGACAGTTGCAGCAGCCAGAAATTCAGCCTAACGCCGCGCATCTTGCGCTGGCTAAACTGCAAGATGCTCTCGGCGATCGCTTTTTACTGGTGACGCAGAATATCGACAACCTGCATGAACGTGCCGGTAATACCAATGTGATTCATATGCATGGGGAATTGCTGAAAGTACGTTGTTCGCAAAGTGGTCAGGTTCTCGACTGGACCGGAGACGTCACGCCAGAAGACAAATGTCATTGCTGCCAGTTCCCGGCTCCGCTGCGCCCACACGTAGTATGGTTTGGCGAAATGCCACTCGGCATGGATGAAATTTATATGGCGCTGTCGATGGCCGATATTTTCATTGCTATTGGCACATCAGGGCATGTTTATCCAGCTGCTGGGTTTGTCCACGAAGCGAAGCTGCATGGCGCGCATACGGTTGAACTCAATCTCGAACCGAGCCAGGTCGGTAATGAATTTGCCGAGAAATATTACGGCCCGGCAAGTCAGGTGGTGCCTGAATTTGTTGAGAAGTTGCTGAAGGGATTATAAATCAGGAGTAATTGCCTGATGCGCTACGCTTATCAGGCCTACAAGGGGCGCAATTAATTGAATTTGCGGATTTTGTGGGCCGGATAAGGCGTTCGCGCCGCATCCGGCATAATACACGCACAATTTACTGCCTCTTTTACCGTTTACTCGTCAATAACAACGCGGCAATAAACGTACAAACACCAATCAGCCCAGCCCAGAGCGGCGATATTCTGGTAATCGCAAAGCTGTCATCGATATACAAACATAAAGCCTGATAACCCATATTGGCAATAGTCATCGCCACTGCAAACTTTAATGCATAATTAAGGCGCGTTGTGTAGTTAAAAAATGCAGTAAAGACGATGAATGCAACAGCCCAGGCAAAAAGGCCTAATGTCGTGGTACTGCCAGGAGGAGCATTCTCATGCAGTTGTTCTGGATGCGGGTAATATGTCAGTGGTGGCGTCGGTTGTTTTAATATCTGTGCTTGTAAAATAGCCAATGCATTATTGATTCCCTGATACCAGAGATCTGCATGTAAATAAGCCAGCGTATGATTTTCTACCAGAAGGCCGAGATGTTTATCGTCCATGCTGCTTTCAACCTGGCCGTTGGTTATCATAATTAACCGTGGTTCGCGGGTAGTAAAAAGTAACAGAACACTTCCTTTTACATCATTCAATGAAGATGACGCATGCGCCAGCATCGCTTTGCCATTTTGCCTGAAGCTTGCTTCATTAACGCCAGGTACAACCACGATAAACGGCGCAATCCCGGTTTGTTGACGAAAAAGCTCCGCTTTCCGCGCAATCTCCTCAGCATCCGGTACAGTACCTGTAACATCCGTAAAAAGTGTCTTCATTATTGGAATCAATGGCTTACTGGTTGCCGTCAGAGGCAGAAGTATCAGTAAACTGAGCAGTATTATGATTTTTTTCATGGGCGGGACTTCCGTTTCCTGCGTGTCTTTTTAGAGGAGGACATACTGATTAATAAACCGACGGCGATAAAAATAACGCCCATAATGCCGATAAACCCCCATTTAAAGAAATTAACCCACGGGTTATTTATCTCAGCCTTTTCAGGATGCCCTGGAGAATAATAAACATTAACTTTATCGCCTTCGCTGTCTTCATAAAAATCGCTGCCGATACTCGAATTGAAAATTAGCGTGTAATCTGGCGTCGGGCGAAAGGCAACGACGGGATACCACGAACCATTTTTACCCGTGCGATGAGAATGACTGGAGTGCCAGACGGTATCAACAATGACGCCTTCGGTATGAATCGCGTCTTTGCTATAGGTGAACTGGTTATAAAAGATAACAACAGAAATGAGGATCAGTACCAGACCGATACCGAGGAATATACGAAAGAAAACTTTACTGTCCTGACTCATTAGCCACATCCTTGCTAAATAAAAAACGGGCGGTAATACCACCGCCCGTTTGCTGAATTAACGTCCTGCTTTCAGCTTCTGATAATACTCTTCATAAATGCTGCTGGCTGCGCCAACGTCATTCTGCCATTCGCCATTTTTAATGGTTTCAGCATCCGGGTAGAGCGTCTTGTCGTTCGCTATTTCCGGGCTTAACAGCTTACGCGCGGCGAGGTTTGGCGTTGGATAACCGATAGTTTCAGCAACCTGTTTTGCCACATCCGGGCGCAGCAGGAAGTTGATCAATTTCAGCGCGCCTTCTTTGTTTTTGGCATTTGCCGGGATCGCCAGGCTGTCCATCCAGAAAATGCCGCCTTCTTTCGGCCACACCACATCAATTGGCGTACCCGCCTGGCGTGCCACGAAAGCAGAACCATTCCAGATCATGCCGAGGTTAACTTCGCCTTCCATGTAAGGGTTAGCCGGGTTATCGGAGTTAAACGCCGCTACGTTTGGCATCAGTTTTTTCAGCTCGTTATACGCAGCTTCAATCTCTTTCGGATCGGTGGTGTTACCGGAGTAGCCCAGCTTACGCAGCGCCATCTGGAACACTTCACGGGCATCGTCGGTCAGCAGCAGGCTGCCTTTGTACTCAGGCTTCCACAGATCGGCCCAGCTGGTGACAGATTTCGGATCCACTGCATCACCGTTAACACCAATCGCCGTCGCACCCCAGATATACGGAATGGAGTAGTCGTTATTCGGGTCAAACGGCTTGTTGAGCATGTCTGGATCGAGGTTGCTGAAATTGCTTAACTTCGACTTGTCGATCTTCTGGATCATCCCTTCTTTACGCATTTTATCGACATAATAGGTTGAAGGAACCACCAGGTCATAGGCACCGTCTTTGTACGTTTTCAGCTTGGCGTACATGGTTTCGTTCGACTCGTAAGTCGAATAGATAACCTTAATACCGGTTTCTTTGGTGAACTGTTCAAGCAGTCCTGGCGGCACGTACTCGGTCCAGTTGTAGAAATACAGCGTGTTGTTGTCATCGGCGTGAGCGGCGCTCATGCCCAGTGCCAGAGCACCCGCCGCGAGCAGGTGGCGTGACCATTTTTTCATTTAACGTCCCCTGTGTTACCTTTCGTTTTATCACGAGCAATAAGCTGGCTGGCAATAACCATCACCAGCGACAGCACCAGTAATATGGTTGCCAGCGCGTTAACTTCCGGCGATACGCCGACTTTGACCATCGAATAAATTTTTAACGGCAGAATTTCATAGCCTGGTCCGGTGACGAACGAAGAAACTACCACGTCGTCCATCGACAGGGTAAAGCTTAACACCCAGCCCGCCGCTACCGCTGGCATTGCCAGTGGCAGAATGATTTTTCGCAGAATGGTAAATTCGCTGGCACCGAGATCTTTCGCCGCTTCCAGCATTCGCACATCAAAACCTTTCAGACGCGAATACACCGTCACCACCACAAATGGCAGGCAAAAGGTGATGTGCGAGAACAGCAGCGACCAGAAGCCAAGCTGAATACCAAGCAGCATAAACAGCACCAGCAGAGAAATAGCCATTACGATATCTGGCGACATCATCACTACAAACAGCATTCCACTAACGAACGGCTTACCACGAAAGCGATAACGGTACAGCGCAACTGCCGTCAGTGAACCGATAAGCGTAGCAAACGTCGCCGAAAACACCGCCATCGTCAGTGAATGCTGCGCTGCCTGTAACAGACTGTCGTTGTTCATCAGCAGGCTATACCATTTGGTGGTAAAACCCTGCCAGTTGATGCCAAAGCGCGAGCTGTTAAAGGAATTCACAATCAAAATAATGATTGGAATATACAGATACGCGTAGATAGCGGTCATAAAACCGCCGCGAAGCAGTCGACCGATCATTCGAGTTCCACCTTCTTATTCAGCAAACGAGAAGCGCGCCAGTAAACCAGCAACATCAGGCCCATTACGATAGTCAGCGTAATGCTGGTGGCTGCACCAAACGGCCAGTCACGAATATTGAGGAACTGTACCTTTATGACGTTACCGATCAGCAGGTTTTTCGCACCGCCCATCAGGTCGGACACATAGAACAGGCCCATCGCTGGCAGCATCACCAGCAGACATCCGGCAATAATCCCCGGCATCGTCAGTGGGATAATGATGCGGATAAAGGTCTGCAACTTGCTGGCACCGAGATCGCGCGCCGCCTCCAGCAACGGCTTATCCAGTTTTTCGATACTGGAGTACAGCGGCATCACCATAAACGGCAGCAGAATGTAAACCAGACCGATTATCACCGCACTGGGCGTGAACATGATGCGAATTGGTGTATCGATAACGCCCAGCCAGAGCAAAAGCTCGTTAAGATAGCCTTTGGTGCTGAGGAAAATTTTCAGCCCGTAGATACGAATCAATGAGTTGGTCCAGAACGGAACAATCAGCAGAAACAGCAGCAGCGGACGCACCTTGTGTGGCAGCTTTGCCAGAAACCAGGCAAACGGGTAGCCCAGCACCAGGCAGGCGAGGGTGGCGATCAGCGCCATATTCAGCGAGTGCAATAGCACTTCAAAATAAAGCGGATCGAGCAGTCGCGTGTAGTTATCCAGCGTAAAGACCATTTTGACGAAACTGGCGTCGTCGCGGGTCAAAAAGCTGGTGCCAATGATCATCAGGTTGGGCAGAAAGACAAACAACACAAGCCAACCGACAATAGTGACAATCACTACATTCTGGAACTTACTTGTGTTCTTCATCAGCCAGTACGACCTCCCAGCTTTCTACCCAATTAATGGCCATTTTTTGGTCGAGAGAGTGGTCAAAGTCAGGATCGTCTTCATTGAAGAATTCGCTGACCATCACCATCTTGCCATTTTCCAGTTCAACAACCGACTCCAGCGTCATGCCTTTGTAGTTACGCTCGCGAACGTAACCAATCAATCCTTCGGCTTCGTTATCATCGTTGATCTCTTCGACGCGCAAATCTTCCGGGCGCAGCAGAACATGCAGTTTTTGCCCCGGTTCAACGGCGAAGTTAACGTAGATATTACATTCGCGACCTTCGACGTTTGCCCTTACGCGTTGTTCATCAAGACGCTCCAGCACCGTAGCGTTGAACATATTGATTTCACCGATAAACCCGGCAACAAACAGGTTTTTCGGCTCTTCGTAGATTTCACGCGGTGTGCCGTCCTGCTCTATACGTCCGTCACGCATCACGACGATGCGGTCTGACATGGTGAGCGCTTCTTCCTGATCGTGAGTGACGAAGACGAAAGTGATGCCGAGCTTACGCTGTAGCGCTTTCAGCTCGTTCTGCATCTGTTTGCGTAGTTTGTAGTCCAGTGCTGAGAGCGACTCATCCAGCAACAACAGACGAGGCTTGTTAACCACCGCGCGGGCAATGGCTACACGTTGCTGCTGACCGCCAGAGAGTTGGTGCGGTTTACGCTGAGCAAAAGACTCCAGTTGCACCATACGCAACGCTTCCGTCACACGGGGAGCAATTTCAGCTGCCGGTGTTTTTTGCATGCGCAAACCAAAAGCCACATTCTCGAAAACGGTCATGTGGGGGAAAAGTGCATAGCTTTGAAAAACAGTGTTCACATAGCGATTTTCAGCCGGAACATGTGTGATGTCTTCGTTATCCAGCATGATGCGCCCGGAATCGACAGTTTCCAGACCGGCAATCAAGCGAAGAACGGTTGTTTTACCGCAGCCAGAGGGGCCAAGCAGCGTTAGAAATTCACCGTTATTGATGGTCAAATCAAGGTTCGAAATGACCTCTTTACCATCGAAACTTTTGCGAATTCCGGCTAGTTGCACCAGCGGTGAAAGCGAACGGGGTTGTTTATTCAATTTTTTACTCTGTCCCATGTAAACGCAACGGATGGCTTACCGCCGCGGGGTTTGTGGTTAACCACCTTGATGACTCGTAATGAGGGCCGTAATTCTACGGCAAACCGCTGTATTCGCCAATGTTTGTTGTGAATTACTGGCTTAGCCTTATATTCAATTAAGGAATGTTGATAATTTTCCGGCTTGCAGGGCTAAAAGTGACCTGACGCAATATTTGTCCTTTAGCGCTTATTGATAATGTTGTCACAAAAAGTGAGGGTGACTACATGGATAAACTACTTGAGCGATTTTTGAACTACGTGTCTCTGGATACCCAATCAAAAGCGGGGGTGAGACAGGTTCCTAGCACGGAAGGCCAATGGAAGTTATTGCATCTGCTGAAAGAGCAGCTCGAAGAGATGGGGCTTATCAATGTGACCTTAAGTGAGAAGGGCACTTTGATGGCGACGTTACCGGCTAACGTCCCTGGCGATATCCCGGCGATTGGCTTTATTTCTCATGTGGATACCTCACCGGATTGCAGCGGTAAAAATGTGAATCCGCAAATTGTTGAAAACTACCGTGGTGGCGATATCGCACTTGGGGTAGGTGACGAAGTCTTATCTCCGGTCATGTTCCCGGTCCTGCATCAGCTGCTGGGTCAGACGCTTATCACCACGGATGGCAAAACGCTGTTAGGTGCAGATGACAAAGCAGGTATTGCAGAAATCATGACCGCGCTGGCGGTATTGCAACAGAAAAACATTCCGCATGGTGATATTCGCGTCGCCTTTACCCCGGATGAAGAAGTGGGTAAAGGGGCGAAACATTTTGATGTTGACGCCTTCGATGCCCGCTGGGCTTACACCGTTGATGGTGGTGGCGTAGGTGAACTGGAGTTTGAAAACTTCAACGCCGCGTCGGTCAATATCAAAATTGTAGGCAATAACGTTCACCCGGGCACAGCGAAAGGTGTAATGGTGAATGCGCTGTCGCTGGCTGCACGTATTCATGCAGAAGTTCCGGCGGATGAAAGCCCGGAAATGACAGAAGGCTATGAAGGTTTCTATCACCTGGCGAGCATGAAAGGCACCGTTGAACGGGCCGATATGCACTACATCATTCGTGATTTTGATCGTAAGCAGTTTGAAGCGCGTAAACGCAAAATGATGGAGATCGCGAAAAAGGTCGGGAAAGGCTTGCACCCGGACTGCTACATTGAGCTGGTAATTGAAGACAGCTACTACAATATGCGCGAGAAAGTCGCCGAACATCCTCATATTCTTGATATTGCACAACAGGCAATGCGTGATTGTGGTATTGAACCGCAGTTGAAACCCATTCGAGGCGGTACTGATGGCGCGCAGCTGTCGTTTATGGGATTACCGTGCCCGAACCTGTTCACTGGTGGTTACAATTATCATGGCAAACATGAATTTGTGACCCTGGAGGGTATGGAAAAGGCCGTGCGGGTAATTGTGCGTATTGCTGAGCTGACAGCTAAACAGAATTAATCCTTACGTAAAAACTGCCGAATGGTTTCAACCACCGGCAGTTTTCTTTTTTAGTCTTTAGCGACGCGAACAATTTGCGTCAGGCGAGACGGTTTCTCTGCAGTTGTTTTTTGCGGTGCGGTAGCATAAGCCGTTTCAACGCAAACAAACGTTTTATAACCGTCGTCAGGCATATCGCCCATGCTGATCGACAGCGCCGGGCCGGGGTTCCAGCCGACAACGTTGAGATGATTGCGATGTTCAACGTCAATTTTACGTTTCAACGCCGCGTCAGCAATCACACTACAGGTCTGAGGATTTAAGTAAACACGATCAGTTCGATCCGGGAAAGTCTGTATACCGTCGCTCAGTACACCTTCTTTGGCATCATTGACTTTATCGATGTAACGATCACCCAGTCCACTAACTTTGACTTCTGCGATATCGCCGACATTGAAGTAGGTATGCAGGGCAGAAGTGGTTTCGAAATCGCCGTGTGCTTCCAGCTCCATCTCACAGGTTTTACCCACTTTGAAATGCGCTAACAGCCTAAAGTCATGCGGCCAGTATTTTTTTGTCGCTTCGCTGTGGCTGAGTTCAAAGGTTAACGCGACGCCGTTGGCATTTTCCTCATGAGATTTTAGTTTCCAGGGCAGGTTACGCGCAAAACCATGTGCTGGCAGACCTTGTTGAGCTGCCGGACCGAACCACGGCCAGCAAATCGGCACACCACCACGAATAGCGACGCCAGTTTTAAAGGGGGTATTGTTGCTCAGCCACAGAACTTCTTCTTCGCCAGTTGGTTTCCATGAGAGCAGGTGGGCACCCTGCAAAGCAAAAGAGGCTTTTACCTGCGGATGATCGACAACAATCACATCGAGTTCATCCAGTTGGCGGCGGGAAAGGGCCGCTGTGATTTGTTCGATAACCGGAAGGGCAAAAATTTTCTTAATCATGACGCAGTCCTTTATCTTCAGGCAAAAAAAAGAGCGACCGAAGTCGCTCTTAGAGATCACAGTATCATCTCAACTTATTTGGAGATGTGAGCGATCAGGTCCAGTACTTTGTTGGAGTAACCAGTTTCGTTGTCGTACCAGGATACCAGTTTCACGAAGTTGTCGTTCAGTGCGATACCAGCTTTAGCATCGAACACGGAAGTGCAAACTTCGCCGTTGAAATCGGTAGATACTACGTCGTCTTCGGTGTAACCCAGAACGCCTTTCATTTCACCTTCAGCGGCAGCTTTAACAGCAGCTTTGATCTGCTCGTAAGTAGCCGGTTTTTCCAGACGAACGGTCAGGTCAACTACAGATACGTTCGGGGTAGGAACGCGGAACGCCATACCAGTCAGTTTGCCGTTCAGTTCTGGCAGTACTTTACCTACAGCTTTAGCAGCACCGGTAGAGGACGGGATGATGTTCTGAGAAGCACCACGGCCGCCGCGCCAGTCTTTGTGAGACGGGCCGTCAACAGTTTTCTGAGTAGCGGTAGTTGCGTGAACGGTGGTCATCAGGCCTTCGATGATACCGAAGTTATCGTTGATAACTTTAGCCAGCGGAGCCAGGCAGTTGGTGGTGCAGGAAGCGTTAGAAACGATGTCCTGGCCAGCATATTTGTCAAAGTTAGCGCCTTTAACAAACATCGGGGTGTTGTCTTTGGAAGGACCAGTCAGAACAACTTTTTTCGCACCAGCAGTGATGTGTTTACGAGCGGTTTCGTCAGTCAGGAAGATACCAGTTGCTTCAGCAACTACGTCAACACCAACTTCGTCCCATTTCAGGTTAGCCGGATCACGTTCAGCGGTAACACGGATTTTTTTACCGTTAACGATCAGATGACCGTCTTTCACTTCAACGGTGCCGTCGAAGCGACCGTGAGTGGAGTCATATTTCAGCATGTAAGCCATGTAGTCAGCGTCTAACAGATCGTTGATTGCAACAATCTCAATGTCAGAACGTTTCTGCGCAGCACGGAAAACAATGCGACCGATACGGCCAAAACCGTTGATACCTACTTTGATAGTCATATATTCCACCAGCTATTTGTTAGTGAATAAAAGGTTGCCTGTAAAATTACAAAAACCTTACGCAGCGTCAAGCGGAATCGTGTCAATCATTGCGACAAATCAATCCTATGCTTACGCATTGTGCAGCTGATTCGCCTCACTCTTCCTTTGGGCTTGAGACCACATGGGGGCGGCGCCCCGAATTTTAAAGGGCAGGAGAGATAAAAAAGTGATGTGCGTCACGAATCACAACCTGCCATTTGGTTAGAAACAAGTTTAGAACAAAAGTTGACGCCTGGCTGTTAATGTTTTGTTAGAATTGGTCGCGTAATGTGAGCCTGATTAAAAGCGAGATGTTAGCAAATGGCGAATAAACCTTCGGTGGACGATCTCAAAGAAAATTTGTCCGAAATGCAGTTCTACGTCACGCAGAAACATGGCACCGAGCCGCCATATACCGGGCGTTTGCTGCATAACAAACGCGACGGGGTATACCGTTGTCTTGTTTGCGACACGCCGCTGTTCAACTCCCAAAGTAAATATGACTCCGGCTGCGGTTGGCCAAGTTTTTACGAACCTGTTAATGAAAATTCAATACGATATTTAACAGATTTATCTCACGGTATGGAGCGCATAGAGATTCGTTGTGGTCATTGTGACGCTCATTTAGGGCATGTTTTTCCTGATGGTCCGCAGCCCACAGGTGAACGTTATTGCGTCAATTCGGCCTCACTAAGTTTTACTGACGAGAAAAGTGGCGACCAAATTAAAGGTTGATAAAACGATTCAGCAAATTATTCCATGGGAGCGCAACCAGCATGAATTTTGACGACATCATTAACAGTATGACCCCCGAGGTATATCAACGCCTGTCTACGGCTGTTGAATTAGGTAAATGGCCCGATGGTGTTGCTCTGACGCCAGAGCAAAAAGAGAACAGTATGCAACTGGTGATGTTATGGCAGGCGCGCCACAACACCGACGCACAGCATATGACGATTGACACAAATGGTCAGATGGTGATGAAAAGCAAACAGCAATTGAAAGAAGATTTTGGGATCGCTCCGAAGTCGTTTGCGACGCTGAAAGTGCAGTGAGTTGGGTGACAGACAAAAACAGAACGGGTGACGTGTCTGAAATTTGTCACCCGGTTAAACTTTACTCCTGCGTCTCTTGCCAGTCTGCCAGCGTATATAACGTGGCACCAGCAACAGACATTTCCATAAATGCCTGAGCGCTATCTTGTGGGTTAATATTCACTCCCCGGCAACCATCAGTGATGACGTTGACACGGTAACCCAGTTGCAGGGCATCCAGAACAGTAAATTTAACGCAGTAGTCAGTGGCAAGACCCATAATTATCAATTCGCCAATATTATGTTCACGTAGCCACTCATCCAGCGTGGTTTTTTGCCGCCGCCCGTTATCAAAAAAGGCGCTATAGCTATCAACTAACGGATTCTCGCCTTTGTGAAAAATGCGATTGATAGCTTTTTGTTTCAGCAAAGGATGCAATGCAGCACCTTCGCTATTCTGTACACAGTGATCAGGCCAGAACGTTTGTGGTAAACCGTCAAGCATTCCCTGGCTGTAGACTGCAACCTGATGCTGACTGGCAAAGCTGCCGTGATTAGCCGGATGCCAGTCCTGGCTGGCGATAACCGGTATATCCCGTGATTGACACCAGTTAATCAGCTGGTTAGCAATATCAACGGTGTTGTCACCTTCCGGTACAGCAAGCGCACCTCCGGCACAAAAATCATTTTGCAAATCTACCAGTAGCAGAGCGCGATGCGTCATCAAAATCTCCTTAGTCATCTGGCGTAAGCTCGCCACGCAAGTTTTCAGTCATGACTTGACGAATAGTCTGGGTATCCAGCCCCTGGCTGAGCAAATAATGCAACTTCGTCAGCGTAGCTTCTACTGTCATATCAGCTCCACCAATGACGCCCGCATGGGCCAGTGCATTACCCGTTGCATAACCACCCATATTCACTTTGCCAGACATGCATTGGGTAAGATTCACCACCACAATTCCACGCGAACTTGCTTCTTGCAGTTCTTGCAAAAACTCTTTGTTTTGTGGCGCATTCCCGACACCATAAGAACGAAGAATCAGCGCTTTCACCGGCTGGCGGAGAAAATTGCGGATAACATCAGCAGAGATCCCTGGGTAAATTGTCACCACCCCAATAGGTTGTGGTGTGATCGGGTGAACGATCAGCTCTCCCTGACCTTGCGGTGCTGCTGGTGTTGACAGACGGCGAATGTGAATCCCGGCTTCAAGCAATGGGGGAAGATTAGGTGAGGCAAAGGCATCAAAACCATCGGCATGGGCTTTGGTCGTACGATTACCCCGATACAGACGGTTATTAAAAAATAGTGTGACTTCGTTAATCGGGTAATTAGCTGCAACATACAGCGCATTGAGCAAATTGATCTGCCCGTCAGATCGCAGCTCGGCTAAAGGTATTTGTGACCCTGTCACTATTACAGGTTTGCTCAAATTCTCCAGCATAAACGAGAGTGCGGAAGCGGTATAAGCCATGGTATCTGTACCATGCAAAATGACAAATCCGTCGTACTCATCATAATGGGCCTGAATATCTTCGGCGATATGTTGCCAGTCCTGAGGCGTCATATCGGAAGAATCCATCAGCGGCGCATATTCATGGATGGTAAAATCCGGCATCTCCGGGCGATGGAATTCCGGCATCAGTGCTAACTGACGTTGAAGATGCCCTGAAACCGGAATATAACCCTGTTCTGAGCGTTGCATACCGATTGTACCGCCGGTATAAGCCACATAAATTGATTTCTTGTGCATGATGGTTTTAAAGTGGTGATTAGCGGGGAGAAGTATAACGTCAGGATTATAAAAAGGCAGCATTTGCCGCCTTTGGTTGAATACTCAACGAGAGCAAATTTAATATTTATTGCACTTAATCTTTCAGCTCATAAGTTACGGTGGTCACTACCCGAACAGTTTTTTTCACTGATGCGGGATCATCGTTGTCGCTACCACTGGCAAGGATCTGGAATACCCCTTGTGACGCATCTCTGATTGATCCTACCTGGCTACCAGAATCGGCAGCGAATTGCAGTGCCGCGTTACGGGCATCTTTGGTGGCGGCAGCGATCATTTCTGCGCGTAATGCACTGATACCATTGAAGCTATAGAAGAGGGATGTGTCTGTAATGGCACCATTGGTTGCGGTTTGTAACTCGTTGATTTTGGCCACCGCTTTTTCAACAGCCACAACGTTATGAGTTTTTACCGTGACAGAACCATAAACATTAAGACGCGGCAGATTGGGATCGTCTTGCAGGTAATAGCGATCTGTCCGTTTGGTTATCCACTGCCCTGGCTGGATTTCATCATCCTTAATTCCAAGAGATTTAAATGTGGCAATAATTTGATTTTGTACGGCATCCAGTTTCGGGAATAATTCTTCGGTAACATTGGCATTACGGGTGATTGATACAGTTAACTCTGCTGTATCGGCCTGAACTTCTTTTTCAGACAAGCCCCGGACATTAACGTAACGATTATTGGGTTTTAAATGCTGGATACCATCACCAACGAAATAACCACAAACGGCGATACCGGCACCAAGAATAATAGCGGCTAAAAGAGGAGGAACTTTACTCACTGATGTCTCCTTATCACATTGATTTTCACCTGAGCGAAGGCACTCTAGTCTTGTTATGCCGTGAAAAACAGTCTGATTCTGGAGACAAAAAAATGTGGCCGCAGAAGAATTTCATTGGCCACATAATTTGCTGATTTAACGCACGTTGGCACAGGTCAGGCAGAATGCATAACGATTTTGTGGATCATTAAATGCTGCCAGTTTATCGCTTTCAGCTTTTACCGCACTTGCCGCTGTTGCCAGCGGTGCCGGAAGCATCGCCTGAATAGCCTGCGGTAACATTGCGCGAACGGAACCAGACATGCTATCGACAACCATATCGAAGAACGTCGGTTCATCCTGATAGTAATTGATACTCCACTGTTTCAACTTCGCCAGCTCAGCCGCTTTAGCAACCGCATCATCGAAATCACCGAGACTATCGACCAGACCATTTGCTTTGGCATCTTCGCCAGTCCATACGTGACCCTGCGCAATTTTGTCTACCTGTTCTGGTGTTGATTTACGCGCATCGGCGACCAGAGTGATAAAGCGTTTATAGCCATTTTCAATGCTTAACTGCATCATCTGCTGCACTTCTGTGGGTAATGACTGTGTAACAGACATATTCGCCAGTGGAGAAGTGGATACACCATCGGTGTGAACGCCAATGGAATCAAGGCTATTTTCAACGGTATTAATTACCCCAAAAATACCGATAGAACCCGTCAGCGTGCTGGGGTTGGCGATGATGTAATTAGCCGGCGTGGAGATCCAATAACCACCGGAAGCGGCCATTCCACCCATCGACACTACCACCGGTTTACCCGCTGCTTTCGCTGCAGCCAGTTCGGAACGAATGACCTCTGAAGCCGTGACACTTCCGCCTGGGCTATTAACACGCAATACAATCGCTTTCACTTTTGGATCAAGACGTGCATCGCGGATTTGCGCTGCTGTAGTGTCACCACCGACATTACCCGGTGTTTCTTCACCGTCCATAATCGCGCCGTTGGCAAAGACCACACCAATCATCTCTGGTGTTTTCACTGGAGTTTTCAACGCATAGTCATAGAAACTGATCGCACGATAATTTTTATCGGCTTTGCTCCAGCCAAATTGCTTGGTCAGTGCTTTTTCGACATCAGCACTGGAGCCCAGCGCATCAACCAGTTTATGGTCGAGTGCGTATTGTGCAGTATCGCCGCCCAGTTTAGTCAGATCAGCAATCATCGCCTGGGCACCGGGGAAGACTTGTTGGGCAGAAATTTGCCGATTGGCGGCAATAGTGTTGAGATAGTTCTGCCACAGTTCGCCAACCCAGCGGCTGTCAGCTTCACGGGCTGCCGGAGACATATCATCGCGAATAAATGGTTCAACAGCTGATTTATAAGTCCCAACGCGGAATACATGAGTGGAGACTTTCAGCTTATCGAGCAGGGATTTGTAGTACAGGCCATTAGTTGCAAAACCATGTAGATCAACCGTGCCCTGAGGGGAAAGCCAGATTTTGTTGGCGAAACTGGCCAGATAATACTGCCCCTGGGTATAGCTTTCACCAATAGCAATCACGGGTTTACCACTGTCACGGAACTCACGTAGTGCTTTGCCGATATATTGCATCGACGGTTGATCTGCACCCGCAAAGTTTTCCAGATCCAACACAATTCCGGTGATATTGCTGTCATCTTTCGCCTGACGAATCGTATTAACGATGTCAAACAATGAGTTTTCTTGCAGACGTTCAGAGCTGGCGCCAAATAACTGGCGACCAATCACCCCCAGTCGGTGATTGTTGGAGGGTTTATCCACAATTACACCGGAGATATCCAGCAGCAATGCGCCCCGACTGGCGGAGTCGCTACTGCCATTACTGCTGACTTGCATCCAGATACCGACACCGATCAGCACCAGGAAAATAAATAACAAATTAAGGACCATTTCACGGACAAAGTTGAGCAGTCGCCATGTCCATTTAAAAAATCCGGCTACAAATCGCCATAGGGTTCGCATGTATTCTCCCTTCGTAAAATTACGTCTGGTACAGACGCATAAGATGTGGCTATCGTAATGATCAGGTTGCCTCTTGTCAGCAGGAATCACTGTCTGCGCTGTAACAAATTCTGCGTCCGTGTTAATTTTGTGAATAAACACCATGACAGGAGTTAACAAAATGGATGCACTTGATCTGCTGATTAACCGCCGTAGCGCTTCTCGCCTGGCAGAACCTGCACCTGCGGGTGAACAACTGCAAAATATTTTGCGTGCCGGAATGCGTGCACCGGACCACAAGTCCCTGCAACCGTGGCATTTCTTTGTTATTGAGGGCGAAGGACGTGAACGTTTTAGTGCTGTTCTGGAACAAGGTGCGCTGGCAGCCGATAGCGATGAAAAAGCCGTTGATAAAGCGCGTAATGCCCCCTTTCGTGCGCCACTGATTATTACCGTGGTTGCGAAATGCCAGCAAAATCATAAAGTTCCACGTTGGGAGCAAGAAATGTCCGCGGGATGTGCTGTTATGGCAATGCAGATGGCAGCAGTGGCACAAGGTTTTGGGGGGATTTGGCGTAGCGGGGCGTTAACTGAAAGTCCGGTCGTTCGTGAAGCATTTGGCTGTGGTGAAGACGATAAAATCGTCGGTTTTCTCTATCTGGGTACGCCACAACTGAAAGCCTCAACGACAATTAACGTGCCAGACCCGGCGCCTTTCGTCACATATTTTTAAAAATATCCTGGAAACTGTCTGGATTCTGAGCAAAGGCTCCAGAATCCGGACACTCTCTCTTACTACATAACGGAATGAGGGTTACCATACCCCGATTGCATTGACAGGAGATGTCCATGAGCGAGAACTCGATTCGTTTGACCCAGTACAGTCACGGTGCAGGTTGCGGCTGTAAAATTTCCCCAAAAGTGTTGGAAACCATCCTCCACAGTGAACAGGCGAAGTTTGTTGATCCGAATTTGCTTGTGGGTAATGAAACCCGCGATGATGCGGCGGTGTACGATCTGGGCAATGGCACCAGTGTCATCAGCACCACCGACTTCTTTATGCCGATCGTTGATAATCCTTTCGATTTTGGCCGCATTGCGGCGACTAACGCCATCAGCGATATCTTTGCGATGGGTGGCAAACCGATTATGGCGATTGCGATCCTCGGCTGGCCGATCAATAAACTTTCCCCGGAAATTGCCCGCGAAGTGACCGAGGGTGGACGCTATGCATGCCGTCAGGCGGGTATAGCGCTGGCTGGCGGTCACTCCATCGATGCACCGGAACCGATTTTTGGTCTGGCGGTGACGGGGATCGTACCGACCGAGAGGGTGAAGAAAAACAGTACTGCACAAGCCGGATGCAAACTGTTCCTGACGAAACCGCTGGGGATAGGCGTTCTCACCACAGCCGAGAAAAAATCGCTGCTGAAACCGGAACATCAGGGACTGGCGACGGAAGTGATGTGCCGGATGAATATTGCAGGCGCGTCCTTTGCCAATATCGAAGGCGTAAAAGCGATGACCGACGTTACTGGTTTTGGTCTGCTGGGCCATTTGAGCGAAATGTGTCAGGGTGCTGGTGTGCAGGCGCGCGTCGATTATGAGGCGATCCCGAAACTGCCGGGTGTTGAAGAGTATATTAAGCTGGGCGCAGTACCTGGCGGCACCGAACGCAACTTTGCTAGCTATGGTCATCTGATGGGTGAAATGCCGCGTGAAGTGCGCGATCTACTGTGCGATCCGCAAACTTCTGGCGGTCTGCTGCTGGCGGTCATGCCGGAAGCAGAAAATGAGGTCAAAGCTACAGCCGCCGAGTTTGGCATTGAACTGACGGCGATTGGCGAACTAGTGCCAGCGCGCGGCGGTCGTGCCATGGTTGAGATTCGTTAAGTCGATGCGGTTGTTTATTGCCGAAAAACCGAGTCTGGCGCGCGCCATTGCTGATGTCCTGCCCAAACCGCACCGGAAAGGCGATGGCTTTATCGAGTGCGGCAATGGTCAGGTGGTGACCTGGTGTATCGGTCACCTGCTTGAGCAGGCGCAGCCAGACACCTACGACAGCCGCTATGCACGCTGGAATCTGACTGATCTCCCCATTGTCCCGGAAAAGTGGCAATTACAGCCCCGACCCTCCGTGACCAAACAACTTAATGTCATCAAACGCTTCTTGCATGAAGCCAGCGAAATTGTTCATGCCGGAGACCCGGATCGTGAAGGGCAGTTGCTGGTTGATGAAGTGCTGGACTATCTGCAACTGGCACCGGAAAAGCGCCAGCAGGTACAACGTTGCTTGATAAACGACCTGAACCCGCAGGCGGTTGAGCGGGCGATCGATCGTCTTCGATCCAATAGCGAGTTTGTACCGCTGTGCGTTTCTGCGCTGGCGCGAGCACGAGCCGACTGGTTATACGGCATCAATATGACCCGCGCGTACACCATTCTCGGTCGTAATGCGGGTTATCAGGGCGTGCTTTCCGTGGGACGCGTGCAGACGCCCGTGCTCGGGCTGGTGGTGCGCCGCGATGAAGAGATTGAAAACTTCGTGGCGAAAGACTTCTTTGAAGTCAAAGCGCATATCGTGACGCCTGCCGATGAGCGGTTTACCGCTATCTGGCAACCAAGCGAAGCGTGTGAACCGTACCAGGATGAAGAAGGGCGCTTGTTACATCGTCCGCTGGCGGAGCATGTAGTTAACCGCATCAGTGGTCAACCGGCTATTGTCACCAGCTATAACAATAAACGGGAATCAGAATCCGCGCCGCTGCCGTTTTCGCTTTCGGCGTTGCAGATTGAAGCGGCAAAACGCTTTGGTCTGAGCGCGCAGAATGTGCTTGATATTTGTCAGAAGCTGTACGAAACGCACAAGTTAATCACTTATCCGCGTTCCGATTGTCGCTATTTGCCAGAAGAACATTTTGCCGGACGCCACGCGGTGATGAATGCTATCAGCGTCCATGCGCCGGATCTGTTGCCGCAACCAGTGGTAGATCCAGATATACGCAACCGCTGTTGGGATGACAAAAAGGTCGATGCGCACCACGCCATCATCCCGACCGCGAGGAGTTCTGCCATCAACCTGACGGAAAACGAGGCGAAGGTCTATAACCTGATTGCTCGTCAGTATTTGATGCAGTTCTGTCCGGACGCGGTGTTCCGCAAGTGTGTTATCGAACTGGAAATAGCCAAAGGCAAATTTGTCGCTAAAGCCCGTTTTCTAGCTGAAGCAGGCTGGCGCACGCTGTTAGGCAGCAAAGAGCGCGATGAAGAAAACGACGGCACGCCACTGCCTGTGGTGGCGAAAGGCGATGAGTTGCTGTGTGAAAAAGGCGAAGTGGTAGAGCGGCAAACGCAGCCACCGCGTCATTTTACCGATGCAACACTGCTTTCGGCGATGACCGGGATCGCGCGCTTTGTGCAGGACAAAGATCTGAAAAAGATCCTTCGTGCCACCGATGGTCTGGGGACAGAAGCAACCCGTGCCGGGATTATTGAACTGTTGTTCAAGCGTGGCTTTCTGACCAAAAAAGGGCGCTATATCCACTCCACCGACGCCGGAAAAGCGTTATTCCATTCGCTGCCAGAAATGGCTACGCGACCGGACATGACCGCGCACTGGGAATCGGTGCTGACGCAAATCAGCGAAAAGCAGTGTCGCTATCAGGACTTTATGCAACCGTTGGTGGGGACGTTGTACCAGTTGATTGATCAGGCCAAACGTACGCCGGTGCGGCAGTTTCGCTGCATAGTGGCTCCAGATGGCGGAGAAGGAAATAAAAAGACTTCATCACGTAAGCGAGCAGCGAAAAAAAGCCCGCCAGCAGATGAAGCTGGAAGCGGGGCGATAGCGTAAGCGCGCGAATCTTTCGTGCTATTCGAGTCATATTCTGAAATATCCAGCGGATCAAGAAAATTCGTTGGATATTTTTTTTGCATGGATAAAATTATCGCCTCTAAAGTATGTAATAACAGGGAATGTAATGAATAAAGTTTTATTACAAAACCATCCTGGGAGCGAGAAGTATTCTTTCAATGGCTGGGAAATATTTAATAGTAATTTTGAACGGATGATTAAAGAAAATAAGGCCATGCTGCTTTGTAAGTGGGGGTTTTATTTAACATGTGTTGTCGCTCTAATGTTTGTATTCGCAGCTATAACATCCAACGGTTTGAATGAAAGAGGCTTGATTATCGCGGGATGCTCTTTTCTTTATCTATTAATTATGATGAGTCTTATTGTTCGGGCCGGTTTTAAAGCAAAAAAAGAACAACTGCATTATTATCAGGCTAAAGGTATTGAGCCGCTCAGTATCAAGAAATTACAGGCGCTACAATTGATCGCACCTTATCGATTCTATCATAAGCAATGGTCTGAAACGCTGGAGTTCTGGCCGCGAAAGCCTGAATCTGGCAAAGATACCTTTCAATATCATGTGCTTCCTTTTGACTCGGTCGATATCATCAGTAAAAGACGCGAGTCTTTAGAGGATCAATGGGGTATCGAAGATAGCGAAAGTTATTGTGCCTTAATGGAGCATTTTCTTTCTGGCGACCATGGAGCCAATACCTTTAAAGCGAACATGGAGGAAGACCCAGAGCAGGTTATCGCCTTGTTGAATAAATTTGCTGTTTTTCCCTCAGACTATATCTATGATTGCGCTAATCATCGCTCCGGTAAATCCTCGGCGAAGCTAATATGGGCGGCGGAATTATCATGGATGATCTCGATATCGAGCACAGCTTTTCAAAACGGGACAATTGAAGAAGAACTGGCCTGGCATTATATAATGATTGCTTCTCAAAAGGCGCACGAGTTGTTCGAAAGCGAAGAAGATTATCAAAAAAATAGTCTAATGGGATTTCTTTACTGGCATATCTGCTGCTATCGCAGAAAGTTAACGGATGCTGAACTTGAAGCGTGTTATCGTTACAACAAGCAGTTTTGGGAGCACTACAGTAAGAAATGCCGTTGGCCCATCAGAAATGTTCCCTGGGGAACATCATCCGTTAAATACCCATAAACGCCTGAAATTTTGCCGGGGGCGCTGCACTTGCCCGGCCTACATTAGAGCGTAATTGCAATGAATTATGCCCATTTGTAGGCCCGATAAGCGTAGCGCCATCAGGCATTTACAACTTAAATCACGCCCTGATTCAACATTGCATCGGCTACTTTTACAAAGCCTGCAATGTTCGCGCCCTGCACGTAATTGGTCTGCTTGCCTTCGCCGCCGTATTCCACACAAGAATGGTGAATATCGAGCATGATGTGATGCAGGCGAGCATCAACTTTTTCGGCTTTCCAGCTTAAACGAGCAGCGTTCTGCGCCATTTCCAGACCAGAGGTCGCTACGCCACCGGCATTGGCCGCTTTACCCGGTGCAAACAGTACACCTGCTTCAAGGAACAGGTTCGTTGCTTCGATGGTGGTCGGCATGTTGGCACCTTCCGCGACCGCTTTCACGCCATTGGCGATCAGAACCTGAGCAGCTTCGACATCCAGTTCGTTCTGGGTGGCGCATGGCAGAGCGATATCAACCGGAACAGACCAGGGCTGCTGGCCTTCGAGATACACCAGACCAAACTCTTTGGCGTAATCTGCAACACGACCATCACGACTGGATTTGATTTCGATAAGGCGCGCCAGTTTCTCTTTGGTAAAGCCACTTTCGTCCACGACCGTACCGCTGGAATCAGAAGCGGTGATCACACGGGCACCGAATTCCATGGCTTTCTCGATTGCGTACTGTGCAACGTTACCAGAGCCGGATACCGAAACACGCATTCCTTCGAAGCCCAGACCATGGCGTTTCAGCATGGCTTCAGCGAAGTACACCAGACCATAACCAGTAGCTTCTGGTCGAATCAGGCTGCCGCCAAAAGAGAGACCTTTACCCGTAAATACGCAAGCGCTGTTATTAGAAAGCTTACGCATCATACCCGCCATAAAACCAACTTCACGACCGCCTACGCCAATATCGCCTGCCGGAACGTCAGTGTCTGGCCCCAGATGACGATAGAGCTCCGTCATCAGTGCCTGACAAAAACGCATCACTTCGCCTTCACTTTTACCTTTAGGATCGAAGTCACTTCCGCCTTTACCGCCGCCCATAGGCAGAGTGGTCAGGGCGTTTTTGAAGGTTTGCTCGAAGCCAAGGAATTTAAGAATGGAAAGATTTACAGATGGGTGGAAACGCATACCGCCTTTATACGGACCAATAGCGGAGTTGAACTGAACACGCCATGCACGGTTAACTTGTACCTGACCGCGATCATCAACCCAAACTACGCGAAACTGGATGGCACGCTCTGGTTCAACCAGACGTTCCAGTAATGACATTTGACGATAACGTGGGTTCTGCTCAAGAAACGGCCACAGGGTGGTCATTACTTCACGAACGGCTTGCGCGAATTCGGTCTGATGCGGATCGCGCTTTTGTACATGGTTGAGGAAGGACTCCAGAGAACATGTCTGATCCATAGATATAAAAACCCCTTATATATTAGAGTGATGTTATTGATGCTGTTTGTTATTCAATGCATTTGCAGTTTTCGACTATACCATCAGCAATGTGACGGTAAGCAAGAAAAAAATGACTATGCTAAGCAAATTAATAACGCAAAAGGGGTCATAACCAAAAACGATGATGTGTAGAGGGTAAAGTTTACCCAACGTAATGCCGTTATATACTCATCATAATTCAAGTTGCATGTGCTTCATCTGCGGGGGATTCGTCCCATCAATGAACCCAGGGCCGACGCAAGCGTTGTTCTGCAACGCGAATTATTTAGAGTGTATTAAGGCAAGTTGCATTTTTATAAGGAATATCCATGCGCAATTTAACGGTGTTTTTTGGTCTTCTGATATTGCCCGTTGCTGCATCCGCTAATCCACAGTATCGCCCTGATGTAGAAGTGAATGTGCCCGCAGAGGTTTTCAGCTCTGGTGGTCAGCGTTCTGCGCCATGTAATCAATGTTGTATCTACCAGGACGAAAACTACTCAGAAGGCGCGGTCATTAAAGTGGAAGGTGTTCTCTTGCAGTGCCAACGTGATGAGAAAACTCTCAGTACGAATCCGCTGGTCTGGCGCCGCGTAAAGCCATAAATGCCTCCAGAAGTGGGATGTCGGCAGGTGCCAGCGGATAGCCCATTGCTTCTGCAGGTGAACACCAGACCAATGCCTGATGCTCATGGGCCTGTAATGTGCCGTAGAACTCAGGAACATGCCAGGCATGAAGATGAATGATACGCCCGGAGACTTCCCGCTGGTGGCTGGCAATGTAGTCACCAGGGCGAGCGTCGATCCCCAGTTCCTCATGCAACTCGCGTATCAACGCTTGCGGTTGGCTTTCTCCCGCTTCCACTTTACCTCCGGCAAATTCCCATAAACCGGCTTGATCTGTATGAACGGGGCGCTGAGCCAGTAAGATTTTGCCATCTTTTTCGATAATGGCGGCAACAACATCGATTGTTTTCATAGCTACACGAATAAGTCACAAAAATGCCATAATATCAGATTACTGACCAGGTGCGCTTGTTCATGCCGGATGCGGCGTGAATGTATTACCCGGTCTGCAAAACGAGTAAATTTAACAGATTGCGGAGATCATGTAGAGGCTGATAAGTGTAGCACATCTGGCAATTTTGTGTTTGTCATCAGCCTTATAAGATCTGCTCATTTGCCCAATCAGAAGGGTTTTATGCTTAAGGAACGCCCGTGTTAGACCGTCATCTTCATCCACGGATAAAACCGTTGTTGCACCAATGTGTACGGCTACTGGATAAACCTGCCATTACCCCTGATGGCTTAACGTTGATCGGTTTTGCTATTGGAGTGCTGGCATTACCGTTTTTGGCACTGGGCTGGTATCTGGCGGCGCTAATCGTCATTTTGATGAATCGTCTGCTTGATGGTCTGGATGGCGCACTGGCGCGACGCAGAGGATTAACCGATGCAGGCGGATTTTTAGATATCTCGCTGGATTTTCTCTTTTATGCGCTGGTGCCTTTTGGGTTTATCCTTGCCTCACCGGAGCAAAACGCGCTGGCAGGCGGCTGGCTGCTGTTTGCGTTTATCGGCACGGGCAGCAGTTTTCTCGCTTTTGCTGCGCTGGCGGCGAAACATCAGATTGATAATCCCGGTTATGCGCATAAATCGTTTTATTATCTGGGCGGGTTAACCGAAGGCAGCGAGACGATTTTGCTGTTTGTTCTGAGTTGCCTCTTGCCAGCTTATTTTCCGTGGTTTGCGTGGGTATTTGGTGCGTTGTGCTGGATGACGACCTTTACGCGGGTGTGGAGTGGGTATCTGACGCTGAAGTCGCTCCAGCGCCAGTAATTGCAATGTTATTTGCTGCTGTCCGGGCCGCGCTCACCGGTTGCTACGGGATTTTTCGGATCGCTGCTCCATTCGTACCAGCCGCCGTCGTAAACGGAGACGTTATTCCAGCCCATTGCTCGTGCGTACATAAAGGTTTCGGACGCGCGCCAGCCGGTGCCGCAGTAGAATGAAACTTGCTGATCTGGTTTGATATTCCATGCTTTCCACATAGCGGCAATATCATCGGCGCTACGCATGGTGCCATCCGGGTTATGGAAATCTTCCATATGCGTCGAGTCGCTACCAGCGTGTCCCCAACGGGCTCCGGCTATTTCACCTTTTGGCTTAATATAGCTGTAACCACTGGTCGTACCGATAAATTCTGGCCACGAACGAATGCTCACCAACGATGCATCCTGGCGATGCAGCAGCCCACGGGCCTGTTCCATATCAAGCATCAACTGCGGTTGCGCCGGGATCTTCACGCCGAAATCCGGTTCAGCTTTCACTTTCGGTGGCGTTCCGCGCTCAACAGGCAGTCCCGCGTCGGACCAGGTTTGCCAGCCGCCGTCCAGCAGGCGCACATCTTTCACCCCTGCATAGAGCATAATCTGTGCTACACGCGCTGCTGCGTATACATCACGACCATATAGAATCACCGTGGTGTCATGACGAATGCCATGCTTTGCCAGCATCGCTTTCAGTTGTTCATCAGAGACTTTATTCCACAGCGGTTCGCTTTCCACTTCATTGGTATCGATGTAATCCGCGCCGGGAATATGGCTGATAAGGTAAAGCTTAGGAGCGCCCCAGGCCGCTTCAATGACTTTCCAGTCACCGGCAGGTTTCGCCGTAACCTCTTTACCCTGTTGCAGGTCATGTAGCCATTGCGGGTAAACCAGCTGCTCAAAGTGCGGCAGTTTTTGCAGACGGGAAGGTTCGCTTAGCGCGTCACTCAGGATGGAGATATGCGTTAAGCCTGCTTTTTGCAGGCGCGTTTTGACGGCGTCGACATCTTTGTCATTACCGTACAGCGCCACCGGAGCATCGGCTTTCAGGTTATGTTGCTTGATCCACTCGTTGAGTTGTTCGGTGCTCATTTTGTCGAGCCAGCTAGCAGAAAGGTTTAAGGCGGCAGGTTCATGACCGGAAGGGCCATTTAAGGTTTGTGGCCAGCCGTTATAAAACGCGCTGGGGCGAGTATCTATCGCTTTGCCATTTTGTTGTTGAAGCTGGTCAAGAGTAAGAGGCTTCGCCAGTTCAGCGGCCCACGAAGAAGCGCAAGCCAGCCCTAAAGCCATTGCCAGCGCGGTCATTTGAGAAACACGTTTCATCGAAAATCCCGACATTGTAGTTTTGAGTGCGCCATTCTGAACTGACACATTGGGAAAAACTTTGCGTTATCGCAGTTTGTTGTAATTTTCTGACCACTGCGCCATATCCAGAACAGAACTATCAGGAGGAACATCCTGGATATCGTGCGTTACCTGAACGACGGGGATCGCCAGTTCGCGAACTTCGCTGAACACCCACTGGCGAAAATTATCGCGCAGAGCCACATCAAGACGGCTGAACGGCTCATCCAGTATTAACGCTTTAGGCTGGGCGAGAAGGGCACGTAGCAAGGCTACCCGCGCTCGCTGACCGCCCGATAATGTCGCCGGATCCTGATGAAAAGTTCCGCCAAGCCCTGTCCGTTCAAGCGCATCATTCACGGCATTACGTCGGGCATTCCCCTTAAGTGTCGCCGGTAGCGCCAGCAGTAAATTTTGCCCGACGCTGAACTGGTCAAATAACAGTGCATCCTGGAAAAGAATGCCAATCTGACGCTGTGCGGTGGGTAGCATGTCAATCCGTTGCTCATTAAGCCATAGCTCCCCTGTACAAGAAAACTGTCCTGCCAGCGCACCAATCATCCATGAAAACAGCGAGGATTTACCACAGCCTGAGGGCCCCATTAACGTGACAATGTCACCTTTATTGACCGTAAAGTTAACGTTTGTCAGCAAAGGCCTTTCAGGCAAACGTAGCGAAACATCTTTCACGCAGAGCATTAGCGGAGTCCTTGTCTGACATAACCTACCCATTTTGCAAGCAGGGCGGTCAGGGCAAAAATAATAAGCGGTAATAGCAGTTGCCAAAGGGCCTGGGCAGCGAGAATACCGTTACTGCCACCGCTACTTAACGCTACCGCTTCGGTGGTGAGTGTCGGAAAACGGCCCGCGCCCAACCACAGCGTCGGCATATACTGCGCAATACTCACTGAAAATCCGACAGCGAAGGCAATCAATGCAGGGCGCAGCATAAGCGGGCATTTCACGTAAAAGAAGATTTTGGCCCGTGACCAACCCAGCGTTTGCGCAATCAAAATTAACCGCGAATCAATGCGCTGCCAGGCGGGTTGCAGGATAAACAGCATCCACGGCATCACCCACAGCAGATGCCCCCAGACCACCGCTGTCCAGCGCCCATCTACGTTCATCCATAGCGCCAGCGTGTACTGGCCCGCGACCAGCGGCAGTGCCGGTAATAAAATGGGCAACCATAACCACAACTGGCGACACTGTGACCCCCATTCCAGCCACAGCAGCAACAGAACCAAAGCGATGAATGTCGCCACCAGTCCCATCGTCAGGCTATTGATGAGCGCTTCACTATTGATCGTCGACTGATCCGCGAGGATCGCCAGCAGAGCCACACAGAGCACACCGGTTAAGGGTAAAAAACTCGCCAGTGTATTGCCGGGTAATAAAGGCGTGGCGGGCTTACGAACGCCATCTACGCGGGGAATAGTACGCCGCCAGCTACGCCATAGCAGATAGCCCAGCAAAACGTAGGCGGCGAGTAACAGCATCAGCAGCAGGCTGGCGAGTGCGCCTTTCGCTTGTTGATCGGCGTCGCCCTGAGTTAACCACTGCCAGCTAATTACCGCCAGCGTCGGTGGATTACCTGGCCCAAGAATAATCGCCACATCCACGACCGACAGCGACCAGGCGACAATCGCCAGCATCGCCATTGCCAGCGCAGGCGCGACGGAGGGCAAAAGCAGCCACTTCAAACATTGCCAGCGGCTGTAGCCCAGTGAATCCAGCACAATAACTTGCTGCAACAGCCGTTTTTCGCTCAATACTGCCGCTAAGATCCACAGCAGAAATGCGCTTTCTTTCACCGCCAGGGTGAGGCCCAGCCCAATACCCAATTTGTCCATTGGCGGAGTGAAATACGGGAAATAGTCATAAAGCAGCCCTCCGTCAGCAACCAGCAACAGGGCGCTGGTGGCAAAAGCAACATGGGGAATGGCGAGCAGCCACGGCAGACGGGCGCACATACGCTGCCATTTCGGTCCAGGCCACAGCGCCACAATTACCAGCAGGGCAATCGTCAATGCGCCGAGCGCCGCGATGGTTGTCGATACCAGCGTTGCCAGTAAGGCCTGCGGTAACTGCGGATCGGCAAATAACGCCTGCCAGGGTGCCAACGACAAAGCAGGCGATATCAGCGTGAGAGCTGCCGGGATCAGCGGTGCATAAATCACCGCCACCATCGCCCACAGCAACAATATTAATGCGTACCGTAACGGTGTAGCCATTCTTGTTCCAGCGCATTTACCCAACCTGCGTGCGGTTCAGCCAGTACCGGCGGCAGATCCTGCGGCATTCTTGATTGTAAAGTTTCGCGCTGTCCGTCAGGCAGTTTTTGCGGATCGAGAACCGAAGGATCGCCCCAGACAGCAGGGTCTGCTTTACGCAGTTGCGCATCGGGTGAGAGCAGGAAATTGGCGACAACCTTCGCCGCAGCACTGGCATTCGCGTTAGCAGGAATGGTGACAAAATGCACGTTGCCAATCATCCCCTCGTTAAAACCAAAACTGTAACTGCTTGCCGGCAAATCGCCACTGGCGATTTTTTGCTGGGCATGTGCAGGATTAAAGGTCAGCGACAGGCGCAATGTGCCAGCTTTCAGTAGAGCATCCATCCGCGCGGGCGAAGGTGGGAAATCCTTTCCTTCGCGCCATAAATACGGATGCAGCGCATCAAGATATTGCCACAAGGGCGCAGTGATACGGGCGAAAGTCGCATCGTTCGGCGCTTCTTTTAATGCTGCGGGATCTGGCGTCAGCATAATCAGTAACTGTTCAAGAAATGCGGTGCCAGTAAAGTCTGGCGGGCGCGGATAGGTAACCGTGCCAGGATTGGCTTTAGCAAATTCCAGTAAGTCTTGCGGTGTTTGTGGTGGCAGTGGTGTAACATCGCGGCGGGCGATAAACGTCAGTTGTGCGCCGCCCCACGGCGATTCTGCGCCTTCGACAGGTACAGAAAAATCTTCCCGTACCGGCAGTTGTGTATCGACATAACGCCAGTTTGGCAGAGTCTCAGCCCAGCCGGTTTGCAGTAAATTGGCCTCTTTTAAGGTGCGGAAGTTTTCGCCGTTCACCCAGAGCAGATCCACCGAACCGCCTGTCTCGCGCCCGGCTGCGGCTTCGGTCTGAATGCGCTTCACCGCATCTGCGGCATCCGCCAGGCGGACAATCTTCAGGTTTATATCATAATGGGTTTTCATCTCGCCGCTAACCCAGTCGAGATAGCGGTTAATTGCGGTATCGCCGCCCCAGGCGTTAAACCAGACGGTTTGCCCTTTGGCCTCATTTTTAACTTCCTGCCAGTCACTGGCATGTGTTGCCAGAGAAAACAGCGATAACAATCCCAGCAACCACCCACAATGGCGCATCATCTCTCCTTAAGAACGTTTTTCAGGAATACGGCACAGCCCCTGAGCGGGAATGTCCATGGCAGAATTAAAACGGGCTGACAGATTTTGCAGGCCGATCAATGCCGTCAGTTCGGTGAGCGCCTGAGCGTCAAAATGCGTAGCCAGTCGGGTACGCAGGGCAGCATCGACTGTTGGTGGCGTTACGCTGGCGGCTTCGGCATACTCCAGCGCCAGCCGTTCTTCATCGCTAAAGAGCGGGCTTTGTCGCCAGTCAGCCACTGCCAGCAACTTATCGGTGCTGCCGGTACGCTCGGCGACTTTCATACTGGTGATATCCACGCAAAACTCACACAGGCACATTTGCGCAATGCGCGCGCTGACAAGCGATCGCACTACCGGATCGAGCGGTGAGCGTTTACGCTCCAGCCAACCGACAAACATCGACACCAGATAAAAGATAAACGGGATCCGTCCCCACCAGCGAATTGGACTTAGCACCTCGCCGTAATGGCGACGATGCAGCCACGCCTGCGGACGTAAACTTAAAGGAATTTTGCTAAGCGGTGGTAAACCCATCAGGCATTCCTCTTCTGGCGTTCAAGCCATATTTTCTTCGCCATATAAATCACCACGGTCAGGGCAAACAGAATAAACAGTCCGGTGACAAACCAGAAGGTACCCCCCGTTAACATGCTGCCCGCCCAGGAATAAACAATAGTCGCCGGTAACTGACCAAGCCCGGTGGCGATAAAAAATGAACGAAAACGTATTGACGTCAAACCGGCAGCATAGCTGATTGGATCGAAAGGGACAAAAGGCAATAACCGGCATACCAGGATAGTGTGTTTGCCGTAGCGAGCGAAAAAGCCGTCCATACTGTCAAGCACGGTTTTACCGGTTAATTTTTCCACCACTTCGCGGCCCATCACTCTGGCGATAAAAAAGCACAGCGCCGCGCCCGCCATCGAACTGGTCCACGACAGCAAGCCGCCCCAGAACGCGCCAAACAGCGACGCATTGGCAAAGGTAATTAAAAACGCAGGCAGCGGTGCAGCAATGGCCTGTAAGATCATTAAAAAGAATGAGACCAGTGCAGCCTGCGTGCCGTAAGACGCAATAAAGCGTTCAATGCCTTGTTGATCCACGGCGGCAAAGGCTACAAGGCTGCTGTTAATAAACTCACGGACGCCGGGAATCAGCGCCCATGCGAGCAGCGCAACAATTAACAAGATGATAATGACGCCACGCCAGAGCCACATTTTACGGTTTTTATCTCTCATCTTTCATCTTTGTTGTTCGGTTAAAGAGGTTTTATCAGAAGTGGTCAGTGCCACTTGTTTATAACGGGCGTAGCATTTAGCAAGCTGAATAAGAATAAACAGTATTAGCCCTGCCAGACAAAGTTTGAAAATAAATGATAATGTTATGCCTTCAGTAACAAGGTCGCTGGCCATAAAAGTATAAATAAAGATCCCCGGCAGAGTCGTGAATGCCGAAATAAAGGTATATGGCCAAAAGGCAATGGCGGTTAATCCGTAGGCGTAATTTTGAATATTGTAAGGAAATAGCGGAATTAAGCGGGTAAGAATAAGAAAATCGATACCGTTACGTGCAATCCCTTTCTCAATAGACTGAAAGACGGTGGTATCCCCAACATATTTCAGCACCAGTTCTCGCCCCATCCAGCGAGCAATCAAAAAGGAAACCGACGAAGCGAGCGTTGCTGCAACTAACGAAAGCAGAGTCCCCAAGAATGGACCAAAAATAATGCCACTGCCAATGACCAGGACACTACCGGGCAGCAGCACAAGAGTGGCAATAACAAATAACAGAATATAAAGGCTGTAACCGAAAATACCACTCTGGCGAATAAGTGCCTGCAAGTGAGGAAGATCGCTAATGAAATTGAATATGCCTGAAGCATAAACAAGATAAATTGCCAGAGCAAAAGTCAGGCTACCAACAACGAACTTACACTCAGCTTTCATCGTGGAGATTTCCTATATCAAGCCTTGATAATAGAGAAGTGAAAAACGCGATGACGGTATAACAAACCTAAGCTGGTCACAAATCCTTACTGCCAGTTTCTTGATTATCCTCAAGAATCGGCCTCCTGACCTGGAGGATGTCAGGAGGCTGCGTCATTAGCGGCGGAAAGTCGCCCACACAGGAGCGTGATCGGACGGTTTTTCCATGCTGCGGATTTCATAGTCGATGCCGGTTTCTACGCAACATTCTGCCAGCGGTTGGCTGGCGAGAAGCAGATCGATACGCAGGCCACGGTTATCGTCAAAACCTTTTGAGCGGTAATCAAACCATGAGAAACGATCTGCTGTTTGCGGATTTGCATGGCGGAAGGTATCGACCAACCCCCAGCTCATCAGTCTCTCCATCCATTCGCGTTCTTCCGGAAGGAAAGAGCATTTTCCGGTACGCAGCCATCGCTTGCGGTTCTCTTCGCCAATGCCGATATCCAGGTCGGTGGGGCTGATATTCATATCGCCCATAATCAGCACCGGGTTATCACGTTTGAGTTCGGTTTCCAGGTAGTTTTGCAGATTCTGATAAAACTGCGCCTTTGCCGGGAATTTTATCGGATGGTCGCGGCTTTCACCCTGCGGGAAGTAACCGTTGATCACGGTGACATTACCCAGCGGCGAGGGGATTTCCGCCATAATAATCCGCCGTTGTGCCTCTTCGCCGTCGCCAGGGAAGCCGCGACGCACAGCAATCGGCGTCTCTTTGGTCAGCAGAGCCACGCCGTAATGGCCTTTCTGCCCGTGATAAAACACGTTGTAGCCGAGCTTCGCCACCTCTTCGAGCGGAAACATATCGTCATGAACTTTTGTCTCCTGCAAGCCAATTACATCCGGTTGGTGCTTTTCGACGATGGCTTCAAGCTGGTGAGGTCTGGCGCGCAGGCCGTTGATATTAAAAGAGACAAATTTCATAGTCGCTGCCATTAATTCAGATAAAGAGTGCGTGGATGGTAGCAGAATTTCGCTTTACTTACCGCCTGTTGTTAAGTGATTTGATCGATGGTTGTTAATGATGTCAACGATGGCGCAAAAAATGCCCGCTTTTGGTGCGCGCTGCGTCAGAATGGCGCAGTAATTTCCAGTAAATTTCGTCAATGATCACAATTCCAGAATTATATTTTACTTCTGCATAACATTGCGTTTTTTATTCTTTTTATTCACCCACATCGCAAACGTATTCACTTTATATGCACTTTAAATGCATATGCTTTGGTGATAACTGCTTGATTTCCAGTTGGCCTCTGCCATTTATGCACTTTTATCACTGGCTGGCACGAACCCTGCAATCTACATTTACAGCGCAAACATTACTTATTATTAACATATAAATAACTAATTATTTACTGTAGAGGTCGCTATGTCTCAGCCAATTACGCGTGAAAACTTTGATGAATGGATGTTACCTGTTTACGCTCCGGCACCATTTATTCCGGTACGTGGCGAAGGTTCGCGCTTGTGGGATCAGCAGGGGAAAGAGTATATCGACTTCGCGGGTGGCATTGCGGTGAACGCACTGGGCCATGCGCACCCGGAACTGCGTGAGGCGCTGAACGAACAGGCGAGTAAGTTCTGGCATACCGGTAATGGTTACACCAACGAGCCGGTACTGCGACTGGCGAAAAAATTGATCGACGCCACTTTTGCCGATCGCGTCTTCTTTTGTAACTCCGGCGCGGAAGCCAACGAAGCGGCACTGAAACTGGCGCGTAAATTCGCCCACGACCGCTACGGTAGCCATAAGAGCGGCATTGTGGCGTTTAAAAATGCGTTCCACGGGCGCACGTTGTTTACCGTTAGTGCGGGCGGGCAGCCTGCCTATTCGCAGGATTTTGCGCCACTGCCGCCGGATATCCGTCATGCGGCGTATAACGATCTCAATTCTGCCAGTGCGCTGATTGACGACTCTACCTGTGCGGTGATTGTCGAGCCCATCCAGGGGGAAGGCGGTGTGGTGCCAGCCAGCAACGCGTTTTTACAGGGTCTGCGTGAATTGTGTGACCGCCACAATGCATTGCTGATTTTTGATGAAGTACAAACAGGCGTCGGGCGTACCGGGGAACTGTATGCCTATATGCACTACGGCGTGACGCCCGATCTGTTAACTACCGCAAAAGCACTGGGCGGCGGTTTCCCCGTTGGCGCTCTGTTGGCAACCGAAGAATGCGCCAGCGTGATGACCGTGGGCACTCATGGCACCACTTATGGCGGTAATCCGCTGGCCTCGGCGGTGGCAGGCAAAGTGCTGGATCTCATCAACACGCCAGAGATGCTTATTGGCGTTAAACAGCGTCACGACTGGTTTGTTGAGCGTCTTAATACCATTAATCACCGCTATGGTTTGTTCAGTGAAGTTCGCGGCTTAGGTCTGCTGATTGGCTGTGTGCTGAATGCGGATTACGCCGGGCAAGCGAAACAAATTTCTCAGGAGGCGGCAAAAGCGGGCGTGATGGTGCTGATTGCTGGTGGCAATGTGGTGCGTTTTGCGCCTGCGCTCAACGTCAGCGAAGAAGAGGTGACGACCGGGCTGGATCGTTTTGCTGTGGCCTGTGAACGCTTTGTGAGCGGAGGTTCATCATGATGGTCATCCGTCCCGTTGAACGCACTGATGTCTCAGCGTTAATGCAGCTTGCCAGCAAAACGGGCGGCGGCCTGACGTCGCTTCCCGCCAATGAAGCCACGCTTTCGGCGCGTATCGAAAGGGCAATCAAAACCTGGCAAGGCGAACTGCCCAAAAGTGAGCAGGGCTATGTGTTTGTACTGGAAGATAGTGAGACAGGCACTGTGGCGGGAATTTGCGCCATTGAAGTGGCGGTTGGTCTGAACGATCCCTGGTATAACTACCGCGTCGGCACGCTGGTTCACGCCTCAAAAGAGCTAAATGTCTATAACGCGTTACCGACGCTGTTTCTCAGTAATGATCACACCGGCAGCAGCGAGCTGTGTACCTTGTTTCTCGACCCGGACTGGCGCAAAGAGGGCAACGGCTATTTGCTGTCGAAATCGCGCTTTATGTTTATGGCGGCTTTTCGCGACAAGTTTAATGACAAAGTGGTCGCCGAAATGCGCGGGGTGATAGACGAACACGGCTATTCACCGTTCTGGCAAAGCCTCGGTAAACGCTTCTTTTCGATGGATTTTAGCCGCGCCGATTTTCTCTGCGGCACCGGGCAAAAGGCGTTTATTGCAGAACTGATGCCGAAACATCCGATCTATACCCACTTTTTATCCCAGGAAGCGCAGGACGTCATCGGTCAGGTACATCCGCAGACCGCGCCTGCCCGCGCGGTGCTGGAGAAAGAAGGTTTTCGCTACCGTAACTATATCGACATTTTTGACGGCGGACCGACGCTTGAGTGTGATATTGACCGAGTGCGTGCCATCCGCAAAAGTCGGCTGGTGGAAGTGGCTGAAGGGCAGCCTGCGCAGGGCGAATTCCCGGCCTGCCTGGTCGCCAATGAAAATTATCACCATTTCCGCGTGGTGCTGGTGCGTACCGATCCAGCGACCGAGCGTTTGATTTTAACCGCTGCACAACTGGATGCTCTCAAATGCCACGCCGGGGATCGCGTTCGTCTGGTGCGCCTGTGCGCAGAGGAGAAAACAGCATGACTTTATGGATCAATGGTGACTGGGTTACGGGCCAGGGCGCATTGCGTGTGAAGTGTAATCCGGTGTCGGGCGAGTTGCTATGGCAAGGCAATGATGCCGATGCCGCTCAGGTCGGGCAGGCTTGTCGGGCTGCTCGTGCGGCGTTTCCGCGTTGGGCGCGACTCTCCTTTGGCGATCGTCAGGTAAGAGTTGAACGCTTTGCCGGATTGCTGGAAAGCAATAAAGTCGAATTAACCGCGATTATTGCCAGAGAAACTGGTAAGCCGCGCTGGGAAGCGGCAACCGAAGTGACGGCGATGATCAATAAAATCGCGATATCAATTAAGGCGTATCACGTTCGTACCGGCGAGCAGCGTAGCGAAATGCCGGACGGCGCGGCGAGCTTGCGTCATCGTCCACACGGTGTGCTGGCGGTGTTTGGACCGTACAATTTCCCCGGACATCTGCCTAACGGGCACATCGTTCCGGCGTTACTGGCTGGCAACACGGTAATCTTTAAACCCAGCGAACTGACCCCCTGGAGCGGCGAGGCAGTCATGCGTTTATGGCAGCAGGCTGGCTTGCCGTCTGGCGTGCTGAACCTGGTCCAGGGCGGGCGCGAAACCGGTCAGGCACTCAGTGCGCTGGAGGATCTCGACGGCTTGCTGTTTACCGGCAGCGCCAATACCGGTTACCAGCTACATCGCCAGCTCTCTGGTCAGCCGGAGAAAATTCTCGCCCTTGAGATGGGGGGTAATAACCCGCTAATAATCGATGACGTGGCGGATATCGACGCGGCTGTCCATCTGACCATTCAGTCGGCGTTTGTTACAGCCGGGCAACGCTGCACCTGCGCCCGCCGTTTATTGTTGAAAAGTGGAGCGCAGGGCGATGCATTTCTTGCCCGTCTGGTTGCCGTCAGCCAGCGATTAACGCCGGGCAACTGGGATGACGAGCCTCAGCCGTTTATTGGCGGGCTGATATCAGAGCAGGCTGCACATCAGGTGGTTACTGCCTGGCAGGAACTGGAAGCGATGGGCGGAAGAACCCAACTTGCGCCACGTTTACTGCGTGCAGGAACATCATTGCTTACGCCGGGGATCGTTGAAATGACGGGTGTTGCTGGCGTGCCGGATGAAGAAGTGTTCGGGCCGCTATTGCGCGTCTGGCGTTATGACACTTTCGATGAAGCGATTCGAATGGCGAATAATACTCGCTTCGGCCTCTCTTGCGGGTTGGTTTCCTCCAGGCGGGATAAGTTCGAGCAACTGTTACTGGAAGCGCGAGCGGGGATTGTTAATTGGAACAAACCGCTTACCGGAGCCGCCAGTACCGCACCCTTCGGCGGCGTTGGCGCTTCCGGCAACCATCGCCCCAGCGCCTGGTATGCGGCGGATTATTGTGCCTGGCCGATGGCAAGCCTGGAGTCAGACTCGTTAACGTTGCCCACGACGCTTAACCCCGGTCTGGATTTTTCCGAGGAGGTGGAGCGATGAACGCCTGGGAAGTCAATTTCGACGGACTGGTGGGGCTGACGCATCATTACGCGGGCCTGTCGTTTGGTAATGAAGCTTCTACCAGTCACCGTTTTCAGGTCTCTAACCCGCGACTGGCGGCGAAACAGGGCTTACTGAAAATGAAAGCCCTTGCCGATTTGGGATTTCCCCAGGCGGTTATCCCACCGCACGAGCGCCCGTTTATACCGGTTTTACGTCAGTTGGGATTCAGTGGTAGCGATGAGCAGGTACTGGAAAAGGTTGCACGCCAGGCACCGCACTGGCTTTCCAGCGTTAGTTCAGCATCACCAATGTGGGTAGCCAATGCAGCCACGGTAGCGCCATCTGCCGATACGCTGGATGGCAAAGTGCATCTCACCGTTGCCAACCTGAACAATAAATTTCACCGCTCGCTGGAAGCGCCTGTGACCGAATCGCTGTTAAAAGCGATTTTCAACGAGGAGAAAAAATTCGCTATCCATTCGGCGTTGCCGCAGGTGGCCTTGCTCGGTGACGAGGGGGCGGCAAACCACAATCGTCTCGGCGGCCATTATGGTGAACCGGGTATTCAGCTTTTTGTCTACGGGCGAGAAGAGGGCAATGTTTCCCGACCTTCCCGCTACCCGGCGCGGCAAACCCGTGAAGCCAGCGAAGCGGTGGCAAGGCTGAATCAGGTTAATCCACAACAGGTGATTTTCGCCCAGCAAAACCCGGACGTTATCGACCAGGGCGTTTTTCATAATGATGTCATTGCCGTGAGCAACCGCCAGGTGCTGTTTTGCCATCAGCAGGCGTTCGCTCGCCAGGCGCAATTACTGGCAAATCTGCGTTCGCGGGTTAATGGTTTTATGGCGATAGAAGTTCCGGCGACTCAGGTTTCCGTGTCAGATGCGGTGTCTACATATCTGTTTAACAGCCAACTGCTGAGCCGCGATGATGGTTCCATGATGTTGGTGCTGCCTCAGGAGTGTCGGGAACACGCCGGAGTATGGGGTTATCTCAATGAACTCCTTGCCGCTGACAACCCGATTAGAGAACTAAAAGTTTTTGATTTACGTGAAAGTATGGCAAACGGCGGCGGCCCGGCGTGCCTGCGGTTGCGCGTGGTGTTGACAGAAGAAGAACGCCGGGCGGTGAATCCGGCGGTGATGATGAACGATACGCTGTTTAATGCGCTCAATGACTGGGTGGAGCGTTACTACCGCGATCGTCTTACTGCGGCGGATCTGGCTGATCCGCTGCTGCTGCGCGAAGGGCGGGAAGCACTGGATGTATTGAGCCAATTACTGAATCTCGGTTCGGTTTATCCGTTCCAGCGGGAGGGAGGGGGCAATGGATAATTTTCTTGCTCTGACCTTAACGGGTAAAAAACCGGTTATCACCGAGCGAGAAATCAACGGCGTTCGCTGGCGCTGGCTGGGCGATGGCGTGCTGGAACTGACGCCATTAACGCCACCGCAAGGTGCGCTGGTGATTTCAGCGGGAATACACGGTAATGAGACGGCACCTGTGGAGATGCTGGACGCGTTGCTTGGCGCGATATCTCACGGCGAGATCCCGTTACGTTGGCGGTTGCTGGT
Source organism: Escherichia fergusonii ATCC 35469 (assembly GCF_000026225.1). Lineage (NCBI taxonomy): Bacteria > Pseudomonadati > Pseudomonadota > Gammaproteobacteria > Enterobacterales > Enterobacteriaceae > Escherichia > Escherichia fergusonii. The sequence continues at coordinate 1,360,821 of NC_011740.1, forward strand.
GATCTTCGGAAATCCTCCTGCGCTGAAGCAAGGGAAACGTTATTGCCATAGCGACATGAACCGAATGTTTGGCGGTCGTTGGCAGCTATTTGCTGAAAGCGGGGAAACCTGTCGGGCGCGTGAACTGGAACAGTGCCTGGAAGATTTTTTTGACCAGGGCAAGGAATCTGTTCGCTGGCACCTTGATCTGCATACCGCCATTCGTGGCTCCTTGCATCCGCAGTTCGGTGTCTTACCACAACGTGATATTCCCTGGGACGAGAAATTTCTGACGTGGCTGGGGACGGCGGGGCTGGAGGCACTGGTGTTCCATCAGGCGCCTGGTGGTACGTTTACCCATTTCAGCGCCAGACATTTTGGCGCGCTGGCCTGTACGCTGGAACTCGGCAAAGCGTTGCCCTTCGGACAAAACGATCTTCGCCAGTTTGCAGTAACTGCCAGCGCAATTGCTGCGCGGGTATCTGGTGAAAGTGTCGGTGTCGTGAGAACGCCGCCAATACGTTATCGGGTGGTTTCGCAAATCACTCGCCACTCGCCGTCATTCGAAATGCATATGGCAAGTGACACGCTGAATTTTATGCCGTTTAAGAAAGGAACGTTGCTGGCGCAGGACGGTGAGGAACGTTTTACCGTAACCCATGATGTAGAGTATGTGTTATTCCCTAATCCGTTGGTAGCGTTGGGATTACGCGCGGGATTAATGCTCGAAAAAATAAGCTAATACTTACCCGCAGAAATCATTCTGCGGGTATTAAGTTACTTTCTTATAAATTAATACAGATTAATCCTGGTTATTTGCTTTATTTATCACCAGCTATCCGGTATAGTTCTTCATAATCTCTGCAAAATCATTGCGTTGTAATATTCTCTCATCACTCTCCATCAAATTTTCTTTTTTTCTCCATAATTGGTGCAAAAGTGTTTTTTACACTTTCATTGTTTTACCGTTGCTCTGATTAATTGACGCTAAAGTCAGTAAAGTTAATCTCGTCAACACGGCACGCTACTTAAGAAAGCCGTAATAAATAACTGAAAGGAAGGATATAGAATATGCGTAAATTAACTGCACTGTTTGTTGCCTCTACCCTGGCTCTTGGCGCGGCTAACCTGGCTCACGCCGCAGACACTACTACCGCAGCACCGGCTGACGCGAAGCCGATGATGCACCATAAAGGCAAGTTCGGTCCGCATCATGACATGATGTTCAAAGACCTGAACCTGACCGACGCGCAGAAACAGCAGATCCGCGAAATCATGAAAGGCCAGCGTGACCAGATGAAACGTCCGCCGCTGGAAGAGCGCCGCGCAATGCATGACATCATTGCCAGCGATACCTTCGATAAAGCAAAAGCTGAAGCGCAGATCGCAAAAATGGAAGAACAGCGCAAAGCTAATATGCTGGCGCACATGGAAACCCAGAACAAGATTTACAACATCCTGACGCCGGAACAGAAAAAGCAATTTAATGCTAATTTTGAGAAGCGTCTGACAGAACGCTCTGCGGCAAAAGGTAAAATGCCTGCATCTGCTGAATAATCTTTCAGCCTCAACGCTTAAGACCGCCGGTCTTGTCCACTACCTTGTAATAAGGAGGTGGACAGGATCGGCGGTTTTTTTTGACACCTGCTGGTGCCTGATGAGCAAAAAATTCTCCACCAGGTCTAAACCAAATCACCCACACTGCCGATAACAAATAACGGTTGCCTGAACGATAACAATCAAAAGAGCGTGTCGGGAGTGATGATGGAATACTTTGATATCCGCAAAATGCCAGTCAATCTATGGCGTAATGGCGCAGGGGAAACTCGTGAGATTTGTTGCTTCCCACCCGCTACCCGTGATTTTCACTGGCGAGCAAGCATTGCTTCCATTGCCACGAACGGTGAGTTTGCGCGTTTTCCTGGAATGGAAAGGGTGGTGACACTGTTAGAAGGAGGGGAAATACACCTTGAAAGTACTGACAGTTTCAGCCACACCTTGAAACAGTTGCAACCTTTTGCTTTTTCCGGTGAGCAGATAGTGAAAGCGCAACTGAACGAAGGGCAGATGTCGATGGATTTCAACATCATGACGCGTTGCAATTCCTGCAAGGCAAAAGTCAGAATCGCCGATCGTACCTTTACTACTTTTGGCTCTCGGGGTGGGGTCGTGTTTGTTATCAGTGGTATCTGGCAACTGGGCGATAAGGTGTTAACCACCGACCAGGGAGCGTGCTGGTACGATGGTAAACATACTTTGCGACTCCTGCAATCGACAGGGAAATTACTGTTTAGTGAAATTAACTGGCTTCCTGGTTATTCACCGGATCAAGTTCAATAATGTCATAGTTACCGGAAAGCAGCGGTTTGCAGAGAATTTTATAGCCATCATGATCAAACCCGGCTGGCGTGCGTACTAATGTTGTCGCCTCATCCAGGCTATTCACCGCCCCCAGCCATAACCAGTTATGGATAATGTGGAACTGAGTCATTTCAGGATGCTGCTCTTTCAGTGCTATCGCTCCTTGCCATGGCCAGCAAACAACACGTAATCGTTCCAGAGATTGTTGCAGACGTAGCTCATGCGTTTCCTGACTTTCTTTACCGCAGCATGCCCCCGCACAACGTTTAAGCGCCGAACGAAAACAGGCACGACCACGGCTTAATGGCTCCAGTCCTAACAGGCCATAACAGAGTTTTTGTTCATCAGCGATTGTCTGTAATGCCTGTAATGCCGAGCGGCGATTGGCAAACAGGCCGAACAAGTTTGGTGCTCGCGAAAAATCCACTTCTTTGGCATACACCACTTCTGTTCGCTGATTATCCAGTTTCAGAGAACAGAGTTGGCGATTGCGACGCAGACGTTTATTAAATAACGGTTGTTGCTCTTTGATTAGCCTTGCTTCCAACAACAAAGCACCGATTTCGCCTGCGGTACATATCCAGCTAATACGCCGGGATTGCCGCAGCATGGCGGCTTCATCCGGGGTGCGTAAATGGGAAAGCACGCGACTGCGGATATTGACGCTTTTGCCAATATAGAGCGGCATGGTGTCACTTTTGCCATGAAACAAATACACGCCAGGGCGGGTGGGTAATTCGCTGAGAAAAGAACGTAAATGTTCGGGATATTCATAAATTGCCGCTGCTTCAAATTCGAGCCGCGATGAAGTTAAACGCCGTACCACTGTTGACTCCGAATGCTGGTTATCTATCCAGTGTAACAAGCGGGAAGCGATTAAAAAAGAGGCAGGGCCGATGGTAACCGTAAAATTGCCTGATGTGCCACGCTTATCAGGCCCACTCTACGCCTGCAATTTATTGAATTTTGAAGGTCTTTCAGACCGGATAAGGCGTTCATTACGCCGCATCCGGCATGAAAAAAGCGCACCTTGTAAAAACTCAGACGGGGACGCCTGCACTCTTTTTTACACTTGCCATGATGCGCAAATCGTTATTTCTTCCAGAAATCATCGAAAACGGTAATGGGGGGGCGGCGTTTATGTTCGGTTTTCAGATACCAGTTCTCAATGGTCTTTGCGACCTGCTCTGGCACGGTTTTCCCTTCCAGATAGTCGTCGATATTGTCATAGCTCACACCAAGCGCGGCTTCATCAGGCAGTGACGGGCGGTCGTCTTCGAGATCAGCGGTTGGCGCTTTCTTATAAAGATGCTCCGGGCATCCTAATGCCGCCAGCAGCTGCTTGCCCTGACGTTTGTTGAGACGATACAACGGGTTAATATCTGTGCCACCATCGCCATATTTGGTAAAGAATCCAGTAATCGCTTCTGCTGCATGGTCGGTACCCACAACGACACCGCTGGTCATGCCTGCAATACTGTACTGTGCTTTCATGCGCTCACGTGCTTTTTCATTGCCGCGTACAAAATCGCTCAGTTCTATACCCGCTTCCCGTAAAGCCTGTTCGCTGGCAAGTACCGCGCCCTTGATATTGACGGTTAATACGCGATCCGGCTGAATAAAGGCAATGGCGTCCTGGCAATCTTGTTCGTCGGCCTGAATACCGTAGGGCAGGCGTACAGCGATAAATTGCAAGGTTTCGTTACCTGTTTCTGCACGCAGCTCGTTGATTGCCATCTGGCATAATTTCCCGGCAAGGGTTGAATCCTGCCCACCACTGATTCCCAAAACCAGCGATTTCAGAAACGGATATGTTTTAAGATAGCTTTTAAGAAAATCAATACTGCGGCGAATCTCTTCCTCAGCATTAATCTGTGGTTTTGCCCCCAGTGCTTTTATAATCTGTTGCTGTAATGTCATTTAACCCCCTCCCGAATGAAAAATAGGCCTTTCATAAAGCTAACCCGTTGCCGCAGAAACGACAAGCGACGACGGCCTGAGTGGTGGTTAAAACGCCATACAAGAATCTTCTGAAAGCCAAACCGTTTCGTTATGAGGCTTGAAAAATAGTCCGTTGTATTCCAGGCTTATCTAACACGCTGATAAACAAGAGGACGGAATATGAACAAGAATATGGCAGGAATTCTGGGTGCAGCGGCGGTATTAACTATGCTGGCAGGTTGTACGGCTTATGATCGTACTAAAGACCAGTTTGTCCAGCCTGTGGTGAAAGATGTCAAAAAGGGCATGAGCCGGGCGCAGGTTGCACAAATTGCGGGTAAACCATCGTCTGAAGTCAGCATGATACATGCTCGTGGTACGTGTCAGACCTACATCCTGGGTCAACGTGATGGTAAAGTTGAAACCTACTTTGTTGCCTTAGACGATACCGGGCATGTGATTAACTCTGGCTACCAGACTTGCGCCGAGTACGACACGGATCCACAAGCTACGAAATAACTTTTACTGTTCATTGCCTGAACAAACAAGGAGCCGACACCAGTGTCGGCTTTTTTCTGTTCAGAATATCTTATTTATTGTCGCGAATTATTTGCCCGAAATGTGAGTCGGGTCATAACGTAAGGTCAATGAGAGACAATTCTGGTGGTCAATGAAGTACTATCCCTCCGGTCAATCCCGTATACTCGTTTCATCAAACAAATAAACAATTTTCTTACCTTGGTACCAGAGCATGATGCAGGTGAAGACTTGTGACATGGCTGGCTGACAGATAATCGCATATAAGGAACGTCTTAATGGAAAAGAAACATATTTATCTGTTCTGTTCTGCAGGTATGTCAACTTCTTTACTGGTATCGAAGATGCGTGCGCAAGCAGAAAAATATGAAGTGCCGGTGATTATTGAAGCATTTCCTGAAACCCTGGCCGGTGAAAAAGGGCCTGCAGCCGATGTCGTACTGCTTGGTCCGCAAATTTCTTATATGTTACCCGAAATTCAACGTTTGCTTCCGGGCAAACCTGTTGAAGTCATTGACTCGCTGCTGTACGGCAAAGTTGATGGTTTAGGCGTGTTAAAAGCCGCCGTTGCAGCGATTAAAAAAGCTGCTGCTAATTAATTATATTTTACATTTTTCCCGTCAAAGAGTTATTTCATAAACTTTCACCGCAATATTTATTGCGGTTTTATAGGGTATTTTTCTATGAGTAATGTTATTGCTTCACTTGAAAAGGTACTCCTTCCTTTTGCTGTAAAAATAGGAAAGCAGCCACATATTAATGCAATTAAAAACGGTTTTATTCGCTTAATGCCGTTAACCCTTGCAGGGGCTATGTTTGTATTAATAAACAACGTTTTCCTGAGCTTTGGGGAGGGGTCATTTTTTTATTCCTTAGGTATTCGCCTGGATGCTTCTACCATCGAAACACTGAATGGTTTGAAAGGCATTGGCGGAAACGTCTACAACGGTACATTAGGCATTATGTCGTTAATGGCGCCGTTTTTTATCGGTATGGCGCTGGCAGAAGAGCGTAAAGTTGATGCGCTGGCCGCCGGTTTATTATCGGTTGCGGCATTTATGACCGTTACACCTTATAGCGTAGGTGAAGCTTATGCTGTTGGTGCAAACTGGTTAGGTGGTGCCAATATTATCTCCGGCATTATTATTGGTCTGGTGGTTGCAGAAATGTTTACCTTTGTTGTTCGCCGCAACTGGGTTATTCGCCTGCCTGACAGTGTGCCAGCTTCGGTGTCGCGTTCTTTCTCGGCATTGATTCCGGGCTTTATTATCCTTTCTTTTATGGGAATTATTGCCTGGGCGCTAAATAGCTGGGGGACAAACTTCCACCAAATCATTATGGACTCTATCTCCACGCCTCTGGCTTCAATGGGTGCGGTGGTTGGCTGGGCGTATGTGATTTTTGTTCCGCTGCTGTGGTTCTTTGGTATTCACGGTTCACTGGCATTAACTGCGCTGGACAGCGGTATCATGACTCCATGGGCATTGGAAAACATCTCGATTTATCAGCAATATGGTTCCGTTGCTGCAGCTGTCGAAGCGGGTAAGACGTTCCATGTTTGGGCGAAACCGATGCTTGACTCCTACATCTTCCTTGGTGGTAGTGGTGCAACTCTCGGGCTGATTATTGCTATCTTTATCGCTTCCCGCCGCGCTGATTATCGTTCGGTGGCTAAACTGGCGCTGCCATCAGGTATCTTCCAGATTAACGAACCGATTCTGTTTGGCCTGCCAATTATTATGAACCCGGTAATGTTTATTCCGTTTGTTCTGGTGCAACCGATTCTGGCAGCAATTACCCTGGTTGCTTACTACACCGGCATTATTCCACCTATCACTAACATCGCACCGTGGACCATGCCAACCGGACTGGGCGCATTCTTTAACACTAATGGTAGTGTTGCCGCTCTGCTGGTCGCACTCTTTAACCTCGGTGTCGCGACGCTGGTCTACCTGCCATTTGTGGTAGTCGCTAACAAAGCACAGAACGTCATTGATGAAGAAGAGAGCGAAGAAGATATCGCTAACGCACTGAAATTTTAATTGTCACCGGCAGTGGGAAACCGCTGCCGGTAAGAATAGAGAGGAACAATGTATGATGGATCTCGACAATATTCCTGATGCGCCAACTGAAGCAGAAGAGCTGGAAGAAGTAGTGATGGGGTTAATTATTAACTCCGGACAGGCGCGTAGCCTTGCGTATGCGGCACTGAAACAAGCCAAGCAGGGCGATTTTGCCGCTGCGAAGGCGATGATGGAACAGTCGCGGATGGCGCTTAATGAAGCTCATTTGGTGCAAACAAAGCTGATTGAAGGTGATCAGGGCGAAGGCAAAATGAAAGTTAGCCTGGTGCTGGTACATGCGCAGGATCATCTAATGACCTCCATGCTGGCACGTGAACTGGTCAGTGAATTAATTGAGCTTCACGAGAAGCTGAAACCGTAAGGAGTCGATGATGCAACCGCAGATTAGCGCACCGGAAATTGCCACGGCCCGTGAGCAACAACTGTTTAATGGTAAGAATTTCCATGTGTTTATCTACAATAAAACTGAAAGTATCAGTGGGTTGCATCAGCATGACTACTACGAGTTCACCCTGGTTTTAACTGGCCGCTACTACCAGGAGATTAACGGTAAACGTGTATTGCTGGAGCGTGGTGATTTTGTGTTTATCCCGCTGGGATCACATCACCAGAGCTTTTATGAGTTTGGCGCTACACGTATTTTGAATGTTGGTATCAGTAAGCGGTTTTTTGAACAGCATTATTTGCCTTTATTGCCATTCTGTTTTGTTGCTTCACAGGTCTATCGCGCCAACAGTGCTTTTATGACCTATGTCGAAACGGTTATCGCGTCACTTAATTTTCGTGATACCGGGCTGGAAGAGTTTGTTGAACTGGTTTCGTTTTATATTATCAACCGGCTGCGTCATTATCGTGAAGAACAAGTGTATGACGATATTCCCCAGTGGCTAAAAGTGACTGTGGAAATAATGCACGATAAAACACAGTTCGGAGATCATGCGCTGGAAAACATGGTTAAGCTATCTGGTAAATCTCAGGAGTATTTAACCCGTGCTACACAGCGTTATTACCGCAAAACGCCGATGCAAATGATTAATGAAATTCGCATTAATTTTGCCAAAAAACAACTGGAGATGACCAACTACTCCGTTACAGATATTGCCTACGAGTCGGGCTATAGTAGTCCAAGTCTGTTTATTAAAACCTTTAAAAAACTGACATCATTTACCCCAAATGGCTATCGTAAAAGGCTGACTGAATTTAATCAGTAATTGAATTGTCCATTAAATTAATTTACACGCTTGCCTTTTAATAACACTGGCAGTGCCAGGTTATTCCTGACAGACAGGCTAAGCATAGAACACCAGTGTTTCACACTGAAGGGAGAAAGTATGAGCCAGAAATTAAAAGTCGTCACTATCGGTGGCGGGAGCAGCTATACCCCGGAATTACTGGATGGGTTTATTAAGCGCTACCACGAACTACCTGTCAGCGAATTATGGCTGGTGGATGTAGAAGGCGGCAAAGAGAAACTGGATATTATTTTTGATCTCTGCCAGCGCATGATTGATAACGCTGGGGTGCCCATAAAATTATTTAAAACGCTCAATCGCCGTGAAGCGTTAAAAGATGCCGATTTCGTCACGACTCAACTACGCGTGGGCCAACTGCCAGCCCGTGAGCTGGATGAACGCATCCCATTGAGTCATGGTTATCTTGGTCAGGAAACCAATGGTGCGGGTGGACTGTTTAAAGGTTTACGTACCATTCCGGTGATTTTTGACATAGTGAAAGATGTTGAAGAACTGTGCCCAAATGCCTGGGTAATTAACTTCACTAACCCGGCGGGAATGGTCACCGAAGCAGTCTATCGTCATACCGGATTTAAACGCTTTATCGGTGTGTGTAATATTCCCACAGGCATGAAGATGTTTATTCGTGATGTGCTGGCGCTGAATGAGAGCGATGACTTGTCTATCGATCTGTTCGGCCTGAACCACATGGTGTTTATTAAAGATGTACTGGTAAATGGTGAGTCTCGCTTTGCCGAATTGCTTGATGGCGTGGCGTCAGGGCGGTTAAAAGCGTCCTCTGTCAAAAATATTTTCGACCTGCCGTTTAGTGAAGGCTTGATTCGTTCGTTGAATCTGCTGCCATGTTCTTATCTACTGTATTACTTCAAGCAGAAAGAGATGCTGGCGATTGAAATGGGCGAATACTACAAAGGCGGTGCGCGTGCGCAGGTAGTACAGAAAGTCGAGAAAAACCTTTTTGACCTGTATAAAAATCCTGAGCTGAAAGTTAAACCGAAAGAGCTGGAACAGCGTGGTGGGGCTTATTACTCCGACGCAGCGTGTGAAGTGATTAACGCTATTTATAACGATAAGCAAACGGAACACTACATTAATATTCCACATCATGGGCATGTTGATAATATTCCGGCAGACTGGGCAGTAGAAATGACCTGCACGCTGGGGCGCAATGGTGCGACGCCTCATCCGCGCATTACCCATTTCGATGACAAAGTGATGGGGCTAATTCACACTATTAAAGGCTTTGAGATTGCTGCCAGCCATGCAGCACTAAGCGGTGAATTTAATGATGTGTTACTGGCGCTGAATCTTAGCCCGCTGGTGCATTCCGATCGTGACGCCGAGGTGCTGGCACGCGAGATGATTCTGGCACATGAGAAGTGGTTGCCAAACTTTGCTGACTGCATAGCAGATCTCAAAAAAGCACACTAAACGAGGCTGATTATGGAACGCTTACTGATTGTTAATGCCGATGACTTTGGTTTAAGTAAAGGTCAGAACTACGGCATTATCGAAGCCTGTCGTAACGGCGTTGTTACCTCTACGACGGCGTTGGTGAATGGTGAAGCTATTGATCACGCCGCACAGCTGAGCCGTGGGGCGCCAGGCCTGGCGGTGGGAATGCACTTTGTCCTCACCATGGGTAAGCCGCTGACTGAGATGCCGGGGCTGACCAGAGAAGGGATGCTGGGGAAATGGATCTGGCAGATGGCGGAAGAAGGTGCTTTACCGCTGGAGGAGATTTCCCTGGAGCTGGCGAGTCAGTATCAGCGTTTCATTGAGCTTTTTGGGCGTAAACCGACCCATATTGATAGCCATCATCATGTGCATATGTTCCCGCAAATTTTTCCGATTGTGGCCAGTTTTGCGGCAGAGCAGGGGATTGCACTGCGCATTGATCGTCAGGCGGTGTTTAATGACAGCGACCTGCCTGGAGAGTTGCGTAGTTCGCAGGGATTCAGTAGCGCATTTTATGGTGAAGAGATCAGTAATGCGTTGTTCCTGAAAGTGCTGGATGACTCCAGTCATCGCGGTGAGCGCTCTCTGGAAGTGATGTGTCATCCTGCGTTTATCGATAATACGATTCGCCAGAGTGCTTATTGCTTCCCTCGGTTAACGGAACTGGATGTGCTGACCTCAGCGTCGTTGAAATATGCGATTGCTGAGCGTGGTTATCGGTTGGGTAGTTATCTTGATGTGTAAGTAAGGTGGTAAGGTCACTCCCTTGGGGGCGTGACCTTATCCATATTTACGCAGGAATTTTGTCAATCTTAGGAATACGTGACCAGACGCGGTGTGCTGCCATTAGCGTTAACAGTTCATCCATAAAACTACCGTCAGCGCTGTCGGCTTCCACAATCCCTTCTTCACCCTGGTCATCGACCTTGATTGTTGCTTTAAACTTGCGCGCGTCTCCCGCCAGCGCAATCGGTTTAAGGTGTTTATAGGCTTCCATCAGATAGTAATTGGCATCGCCGTTGTCGGCGATATCGTCGATGTTACCGCAAGGTACAATCACTGCGTCTACTGTCAGCGAAGGCGCACCGGCAAAGGTGGCGGCAATGGGTAGCACCGTACCGTCATCCGCAGTCACTTCACCCATCCGTGAATAAAGCAGTTTGGCATGAACGCCTTTAGCCTTGAGTGCCTTGAGGATCGCCAGCAAGTCTGCTGAACGTACTTTGGCATTGAGTAAAATTGCTACTACGCGGCCCTTCACATCACCATCAGGAATGGCATACAGACTTAAAGCAGGATCTTTTTTCAGCCCGTTTACGTCCGGTGGCGGCGTAATATTCAGTTGGTCGTCAGTCAGTTCGATACCGAGATTTTTTGCTACCGCCTGCGCAAGGTTAAGATCGATATGCGCCAACTGGTCAACGACACGTTCACGAATATATGGACGAACGACTTTACTGAGTTCAAAGCTGAAGCCGTCGACAATATGTCGCTGCTCGAACGGCGTCTGACTTAACCAGAACAGGCGCGGATGAGAATAATATTCGCCAAATGACGGGCTACGTTCGCGCACTTTATTGCCTTCCACGCGCTCCTGATATGACTCAAATCCGCCACGTTTTGGCCCTGGTGGTGTTTCGCGCGGCCAGTTATCGTTGATCGAGTTGGGTTCGTAATTCGCCGGGTTAGTGTCGATACCCATGCGGTGCATGCCATCACGCTGGAAGTTGTGGTATGGGCAGGTCGGGCGGTTAATCGGAATTTCATGGAAATTGGGTCCGCCAAGACGACTGATTTGTGTATCGGTATAGGAGAACAAACGTCCCTGTAACAGGGGATCGTTGGTGAAGTCCAGACCAGGAACAATATGACCTGGATGGAAAGCTGCTTGTTCGTTTTCGGCAAAGAAGTTATCCGGATTACGATTAAGCACCATTTTGCCGACACGCTGAACGGGCACCAGTTCTTCCGGGATAAGTTTAGTTGGATCAAGAAGGTCGAAGTCGAACTTAAATTCATCTTCTTCAGGAATCAACTGGAAGCCCAGTTCGTATTCCGGGAAATCACCTGCTTCAATCGCTTCCCACAACTCGCGGCGGTGGAAGTCCGGGTCACGTCCGGTTAGTTTTTGTGCTTCATCCCAAACGAGCGAGGCTTTACCTGCCAGTGGTTTCCAGTGGAAACGTACGAACGTCGCTTTACCTTCGGCGTTAATCAGACGGAAGGTATGAATACCAAAGCCTTCCATAGTGCGGTAGCTGCGCGGGATACCACGATCCGACATCGCCCACATTACGTTGTGCAGTGTTTCCGGTTGCAGGGAAACATAATCCCAGAAGGTGTCGTGAGCGCTTTGCCCCTGCGGGATTGCCCAGTGTGGTTCTGGTTTTACCGCATGGACAAAATCAGGGAATTTATGCGCATCCTGAATAAAGAAGATCGGTGTGTTGTTACCAACAAGGTCAAAAATACCCTCTTCAGTGTAGAACTTGGTCGCGAAGCCACGGATATCTCGCACCGTATCAGCCGAGCCTGCACCGCCCTGAACGGTGGAGAAACGGACAAACACTGGAGTGATTTTATTCGGTTCAGACAGGAAATCTGCTTTGGTGATATCGCTTAAGCTTTTATACGGCTGGAAATAACCATGAGCCGCCGATCCTCGCGCATGAACAATACGCTCAGGGATACGCTCATGGTCAAAGTGAGTGATCTTCTCGCGCAGAATAAAATCTTCCAGCAGCGTTGGACCACGGCTACCGGCGCGCAGGGAGTTTTGATCATCGGCGATGCGTACGCCCTGGTTGGTGGTAAGTGCATAATTTTCACTGCCTTTACGCACGTCCTCCAGGGAGTTCAGCTTTTCATTACGTGTATCAGGGGCTTTCAGACTCCCTGGCGCGGTTGGCTGCGCTCCCGGTGGCGTCGGTTCAGCCGCTGGACGATGGGAACCATCCTCAGGTGCCAGTGAGTCCATTCCCGGTTTCGCTTCGCTGGAATCGTGTAGTGGTGACTGGTGCTGATGTGGGTTCTTTTCGTTATGTTGCGACATTGAACTCGTCTCCTTAATTTATTACTGAAAGGGCCGCTGTTTTGGTCAAAAAACTCTCTAACTATAGACCATGAACAGGTGTTCACTCTGAAGATGTGGCAAAGTGGTACAGAGTTCGAATTTACGCAGAGCAGGACGGACGGGGATTAGATCGGCTAAAATACAGTTTTTCTGATTTTCGATATGTGTTTAGTGAAGCCATTAATGATGAAACCTCTTCGCCAGCAAAACCGCCCGATTATTAGTTATGTTCCGCGCGTAGAACCTGCGCCACCGGAGCATGCAATAAAGATGGATGCGTTTCGTGATGTCTGGATACTGCGTGGCAAATATGTTGCATTTGTTCTGATCGGAGAGTCATTTCGACGTTCACCAGGGTTTAGTGTGCCAGAATCGGCCCAACGCTGGGCAAATCAGATTCGTCAGGAAAATGAGGTCGAAGAATAAAAAAACGCCTGTCGGGATGACAGGCGTTTAACGTAACAAATCAGGATTAACGGTGCGCCAGTTCAGCGTCTTCTTCACTATCCAGAATGGATTTATCTGTTTGTTTCAGCCACTGACTGGTCAGCGTACCCGCCGTCATGGAGCCGCTCACGTTCAACGCGGTACGCCCCATATCAATCAATGGTTCAACAGAGATGAGTAGCGCCACCAGTGTTACAGGTAAGCCCATTGCAGGTAACACAATCAGTGCAGCAAAGGTTGCACCACCACCAACACCAGCAACACCCGCAGAACTCACGGTCACGATACCTACCAGAGTCGCAATCCACATCGGATCCAGCGGATTAATACCAACAGTCGGAGCAACCATCACTGCCAGCATTGCCGGATAAAGCCCGGCACAACCGTTTTGACCGATGGTGGCACCGAATGAGGCCGCAAAGCTGGCAATTGATTCAGGTACGCCGAGACGACGCGTTTGAGCTTCCACATTCAGGGGAATGGATGCTGCACTGGAGCGGCTGGTGAAGGCAAAAGTCAGCACCGGCCACACTTTACGAAAGTACTTCAGTGGGCTTACCCCATTGATACCCAGCAGAAGACCATGTACAGCAAACATAATCACCAGGCCAAGGTAAGAGGCAACAACAAAGCTGCCAAGCTTAATGATGTCCTGCAAGTTTGAACCTGCGACGACTTTGGTCATCAAGGCAAGAACACCGTAAGGGGTGAGTTGCATAACCAAACGCACCAGTTTCATCACCCAGCTTTGTAGGGTATCGATCGCCGTTAACACACGCTCACCTTTTGGTGCGTCATCTTTTAGCAATTTAAGTGCTGCAACACCAAGGAATGCGGCGAAGATAACCACGCTGATGATCGAGGTTGGATTCGCGCCTGTCAGATCAGCAAACGGGTTTTTAGGAATAAAAGAAAGCACCAGCTGTGGCACGCTGAGGTCGGCAACTTTACCTACATAATTACTTTCAATCGCGTTAAGGCGCGCGGTTTCTGCGCCACCCTGCACCAGACCTTCTGCGGTCAGACCAAACAGGTTGGTGACCAGCACACCGACCAGTGCAGCAATCAGCGTGGTAAACAGCAGCGTACCAATGGTCAGGAAGCTGATTTTGCCCAGTTGTGAGGCATTATGCAGACGAGCAACAGCACTGAGAATTGAAGCAAATACCAGTGGCATAACGATCATTTGCAGTAACTGAACGTAACCGTTGCCCACAATGTTGAACCACTGTACTGAGTCTTTTAACACCTGGCTGTCTGAACCATAAATGGTATGCAGGGCAAGACCAAACACCACGCCCATGACCAGACCCACCAGCACTTTTTTTGCCAGACTCCACTGTTTGTGACGGGCTTGCGCCAGCACAAACAGCAGAGCGACGAACACAACAATGTTCGCAATTAATGGAAAATTCATCCCCGTTCTCCTGATATTTTTATGTGAATCGCCCGACAAGACGATTCTGTTGGCGTCAGATTATCAGAACTGTGACCCGGCTCTTATATTCAAATGGAATTGTTTATTCCAAAACTGATGGTATCGACTGCTTAGTAGTCAATTTGATGGTTAATCAGACGATTAAATTGCAATTGCAGCGTATTGATCATCTGTGATGACCAGCGAACGGCACTATTTTCTGGCAGTGTGTGAGGCATCCACACTGACCAGACAAACAATGCCATGCAGAGAAAACGCTCCAGTTGGTTACCTTTTTGCGGCACCAGAATCGGAAAACGAAAACGCCAACGGCAGGGCCAGAGCAGGGGAACTCCGGCAGGTGTCAGCATATCAGCCAGAATATGACTCAGATAACCTAATACCATTCCTTGCAGGGCATCTGCAGGAACCACCCAGGTTTCAGGTACTTTCAAATAAAAGGTGGTCAGTAACGCAAAAACAGCCAACAGACTGTGGGTAAATCCCCGGTGTCCGAAAGCGCGTGCGATGGGCTTAGATATCCATTTAAGGCGCTGACCTAAAAACGACTTCGGATGATCGATGTCGGGCAGTAAACAGGTCAGAATTGCGGAAGGAATAATGTGCCACCAGTCACCCTGTGCAAGCACGGGCGTAAGTTCGGCATTTTTGGCAAATACCGCGCAAGCTATAGAAAAAAGGAGGTGACCTTCCGCCGTCATGATAAAACTCACTAAACTGTCAATTCATACAGTATAGGATTTTTATACAGTGCAAGGAAGTAGTGACGGTGTAACTGTTTGTCAAAAAATGGTGAGCAATTCAGCAGTTAAACCGGAAGCGTAAAAATTATGGGCAATGAAGCATTGCCCATAATAATTCAGCCGCGAAGATGATGAATATTTAGCTCTTCTAATGAGGCGAGTTTGACGTTTGCCAGTACAAAACGGGGATCATCGAAATCGTGTTGCGCCGGAACGACGATGGAGCGCATACGAGCCGCTTTTGACGCGATCATCCCATTCACCGAATCTTCCAGAGCGACACAATTGAGTGAATCAACGCCCAGTTTAGCTGCGCAGTCGAGATAAACCTGTGGATGTGGCTTGCTGTAGGGCAGTTTTTCTGCGGATGCCAGTGCATCGAAGCTGTCACGCAGATTAAACATCGTCAGCACCTTTTCCAGCATATGTAACGGAGACGCAGAAGCGAGTCCCACCTTCATTCCTTGTTCTTTACATAATGCGATAGCCTCATGCACGCCAGGCATCAGTGGTTGGGTTTCTTCAATCAACGAAATCGCACGTGAAATGACGCGATCAACAACTTCTTGCCGGTTTGGCCCGATCCACGGCTGGTGGGAATACCAAAGATCAACCACCATATCGATGCGCAGGCCAAGTGTATCAGGCAGCTCATGCCGACGGCTGATATCAACACCAAGGCTGGCCATGACGTCCAGTTCAGCGCGATCCCACAGCGGTTCAGAGTCGATAAGTAATCCGTCCATATCAAAAATTGCGGCCAGAATCTGGCGTGGGGTTGACATTACAACCTCTCCTTTTGAACTTAAAATGTAAGGTATTCAGTATTGCTGATGAATCGTTGCTTATCATACCGTCTTTAAAGATCGGGCGAAAACAGTTATCAACAGGTAGACTAAGAGCAAAACGACACGTCTTAATCAAGGGGAACACATGACGTATCAACAGGCTGGACGCATCGCTGTCTTAAAAAGGATTCTTGGTTGGGTCATTTTTATACCGGCGCTCGTTTCCACATTGATCTCTGCATTAAAATTTATGAATGCAAAAACCGTCGAGCAGGAAGGCATTAATGCCGTAATGCTCGACTTTACCCATGTCATGATCGACATGATGCGTGTTAACACACCTTTCCTGAATCTCTTCTGGTACAATTCGCCAACCCCAGACTTTCATAACAGTATGAATATTATGTTCTGGGTGATATTTATCCTGATTTTTGTCGGTCTGGCGATGCAGGATTCCGGCGCTCGAATGAGTCGCCAGGCGCGTTTTTTGCGGGAAGGGGTGGAAGACCAGTTAATTCTTGAAAAGGCGAAAGGGAGTGACGGTCTGACTCGTGTACAAATTGAGTCTCGCATTGTGGTGCCACATCACACCATTTTTCTGCAATTTTTCCCGCTCTATATTCTGCCGGTCATTGTGATCGTGTTGGGATATTTCTTCTTTTCTTTACTTGGTTTTATTTAACGCTTAAACAGGCCGGAGTGCGTAACAAATACGCCTCCGGCCAGGCCGTTATGCCGCCAGTAATCGATCCAGTGACTGTTGGGCAGTCACCAGGTGTTGGCCACCAAACAATCTTGCCCGGTTAAGCAGGGTATAGAGTTGATAAACAGGTTGGCGCTCGAGGAAATCTGCCGGTAGGGGCGAAACAGACTGATAACCATCATAGATTTGTGGCGGTTGCTCAGTATGAAGCGGAAGCATCGCCAGATCACATTCTCTGTCACCCCAGTAACATGCAGGATCAAAGATATATGGTCCATCCGGACCTAACGCACAGTTACCTGACCATAAATCACCGTGTAGCAGCGAAGGTTGCGGCTGATGTGATGCCAGTCGTTGCTGTATATGTTCGACAATGGCGTCAATATTGCCAAACGCGATGCCTTTTTCGGCCGCTAACTCCAGTTGCCAACCAATGCGTTGTTCCGCAAAGAAAGTCGACCAGCGACGCTGCCAGGTATTTGGTTGCGGCGTGGTGGAAAGCGCATTGTCAAAATCGAGACCAAATTGCGGCTGGTCACTCCATTCATGCAGATGGGCGATTTGTTGACCAAGAATAAAAGCATTATGCGCGTCCAGCGGACGGGGAGGGAGATAATCCATCACAAGGAAGCTGTAGTCTCTGTCTGCGCCGACTGCCCACACTTTCGGCACCGTGACCGTTTTACTGCGGGATAGCAATTCCAGTTGATCGGCTTCAGCGGTGAATCCCGGTAGAAGTTCCCTTTCGTCACACTTGACGAAAAAGTCGCGTCCTGCATAGCGCATATGCCATGCGGCATGAACTTCTCCGCCAGGCAGTTCATTACGCAACTCGATTTCGCCTTCACCTAACTGCTCGCTTAAAAGACGACTGATTGCCTGCCACATGATGTCTCTCCCATGTTGTCTGCCAGATCATAAGGTTAGCGTAATAATGCGGTAAAAAAACACGAACTAACGCACACCACGGCCTCTATATCTCAAGAAAAGGCACTTATTATTTGTGGTTACTCCATTCATCCCAGGTAATAACAGCAATTTCAGGCTCCATTCCTAACGCTGTTTCTGCCAGTCCGGCTGCGAGCGCTTTCACTTCCTCTGGCGTCTGGGTGGTTATCAACCCGAAGCTGTTGGTGCCAAGTTCATGGATATTGCCTTCGTCATCAGTCATGGTGAGTAAAAAGCCGCTGCGCGTGAGATGGTTATTTAATTCATTTATTTCAGTTAAGGTATCCTCGTGAAACACCACTGTTATGACGTAACGAGTGACATCGCCGCTGGCCATTTTTTCACCTCTTTGTAATCGCATGAGTTTTGAGCATAGACGGTGATTCCCTTCACCGACAGGTTTGTACGATTTAACGCGTAGCGGAAATTATTGCCTGGTAAGCCAGGCATAGATTTTGTGAGTGTCGTCAGCAGAACATAGACGTGTTCCCTGATTGAGTGTTGCGGCACTCCCGGCAGCTACACCAAATCGAACCATATCTTCCAGAGAGGCTCCTTCTGCAAGCTTCAGTGTCATTGCGCCCACCATGCTGTCACCTGCACCCACTGTACTCTGACTTTTTACCGGAGGAGGAACGACCTGAATGCATGACTCCTTGTCTACTGCCAGGGCACCTTGTGGACCAAGCGACACCACTACACGATGGGCTTTACCACAGTCGACAATCTCCTGAGCTGCTTTGCGGACGTCATCGGGTTGTAAAAGCTCACGATTAACCAGGGCACTCAATTCTTTGAGATTCGGTTTTACTAACTCTATATGACCAATTGCCAGCGCAGCTGCGAGTGCTTCGCCAGAGCTATCAATAATGCAACGAATCCCTTGCTTTTGTGCGGCAGAAATAAGTTGCGTTAACTTTTTCAGTTCTACTCCTGGTGGCAGGCTGCCGCTTATGACCAGAATGGCACCAGATTCTATTTCAAAGACTTGCTCTTCGAGCTGACGAAACTCATCTTCACTGAGCGTGGCCCCAGGCATCACGAAACGATACTGTTCGCCACTGGATTCTACATGGACATGCAGATTTTGTCGGGTCCAGTCTTTCGTTTCGATGGTGGCGACCGGGACGTTTTCATCGGCAAGCAGGGCGACCAGATGCTCCCCCGTAGCACCGCCTGCCGGGAATATCGCTGTCGCGCTGCCGCTAAGATGAGCAATAGCTCGGGCGACGTTGATTCCGCCACCACCAGGTTCAAAAACGGGAGAAGAACAGCGTAGTTTGCCTTCGGGATAAATCTGCGGGGTAATTGTCGCGCTGTCGAGTGAGGGCGCAAGTGTTAACGTGTAGATACGTACCATCTTTTCCTCCTGTCAGGTTGATTTCAGTCTGGCACTGAATATCGAGAAAGGGAAGAAATTAACAATATGATTTCTGTGATATTTATTATTTCAATCAGAAAACCAGATATAAAAAAATTATTGGTTTTACATGATGCTTATATCAAAAAATGAAATAAGATTTGATTGCTATGTTATTCATGCCTTTTTATAATTCATCCCCTTTCCAGGGGGCGTTTGTCATTGATCCCTATGAAAGTTTCCGGGACCGTTATGGTCTCTTTTTTTGTTGTGCGGACTCTTAATAAATGAAGCTCTTGAAGACAGTTCCTGCCGCAGTTGTGCTGGCGGGGGGCGTGCTTGCGTCAATGTATGCGGCTGCCGATGATTCCGTTTTTACTGTCATGGATGATCCTGCGACTGCGCAGAAAACGTTTGAAGGTAATCTCAACGGGGGATACCTAGCGCAGTCAGGAAATACCAAAAGTTCCTCTCTGACAGCCGACTCCACCATGACCTGGTATGGTAAGACAACAGCGTGGTCTTTATGGGGTAACGCCAGCAACACTTCGTCAAATGATGAGCGTTCTTCAGAAAAATATGCAGTAGGTGGACGTTCTCGTTATAACTTAACGGATTACGATTATATTTTCGGCCAGGCAAGTTGGCTGACAGACCGTTATAACGGTTATCGTGAACGCGATGTACTAACGGCGGGTTATGGACGGCAGTTCCTGAACGGCCCGGTTCATAGTTTTCGTTTTGAATTCGGTCCTGGTGTGCGTTACGACAAATATACAGATGATTCCAGCGAAACACAGCCGCTGGGTTACGCATCAGGTGCTTATGCATGGCAATTAACAGATAACGCGAAATTCACGCAAGGTATTTCTGTTTTTGGCGCGGAAGATACTACGCTCAATTCTGAGAGCGCGTTGAATGTGGCTATTAATGAACACTTTGGACTGAAAGTCGCCTACAACGTGACCTGGAACTCTGAACCGCCAGAATCAGCACCGGAGCATACCGACCGCCGCACAGTGGTGTCGTTAGGATATAAAATGTAATGATATTGGGGTCAGATGCAATAAAAAGAGTCTGGCCCATATTATTTCTCTGAAAAAATCGATTATCGGAAATAAATTCCACTATTAGCTCCAAATCATTGCTGCCCAACTAAGTAACATTAACGCCCCGCAAATAGATAACAGAACGACAATCATCTTCCAGTGTTTTTTATTAAATCGTTTCGTTGGCATCGTTGGTTTCCATCAAAGTTGGCTTTGTATCAGAATAGATAAAAATTAACGTCAGGGGCAGTGAATTGATTTTAAACAAAGTAGGGCAATGATTTCGGCTTTGATCGACGGGCAATGCCGTGTACACTATCCAGCGGTATTATCAAAAAGCGGGTGTAGGTCTGGTGTCGCCAACCGGTGCGCTGTGACATATTTCGCAGAGTGAAGCGGGAATCAGCTCATACCTTTTTGGTAAATTTCTAGATAAATCTTTGTATGTGATCTTGCGTATGGGTCACCACTGCAAAAAAGGACATAACATGCCTGTTATTACTCTTCCTGATGGCAGCCAACGCCATTACGACCACGCTGTAAGCCCCATGGATGTTGCACTGGACATTGGTCCAGGTCTGGCGAAAGCCTGTATCGCAGGGCGCGTTAATGGCGAACTGGTTGATGCTTGTGATCTGATTGAAAACGACGCGCAACTGGCGATCATTACCGCAAAAGACGAAGAAGGTCTTGAGATCATTCGTCACTCCTGTGCACACCTGTTAGGGCACGCGATTAAACAACTTTGGCCGCACACCAAAATGGCGATCGGCCCGGTGATTGACAACGGTTTCTATTACGACGTTGATCTTGACCGCACGTTAACCCAGGAAGATGTCGAAGCACTCGAGAAGCGGATGCATGAGCTTGCTGAGAAAAACTACGACGTCATTAAAAAGAAGGTCAGCTGGCACGAAGCGCGTGAGACCTTCGTTAAACGCGGTGAGAGCTATAAAGTCTCCATCCTGGACGAAAACATCGCCCATGATGACCAGCCAGGTCTGTACTTCCATGAAGAATATGTCGATATGTGCCGTGGTCCGCACGTACCGAACATGCGTTTCTGCCACCATTTCAAATTGATGAAAACGGCAGGGGCCTACTGGCGCGGCGACAGCAACAACAAAATGTTGCAACGTATTTATGGTACTGCGTGGGCAGATAAAAAAGCCCTCAACGCTTACTTGCAGCGTCTGGAAGAAGCCGCTAAACGCGACCACCGTAAAATCGGTAAACAACTCGACCTGTACCATATGCAGGAAGAAGCGCCTGGAATGGTGTTCTGGCATAACGACGGCTGGACAATCTTCCGTGAACTGGAAGTGTTCGTTCGTACCAAACTGAAAGAGTACCAGTATCAGGAAGTTAAAGGTCCGTTTATGATGGACCGTGTCCTGTGGGAAAAAACCGGTCACTGGGAAAACTACAAAGATGCGATGTTCACCACCTCTTCTGAGAATCGTGAGTATTGCATTAAGCCAATGAACTGCCCGGGTCACGTGCAGATTTTCAACCAGGGGCTGAAGTCTTATCGCGACCTGCCGCTGCGTATGGCTGAGTTTGGTAGCTGCCACCGTAATGAGCCTTCAGGTTCTCTGCATGGCCTGATGCGTGTGCGTGGTTTTACCCAGGATGACGCACATATTTTCTGTACTGAAGAACAAATTCGCGATGAAGTTAACGGATGTATCCGTTTAGTCTATGATATGTACAGCACTTTTGGCTTCGAGAAGATCGTCGTCAAACTCTCCACTCGTCCTGAAAAACGTATTGGCAGCGACGAAATGTGGGATCGTGCTGAGGCGGACCTGGCGGTTGCGCTGGAAGAAAACAACATCCCGTTTGAATATCAACTGGGTGAAGGCGCTTTCTACGGTCCGAAAATTGAATTTACCCTGTATGACTGCCTCGATCGTGCATGGCAGTGCGGTACGGTACAGCTGGACTTCTCTTTACCTTCTCGTCTGAGCGCTTCTTATGTAGGCGAAGACAATGAACGTAAAGTACCGGTAATGATTCACCGCGCAATTCTGGGGTCGATGGAACGTTTTATCG
This sequence comes from Escherichia fergusonii ATCC 35469, assembly GCF_000026225.1. Lineage (NCBI taxonomy): Bacteria > Pseudomonadati > Pseudomonadota > Gammaproteobacteria > Enterobacterales > Enterobacteriaceae > Escherichia > Escherichia fergusonii. The sequence goes on from NC_011740.1 coordinate 1,383,038, forward strand.
GTATCCTGACCGAAGAATTTGCTGGTTTCTTCCCGACCTGGCTTGCGCCAGTTCAGGTAGTTATCATGAATATTACCGATTCTCAGTCTGAATACGTTAACGAATTGACGCAAAAACTATCAAATGCGGGCATTCGTGTTAAAGCAGACTTGAGAAATGAGAAGATTGGCTTTAAAATCCGCGAGCACACTTTGCGTCGCGTCCCATATATGCTGGTCTGTGGTGATAAAGAGGTGGAATCAGGCAAAGTAGCCGTTCGCACCCGCCGTGGTAAAGACCTGGGAAGCATGGACGTAAATGAAGTGATCGAGAAGCTGCAACAAGAGATTCGCAGCCGCAGTCTTAAACAATTGGAGGAATAAGGTATTAAAGGCGGAAAACGAGTTCAAACGGCGCGCCCTAACCGTATCAATGGCGAAATTCGCGCCCAGGAAGTTCGCTTAACAGGTCTGGAAGGCGAGCAGCTTGGTATTGTGAGTCTGAGAGAAGCTCTGGAGAAAGCAGAAGAAGCCGGAGTAGACTTAGTCGAGATCAGCCCTAACGCCGAGCCGCCGGTTTGTCGTATAATGGATTACGGCAAATTCCTCTATGAAAAGAGCAAGTCTTCTAAGGAACAGAAGAAAAAGCAAAAAGTTATCCAGGTTAAGGAAATTAAATTCCGTCCTGGTACAGATGAAGGCGACTATCAGGTAAAACTCCGCAGCCTGATTCGCTTTCTCGAAGAGGGTGATAAAGCCAAAATCACGCTGCGTTTCCGCGGTCGTGAGATGGCGCACCAGCAAATCGGTATGGAAGTGCTTAATCGCGTGAAAGACGATTTGCAAGAACTGGCAGTGGTCGAATCCTTCCCAACGAAGATCGAAGGCCGCCAGATGATCATGGTGCTCGCTCCTAAGAAGAAACAGTAAGGCCTTCAAGTAGCACTGTCTGTGGAGCCTTTGGGCTTCACAGGCTTTGTTCGCCTTTGTTTCGTTTATTAACAATGCGAAGTGGAAGTTATTAAAATGCCAAAAATTAAGACCGTACGCGGTGCTGCTAAGCGCTTCAAAAAAACCGGTAAAGGTGGTTTTAAGCACAAGCACGCTAACCTGCGTCACATTCTGACCAAAAAAGCGACCAAACGTAAACGTCACCTGCGTCCGAAAGCCATGGTTTCCAAAGGCGATCTGGGCCTGGTAATCGCGTGCCTGCCGTACGCATAAGCCGTTAACGTTTTTAACTTTTTAATTAGAATATAGATACAGGAGAGCACATATGGCTCGCGTAAAACGTGGTGTTATTGCACGCGCACGTCACAAGAAAATTTTGAAACAAGCTAAAGGCTACTACGGTGCGCGTTCTCGCGTATACCGCGTTGCCTTCCAGGCTGTTATCAAAGCTGGTCAGTATGCTTACCGTGACCGTCGTCAACGTAAGCGTCAGTTCCGTCAACTGTGGATTGCGCGTATCAACGCAGCAGCACGTCAGAACGGTATTTCTTACAGCAAATTCATCAATGGCCTGAAAAAAGCCTCTGTTGAAATCGACCGTAAGATCCTGGCTGATATCGCAGTATTCGACAAAGTAGCGTTCACCGCTCTGGTTGAAAAAGCGAAAGCAGCTCTGGCATAAGCCAGTTGAAAGAGGGAGCTAGTCTCCCTCTTTTCGTTTCAACGCCATCAAAACATTGACTTTTATCGCTATAGCCTTTTCAATAAAGGTCTTTTAAAGAGTACCAAAAGGTAACGCAAGCAATGAATGCTGCTATTTTCCGCTTCTTTTTTTACTTTAGCACCTGACTCCAGGAGGCTAGCGCGTGAGAAGAGAAACGGAAAACAGCGCCTGAAAGCCTCCCAGTGGAGGCTTTTTTTGTATGCGCGTTTTGAAAAATAAAAAGTCTGTCTCATCATGCGTAATTGTCGCAGCCAGTCTGGACACGGCCAGCGCGGAGAAACCGGAGCGTACTTAAGTACGTGAGGATTTCGAGCACTGCCCGGGACCAAAATGGCAAGTAAAATAGCCTGATGGGATAGGCTCTAAGTCCAACGAACCAGTGTCACCACTGACACAATGAGGAAAACCATGTCACATCTCGCAGAACTGGTTGCCAGTGCGAAGGCGGCCATTAGCCAGGCGTCAGATGTTGCCGCGTTAGACAATGTGCGCGTCGAATATTTGGGTAAAAAAGGGCACTTAACCCTTCAGATGACGACCCTGCGTGAGCTGCCGCCAGAAGAACGCCCGGCAGCCGGTGCGGTTATCAACGAAGCGAAAGAGCAGGTTCAGCAGGCGCTGAATGCACGTAAAGCGGAACTGGAAAGCGCAGCGCTGAATGCGCGTCTGGCTGCGGAAACGATTGATGTCTCCCTGCCGGGTCGTCGTATTGAAAACGGCGGTCTGCATCCGGTGACCCGTACCATCGACCGTATCGAAAGTTTCTTCGGTGAGCTTGGCTTTACCGTGGCAACCGGGCCGGAAATCGAAGACGATTATCATAACTTCGATGCTCTGAACATTCCTGGTCACCACCCGGCGCGCGCTGACCACGACACTTTCTGGTTTGACGCTACCCGCCTGCTGCGTACCCAGACCTCTGGCGTACAGATCCGCACCATGAAAGCTCAGCAGCCACCGATTCGTATCATCGCGCCTGGCCGCGTTTATCGTAACGACTACGACCAGACTCATACGCCGATGTTCCATCAGATGGAAGGTCTGATTGTTGATACCAACATCAGCTTTACCAATCTTAAAGGCACGCTGCACGACTTCCTGCGTAACTTCTTTGAAGAAGATTTGCAGATCCGCTTCCGTCCTTCCTACTTCCCGTTCACCGAACCGTCTGCGGAAGTAGACGTCATGGGTAAAAACGGTAAATGGCTGGAAGTACTGGGCTGCGGGATGGTGCATCCGAACGTGCTGCGTAATGTTGGCATCGACCCGGAAGTTTACTCTGGTTTCGCCTTCGGGATGGGGATGGAGCGTCTGACCATGTTGCGTTACGGCGTCACCGACCTGCGTTCATTCTTCGAAAACGATCTGCGTTTCCTCAAACAGTTTAAATAAGGCAGGAATAGATTATGAAATTCAGTGAACTGTGGTTACGCGAATGGGTGAACCCGGCGATTGATAGCGATGCGCTGGCAAATCAAATCACCATGGCGGGCCTGGAAGTAGACGGTGTAGAACCGGTTGCCGGTAGCTTCCACGGCGTGGTCGTTGGTGAAGTGGTTGAGTGTGCTCAGCATCCGAACGCTGACAAACTGCGTGTGACAAAAGTAAATGTCGGCAGCGATCGCCTGCTGGACATCGTCTGCGGTGCGCCAAACTGCCGTCAGGGCCTGCGTGTGGCGGTAGCGACTATTGGTGCTGTTCTGCCGGGTGATTTCAAAATTAAAGCGGCGAAACTGCGTGGCGAACCGTCTGAAGGGATGCTGTGCTCCTTTTCTGAGCTGGGAATTTCTGACGATCACAGCGGCATTATCGAACTGCCAGCGGATGCGCCGATTGGCACCGATATCCGCGAATACCTGAAACTCGATGACAACACCATCGAAATTAGCGTAACGCCAAACCGTGCCGATTGCTTAGGCATTATCGGCGTGGCGCGTGATGTTGCCGTGCTGAACCAGCTGCCGCTGGTTGAACCGGAAATCGTTCCGGTTGGTGCGACCATCGACGACACGCTGCCGATTGCAGTAGAAGCGCCGGAAGCCTGCCCGCGTTATCTTGGCCGTGTGGTAAAAGGCATTAACGTTAAAGCGCCAACTCCGCTGTGGATGAAAGAAAAACTGCGTCGTTGCGGGATCCGTTCTATCGATGCAGTTGTTGACGTCACCAACTATGTGCTGCTCGAACTGGGCCAGCCGATGCACGCTTTCGATAAAGATCGCATTGAAGGCGGCATTGTGGTGCGGATGGCGAAAGAGGGCGAAACGCTGGTACTGCTCGACGGTACCGAAGCGAAGCTGAACGCTGACACCCTGGTCATCGCCGACCACAACAAGGCGCTGGCGATGGGCGGCATCTTCGGTGGCGAGCACTCTGGCGTGAACGAAGAAACGCAAAACGTTCTGCTGGAATGCGCTTTCTTCAGCCCGCTGTCTATCACCGGTCGTGCTCGTCGCCATGGCCTGCATACCGATGCGTCTCACCGTTACGAGCGTGGTGTTGATCCGGCACTGCAGCACAAAGCGATGGAACGTGCGACCCGTCTGCTGATCGACATCTGCGGTGGTGAAGCAGGTCCTGTAATTGATATCACCAACGAAGCAACGCTGCCGAAGCGTGCAACTATCACTTTACGTCGCAGCAAACTGGATCGCCTGATCGGCCATCATATTGCCGATGAGCAGGTGACTGACATTCTGCGTCGTCTCGGCTGCGAAGTGACCGAAGGCAAAGACGAGTGGCAGGCAGTTGCGCCGAGCTGGCGTTTCGACATGGAGATTGAAGAAGATCTGGTCGAAGAAGTTGCACGTGTTTACGGCTACAACAATATTCCTGATGAGCCAGTACAGGCAAGCCTGATTATGGGCACTCACCGTGAAGCTGACCTGTCGCTCAAGCGCGTTAAAACGTTGCTCAACGACAAAGGCTATCAGGAAGTGATCACCTATAGCTTCGTTGATCCGAAAGTGCAGCAGATGATCCATCCAGGCGTTGAAGCCTTACTGCTGCCAAGCCCGATTTCCGTTGAAATGTCGGCAATGCGTCTTTCTCTGTGGACCGGCCTGCTGGCAACCGTGGTGTACAACCAGAACCGTCAGCAAAACCGCGTACGCATTTTTGAAAGCGGTCTGCGTTTCGTACCAGATACCCAGGCACCGTTGGGCATTCGTCAGGATCTGATGTTAGCCGGTGTGATTTGCGGTAACCGTTACGAAGAGCACTGGAACCTGGCAAAAGAGACTGTTGATTTCTATGATTTGAAAGGCGATCTTGAATCCATTCTCGACCTTACCGGTAAACTGGCTGATGTTGAATTCCGTGCAGAAGCGAATCCGGCACTGCATCCGGGACAATCCGCAGCGATTTATCTGAAAGGTGAACGTATTGGTTTTGTTGGGGTTGTTCATCCTGAACTGGAACGTAAACTGGATCTTAACGGTCGCACTCTGGTGTTCGAACTGGAGTGGAACAAGCTCGCAGACCGCGTGGTGCCTCAGGCGCGCGAGATTTCTCGCTTCCCGGCGAACCGTCGTGATATCGCAGTAGTGGTCGCAGAAAACGTTCCCGCAGCGGATATTTTATCCGAATGTAAGAAAGTTGGCGTAAATCAGGTAGTTGGCGTAAACTTATTTGACGTGTACCGCGGTAAGGGTGTTGCGGAGGGGTATAAGAGCCTCGCCATAAGCCTGATCCTGCAAGATACCAGCCGTACACTCGAAGAAGAGGAGATTGCCGCTACCGTCGCCAAATGTGTAGAGGCATTAAAAGAGCGATTCCAGGCATCATTGAGGGATTGAACCTATGGCGCTTACAAAAGCTGAAATGTCAGAATATCTGTTTGATAAGCTTGGGCTTAGCAAGCGGGATGCCAAAGAACTGGTTGAACTGTTTTTCGAAGAGATCCGTCGCGCTCTGGAAAACGGTGAGCAGGTGAAACTCTCTGGTTTTGGTAACTTCGATCTGCGTGATAAGAATCAACGCCCGGGACGTAACCCGAAAACGGGCGAAGATATTCCCATTACAGCACGGCGCGTGGTGACTTTCAGACCAGGGCAGAAGTTAAAAAGCCGGGTCGAAAACGCCTCGCCTAAAGACGAGTAATCTGATCTAACTAAAAAGGCCGCTTTGCGGCCTTTTTTCTTTTCACTCTTGAAGAGTCACCGTAAAATCAACGCCATCACTCTTCAGCTGAATGGATACTATGCTGACATTTGCCCGCCAACAACAGCGAAAAAACATTCGCTGGCTCTTTTGTCTGTCAGCATTGATGCTGCTGACGCTTGTCTTAAGTCTTTGCGCAGGTGAACAATGGATTTTACCCGCTGACTGGTTTTCTCCTCAGGGTGAGCTTTTCGTCTGGCAAATTCGTCTGCCACGTACGCTGGCAGTACTACTGGTCGGCGCGGCCCTGGCGTTGTCCGGTGCCGTAATGCAAGCACTTTTCGAAAATCCACTGGCAGAGCCTGGCTTACTCGGCGTCTCTAATGGTGCAGGAGTAGGTCTTATTGCTGCTGTATTCTTAGGGCAGGGGCAATTGCCCGGTTGGGCATTAGGATTGTGTGCGATTGCGGGAGCTTTAATAATTACTTTGATTCTTCTGCGTTTTGCCCGCCGTCATCTCTCCACAAGTCGCCTTTTATTAGCAGGCGTAGCTTTGGGAATCATATGCAGCGCTATGATGACCTGGGCAATCTATTTCTCAACGTCATTCGATTTACGCCAGCTAATGTACTGGATGATGGGCGGGTTTGGCGGCGTAAACTGGCAACAAGCCTGGTTAATGGTAGCGCTTATACCGGTGTTACTGTGGATCTGTTGCCAGTCACAGGCAATGAATATGCTGGCACTGGGGGAAACTTCTGCACGTCAATTGGGATTACCTTTGTGGTTCTGGCGTAACGTGCTGGTGGTAGCTACGGGATGGATGGTAGGTGTGAGTGTAGCACTGGCGGGGGCAATTGGTTTTATCGGCCTTGTGATCCCTCATATTTTACGTTTATGCGGGTTAACAGATCATCGGATGTTATTACCTGGCTGTGCGCTGGCAGGAGCAATTGCATTATTGCTGGCAGACGTTGTCGCACGAGTTGCGCTTGTCGCCGCAGAATTACCGATTGGTGTAGTGACGGCTACGCTGGGCGCTCCAGTTTTCATTTGGTTATTGCTGAAAAGTCGGGCGTAAGATATGACGCAATTAATGCTATTAGAAGATGTTGCCGAGTCTCACCGCCTGGGGCCGCTTTCTGGTGAAATTCGTGCAGGTGAAATCCTCCATCTTGTTGGACCAAATGGTGCCGGGAAAAGTACTTTACTGGCACGGATGGCAGGTTTGACTACGGGTCCTGGTCGTGTTTATTTCGCCGGTTCTGTACTGGAATCCTGGTCAGCTACAAAGCTGGCACTGCATCGGGCTTACCTTGCCCAGCAACAAAATCCACCTTTTGCAATGCCTGTCTGGCATTTTTTATCTCTACATCAGCCAGATAAGACACGCACTGACTTACTCACCAAAATGGCTGAATCGTTAGGATTAGCGGATAAACTTGAACGTCCGGCTAATCAACTCTCGGGCGGCGAGTGGCAACGCGTGCGCCTGGCCGCGGTTGTGCTACAAATTGACCCGAAATCGAATCCACACGGTCAGTTGTTATTGCTAGACGAACCGATGAATAGTCTCGATGTCGCACAACAAAACGCGCTGGATCGCATATTGAGTCATCTTTGTCAGCAGGGTATCGCTGTGGTGATGAGTAGTCACGATCTCAACCACACGCTACACCATGCTCACAGGGCATGGCTGCTAAAACAAGGCAAACTTCTGGCTGGTGGCCCACGGGAAGATGTGTTGACGCCACCTAATCTGGCATTAGCGTATGGCTTAAATTTCCGTCGCCTTGATATAGAAGGGCATCGAATGCTCATCTCTACCAGTTAATTGAGCCATGACCTTGAAAAACGGCTAAAAACGACGCTAAATTATCTGAAGAATAAAAAAACAGAGGATTGTTCTGAATGCGATTATGCCTTCTTTTTATTGCCACTTTGTTGCTGGCTGGCTGCGGTCACCACCGTGCGCCACCACCAAATGCCAGACTTTCCGATTCCATTACAGTTATTGCCGGATTAAATGATCAATTGCAGTCCTGGCGGGGAACACCTTACCGCTACGGTGGTATGAGCCGTCATGGTGTTGATTGCTCAGGTTTTGTACTGGTTACTATGCGTGATCGTTTTGAACTGCAGCTGCCACGAGAAACTCGTGAGCAGGCGCAGATTGGTACGCAAATCGATAAAGAAGAATTGTTACCGGGCGATTTGGTTTTTTTCAAAACCGGTTCCGGGCAGAATGGCCTGCATGTCGGCATCTATGACACCAACAACCAATTTATTCATGCATCTACCAGTAAAGGTGTGATGCGCTCTTCGCTGGATAACGTTTACTGGCAAAAAAACTTCTGGCAGGCGAGAAGAATTTAATCGAACGACTTACTGCCGTTGTGACACTTTGGCACAACGGCTTCGCCTTTTCATCTCCGCTCAATGGATGTAAAAAAGCTTATTGCTGGATAATGCTATATAATAAGAATAAGCTGAATTAAAGGATCTGCCGCTGCGGTTAAAATGGAACACATGAATACATCCCCCTTAATAATTGCAGTTGCATACCTGAATGTTCTTTGGTACAGGGCGGGAAAAGGTGTTTTGTCTTCAAGGGATATAACATGAAGATTTCGTTGGATAATAATTATCATTCTGAACTTTATTTTCTCCCCGCACGGAATTATCAAAATAAACTGATCGGTTTAACCGTTTTTACCAATTTTGTCTCTGATGATGGGCAAGTGCGCATCCCTACGGAACTGGTGATACCGCGCATGTCGGGTGAACAGCAATATCGCCTTTTTAAGGAGCAACTGGACGTCATCGAACGTTGTCAGCATTTTTTTATGCAGCATAATTTGTTGGCATGGGTTTATTTATCGGCGCCAATAGCTGAATCGTTATTAAATGATGATGAAACTCTGATGCGTATTTTACGCTTGTCATTCATTGAATTGTTGATAAACGAAAATGATGTAGAAATCGCCAGAGGCGTGATAAATCCGAGTCTGATCGCTCTTTCTCACCAATTTGCATTAGTGCTGGCAAACTTCGGTGCTGGTGAGTTATCGACAAAAGCGATCTTCGAAGACCTGTTTAAACGCGTAATTTTTGATAAGTCATTTGTTCACAAACAATCGTCTCGTTTATCTTTTGAGCCTTTTATACGCGCTATTATTGCGCAGATATCTGTACACACTGAATCATTAATGGTCTGTGGCATTGACTCAGATAAATTATTTCAGCAAGTAATGCCTTTTCATTTCTTTGCAATGCAAGGTGGTTTGTGGCCCGCGGTCGCGACGAAGCACGTTACCACGTTGGTACAGTAGTAATCCTCCTGTTTGTGGGTATTTAAGAGAGCATTTCCCCTCTACACTATCAGACAGGAGGAGCTATGACCCTGTCTTTTACCACGCGCTGGCGTGACGAATTACCAGCAACCTGGACCGCTCTTAACCCGACGCCATTGCATAATGCGCGGCTTATCTGGCATAACGCGGAACTGGCGCACGAACTGGCGATCCCACAATCCCTTTTTGCTGATAACAAAGGCGCTGGTGTCTGGGGCGGTGAGGCATTACTTCCCGGAATGTCACCATTGGCGCAAGTCTACAGTGGGCATCAGTTTGGTGTCTGGGCCGGGCAGTTAGGCGATGGCCGAGGGATTTTGTTAGGCGAACAATTATTAGCAGATGGCACAACCATGGACTGGCATCTGAAAGGTGCGGGGCTAACGCCTTATTCACGTATGGGCGATGGGCGTGCAGTGCTGCGTTCGACCATCCGCGAAAGCCTGGCGAGTGAAGCGATGCATTATTTGGGTATTCCGGGCACCCGCTCCCTGGCTATTGTCACCAGCGATACCCCGGTTTACCGTGAGACCACTGAGACGGGAGCGATGCTGATGCGTTTGGCGCAAAGCCATATGCGCTTCGGTCATTTTGAGCATTTCTACTATCGGCGTGATATTGAGAAAGTACAACTTTTGGCGGATTTCGCTATTCGTCACTACTGGCCTCACTTGCAAGAAGAACAGGATAAATATGCGATCTGGTTTCGTGATGTCGTCGCGCGGACGGCTTCACTTATTGCTGGCTGGCAAACGGTGGGATTTGCGCATGGTGTTATGAATACTGACAACATGTCGATAATGGGTCTGACGCTTGATTACGGGCCATTTGGTTTTCTTGATGATTATAACCCGCAATTTATTTGTAACCATTCTGACCATCAGGGGCGCTATAGTTTTGATAATCAACCAGCGGTAGCGTTGTGGAATTTACAAAGGCTGGCCCAAACCTTGTCACCTTTTATTGCTGTTAATGCGTTAAATGATGCCCTGGACAGCTACAAGCAGGTGTTATTAGCCGTGTATGGTAAACGGATGCGCCAGAAACTGGGGTTCTATACAGAACAAAACAATGACAACGATTTATTAAATGAACTGTTTGCCTTAATGGCACGTGAAGGTAGCGATTATACCCGCACATTCCGGATGCTAAGCCAGACTGAGCAGAACAGTGCGTCATCGCCGTTACGTGATGAATTTATTGATCGTGCAGCATTTGATAGCTGGTTTAGCCGTTATCGTGCACGGATACAAACAGAGCAGGTTACGGATGATGAGCGTCAGCTACAGATGAAAAGCGTCAATCCAGCGGTTGTGTTACGTAACTGGCTGGCCCAAAGAGCAATCAACGATGCACAGAAAGGAGATATGGAGGAACTGCATCGATTGCATGACGTATTGCGTAATCCCTTCAACGATCGTGATGATGATTACTCCCGCCGTCCTCCTGAATGGGGTAAACGGCTGGAAGTCAGTTGTTCGAGCTAAACTACTTTGTTAGCAATAACTTACCTGCCTGCGTTTTACGCAGCAGGTATTCCTGACCGTCATGATCGATAATGACTTTACCTTCCGGGCCCAACAACGTTTTACTGGCTATCCGCCGTACGGGCGGTGTGGCGGTAAGTTTTTTTTCTTTTTCCTTTACTACTGTTCTGGCGACAAAATCCATATCAGGCATAATCATTAATAATAATATGTATCACAATGATTTTTATTATCAATAAATCAACAAGTAACAGCAAGCACAAATTCTCAGGAGATTGTCGGGAGAGAGAAGAAACGGCCCGCTCAGGTAAGAGCGGGCAGTCAGTCAGAAGCGGCTATCGACAGCTGAAGCAAGCTTACTCAGCAGGATTTCTGAGTCTTCCCAGCTAAGGCAAGGGTCGGTAATAGATTGACCGTAGACCAGTGGCTGACCGCTGATGATTTTTTGAGTGCCTTCACGCAGAAAACTTTCCGCCATGATACCGGCAATGGCGGTAGAGCCATTACGTATCTGTTGGCAAATATCATCACAAACATCCAACTGTCGCCGGTGCTGCTTTTGGCAATTGCCGTGGCTGAAATCTACAACTAAATGCTCTGGCAGATCGAACTCGTGCAGCGTATCACAGGCAGCAGCAATATCTTCTGCATGGTAGTTTGGTTTCTTGCCACCACGCATAATGATATGACCGTAAGGATTGCCGCTGGTCTGGTAAATAGTCATCTGCCCATTTTTATCTGGTGACAGGAACATATGGCTGGCGCGAGAGGCGCGAATAGCATCGACCGCGATACGGGTATTGCCATCGGTGCCATTTTTAAAGCCAACCGGGCAGGACAGGGCGGAAGCCATTTCACGATGGATCTGGCTTTCAGTAGTCCGTGCACCAATAGCCCCCCAGCTAATCAGATCGGCAATAAATTGCCCGGTCACCATATCGAGGAATTCAGTAGCCGTGGGAACGCCAAGTTCATTGACCTGGAGCAATAATTTCCGGGCCAGCTCCAGACCATGATTCACCCGATAACTGCCGTTTAAATCAGGGTCGGAAATGAGTCCTTTCCAGCCCACGACGGTACGTGGTTTTTCAAAATAGGTGCGCATCACGATTTCAAGTCGATGCTGATACTGATTACGCATACTTTGCAATCGCTTTGCATAATCCATCGCTGCATCAAGATCATGAATGGAACAGGGGCCAATTATGACCAGCAGTCGATGATCTTCACCATTCAATATCTTTTCAATACGTCGTCGGGAGTCAGTAACATGACGGGCGACATCAGTGGACACGGGATACCGCTGGGCCAGTTCAGCCGGAGTTACCAGACTGTCTATACGCGCCGTGCGGAGTTCGTCAGTTTTGTTCATTGCAAGTCTCAAAAATTTTTTGCTTCTACGGCAGGACTACCGGGAAGTGATGCGCATCACGATAACATATTTAATTCTTCAAACAGTCTCTTTGTTGACTTCATGTCTTCACCCCATTCACAGGGTTTACTCTGTGACTGGGGGTGCGGTCAGTTGCCGATTCGATACAGCTTGAAAGATTTTGTATGTACACCAATTCCTGCTGATTTCAAGTGCGAGGCAGAAAGCACCTCACGCAATTAACGGTATGATAACAAAAAAGCGAACTCATAAACTAGTAATCTAGTACATTCTTCGATTCAGCCCCATAATATCCAGAATTTTGGTGGCAATCTCTTCTACCGAATAGTTGGTACTGTTGATCCACGGGATCTGGTTTTTACGGTACAGCGCTTCCACTTCCGCAACTTCCATTCGACATTGACGTAATGAGGCGTAGCGACTGTTCTCACGTCGCTCTTCACGAATTGCTGCCAATCTTTCTGGGTTGATCGTCAAACCAAAGAGTTTGTGTTGCAATGGTTTGAGCGATGCAGGAAGCACCAGGTTATCCATATCATCAGCAATAAAGGGGTAGTTAGCCGCCCGGATACCAAATTGCATCGCCAGATACAGGCTGGTAGGGGTTTTACCACAGCGAGAAACGCCCAGTAAGATGACCTGCGCCTGATCAAGGTTGCGCAACGAAATACCATCATCGTGAGCGAGGGTATAGTCGATAGCCGCGATACGGGCATCGTATTTATTCAGATTACCGGGTGTCAGGCCATGCGTTCGATGAGCTATCGGTGTCGGATCGAGCTTCATTTCTTGTTGCAAAGGTGCCACCAGCGCCTGGACGATATCCTGGCAAAATCCTTCACTTTGCAAAATGATAGCGCGAATTTCCGGTAAGACGATGGAATAGAAAACCAGTGGTCGTACACCCGTTTGATGATAAATAGCATCGATTTGATCTTTAACTGCCCTGGCACGACTCTCGTTTTCAACAAACGGTAAAGTAATACTGCTAATGGTTACCGGGAATTGTGACATCACCGCATGGCCTAAAACTTCTGCAGTAATGGCGGTGCCATCAGAAATATAGAAAACGTGACGATCTACAGCACTATCCATTTTTGTTTATCCTTTACGGCAACGATAATTCCCTTAAAGCATAAATTAAAATAAAGAAGAAGCGTAGAGCAACACATCCGTTCTTTCTCTGAAATACAAATTTTATATTTTATGAAACAGCATTTTCATTTTCCATATTTACTATTATACCGACGTATTTTGTGGGAATCGCCCGCCAATGCTGGGTTTGCGCAAACGACGGGAACTGTCTTAAAAATTAAAAAATATATTTGCTTGAACGATTCACTGTTTTTTTCTGCGAGACAAATATGGCAGGATAATTACGCAGTAAGATGGTTCTTAAATCCGTTCATTTATCACAAAAGGATTGTTCGATGTCCAACAATGGCTCGTCACCGCTGGTGCTTTGGTATAACCAACTCGGCATGAATGATGTAGACAGAGTTGGGGGCAAAAATGCCTCCCTGGGTGAAATGATTACTAACCTTTCTGGAATGGGCGTATCCGTACCGAATGGTTTTGCCACAACCGCCGATGCGTTTAATCAGTTTCTCGATCAGAGCGGTGTAAACCAGCGTATCTATGAACTGCTGGATAAAACAGATATTGACGATGTCTCGCAACTTGCTAAAGCAGGTGCGCAGATTCGCCAGTGGATTATCGACACTCCTTTCCAGCCAGAGCTGGAAAATGCTATTCGCGAAGCTTATGCCCAGCTTTCTGCGGATGACGAACATGCATCTTTCGCCGTGCGCTCGTCTGCTACTGCAGAAGATATGCCGGATGCGTCCTTTGCGGGCCAACAAGAAACTTTTCTCAATGTGCAGGGCTTCGATGCCGTCCTGATTGCGGTAAAACACGTATTTGCCTCCCTGTTTAATGATCGCGCCATTTCTTATCGCGTACACCAGGGATATGACCATCGTGGTGTCGCTTTGTCTGCTGGTGTTCAACGGATGGTGCGCTCAGATCTGGCATCCTCTGGCGTGATGTTCTCCATTGATACCGAATCGGGTTTCGATCAGGTGGTATTTATCACTTCGGCCTGGGGGCTGGGTGAGATGGTGGTGCAGGGCGCTGTTAACCCGGATGAATTTTACGTACACAAGCCGACGCTGGCCGCAAATCGTCCGTCCATTGTTCGCCGCACCATGGGGTCGAAAAAAATTCGGATGGTCTACGCATCAACCCAGGAACATGGCAAGCAAGTCAGAATTGAAGATGTACCGCAAGAGCAACGAGACATTTTCTCGCTGACCAACGATGAAGTGCAGGAACTGGCGAAACAGGCTGTTCAGATTGAAAAACACTATGGACGTCCGATGGATATCGAATGGGCCAAAGATGGTCATACTGGCAAATTGTTCATCGTCCAGGCGCGTCCGGAAACAGTGCGCTCCCGTGGTCAGGTTATGGAGCGTTATACCCTTCACGCGCAAGGCAAGATCATTGCGGAAGGGCGTGCAATTGGTCACCGCATTGGTGCTGGAACAGTGAAAGTGATTCAGGACATTAGTGAAATGAATCGCATTGAGCCAGGTGATGTTCTGGTCACTGACATGACCGATCCCGACTGGGAGCCGATCATGAAAAAAGCAGCAGCCATCGTAACTAACCGAGGCGGCAGAACCTGTCACGCAGCGATTATTGCCCGTGAGCTGGGAATTCCGGCAGTGGTTGGGTGTGGCGATGCTACTGAACGGATGAAAGATGGCGAGCAGGTAACGGTTTCTTGCGCAGAAGGCGACACTGGCTATGTTTATGCCGATCTTCTTGATTTCAGTGTGAAAAGTTCCAGCGTAGATACCATGCCTGACTTACCGTTGAAAGTGATGATGAACGTTGGTAACCCGGATCGTGCGTTTGACTTCGCTTGTCTGCCAAATGAAGGCGTTGGCCTGGCGCGACTAGAGTTCATCATTAACCGTATGATTGGTGTTCACCCGCGCGCACTGCTGGAATTTGACGATCAGGAACCGCAGCTGCAAAAAGAAATCCGCGAGATGATGAAAGGTTTTGATTCACCGCGTGAGTTCTATGTCGGTCGTCTGACAGAAGGTATTGCTACGCTGGGAGCGGCGTTTTATCCGAAGCGTGTCATCGTACGTCTCTCTGACTTTAAATCGAATGAGTACGCTAACCTCGTTGGTGGCGAACGTTATGAACCGGAAGAAGAGAACCCGATGTTGGGCTTCCGTGGTGCAGGGCGTTATGTTTCCGACAGCTTCCGCGACTGCTTTGCGCTGGAGTGTGAAGCGGTGAAACGCGTACGCAACGACATGGGGCTGACCAACGTTGAAATCATGATCCCATTTGTGCGCACCGTAGACCAGGCGAAAGCGGTAGTTGAGGAGTTGGCGCGCCAGGGGCTGAAACGCGGCGAGAACGGTCTTAAGATCATTATGATGTGTGAGATCCCGTCTAATGCCTTGTTAGCGGATCAGTTCCTGCAATACTTCGACGGTTTCTCAATCGGTTCTAACGATATGACGCAACTGGCACTGGGCCTGGATCGTGACTCTGGCGTAGTCTCTGAGCTGTTTGATGAGCGTAACGAGGCGGTGAAAGCACTGCTGTCGATGGCTATTCGTGCAGCTAAAAAACAGGGTAAATACGTCGGGATTTGTGGGCAGGGGCCTTCTGATCATGAAGACTTCGCCGCCTGGCTGATGGAAGAGGGAATCGACAGCTTGTCGCTTAACCCGGATACCGTCGTTCAGACATGGTTGAGCCTTGCAGAGCTGAAAAAGTAATTTAACAACGTGATCGACAAGCAGTGTTGTCACAATTGTGGCAACACTGCTTTTTTTATGGTGCGAGGAGTTAACAAAGACGCTCTAAATCGTGGGCGTACAATTCATTAGCCACTGACTGGTAAATTTTCCACTCGAGAAAATCTGCATTCGGATATACCGCCTGAAAACTGCTCAGATCGTTGAAATAACGCATCGTGTTATTTCCGATACGACTATTTATTTTACTGATAATGGCATGAATACGGTCCTTCCTTTGACTTCTCATGGTCAACAACGTTTCAATCACGTTGGCTGGAATGTCATGGTCGCCGTTTTCCCATTGTTGCCAGTTAGCTTCATTGCCATCCAGAGCAATCCACTGGGCACATTCTTGTGTCGTCATAGCAAAAATCAGGCGTAGTGCTTTTAATTCGTATCCGTTCATTATTTGTCGGCAAGTTAAAAAATCGATGTTACATAATAGCACTATTAGCCCGCTAACGGCTTGAGAAGAATCACAACTCAATTTATTCAATTTGAACGGTAACGAGATGGAAATGTTAAAAAAAAGCCCATCGTGGGAGATGGGCAAAGACTACACACAGCAATTCGTTGTTTCACTCAGGGGATTTCCATGCTTATAAATCAATACGTTGATTTATAACCGTGACCTAATAGTAGGCATGGGGCGTTTTAGCGTCGATCAGATTCGTCTCAATAGTTTAAAAACTGTAAACATTTTGCGACACATTAATGATCATTGAGTGGTGAAAGTAAAAATATCGCGGGGATGAAAAGAAAAACCGGGCAGATTATTTGCCCGGTGATTTTGACTTAATGTTGTGGCTTTTCGATCTCGTCCAACTCTTCGAGGATTTCATCGGGATCGTTAACTGGCGGGGGAACTTCATCAACCCAGGCGGCAAACAGGCGCCAGGTAACCGCTAACAGAACTGGGCCGATAAACAGACCGATCATCCCAAAGGCAATCAAACCACCAATGACACCAGAGAGGATCAGTATTAACGGTAGGTCGGCGCCCATACGAATTAGCATTGGTCGGATGACGTTATCCAGTGTACCGACCACACCACTCCACACCAGTAACACAGTTCCCCATGTGGTATCTCCGGTCCAGTAGAGCCAGATAATCGCCGGGATCAATACCGGTAATGGCCCAAGCTGTACCAGACAGGAGAGGATCATTAATACGGTCAATAACGTTGCGTAAGGAACACCTGAAACAGCCAGACCAATCCCACCAAGTACTGCCTGTACCAGCGCAGTTACCACTACGCCAAGCGCCACGGCGCGAATGGCTTGTGCGGCGAGTAGCACAGCTGCATCACCACGAACGCCCGCCAGACGTGTCGCAAAATGGCGGATACCTTGCGCAACCTGTTCACCGCGCCAGTACAGCAAGGCGCTGAAAAGTAGCATCAGCGCACAATGCACCATAAAACGTCCGAGATGCGCAGCTTGTCCAACAAACCAGGTGGTCGTTGTGCCAATGTAAGGACGGACTTTCGCCATGATCGCTGTGCCGCCCATATCCAGCAAATTGTGCCAACCGGCATACAACTTCGCGCCAATCACCGGAATGGTATTTAACCAGGCGAGGTCTGGTAATGTCATGTCACCGCTGGAGATGGCTTTGATCAGTGGACCGCTGCCGTCCACAATACTATTTACCAATAAGGCAATAGGAATGATGAACACCATCACTAACAGTAACGTCATCACCAGTACAGCGAGAGAACGGCGGCCAAAGAGGATTTTTTGCAAGCGTAACAGAACAGGCCAGGTGGCGATAACCACTGTACCGGCCCATGTGATACCGAGAATAAAGGGTTGAACAATCCATAAACATGCCACAATCATGATGGCTAAAAACAGCACCGAGAGCAGAATTTGGGCAACATCCCTGGGCTGACGAACATTTACCATAAACACTTTTCACCTTTTTTGTGCGTCAAAACGTTGACGCGACGTGAACACGCAGAACTCATTACATAATGATGAGCAATTTCAGCGGTTTTTAACAGGCCGATTCTGCCTCTAATTCTGCCAGGCGTATAAGAAAAAAATGTGATACAACAAAGTATGTAATACGCAAACGATTATACGCTCTAACTTTCGTCGCACTGTCCATGATAGTGGCGAAAAAGTAAGTGTGTATCAACGACAACACAGACCGCAGGAAAAGGTCACGATAATGATCCCACAAATTTCTCAGGCTCCCGGCATCGTTCAGCTGGTGGTCAATTTTTTGCAAGAACTGGAGCAACAAGGGTTTACTGGCGACACGGCAACAAGTTATGCCGAACGTTTAACGATGTCGACGGACAATAGCATCTATCAGTTGCTTCCTGACGCAGTAGTGTTTCCACGTTCGACGGCTGATGTGGCACTTATTGCCCGTCTTGCTGCTCAGGAACGCTACACATCCCTGATCTTTACTCCCCGTGGTGGTGGCACTGGCACTAACGGTCAGGCGCTTAATCAGGGGATTATTGTTGATATGTCCCGCTATATGAACCGCATCATCGAAATCAATCCTGAAGAGGGGTGGGTGCGCGTGGAAGCTGGGGTGATTAAAGATCAACTCAATCAGTATTTGAAACCATTTGGCTACTTTTTTGCGCCAGAACTTTCGACCAGCAATCGCGCAACGCTCGGCGGGATGATCAATACCGATGCCTCCGGTCAGGGCTCTTTAGTGTATGGGAAAACATCAGATCATGTGCTTGGTGTGCGGGCAGTTTTACTGGGTGGCGATATTCTTGATACTCAGCCTTTGCCTGTTGAACTGGCGGAAACACTCGGCAAAACCAATACCACTATCGGGCGTATCTACAACACTGTTTATCAACGTTGCCGTCAGCAACGCCAGTTAATTATCGACAAATTCCCCAAACTTAACCGTTTTCTGACTGGTTACGATCTGCGTCATGTCTTTAACGACGAGATGACCGAGTTTGACCTGACTCGCATTCTCACCGGTTCAGAAGGAACACTGGCATTTATTACTGAGGCTCAGCTGGATATAACTCGCTTGCCTAAAGTGCGCCGTCTGGTAAACGTGAAGTATGATTCGTTTGATTCCGCGCTGCGTAACGCACCGTTTATGGTCGAAGCTCGGGCGCTTTCGGTAGAGACAGTGGACTCTAAAGTGCTTAACCTGGCGCGGGAAGATATCGTCTGGCATTCCGTCAGTGAACTGATTACCGATGTACCCGACAAACAGATGCTCGGGCTAAACATTGTTGAATTTGCCGGAGACGATGAAGCACTTATCGATCAGCAGGTGAATGCGCTCTGTGCGCGGCTGGATGAACTTATCGCCAGCCAGCAAGCAGGTGTGATCGGCTGGCAGGTATGCAGTGAGCTGGCAGGTGTTGAGCGTATTTATGCCATGCGCAAAAAAGCCGTCGGCCTGCTCGGTAATGCCAAAGGAGCAGCCAAACCGATTCCGTTTGCTGAGGATACCTGCGTACCGCCGGAACATCTGGCGGATTATATTGCTGAATTTCGCGCGCTGCTCGACAGCCACGGCTTAAGCTACGGTATGTTCGGTCACGTCGATGCAGGTGTCTTGCACGTCCGTCCGGCGCTGGATATGTGCGATCCACAACAAGAGATTTTGATGAAGCAAATCTCTGATGATGTAGTGGCGTTGACTGCGAAATACGGTGGTTTGTTGTGGGGCGAACATGGTAAAGGTTTTCGTGCCGAATACAGCCCGGCGTTTTTTGGAGAGGAACTTTACGGCGAATTACGTAAAGTCAAAGCGGCATTTGATCCACAAAACCGGCTCAACCCAGGGAAAATTTGCCCACCGGAAGGTATCGACGCGCCTATGATGAAAGTGGATGCGGTGAAGCGTGGCACATATGACCGGCAGATCCCCATCGCGGTACGCCAGCAGTGGCGTGGTGCAATGGAGTGTAACGGCAACGGTTTATGCTTCAACTTTGATGCCCGCAGTCCGATGTGCCCGTCGATGAAGATTACCCAGAACCGGATTCATTCACCGAAAGGGCGCGCAACGCTGGTGCGTGAGTGGCTGCGTTTGTTGGCAGATCGCGGCGTTGACCCACTCAAACTGGAACAAGAGCTGCCTGAATCCGGCGTCAGTCTGCGGACGTTAATTGCCCGTACGCGTAATAGCTGGCATGCGAATAAAGGCGAATATGACTTCTCCCATGAAGTCAAAGAGGCGATGTCTGGTTGCCTGGCCTGTAAAGCGTGTTCGACTCAGTGCCCAATCAAAATTGACGTGCCTGAGTTTCGTTCTCGCTTCCTGCAACTCTATCACACCCGTTATTTGCGTCCCCTGCGCGACCACCTCGTCGCCACGGTCGAGAGCTATGCACCGCTGATGGCACGTGCGCCGAAGACTTTTAACTTCTTCATTAACCAGCCGCTGGTGCGCAAACTCTCCGAAAAACATATCGGCATGGTTGATTTGCCGCTGCTGTCGGTGCCATCGCTGCAACAACAAATGGTGGGGCATCGCTCGGCGAATATGACGCTGGAGCAACTGGAGAATCTGACTACAGAACAAAAGGCACGGACCGTGCTGGTGGTGCAGGACCCGTTTACCAGCTATTACGAAGCCCAGGTGGTGGCTGATTTTGTTCGTCTTATCGAGAAATTAGGTTTTCAGCCAGTGTTGCTTCCATTCTCACCAAACGGTAAAGCCCAGCATATAAAGGGCTTCCTGAGTCGTTTTACTAAAACGGCGAAAAAAACCTCAGAGTTACTTAACCGTGTCGCACAATTGGGAATGCCTATGGTGGGCGTAGATCCAGCACTGGTGCTTTGTTATCGGGATGAATACAAACTGGCGCTGGGCGAAAAGCGGGGGGATTTCCATGTCATGCTGGTGAATGAATGGCTTTCATCCGTACTGGAATCTGTGCCGACACGTGAAATGAGTGGCGAGACCTGGTATTTCTTTGGCCATTGTACCGAAGTTACTGCCATACCGGGCGCGCCAGCACAGTGGGCTACCATCTTTGCACGATTTGGCGCCAAACTGGACAACGTCAACGTCGGTTGTTGCGGAATGGCGGGAACGTATGGACATGAGGCGAAAAACCACAAAAATTCGTTAGGCATTTATGAATTATCGTGGCACCAGGCAATGGAAAAATTACCGCGCCAACGCTGCCTGGCAACGGGATATTCCTGCCGCAGTCAGGTTAAACGTATTGAAGGGACGGGGGTTCGTCACCCGTTACAGGCACTACTGGAGTTGATGAAATGATCTGGAAACGTGAAACCAACATTGATGCGCTCAATGCTCTTGGGGAAGGCAATATGGTTGGACTGTTGGATATTCGTTTTGAGCATATTGGTGACGATTCACTGGAGGCGACCATGCCGGTAGACTCGCGCACAAAGCAACCTTTTGGGCTGTTACACGGCGGTGCCTCAGTGGTACTGGCGGAAACGCTGGGCTCAGTGGCGGGTTATCTCTGTACTCACGGGGATCAAAAAGTGGTAGGCATTGAGGTAAATGCTAATCATGTTCGCTCAGCCAGGGAAGGGCGTGTACGTGGCGTTTGTAAAGCATTACATACCGGAACCAGGCATCAGGTTTGGCAAATCGAGATTTTCGATGAGCAGGGGCGTTTGTGCTGTACATCACGCCTGACAACGGCAATTTTGTGACGTTGTCACCAAAAAAAATGTGATGCATATTGCTTTTGGTCATAATCTGCACAGTAAAAGGTGATATACTGTGCAGGTTTTGAACAAAAGCGAGGACGATATGACTACGCAATTTGATCCAGCCCAACTGGCAATTGAATTTTTACGCCGTGACAAAACTCAACTCTCCCCTGCCCAGTATCTTAAGCGCCTGAAACAGTTGGAGCTTGAATTTACTGATCTCATGACACTTTCCTCCGCTGAATTAAAAGAAGAGATCTATTTCGCCTGGCGTCTGGGCGTTCAATAATAAATTCCCCTGTACTTGAGTCATCCCCTTCATTCTGCCGTCGAGCCCTTAAGGCTGCCGTTGCAACCTTAAGGGATGAGTCTCTATCCAATGTCTGTTCCTCTTTCTAAAATTGATATTTTCTATGCATCTTTTATTTCTGTAACTTTTTAATTTCATTCCCCTTATTAAAATCAATAAGTTAGTTACGTTTTCTCTGCCAGGCTATCCCTTGAGACAGGGTCTATGCTTACTATAAGCCGTTTAAAAAGGGGCTTTTGGCGAAAACCCCTTTGGTCGCGGGGTTGAAGTGATAATGATTATCACTAACATGATGTTATCCCGTGGCGGCGTATGAAATGAGGTAAATCTATGGAACTGCATACAGGAACTTTTAATCCCGATGAATTTGCCTGGCAGGGCTTAACGCTGACACCCGCTGCCGTGGTCCACATCCGTGAGCTGGTGGCAAAGCAACCAGGTATGGTCGGCGTGCGCTTAGGCGTTAAGCAAACGGGCTGCGCGGGCTTTGGCTATGTGCTCGACAGTGTTAGCGAGCCGGACAAAGACGATCTGCTGTTTGAACACGACGGCGCGAAGCTGTTTGTCCCGCTGCAAGCGATGCCGTTTATTGATGGCACGGAAGTCGATTTCGTTCGTGAAGGACTTAATCAGATATTCAAATTTCACAACCCTAAAGCCCAGAATGAATGTGGCTGTGGCGAAAGCTTTGGGGTATAGGCGGTACTATGTCTCGTAATACTGAAGCAACTGACGATGTCAAAACCTGGACCGGCGGCCCGCTGAATTATAAAGAAGGGTTCTTCACCCAGTTAGCCACCGATGAGCTGGCAAAGGGGATAAACGAAGAGGTGGTGCGCGCAATTTCGGCGAAGCGTAATGAGCCGGAGTGGATGCTGGAGTTTCGTCTCAATGCTTATCGCGCATGGCTGGAGATGGAAGAGCCGCACTGGCTTAAAGCGCACTACGACAAGCTGAATTATCAGGATTACAGTTACTACTCAGCACCATCGTGCGGTAATTGTGACGACACTTGCGCGTCGGAACCCGGCGCGGTGCAGCAAACTGGCGCGAACGCCTTTTTAAGTAAAGAGGTGGAGGCGGCGTTTGAGCAGTTGGGCGTTCCCGTACGGGAAGGCAAAGAAGTGGCAGTGGATGCCATTTTCGACTCTGTTTCGGTTGCCACCACTTATCGCGAAAAACTGGCGGAGCAGGGAATTATTTTTTGTTCCTTTGGCGAGGCGATCCACGATCACCCGGAACTGGTGCGTAAATATCTCGGCACCGTGGTGCCGGGGAATGACAACTTCTTTGCCGCGCTTAATGCGGCGGTGGCCTCTGACGGTACATTTATTTATGTGCCTAAAGGCGTGCGCTGCCCGATGGAACTTTCCACGTATTTCCGTATTAACGCGGAAAAAACCGGGCAGTTTGAGCGCACCATTCTGGTGGCCGACGAAGACAGCTACGTCAGCTACATTGAAGGATGTTCCGCTCCGGTGCGCGACAGCTATCAGTTACACGCGGCGGTGGTGGAAGTCATCATCCATAAAAACGCCGAGGTGAAATATTCCACGGTACAAAACTGGTTCCCTGGCGATAACAACACCGGCGGTATTCTCAACTTCGTCACCAAGCGTGCTTTGTGCGAAGGCGAAAACAGCAAAATGTCATGGACGCAATCAGAAACCGGGTCAGCGATTACGTGGAAATATCCCAGTTGCATTTTGCGCGGCGATAACTCCATCGGTGAGTTTTACTCAGTGGCACTGACCAGCGGTCATCAGCAGGCGGATACCGGCACCAAGATGATCCACATTGGTAAAAACACCAAATCGACCATTATCTCTAAAGGGATCTCAGCCGGACACAGCCAGAACAGTTATCGCGGCTTAGTGAAAATCATGCCGACGGCAACCAATGCACGTAACTTCACCCAGTGCGACTCAATGCTGATAGGCGCTAATTGTGGGGCGCATACTTTCCCGTATGTCGAATGTCGCAATAACAGCGCGCAACTGGAGCACGAGGCAACGACATCACGTATTGGTGAAGATCAACTGTTTTACTGCCTGCAACGCGGGATCAGCGAAGAAGACGCCATCTCGATGATTGTTAACGGCTTTTGCAAAGATGTGTTCTCGGAACTGCCGCTGGAATTTGCCGTTGAAGCACAAAAACTCCTCGCCATCAGTCTTGAACACAGCGTCGGATAAGGAATAAACATGTTAAGTATTAAAGATTTACACGTCAGCGTGGAAGATAAAACTATCCTGCGTGGGTTAAGCCTCGACGTTCGTCCCGGCGAAGTTCACGCCATTATGGGGCCAAACGGTTCTGGCAAAAGTACCTTATCGGCAACGCTTGCTGGGCGAGAAGATTATGAGGTGACGGGCGGCACGGTTGAGTTCAAAGGCAAAGATTTGCTTGCGCTGTCGCCGGAAGATCGTGCAGGTGAAGGCATCTTTATGGCCTTCCAGTATCCGGTGGAAATTCCCGGCGTCAGTAACCAGTTTTTCCTGCAAACGGCACTTAATGCGGTGCGCAGCTATCGCGGCCAGGAAACGCTCGACCGCTTTGATTTTCAGGATTTGATGGAAGAGAAAATCGCTCTCCTGAAGATGCCGGAGGATTTATTAACCCGTTCGGTAAATGTTGGTTTTTCCGGCGGCGAGAAAAAGCGCAACGATATTTTGCAAATGGCGGTGCTGGAACCGGAGTTATGCATTCTTGATGAGTCGGACTCCGGGCTGGATATTGACGCATTAAAAGTGGTTGCCGATGGCGTGAACTCGCTGCGTGACGGCAAGCGTTCATTCATCATTGTTACGCACTACCAACGCATTCTCGACTACATCAAGCCTGATTATGTCCATGTGCTGTATCAGGGACGAATTGTGAAATCCGGCGATTTCACATTGGTCAAACAACTGGAGGAGCAGGGTTATGGCTGGCTTACCGAACAGCAGTAACGCGCTGCAACAGTGGCATCACTTGTTTGAAGCTGAGGGTGCAAAACGCTCCCCGCAAGCACAGCAGCATTTACAACAATTGCTGCGTACCGGACTGCCGACACGCAAACATGAGCACTGGAAATATACGCCGCTGGAAGGGCTGACCAATAGCCAGTTTGTCAGCATTGCGGGGGAGATATTCCCACAGCAGCGTGATGCCTTAGCGTTAACATTAGACGCGGTGCGGCTGGTTTTTGTTGATGGACGCTACGTGCCAGAGCTTAGCGATACAACTGAAGGCAGCGGGTATGAAGTGAGCATTAACGACGACCGTCAGGGATTACCCGACGCTATTCAGGCGGAAGTGTTTCTGCATTTGACGGAAAGCCTGGCGCAAAGCGTGACGCATATCGCCGTGAAGCGCGGTCAACGGCCGGCAAAGCCATTGCTGTTAATGCATATCACCCAGGGTGTGGTAGGTGAAGAGGTGAACACAGCTCATTACCGGCATCATCTGGATCTGGCGGAAGGTGCCGAAGCGACGGTGATTGAGCATTTTGTTAGCCTGAATGACGCTCGTCATTTCACCGGAGCGCGCTTTACCATCAATGTCGCAGCGAACGCCCACTTGCAGCATATCAAGCTGGCGTTTGAAAACCCGGTCAGTCACCACTTTGCCCATAACGATTTGTTGCTGGCTGACGATGCCACTGCATTTAGCCACAGTTTCCTGCTTGGTGGCGCAGTGTTACGACACAACACCAGTACGCAACTCAATGGCGAAAACAGCACGCTGCGGATCAATAGTCTGGCGATGCCGGTGAAAAACGAGGTGTGTGATACCCGTACCTGGCTGGAACACAATAAAGGTTTTTGTAACAGCCGACAGTTACACAAAACTATCGTCAGCGACAAAGGCCGCGCGGTATTTAACGGTTTGATCAACGTCGCGCAGCACGCCATCAAAACGGATGGTCAGATGACCAACAATAATCTGCTGATGGGAAAACTGGCGGAAGTGGATACTAAACCGCAGTTGGAAATCTATGCAGATGATGTGAAATGCAGCCACGGCGCGACGGTGGGGCGTATTGATGATGAACAGATGTTCTATCTGCGCTCGCGCGGGATCAATCAGCAGGATGCCCAGCAGATGATCATTTACGCCTTTGCTGCCGAACTGACGGAAGCACTGCGTGATGAAGGGCTTAAACAGCAGGTGCTGGCCCGAATCGGTCAACGGCTGCCAGGAGGTGCAAGATGACTTTTTCCGTTGATAAGGTGCGGGCCGATTTCCCGGTGCTTTCGCGTGAGGTGAACGGTTTGCCGCTGGCTTATCTCGACAGCGCCGCCAGTGCGCAGAAACCGAGCCAGGTGATTGATGCCGAGGCTGAGTTTTATCGTCATGGCTACGCGGCGGTGCATCGCGGTATTCATACCTTAAGCGCCCAGGCGACCGAGAAAATGGAGAACGTGCGCAAGCGGGCATCGTTGTTTATCAACGCCCGTTCGGCGGAAGAGCTGGTGTTCGTCCGCGGCACGACGGAAGGGATCAATCTGGTCGCCAATAGCTGGGGCAACAGCAATGTGCGGGCGGGCGATAACATCATCATCAGTCAGATGGAGCACCACGCTAACATTGTTCCCTGGCAGATGCTTTGCGCACGCGTTGGCGCAGAGCTGCGTGTGATCCCTCTCAACCCCGACGGTACGCTGCAACTGGAGACGCTGCCTACGCTGTTTGATGAGAAAACTCGCCTGCTGGCAATTACCCATGTCTCCAACGTGCTTGGGACAGAAAATCCGCTGGTGGAGATGATCACGCTTGCGCACCAACATGGCGCAAAAGTACTGGTGGATGGCGCTCAGGCGGTGATGCATCATCCGGTGGACGTTCAGGCGCTGGATTGCGATTTTTACGTGTTCTCCGGGCATAAACTGTATGGACCCACCGGGATTGGCATTCTTTATGTCAAAGAAGCCTTGTTGCAGGAAATGCCGCCGTGGGAAGGGGGCGGTTCTATGATCGCCACCGTCAGCCTGAGTGAAGGCACAACCTGGACTAAAGCACCGTGGCGGTTTGAAGCCGGCACACCCAATACCGGAGGCATTATTGGTCTTGGCGCGGCGCTGGAGTATGTGTCGGCGCTGGGGCTTAATAATATAGCCGAGTATGAACAGAATCTGATGCACTACGCGCTATCACAGCTGGAATCTGTACCGGATCTCACTCTCTATGGTCCCCAGAACAGGCTTGGCGTTATTGCTTTTAATCTTGGCAAACACCACGCCTATGACGTCGGCAGTTTTCTTGATAACTACGGTATTGCAGTACGTACCGGACATCACTGCGCAATGCCATTAATGGCCTATTACAACGTCCCGGCTATGTGTCGGGCGTCGCTGGCCATGTATAACACCCATGAAGAAGTTGATCGTCTGGTGACCGGATTGCAACGTATTCATCGTTTGCTGGGATAACAGGGAGGCACTATGGCTGTATTGCCGGATAAAGAAAAATTGCTGCGTAATTTTTTACGCTGCGCCAATTGGGAAGAGAAATATCTCTACATTATTGAGCTGGGCCAGCGTATGCCAGAATTACACGACGAAGACAAAAGCCCGCAAAATAGCGTCCAGGGCTGCCAGAGTCAGGTATGGATTGTGATGCGTCAAAATGCGCAGGGAATTATTGAATTACAGGGCGACAGCGATGCGGCGATTGTGAAAGGGCTTATTGCGGTCGTCTTTATTCTTTACGATCAAATGACACCGCAGGATATTGTCAATTTCGATGTGCGTCCGTGGTTTGAAAAAATGGCGCTGACCCAACATCTCACCCCATCTCGTTCACAAGGTCTGGAAGCGATGATTCGCGCAATTCGCGCCAAAGCCGCTGCACTTAGCTAAACTAAAGGGACAGCTTTCATCCGGTTGGCTCACATTGCCGGATGGTCAATGTTTACACTGACCTGCACAGGAGTGTTTTGGTTTCAGGTGAACATAAGCGCCATCCGACGTTTCAGCGTGAGTCTCCGGCAAATACAGGAGGTTTACAATGAAACGCGCGTCTTTGCTTACACTCACGCTTATCGGCGCTTTTAGCGCCATCCAGGCTGCCTGGGCGGTTGATTATCCGCTACCACCAACCGGAAGCCGACTGGTTGGGCAAAATCAAACGTATACGGTGCAAGAAGGGGATAAAAACCTTCAGGCCATCGCCCGACGTTTTGATACTGCGGCAATGTTGATCCTTGAAGCCAATAACACTATCGCCCCGGTGCCAAAACCTGGTACGACGATAACGATTCCTTCGCAACTGTTATTACCTGATGCGCCGCGTCAGGGGATTATCGTTAACCTGGCAGAGCTGCGCCTTTATTATTATCCGCCGGGAGAAAATATCGTGCAGGTCTATCCGATAGGTATTGGTTTGCAGGGGCTGGAAACGCCAGTGATGGAAACGCGTGTGGGGCAGAAAATCCCTAACCCAACCTGGACGCCTACGGCGGGCATTCGTCAGCGTTCGCTGGAGCGTGGCATTAAATTACCGCCAGTCGTTCCTGCCGGGCCAAATAACCCACTAGGACGTTACGCACTGCGCCTCGCGCATGGTAATGGCGAATACCTCATTCATGGCACCAGTGCGCCGGACAGCGTTGGTTTGCGCGTCAGTTCAGGGTGTATTCGCATGAATGCACCGGATATTAAAGCCTTGTTCTCCAGCGTGCGGACGGGAACGCCGGTGAAAGTGATCAACGAACCGGTGAAATATTCTGTGGAGCCTAACGGGATGCGTTATGTGGAAGTGCATCGACCACTATCAGCAGAAGAACAGCAGAACGTTCAGACAATGCCATACACACTACCAGCAGGCTTTACGCAATTTAAAGACAATAAGGGTGTAGATCAGAAATTAGTCGATAAAGCGTTGTATCGTCGGGCAGGGTATCCGGTTGCGGTGAGCGAGGGAGGAGCGGTAACAGGTGGAGCGCCTGTGATTAATTCAGCGCAGAATGCGCCATCAGTCGCTGGTGTACAAGAACAGGTCACGCAATAAAAAGCAAAAAAAATGGCGCACAACGTGCGCCATTTGCTCTAACACAGGTACTGTTACTTTTTGTACTTAGTAGCCATGTTGTCCAGACGCTGGTTAGCGCGAGCTGCGTCGTCTTTAGCAGCCTGAACGTCGGAACGCATTGCGTTCACGTCGTTGCTCAGCTGGTCAACTTTAGCGTTCAGAGTCTGAACGTCAGAAGACAGCTGATCGATTTTAGCGTTGCTGGAGCAACCAGCCAGCAGAGTAGAAGCCAGGATTACCGCGCCCAGTACCAGTTTAGTAGATTTCATTATTAATACCCTCTAGATTGAGTTAATCTCCATGTAGCGTTACAAGTATTACACAAAGTTTTTTATGTTGAGAATATTTTTTTGATGGGAATGCACTTATTTTTGATCGTTCGCTCAAAGAAGCACCTAATGTAACAAAAACAGGTAAAAAGATGAGTGAAAACAGGGTGCTTCCATCGGATTCGTCTTAGATAATTTTACATTAGATAGTGAAATCCGATTTGCAATTTTAATAATCGTCGTTATTACAGAAATAAAAAAAGCGCCGCAAGGGCGCTTTCCTGGATAAATTAATTCACAAACAATTATTACAGTACGTGAACAGATGCGGTATTGGTTGTGCCGCTTGGGACCAGTGCGCCAGAAACCATGACCACAACATCACCTTTCTGAGCCAGACCGCTCTGCAGAGCCAGTTCTTTACCCAGACGGTAGAAGTCATCAGTAGAGGTGATTTCTTTCACCAACTGTGGCACAACGCCTTTGCTCAGCACCAGCTGATGTGCAGTTTTTTCGTTGGTGGTCAGCGCCAGGATGGTTGCATCCGGGAAGTATTTGCGCACCGCACGTGCAGATTTACCGCCCTGGGTCGCTACAACGATCAGCGGGGCATCCAGTTTTTCTGCTGTTTCAACCGCACCACGGCAAACTGCTTCAGTGATACGCAGTTTACGGCTGTCGTTGTTGAAATCCAGACGGCTGGTCATTACACGATCAGTACGTTCACAAATGGTCGCCATAATAGAAACAGCTTCCAGCGGATACTTGCCTTTTGCGGATTCACCAGACAGCATAACTGCGTCAGTACCATCCAGAATGGCGTTAGCAACGTCACCTGCTTCTGCGCGGGTTGGTCGTGGGTTTTTGATCATGGAATCCAGCATTTGAGTCGCAGTAATAACGACTTTACGTGCACGGATACATTTTTCGATCATCATCTTCTGAGCGAAGATAACTTCTTCAACCGGGATTTCAACACCCAGGTCGCCACGCGCAACCATGATACCGTCAGACGCTTCGAGGATTTCGTCGAAGTTGTTCAGGCCTTCCTGGTTTTCAATTTTGGAGATGATCTGGATGTTTTCGCCGCCGTGCGCTTTCAGGTGTGCGCGAATCTCTTCTACGTCGGAGCGTTTACGAATAAAGGAAGCAGCAACAAAGTCAACGCCTTGTTCGCAGCCGAAGATCAGATCCTGTTTGTCTTTTTCAGCCAGTGCTGGCAGGGCAATGGAAACACCAGGCAGGTTCACACCTTTGTTTTCGCCCAGATCGCCGTTGTTCAGCACTTTACAAATAACTTTGTTACCTTCAATAGCGGTAACTTCCATGCCAATCAGACCATCATCGACCAGAACAGTGTTGCCAACAGACAGGTCGGAAGTCAGGCCTTCGTAAGTTACTGCAACGATCTCATTGTTACCCACCACAGATTTATCAGTAGTGAAAGTAAAGGTCTGGCCTGCTTTCAGGGAAACGTCATTACCGCCTTCCAGTTTGATGGTACGGATTTCCGGGCCTTTGGTGTCGAGCAGGATGGCTGCTTGTTTGCCGGTTTTGCTCATAACGTTGCGCAAGTTCTGGATGCGCTGACCATGTTCTGCGTAATCACCGTGAGAGAAGTTCAGACGCATGACGTTCATGCCTGCGTCGAGCATCTTGGTTAACATCTCTTCTGATTCGGTTTTCGGGCCGATTGTGCAAACAATTTTCGTCTTTTTCATGACAGTCTTAGTCTTTAAGTTGAGAAGGATTGGAAAATCTGGCTTCAGGGGCGCACGGCCGGGAAGCTAAACCTGTTTTACGAAAAAAATGATGCCTCGCACTAAGGATAGGTGACTTCAATGTAGCGTGCAGAGGAATGTGTGCTTGCGTTTCAGCCCAACAGGAAAGAGTCGTTTTTAGTCGCTGAGTATGACTGTACAAGTGGCTGAAACCATTCAAGTGACAATTGGCGCGCATTATACGCTGAAAAAAGCAAAAAAGGAAAATGAAAACGGTGTTTCAAAACAGAACCTGGCAGATTGATGATATCTGCTAACAACTCTTTTATTTCTGCTCAACATACAGAAACGCGTGTAAGACACGTCACGTTGCGCAACAACCGATAATGCTTTAATTGATTATTTATAGTCTTGCAATAATATCTTGTTTTATTTGTTTGATTTTTAATGATTTTTGTTTTTATCAACAGAGTGATATAAGCTTTTTGTTTCACCTTGCGATGAGCGAAAAGTATGGGTAATCAAACAAAAGAAGACGATTTGTACCGGGAGATGTGCCGGGTGGTTGGCAAGGTTGTTCTGGAAATGCGTGATCTCGGTCAGGAGCCAAAACATATTGTGATAGCAGGTGTATTGCGTACAGCACTAGCAAATCAGCGTATCAAACGTACAGAACTGGAAAAGCAGGCAATGGAGACTGTTATCAAAGCGCTTGCGGGATAACAGAGCTGGAGATGACAATCTTGCCATCTCCAGTTTTTCTATTCTTCGGTGTATATAAGATACTTGCGGCGAGATGGTGCGGACTGAGAAATGGCTTTTGCCATCGACTCAGCAATATCAGCACATGCTGTCAATCCCTGAACGAAAGGACGATCATGCATGAGCCACGGGAGTGCCGCAAAGGCAATGCGACCACGGACAATCTCTGGTGACTGTAAAGTATAATCACTGCCAATATCAGGAATATCCTCCCCGGAAGCAGCAAGTTGTTTGCGTAAACGTGGAAAGGGGAGATCATTAATCTTCAATGGCCGCTGGCCCCGCGCGTCAATAAACAGATCAAATGTGTATTTACACTCAGTGGTGGTAATCACAGTCTCGGTTTCGTTAACAGTCATTTCATACTCGTTCCCCAGAGCAAGTACAGTAATAAGGCCTGCTTTATGCAGGGCCAGAAGTCGGCGGATAGATTCGGAAGGTATTGCCGCGTAATTATCTATAAATACCCGCGCGAGCCCCTTACTAAACCGTTGACTGTCTTCCTCATTAAGGTGAGGGACGATTTCCTGAACCACCTCGTGTAGCCGCAAAATGGTATAGCGCCAGGGCACAGTATATTTCTGACGTTTATTTCGCTCTACCTCCTGAAGATTCGCTTCTGCCCACAGAAATGGATCATGACTTTTCCGCTCAGCAAACCAGGCGGTGGCAAAACTATCTGCATCCAGAGTATTTAAGGCAATGCTTTGGCACCATGCGGGATCAGCAACTTCTAATTCCGCAACAATCAGGCGGAATATCCTGTTGAGTAAACCTTGTGAGCCAGCTGCAATTTCTTGTTCAATCGCTGCAGCAGTTACGATAGTTAAAGATTCGTAGGGAATAGGGCAGTAAAAATCGGCCTCCGGCAGGACACCTGTACGAGACATCAGCGTCAGCTCCAGATTGTCACTATTTTCATTGAGATGAAATCGCAACTGTTTATTGGCTGACTCAGTGAACTTACCGTGCTGAATAGCAACCGCCATTGCTGCATCCAGTCCACTAAGTGAGGTACCCATAATTCCCACTTTACAGGGGGGAATTTTAGCTTCCATTAATCCTGACCATGGACTGGGGAAATAACATCTCGTTGCTTGTGTTTCATCTGGCCAAACGTGCCCGGTAGCAATGACAGCGAGATCGAACTCCCCGGCATCGCTACTGTTTTCAGCCCATATACGCACGCCCTTTGTCGTAGCTTCGATATCGGTGACGCGGCAGGACTCGTGAATATTAACTATAAAATGTTGTGCTTTAGCCCGCTTCACCAATTGCAAAAATTGCGCACGAAAATATTCGCCGAGCAAGATCCTTGGCAAAAACTGACGGTCGTGTAACGTAGCGCGTTGAATACCATAGCGCGCGAGATGCTCATCACTCTGCTGTTGTAACCATTCCAGATAAGTAATATTTACTGGTGGGATTTCTATACTCGCAATGTTAGCCAGCATGATTTTCGAGTTATCTTCGTCGCTGTAGGGCATCCCGACACCCGCTTCATCAGCCTGTTCAAAAAGAGTGACAGAAACCGGCGTTTGCTGTTCAAGGAGGGAGTTTAAGGTGTAGATCCCGGTGGGTCCGCCTCCCACAATGGCTATTCTTCTCATTATCAGTTACCCATTTTTATTGTTTATAAGGTTGTCAGTCTTCCAGGCAATAACGTCGTACCTGATAAGTGTGGATGAAAATGGGCATTGTTCCAGCGGGGGGATTATTTTCGGAAGGGGCTTAAAACCGGGGGAATAATCCCCCTGAAAAAATGAAAAGTTAATCCAGCTTTGCTTTATTGATCTGGCTTAATGGGATATTCACATCAAAAACTTTGGCAATCACTTCTTCCACACCCAGATTTTTCAGGCGTGCAGTATGTTTTTCCAGATAGGCGAGAGCTGTTTCTTCGCTGGCAAACAGGTAGATTCCTCCTGCTTCATGATTTTTTTCACTTTCAGTCCAGACTTTCCACAGAAAACCCGGTTCCTGATTAATGGTTTCTGCCAGTGGGCGTAGCTGTTCTGCCATTTCGTTACCAAAAGGGCCATTAAATGCAAAATGGAGTTGTAATAAAGTTGCCATCGCTTATCTCCTTCGTTAAAGAACATGAAGGGTAGTGTAAGACTATTAATGCTTTGAATATAGAGGAGAAAAAAGGAATTTTAGAAGTGGCACCAGATTGAATAAATCTGGTGCGTCCGAGTGGACTCGAACCACCGACCCCCACCATGTCAAGGTGGTGCTCTAACCAACTGAGCTACGGACGCAGGATGGTGCGTTCAATTGGACTCGAACCAACGACCCCCACCATGTCAAGGTGGTGCTCTAACCAACTGAGCTATGAACGCAATGTTGTGGGTGACAACGGGGACGAATATTAGCGGCAGAGATGGGAGGAGGCAAGAGGCAAATGGTAATTTTCTTCCGTTTTTCACTCGATTGCGGAGGAAACATGCAAAATGTTGACAGAATAGCCGCCGTCAGGCGGCTATTGCTGGTTTATCGCGCAGCACGCTGCAGAATAATTGCCGAAGGCAGGCGCTGTAAGTAACGCATCCGCAGCATCATCATAATGGCCGCTGAAGTCAGACCAATAATAAAGCCAATCCAGAAGCCAGCCGGCCCCATAGGTTGCACGACCAGGTCGGTCAGGGCGAGAATATATCCACTCGGTAATCCCAACACCCAGTAAGCGGTGAACGTGATAAAGAAGATAGAACGCGTATCTTTATAACCACGGAGAATACCGCTACCGATAACCTGAATTGAGTCAGAAATTTGATAAACCGCAGCCAGTAACATTAAATGTGCCGCGAGGGTGATGACTTGCGGATTATCGTTATACAGCAGGGCAATTTGTTCACGGAACGAGACAGTAAAGATCGCCGTCACTGTCGCCATACATACACCTACCATGAGTCCGGTACGAGCAGCTGTTTGGGCATCAAGTGTTGAGCCTTGTCCCAGACGGTAACCAACGCGGATCGTCACAGCAGCTGACAAAGACAGCGGTAATACGAACATCAGAGAGCTGAAGTTCAGGGCAATCTGGTGACCGGCCACATCGACAATTCCGAGTGGGGATACTAACAACGCAACCACGGCGAAGAGTGTAACCTCAAAGAATAACGCCAGGGCAATAGGCAAACCTAACTGAACAAGGCGCTTCATTACCGCTGTATCTGGTTTACCTGAATGCTGTTGATTACGGATATCACGCATAGAGCGCGCGTTTTTCACGTAAGAGAGCATAGCGACAAACATGACCCAATAAACGGCCGCAGTCGCAACGCCACAACCAACACCACCCAGCTCCGGCATACCGAAATGACCATAAATGAACACATAGTTCACGGGGATGTTCACCAGCAAGCCGATAAATCCCATTACCATTCCCGGTTTGGTTTTGGCGAGTCCCTCACACTGGTTACGAGCTACCTGGAAGAAGAGATAACCTGGCGCACCCCAGAGCAGTGCGCGTAAGTATCCTACGGCTTTGTCTGCCAGAGCAGGATCAATGTTATCCATAGCGCGAATGATATAGCCCGCATTCCATAGCACCAGCATAATCAACAGCGAAACAAATCCTGCCAGCCAGAAACCTTGTCGCACCTGATGAGCGATACGCTCACGGCGACCAGAACCGTTAAGCTGCGCGATAACCGGAGTCAATGCCAGTAACAGGCCATGACCAAACAAAATGGCGGGTAGCCAGATAGATGTACCAATAGCAACTGCCGCCATGTCCGTGGCACTGTAGCCACCGGCCATGACCGTATCAACAAACCCCATTGCGGTTTGGGCGATTTGCGCGAGAATCACCGGAATAGCTAACGCTAATAACTGACGCGCTTCATTTATGTACTTCTGCACGTGAACACCTTTTATATTGTTGTTATATGAGAGACTAAAAAAGCCGCCTCGAGAGGCAGCGAAAAGAAGAATCTGAGGAATTTTCAGTCTATTGTAGCGAGGAATTATTAATTCTCCAGTGAAAAAATAGCCATTTAGATTGCTTTACTGGCAAGCTGATTTTCCTCCTGCTATTGTGCAGAACATTATGAGTTAATTAATTTCAGGAGTTGCAGGTATGTTTACCGGTATTGTGCAAGGCACGGCGAAGTTGGTGTCTATTGATGAAAAACCTAACTTTCGGACTCACATCGTGGAGTTGCCTGACTATATGCTTGATGGGCTGGAAACTGGCGCATCGGTGGCCCATAACGGATGTTGTCTTACCGTGACCGAAATTAAAGGTAACCAGGTTAGTTTCGATCTGATGAAAGAGACGCTGCGTATTACCAATCTTGGTGAACTGCAACCAGGTGACTGGGTGAATGTTGAGCGTGCAGCCAAATTCAGTGATGAAATTGGTGGGCATCTGATGTCGGGTCATATTATGACCACAGCAGAAATTGCCAAAATATTAACCTCGGAAAATAACCGCCAGATTTGGTTCAAAGTGCAGGATAAGCAACTGATGAAATACATCCTGTATAAAGGATTCATCGGTATTGATGGAATAAGCCTGACAGTGGGTGAAGTTACACCAACGCGTTTTTGTGTGCATCTCATTCCAGAAACACTGGAGCGTACAACGTTGGGTAAAAAGAAACTGGGAGAGCACGTTAATATTGAAATCGATCCGCAAACGCAGGCGGTGGTAGATACCGTAGAGCGCGTACTGGCTGCGCGCGAAAATGCGTTGAAAGAGCCAGGCAGCGAGACGCAGGTCTGAAAGCAATGATGGCTACCCCCGCATTTCGCGGGGGGTTTAGTTAGCGAGGAACGCGTAAACCGTGTTCAACACCACGTGAGAAAACGACCTGCCAGAGCTGAATATCGCGGGCGCGAAACGCTCCGGCACAGGCATTCAGGTAGTAAGTAAACATACGCTTGAAGCGTTCGCTATAGTTATCGGCAATTTCTGGCCAGGCGGCAAGAAAGCGTTCATACCATGCCATCAGCGTCGTGTCATAATCTGCCCCAAAGTTATGCCAGTCTTCCATAATGAAATGTGGCTCACTGGCACAGGCAATTTGCCGTACGGAGGGAAGGCAACCGTTAGGGAAAATGTATTTGTTAATCCACGGATCAACATTATGGTCGGTCTTTTTGGAACCGATGGTGTGTAGCAGGAATAAACCGTCTGGTTTTAAATTACGGTCTACCACTTCGAAGTAAGTGTTGTAATTCTTTGGCCCGACATGTTCGAACATCCCAACCGAAACGATCCGATCAAACTGGTCGTTAAGATCACGATAATCTTCCAGCAGAATCTCCACATCTAGCCCGGCGCAACGTTCCTGAGCCATTTTTTGTTGCTCAGCAGAAATCGTTACCCCAACAACACTGGCACCATAATGAGTGGCAAGATACTGCGACAAGCCGCCCCAGCCACAGCCGATATCCAGAACCCGCATCCCTGGTTTCAAATGCAATTTTTCGCAAATCATTTTCAACTTCGCTTGCTGGGCAGCTTCCAGGTTATCGGCATCTTTCCAGTAAGCGCAGGAATATTGCATGTAGGGATCAAGCATTCGGCTGAATAGATCATTACCCAAATCGTAATGTTCTTTGCCCACTATCCAGGCGCGTTTTTTACTTTGCAGGTTGAACAAGCGAGCGCTTGCAATACGGAGTGTGTCTTTGAGATGGCGGGGGAGTTGGTTTTCCAGACCGGCGCGCAGGACTTTGCTAAAGAACATATCGAGTCTGTCGCATTCCCACCAGCCATCCATGTAACTCTCACCCAAGCCCAGCGATCCTTCCTGCAAAACGCGTTTAAAAAAATCGGGGTTTTTGACACGAATATCCGCCGGTGCTGAGCCATTGATTGTAATGTCAGCACGGCTAAGTAATTCGTTGGCGATGCGATACCAGTCATCATCCGGTACGCTAACTTCTTCTATACACGATGAACTCATAGCTTCTCCATCACTGGTCGGTGATCAGAACCTTAAAACAGCGTAGTCGCTTTTATGGCTTTGTGAGAAATCTCACGGAAAAATTCCGTGAGCCTGGAATCCGACGTAGAACAGAGGAAGGGAGAAACCCTTGCCGAAATGACCATCCATAGTAAACCGGGAACATCCTGATCCCGTTAACGCATAATAATTATCGTCTTTTTTAACAACTGAAAATTAGTATAGGCCGCAAAAACCATTCATACAACAGAAAAATCTTAGCGACCTATCCATAAATCATATCAATTTATCAGTGCGATTCACCGTGTGCCATATCGCTACGCTGACAGCATTCGTTCGCAGTTTCTGCATGGCTTTGCATCTTATAGCCCACAGTAACCAACACAACAGTGGCTAACATCACGCTGGTTGTGGTCAGTAACGGGGTGCTGATAAGCCAGGAAACCACCAGGCTTGCGAGAAAGCATAATCCCAACTGCAGAGTATTTTGCAACGCAGCTGCACGTCCGGTCGCTTGCGGGAACGGACGTAACGCCTGCGCCACAACAATCGGGTAGATCGCACCATTGGCAATCGCCATCACACAGAACGGAATTAAAATTTCAACCAGCGAAACGTGATTGATAAAGCTGGTCGCCCAGGTGGCAATAACGCTCAGCGCAAACAGTACCAATAACCAGGGCAACATTTGCTGGCCATGCCATTTCTGCAATGCCGCACGGCAACCATAACCACCAATCAGGAAAGCGATAGTCTGTGGAACATAACTCAAACCAATCACCGCCGGGGTGTAACCCATTTCACTGAGAATGAATGGCGAACCTGTCAGCCAGGCGAAAAAGCTGGCAGAACACGCTGCATAAATCAGCACATTGCCACGGTAAGCCTTTGAACGCAGCAGGGTAGTGAAAGTGAGTGACTGCTGCTTATTTTCCTGATTTTTACGCGCAGGTTTAAGGCGCAGAGCAGGAATCATCAACAAGACAGTGATGGCAAACAGCGTGGCAAAAATGGATTGCCATGAAAAATGCACCAGTAGCCAGCTTCCCACTAACGGCGCCAGGGCAGGAGATAACCCCACCAGCGGCATAATCGTGGCGAAAATACGGTTAACTTTTTGTGAAGGATAATAATCGGTCACCAGTGCCTGCCAGATAACCGCTGCGGCACAGACACCAATCGCCTGGATAAAGCGCAAAACGAGTAATCCTACAGCGTTAGTGACCCACAGCATCCCCAAACTTCCGAGGGCAAAGATGGTCAGGCCAAGCAGCAGTATTGGTTTACGACCATAACGGTCTGATAGCGGTCCCCATAACAGCTGCGCGACGGCAAAGCCCGCCAGAAACAGACTGAGACTGGCACTAACGGCAGAAGCCGGGGTTTGCAGATCTGCCTGTATAGCGGCGAAAGCAGGTAAATACATATCGGTTGCCAGGAAACCGAGTACGCTTAAACCTGCCAGCCAGACTAAAAATCCTTTCCCAGGTTGCATAATTCATTCTCTGTAGTTATCAGTAAGACATCGGCGCAAAGTGTAGGGAGTGAAATTCTGATTGTGAAACGTTAATATTTGACGGGTGATTTCAAAAATTTTGTAGGCAGAATATGTGGTCTGAATACTCTCTTGAAGTGGTTGATGCGGTGGCGCGCAATGGCAGCTTTAGCGCAGCAGCACAGGAATTACATCGAGTGCCTTCTGCCGTCAGCTATACCGTAAGACAACTGGAAGAATGGTTAGCGGTGCCTCTTTTCGAACGCCGACACCGTGATGTAGAACTGACTCCGGCGGGAGCATGGTTTCTGAAAGAGGGGCGATCTGTTATCAAAAAAATGCAGATCACGCGACAACAATGCCAGCAAATTGCCAATGGGTGGCGAGGTGAGTTGGCCATCGCGGTGGATAACATTGTTCGTCCAGAACGTACACGTCAATTGATCGTCGATTTTTACCGTCATTTTGACGATGTTGAATTGCGCGTATTCCAGGAAGTCTTCAATGGTGTCTGGGATGCACTGGCTGACGGACGTGTGGAACTGGCTATAGGCGCGACACAAGCGATTCCTGTAGGGGGGCGCTATACGTTTCGCGATATGGGAATGTTGAGTTGGTGTTGCGTGGTTGCCAGTCATCATCCACTGGCAGCAATGCCGGGGCCATTAAGTGATGATACGTTGCGCAACTGGCCCTCGTTGGTGCGTGAAGACACATCAAGAAATCTACCAAAACGTATTACCTGGTTGTTGGATAACCAAAAAAGGGTAGTGGTACCGGACTGGGAGTCTTCAGCTACCTGTATTTCCGCTGGGTTATGCATGGCGATGGTACCTACGCATTTTGCCAAGCCGTGGATCGACAGCGGTAAATGGGTAGCGCTACAGCTTGAAAATCCATTCCCGGACGCTGCCTGTTGTCTTACCTGGCAGCAAAACGATATGTCACCAGCGCTCGCCTGGTTGCTGGATTATCTGGGAGACAGCGAAACGCTGAATAAAGAGTGGTTGCGGGAGCCAGAATCGGCTCCCACAAAGACATCTTAACGACGATAGTCGCGGAAAGGACCATCTGCGACAGAACGACGTTCAATCAGGCGCGGATGTACTTCAATGGATTGCGGTTCTTCACGCTTATTCACAATACGGTCCAGCAACATGTTGAATGCTGTTTCGCCCAGTGAATCTTTTGGCTGGTGAATAGTTGTCAGTGCTGGCGTGAAGTAACGGGCGTTGCGCACGTTATCATAACCGATCACTGAAATATCTTGTGGTACACGCAGGCCCATTTCATCGGCAGCACACAATGCACCCATGGCCATGATATCGCCACCACAGAAAACTGCCGTGGGGCGATGCGTTTGCGCAAGAATCTGCTGCATTGCGCGATAACCAGATTCTGGTTCGAAATCTCCCTGTACGATCCAGTTTTCCGGCACTTTAATCAGCGCTTCTTCCATCGCTTTCATAAAGCCTGCCAGACGACCCGCGCCGGTATTACGTTCCAGAGGTCCGGGGATTACGCCGATATCGCGGTGTCCACGTTCAATCAGGTAACGACCTGCCATGTATCCGCCTTCAAAAGCGTTATCAATCACGGCATCGGTGAAATCAGCTTTTGCCTCACCCCAATCCATGACCACCATTGGGATGTGGCGATACTCTTCCAGCATGGTGAGCAAGGGCTCTGGATATTCAGAACACATTACCAGCAATCCATCCACGCGCTTTTGCGCCATCATGGAAAGGTAAGCACGTTGCTTTTCCAGGTTGTTCCAGGCATTACCCAAAATCAGCGTGTAGCCTTTCTGGAAGCAGTTTTTCTCAACCGCTTCAATGATTTCCGCAAAATAAGCAGCTTCACTACTGGTTGCCAGCAGGCCGATTGACTTGGTGTGGTTAACCTTCAGACTTCGAGCAACGGCGCTCGGAGAATAATGCAATTCTTTGATTGCTGCCCAGACGGCATTACGGGTTTCTTCCGCAACAAAGCGTGTTTTGTTGATTACGTGTGAAACAGTTGTAGTGGAAACGTTTGCTCGCTTCGCTACATCTTTGATTGTTGCCATTACATCTCACTCCAGACCCGATCCATAACTCCATTAAATGCCAGGTAAACGTTTGCCTTTACACACCCTGAGCGCAACGTCAGGGTTGCGGCACGCCGGAAAATACGACACGGAACGACAGGAAGGGGTCAATGGCCGGTACGCTATACTTGTAAGCGTGGAATTTTGGCCGATCTTGACCAAAAGGGGAAGTGCTAAAAACAGTTATCACGCTAAATGGCGGGAGATTTTTAGCCAAATGTATGCAAAAATGCGCTACATCACTTTTTGTGTGGGAATAAAAAGGAGAAAACTTGATGAGCAATGATCTGAAATACTCTTTAATTACGACCTTAATCGTCCTCGCTTTGATCGTTGCGGGTGGTCTGACCGCAGCTCTGCACTGATTTTTACCCCGAGGGAGAATTCTCTCCCTCATTCGCTCTTCTCCAATTGTTAGCAAATCTGCAAAAGTGTTTTGTAAATTTGTTATTTTCATTATTTTGTGATTGATGTCATGCTTTTCTCCACTTACTTAGGTATCGCGTAAAACGCGAAGACGTGGAGTCGAAGCATGAAGATAAATTATCCCTTGCTGGCGCTGGCAATTGGCGCATTTGGTATTGGGACAACGGAATTCTCCCCAATGGGCTTGTTGCCTGTGATCGCTCGTGGTGTGGATGTCTCCATACCTGCGGCTGGTATGTTGATTAGTGCCTATGCCGTGGGAGTCATGGTTGGTGCGCCTTTAATGACATTGTTACTTTCTCATCGCGCCCGACGTAACGCCCTGATTTTTCTGATGGCAATCTTTACGCTTGGTAATGTACTTTCTGCGATTGCGCCAGATTACACCACATTAATGTTGTCACGTATTTTGACCAGCCTTAACCATGGCGCCTTCTTCGGTCTTGGTTCGGTTGTCGCTGCAAGCGTAGTGCCTAAGCACAAGCAGGCGAGTGCCGTTGCCACGATGTTTATGGGGTTGACGCTGGCTAATATTGGTGGCGTACCCGCAGCCACCTGGCTTGGTGAAACAATTGGCTGGCGAATGTCCTTTATGGCAACGGCAGTGTTAGGGGTGGTTTCAATGGTCAGTCTTTGGTTCTCTTTACCAAAAGGTGGGGCAGGGGCACGGCCAGATGTCAAAAAAGAACTGGGTGTGCTGTTACGACCGCAAGTGCTCTCAGCACTGCTGACCACGGTACTGGGCGCGGGGGCCATGTTTACGCTCTATACCTATATCTCTCCTGTATTACAAACCATTACCCATGCGACGCCTGTGTTCGTAACGGCAATGCTGGTGTTGATTGGTGTTGGTTTTTCTATCGGCAATTACCTGGGCGGCAAATTTGCTGATCGCTCTGTGAATGGAACGCTAAAAGGCTTTTTATTCTTGCTGATGGTGATTATGTTGCTGATTCCATTCCTGGCACGCAATGAGTATGGTGCCGCGGTCGCGATGGTTGTCTGGGGGGCGGCTACCTTTGCTGTTGTTCCACCATTGCAAATGCGGGTGATGCGCGTTGCCAGTGAAGCGCCGGGGCTATCTTCTTCGGTCAATATTGGGGCGTTTAATTTAGG
The DNA here is from genome assembly GCF_000026225.1 of Escherichia fergusonii ATCC 35469. NCBI lineage: Bacteria > Pseudomonadati > Pseudomonadota > Gammaproteobacteria > Enterobacterales > Enterobacteriaceae > Escherichia > Escherichia fergusonii. The sequence goes on from NC_011740.1 coordinate 1,425,615, forward strand.
AAACGCTTTAGGTGCGGCAGCTGGTGGCGCGGTGATATCCGGCGGCCTGGGCTACAGTTTTGTTCCGGTGATGGGGGCAATCATTGCCGGGGTGGCGTTACTGTTGGTGTTTATTTCGGCGCGTAAACAACCTGAGGCGGTATGCGTGGCGGGTTGATAGCAAACAAAAACGCAGAAGGGAAAGCCTTCTGCGTTATCACAATTACTCAGCGAAGTTTTTCGCAGCAAATTCCCAGTTTACCAGTGCCCAGAAATGCTCCAGGTAGCCAGGACGTGCATTACGATAGTCGATGTAGTAAGCGTGTTCCCAGACGTCAACGGTCAGCAGCGGTTTCGCGTCAGTAGTCAGCGGAGTGCCCGCGTTAGAGGTCGACACGATAGCCAGTTTGCCATCGCTGTTTTTCACCAACCAGGTCCAGCCAGAACCAAAGTTTTTGATAGCCGCATCAGTAAACTGTGCTTTGAAGTCAGCAAAGCTACCGAAAGAGGCTGCGATGGCTTCCGCGAGTTTACCTGTTGGTTCACCGCCAGCATTCGGAGCCAGGCAGTTCCAGTAGAAGGTGTGGTTCCAGACCTGAGCGGCGTTGTTAAATACGCCACCTTCAGAGCTACGAATAATCTCTTCCAGAGACTTACCTTCAAACGCGGTACCTTTGATCAGGTTGTTCAGGTTAGTGACATACGTCTGGTGATGTTTGCCATAGTGGTACTCAATGGTTTCCGCAGAGATGTGCGGAGCCAATGCATCTTTGGCATACGGTAGTGCAGGTAATTCAAACGACATTGCTACTCTCCTTCTTCATTATTGGAATTACTCTACTTAATTAGGGGGGCAGGCAGACAGTAAGCGAACGCAACCATCTCCCATGCAACCTGAATTATGACGAGTATACGCACAATAGCCTTATTGTGCGTGAGGATAGGGTAACAAAATAAAAGGTGAGACAAAAGATGAACTTACCCTGTTGCGTTCACAACAGGGTAAATTTTTAGCGGATGGTTTGTGGGGTCATCACCCGGCGAGCGCCGACATAATGGCGTTGCCAGTAATCTTCACTCAAAGAGGTGATTTTGATTTCCTGACCACTACGCGGCGACTGGATGAATTTTCCGTTACCCACATAAACCCCTACATGATCTGCAGTACCACGACCTTGGGTACGAAAGAACACCAGATCACCATTTTTCAATTCACTGCGTTCAATGGGCGCCGCATCACGCAGGTGATACATCTCATTAGCAGTACGAGGAATGCGGAATTTAACCAGATCTTTGTAGGCGTAATAAACCAGACCACTGCAATCAAATCCTGTGCGTGGAGACGTGCCTCCCCAACGATACGGTTTGCCAATTTGCTGCATTAGTTTGTTCATTGCCGTTTTAGTGGCTTTTTGCACTCTGGCTTTATGGGCATCAGCAATGGTGCCTGGCGCGGCATTACGCACTTTTACACAGACTGGTTTACGCCCTTTACGTGGTGTGCATTTCTCGGTCCAGGCGACAGTCGTTACCTTTTTGGTGGTTGCTTTAGCCTTGTGGCTGGCTGTTTTGCTGACTTTAGCGGGTGATGTGTTAAGACGTTTTTTAGACGATGAGGCGGTTTTACTGCTAGTTTTATTTTTGCTGACGGCTTTTTTATTGGTGTTCTTACTGGCTTTCGCTGTTTTTTTCGTTGTGGTCGTGCTTTTCTTTTTCTCTGCCTTTTGTGTTACATGCGTTGTGGCAGACGTTGCCCTGGCTTGCTTGGAAGCATGGGCCATTGGCGTGAAAGGGAGTGTAGTAAACAGCAAAGCACAGAGCGTGATCGAGATTCGGTTTATCCGCGCCACTGAGCAATCCTCTGTAAAGGCAGGTCCATCATGCCTGCGGGTGATTTACAAAACTCGATGATTCTAAACTAAAGAAAGTAAAAAAGTTAATAGCTTTAATTGTTAAAAATTGCGTTTCGTTAAATAGCGCAAAAAAACGGCGTGATTAACCAGGGCCATACCCTGAGATTGAAACGTGCTCAGCAAGGTCGTAAACAATATTTTCAATGCAACTTTTGGCAACAGGGGATAAAATTAATAAGCGTAATGAAAATGTTATTTTCTGATAGCAGCCTGTGCCGTTACAATGCAGGTTTCTGTCGTAAAGAAGTTAAGGAAGCAAGACAATGAGCTCCACAATCGAAAAAATCCAGCGCCAGATCACTGAAAACCCGATTCTCCTGTACATGAAAGGTTCGCCAAAACTCCCTAGCTGCGGTTTTTCCGCTCAGGCAGTGCAGGCGCTGTCCGCTTGCGGTGAGCGTTTTGCTTATGTTGATATTTTGCAGAACCCAGATATTCGTGCTGAGTTACCGAAATATGCCAACTGGCCGACATTCCCGCAGTTGTGGGTAGACGGCGAGCTGGTCGGCGGCTGTGATATCGTGATTGAAATGTATCAGCGTGGCGAATTGCAGCAGTTAATTAAAGAAACCGCTGCAAAATATAAAGATCAGACTGACGCTGAATAAATCACCGTCACTGGCTAAGCGCATCTGGCAATTTGGCGTTTGCCATCAGTCTCAGGGGAATCTTGTAAAATAAGATTCCCTTTTTCTTAATCTTATCCCCAGTCCAGCCCCTGGGGGGAACTGGAAAAACCGACTTCGCGTAAAGGGGTGAATAACGGTGACTGGCGGACAGGTTTGTCATTGATTTCCAGCAGAGTAAAACGCAATCGAGGCTCACGACGTAGCCCATTGGTTAAGGCTTGTAATACATCTGGCAGCAAAATTTCACTTTCGTTGTGATACCAGACAAGCATTTTCCTTCCTCCCTGAGCCAAATATAACTGTAATCGCCCACCGCAAATCACCACCAATGCACCCGTGCGGCGAGTGGGAACAAGAGAAGATGAATGTTCGGGCCAGGGCAGCAAATATCCCCAGGGATTAGCAGGATCGCTGGCTGACAGGCTAACGGGTGTAAACTTCGCCTTTAGCGCTAAAGTGGCAGCGAGATCACGTAACCGGTCGATGGTATTTCTTTCTGCAAACTGTGCGCCCCCTAATCCCTCTACAAAGCGCCCACGTAAAATACGTCCTGTGTCCTCCATACTTCGGCAAAGCGTCTGCATTGCCGGAAATCCACCCGCCAGATTTTCAGCCATAACTGCACGTCTGCTAATAATGCCATAGCGATCAAGTATGTTCTCTGTCTGGGCCAGCATCTGTTCGGTGGTGTCCATAGGCGCTGTTGGCAATAGAGACCAACGTCCGACAAGAGCGGCGGTATGATAAGACGCTCGCGGCAACGCACTTTCCGGGCGTGGAGCATAGCTTACATGTCCCCGACGCAGTCGTGAGGTTCTGCGCGACTGATGACGAACAGGAGGTGCCGCTCGCGTTAGTGCGCGAAGTGGTGTCCAGATATCACTGGTGATATATCCTTGCCAGACCAACCCCCACAAGGCCTCGTGGAACTGGTTGGCATCTCCCGGTTGAGGAGTAACCTGCAGACTAATTTGTTGTGCAAACCATGCGCCACCACTTGCCAGTATACGTAAAATTGCGTGCTGTAGCGGTGAGAGCGAAGGAGCATCAAGTGGTGGCAGCGTCAGTGTTTCTGCACAATACTCCTGTAAATGTAAGGCGACCAGACCATCATCTTCACCTAATTTTCTCTGCCCGGACCAGACCACCACACCTGTTGCCAGCAGTTCGTCCAACATTTCTGTTGAATAATCCTGTACGCGTGCAGGAAAGATCTGGCTTTCCCATAACGAGGCTGGAATACCTAACCCGGCGAGTTGTTCAATGACCCGAACCACACCTTCAGTGCCTTCATAGATCCCCTGTGTTGCCTGATTAAACAATGCCGCACTACCATCCGTTGTTGGCAAAATCCCCTGGCACTCCAGAAGCAGGCGGGTATAGATATTCGCAGAAACAGGGCGAGTAGCTTCTCGTGCTGCCTGGAGTGATCGCAGACGCAAGCGGCGAAAGTTCTCTTCACTAATCCACGCTGATTCGTGTTGGTTTGTCTGTTGATGTAGGCATAAAACCAGCCCTTGTTCTCGCAACAATGCTAATTGCTCATCCACCACCGCAACACCAAGACCAAATTGACTGGCTAATTGTTCAGCGCTGAACAAGGTATGGGTATGGATAAAGCGGAGCAATAGATCCCGTAGGGGGGCTTTAACGTGATGCAGTAAGGAATCCGTAATATCGGTGGGTAATTTGATGCCAAGGGCATCACGCAATGTTGCTGCATCTTCCATACTGGCGTACTGATGAGTTCCTCTTATATCCGTTGAGAATATCCGTTTTTCCTCAGCAAGCTGCGCAAGATAATTTTCAATTTCTGCTGTACTGGCGACGTGCCGCGCATTTAATGCTTGCAGATTCATCGGTCCCAGTTCACGCAAAAGGTCGTAAACGCCTTCTTTACCTTTGGCTTGTCTTTCTGCTACCCGCCGTTGCAACTCATCTTCCAGCTGTTGATTAATGCGTGGATCAAGCAGTTCTGTAGGATCACCTTGCCCCAGCAGATTTCGCAATAATTCGCTATCCAGTGCGAGTACTGAAGCTCTTCGCTCAGCCAGTGGGGCATCGGATTGATAGATAAATTCCGCAACATAACCGAAAAGCAGGTTAGCGGCGAAAGGTGAGGGTGTGGTGGTAGTGACTTCAGAAATCTGGATTTCACCACCGTTAAGGCGATGCATTAACTGATGGAGTGACGACAGATCATAGACATCCTGCAAACATTCTCTTGCTGTTTCCAGAATTATCGGGAAATCAGGATATCCCTGAGCAATTTCCAGTAACTGGCCTGCCCGTAGACGCTGTTGCCAGAGTGGTGTGCGATGCCCTGGCGTACGACCGGGCATTAGCAGTGAGCGAGCGGCACACTCACGAAAGCGCGCGGCAAAAAGCGCGGTATTGCCTACTGCTTCACGTACGATGCGCTCAAGTGTATCTGCATCGAACAAAAACAGAGAAGCATCGGGTAATTTCCCTTCGCTATCTGGCAGGCGTGCAACAATACCATCATCGCTGGCAACAACTGAAGCATCTGCGCCCCAGTGCGCATGCAGCCTTCCGGCGATCGCCAGTGCCCAGGGTTCATGAACTCGACGTCCCCATGGAGAGTGCAGCATGATGCGCCAGTCACCCATTTCATCACGACAGCGCTCCAGCACCAGGTGACGACTGGCAGGAACTACGCCCGTGGCTTCCCGCTGTTCATCAATCAGGCTTTTAATATTGTTGATAACGTTTTCGGCTGCTAACCATGGGGGAAGATTGACATAAAAATTTTCGTTGGAAGCGGCCTGGAGAAAATCGCCTGTCATTTCCCCCAATTCTGCAGGTCGTCCGCTGCCTTCACCGCGCCAGAAGGGCAGACGAGCAGAGCGCCCTGGTGCAGGTGTCACAATCACCTGGTCGCGGGTGATTTGTTGGATACGCCAGGACGTTGCGCCGAGGGTGATAATGTCATTAACGCGTGATTCGTAAACCATTTCCTCATCCAGTTCACCTACACGTCGGGAGCCTGCCTGTTCTTCGCTTTCAGGAAGCATTACGCTGTACATCCCACGATCAGGGATAGTTCCGCCACTGGTGACGGCGAGAAGGTGCGCGCCAGGCCGCGCGATGATTTCTCCTGTTTCACGATTCCAGATAAGACGAGGTCGAAAGACGCTGAAATCCCCCGAGGGAAAGCGGCCACTGAGCATATCGAGCGTGGCATTAAAAATGTTGCGTGATAATTCCCGCCATGGAGAAGCCCGGCGCACGAGTGCAAACCACGCATCAACATTGAGCGTATCCATGGCTGCGGCGGCAACCGTCTGCTGTGCCAGCACATCTAAGGGATTACCCGGCGGCGTGAGCTTTTCCAGTCTTCCGGCCTGCATACAACCAACAATGACAGCAGAGTCAATCAGATCCCGCCGTGTGCGGGGGAAAAACAGCCCTTTTGAAATTCCTCCGACCTGATGTCCTGCCCGACCAATTCGTTGCAGACCACTGGCCACAGAGAGAGGCGTTGCAACCTGAATAACGAGATCGACCGCGCCCATATCAATACCCAATTCCAGGCTTGAGGTAGCGACAACGCAGCGCAATTCTCCTGATTTTAAAGATTGTTCAGTTATCGCGCGTTGTTCTTTAGAAACTGAGCCATGGTGAGAGCGGGCAATAAATTCTGTACCCGTCTGCACACGGTTGGATGTTGCTCCTGTTAATGAATCGTACTGAGCAACTTCCGTTTGCCGGGAAGGGCGATGATGCGTACGAGCGGCATATAATTCGTTAAGCCTCGCCGTGAGCTTTTCCGCAAGGCCCCGGGAGTTAGTAAAAACGATGGTTGAACGGTGACTGAGGATCTGATCAAGAATTCCATTTTCAATATAGGGCCAGATGGAACCTTCTCTTCCTGTCAGGCTGGATTCTCCCGCTTCGCTATGATTCGCTACTACGTTATCCAGGTTGGCGACGGGTACCACAATACGAATATCAGGAATACGGCTGACTGCGGGATTAACTACGGTTACAGGATGAATCCCCCCGATAAATTGCGCCACATCTGAGACCGGACGCACGGTTGCTGATAAGCCAATTCGCTGTGCAGGTTGTGAAAGCAGGGCATCCAGTCGTTCCAGACTTAGCGCAAGGTGCGCGCCACGCTTGCTACCCGCTACGGCATGAACTTCATCGATTATCACCGTTTCTATGCCGCGCAAAGTTTCACGGGCGCGAGAAGTCAGTAATAAATAAAGCGATTCAGGCGTGGTAATTAAAATATCGGGCGGATGACGAACAAGTTTTGCGCGTTCTTGCGAGGAAGTATCACCGGAGCGCATCCCAACCGTTATCGTAACTTCTGCATCTCCGCGTTTGTATCGGGCGTCCCGGATACCCTGTAACGGTATCTGCAAATTGCGGTGCACATCAGTCGCCAGTGCTTTTATCGGCGAGATATAAAGGATACGACTGGTTTTATCCCCTGACTCGGTATGTGGCTGGCGAAACAGCTGATCGAGGGCGAATAAAAAAGCCGCGAGCGTTTTACCTGAACCGGTGGGTGCAATCACCAGCGCATTTTGACCTGCGGCGGTCACTGTCCATGTTTGTGCCTGAACGGGTGTCGGCTGGCTGAATGTTGAAGAAAACCATTCACGAGTGGCGGGTGAAAAAAACTCCGGTAGGGAAGATGATGATGGGTTATTTTCTGCCATAAATGCTGTTCCCCCGGATGTCGACTCCTCTGGAGGAACAGTATTGCACTTAAAACGTCAACTTGTAACGTTCTCAGGCTCTGCATTTCACTCTTCAGGCGTAACGGGAAGCGGCCAGCCGCCAAGACGTTTCCAGCGGTTAACGATTTCGCAAAACAGCATTGCCGTTTGTTCAGTGTCATACAGTGCTGAGTGTGCCTGAGTGCTATCGAATGCCATTCCCGCCGCAGTACAGGCTTTAGAGAGTACCGTCTGCCCTAGTGCAAGCCCGCTGAGTGCGGCGGTATCAAAGGTCACAAACGGATGAAAAGGGTTACGTTTGAGAGAAGCACGGTTGGCTGCTGCCATCAGAAAACCGTGATCGAAGGTCGCATTATGCGCAACCATAATGGCGCGGTTACAGCCTGTATCTTTAATGCCTTTACGCACCATTTTAAAGATGGCATGCAGGGCATCATATTCGCGTACTGCACCACGTTGTGGATCGTTCGGATCGATGCCGTTAAAGGCAAGGGCTTCCGGTTGCAGATTCGCCCCTTCGAAAGGTTCAACATGAAAATGCAACGTATTGTCCGGCATCAGCCAGCCTTGCTCATCCATTTTCAGCGTGATAGCAGCGATCTCAAGCAGTGCATCAGTTTTAGCGTTAAACCCTGCCGTTTCAACATCAATAACAACAGGATAATAACCACGAAAACGGTCACACAGACCGGTAAGTTGAGCGTTATCGGACATCTGATTCTCTTAATACGGATAAATTGCAGCGCGCATTATGACAAATATTACTTGCCGATGCAGTAAAGATGCGGGCGTGATGAGTTCACGCCCGGCAGAAGATTAGTTGCCCAGACCGCGACCGGCGTCTTTCTCTTCGATTAATTCAATTTTGTAACCGTCCGGATCTTCCACAAACGCGATAACCGTAGTGCCGCCTTTTACCGGACCCGCTTCACGGGTGACGTTACCGCCGTTCTGACGGATTTTTTCGCACGCTTCAGCGGCGTTATCTACGCTAAGCGCGATGTGACCATAAGCAGTGCCGAGTTCGTATTTATCCACGCCCCAGTTGTAGGTCAGTTCAATCACTGCTTCTTCGGTTTCCGGGCCATAGCCAACAAACGCCAGTGAGTATTTGTATTCCGGGTTTTCGCTGGTACGCAGCAGTTTCATGCCCAGTACTTTGGTATAAAAATCGATGGAGCGTTGCAGATCGCCAACGCGCAGCATGGTATGAAGAAGACGCATCTTTATATCCTCAAAATGGCTAACAGATTCAAAATGTTGTTTTAGTATAGCGGCGGCTTTGCGCCGCTCGCAATGTTGGATTACAGCGTCGGGTAATCGGTATAGCCTTCCGCGCCGCCACCGTAGAAACTTTCGGCACGCTGTGGGTTAAGCTCAGCTTTGCGCTGCAAGCGGGCAACCAAATCCGGGTTCGCAATCCAGTCACGACCAAATGCCACCGCATCAATCAATCCTTTGCCGATCAACGTTTCGGCTTTTTCTACCGTGTAGGCACCTGCGCCGATAATCGGACCGAGGAAACGGGCGCGTACTTTTTCGCGGAACGCATCAGTATACGGTTGGCCTCCCGCCCAGTCCGGTTCGGACATATGCAGGTAAGCTATGCCACGTTTGCCCAGTTGTTCAATCAGATATAGTGCATCGGCTTCTTCATTTGGGCCATTATCCGTGTTCTGGAAAGTACCGATTGGCGAAACACGAATGCCAATGCGGTCGGCTCCCCATTCTTCAATCCCGGCATCGACCACTTCCAGCACCAGACGTGCGCGATTTTCCACGCTGCCGCCGTACTGATCGGTACGATGGTTTGAAGAAGGAGAAAGGAACTGATGCAGCAAATAACCGTGAGCAGAGTGGAGCTCCACCAGATCAAACCCGGCTTCACGCGCGTTAGCAATGGCCTGACGGAAATCATTGACGATACCCGGAATCTCTTCCAGTTCAAGCGCACGCGGCATGGATGTTTCAACGCGGATCGCCTGACCATTTTCATCGCGCAGAGAAGTACGTGTTCCCGCGCTAAGTGCTGAAGGCGCTACCGGTGCCTGACCGCCAGGTTGCAGGCTGGCGTGAGAAATGCGTCCGGTGTGCCACAGCTGCACGGCCATATGACCATTTTCAGCATGAACGCCAGCGGTGATTTTTTTCCATGCGGCAATTTGCTCCGGACTATGGATGCCAGGCGCGCCTGCATATCCTTTTGCCTGGGCAGAAATTTGCGTGGCTTCGCTAATAATCAAACCGGCACTGGCTCGTTGGCGATAGTATTCCGCCATCAACGGGGTAGGGATGTCACCCGGTTCAATACTGCGCAGACGCGTCAGCGGTGCCATAAAAATACGGTTTGCCGCCGTGATCGCGCCCACTTTCAGTGGGGAATACAGTTTTTCAGATGACATAAAGGCTCCCGGTGGTCTGGTGATAAAAAATGCCTGCTAAACGGCAGGCGTCGCAATAATGGTTTTTACATGGGCCAGCGCGTTTTCCAGTGGCTCGAAACTGCGCGAAATTTTGGCCTGCAAATTCGCGCCAAGCCACAGTGCGTAAAGCACTTGTGCCTGTTGCAGCGGTTCGCCACAAAAGGTTAAACAATGGTTCTCACGGCCATTTTCCAGCGCCTGAGAGAGCAGGGCGATCACGCCGCGAGCCCCTTTATCCATCGCGCTGCGCATATCTTCTGACAGATCGCACACTTCGGCAGAGAGTTTTACTGTCAGGCAACCACTGATGGTTCCATGTTGGCAAAACTGGTTCAGTGTTTGCTGGTAATAAGCCAGTATGCGGTCGCGGTAGTTACCTTCGCCGGATTGCAGCAACTCAGTCAGTCGCAGGTGATATGCGGCGTAATGGCGCTCAAGCATGGCAACGCCAAACGCTTCTTTAGAGCGAAAGTAGTGATAGAAGGACCCTTTCGGCACTTCAGCAGTTTTTAGTAATTCGCTTAGCCCCATCCCGGTGAATCCACGTTGCAGGCAAAGTTGTTCGCCCGTCGCCAGGAGATGTTCGCGAGTATCATGTTCGGTGTGTTTGTTCATGTGTTGGAGTGTAGTAGACCAGTCGGTCTAGTGCAAGCAAAGTTGCTACTTTGGGCATTAACAGCTTCAATAATGGTAATAATCTTATCTGAGGAGGGCGAGGTGGCGGAGCAATTAGAGTTCTTTCCCGTCCAGAGCCCGTGCCGGGGAATTTGCCAGTCTGACGAACGCGGATTTTGTCGCGGCTGTTTTCGTAGTCGGGATGAGCGTTTTAACTGGAATAAAATGAGCGATGGCGAAAAACAAGAGGTGCTGCGCCTTTGTCGGCAGCGATTAACGCGCAAATTACGTGCAAATAAGCCAGCGTCATCAGACGAACCGGAGCAACCATCACTCTTTTGAACATAATCTTGCGTATACTCCTCTCATATCTGATAAGAGGAAGCGATTATGGTTCAGCGTATTACTATTGCACCGCAAGGCCCGGAGTTTTCCCGTTTTGTGATGGGCTACTGGCGATTGATGGACTGGAATATGTCCGCCCGCCAGCTGGTCAGCTTTATTGAAGAGCATCTGGATCTCGGCGTAACTACCGTGGACCACGCTGATATTTATGGCGGCTATCAGTGCGAAGCAGCGTTTGGCGAGGCACTGAAACTGGCACCTCATCTGCGTGAACGGATGGAAATTGTCAGCAAATGCGGTATCGCGACGACCGCGCGTGAAGAAAATGTCATTGGTCATTATATTACTGACCGCGATCACATCATTAAGAGCGCCGAACAGTCGCTGATTAATCTCGCGACCGATCATCTGGATCTGCTGTTAATCCACCGACCAGACCCGTTAATGGATGCCGATGAAGTGGCAGACGCGTTTAAGCATCTGCATCAGAGCGGCAAAGTGCGTCATTTTGGCGTATCGAACTTTACGCCTGCGCAATTTGCGCTGTTGCAATCGCGTCTGCCGTTTACCCTTGCCACTAATCAGGTGGAAATATCCCCGGTGCATCAGCCGTTACTGTTGGATGGCACGCTCGACCAACTGCAGCAACTGCGTGTTCGTCCGATGGCGTGGTCCTGCCTTGGTGGTGGTCGTCTGTTTAATGATGATTATTTCCAGCCGCTGCGTGATGAACTGGCTGTGGTGGCGGAGGAGTTAAACGCGGGCTCTATTGAACAGGTGGTTTACGCCTGGGTGTTACGTTTACCGTCGCAGCCGCTGCCAATTATCGGCTCAGGTAAAATTGAGCGTGTACGGGCGGCTGTCGAAGCAGAAACATTGAAAATGACCCGTCAACAATGGTTCCGTATCCGTAAAGCAGCACTAGGTTACGACGTACCGTAAGCACTTTTAGGAATAGCCGCCGTTCAAAAATGTGTCACTGGTTTACACTTATTCAGGAATGCACAATGAACGGAGGTCCTATGAAACGTTTTAGTCTGGCCATTCTGGCGCTGGTTGTTGCGACCGGCGCACAAGCTGCCAGTGAAAAAGTCGAGATGAACCTCGTTACGTCGCAAGGGGTTGGGCAGACAATTGGTAGCGTCACCATTACTGAAACCGATAAAGGTCTGGAGTTTTCGCCCGATCTGAAAGCATTACCTCCCGGTGAACATGGCTTCCATATTCATGCAAAAGGAAGCTGCCAGCCAGCCACCAAAGATGGAAAAGCCAGCGCCGCGGAATCCGCAGGCGGGCATCTTGATCCACAAAATACCGGTAAACATGAAGGGCCAGAAGGTGCCGGACATTTAGGCGATCTGCCTGCACTGGTAGTCAATAATGACGGCAAAGCTACCGATGCTGTCATCGCGCCTCGTCTGAAATCACTGGATGAAATCAAAGACAAAGCACTGATGGTTCACGTTGGCGGCGATAATATGTCCGATCAACCTAAACCGCTGGGCGGTGGCGGTGAACGCTATGCCTGTGGAGTGATTAAGTAACTAAGAGCCCAGCGTACCTTGCGCCGGCGCGTGCTCAAGTTGCGAAAGCGAGCAGTGCAGTCGCCAGACAATTGCCGCCAGCTCCTGGGCGGCAGGTTGATGATGACGGACAAGTGCATCACAAATACGTTGTAACTCTTCAAGCGTGGCAGCCAGCGAACGTTGCTGAACGCCACGCTCACTCATCACTCCCCGCAGCAATGCAATACAGTTATCCCTGACACGCGCAAGTGGATCTGAGCGTGACTCCCAGTCACGCAATTGCCAGACCACATGTGAACAATTCAGTAGTACGACTCCCCAACGTAACAACCAGCGGCGGGCTGGCGCATCCTGACTATTACTTAGCTGACTGACATGATGGTAAGTCAGAGATTCAAACTCGCTTTCGCTAAGTGAAGGGCGACGGCTAAGCTGATCAACAAAATTACGGCGTAACGCGCGAATATGGCGGCGACTTTTGCGCGCGTCAGAACCTGGACGAAGGGTTGCGAAGGCCAGCCACGCGATGCCAACACCGACAATTTTCGCGGTATTGTCATTAAGAAAATCAGCAAAATCATAAACCGGCGGGTTGGTAACAGAGATAAATGATCCCATGAAAACAATGAGCTGCCCCCATAATGCCGCCAGTTTAGGCATTTGTAGCTTAAGCAATTGCATTGTGGTCAGTAAAGGAAACAAAAAGAACAAAAATTGCCACAACTCACTAATTTGTACCATCAGCCCGAATTTCACCACAAAACTGAATAACGAAAGTAGAACCAGAGTAAGCATCAGTAATGAAAGTGATTTAAAGGGGGCCGCAACAGCTGAGTAGAGTACGCAACTTATGGCTGCGAGCGTTAATGCACCTGAACCATATTCCCACTGTGCTCCAATACTCCATGCGCCGATTACCATTAACGTACTGAAGGTACGCAATCCACTCCACGCAGCTTCGGCATTATCAGTATGGCGGGCGAGTGCTGGCGTCCGGGTTATTGAGATTTGCTCTGGTGCAGCTCCGTTTTGCATCATTTGTAGCTGCTGGCTGCTTTTCAGAAATAATCTCGCAAAATATCTCAGTCGTAGCCAGAAGGCGACATGGCGGTAATCACTTTTATCATATGGATAAAGTGGAGCAAGGAGCCGCGCAACGGTATAAAAATGCGTATGTGGATCGGCTAGAGCAGTAAGAAGATTTTCAATAACTTTTCGCGTATTGTCAGGCGGTGAGGGCCAGTTAACCAGCATCCTTCTCTGACTGGAAATAACACTGGTTAACCGAAGTTGCCGATGCAACAACGCATTCAACAGGGCGTTATGGCGACGGAAACGGTAGTGACTCCAGAAGGCCTGAATACGCAGAAGATTCATGGTTAAAATCTGTCCAATAACACCTTCATGTGCTGAGCGAATGGCTTCTGTTGTTTCCGGTTGCCACAACAGCCGGGCATGTTCCAGCAGGCGGGCATTCATATTCTTTAATGAGGTTAAAAGTGTGGTGCCATCGGAGGTGCTGGGCAAAACCATCATCATCATCGCCCCACATAAGATCCCCACAATCACTTCACAGACCCGCGCCTGGGCGATATCCCAGAGTTGGGTGCTTTCGGTAATATTGATCATCGGGAAGGCAATGATTGCTGCGGTATAGCCTGCCAGTTGAAAAGCGTAAGCAACGTTATTACTGAAGTGCGCGCAAGCCCAGGTGCAAAATCCAATCCATGCCGACATGCTCAGTAGAAAAAACCAGGGTTCATTCAGAGTATGCCCGGCGAGAAGAAGCGCTGCGGTGGCACCAAGCAGGCTTCCTCCGATTCGACCAAAACTTTTACTGATAACACCACCAACCGTAGGAAAGCTCACTACTGCAGCAGAGGTCATTGCCCAATAAGGTTCGTCAAGATCGAAATAGTAAGCCACCGTCAATGCCAGACACATAGCAATGCAATTTCTTAGTGCATAGCGCCATTGTGCAGTTGTAGCCCGTATCCAGGGGGCATTTCGGAGGCTGGGAACTTTCATTTATTGGCCAATCGCCACGCTGCATGTTGTGCCAGCAACCAGAGTTACATCTTTGGGCAGGTGATTGAATTCGATGCGTACGGGCACCCGTTGTGCCAGACGAACCCAGGGCACATTAGGTTTGATATCGGGTACCAGACCAGAATCACTCTCGACACTCTGATCATATATAGCTCGCCCAATGCTGGAAACGTGACCCTGTAACTTCACATTGCCACTGTATAAAGTGATTTGGGCAGGAGCACCTTCACGAATATGTTGCAGTTTAGTTTCTTCAAAATACCCCATGACATAAAACGATTTGCTGTCAATGAGGGCGAAAAGAGGAGTTCCGGTGGTCGCGTAATCGCCAACGCGGGTGGACAGATTTGTGACCCAACCTGCTACAGGAGCACGAACTTCCGTTTGTGCCAGTTGCCATTGCGCCTGTTTTAACGAAGCTTTGGCTTCATCTACACTGGCCTGCATTGCTTTAACGTTCAAATTTGCAGTATCCAGCTCTTCAACAGAAATAAATTTTTGTGATAAATGGCGACGGCGTGTCGCTTCGTTGTTTGCCTTTGCTAAATCCGACTGCGCTTTCGCCAGCTGGGCCTCGGCGTTCAGTTCTGCAATTTTAAAGGGCGTATTATCAATGATAAATAAGACGTCATTGGCATTAACAAATTGATTATCCTTAACATTTAATTTACTAATCCGACCAGAAACTTGTGGGGCGACACTCACTTGTTCAGCACGGATTTTGCCATCACGCGTCCAGGGCGACTGCATGTAATAATTCCATAACCACCAACCCGCCAGGATAGCGATAGTTGCGATGGCAATAGTTGAAAAATACTTAACTGTTTTAAGCGACATATTCACCACACAATTAACAAGACCAGTCCAAGGCAGACGCTAAGGATAAAAAGGGATAAATCCATAAGCAGGGGATGCCATATTTCACCCGAATAGATCCACTCACGAAGTAGTCGGTGAATAACTAACCAGATAATGAAACCCACTGCAAACGCCTTGAAAATAGGAGGGAAGTAAACCGATGCACCAATCACCAGATCTTGAAGCGGTAATCCTGTTTCGTTAAGTATAAACTTCACGAGAAATATTCCTTTGCGTCAGTTAACGCGGTTTTTTTGTTGGTAAAATTCCGATGCAAAATGAGTGTTTTTTTCGTGTAATTTCTGAAAAATATGCCTGAGATTAATTAAATGGCGTAATATATTTGTTTTAGTAATGGAATTGCTGCAAACTATTATAAATGAGCATAATATCTTAGCAAGCTAATTATAAGGAGATGAAATTGGAATCGCCACTAGGTTCTGATCTGGCACGGTTGGTGCGCATATGGCGTGCTCTGATAGACCATCGCCTGAAACCTCTGGAATTAACTCAGACGCACTGGGTGACGCTACACAGCATTCATCAATTGCCGCCTGAACAATCACAAATTCAACTGGCTAAAGCGATTGGCATCGAACAGCCTTCCCTGGTGCGCACCTTAGATCAACTCGAAGAAAAAGGGTTGATTTCACGTCAGACCTGCGCGAGCGATCGCCGGGCAAAACGCATTAAGTTGACGGAAAAAGCCGAGCCACTTATTGCAGATATGGAAGCGGTGATCAACAAAACGCGCAGTGAAATTCTTGAAGGTATCGCACCAGAAGAAATTGAACTGTTGGTCAAACTGATTGCCCGACTTGAACACAACATCATTACGCTACAGGCGCAAGGATAAACTTCAGATAATTAAGGGGGCAGTAGTTGCCCCCTTTTGTCATTATTAGCGAGGAGAAACAGTGACCTGGCTACCGTTGCTTGCCAGTACGACACGTTGACCTGCGGAGAAATGGGTGCTCCCTTGTTTCTGCACGACCATGATGGTTTTGCCATCATCCTTACGGATTTCCAGCTCCACACCATCAGTTTTGTTCAGCGCACTCTGCACGCCCTGGCCTGCGACCCCACCTGCAACAGCTCCCGCTGCAGTTGCCAGTGAACGACCTGTGCCGCCTCCTACGGTATTACCCAGGAAACCACCGAGAACCGCACCGCCAATAGCGCCGATGACATTCGCATCATCACCACCTTGAATTTTTACCGGGCGGACATTAACAATTGTACCGTAGCTGACATTCTGAATCTGCTTTGCTTCAGAGGCAGTATAGACATCCCCTGAAAGGGTGTCATTGTTCACACAACCTACTAAAGAAAGACCAACCATTGACATAATGAGCGCACGTTTAATCATTGAAAAATCTCCTGTTTACCATAAAACGCCACACTGGCATCCCTCTCAGTAAAGTCTATGATATTTGTCGTATCTGGATGATAGGATCGTCCAGAACGGTGACGAAATCATGATGAGAATCGGGTAATCTTATTATAAACAACTCATTCACTAAAATTATTAATTTCACGTAAACCACAGGCTAAAACAGCTAAAAAAATAGCTGAAGCATGGCATTGACGAGGCGTTTGTGGTGGAGTGTGACAGATAAATTATGCTGCATAAGGAAGGCCTATGAGATCCGGTCGTTATATTGGCGTTATGTCAGGAACCAGCCTTGATGGAGTTGATGTGGTGCTGGCGGCGATAGATGAAAACATGGTGGCGCAGCAAGCCAGCCTGAGTTGGCCTATCCCGGTCGAACTCAAACAGGCCGTGCTGGATATTTGCCAGGGCCAACAACTCACACTTTCTCAGTTTGGACAACTCGATACCCGATTAGGCATCTTGTTTGCTGATGCCGTAAATGGTTTGCTGGCACAAGAAAACCTACAACCGCAGGATATCGTGGCAATAGGCTGCCACGGTCAAACGGTCTGGCATGAACCACAAGGCCCGGCTCCCCATACTTTGCAAATTGGTGATAACAATCAGATCGTTGCCCGTACAGGCATCACCGTTGTCGGGGATTTTCGTCGCCGTGATATCGCGCTCGGTGGACAAGGCGCACCACTGGTGCCGGCGTTTCATCATGCACTGTTAGCACATCCTACCGAACGACGGATGGTGCTAAATATTGGGGGTATTGCCAATCTGTCAATGCTTCTCCCCGGACAACCAGTACGGGGTTACGACACCGGTCCTGGTAACATGTTGATGGATGCCTGGATCTGGCGGCAGTGTGCCAAACCGTATGATAAAGATGCTCAGTGGGCCTGTGAAGGGAATGTCGTGTTACCGTTGTTACAGCAAATGCTTAACGATCCCTACTTTGCCGCACCAGCACCAAAAAGTACCGGGCGTGAATACTTCAATTATGGCTGGCTGGAACGTCATCTACAGAAATTCCCAGGACTGCGGTCGCGGGACGTTCAGGCGACACTGGCAGAACTTACTGCTGTGACTATCTCCGAGCAAGTCTTGTTGAGCGGAGGCTGCGATCGCCTGATGGTGTGTGGCGGAGGAAGTCGCAATCCATTAGTAATGGCGCGTCTGGCTGGTTTACTGCCTGGCACAGAGGTGACCACAACAGATACGGCAGGTATCAGTGGTGATGATATGGAGGCTTTAGCTTTTGCATGGCTTGCCTGGCGAACACTGGCTGGTCTGGCGGGCAATTTACCGTCGGTCACTGGCGCCAGTGAGGCGACAGTGCTTGGCGCAATTTTTCCAGCTAATCCCCCGCGAACTCAGAGTTAACTGAATTTTTCTTAGTCATACTGCCGTTACACTAGGAATGTTAGGGAGGGCGTTTTGCCCTCCGGACCAGGAAAGTCTTCAGGATGCTGCTATGAAAAAACTGTTACTCCTTTGCTTACCGCTGATTCTTACAGGCTGTAGTGCTTTTAATCAGTTTGTTGAGACGTTGCAAACCGAGACGCTGGAATACCAGTGTGATGAAAAACCGTTGACAGTAAAACTGAATAATCCTCGCCAGGTGGTGAGTTTTGTCTACGATAATAAATTGCTTAATCTGAAACAGGGAATTTCAGCTTCAGGGACGCGTTATAGCGATGGAATTTATGTTTTCTGGTCGAAGGGTAACGAGGCGACGGTCTATAAACGTGACCGTATCGTCTTGAATAACTGCCAGTTACAAAATAACCAGCGTTGAGATTTTTCCAGGGGCGGCGCACAATAGCGTCACCCACTGACAATGAAAATCGAACGTATGTCTGATAACGATGAACTGCAGCAAATTGCTCATTTGCGCCGCGAATATACCAAAGGTGGTTTACGCCGCCGCGATCTTCCTGCCGATCCATTAACTCTTTTCGAACGTTGGTTGTCTCAGGCCTGTGAGGCCAAACTGGCTGATCCAACTGCGATGGTTGTCGCTACTGTTGATGAAAATGGTCAGCCTTATCAGCGAATTGTCTTACTCAAACATTACGATGAAAAAGGGATGGTGTTTTACACGAATCTGGGCAGTCGCAAAGCGCACCAGATTGAAAGTAATCCCCGAGTCAGTTTGCTTTTTCCATGGCATACCCTTGAGCGTCAGGTGATGGTGACTGGCAAAGCCGAACGCCTTTCAACGCTGGAGGTCGTAAAATATTTTCATAGCCGTCCTCGCGACAGCCAGATAGGGGCATGGGTGTCTAAACAATCCAGTCGTATTTCCGCTCGCGGTATTCTGGAGAGCAAATTCCTCGAACTGAAACAGAAATTCCAGCAAGGTGAAGTTCCATTGCCCAGTTTTTGGGGCGGTTTCCGCGTCAGTATGGAACAAATAGAGTTCTGGCAGGGTGGAGAACACCGTCTTCATGACCGCTTTTTATACCAGCGTGAAAACGACGCATGGAAAATTGACCGTCTCGCTCCCTGAAGATGCAAAAATCTTGTTTTAAGCGCTGGCACTCCTGATTCCGGCGCTTTATCCTATGTCTCTTTCGCATCTGGCGAAAAGTCGTGTACCGGCAAAGGTGCAGTCGTTATATACATGGAGATTTTGATGGCAAGCAGTAACTTGATTAAACAATTGCAAGAGCGGGGGCTGGTGGCCCAGGTGACGGATGAAGAAGCGTTAGCAGAGCGACTGGCGCAAGGCCCGATCGCGCTCTATTGCGGCTTCGATCCTACCGCTGACAGCTTGCATTTGGGGCATCTTGTTCCATTGTTATGCCTGAAACGCTTCCAGCAGGCGGGTCACAAGCCGGTTGCGCTGGTAGGTGGCGCAACGGGTCTGATTGGCGATCCGAGCTTTAAAGCTGCCGAGCGTAAACTGAACACAGAAGAAACTGTTCAGGAGTGGGTGGACAAAATCCGCAAACAGGTAGCCCCGTTCCTCGATTTCGACTGCGGAGAAAACTCTGCTATCGCGGCCAACAACTACGACTGGTTCGGCAATATGAATGTGCTGACCTTCCTGCGCGATATCGGTAAGCACTTCTCCGTTAACCAGATGATCAACAAAGAAGCGGTTAAGCAACGTCTCAACCGTGAAGATCAGGGTATTTCTTTTACTGAGTTTTCTTACAACCTGCTGCAGGGTTATGACTTTGCCTGCCTGAACAAGCTGTACGGTGTGTCGTTACAGATTGGCGGTTCAGACCAGTGGGGCAATATCACATCCGGTATCGATCTGACTCGCCGCCTGCATCAAAATCAGGTGTTTGGTCTGACCGTTCCGCTGATCACCAAAGCTGATGGTACTAAGTTTGGTAAAACCGAAGGTGGTGCTGTGTGGCTGGATCCGAAGAAAACCAGTCCGTATAAGTTCTACCAGTTCTGGATCAACACTGCCGACGCTGATGTCTACCGCTTCCTGAAGTTCTTCACTTTCATGAGCATTGAAGAAATTAATGCCCTTGAAGAAGAAGACAAAAACAGTGGCAAAGCACCGCGCGCTCAGTATGTGCTGGCGGAGCAGGTGACTCGTCTGGTTCACGGTGAAGAAGGTTTACAGGCCGCTAAACGTATTACCGAATGTTTGTTCAGTGGTTCTCTGAGCGCGCTGAGCGAGGCTGATTTCGAACAACTGGCGCAAGACGGCGTACCAATGGTCGAAATGGAAAAAGGCGCAGACCTGATGCAGGCGCTGGTCGATTCTGAACTGCAACCATCCCGTGGTCAGGCGCGTAAAACAATCGCTTCTAATGCCGTAACAATTAACGGTGAAAAACAGTCCGATCCTGAATATTTCTTCAAAGAAGAAGACCGTCTGTTTGGTCGCTTTACATTGTTACGTCGCGGTAAAAAGAATTACTGTCTGATTTGCTGGAAGTAATACTTTGAATTAGGGAGTGAGAAATCACTCCCTTATTTATTTGTTCAGGTACAAAAATGAAGAATATTCTCGCCATTCAATCTCACGTTGTCTTTGGTCATGCTGGTAATAGCGCTGCAGAATTTCCGATGCGCCGCCTGGGCGCTAATGTCTGGCCGTTAAATACCGTACAATTTTCAAACCACACGCAATATGGTAAATGGACGGGTTGTGTAATGCCTCCCAGCCATTTAACCGAAATCGTTCAGGGCATTGCCGCAATTAACAAATTGCAAACATGCGATGCTGTATTAAGCGGTTATCTTGGTTCAGCCGAGCAGGGCGAACATATTCTTGGTATTGTACGCCAGGTGAAAGAGGCTAATCCGCAGGCAAAATATTTCTGCGATCCGGTCATGGGGCACCCGGAAAAAGGGTGTATTGTTGCCCCTGGTGTGGCGGAATTCCATGTCAGATACTCTCTGCCAGCAAGCGATATTATTGCCCCGAATCTGGTTGAGCTGGAAATTCTTTGCGAACATCCGGTTCATAATGTTGCCGAAGCAGTCGCTGCGGCACGTGAACTAATTGCCAAAGGGCCGCAGATCGTTTTGGTAAAACATTTGGCTCGTGCAGGTTATAGTGCTGATCGCTTTGAAATGTTATTGGTCACCGCAGACGAAGCCTGGCATATCAGTCGCCCTCTGGTTGATTTTGGCGCACGCCAGCCTGTTGGTGTTGGCGATGTAACCAGCGGCTTACTCCTGGTGAAACTGTTGCAAGGCGCGACCCTACAACAGGCGCTGGAACATGTCACTGCTGCAGTGTATGAAATTATGCTGACAACGAAAGCAATGCAGGAGTATGAACTGCAAGTTGTCGCAGCTCAGGATCGCATTGCTAAACCTGAACATTATTTCAGTGCGACACAGCTTTAATTTTTGTCGCTATTCAAAACACTTATCCGGTCTGAGAGTGCATCAACAGAACCGGATAAGTGATTTATCTCGCCATCTGGCGTTAACGTTTACTTTAATCCTTCCGCTGACAGTGCCGCTTTAACTTTCGGGCGTTCTGCCATTCGCGTCATATATGAAGCGATATGATCTAAACCTTCCATATTCAGCTTAACGCCATATGCCCAACGCAAAACTGTGAACAGGTAAGCATCGGCAATGGTGAAACGTGCGCCACAAATCCACTGGTCATCTTTTAGCGCATCGTCAATGTAGTGCAGTTTCTTTTCAAGCTGCGCACGCACGGATGGCTTAAACTCTTCCGGTGTATCAGGACGAAACAGTGGCGTGAAGCCTTTGTGTAGCTCAGTGGCAATGTAATTCAGCCATTCGATGGTCTGGCGGGCAAGGGTATTAACAGGGGCCAGTAATTGATGATCAGGCACAAGGTCTGCCAGGTATTGCATAATAGCAACGCCTTCGGTGAGTAGCGCACCTTCATCAAGCAGCAGTGCCGGAACCTGACCTTTTGGATTGACAGCGAAGTAGTCATCGCCATTTTCCAGGCGTTTGTTCTGTAAATCCACACACTCCAGAGTGAAATCCTTACCACTCTCACGAAGGGTGATATGAGAAGCCAGTGAACAGGCGCCGGGTTTGTAAAACAGTTTCATCGCTAACTCCTTTTGACTGATTGAAAGATCATGGTAGTGCGCAAATGGGTAAAAAAAAAGCCGCTAACGCAAAGTTAGCGGCTTAAAAAAGCGTTTCCCTTAAAACTTACGCAGTCGCAGTTTTAGATGCTTTTTTGTCATCTGAATCGTCCTGAGTCATACGATTCAGTTTCGGAGCAGTCAGCAGCATCAGGACAGCAATTACCGCAGTAACGATACCGATCTGCATAAATACGCGACCATAGACTTCCAGAGACATCAGTGGATCGGAAACATTTTCTGGTACAGCCATCATGTTGGCAACATAACCGCCAATGATGTTGGCACCGGCAGTGGTCAGGAACCAGCTACCCATAATAAAGCCCATCAGACGCTGTGGAACGAGCTGAGCAACCATTGCCAGACCCAGACCAGAAATCATCAGTTCACCGATACTCTGCAGGCCGTAGCTTGCCACCAGCCAGCCAGAGGAAACGATACCCGCGTCAGTGGCGAATTTTGCACCCAGTGGCAGGATCAGGAACGCACCGGAGCACATCACCATACCGATAGCGAACTTAGTTGGCATCGGCAGAGTATCGCCCATCTTGTTATACAGAGCGGCCAGAATAGGGCTACCAATGATGATCCAGAACGGGTTAAGTGCCTGGTACTGTTCAGGTACAACCGTCATGCCCAGAATGGTGTGTTCAACGTTACGAATCGCAAAGAAGTTCAGTGACGTTGGCATCTGGCTATAAAGCACGAAGAAGATAATGGCTTCTAGCATCAGGATGAATGCAACGATCATTTTACGACGTGCAGCACCTTTCATGGCGATAGCTTCTTTACCAAAGATAAAGACGATACCCAGAGCAACAACGCCCAGTGCCATGCGTGCAATTTCCTGGTTGTGCAGCAGCCAGGTAGCGATCGCGATCAGTGCAATAACACCGATGATGGTCAGCAACAGGTTACGGTAGTTAACTGGCGCGAAGTCAGGTTTGGAACCGTACTGTTTAACCCAACGTTGGCAGAAAGCGAAGTTAACGATGGTAATAATCAGGCCCACTACGCTCAGTGCGAATGCTACGCTCCAGCCATACCGGTCAGCCAGCCATGGTGTTGCCAGCATGGAGAAGAAAGAACCGATGTTGACGGACATATAGTACATGGTAAATGCACCGTCCAGACGCGGATCATCTTTCGCATAGCAGGTAGAAAGCAGGGAGGATGGGTTAGCTTTAAACAAGCCGTTACCCACAGCGATTGCTGCCATACCCATATAGACAACACCGACATCGTGCCCGGACCATGCAACAAGCCCATAACCGATAGCCAGAACGATTGCACCAAGCATGATGACACGCTTAGTACCCAGTACTTTGTCGCCCAACCAGCCGCCGATAGCGACCAGACCGTAAACGAGAGCACTAAATGAGGAGAACAGGGTGATCGAATCCGCTTCAGACATACCCAGTTGTTTAACCAGGTAAACAGCCATAATTCCTTGCAGGCCGTAGTAACCGAAACGTTCCCAGAGCTCAATCGAGAAGATGAGATAGAACGCCTTAGGTTGTTTGAAAGCGTTCAAACTCACGCTTTCAGTTGGTTTATTGTTTGCAGTTGACACTTTAACCTCTTTTTTTACATCCCATATTAACGGGGGTGTTCTGGCACGTTATGCCGTCAGTACATTCGTGCATTGTTATAGTGGGAGGGGAAACGGCAGGTAATGTTCCCTGGATTACATTTTCAGACAAGTCTTTTGTAATAATCCGTTACATTTATCATGGATGGATGATTCCTCGGTTACCTCAAATGTTATCCAGCGTTAAATTTTTTCATTTCCGCAATGGCAGTTTTTTACTCTGCAAGTTGGTTAAGGTAATGCTTGGAATGGAATTATATTTTGCTTGGTTACGCAAAACATAGTGATATAGGCCAGCAAGTGGCTAATAGCCAGTGTAATCTTTTGTATAAAAAATCTTACAGATGATTATTCATTTCAGGATTTCACCGGAATCACCCTTTTTTTTAACACCAGTAGTACATTGTGATTTGAGTCACATATAGATAGAAAATTTCGCTATTAAAAGAACTATCAACCTGCAAACGTGGTTAATCACCAGCAGATTGTCTGATGAAGAGGTAACGAAGCGGCATCATTAACCAGATGAGAGCAATAGCAGGGGGAGTGACGTCGGGGCGCGTGAGCACGCCCCGCGAGGTATCAAATATCGACTTTCTCTTTGTATTCACAAAGATCTTCAATGATACATGAGCCGCAGCGTGGTTTACGGGCGATGCAGGTATAACGACCATGCAAAATAAGCCAGTGGTGACAATCTACTTTGAACTCCGCTGGTACTACTTTCAGCAGCTTCTCTTCCACCTGTTCGACATTTTTACCTGGCGCAAACTGCGTACGGTTACAGACGCGGAAAATATGAGTATCAACCGCGATAGTCGGCCAGCCGAAAGCGGTATTGAGCACTACATTGGCCGTTTTTCTGCCCACACCAGGCAAAGCTTCCAGTGCCGCGCGATCTTCTGGTACTTCACCGTTATGTTTCTCCAGCAGAATACGGCAGGTCTTAATCACATTTTCTGCTTTAGTGTTGAATAAGCCGATAGTTTTGATATATGACTTCAGGCCTTCAACACCCAACTCCAGCATCGCAGCGGGCGTATTAGCAACTGGATAGAGCTTTGCTGTGGCTTTATTAACGCTGACATCCGTCGCCTGGGCTGAAAGTAGTACTGCGATTAACAGTTCAAACGGTGAAGAAAAATTGAGTTCAGTTGTTGGATGTGGATTGTTATCACGCAGGCGCGTGAGGATCTCCACTCTTTTAGTTTGATTCATCAGACTTTCCCTGTTTCGCCTGCTGGTATTTCATTCACAACAGTTTTTGCACGGCGCTTTTTCATTTTTTCATCGATAAGATATTTACCTGCCAGCATTAGTCCAAGGCCGATAAACGCACCTGGCGGCAACATTGCCAGCAGGAAAGGGGAATCGGTATGGAAAATTTCGACACGTAAGACTTTGGCCCAATTGCCCAGTAGCGCATCGGCGCCATCAAACAACGTGCCATTACCAATAATTTCACGCATGGCGCCGAGAACAAACATTGCGCCAGTTGCCCCCATTCCAATTGCAAAACCATCCAGTGCCGAAAGTGCAGGGCCTTTTTTCGCCGCAAAGGCTTCTGCACGACCAACGACGATACAGTTCGTAACAATAAGCGGAATAAAGATCCCCAGCGACTGATAAAGACCAAATGCATAGGCGTTGATCAACATTTGCACTGCGCTTACCACCGAAGCGATGATCATGACATAAATCGGGATACGGATCTCTGTTGGTGTCCAACGACGTAGCGTCGAAATCGTCAGATTGGTTAGAGTCAGCACCAGCGTCGTTGCCAGCCCTAATCCAAGCGCGTTTGTCGCTGTAGAAGTGACCGCCAATAAAGGACACATGCCGAGCAGCTGCACCAGAGCAGAGTTGTTTTTCCACAATCCCTGGACAATGACATCTTTAATTTCGCTCATTGTTATTCTCCACAGGCGGTAAGTTGAGGAAGTTGTTCTGGCAACTGTTGGGCGTACAGTCCGGCTCGTTTGACCGCGTTTACGACAGCACGCGGTGTGATGGTTGCACCAGTGAACTGGTCAAATTCACCACCATCTTTTTTTACTGCCCAACGACGGTCATCTGCGCCGTCAATTTTTTTTCCCGCAAAAAAAGTGATCCAGTCGGAGAGACGCCGCTCAATTTTGTCACCAAGACCAGGTGTTTCATGATGTTCAGTAACACGGGTGCCGAGAATGGTACCACTGAAATCGGCGCCAACGAGTAACTGAATAGCGCCGGAATAACCATCAGGTGCAGTCGCCTCCAGTACCGCAGCGACAGGTTGATCATCTTGTTTAGCAATATAAACGCGGTGTTCGCCTTTACCCAGTTCAGGCGCATTAACCAGATAACAACTCTCAGTCAGGCGGTTATTGTAGTGATCTGCGGGTAATACTTGATCAAATAACGCCTTTTGCTGGATGGCGGCTTGTTCAGCGATGGTCGATTTGGTCATCTGGTTGATGGCTGCGGTTAATCCTGCTGACCCGGCAGCAAACAGGGCCAGAGTGATGCCATGTTTTCGAATCGTTTTCAGCATGATTTATCCTTTCCGGTGTCCGTAAACGCGCGGGCGCGTGTAGTAATCGATCAGAGGAACGGTAATATTCGCCAGCAGGACAGCAAATGCCACACCATCGGGATAGCCACCAAAGCTACGAATAAGCCAGACGAGCACACCCGCCAGAGCGCCGAAAATTAAGCGTCCACGATTGGTAGTAGAGGCGGTGACGGGATCGGTAAGAATAAAAAATGCCCCCAACATCGTCGCGCCGGAAAGCATATGAATTTGTGGCGACGCGAGCGATTCAGGTGCAAACAACCAACCGAGTGTCGCGCACAGCGCCAGTGACACCAGAAAACTTACCGGGATATGCCAGCGGATAACTTTAATCGCAAGTAACCATACACCGCCAGCCAGCCATGCGAGGTTAACCCACTGCCAGCCAGCACCTGCCAACATGCCGCTAAAGATGGGATACTGCATGATCTGTTCAACGGAGCGACCAGAATGTAACGAAGTTTTCAGCGTATCTAAGGGTGTCGCCTGGCTGATTCCATCAATACCCATTCGCAGTGTACTCATATCACCACCGCTGGTGGTATGTCCGGTGAAAATCACCTGTAACGTGTCTGCCATGCCCGGTACGGTTGCTGCAATTTCATAGGGGGGGAGCCAGTTGGTCATCTGGACCGGGAAAGAGATCAGCAAAACAACATAACCGATCATTGCCGGGTTGAACGGATTCTGCCCCAGACCGCCGTAAAGTTGCTTGGCGATAATTACCGCAAAGACCGTACCGAGAACTACCATCCACCACGGTGCGAGAGGCGGAATACTTACAGCTAACAGCAAACCGGTCAGTAGTGCTGAATTATCTTTCAGAATGGCGGCAATTGGCTGATTTCTCAGTTTTAACACCAGAGCTTCAGCTGAAAGGGCGCTAATGACAGCCAATATGATCTGGACAAGTGTGCCCCAGCCAAAGAACCACAATTGTGTCGCAATACCAGGAATAGCGGCCAGCAATACCAACAGCATAATCCGTGAAGTTTGCCGTTGGTTATGGGTATAGGGGGAGCTTGCGATTCTGAATACCATTTAGTCCTCGTTAACTACCTTTTGCTGTGCTGCTTTTTTGGCTTGCGCCCGCGCGATAGCTGCAGCGATTGCAGCTTTACGTGGATCAACCACTTCTTCGCCGTTTGCTGCTGTGGTATTGCGCGGTTCAACCGTTTCGTTATCACTTGTATTAGCGGCGGCTTGCTGTTGCTGTTTACGTGCTTTGGCACGGGCGATAGCTGCTTCAACCGCGGCTTTGCGTGGATCAACCGTTTCGTTATCACTGGTATTAGCAGCAGCTTGTTGTTCTTGTTTGCGAGCTTTGGCACGGGCGATAGCTGCCTCAACCGCGGCTTTGCGTGGATCGACCGTTTCGTTAGCACTGGTATTAGCAGAGGCTTGCTGTTGCTGTTTACGTGCTTTGGCACGGGCGATAGCTGCTTCAACAGCGGCTTTGCGTGGATCGACCGTTTCGTTAGCACTGGTATCAGTGACAGCTTGTTGTTCCTGCTTACGTGCTTTAGCTCGGGCAATAGCAGCCTCAACAGCGGCTTTACGCGGATCGGCTGTTGATGGTGATTCATCGGCTTGTAGAATTTGCGCCTGCTTTGCTCTGGCCTGCGCTTTACGTGCTTCTCGTGCTGCGATAATAGCGCTGTTATCCGGACGTTCACCCGCTTTAATGATAATCGGTTGTGTCGCTTGCGTTTGTTTCTCTTTCACTCTGGCAAGAGCTGCCGCAATGGCGTCTTTATCTTTCTCTGCAGGTTGAACTGCTGCTTTTTTATGCCGTTCAAGACGCGCAGCTTTTTCACGCTCCAGACGTGCCTGCCTTGCTTCGAATCGTGCTTTGGCTTCAGCTGCACGTCGTTCTTCCTGGCGAATTGCGGCAATCTCTGCCTTTTCCTGACGAAAATATTGCACCAGCGGAATATTACTCGGACAAACCCAGGCGCAGGCACCACATTCAATACAGTCGGCAATATTGTGCGCAGTGGCTTTATCGTGTTGCTGACCTTTGCTAAACCAATATAACTGTTGTGGCAGTAAATCTGCCGGACAGGCGTCGGCGCACGAGCTGCAACGAATACAACCTTGTTCTTCTTGCGGTTCGCCGAGTTCCGAAGCTGAAGGGGCTAACAGACAGTTGGTAATTTTGACAACAGGCACATCCAGCCAGGGAAGAGTAAAGCCCATTAATGGCCCGCCCATAATTACCATCTGGTCGGCTGAAGGGCAAAATCCGGCATCGGTTAGCAGATGCTTTACAGGCGTTCCCAGCCGTGCCCATACATTACCCGGACGGCTGACGGCCTCACCAGTAAGTGTGACCACGCGTTCGGTGATCGGCTCTCCGTCAATGACGGCGCGTTTCACCGCGTAAGCCGTACCGACGTTTTGCATTAACACGCCAATATCTGAGGAACGACCGCCATGCGGCACTTGTTTGCCCGTCAGAATATATGTCAACTGTTTGGCACCGCCAGAAGGATACTTGGTTGGGATTACCCGCAGCGATATGTCATGTGAATCAGCAAGAACTGCACGCAGCATGGAAATAGCCTGCGGTTTATTATCTTCAATGCCGATCAACACTTCACGAGGCTGGAGGATATGCGCAAGAATGCGGATACCTTCCACAACTTGTGCGGCACAATCCTGCATCAGACGATCATCAGCAGTGATATATGGCTCACATTCGGCGGCGTTAATAATCAGCGTTTCAATTTTATCGCCACCGCCTTGCAATTTAACGCCAGTCGGGAAGCCTGCACCGCCGAGACCCGCCACGCCAAATTGATGAATACGCGCAATTAACTCCTCGCGGCTGTGATTGCGATAATCCAGCCAGCCATCACGTTCAATCCAGCGATCTTCGCCATCAGCATCAATAATCACGCTTAATTCAGCCAGCGCAGAAGGATGTGCCGTGGAGTGGGGGGCAATGGCGACCACGGTGCCGGAAGTCGGAGCATGTATGGGCAGCATTTTCCCGCGGCCACGCGTTAAAGGCTGACCACGTAAAACATGATCACCCACACTCACGCACAATTCTCCCTCAGCACCTATATGTTGTTTTAGGGGCATAACAAAACGTTGCGCCAGCGGAACCTGGCGCAACGGTGTGCCGTTAGACTGGCTTTTCATTTCTGGTGGATGAATGCCACCATTAAAGTCCCAGATCTTATTTTTTTTAAAGGCAGAGAATAACTTAAGCATGGTGTTCCACTGGAATGATGCGAACAGGAATCGTGTTCAGATCCCACTTCCAACTGTCAGGCGTTTCAGCAACAGGCTGTAAAGAGATGCACTGCGTCGGACAAGGATCAACGCACAAATTGCAGCCAGTACAGAGGTCACTCATGACGGTATGCATTGCGCGGGTAGCACCGACGATGGCATCTACCGGGCAGGCCTGAATACATTTGGTGCAGCCAATGCAATTATTTTCGTCAATCACCGCCACCACTCGTGCTGGCGCGAGTTCCTGCTCTTCGCCATCAATAGGTTGCGGTTCGACATTTAACAATTCAGAAATTTTCAACATAACCGCTTCACCACCTGGCGCACAGCGGTTAATTTTTTCGCCATTGCAACTGATAGCTTCAGCATAAGGGCGACAGCCTGGATAACCGCACTGCCCACACTGGCTTTGCGGTAAAATTTCGTCGATTTTTTCAACGACCGGATCATCTTCCACTGCAAAACGGCGGGAGGCATAACCCAGAATGGCGCCAAACGCCAGGCCTAACAGGCTTATGGCGGCAACGGCAATCCAGATAGTATTCATTACAACTTCACCAAACCACTGAAGCCCATAAAGGCCAGAGACATTAAACCAGCAGTAATCAGCGCAATGGCGTTACCGCGAAATGGTGCCGGAACGTTTGCAACGGCCAGACGTTCGCGAATAGCGGCGAACAATACCATAACCAGCGAAAAGCCCACCGCAGCAGAAAAACCGTACAACGCTGACTGCAGGAAATTGTGCCCGAGATTAATATTCAACAACGCCACACCCAGCACCGCGCAGTTAGTGGTGATAAGTGGGAGAAAAATCCCCAGCAAACGGTAAAGCACCGGGCTGGTTTTACGTACCACCATCTCAGTAAACTGCACCACCACAGCGATAACCAATATAAACGCCAGCGTGCGCAGATAAATCAGATTGAGCGGAATCAGAATCCAGGTATCGATGAGCCATGCGCAAATGGAGGCAAGCGTCATCACAAAGGTCGTTGCCAGTCCCATACCCATTGCCGTTTCCAGCTTTTTGGAAACGCCCATGAACGGACAAAGGCCAAGAAACTTCACCAGTACAAAGTTATTGACCAGTACAGTCCCGACAAACAGTAGCAAGTAATCAGTCATTTTTCGGCCTGAAATAAAAAAGCCGCCTATTATCCGTTAATCCACATCAGGCGACAACAGGTTAACTGTAAGGTTATTACGGGTTCACAAACGTTGCTGTAACACGAGCCGAGCGTTTGAAATAGGGGACGAATAAAGCCGTCGCAAGTAGTGAAAACAGTAACTGACGTACAACCAAAGAGTCAGCAGCTGGTGAAAAGGCAAATGCTTTTACAGCCAACAGCACAGAGATAAGCAGCCAGATAATATAGTGTTTTGGTACACATCGACGGCGTTTAAAGAAAGCGATTGTCAACCACAATGTGTAATACCACATGCCAATGGCGGTAATAAAGGAGGCGGCCCATAACGCCAGACTGGTTGAGCCTTGTTCGCCCAGCATTTTCAACGTTTGCGGTGACGCCAAAGCCATTGCGTAAAGCATCATAGCCAGTGAAACACTCAGCAATGCCACTAAGAGCCAGGCTAATGGTGCAAGCAACCAGCCGCCGATACGTTGTGCCGGTGTTGAGGTCATAATTTCTCCGGATGTGCTAAAGCTAACAGGCGTACCAAATCATTTGAGCCGATTATTATATCGCTTTCAATGATGATCGCTACTTTCTTTATTATTGCACGTAGTGCCAGACGGATTGCGGCACTTTGCCGATATCGTACAGACGACCACCAGAGACCAGTTCTGCACGACGATGGTCAGCAGCACGGTACATATTGATTATTTCATGATCATCGGTAAGGGTATAATTAAGATGGTCAAACAGTTTTTCAAGACTTTCAAGCGAACTGATTTTACGAAATTTTAATAAATAGTCCTGTACAGTCATAGAAGGTTCCATATTAAAATTAATACTAAAGAGGTAGGATTGACTCCGGGAACGGCAAAATAACCACAAAAATTATTCAACAGCCAGCAATGAAATAGGTAGCGATAATGAAAAAATACTCGACAAAATCGAACAAAGAATATCCTGCATACCCGTTACTGACAATCATTAAAGACGTAGTGATAAATATTATTATCCGAATTCAGTGACACATTCTGTTGCATATTGTACAACCGGCTGCGAGCCAGGCGAAAGAAATCTCGTGGTCACCTTTATTTCTTTTGTACCGCTGTTGTTTGCTCAGGTGGTTGATAGTTATCAATATGACTGGCTACGCCTAACAGAATGACAGAAATCACTAATACAACCCAACCGGTTAATTCAATTAAACGATTCATCGCGGATTACTTCGACTAAGATTTTCAATATACAGGGTACGAATATTACTGAGCAATGGGCTTATCAGCAAGTTGGTGCATGTTGATTTTAGCGGTTTTTTCATCTGAAACAGGCACTTTGTAATATTTCATTGACTTAAGTTAAACCTTATTCACTGGTGACACCGCGAGTAATCTGTTGTGGCAGTTGGTGAGATGGTGTAAATAACTACGTTTCGCACAAAGAGGTCAGAAGATGAGCGACAGAATCAGGGTAGGATTAATCGGTTATGGCTATGCCAGTAAAACGTTCCATGCCCCTTTGATTGCAGGTACTCCAGGTCTGGAACTGGCAGCGGTATCAAGTAGTGATGAAGCAAAAGTTAAGGTGGACTGGCCGACAGTTACTGTTGTTTCAGAACCGAAACATCTGTTTAACGATCCTCATCTTGATTTAATTGTAATCCCGACGCCAAACGATACCCATTTCCCTCTGGCGAAAGCTGCGCTGGAAGCGGGTAAACACGTGATTGTTGATAAGCCATTCACCGTGACACTGTCACAAGCTCGCGAGCTGGATTCCCTGGCGCGCAGCCTTGGAAGGGTACTTTCGGTCTTTCATAACCGTCGATGGGATAGTGATTTCCTGACGTTGAAAGCGTTATTGGCCGAAGGCACACTGGGTGAAGTGGCTTATTTTGAATCTCACTTTGACCGTTTCCGCCCGCAAGTTCGTGATCGCTGGCGTGAGCAAGGCGGTCCGGGGAGCGGTATCTGGTACGATTTAGGGCCACATTTACTGGATCAGGCAATTAATCTGTTTGGTCTGCCTGTCAGTCTGACGGTTGACCTTGCGCAACTGCGCCCTGGTGCGCAATCCACCGATTATTTTCATGCCATTTTGTCGTATCCACAGCGGCGAGTGATTCTCCACGGCACTATGCTGGCAGCGGCAGAATCCGCCCGTTATATCGTTCACGGTTCCCGTGGTAGTTATGTGAAATATGGACTTGACCCTCAGGAAGAGAGATTGAAAAACGGCGAACGACTGCCACAGGAAGACTGGGGCTATGATATGCGTGACGGTGTGCTGACACGCGTCGAAGGTGATGCACGGGTAGAAGAGACGTTGCTGACAATCCCCGGCAATTATCCGGCGTATTATGCTGCTATTCGTGATGCGCTAAAAGGTGAAGGGGAAAATCCAGTACCGGCCAGTCAGGCGATCCAAATTATGGAGTTGATCGAGCTGGGCATTGAATCAGCGAAGCATCGGGCGACACTTTCTCTGGCATAATCTTAAACGAACAGACCGGCAACAAAGCCGGTCTGTAACATGTGGTTATTGTCCTGCAGCGACTTTCGCACGCAGGGCTTTTTTCTCTGCATCGCTCAGGAAAGCGATTTCCAGACCGTTTATTTGCGCCTGGCGAATCTGCTCGCGGGATAACCCGGCTGCAGGCGCTGCTATATTATATTCATGAATAATATCAACCCCCTGAACGCCGGGATCATCCGTATTCAGGCTGGCAAGAATACCGTGTTCAAGAAAAGTTTTAAGAGGATGCACACTCAGAGAAGAGACGGTGCTGGTCTGAATATTTGATGTCAGACAGGACTCAATTCCGATCCGCTGTTCCGCCAGAAAATCCATCAGCGCCCGATCCTCAATGGCTTTAACGCCGTGACCAATACGTTCGGCACCCAGTTCACGGATCGCCTGCCAAATACTTTCGGCTCCAGCAGCTTCACCAGCATGAACAGTAATACGCCAGCCAGCGTCGCGGGCACGGTTAAAATGAGAGAGGAACAGACTACCAGGGAAGCCAAGTTCGTCACCGGCTAAATCCAGCGCAGTAATGTGATCCCGATGGGCTAAAAGCGCTTCAAGTTCCTGCAGACAAGCAGCTTCACCAAAAGTACGGCTCATTATGCCAATCAGGCGAGCTTCGACACCAAAAGTTTTACACCCTTCCTGAACACCAGCAATGACCGCTTCCACCACCCCGGCAACGGGCAACTGGTGAGTCATAGCCATATAGCCAGGGGAAAAACGCAGCTCTACATAATGCAGACCATTACGGGCAGCATCTTCAATATTCTCAAAAGCAACGCGGCGAACAGAATCCAGCGATGCCAGGACTTTTACCCCCCAATCCAGCTTGCTTAAAAAGCTCACCAGATCCGGTTCAGTGCTGGTGACCTGGACATGGGGGATAAGCGCCTCAAGAGAATCAGCAGGCAGCACAATATTGTGTTGACGACCAAGTTCAAGAATGGTTTGTGGGCGAATGTTACCGTCGAGGTGGCGATGGATATCAGTTAATGGCAGAGAAGT
Source organism: Escherichia fergusonii ATCC 35469 (assembly GCF_000026225.1). NCBI lineage: Bacteria > Pseudomonadati > Pseudomonadota > Gammaproteobacteria > Enterobacterales > Enterobacteriaceae > Escherichia > Escherichia fergusonii. The sequence goes on from NC_011740.1 coordinate 1,459,670, forward strand.
ATCAATCATAATTGCACTCATTATTTTGAATATAAAAGTGCGCGCCATTATAAAAACAAATCTTCGGAAAAATCTACGTTGCGCAATAAATATATCTATTGCGCAACACATTAATCACCGCAGTGACAATATTGCCTTAATTAATCCCTGCACCCCTTTTTCCAGTTTAGCGCGCGGGCATCCAACATTAAGGCGGATAAAGCCGCGTCCTTCTTCACCATAGGTAAAGCCAGGCATAATGGCGATTTTTTGCTGATGAATGAGTCTGTCCTGCAATAGTGCATCATTAATATTTAACGGACGTAAATCTATCCATGCCAGATAGGTGGAGTGGGGAGTTTGCCAGTTGAGTTCCGGGAATGTGCCGTTAAGTTCTTCGGCGACATAATCCAGATTAGCATTGAGATACTGACGTAAGGCATCAAGCCATGGTGCACCGTGTTGATAAGCGGCGATATGTGCCGTGAGTGCCAGTACTGCCGGGGAAGAAAGTCCATCACGACTTTTCAGTGCTGTCAAATAAGCTTCGCGGCACTGACGGCTTTCAATAATTCCATAAGCTCCGGTTAACGCGGGAATATTGAAACTTTTCGAACCTGAAGTCAGCAAAGCCCAGTCTCCGCGAGCAACATAACTCCATGGAATATGTTGATGCGCACTCCACACCATATCCATGTGAATTTCATCAGAAATTACGCGTACACCGTGGCGCTGACAGAGCTCAGCCATGGTCTGTAATTCATCAAGCGTCCACACTTTTCCTGTCGGGTTTTGTGGACTGCATAGCAGCATAACCTTACATTCCGGACGGGCCAGTTCACGTTCCAGTTGCTGCATATCGCAGTACCAGCCATCAGCCTGTTTTTCCAGCGAGATGGGCAGAACGGTGCGCTGATTACCTTCAATCGCTTTATAAAAAGCATCATATGCCGGGGTATGAATCAGCACGCCATCGCCTGGCGCCGACCACTGGCGAATCAGTTCTGCAACCATATAGATAACAGAAGGTCCGTAAACTATCGATTGCGGATCAAGAGTCGTGTCATGGCGAGTCGCAAACCAGTGGGTAATGGCAGAGAGAAAATCATCGTTATTCCAGCGACTGTAGCCGAGGACACCATGCATCAGGCGCTGATTCAGTGCCTCAATGATGCAGGGAGCTGTCGCAAAATCCATATCAGAAATGGTGAATGGCAGCAGGTCTGCACTACCAAAACGATCCGCGATATAGTCCCATTGCGTACACCAGGTCCCACGTCTGTCAATTTCCTTTGAAAAATCAAACATATGATGTCCTTAAGCTTGAGTTGTATTCATTAAACCCACGATCTCATCTTTGACTGACGGTACATGGGTAATCACGACCTGAAGAAGTTGCTGATTAAACTGCACTCTACTGCTGGCGCGATAGTCTTTTAGTGCCGGAATATTCAGAAGTGACGCATTTATCACTGACCAGGGCAGTCAGAATATTGTCAGCGTTTGTTTGATTACCGGGAGAAAGCGGGGATTCGATAGAACGCCGGAGTGAAATTCTCCGGCGCTGTTACCTTTATGGGAGAGCGGGAACTGCGGGCACTGATAATGCAGGCATGGCAAACATGCCAACGAACGCTTCCAGCGGCATTTTTTGGCCATTAAGCGTAATTTGACCATTGGCATATTGCAGGCTGGTGGTGATGGTATTGTCATTCAACGTCGTCAGGCGGAACATCTGCCCGGCAGCTGAAAATCCATTAACCTGCTGTTGAGCTAATTTTTCAGCCTTATCTTGCTGATAGCCTTCAAGTTTTGCCACCTGAGTCATCAACTCCGTTGCCATATCCACAGGGATGGTCAGTTTTGCATCCAGAGATTTTACAGAGCGATCCACTTCCTGAGCCAACGTTTGAGGCTGTTCGGTAGTGGTGGTGGGATCTTTGAGGAACAACGACAGATTAAACGCGCTTTCACCTTTGCTGTTCTTCCAGCTCAGTGGTGCAATCGTAATAACCGGATCACCTTTCATCAGCAGCGGCAGAGCAGCAAAAAATGCTTCGGTCACTTTTTGCTGATAGAGTTCCGGATTATTGCTGATTTCTGGTTGTGCCATCAGTGCCTGAGTCTGGGCATTGTACTGCCGGGTAAACTGGTGCAGGGCCGCGCCATCAATCTGACCCACTTTAAGAGTCAGCTTACCGCTGCCCAGATCCTGATTCTGCATTTTCAGGCTCTTAAGTGAGTAGTCCAGTTGGCTATTGATCGTTTTGCCGTCGTTCACCAAATCAGATTTACCCGCAATCTCCATCCCTTCCAGTAGTGCCAGTTCCTTGCCTGCGACTGAAATGGCTACTTTGTCTACAGAAAGTTGCTGATTACCCACTCGTTCGCCGAAATCCGCAAGTGTACTGGAACCCTCGGTTTTCAGGTTGTTAAAGGTGATCTGAACTTTTTGGTCGTATTCATTCACTGCATCAATCAGGCCGCTTTGTGCTTCCCCGGAAAGGGAAATAACTTTACCGTCCCGGTCTGCATTAACCTGAAACTCACCGCCACTAAAGGCAACTTTTTCACCTTCTTTTTCATAATTTAGTGAGTTCAGATGAATATCTGAACGGCTATCGCCGCTATAACTAATACGTGAATTGACGACGAAAGGCATTTCGCCTTTAGAGAGTTCAAACAGTGGTTGAGTTACTTCATTATTGACCAGAGTGGTTCTGACCGATGCCATCGCCGGGATAAGATTGAGCGATTTTAACTGGGAGAGCGGAAAGGGGCCATGATCAACAGATTCGTCGAGGATGATGCTGTGACCAGTTTTAATCCACGGACTCACCTTACCTGCCTCAGGTTTCACTACCAACTGTAACTGGCTACTGAAAATGCCACGCTGATAATTTTGATAACTCACCTCCACGTTAGCCTCAGGAGCGGTGAGCTTGAGTTGCGCATTGGCCTGGCTAACCATCTCCGCCAGATGCGTTTCCAGTTTTTTCCCCGTGTACCATGCACCACCTGTCCAGATAAGACCAAGTGCTACAACAACGCCTGCCGCTACCAGCGATTTTTTCATATTTTTTATCCGTAAAATGAAACCAGGCGGAACATACCGCCTGGTGGTGTTATAAGCCTTTAATAAGCTTAGCAAGAGTTGTTAAATATTTCAGTATGCCATTACAGCTTGTTGTAAACGCGGGCTAAACGACCATTGCCACTCACTAAAACCGGCGACTCGTTTGCGGCTATAAAAGCAGATTCGCCAGGCTTCAGATGTAACTGTTGATCACCTTTGCGCAAACAGGCTTCACCTTCAACGCAGAACAGGATTGCCGCACTTTGCTGGTTAACGGCAGCTTCGTCTTTCGTCAGGTCATGCAAAGCAAACGCAAAATCCTCAACCGGAATAGGGAAGTCAAGTTCATGACCGTTTTTGATGGGCTGCGTCAACAATTGTCCCGCGGGTTTCGCTTCAAACTTAACGTTGGCAACCAGCTCAGGAATATCAATATATTTTGGTGTCAAACCGGCGCGTAATACGTTATCGGAGTTGGCCATGACTTCCAGAGCCACGCCCTGCAAATAAGCGTGTGGCGTTTCGGCAAACAGGAACATGGCTTCACCAGGATTCAGTTTCACCACATTGAGCAGCAGTGGTGAGAACAGGCCGCTGTCATCTGGATAAAACTGCGCGATCACGCGAATCGTCTGCCACGGTTCACCCTGCTGAGTGTCGAGTGCCGATTTCAGAATGGCCAGCGCGCGGGATTTTTCCTCTCCCTGCATATTGAGCAGGGCGGCAAACAGTTCACTTAAACGTTCGGCATCAGGTTGCTGTAAAAAATGGGCAATTGCCGGATGCGCCCCCGCAACAGGTTGCAGCAACGAAACAATCTCAGAGAATTCACGGAACGCGTTCATTGCAAGGAACGGTGTCAGGGCAAAAACTAACTCTGGTTTATGATTGGGATCTTTATAATTTCGCTCGGCGGCATCCATTGGAATACCTGCTGCATTTTCTTTGGCAAAGCCGATTTCAGAGTTACGTTTGTTAGGGTGCACCTGAATAGAGAGCGGTTGCGCGGCACACAACACTTTGAACAAAAACGGGAGTTCGCCAAAACGCTCCGCGACTGCATCCCCAAGCAGGGCTGATTTATCGTTCTCAATAACATCACGCAGTGAGACGATTTGTCCTTCAGATGTTTCAACTTTTGAGCTGCTTTTCGGGTGTGCGCCCATCCATAACTCGGCCATCGGTTGTTGGGATGGGTTGGCGATACCGTAAAGATCCGTTAACGCTGTTTTACTTCCCCAGGCATAGTTCTGCACTGAGTTAATGAGTTTTTGCATTATCAAGCCCTGTTTCATGTGTAATTTGTTGGCGTTATTAAAGCAAGAATTCTCTGGCAAGTAACCTGTGGGCTTAAAAAGTCGTACTAGTCTCAGTTTTTGTTAAATATTTGTGTATGATGCTGTTACCTGGTTTTTAACGAGTGTCGCAAGATACTGAGAGAAAAAACTGAACGAGCAGTAAGTGAGAGAACAATGTCAAATAAACCCTTCCATTATCAGGCTCCTTTTCCACTCAAGAAAGATGATACCGAGTACTATCTGCTGTCCAGCGAACATGTCACTGTCTCTGAATTTGAAGGACAGGAGATCTTAAAAGTTGCTCCCGAAGCACTGACTCTGTTGGCGAGACAGGCGTTTCATGATGCCTCATTTATGCTGCGTCCTGCCCATCAACAGCAGGTAGCTGATATTTTGCGTGACCCTGAAGCCAGTGAAAACGATAAATATGTCGCACTGCAATTCCTGCGCAACTCGGATATCGCGGCAAAAGGCGTATTGCCAACCTGCCAGGATACCGGTACAGCCATTATCGTTGGCAAAAAAGGTCAGCGTGTATGGACTGGTGGAGGTGATGAAGCTGCGCTGGCACGTGGTGTGTACGATACCTACATTGAAGATAACCTGCGCTATTCACAAAACGCCGCGCTTGATATGTACAAAGAAGTGAACACCGGTACTAACCTGCCAGCCCAGATCGATCTCTACGCGGTTGATGGTGATGAGTATAAATTCCTTTGCATCGCGAAAGGTGGTGGTTCGGCAAACAAAACGTATCTCTATCAGGAAACCAAAGCATTACTGACACCGGGGAAACTGAAAAATTACCTGGTTGAGAAAATGCGCACACTGGGTACAGCAGCTTGCCCGCCTTATCATATTGCGTTTGTTATCGGTGGCACTTCTGCTGAAACCAACCTTAAAACAGTGAAACTGGCGTCGGCGAAATACTATGACGAGCTACCAACGGAAGGGAATGAGCATGGTCAGGCATTCCGTGATGTTGAGCTGGAAAAAGAGTTGCTGATCGAAGCACAGAATCTGGGGCTGGGAGCGCAGTTCGGCGGTAAATATTTCGCCCATGATATCCGTGTCATCCGTCTGCCACGCCATGGAGCATCTTGCCCGGTTGGTATGGGCGTCTCATGTTCTGCTGACCGTAATATTAAAGCGAAGATCAATCGCCAGGGTATCTGGATTGAGAAGCTGGAACATAACCCAGGGAAATACATTCCTGAAGAGCTGCGTAAAGCGGGAGAAGGTGAGGCCGTACGTGTTGATTTAAATCGTCCGATGAGTGAAATCCTCGCTCAGTTGTCGCAGTATCCGGTATCAACGCGCTTATCGCTGAACGGCACCATTATTGTCGGTCGTGATATTGCACACGCTAAACTGAAAGAGCGTATGGATAACGGGGAAGGTCTGCCACAGTACATTAAAGATCACCCAATTTATTATGCAGGTCCGGCGAAAACACCGGCAGGATACGCATCAGGATCTCTTGGCCCAACTACCGCCGGACGTATGGACTCTTATGTCGATCAGTTACAGTCCCACGGTGGCAGCATGATCATGCTGGCCAAAGGTAACCGTAGCCAGCAGTTAACAGATGCCTGTAAAAAACACGGTGGCTTCTACCTCGGCAGTATTGGCGGCCCGGCAGCGGTCTTGGCCCAGGGCAGCATTAAGAGCCTTGAGTGTGTTGAGTACCCGGAGCTTGGCATGGAAGCTATCTGGAAAATTGAAGTCGAAGATTTCCCGGCATTTATCCTTGTGGATGACAAAGGAAATGACTTCTTCCAACAGATACAAATGTCGCAGTGTTCGCGCTGCGTCAAGTAATCGCCAGGTAAGCCGTCCTTCGGGGCGGCTTTTTATTGTTATTAAATAGTAAATACTTTGTTGGGTATGTGCTCTAAGTAATTTGAGTCGCAGCACATGTAATGGGAATGATGACTGAACAGATGCAATAAACAATCAGGTGAGGAGCAGGCCATGAAAACAGTACGCAGCGAAAAAGATTCAATGGGTGCGATTGACGTTCCGGCAGATAAATTGTGGGGCGCACAAACCCAACGTTCGCTGGAACATTTTCGGATATCTACGGAAAAAATGCCCGTTTCACTGATTCATGCACTGGCGCTCACCAAGCGTGCAGCGGCTAAAGTAAACCAGGATTTAGGTTTGCTCTCAGAAGAAAAAGCAAGCGCCATCTGTGAAGCGGCAGATGAAGTACTGGCCGGAAAGCATAGTGATGAATTTCCGTTGGCTATCTGGCAAACCGGTTCTGGTACACAAAGCAATATGAACATGAATGAAGTGCTGGCTAACCGGGCCAGCGAACTGCTTGGCGGTGTGCGTGGCATGGAACGTAAAGTTCATCCTAACGATGATGTAAATAAAAGCCAAAGTTCCAATGATGTATTTCCCACTGCCATGCACGTTGCCGCTTTGTTGTCGCTGCAAAATCAACTGATTCCGCAGCTTAAAACGCTTACACATACCTTAAATGAAAAATCACGTGCGTTTGCTGATATCGTCAAAATTGGTCGTACACATTTGCAAGATGCCACACCGTTGACCCTGGGGCAGGAGATTTCCGGCTGGGTGGCGATGCTGGAACATAACCTTAAGCATATCGAATACAGCCTGCCTCACGTAGCGGAGTTGGCACTGGGCGGCACGGCGGTTGGCACGGGGCTGAACACACATCCGGAATATGCTCATCGTGTGGCGGAGGAACTGGCGTCATTAACTTCAGCTCCCTTTGTTACCGCGCCGAACAAATTTGAAGCGCTGGCAACCTGCGATGCTCTGGTGCAGGCACACGGCGCGTTAAAAGGGCTGGCAGCTTCGCTGATGAAGATTGCCAACGATGTTCGCTGGCTGGCTTCTGGCCCCCGCTGCGGCATCGGTGAAATCTCCATTCCTGAAAACGAACCTGGCAGTTCAATTATGCCAGGTAAAGTCAACCCGACGCAGTGCGAAGCATTGACCATGCTCTGTTGTCAGGTAATGGGTAACGATGTCGCTATCAATATGGGCGGTGCGTCAGGTAATTTCGAATTGAACGTCTTCCGCCCAATGGTGATCCACAATTTCCTGCAATCGGTACGTTTGCTGGCTGACGGTATGGAAAGTTTTAACCAACATTGCGCAGTGGGTATCGAACCAAATCGTGCGCGAATCAACCAACTGCTTAATGAATCGCTGATGCTGGTTACCGCTCTGAATACCCATATTGGTTATGACAAAGCAGCAGAAATTGCCAAAAAAGCCCACAAAGAAGGGCTGACATTAAAAGCAGCAGCCCTGGCGTTGGGATATCTGAGCGAAGCTGAATTCGACAGTTGGGTACGCCCTGAACAGATGGTTGGAAGTATGCAACAAAACCACTAATCAGCTACATACAGATGCAGTCGTGGAATGATTAAACGAAGCGGCTGCGCCTGTGGTTTATAGCGATGCTGAACATTCGCGGCGTCGTAATTGAGTAATTCGCCAATATCCGGCACCCCGGCACCATTGTCGGTATTAATTAAGGCAATAAGCGGCGTAGGGCAGGCATGTTGTACTTGCTTTTGATCGCCCTTATACCAGACGCGGGCAATAGGCTGTACCTTTACTGGCCGTTTAATTTTTAATTTCGCCTCCTGGGGCAGAGAGGCGATATCCTGATACTCGCGTTCCAGTTTTGCCTGCCACTCTTCCCGTGTCCATGGGTAAACGCTACGCGGTGATTTGAGGCTTTTCTCAAGTTGCGCCAGTACGTCGTCGCGTCGTAAGTTCTTAATAATATGTTTGTTCGCCCAACCAAAACGTAAGGTCGCCGGATCGTTAATAACCGTCAACGTTCGATAAGCGTTAAGCGTTATGAGACCTGGCAAGTGGCGGTGTACCCACTCAAAACGCGCTGCTGTTGGTAAACCAGACTCCACTGTGACAATGTGCTCAAAGGCCATTTTTAATTCATTGATGCGTTTAACGTGTTCTTCAAGCAGGGGACGAGTATTGTCATCAACCTGATAACAGATGACTCCGGGCAATCTTACTGCAGCTTTGCTACTACGGTTTTCAGACTGTTGTTGGATAAACAAATGGCGAAAATGGCGCAACGCCAAAGATTCAGCCTCTGTTCCCAAATGTTGTTTTACCTCGATCTGTTCCAGTGGGTTATGTTCATCCTCTTTTTTGACTTCGGGTAATGAAAATACGCGGGCGATCAGCAACCTGTGCTGTTCAAGCTCTGCAACAAAGGTCGCCAGCGCCAGCTCCATTTGACGAAAAGTAGTATTGAGTCGGTCAACAAGATCGTAACGGGCCATAAAACCACCATTTAGTTACAACATACTTTATGTATATCACAACATGCCGGACATCACCACCGTGCGGTCATGGTCTGGCAGGGATTTATGCATTTATTTCCAGGCAGTGTTCAACATGCTATAGGTAATTTGCCCGGCAATTCGAATTATTTCAGGCTGATAGAGATAACACTTGCCAGTTGAAACTAAATTTCGCACCACCTGATTCGCTTTCTTCACAGATGACCGTTCCGCCCATTGCCTGGGCAATGGAGCGTACAATCGCCAATCCCAGACCACATCCCCCCGTGCTCCGGTCACGGCTGGGATCAAGGCGAACAAAGGGGTCGAAGATATGTTCACGGGCGTCCTGGGCGATACCCGGCCCATCATCTTCAACAATGAGTGTTGCGAAGTTACCCTGATGTATCAGACTAACTTCCACTGTCGAACAGCAGTAACGCAGGGCATTATTAACTAAATTATCCAGTACTCTTTCCATTAACCGCATATCCAGAACGCCATAATTTGCCGTATTCAGCGTTTTCACCCGAATGTTATGGTCTGGATTCAAGGTTTGCACATCATCCAAATGCGTCGTTAACCAGTGGGGGAGATCCACTTCACTGAGGCTTAGCTCATTTTGCGGTCTGTCCAGCCGGGCATAAGTGAGCAGCTCTTCAATCAATGACTCCAGTTGACCAATATCGCGATTTAGCGCCAGCGATTCTGCTTCACTCAGGTTATCGCTCATTTCCAGCCTGTAGCGTAATCGTACCAGAGGGGTACGCAGCTCGTGGGCAATACCATCGATTAGCTGCTTTTTGCTGACAATCAGAGCGTTAATGTTGTCAGCCATTTGGTTAAAGGCCACGCCAAGGCGGGCAAAACTGGAGTTACTGTCAAAATGCAATCGTTCGGTCAGATGGCCTTCGCCAAATCGTTGCGCTGCCGCTTCCAGCTTCAACATATCCTGCCAGTGTGGGCGCATCCAGATAAACACCGGAAAGGCGAGAGAGAAGGCGATAAAAGCAATTAGCGCCACATCAAGTAAGCGCATCTGGTGCAGGAAATAAAGATAGGGCACAGGGCCGACAGCCAGAACGTAGTGGCTGCGGGGAATACGCTGGATAAATGTATATTGGTCCTCAAGCGCCACAATTTCACCACTGCGTAAACGCTGCATTGCACGGGGCTCAAGCTGGTAATATTGCAATGGTTCTACACGAAGGTCGAAAGAGAGATTCAGGTCCATCTCTTTTAAGGTTTTTCCCCATTCGCGAGGGGGAATTTCCCGCAGCTCGCTACGCATCAGATACAGGGAGCTTTTCATTAAATCATCCAGGGACTGCTTACCGGCGCGTTCAGCGGTGAATTTATATACCAGCCCCACTAACAAGGTCATTACCAGAAAACAGGTGAAGAGAAGCAGATAAAACTGAACAAAAAGTTTTTTCATATCTTAACCCGTTTATTCCCAGGCGTGTGGCGCGAACAAATAACCTTTATTACGAATAGTTTTGATCCGGTAAGGTTCGGCGGCGTTATCGAGTAATTTCTTACGTAAACGAGAAACAGCGACATCCACGCTTCGATCTAAGCCGTCATAACTGACACCGCGCAGACTCATCAGTAGGGCATCGCGGTCCATTATTTGCCCGGCATGGGTAGCCAGTTCCCAAAGCAGTTCGAAATCGGCAGTAGAAAGCACGACCTCTTCTCCGGCAAGAAGTACACTGCGATTAATAGGATCGATACTCAAAGAACCAAAGCACAACGTGCTATGCATTTTCAGCACAGAGTCCTGAATACCTTTGCTCTGTTGCGTTAGTTCATTTTGTCGCAAGTGCAAACGTAACCGCGCCAGCAACACAGCCGGGGGTGTCGTTTTCAGAATATAGTCACAAGCCCCCAATTCCAGCGCCAGAATATGATTCATGTCGCTATCAAGTGATGTCAGAAGCACAATAGGGCCGGCATATTTACCACGCAAATCACGACAAATACTCATCCCGTCTTTGCCAGGAAGCATAATATCCAGCAATACCAGGTTTGGTTGAATGCTGGCAATGACTTCTTCCGCCTTATCACCACGCGGTTCGACGATAACATTAAGATCATGTTTTGCCAGATAAGCAGCAATCAGAGAGCCTACTTCAGCATCATCTTCGACAAAAACGAGTGTGTTCATAATATTCATAGTGGAAATAAAAACCTCACCATACACTGGCACGTTTTACCTGCATATCAATCGTTCCTAAACAAAAGAGCATAAGGTATTCTACTGAGAATATGTTATTAAAGTGTTAAGGTGAATGAGGATGGGTTTAGTATTCAAAGCTGCACTTGGTGCGCTGGTCGTGGTGTTGATAGGCTTACTGGCAAAAACAAAAAATTACTATATTGCAGGTTTAATTCCCTTATTTCCGACCTTTGCGTTGATTGCTCACTATATTGTGGCAAGCGAACGAGGGATTGAAGCATTACGAACAACCATCATCTTCAGTATGTGGTCGATCATTCCCTATTTTGTTTACCTGGCCTCTTTATGGTATCTCACCGGATTTATGCGCCTGCCCGCAGCACTCGGAGGGGCGGTTATCTGCTGGGGGCTTAGCGCATGGTTGTTAATTTTCTGCTGGATAAAACTGCATTAACGCAGATGACGACCACCATCCAGGGGAAAACTACGCCCGGTAACAAAACAGCTTGTGAGCAAATAATCAACTAATTCAATTACTTCCTTTTCACCAGGTGCGGTTTTCATCAGTGATTTATTCAGTGCCTGCTGGCGATACTCCGCATCGTCATGTTCGTTAAATAAAATCAGCGATGGTGCAATAGCATTGACTTTAACTTCAGGCGCCAGTTTGCGGGCAAACGACCTGGTCATATTATCCAGCGCGGCTTTACTTGCAGCATAGGCGATATGTTTATCGCTACCGCGTTCGACGACGTAATCAGTGAAGTGGATAATATCGCTCGCTGCGTGTCCATGGCCGCGCAGTAACGGTTCCAGTGCATGGTTGAGTAAGTACGGCGCGCTAACATGGATCTGCATCATGCATGATAAAACGTCCGGGAGTGGAATCCCCGGCTTCTCTGCCATCCAGGCACTGGCGTTATGCAAAATCGCCCGTAAACCCGGTGTTGCAGCTTTTACCTGTTCAGCAAATGCTAATATACCTTCATCTGTGGAGAAATCAGCCTGAATACAAAGCGCACCGGCCTTCTTCAAACCATCAATTGCCGGGTAGTGTGTTCGGTAACTGACAATTACAGGTTGTTTTTGATTGATAAAATGCCATGCGAGAGCGAGGCCGATGCGACGGCCTCCACCCGTAATAAGAACAGGGAATGCGCGGGAATGACCCATCGTAGCTCCTTAGCGTCAAACGATGGGATTCATGTTATCCCACCAGTATCCACGTCGCAGGAATAGCCGCGACTAACAGTAAACTAATCAGCACCATTTCCTGGCGGTTCAATACATTATCATGGGTATGTGTTTTACGTGCGTACAGGAATACCAGAAGACCTGGAGCATACAACACAACAGATAACAGCAAATGCATTGGCCCGGAAGCATAGAGTAACCATAAGCCATAAATGCATGCGCCGACACCTACAGCCTGATGTATTGGGCGAGTGGCAATTTTAAGTAAATAGGCACCGACCAGGAAATAGGGCACCAGAATCATCTCTGAAGCAATGGTCAACAATGTGTTGTAATCAGAACCGGTAAGCCAGATCAATACCAGCGATACTTGCACGCAAATGTTCGTCAACCATAAAGAGGCTGAAGGTGCTCCATTGGCGTTCTGACGAGCGAAAATACGAGGGAACGCTTTGTGAGTTGCAGCAAGAAACGGTACTTCGGCTGCCATAATCGTCCAGCTTAAATAAGCACCACAAACGGAGACGATTAACCCGGCGGCGATAATAACTTCACCCCATGGGCCCATCATTTTGACCAGCAGACCCGCCATTGATGGGTTACGCAACTCAGCCAGCTCCGGGCGAGCTACAACACCAAGCGAAAGTAACGTCACCAGTAAATAGACACCAAGCGCAGCAAGAACAGCCAGCAACGTGGCACGACCAACATCGCGTTTATTTCTTGCACGAGAGGAGACAACAACCGCGCCCTCAACCCCGATAAACACCCACAGCGTGATCAGCATGGTGTTTTTAACCTGTTCCCAGACCGGAACGCCTAATTCAACGCCAGTAAAATCAAGGCTAAAAATATCCATGCGAAACATTAAAAATGCCAGCACGATAAATAAACCGAGCGGCAGAAGTTTTGCCAGTGTCGCGACCAGGTTGATAGTGGCAGCGGTTTGTACACCACGTAACACCAGAAAATGAACAACCCACAACAATAGCGAAGCACCCACAATAGATTGCCAGGTGTTGCCATCACCGAACAGACGCAGTTCTGGGGTATCAGTAAAGAAGCTGAGTGCCGAGAAAACGATAACCAGATACGAGACGTTGGCAACTACCGCACAAAGCCAGTAGCCCCATGCAGAACAGAAACCGATCAATTCTCCAAATCCTTCACGGGCATAAGTGAAGATGCCACCGTCAAGGTCAGGGCGAATTCTCGTTAATACCAACATGGCAAAGGCCAGTAACAGAATTCCGGCCCCGGTAATGGCCCAGCCGATGAGTAAGGCCGCCGGACTGGCAACTGCCGCCATATTTTGCGGCAGGCTGAATACGCCAGCGCCAAGCATTGAGCTTAATACCAGCGCGGTGAGTGCGCTCAGTCCCAGTTTTTTTTCCATCGGTGTCCAGTCATCAAAACGAGTGAGTCAGAATAATTATTAGGGCAAAACGCATAAAAATGGTGAATGCCACTAAGGCGCGCGATTTTACGGGGAGAGTAGGGGCCATGCAATGGCTTAAGCAATATTTATCACTAAAAATGCGAAAGGCGGCACAAAGCCGCCTTCAATTTATTACCTGTTGTGATTATTTATACAGGTCAGCACTGATTGTCATGTTGTTACCACGTTCCTGCCACTGGCGAGTAATGTGGTAATACTTGGCACCTTTTTTCGCCGCACGCTTAGCAACCTGATAAGAAATTTCAGTCATGTTGCCATAATTACCCGTGAATTTAATGCTGTCGAACGGCACCATCATTGCCGCTGTCGCTTTGTTCACTTCCTCGACTTTAGTGCCATCCGGCAGCGTGACAGTGTAACGACCACCTTTCGATGATTGAGTCTCGAAGAACAGGCCAACATCTGAACCTGGAGAAGCATTGCTGGCTACCCCTGGAATTTCAACTTTTTTCGCTGCTTCACCACCCGCGGCGATTGCTGCGCGTCCGGCCTCTGAATCAGCGGGGATGACATCCGCACTTTGTACTACACGTTTTTTCGCATCTTTTTTGTAGATAAATGCGGTAATACGCTGGTTGCCGCCCTGGTTGGCGTCAATCTGACGAACGATAAAAAAGGCGTATGCCCCTTTCGCTTTTGCCGCCTTCGTTACCGCCGCATTAACTTCTGGCTGGCTGCGGTAGAAACCCTGAACGGTGACAGTATCAAACGGTTCCAGCTGGACAGCCTGATCTTTCGGCAATTCAACGACACCATTAATGACGCGATTTTTCTCAACTTCAGCTTTCTGAGCATCGGCTTTATAGAGGTCTGCAACAACGCGCCAGTTACCGCTGTTGCCAAAATCAGAGGTATCAACAACATAAAAAGAGGCTGCGCCTTCTTTGTCTGCACGGCGGGAAACGGCTTTTACCGCATCGCCAATCGCGTTAAAACGACCGGAAATTACTACACGATCATAAGGTTTTAATGCTGCCGCTTGCTCCGGCGTCAGTTCTGTCGCTGCATTTACAGAAAAAGCAGTCGCAGAAAGCAGTGCGGACGCCAGGAGTGTGTTCTTAAGCTTCATAAAAATAATCCTTCGCCTTGCGCAAACCAGGTACTGGTATTGTTATTGACTAGAAACGTCGCTGATTATGGCATTTAAATTAGGTCAATGTCTGCGGTAATTTTCATTCCCCATGTAACAGTCAATCAGATACGCACTATCCTTTAGCCAGAAGTTTAAAAAACAGACATTGCGTGGCAGAAACTTATGATCTACATAATTTTTATAAGTTAATTTAATGTTAACTAGGCGAATGCGGTGGAGATTAATCATGTTTTGCTATTGGCTATAAGAGAATTATCAGTTGTTGCCATGATATCTAAGGTCAATATCCCGCTTCAGATGCTGAATCGTTCAGATTTCGCCAATGCACGTATAAATACCCTGTTTTGCCGCTAGATCACTGACGCTATTTTCAGTAGCTTATAGCAAGTTTGTTACAGTTTTTTTCCGGGGTAATACATACCTCTAACGTAAGAGCGCTTTGGCCTTTTACGATCACTGACAAACCATCATCCAAAACCGATGGAAGGGAATATTATGCGAATTGGCATACCAAAAGAGCGGTTAACCAATGAAACCAGAGTCGCTGCAACACCAAAAACGGTTGAGCAGCTACTGAAACTAGGTTTCACCGTCGCAGTAGAGAGCGGCGCGGGTCAACTGGCAAGTTTTGACGATAAGGCATTTGAACACGCAGGGGCGGAAATAGTCGATGGCAACGCCATTTGGCAGTCAGAGATTATTCTCAAAGTAAACGCACCTGAAGATGAAGAAATTCCGCTACTCAAAGCGGGAACAACACTGGTTAGCTTCATCTGGCCTGCACAAAATCCTGAACTGATGCAAAAACTGGCGGAGCGCGACGTGACCGTCATGGCAATGGACTCTGTGCCACGTATCTCACGTGCGCAGTCGCTGGATGCATTAAGCTCAATGGCGAATATCGCGGGTTACCGCGCGATTGTCGAAGCCGCACATGAATTTGGCCGCTTCTTTACCGGGCAAATTACGGCTGCTGGGAAAGTGCCTCCGGCCAAAGTTATGGTCATTGGCGCTGGGGTTGCGGGCCTTGCGGCTATCGGCGCGGCTAACAGTTTGGGGGCGATTGTTCGCGCCTTTGACACCCGCCCGGAAGTAAAAGAACAAGTACAGAGTATGGGCGCCGAGTTCCTCGAGCTTGATTTCAAAGAGGAAGCAGGCAGTGGCGATGGTTATGCCAAAGTAATGTCTGAGGCGTTTATCAAAGCCGAAATGGAACTCTTTGCTGCTCAGGCAAAAGATGTCGATATCATCGTTACTACCGCACTTATTCCTGGCAAGCCTGCACCAAAACTTATCACCCGTGAAATGGTTGACTCCATGAAATCGGGCAGTGTGATTGTCGATCTGGCGGCCCAGAACGGGGGTAACTGCGAATACACCGTACCAGGCGAAATTTATACTACTGAAAACGGCGTAAAAGTGATTGGCTACACCGATCTGCCAGGTCGCTTGCCGACCCAATCTTCACAGCTTTACGGTACTAACCTGGTCAACCTGCTGAAACTGCTTTGCAAAGAGAAAGACGGCAACATTACTGTTGATTTCGATGATGTCGTGATTCGTGGTGTGACGGTGATCCGCGATGGAGAAATTACCTGGCCGGCACCACCGATTCAGGTTTCCGCTCAGCCACAGACAGCACCGAAAGCCGCGCCCCAACCAACGGAACCGGAAAAACCGGCTTCGCCATGGCGGAAATATGCCTTGATGGCTTTGGCCATTATTCTCTTTGGCTGGATGGCAGATGTCGCGCCTAAAGAGTTCCTTGGTCACTTCACCGTTTTTGCCCTTGCATGTGTCGTTGGTTATTACGTGGTCTGGAACGTTTCTCACGCGTTACATACACCGCTGATGTCTGTCACTAACGCAATTTCGGGGATTATTGTTGTCGGAGCATTGTTGCAAATAGGCCAGGGTGGCTGGGTTAGCTTCCTGAGCTTTATTGCGGTGCTTATCGCCAGCATTAATATTTTCGGTGGTTTCACTGTAACTCAGCGTATGCTGAAAATGTTCCGCAAAAATTAAGGGGTAACATATGTCTGGAGGATTAGTTACAGCTGCATACATTGTTGCCGCAATCCTGTTTATTTTTAGTCTGGCGGGGCTTTCAAAACACGAAACTTCGCAACGGGGAAATAACTTTGGTATAGCCGGGATGGCGATAGCGTTAATCGCTACCATCTTTGGGCCGGATACAGGCAATGTTGCATGGATTCTGGTGGCGATGATCATCGGTGGTGCAATTGGTATCCGCCTGGCGAAAAAGGTTGAAATGACCGAGATGCCAGAACTGGTGGCGATTCTGCACAGCTTCGTAGGTCTGGCGGCGGTGCTGGTTGGTTTTAACAGTTACCTGCATCATGATGCTGGCATGGAGCCAGTACTGGTCAATATTCACCTGACGGAGGTATTCCTCGGTATCTTTATCGGTGCGGTAACGTTCACCGGTTCGGTTGTGGCGTTCGGTAAATTGTGCGGAAAAATCTCCTCAAAACCGCTGATGCTACCAAATCGTCATAAAATGAACCTTGCGGCACTGGTTGTTTCCTTCCTGTTACTGCTTGTTTTCGTTCGCACCGAAAGTGTTGGTCTGCAAGTGTTGGCACTGCTGGTGATGACCGTGATCGCACTGGTATTTGGCTGGCATTTAGTTGCATCTATCGGCGGGGCGGATATGCCTGTCGTAGTATCAATGCTCAACTCATACTCTGGTTGGGCTGCGGCAGCCGCAGGCTTTATGCTGAGTAACGACCTGTTAATTGTTACTGGTGCGCTGGTGGGGTCTTCTGGTGCCATCCTCTCTTACATTATGTGTAAGGCGATGAATCGCTCATTCATCAGCGTTATCGCCGGTGGCTTTGGTACAGACGGAATCTCCACAGGTGATGATCAGGAAGTTGGTGAACATCGTGAAATCACTGCGGAAGAAACTGCTGAACTGCTGAAGAACTCACATTCAGTGATTATCACTCCAGGTTACGGCATGGCAGTGGCACAGGCTCAATATCCGGTAGCGGAAATCACGGAGAAACTGCGTGCCCGTGGCATCAACGTGCGTTTTGGGATTCACCCGGTAGCAGGGCGTTTGCCTGGCCATATGAATGTGTTACTGGCAGAAGCGAAAGTGCCGTACGACATCGTGCTGGAAATGGACGAAATCAATGATGATTTTGCCGACACGGATACCGTACTGGTCATTGGTGCTAACGACACGGTTAACCCAGCGGCACAGGACGATCCTAAGAGTCCAATTGCCGGGATGCCAGTTCTCGAAGTGTGGAAAGCGCAAAACGTAATTGTCTTTAAACGTTCGATGAATACCGGTTATGCCGGGGTGCAAAACCCGCTGTTCTTTAAAGAAAATACTCATATGCTGTTTGGTGATGCTAAAGCCAGCGTGGATGCAATATTGAAAGCACTTTAAGTAAACCTCAGTGCACAACGGCCTCTTCGGGGGCCGTTTTTTTAAGCTCATGTGATGTAAATACGCAGATTTAATTTTTGCTCTCATGAAATGCAGCTAAATTCTTAGCCTGTATTACGCTATAAGTACTAGTCCTCGTCAGATAACGCATGAGACGTGAGAATGGCTAACTGGCTGCACTGGCGTAATATACCAACTGCAAAAACGTTGTTTGTGATGATTTTTATCGCCGGGATCGGGTTAATCATCTCGGTTGTGGCATTACTTTATCTGTCGTTACATCTAATCAGCTCTAAAGCTAATGAGATTGATAATCGGCGTGCTGCATTATCCGTCGAAGGGGCAATACAGACTTCGGTATTTCGAGTGTCATCGTTAGTACTGGATAATGCCGTCTGGGACGAAGCAGTGAAAGAAACGTATCGATCCGAACTTAATACTGACTGGTTATACAACACCTGGGGATCAGGTTTTAAAGTTAATAACCTTTATGACGGTACATTTGTCCTTAATGAAAATTTCGAGGTGCTCTGGGGGGCATTTCGCGGTGAAACGTTAAGGGGAAATGAACGCCATTTTTTTGGTAAAGGGATCGAAGCGTTAATTGATAAACATGCAGATGCGTTAAAAAACGGCAAAAATATCTATTCGGGGATCACCCGCACTCAGGCTGGAATTGCCTTTGTGGGCATCGGTTTGATTCGCCCTATGGCTGAAGCTTTCTCTTTTACACAGCCTTCTCGCCGCTATTTACTGATCACCCGGCATTTAAATAACAATATTCTGCACGCGTTGGGTAATACCTTTCAAATTGCCCATCTTTCATACAGCGAAAATGAACCTGGTACACCTCATATTCCGCTCACCAGTTCAGCCGGAGAATTATTAGGTTATCTCAGTTGGCAACCACGACTTCCTGGGGCTCAGGCAGCCGATGCGGCATCAAGTCAGATTACACAAATAGTGGCACTGGCATCGGCGCTCATTCTGTTATTTATATTGCTCAGCAGCGTGGGGCTATACAAATTAGCCCACGGCGAACAGAAGGCGAGGCGGATTGCCCGCATTGACTGGTTGAGTCGTTTACCAAATCGTCGTGCTTTAATTGAAACACTGGAAGATTTACGTAAACGTGGAGAATGTGATCTCAAAAGTGTTGTGTTTATTGATCTCGATGGCTTTAAAGACATCAATGATATCTACGGACATTATGTTGGCGATCAGTTGATCATCTCCCTTGCCCAGACGTTACAGGTATTAACACCGAAAGACGGAATGCTGGCGCGGATGGGCGGTGATGAGTTTGCGCTGATGATCGGCGGTAAAAAATCAGAGCAAATAGCGACGGAATTTGCAGATAAGGTAATGAAATATCTTAATAATCCTGTACAGCTGGGTGAGCGTTCTATTCACATTAGTGCCAGTATTGGTATTGCCAGTGGTTCACTGGTTGAATGCACCAGTTCGGAGTTATTTCGTCGGGCGGATATCGCTATGTATCACGCGAAAGCAACGGGCAAAGGGCGCATTACGCATTACGATGCTGAACTCAATAGCGCTCGGGAACGGCAACTGACAATCGAGAACGATATTCGACTGGGGCTGGAAAGAAATGAATTTGACGTCTGGTATCAGCCAATCGTCGATGCCCGCACACAGTTAATGGTGGGGGTTGAAGGGCTGGTTCGCTGGAAGCGACGTCCTGCAGGAGAACTTCGTCCAGATGATTTTATCCCTGTTGCCGAAACAAGTGGTCTCATTGACGCTCTGGGGCAATTCGTATTACGCCGAGCCTGTTATGATCTTCATCCTCTGAGTGAGCTTAAACTGTCGGTAAATATCTCCCCGGCACAGTTTCGTGATCCCGAATTTGAAGACAAAGTCGCCGGCGTCTTAAACGAAACATGTTTCCCGGCCTCCCGTTTACAACTGGAAGTCACTGAAACCTACGTTCTGGAGAATCCAGACCGCGCGAAATCAGCAATTGCTAACCTGAAAGCACTGGGTACAGCTATTGCTCTGGATGATTTTGGCACTGGATATTCCAGTATTGGGTATTTGCGGCGATTTAATTTCGATGCCATCAAAATTGATAAATCTCTGGCTGGACTGGTGGATAATGACGATCAGGCTGCGGCACTGGTTAGCGGAACGGTACGTATTGCCAGTGCGTTAGGCATGTTGGTGACTGCGGAAGGCGTGGAGACAGAGAAACAGATGAAACTATTACGCCTGGCTGGCTGCGACCGTTTACAGGGCTTTTATTTCAGCCAGCCGATGCCGATAGAATCACTGATGCAATTACGCCAGCAGCGTCATTGCTGAGCCAGAGCCTGTAATTTTTCACGAAATCCGGTGACTGAAATAGCGCGATTGTCTGCACGCCAGCGATCTTTTGCCGCTGGTGCCGAACTTTGTACGCCGATAACCTGCCAGCCATCATCCGTATGCAACATCAAGGGGGAACCGCTGTCACCAGGAAGCGTATCGCACTGATGAGACATCACAGACGTTTGCGCCCACCCGGTGATCACACAATCCTGATGTGCGTAGAGCGAATCAAGATGATCTTCCGGGTAACCTGATTGCGTTACCTTGCGATCTGCAGCTTTTAAAGCTGCGGTCAGTGCGGCTTTATCACCAGAAAAAAGTGGCAAAGGCGTGATACCGGAAGGCGGATAACGAAGCACGATCAAGCCAAAATCCCATGGAGCTGCTGCAGGCGGTACAATCCAGCCATCACCATCTGCTTTCAGTCGTTTACCAAGCCCCGGATCAACCCGACCTTCAATACCATGAATTTCATAGCGCCATACCCCTTTACTGGAAATAAACCGTAGGGCGACAGGTTTATCCAGTTTGCCACCGGGAGGCGTCAGTAAACAGTGTCCGGCAGTGAGAGCCAGATTTGGCGCAATAAGCGTTGCGGTACACAGATTTCCACTGGCGGTTTCCAGCTGACCAATGGCATCCCAGGGCGATTTGCCCGGAGCATTAACCGGAACGCGATCATCCTGACCAAAAAAAAGGGTTTTAACCTCATCCGCATTCGTTGTGGTGGCAGCAGCCTCGTTGGCAACATAATTCATCGCAGTAAGACAAACAGATCCCAGCAATACAGCAACGGTTTTACGCATAGTTCACTCTGATGGGGAATTATGATTATGAAAGCTATACCCTTGCTATTAACTATATACGGGACACAAAGATAGTGGTAATAAAATCAGACAACTACGCGTAGATTAGAAAAGATAAAACCGGGCGGCAACTATTGCACATAATATAAGTCCGATGAGAATGATCTCAAAGCGATACTGACCCACTTTGGTCACCTCCACGGTAACGGGTGAATGCTCAACAATCGCTAATATGGCACGACGAAGCGTGCCATATTAGCGAATAAAAATTACGCTGCAGGCTGAGTAGCAGGTTGTGTTGCTGGTTTAGCCGTTTGCTGATGATGTTTTTTGGTGTGTTTTTTAGCCGCCTGAGCTTTTTGCTCTGGTGCTTTTTGCACGCTTGTCGCTTTCGCTTTTTTGTGATGTTTTTTAGCAGCTTGTGCTTTCTGTTCTGGTACTTTTTGTGTTACAGCCTGATGATGTTTTTTGTGCATGGTTTTTGCCGGGGCTGTTGTGGTTGCAGTCTGAGCAGCAAACACAGCGGATGAAAGACCCATAGTGGCTACAACCAGCAGAGCTAATACTTTTTTCATCTTCATTCCCTCAATTCTGTTTTACAGGTAACCTCAAAGTGAGGCCGTGAAATAACTCTACTGCGGGAAATCAATTCCTTCCGTGAGAGAATGGTTTCGGCGTGTAACCTAATGTACAAGCGATATTGCACCTGCGGAAATTATTAATTTTATAATATTAACACAGTTATTTGTCCTGAAAATGTCAGACGCGACTGTTTGTATTTCGTATTAACTACGGTAGGATATATTGCGAGTAATACAACACGTTAACTTTACTCTAAATAATTTGAGTTGCAGGACCAAACGCCAGTAGTATTTTTGAACAACACTGGCATTGGCCCGGAAAGGCCGGGTAACACGCAACTTGAAGTATGGCGAGTATACATGCAGACAGCGCAATGAATCCTTTCATTTGGGTAATATTTGTACTTCTGGCGCTTGATGCCGTCAGGGAATTAGCGGGCGAAGCGTCTATTCTGAGTTTTATTGTTGGTTTTTTATAAAAATAACCCCCGACTATTTTAGTTAGGTCGGGGATTATATTTACGCATGTAACCTTTGATGTAAGCTGCTACCTACTGCAATCGCCAGTATCAGCATCAAAGCTATAAAGCCACCTACTCCCAACCAGCCGTAGTTATGCCAGAAGACACCGCCGAGTGTTCCGGCAATACTTGATCCCAGATAATAGCTAAACAGATATAGCGAGGAAGCCTGACCTTTTGCCCGCCGTGCACGAGGACCAATCCAACTGCTGGCAACAGAGTGTGCGGCAAAAAAACCAGCCGAGAACAGAAGCATTCCGGCAAAGATCAGCCACAGCGAACTCCATAAAGTGAGTAATAAACCAAACAGCATCAGCGCAATAGCTGATAACATCACAGGACCTCGCCCGTAACGAGTCGTCATTGCTCCCGCCTTAGGCGAACTCCATGTTCCGGTGAGATACGCCAGCGATAACAACCCTACCACCGCCTGACTTAAGTGCCATGGCGAAAGCATCAGTCGGTATCCGATATAATTAAACAAGGTGACAAACGACCCCATTAATAAAAAACCTTCGATAAACAACAGCGGTAATCCGCGATCACGCCAGTGCAGACGAAAATTAATCATTAGCGTTTTGGGGCGCAGCGATGTGGGTCGAAAATGACGAGATTCCGGCAAAATTTTCCAGAACATGAGTGCTGATGCCAGCGCAAAACATCCAATCGCCGCGAGAGCAATGCGCCAGTTAAAAAAGTCGGTAAAAACACCGCTGATTAAACGCCCACTCATTCCGCCAATTGAGTTGCCACTAATGTATAGCCCCATAGAAAAAGCCACAAAGCTCGGGTGAATTTCCTCGCTTAAATACGTCATACCAACCGCCGCCACGCCACTTAATGACAGACCAATCAAGGCACGCATTATCAAAATGCCATGCCAGCTGGTCATCATGGTAGAAAGCAAGGTACAACACGATGCCAGTAACAGGGCGGTAACCATCACCGGTTTACGCCCGATAGCATCAGAAAGCGGCCCGGTAAACAATAAGCCCACCGCCAGCATCGCCGTTGAAATTGAAAGGGAAATACTGCTGCTGGCAGGAGATAAACCAAACTCTTGTGACAAAACAGGTAGAATAGGTTGCACACAATAAAGCAGTGCAAAAGTTGCCAGCCCTGCAGAGAAGAGCGCCAGTGTGACGCGCATAAACTGGGGAGTACCACGTTTTATATAGACATTCGGCTGGGATAGCTTTTTTCCGTCAATATCGCTCGCCGTTGCGCCATCGACAGTTGTAATACGACTCACTTGATTTCCTTGCTCTACATCCCCGTAATTATCGGTAACGGGTATGACCACACCCTAAGCGTAGAAAAATCCGATTATTATGTCTAATATATTAATAATCTTAAATAAGACGTTTTAAATATGAATATAGAATTGCGTCATCTCCGCTATTTTGTCGCAGTGGCAGAGGAACTCCATTTTGGGCGAGCTGCGGCGCGGCTTAACATTTCTCAGCCACCACTTAGCCAGCAAATCCAGATTCTGGAACAGCAAATTGGTGCGCGATTACTGGCACGAACAAACCGAAGTGTGGCGCTCACTGCGGCAGGAAGGCAGTTTTTGGCAGACTGTCGCCAAATCCTTGGACTGGTGAATGATGCCGCTGCAAGGGCAGAGCGTCTGCATCAGGGCGAAGAAGGGGAGCTACGTATTGGCTTTACCTCGTCGGCGCCATTTATAAAAGCTGTATCGGACACCTTGTCGTTATTTCGTCACGACTATCCTGAAGTGCATTTACAAACCAGGGAAATGAATACACGCGAACAAATTGCGCCGCTTAACGAAGGTACGCTCGACCTCGGTTTGCTGCGCAATACACCGTTACCGGACACGCTGAATTATGCCGTCATCCGCCACGAACCGTTGATGGCCCTCGTTCCTCAAGCTCATGCTCTGGCGAAAAAAAAGAGAGTTACGCTGGCTGAACTGGTTAAAGAACCCTTTGTTTTTTTTGATCCGCAGGTAGGTACTGGCCTGTATGACGACATTCTTGGTCTAATGCGTCGCTATAACCTGACGCCATTGATTACTCAGGAAGTTGGTGAAGCAATGACCATTATTGGGCTGGTAGCAGCAGGGTTAGGCGTTTCTATTCTTCCTGCGTCTTTCGAGCGGGTACAACTGGAGGAAATGTGTTGGTTACCCATCGCAGAAGAGGACGCAGTATCTGAAATGTGGCTGGTTTGGCCAAAACATCGGGAACAGAGTCAAGCTGCCGTGCGCTTTCGTGATCAGCTGCTGAACGCAGCGAGATGCACATAATTTGGCTCAACAGTCATGAAAAATGTGCGTCAAATCACACGGCTAAGTAAAATTTTTCCGTTACGTGTTGAAGTGCTTCACCATAACCGACAAATTATTTCGGAGCGCGAAAATATAGGGAGTCAGAGGTGGTTGCTGAAAGTCAGCCAGGGCATATCGATCAAATTAAGCAAACTAACGCAGGTGCGGTCTATCGCCTGATAGATCAGCTTGGCCCGGTTTCGCGGATCGATCTTTCTCGTCTGGCGCAACTGGCACCAGCCAGTATTACAAAAATCGTGCGCGAAATGCTCGAAGCGCATTTGGTGCAGGAGCTGGAGATCAAAGAAGCGGGGAACCGGGGACGACCTGCGGTTGGTCTGGTGGTTGAAACCGAAGCCTGGCACTATCTTTCTATCCGAATTGGCCGTGGCGAGATATTCCTTGCGCTGCGCGATCTTAGTAGCAAATTGGTTGTCGAGGATCGCCTCGATTTGCCGCTACAGTCTGAAACGCCATTATTACAACGCATTCTCCATCAGGTTGATCAATTTTTTATTCGTCATCAGCAGAAACTGGAGCGATTGACGTCCATCGCCATAACCATGCCCGGAATCATTGATACTGAGAATGGAATTGTGCACCGAATGCCGTTTTATGATGATGTTAAAGAGATGCCCTTGGGAGCTGCATTAGAAACGCATACTGGTGTTCCTGTTTATATTCAACATGATATCAGTGCCTGGACGATGGCTGAGGCGTTATTTGGTGCTTCCCGTGGCGCGCGCGATGTCATCCAGGTGGTGATTGATCACAACGTAGGTGCCGGAGTGATCACCGATGGGCATTTACTTCACGCGGGGAGCAGTAGCCTGGTTGAAATTGGCCATACCCAGGTAGATCCTTATGGCAAACGCTGTTACTGCGGCAACCACGGATGCCTTGAAACTATTGCCAGTGTTGATAGCGTACTGGAACTGGCTCAGTTGCGACTGAATCAGTCGATGAGTTCGATATTGCATGGTCAGCCACTGACTGTAGACTCGTTGTGTCAGGCTGCTTTGCTCGGTGACTTGCTGGCGCGGGATATTATTACCGGTGTTGGTCAGCATGTGGGGCGTATCCTCGCCATTATGGTGAATTTATTCAACCCGCAAAAAATACTTATTGGATCACCCCTAAACAAAGCTGCTGAGGTGCTTTTCCCGGCGATATCCAATAGCATTCGTCAACAGGCACTTCCGGCCTATAGTCAACATATGACTGTAGAAAGTACCCAATTTACCAATCAGGGAACCATGGCGGGAGCAGCACTGGTAAAAGACGCGATGTATAGCGGCTCTTTGTTGATTCGTCTATTACAGGGTTAACATTTTTTAACTGTTCTACGAAAATTTGCGCTAACTCAATCTGAATCTCATCGCCTTAACTTAGACTTTTCTATCGTTTTATTAATCTGGCTTATATTTTCGAAGCATAACGGTGGAGTTAGTGATGCTAAAGCGTTTCTTTATTACCGGTACAGACACTTCTGTTGGAAAAACGGTAGTTTCCCGCGCATTGCTACAGGCGTTAGCATCGGAGGGTAAAGTAGTCGCGGGTTATAAACCCGTGGCCAAGGGGAGCAAAGAGACAGCGGAAGGCCTACGCAACAAAGATGCGTTGGTATTACAAAGCGTCTCAACCATTTCATTGCCTTATGAGGCAGTAAATCCCATTGCGCTAAGTGAAGAAGAAAGTAGCGTGGCGCACAGCTGCCCGATCAACTACACCTTGATCTCCAACGGTCTTGCTAAGCTGACGGAAAAGGTGGAACACGTCGTGGTTGAAGGCACGGGGGGATGGCGTAGTTTGATGAATGATCTACGCCCTTTGTCAGAATGGGTAGTGCAAGAACAGTTACCCGTGGTGATGGTCGTCGGTATCCAGGAAGGTTGTATAAACCACGCCTTACTGACGGCGCAGGCCATTGCCAATGACGGCCTGCCGCTAATTGGCTGGGTAGCAAATCGCATTAACCCAGGTCTGGCGCACTATGCCGAAATTATTGATGTGCTGAGCAAAAAAATTCCTGCGCCATTGATTGGTGAATTGCCTTATCTGCCTCGTGCTGAGCAACGCGAACTGGGGCAATATATTCGTTTATCTATGCTCGACCGGGTGTTGTCGGTAAATAGAATCGGGATGTAACGATCGCGAAATCACCGTCGCTAATACACATGCCAGCAATAAACCGGGGAGTAGTTGATACTCTCCGGTCATTTCGCAAATCATTAATGTCGACATAATTGGCGCATGAGTGGTTGCCGCCAGCAGCGTCGCCATGCCACTTAATCCCAGCAAAATAACCTGAGCATCAGGGCCTTGCCCCAGTACACGCCCAAAGATCATGCCAATTGCCAGGCCAATAAACAGGGTAGGCGTAAAAACGCCACCTGGCGCGCCGGAGCCACTACTGGCAAGTACCGCCAGTAATTTACAGATAAAAATCCCCGCTATTACAGTCAACAAGGGGGGCGAAAGTAAGAATGCTTGTACCACGCTGTAGCCATTACCCCAGACCGTGGGCGTCATTAACGAAAGCAAACCCACACACAACCCGCCCAATGCCAGTTGACATGGAGGGGATAATTTCAAGCGCAGAAAACCATTGTGGCTGATGCGCATTAACGCCAGTAGCAGTGGGCCGCTTATTCCCATCAGCAGACCACAACACACCACCAATAAATAGTCGCTAGTGTGAATTTCCAGCGTAGCAGGCACGTGGTAGAGCAGGGCGCTACCCCCGTTAAATAAATAAGTGGTGAGCAAAGCTACCACCGCAGAAATAATCACCGGGCCGAGTGAGGTCAGCAAAAAGGTGCCAAAGAGAATTTCGGCAATAAACAGACTTCCTGCTAACGGGGCGTGATAAGCACTTGCCATTCCTGCTGATGCTCCGCAGGCAATCCATAATTTCCACTCTTCGGCTGGCGTGAAACGCTTCGCCAGAAACGATGCGGCCAGTGAAGCCAGCAAGATCATGGCACCTTCCCGACCAATCGCACTGCCGCTTGCGACGACTAACAAAGATGCAAGTGACTTCACCAGACTGGTTGCATAATCAAATTGCCCATCGGTTTGCAGTGCCTCCATATAATCACAAGGTGCATGAGGTCTCTGGCGATTTAATTTTTGCCAGCCCCAGAGGAGTGCTCCCGCAGCCAGTCCACCTGAGGCCGGTGTTAATACTCTTCGCCAGCCAGAAAGTTCTGTCGCCGCGTTGACCAGGCTACCGGAGTTGTTACTGAGAAATAACCATTCAAGCAACAACATGGCATGCCGAAACCCGGCGACAGCCATGGCGGCAACAACACCTATAAAAGAGGCAATAAGCAAATGGCGAAATAGTGTTCGTGGATTAGCAAAAATAGGACGTGGGTACATTGTTGCGTAAGACAAAGGAGACAGAAGGAATATTTTGCGGTGAAAGCAGCATTAAGGCAAAAGCACTACGTGCGTATTTAGCCCGGTAACAGGAAGTTACCAGGCATACCTGGTTAAGCCTCGTGGATATTCAATACCCGACGAGTGCGGCCCGAACTGAGATAATCAGCGATATAATCTTGTGAGATCTCACCATTGTATCGTCCATCTTCATCGACAATTGGCATCCAACTGGTGTTACTTTCATACAGACGGGAGAGCACAATACGCAGGTTATCTTCTGCTTTACCGCTGATGCGGAAAGGATGGATAAGATCGGCACATGTGCCGCTGGCATCACGCGCTTCGCGCCGCTTTACAAAACCAAGCGGTTTGCCGTTGCTATCTACCACGGTAACGGCCCGAATATCGTTATCATCCATTATGCCGAATGCTTCATGTAGTGCAGTATCGGGGCGAACGGTAATTGTTGGCTGTTGATCCGTCACATCCCCGGCAGAAACCAGTAACAGACGTTTAAGCGTTCGGTCCTGCCCCACAAAGGAACCGACAAATTCATTCGCCGGTTTAGCCAGCAGCTCATCCGGGCTTGCGCACTGGACAATGCGCCCCTGGCGAAATACCGCAATGCGGTCACCCAGTTTTAAGGCTTCGTCAATATCGTGGCTGACCAGCATTACCGTCTTTTTCAGTTTGCGTTGCATCTCCAGAAACTGATTCTGAATTACTTCCCGGTTGATGGGATCAACAGCACCAAAAGGCTCATCCATCAGCAATACCGGAGGATCAGCGGCCAGGGCGCGAATAACGCCGATGCGTTGTTGTTGGCCGCCAGACATCTCTTTGGGATAACGGTGAAGGAATTTTTTTGCATCCATCGCCACCATCTCCATTAACTCTTCAGCCCGTTGTTTACAGCGAGTTTTATCCCAACCGAGCATCCGGGGTACTACGGTAATGTTTTCCTCAATGGTCATATTGGGAAATAAACCAATTTGCTGGATCACATAACCGATGTTGCGCCGCAGAGTCACGCTGTCCATGTCATTTGTATTTTGCCCGTTGATCAAAATATTGCCGGAGCTTGGCGTAATCAGACGGTTAATCATTTTCAGTGTCGTCGTCTTACCACACCCTGAAGGGCCAAGCAGAACACACATTTCACCTTCAGGAACGTTCAGATTGACATTGTCGACAGCCTTCAGCGGCTGCCCCTGTTTTTGAATGAAGTGTTTGCTGAGGTTTTCTAGTTTTATCATTTTCGTATCCCCTTTGGAGTCAGTACGACCTGCAGACGGTGAAGCAGCCAGTCGAGCACAATAGCCAGTAAACAAATCAGTAGCGCACCAGAAATCAACATACGCATATCGCTGCCGCCGATACCATTAAGCAACAACAGCCCCAGACCGCCTGCGCCAATCACTGCGGCAATGGCCATTACGCCGATATTCATCACTACTGCCGTGCGGATACCACCAAAAATAACCGGTAGGGCCATTGGGATCTCAACCCAACGCAGGCGTTGCCAGAAGGTCATGCCTATGCCGCGTCCAGCTTCACGCAAACCTGGTGGCAGGCTATCAAGGGCCGTATGGGTATTACGCACAATGGGCAAAAGTGAGTAGAGAAACACGGCGGTAATCGCCGGGAGAGCGCCGATACCCTGACCGAACAGTGAAAAGAGTGGGATCATCAGGCCAAAAAGTGCGACCGATGGAATGGTTAATAGCAAGGTCGCGGTTCCAAGAATCGGTGTTGCCAGCCATTTATGACGGACAATTAAAATGCCCAGTGGAATACCGATAATAATGGCGAGTCCGACGGCAAGGGCCACCAGCCATAAGTGCTGTAAGGTAAGGGCAGCAAGGTATCCGGCATTATCAATAAGGTAATTTAACGTCTCCATATGCGCTCCTTACAGCAAATTTTTCTGTTGCAGGAATTCACGGGCGACCTGCTGTGGCGACTGATGGTCGATATCGACTTTGGCGTTAAGCGTAGAAATTATGTCGTTATCGAGTAAACCAGAAAGGGTGTTGAGTGCATCAGCAAGACCAGGATTGGCATCAAGAATCTCTTTACGCACTACGGGGGTAACGGCGTAGCTGGGAAAGAAGCCTTTATCATCTTCAAGGACTTTTAAATCAAAACCTTTTACGCGCCCGTCAGTGGTATAAACCAATCCCGCATCGACAAAACCATCACGAACGGCGTTATACACAAGGCCTGGGTCCATCTGGCGAATTTGCGGGCGGTCGAGTTCCATTACATAGGTTTGCTGCAATGGCTTCATCCCATCGCTACGGCCTGAAAATTCCAGGTCCAGGCCCAGTAACCAGTTATTATCGGGATCGGTTTGCCGAAGATGCTCAATTTTCGCCACCATCTCTGACATGGTAGTGATATTTTCCGCTTCGGCACGCTCACGCTGCATAGCGAAAGCGTAGGTATTATTCATATCCGCAGGGTTTAACCAGACAAGGCCCTGGCGGGCATCCAGTTTTTTAACCGTGGCGTAAGATTCCTCTGGCGTCATACGCTTATTAATATGGTTATAAATAATCAGCGAAGTCCCGGTATATTCCCAGGTCACATCAATCTGCTTGTTGAGCATGGCATTACGTGAAATCACCGCGGCAATATTCGTTTGCGGCTGAACCTGAAACCCTTTCTTTTGCAGATACTGCACGGTCATGGCAGACAAAATATGCTGCTCGGTAAATCCTTTGGTGGCAAGAATGATGGGTGCGGCCTGGCTTTGTCCGCTCAGCAAAAAAGCCGCAGCCAGCCATCCCAGCAGGTGTTTTTTAAGATTCATAAATGCTCCGTATTATCGTTTTAATCAGGCAGTGTGTGGGCTAAGAGCACGTCCCAGCCAGGCGAGCAACGAATCGAGGATTAGCGCAAAGAGCGCCGTTGCGGTAGCGCCAAGAATCAGTGTTGGGAAATCATTCAAATAAATCCCTGGAAAGATCAGCTCTCCATAACTACTGGCACCAATCAAAAATGCCAGAGGTGCTGTGCCGACAATAATTGCCGCTGCAATACGAATACCAGAAA
The DNA here is from genome assembly GCF_000026225.1 of Escherichia fergusonii ATCC 35469. NCBI lineage: Bacteria > Pseudomonadati > Pseudomonadota > Gammaproteobacteria > Enterobacterales > Enterobacteriaceae > Escherichia > Escherichia fergusonii. The sequence continues at coordinate 1,490,655 of NC_011740.1, forward strand.
GCATGACTGGCCATGCGTTAGGCAATTCCACCAGGTACAAGCGTTGCCATCTGGTCATGCCGATCCCTTTAGCCGCTTCTTTAAGTGATGCGGGGACGGCGTTCAGCCCGGCATATGTATTGCGAACAATAGGAAGCAGCGAAGCGAGGAAAAGGGCCACAATCGCCGGAGTATCACCAATACCAAGGATAATCATTGCCAGCGCCAGAACAGCGAGCGGTGGGAGGGTATTACCGACATTAAAGATTTGCATTGCATGTTCAGCAAATCCTCTGGCAGCCGGACGGCTAAGCAAAATACCACTGGGAACGCCGATCAGTAGGGCAAAAAAGAGTGATGTGAAGACTAAAAAAAGATGTTGTTGACCGAGATAAATCAAATCTACCTGACGTGCTTTTAGTGTTTCCAGTCCCACGCCCCAGATAAGAATTGCCATAACTAAAAGGACGATGAACGTGAAACCCAACACGCGTTTTACCGTGGGTGTGTGCATTGCGATGTCTCTCCCTGTTTGCATGTGTTATGGCAGCGAATAGCGCTGCATGTTGTTATGCCATGAGCGGCAGGGTGTTTTGACCTATAGCAACGGGTCGGGCAGGATTCCAGCGAAGCGGCAAATTAAATGTGGCAGAAATGCCAGCCAAAGTGATCAGCGAGCCTTATGGCAGAAAGGGTGAGGACGCAATGTAAAGAATTGTCTTAAAAACGCCAACATTAAGTGACGTTGTAACGAAAGAGGAAAGCCGGGAAGAAGCTTGACGCCACATTTCAGGCTCTTATTATCGCCACAGGCTATGATTAATTTGCTGAATTAAAGGAGAGAAAATGACACATCTCGATGACGTAATTGCACGGGTAGATGCTGCGATTAATGAAAGCGTTATTGCACATATGAATGAACTACTGATTGAGCTTAGCGATGATGCTGAACTCAGTCGGGAAGATCGCTATACCCAGCAGCAGCGTCTGCGCACAGCGATCGCCCATCATGGTCGCAAACATAAAGAAGATATGGAGGCGCGCCACGAACAGTTAACCAAAGGCGGCACTATCCTCTGATTAAAATGAGCGTCTGGCCACCAGCCAGGCGCCAACCACAAGTAAAATTGCGCCACAAATTGGGCCGATTAACGCCCGTAGTGGTACGCCCTGACTGCGGAAGATATCCAGCACCAAACCACCAATCAGTTGGCTGGCGACCAGTACTGCAATAGTTGTCGCCGCTCCCACATTCTGATATCCGCTGATACTGGCGAAGACAAAAAACGATCCCAGCAAGCCAGGAATAAGTGTCCACCAGCGCACGCTGGACACCAGTTCGCCAAACCCCGCCATGCCTTGTTTAAACCACAAAATAGAAACGAACAGCACAATTCCTACCAAAGAGTTCAGCAACATGGCGATGAGAATGGTAGAGGAGGTCTGGGTGATGCGCACCATTAGCGTGTTCTGGACGACCAGACCAATCCCGGCGGCAATCAAAAAGGCAAGGGTAAGCGACTGATTCATCAGATTGCGTCCGGTTCACTGCGTTCGTCGAGTTGCAACTGCATAAATGTCAGATCCAGCCAGCGCCCAAATTTAGTGCCCACCTGCGGCATTTGTGCGGTGATGACAAATCCCAGCGACTGGTGGAGATGCAGCGAAGCCTGATTTTGCGATTCGATCCCGGCGACCATGACATGCTTCCCGCAATCCCGCGCTTCATCAATCAATCGGCTTAACAATTTACGCCCAAGACCTTTGCCCTGATGATCAGGATGGACATAAACTGAATGCTCCACAGTATGGCGAAAACCATCGAAACTACGCCAGTCGCCAAACGAGGCATATCCCGTCACTACGCCATCTTCTTCACTCACCAGCACCGGATAACCTGCTATGGTCCGCGCTTCAAACCAGGCAATGCGGTTATCTGCATCCACCGTTTGGTCATTCCAGATAGCCGCCGTATACAACACGGCGTGGTTATAAATTTCCGCAATAGCAGCACAGTCGGCTTTGCGGGCAAAACGGATGGACATGTCTGGCCTCAATAAAATAATGATGATGACGTTATCAATACTATCGAAAACAGCCCGAAGCAACGGATTCCTCGATGAAATTATTGCGTGTTGCAGAGGGGATGTGACGACTGCAAACAAAACCAATCCTGCGAGCCTGCTACTATTGATGGATTCATGCCAAAAGCACAGGAGAGCATTATGGGGCAACAAAAGCAGCGTAACCGCCGTTGGGTTCTGGCCTCGCGTCCGCATGGCGCGCCGGTTGCGGAGAATTTCCGTCTTGAAGAAGATGATGTCGCCACACCCGGTGAAGGACAGGTGTTACTGCGCACAGTTTATTTGTCACTGGACCCGTATATGCGTGGACGTATGAGTGATGAGCCATCTTATTCACCGCCGGTTGATATTGGCGGTGTGATGGTCGGCGGTACGGTGAGCCGTGTCGTGGAGTCGAATCATCCTGATTACCGAGCAGGCGACTGGGTGCTGAGTTACAGCGGTTGGCAGGACTACGACATATCCAGTGGCGATGAACTGGTGAAACTTGGCGATCAACCAGAAAATCCTTCGTGGTCATTGGGGGTACTGGGAATGCCCGGCTTTACTGCTTATATGGGACTGTTGGATATCGGCCAGCCAAAAGAGGGCGAAACGCTGGTGGTTGCTGCCGCGACCGGTCCGGTTGGTGCAACGGTGGGGCAAATCGGCAAACTGAAAGGCTGCCGCGTGGTGGGTGTCGCAGGAGGCGCGGAAAAATGCCGCCATGCCACCGAAGTGCTGGGTTTTGATGTTTGCCTTGACCATCACGCGGATGATTTTGCCGAACAACTGGCGAAAGCGTGCCCAAAAGGTATTGATATCTATTATGAAAACGTTGGCGGTAAGGTATTTGATGCGGTGCTACCGTTACTCAATACATCTGCGCGCATTCCCGTCTGCGGCTTAGTGAGCAGCTATAACGCTACAGAGCTACCACCCGGTCCGGATCGTTTACCCCTGTTGATGGCTACGGTGCTGAAAAAACGCATTCGATTACAAGGGTTTATTATTGGTCAGGATTATGGTCACCGTATCCATGAGTTTCAGCAGGAGATGGGACAATGGGTGAAAGAGGGGAAAATTCACTATCGTGAACAAATTACCAACGGTTTGGAGAACGCCCCACAGACGTTTATTGGCCTGCTGAACGGCAAAAACTTCGGTAAAGTTGTTATTCGCGTCGCGGATGATGATTAAAGATACGACGGCGGCATAAAGCCGCCATAAAAATCCAGGCAAAAATCTTATTTCCAGCTTTAATTAACTTACCACTTCTCTGTTCTGTAGCTAATAACAATAAAGGTGAGTGGATAATGATTATTCAGCTTCATACGCCAGGTAAACGACTTCTGCTGTGCTGGCAGAGTTGGAACGAAAACACCTGAAGGAAATAACATGCCTGGAACGGAAAAAATACCGCATATCAGTTTAACTATGAAGGTTGAGAACGACCTGAAACATCAGCTTAGTATTGGCGCACTAAAACCTGGCGCACGCCTGATTACTAAAAATCTGGCGGAGCAATTAGGTATGAGTATTACACCCGTGCGTGAAGCATTATTACGTCTGGTTTCGGTGAATGCGCTCTCTGTCGCACCAGCGCAAGCATTTACAGTACCGGAAGTGGGGAAACGTCAATTAGACGAAATCAATCGGATCCGCTACGAACTGGAATTAATGGCAGTTGCTCTGGCTGTTGAAAACCTCACCCCGCAAGACCTGGCAGAACTTCAGGAATTGCTCGAGAAATTACAGCAGGCGCAAGAAAAGGGCGACATGGAAAAAATCATTAATGCGAACAGACTATTTCGCTTAGCGGTTTATCATCGCTCAAATATGCCCATCCTGTGTGAAATGATTGAGCAACTGTGGATCAGGATGGGGCCTGGTTTACATTATCTTTATGAAGCGATTAACCCAGCGGAATTACGTGAACGTATAGAAAGCTATCATGAACTACTCGCCGCGTTAAAAGTAAAAGACAAAGAGGGATGCAAACATTGTCTTGCTGAAATTATGCAACAAAACGTTGCTATGTTATACCAGCAATATAATCGTTAAATTAAATGCCCGGCAAATACCGGGCATCAAGATAATCACTCAAATCGCCACGCAACATTCACGCCGATACCATAATTTCGCCCGGGCGCAGGTTCGTAATATCGCCCGTTCGACTCATTGACAATGACAGAACCAACGTATTCTTTATCGAATAAATTATCGATGCGACCAAATAAATCCACAGTTAAATTGTGGTAATTGTATTTATACCCCGTGAATAAGCCGACGAGTGTATAAGAAGGCGCTTTGGCCGTATTTTCATCATCGGCCATAATATCGCCCATATAACGCGCTTCCGTGCCTGCATACCAGCCATCTTCCGGTACATAACCTATCGACGCAAAGCCCATATTACGGGCGATCCCCGGCATCCGGTTACCGTTACAATCTTGATCATTGCAAACATTGCTGCGATAGGTCGCATCAAGCCAGGTCCAGGACGCTTTTATGCGAAAATCTCCCGCGAAACGTTGATCCCATGCCAGCTCAGCACCTTGACGACGGGTCTTTCCGGCATTTTTATAAGTCGTACGTCCACCGCTACTGCTATCGACAACAATTTCATCATCGGTGTCGGTCTGGAACAATGCGAGACTAAGCAGCCCATCACCAATACGCGTTTTACTGCCGATCTCAATTGTATCGTTGGTGGATGGTTTTAAACCAAAGTTCATACCGCTTTGACCGTCAGCACGATAAGACAGCTCATTAATCGTCGGCGTTTCAAAACCACGCCCGGCTGCCAGATAGATATTCCAGGCATCGGTCATTGCATATTTTAACGATCCGGCTGGTAGCCATTTGTGATAACTGGCATCACCACTGTCATCGCCGTTACCCGGAGTAATGTAATGATCGTTGGAATCAAACCATACGGAGCTGTAGCGCACGCCAGCATCCAGCGACAGTTTTTCGCTCAGCTGCCACTGCGTTTGTAAATAAGGATCGACGTTCCACATCAGATTGCGTTCGTCGCGGCGCAACTCACCTTTTTGCCCGTACTCCGGCACACCGCTGTTCAGGCGGAAGTTGTTGTAGCCTTTACGGTTTTCACTCATGTTTTCGTAGTTCAGGCCGGTAGTGAACGTGACCGGAACACCCAGTTCGCCACGGTGTGTCCAGCGGCTGTCTATCCCCTGATAATGGCGTTGTAGAGTAATCACACCGCCCGCATGCGATGGGTTAAGTTGCGGGGCCATTGGGATTGACTGGTACTGGGTCGTTTCTCGTTCTCCGGCATACATCATCACACTCATATCATCTTTCGCGCTCAGGCTACGCTCATAACGCAACCCAGCCTGAGTTTGCTTGATGGTTTTTCGCGTGTCGTACTGTTCAGCGCGTGGCGCTTGTTGCGGATTCGCCTTCCATTCTGCTTCGGTTAATCCACCTGGGTCATCTGCTTTGATATCCACACTATTGAAAATCAGGCTTAATTTGCTGGCGTCATCAATGCGAACGCCCAGTTTGGCATTGGCTAAATTTTTCTGTGCGCCACTATGATCACGATAGCCGTGGGTCGTAAAACGCGTGGTTGAGACGGTGTAATCGACATCACCGGGCTGTGTGCCGTCTCCCGTTGCGCCCGTTGCTTTCAGCCCATAGCGCCAGCTGCCAAAACTGCCGTAGTAACTACTGGCTTCAATGGTTGGTGGCTGTTGTCCGGTCTGGGTGGTGACATTCATTACACCGCCAGACGCGTTGCCATACAGGGCAGAGAAGGGGCCACGCAGCACTTCCACATTTTGCACACTGCTTAAATCGATGTTGGATGTTTGCCCTTGCCCGTCGGGCATGGTGGCGGGAATACCGTCCACATACAGGCGAATACCGCGAATACCGTAAGTGGAGCGGGAGCCAAATCCGCGAATCGACAGCTGTAAATCTTGCGCATAGTTCTGCCGGTTTTGTACCTGCAAACCAGGCACGCCGGTCAGTGATTCGGACAAGTTAATGCGCGGTGTTGCCAGGCGCATCTCCTCGCCATCCACCACGCTTACTGCTGCTGGGGTATCCAGTTCTGAAACCACCTGCGGTGCGGCACTGACAATCATAGTCTGTTCATCAGCGGCAAAAACAACGGGGGAAAGGACAAGCAGTGCGGGCAAAACGGTCTGTCGGACGGAAAAAATCTTCATGAAAAAAGCCAGGTTAAGAATGGGAAAACGCCGTCATGGTAATGAAATTGTAAATTTATGGAAAATGAAACGGCACAATACGTTAAGTAATTGAGAAAATTGTAGTCGTAACGGCAAGAAATGCTCCACATTTGAGAAAATAATGATTACCATTCCCATTTATAACAAGAGCGTAACGATGATTACGCTTAGCGAAGCATTGTGAAGCAGCAAAAATATCGGTTCATCAAAGGGAGTCGTCATGCATTTACGTCATCTGTTTTCATCGCGCCTGCGTGGTTCATTACTGTTAGGTTCATTGCTTGTTGCTTCATCATTCAGTACGCAGGCCGCAGAAGAAATGCTGCGTAAAGCGGTAGGTAAAGGTGCCTACGAAATGGCTTATAGCCAGCAAGAAAACGCGCTGTGGCTCGCCACTTCGCAAAGCCGCAAACTGGATAAAGGTGGCGTGGTTTATCGTCTTGATCCGGTCACTCTGGAAGTGACGCAGGCGATCCATAACGATCTCAAGCCGTTTGGTGCCACCATCAATAACACGACTCAGACGTTGTGGTTTGGTAACACCGTAAACAGTGCGGTCACGGCGATAGATGCCAAAACGGGCGAGGTGAAAGGTCGTCTGGTGCTGGATGATCGTAAGCGCACGGAAGAAGTGCGCCCGCTGCAACCGCGTGAACTGGTCGCAGACGATGCCACGAACACCGTTTACATCAGTGGTATTGGTAAAGAGAGCGTGATTTGGGTCGTTGATGGCGAGAACATCAAACTGAAAACCGCCATCCAGAACACCGGTAAAATGAGTACCGGTCTGGCGCTGGATAGCAAAGGCAAACGTCTTTACACCACTAACGCTGACGGCGAATTGATTACCATCGACACTGCCGACAATAAAATCCTCAGCCGTAAAAAGCTGCTGGATGACGGCAAAGATCACTTCTTTATCAACATCAGCCTTGATACCGCCAGGCAGCGTGCATTTATCACCGATTCTAAAGCCGCAGAAGTGTTAGTGGTCGATACCCGTAATGGCAATATTCTGGCGAAGGTTGCGGCACCGGAATCACTGGCTGTGCTGTTTAACCCAGCGCGTAATGAAGCCTACGTAACGCATCGTCAGGCAGGTAAAGTCAGTGTGATTGACGCGAAAAGCTATAAAGTGGTGAAAACGTTCGATACCCCGACTCATCCGAACAGCCTGGCGCTGTCTGCCGATGGCAAAACGCTGTATGTCAGTGTGAAACAAAAATCTACTAAACAGCAGGAAGCTACTCAGCCGGACGATGTGATTCGTATTGCGTTGTAATAGATATGGCGAGGGTGAAAACGGAGAGACTTGCCTGACTTTTATCACGCCGCATGCGGCACACCTTCGTCAGTAATCTAAATTTGCCCGGCACGTAGCCGGGCAATTTTGCAATTAGCTCGCCGTTTCAGGCTTAAACACAATTTCCTGTTTTTCTTCATCTTCCTCGACGACTGGCGCAGTGCTGTGAATTTCAGCAACGCGTTTGCGCACACCAAACCAGCCTATAACCAGCAGAATACCGATAATCGGCAGCGCCGCGATGGTGTAAGTCCCGTTCGGGTAATCGAACGCCATCAGCACCAGGACACTCAGTAAAAACAGTAATGTCAGCCAGGAAGTGAAGGGCGCGCCAGGCAGTTTAAAACTGACATCCGCTGCTTTGCCTTCTTTAATTGCTTTACGCAGGCGCATCTGGCACACGATGATAAACGCCCATGAAGCGATGATTCCCAGCGACGCGAAGTTCAGGACAATCTCAAATACGCGAGACGGCACCAGATAGTTAAGGAATACGCCAACAACATAAACGACCAGCGTCGCCAGGATCCCGGCATACGGCACATGCTGACGGCTCATTTTCGCCATAAAACTCGGTGCGGAACCGCCCATCGCCATTGAGCGCAGAATACGTCCGGTGCAGTACAGACCTGAGTTCAGGCTGGAGAGCGCAGCGGTCAGCACCACAATGTTCATAATGCTGCCGATGTACGGCACGCCCAGTTTGGAAAAGAACGTCACAAACGGACTTTGCCCAGCCTGATACGCGCTCCACGGCAATAACATAACCAGCAACACCACGGAGCCGACGTAAAACAGGCCAATACGCCAAATCACGCTGTTAATCGCTTTAGGCACCATGGTCTGCGGATCTTTACATTCTCCGGCAGCTGTTCCAACCATTTCAATAGAGGCAAAAGCAAACACTACGCCCTGAATCAACACCAGCGCAGGCAGTAAACCGTGGGGGAAGAAGCCGCCATTATCGGTAATTAAATGAAAGCCAGTGGTGTTGCCATCCAGCGGCTGACCGCTACCGAGGAACACTGTACCCACGACCAAAAAGGTCACGATGGCGAGCACTTTAATAAGCGCAAACCAGAACTCCATCTCCGCAAACCATTTCACACCAATCATATTCATGGTGCCAACGATGGTTAGCGCAGCGAGCGCAAATACCCACTGCGGTACACCACCAAATGCGCCCCAGTAATGCATATACAGTGCGACGGCGGTGATATCGACAATCCCGGTCATCGCCCAGTTAATGAAGTACATCCAGCCTGCAACGTAAGCGGCTTTCTCTCCTAAAAACTCTCGGGCATAAGAAACAAAGCTGCCACTGGAAGGGCGATGTAACACCAGCTCACCCAATGCCCGCAGAATAAAAAACGAAAACAAGCCACATATTAAATAAACCAGTGCCAGCGCAGGACCCGCCATTTGCAGTCGGGCTCCTGCACCTAAAAACAAGCCGGTGCCAATCGCGCCGCCGATGGCGATCATCTGTACCTGCCGATTGCCCATCGCTTTGTGATACCCCTCTTCGTGGGCATTAAGCCAGCGGCGTTTCGCGGCGTGTTGATCAGTTACGTCGTTGTTATGTGATCTCATTGCGCTCCCTGATGATCTTCATGAATTAACGTTTCTCGTTACCATAAATACATTATTTATTCACGGTAACTATGACAGCGCTAACCGTTATTCTTTATGGGTATATGTCTGTCGGCGCAGAATCCTACCTGCATTCGGGAAACGATGCAAAAAATAACCATATAAATTAGGTGGTAATTAAGGCGTGTGGTGATAAAAGAGTCAGAAAGGAGCTTCTGGCCCCTCAATGCAGTGTGAAATGGGTGTTCTACACTTAAGCTTTTAGGCGTTTTGGAGGCGCTATGTTAAAGATGTATGGTGTGCCGGGATGGGGTTCTACAATCAGCGAACTCATGCTTACGCTGGCAGATATTCCCTATAAGTTTGTTGATGTCAGCGGTTTTGACAGTGAAGGTATTGCGCGTGAGCTATTGCAAACGCTCAATCCGCTATGTCAGGTTCCGACACTGGCGCTGGAAAATGGAGAGATTATGACCGAAAGCGCGGCTATTGCGCTAATGGTGCTCGACCGCAGCCCGGATCTTGCGCCACCAGTTGGGCGTGCCGAACGTCAGCAGTTTCAACGGCTATTGGTCTGGCTGGTTGCTAATGTCTATCCAACATTCACTTTCGGCGATTACCCTGAGCGTTGGGCATCTGCCGCACCTGAACAGTTAAAGAAGAATGTTATTGAATATCGCAAATCGCTTTATATCTGGCTGAATTCACAACTGACCGCTGAACCTTATGCGTTTGGTGAGCAACTAACGCTGGTGGACTGTTATCTTTGCACAATGCGCACATGGGGGCCTGGGCATGAATGGTTTCAGGATAATGCCACGAATATCAGTGCGATTGCTGATGCTGTATGTCAGATACCAAAGTTACAAGAAGTACTAAAAAGGAATGCCATTATTTAACAACAATGCCGGAGATTAATGTTAATAAATCACCGGCAAAGTTAACTGGACGTCCATTTGTTTGCTATGAATGGTAATTAAAGTTGTTACAACTATTTATGTCGTTGATGTGATTCTGTATTTTATATTAAATATCAATTTAATTTAATCCGAAAATAAAACATCTCTTCGCATATAGAGAAACATGTCGATATGATAACGCAGTGCAGATCATGTTATCAGGGTAGGGCGGTAGCGTATTAAATGATATTTCTAAGAGAATCGTAATGGTACGATTCAGATTCTCACAAATGAAAATAATCTTTCAGAGCATCCATCAAGTAAAGACGTTAATACTTTGGTTGATGTATTTGTTGATGCATTAGAAAACTATGAAAGAGATATAATGGACGCAGTAATATTCTATATGGCTGAATATGGTAGCAATGACACAAAACATTATATCCAAATGATAATTCAGGAAAAATGTGATAGTTTTGTTACATTACATTTAATGCCACTGCTGAATGTAATTGGTAAATCCCGTGAGGGTGAATGAATACAAATTCAAACAGGTGAAATGGGAATGGGTTATTATGACTTGTATGGATATTCTGGGGTGGAAATATATGATGCGCAGAAGATGTTAGAAGATGTAATAAAAATCACATTTAAAGAGAAAGAAAGCCTTTATTATGGCGGAATCTATTTATTGTCCGGAGACAAAAGACATGAACATTTTCTTCTAAAAGAAAATTATGATGTTTTGGATGGCGTAGTGGATGAGGTCGATTATCCTGAGTATACTTATCTTCTCTATATCAATGATACGATCAGGCATGATGAGTTAAAAAATAAAATATTAAGCCTGGAGGAATTTGTATTGTTAAGAAGTGAAGTTAACACATTTTAAATTTTACAGATACGATCTATAGAAGATAATATTTCACTTAGTCAATGCGTAGTAATTATCTTTTACAAGAATCCAAAATGAAACAACAAAATGTAATGGACGAAATTAGGCGTAATTACAGAAATAACTGTTGGATAGATTTTGAAATTTATCTCTATAGTAATGGGCGATTAATTATCGTTGGCAGTAGTGATCTTTCTTACTTTCATAATCTTGAAATAATAATAAATGCACCATCTTACATGAGTGGTGATACGCACTGGACTTGTGATCCTCTTGATGATTTTATGAAACTAAAAATAATTAACGACGATGATAATGATGCTGATATTATTCTCGAGTTTTATTCCGAGTCAATATTATAGTTCAAAATTATAGCGGCAAACATTTCACTTAATTTCGATACGGTATTTTATTACAAAAGGGAAAATCTAAGTTCTGGAGAGCGACTAGCTTACTGGATTGAATAAAGTAGCAACTCTTCAAACGAATTAGCCAATATGAAAACTAAATTTATATTTACTGGTATAAAACCTTTAAGTCAGTTACCAACTGAGAAAGTGAAAGAAGATATTTTTTTTGCAATGCTCAATAAAAAAGAGCAATGTCGAAGCATCACTTGGGTAGATCATGTTAAAAATCTTTCTGACATTATGATAGACGATAGATTCTACATTGCACTGAATATTGTGAGAAATAAAGGTAAAAAAACTTATTACCGAGAATCATTGATTGTTTCTGACAAAGATAGCATTATTAGTTTTTTAGTTGATAGTGTGGATTTTAATAATGGTTACTCCAGACCATACTTAATTACTCCTGTATTTGAAATAATACCTGATTATGTTATCTCTATCACGGAGGAAGCGAGCATATGTTTTTCTAAATAGGTAAAATATCAATGAAGAAGTAAATATCATTAATAACTATAGTGAACTTTCTTTTATTCCCAGGGAAAGATCACGTAACGCTGCTTTTTTGTACTAAACAATTCGCATTTTATGTTTAAAAATTGAGATATTCCTCATTACCTGAAGCTGTTTTTTATTGCTTATACATGATCAAATACTCCTTACATAATTAAGGAGAACAAAATGGAACTTAAAAAATTGATGGAACATATTTCTATTATCCCCGATTACAGACAAGCCTGGAAAGTGGAACATAAATTATCGGATATTCTACTGTTGACTATTTGCGCCGTTATTTCGGGTGCAGAAGGTTGGGAAGATATAGAGGATTTTGGGGAAACACATCTCGATTTTTTGAAGCAATATGGTGATTTTGAAAATGGTATTCCTGTTCACGATACCATTGCCAGAGTTGTATCCTGTATCAGTCCTGCAAAATTTCACGAGTGCTTTATTAGCTGGATGCGTGACTGCCATTCTTCAGATGATAAAGGCGTCATTGCAATTGATGGAAAAACGCTCCGGCACTCTTATGACAAGAGTCGCCGCAGGGGAGCGATTCATGTCATTAGTGCGTTCTCAACAATGCACAGTCTGGTCATCGGACAGATCAGGACGGATGAGAAATCCAATGAGATTACAGCTATCCCAGAACTTCTTAACATGCTGGATATTAAAGGAAAAATCATCACAACTGATGCTATGGGTTGCCAGAAAGATATTGCAGAGAAGATACAAAAACAGGGAGGTGATTATTTATTCGCGGTAAAAGGAAACCAGGGGCGGCTAAATAAAACCTTCGAGGAAAAATTTCCGCTGAAAGAATTAAATAATCCAGAGCATGACAGTTACGCAATTAGTGAAAAGAGTCACGGCAGAGAAGAAATCCGTCTTCACATTGTTTGCGATGTCCCTGATGAACTTATTGATTTCACGTTTGAATGGAAAGGTCTGAAGAAATTATGCGTGGCAGTCTCCTTTCGGTCAATAATAGCAGAACAAAAGAAAGAGCCAGAAATGACGGTCAGATATTATATCAGTTCTGCTGATTTAACCGCAGAAAAGTTCGCCACAGCGTTCCGAAATCACTGGCACGTGGAGAATAAGCTGCACTGGCGTCTGGACATGGTAATGAATGAAGACGATGCAAAATAAGAAGAGGAAATGCAGCAGAATTATTTTCAGGGATACGGCACATCGCTATTAATATTTTGACGAATGATAAGGTATTCAAGGCAGGGTTAAGACGTAAGATGCGAAAAGCAGCCATGGACAGAAAGTATCTGGCGTCGGTCCTTGCGGGGAGCGGGCTTTCGTAATCTTTCCCTGTCAGGTGGTCGATTGTTTAATTAAATATTTTTTGCAATTCCAGCGGCAGTCAAAGCTAAAGAAAAAAGTATTAGAATCCCAGAAAAATGAGGTGGTTTATAAATGAAGAAATCATATTTTCTTAAATACGGTGGCGAAATTACTAAAGAAGAAATAAATAAATTACTTGATGATAAATGGGATGTAAGTTGCTCTGAATATGATAGTTCTTATTTTGGCGTGTATTATTCATACTCTGGAATTTACGCAGATAAGTTGATGATAACAGATAATTATATCCCTATAATTGATGAATGGTTAGATGAAGAAAATAAAAAATTCAAAACATTAATAAAAGTGTCTATTGTTAATGGGAAGAATGCAGATAAATTGAGTAGATATAAAACCATGAAGAATATTTTAAATGATTTTGATAAACTATTCCTCATTAGTGAAGAGTGTATTGAAGAGAGTGATTAGTACGTAGGGAAAAGATCACTTGACACTGCTTTTTATACCAGGGAAAGATCACGTAACGCTGCTTTTTTGTACTAATTAATTCGCATTTTATGTTTAAAAATTGAGATATTCCTCATTACCTGAAGCTGTTTTTTATTGCTTATAGTATTCAAAGCAGGACTACGGCGCAAGATGAGAAAAGCGGCGATGGACAGAGGCTATCTGGCTACAGTCCTTGCGGGCTGCGGGGTTTCGTAATCTTGCCCTGGACATGCTTGATGGTGCTAAGAGGCTGTCAACAATAATTGCAAAGGGATTCAAATGAACAAAAATATTGTTGTAAATAAATTAGTTAGTGGATTAAATAGCTTGCTAGAAAATGGTTATATAGATCCTAACTCGGTAGACGACGATGCTGATGCATTAGAGTATTTGGGAGAGTTATTAGTACAGGATAAAACATGTTGTCTGTCTTTCTGTAAGAAAATTTTGTATACATTGACATCAGTTGATGGCGTAATTAAAGGCGCTGCTTTAGATTTTTTACTTTTATCTGATGATTGGCGGGATGCATTTGATTATTTAATGAATAACTCAGAGAGGCTATCTGTTAAGGAGTTAAAGACAGCCTTTTTTTATTTTTGCTGCGCAAAAAATGAAACTGCACCAAACCCTGTTCCCGACGGATTATTTAAAAAACTGAGAAGTCAATATAAAATTATGAAAAATGATTCTGATGCAAAGTTTTATGGTTTGCATGAAACATACGATGAGTTTATTAATAGCTACCAACTGAATGATTGATTTAAAAAATAATAAGAAAAATGAGAATAGACAGATGGTTGTAGTATGAGGGAGCTAATTCGCAGTTGAAAGTGGTTATGGATCTGGAGTGAAAAAAGATGAAAAATGTCAATAGATATTAGATGTTATAGTGCAATGGATCTTGGTGATTTAAGAGCTAAGTTAGATTGCCTTATGCAAAAGTATAGTTATATATTTAATGATGTGTATCATATATTTGAACCAGAAGGAGTTCTTTCTCATCAAGATATTAATGCGATCGATGAACGTGTTGAGAAATATAATTCAGAATCTACATTGTTGATTGCAGAAGAGTTTGGGATGATGAATACTAAATCTTGTTTTTCAATTAGGGTTATGGATAAAACATTTTCAGTTCTGGATACGCCAGAACTGGTTGACCTACTGAGGAAGGAGTTGGGTGATGGTCAGGGAAAGATCACGTAACGCTGCTTTTTTGTACTAAACAATTCGCATTTTATGTTTAAAAATTGAGATATTCCTCATTACCTGAAGCTGTTTTTTATTGCTTATACATGATCAAATACTCCTTACATAATTAAGGAGAACAAAATGGTCCTTAAAAAATTGATGGAACATATTTCTGGTATCCCCGATTACAGACAAGCCTGGAAAGTGGAAAATAAATTGTCGGATATTCTACTGTTGGCTATTTGTGCCGTTACTTCTGGTGCAGAAGGATGGGAAAATATAGAGGATTTTGGGAAAACACATCTCGATTTTTTGAAGCAATAGGGTGCTTTTGAAAATGGTATTCCTGTTCACGATGCCATTGGCAGAGTTGTATCCTGTATCAGCCCTGCAAAATTTCACGAGTGCTTTATTCACTGGATGCGTGACTGCCATTCTTCAGATGATAAGGACGTCATCGCAATTGATGGAAAAACACTCCGGCATTCTTATGACAAGAGTCGCCGTAAGGGAGCGATTAATGTCATTAGTGCGTTCTCAACAATGCACAGTCTGGTCATCGGATAGATCAAGACGAATGAGAAATCCAATGAGATCACAGCTATCCCTGAACTTCTTAACATGTTGGATATAAAAGGAAAAATCATCACAACTGATGCGATGAGTTGCCAGAGAGATATTACAGAGAAGATACAAAAACAGGGAGATGATTATTTATTCTCTGTAAAAGGAAATCAGGGGTGGTTTAATAAAGCCTTTGAGGACAAATTTCCACTGAAAGAATTAAATAATCCAGAGCATGACAGTTACGCAATGAGTGAAAAGAGTCACGGCAGAGAAGAAATCCGTCTTCATATTGTTTGCGATGTCCCTGATGAACTTATTGATTTCACGTTTGAATGGAAAGGACTGAAGAAATTATGCGTGGAATTCTCCTTTCGGTCAATAATAGCAGAACAAAAGAAAGAGCCAGAAATGACGGTCAGATATTATATCAGTTCTGCTGATTTAACCGCAGAAAAGTTCGCCACAGCGATCCGAAATCACTGGCACGTGGAGAATAAGCTGCACTGGTGTCTGGACGTGGTAATGAATGAAGACGACTGTAAAATACGAAGAGGAAACGCCGCAGAATTATTTTCAGGGATACGGCACATCGCTATTAATATTTTGACGAAAGATAAAGTATTCAAGGCAGGATTAAGACGTAAGATGCGAAAAGCAGCCTTGGACAGAAACGACCTGGCGTCAGTCCTTGCGGGGAGCGGGCTTTCGTAATCTTTCCCTGTAATATGGGGTGTTCACTTTTACAGGCTGCTCTTGATAAATTAAAAGGAAGATAATTATGTCATTAAATCCATTTGACGTTAAGATAAATGAAAAATTTTGTGAAATTAACAAATCTGATTCAAAATCAAACTTATTAAAAGAAATAAGAGATAAGGTTTACCTTATACAACCATATGATAATTATGCCTTAACATTTTATCACAATACTTTGTATTATTTCACTGCAAATAGCAAAAGATACATTGTCTTTGGTCACGATCTAGAAGGACATTTTGCAATTGAGGAAAAAAGCAGAAAAATCTATCACATAAGTAACGGTAAGAACGATCAATGTTCTTATTCATTGATTTTTTGCAATACAAATATAAATCATTTCATAAGCTTTAATAATATATTTATTTTTATGGTGCTTGAACAAGCTAAAATATTAAACTATGAAAATCAATGTGACTCTGATGATGAGAAAATATTCGATATCCTGGACAATTATTTCACTGAATGTGATCCTTTATCGATGGCCGAGGACATGTTTTGGCATGTCAGATCCTACATGCTACGTGATGGTTTTTTCCCTACGAATGACACCCAAATTAATTTTTACAAAGATATGATGTTAAAATCAAACATGACTAATGAATGATAATTAATTTACTTATAGTAATGGAATTGCTTATGAATTCCGCAGGACGGCATTTTTAACGGCACAGTCAACTCCCGACCGCCGCACACAGCAGACGCAGATTTTTTCTCTGACAGGCACTTATTTGCTGTCTGCCATCCATGATAACTACGGCAAACATTTAGCCAGTGGTGACTCGTTTGCCGCTGGTAACAAACGTGCCAGCACCTAAATGATGTAGTGTATTGAGTTTATCATCATCAAACTGCCAGCGGCCTTCGACAAATACCCGTGCGTCTGCCGCTGCTGATACCACCTCGCCAAACAGCGTGTCGTATTTTTCTTGCGCGGAAGTCGCTGGTAGCAATCGACACTCCATCCACGCCAGACATTTCTCTTCAACAAGTGGCAAACCAAGCACCGGGCCTTTCACTACTGGAATGCCGTAGCAATTAAATTTATCTTCTTCACGACCCGAGACACTTCCCACCGCCCACGTCCAGTTAGTCGCTGCAACACCTGGGACAACAATGCCAAATTTACCGTTACGCTCAATCAACTCCCTGGTCCATGTCGATTTATCTACCACAATCGCCACACGTGGCGGTTCAAACTCTACCGGCATCGACCAGGCCGCAGCCATCACATTACGTCGCTGTGATTTTTCATCAAAAGTTGTTATCAAAATAGTTGGGCCATGATTTAACAGACGGCTGGCATGGTGTAATTCGACGGGGATAAATCGGCTCACGGTATCGCCTCGCTAAGAAGGTTGTTTTAAAAGCGTAGCTCGTAACGCAATAAGTAACGAAATTAACGGGATTGGCGATTTGCGAACGTGAGGCATATCCGCGATCACACAAAATAGCCGGTGCGGCGTCTATTCCAGGTTATAAATTGAGAAAACCACAAACGGAAACGCCTGATGACACCCATTCTGAATCACTACTTTACCCGTATTAACTGGTCGGGAGCGGCTGCGGTCAATATCTAAACGCTGCGCGCATTACACCTGAAACACAATTGCACCATTCCGTATGAAAACCTCGACGTTTTGCTGCCGAGGGAAATACAGCTTGATG
This sequence comes from Escherichia fergusonii ATCC 35469, assembly GCF_000026225.1. Classification (NCBI taxonomy): domain Bacteria; kingdom Pseudomonadati; phylum Pseudomonadota; class Gammaproteobacteria; order Enterobacterales; family Enterobacteriaceae; genus Escherichia; species Escherichia fergusonii. The sequence continues at coordinate 1,508,512 of NC_011740.1, forward strand.
ATCAATCGCTGGAAGAGAAACTGGTGACAGCCCGTCGTGGCGGCTACTGTTTTGAGCAGAATTGCGTGTTTGAGCGGGTGTTGCGGGAGCTGGGGTTTAACGTTCGTAGCTTGTTAGGGCGTGTGGTGTTATCAAATCCTCCAGTGTTACCGCCACGTACCCATCGCTTGCTGTTAGTCGAACTGGAAGGAGAACGCTGGATTGCTGATGTCGGTTTTGGTGGGCAGACGCTTACCGCGTCGATTCGTTTATTTCCCGATCTCGTGCAGACCACGCCACACGGAGAGTATCGGTTGTTGCAGGAGGGTGATGATTGGGTGTTACAGTTTAATCATCATCAGCACTGGCAGTCGATGTACCGTTTTGATCTCTGTGAACAACAACAAAGTGATTATGTGATGGGGAATTTCTGTTCGGCGCACTGGCCGCAGTCGCATTTTCGCCATCATTTGCTGATGTGCCGCCATTTGCCGGACGGTGGCAAACTGACACTGACCAATTTTCATTTTACCCACTATGAAAATGGGCACGCAGTGGAGCAGCGAAATCTACCAGATGTGGCGTCGTTATATGCCGTGATGCAGGAAAAGTTTGGTCTGGGCGTAGATGACGCAAAGCATGGCTTTACCGTCGATGAACTGGCGTTGGTGATGGCGGCGTTTGATACGCATCCGGAGGCGGGGAAATAGTTTGCGCCACGGGGCCGGATGCGGCGTAAACGCCTTATCAGGCCTACATTAGTCCGGTTGTAGGCCTGATAAGCGAAGCGCATCAGGTAAAGGTTTCAGAGTTCAATTTCCCATTCGGCATGGAAAAGAATCATCGCTGTGCCAGAAATGGTGACTTTCTCCGGTTGGTTATCTCGAATTGTCACCGTCACATCAATTACACCATCACGCCCCAATGCGCGCCCCTGATGGCCTTTAACACGCAACACGTTGCCATCGTGGGGTAATACGTTGTGATGTACTAACCATGCGCCCATCGGTCCATTGGCATTCCCGGTCACCGGATCTTCTACAATACCTATCGCTGGTGAGAACATACGACCATCGGTTTCATTTTTGCCAGGGCGGATCTGGAACGGGAAAAAACCATTGCAGCCAATTTGTTTACTAATAGCGGTCAGCGCAGCAAGGTCAGGCGAAAGGGCGTCGATATCCACTTCTGGTTTCAACGGGATCATCACTTTTGAGTGTCCTGTGGTTGCCACCTGGATCGGCAAACCCGGCAGAATATTGTCTTCGGTAAGATGCAATGCGTTGAGAATCGCCGCACGTGTTTCACCTTCCAGCGGTGGCTCAAAGCCTGGCGTACCTTGTTCCAGCGAAATACGATAATCATCATTTTGCTTTTCGATAGTCACACGATGTTTTCCTGCTAGCGACGTTTGCCAGACCGTGCAATTTCCCAAACCTAATACCTTTGAACGTACATAGTGCGCAGCCACCGTCGCGTGACCGCAAATTGGCACTTCAACCGTTGGCGTAAAGTAACGAACGTGTACATCGCTGTCGTCGCTGCGCAGCAGAAAAGCGGTTTCCGAATGACCTAGTTCGCGGGCGATAAGCTGCATTTGCGCTTCGCTAAGATTATCGGCGGGAAAAACAACACCGGCAGAATTGCCGCGAAACGGTTGAGAGGTAAAAGCATCGACGTGATAAATCTGCGGTTTCATTAACGTTCTCCTGTGGCTTATAATATTGACATTCAATTCTTTATTAATAATTCAAAAATCAGTACTGACAATAAAATAGACGGTGCTTAAAGCTATAATTTCAATATATCTGAACTTGAAAGCATTCAAAAATCGATTGAAAGCGCTTTAAATGATATCCGAAAACTAAAATCGTTATCCCGTAGTAATCACTGAAAGATGAAGCATATTGTGGGCAAAATGCTGCTCCGGATGTATTCCCGGAACAGTATTTTGAAAATAATTAAGCATTTCACTGGTATCAGCAGGGTAGAACTGTAATTCAGTATTTATTGCCTGTTTACGGCTGTTTCCCGAATTCACAGCTTAACTGTGTCCAACGACGTGCCTGTTCACTCAGCGTAAAACCTAAACCATGACGTTCAGAAACCCACATCCGTCCATCGCGCAGTTCCAGTTGTTCGTTAAATAGCGGATTTAACCATTCAAAATGTTCCAGCCACGGTTCCAGTGGGTAAGCTGCAGCAAGATGCAAATGAACCTCCATTGCAAAATGCGGTGCCAGTTTGCGACCATGTTTCGCCGCCAGATCCATGATTTTTAAAAATGGTGAGATACCGCCCACGCGTGGAGCATCTGGCTGCACAAAATCGCTGGCATTTCCAAGAATCAATTGCTCATGCTCGCGGAAACTGGTCAGCATCTCTCCGGTTGCTATAGGGGTATCCAGCGCAGCTGCTAGCTGTGCGTGCCCCTCTATGTCATAGGCATCCAGCGGCTCTTCAATCCAGATGAGATTAAAGTGTTCCATTTTTCGCCCCATCCTGATAGCTGTTTCCCGATCCCATTGTTGATTGGCATCTACCATTAGCGGGAAATCATCCCCCAGTGCTTCACGTACCGCAGTAAGTCGACGAATATCTTCCGCACAGTCAGGCTGTCCAACTTTTAATTTGATACCGCCAATTCCGTTTTCACGCGAGATAACAACATTTTTTAATACCTGATCGAGCGGAGTATGCAGAAAACCACCGGATGTGTTGTAGCACTGCACTGAATCCCGATGTGAACCCAGTAATTTTGCTAATGGCAACCCGGCTCTTTTAGCTTTCATATCCCACAAGGCGATATCAATAGGGGAGATGGCCTGTACAGCCATTCCACTGCGTCCAACAGAGGCTCCAGCCCACAGCAATTTGCTATAAATCTTGTCGATATCATTCGGATCTTCCCCAAGCAGATTATCGGCAATCTCCTTTGCATGTGCATAAATCCCCTGGCCACCAGCGCGTTTTGAATAGCTGAAGCCTACTCCTTCAAAACCATCACGAGATCGAATTTCCGCAATGATAATCGCCACTTCCGTTAATGGCTTTTGTCTGCCTGTTAAGACTTTGGCGTCGCTGACAGGCGTAGCTAACGGCAAAAAAGCCAGTGACAATTTTACCCACTCAATACGATCACCGGTTTCTGCAGCAGTTTTGCCGTTTGCAACTTTGGCGTAACTGACCGCTTCAGAATTGGCACTTAAGGACATGATTATCTCCATTTATCAATTATGTTTGCGCTAACATTAGTAATCTCTATGAAATAACCATTCCAGTTGAAAGAGTTATAATTGAACAATAGCTCACAACTTAAGACCGAATAATCAGTTATTTTGTTTAATGCATCACGATCCAGGTGATTCTGGGGAAATGCACAATTTTTCATGATAGCGATAACATTCATCAACTATCCGCTATGATTATCTGGACAAAGTATCCGTTGGGACTGGAGTTTAGTTTGAGCAGCAATGCAGAATAAAATTCAAAATAAATCAGAGGCTTCTGTTGTGAAAATACCAAAATCGCCACGAGCGCCGACGCTGGATGATGTTGCCCGTAATGCAGGATTATCGTCAATGACGGTGAGTCGGGCACTGAACACACCACAACTGGTGCGCCCGGCAACACTGGAAAAAGTTATGCAAGCGGTACGCGCAACCGGGTATATCCCCAATGCGCTGGCGGGAGGGCTGGCGTCACGGCGCAGTAAACTTATTGCCGTAGTAGTACCGCAAATCAACAACAGTATGTTTGTTGATACAATCCAGGCGTTAAGTGATGAGTTGGCGATTCGTGGCTATCATATTTTGCTCTGCGTGACAGGTTATAGCGAAGAAACAGAAGCCGAACTGGTTGCGACACTGCTTTCCCGCCGTCCTGACGGGGTAGTATTAACGGGCATTCACCATACTCATGAACTGAAAAAAATCATCCTGAATGCAGCAATTCCGGTGATAGAAATCTGGGATTTAACGCCAACGCCACTTGATATGTTAGTTGGTTTCTCTCATGAAAAAGTGGGGCAGGCGACAGGCGAATATTTAATTAAAAAAGGTTATCGTCGCCCTGGTTTGTTATGGACTGATGATCGCCGGGCGGCTCAGCGTAAACAGGGTCTGTGTGACATATTTTTTCGTCATGGTGTTACTCACCTGGCGCAAGTCAATGTTCCGCTGCCTGCGTCGTTGTCGCTCGGACGTAGTGGTCTTGCTGAGCTATTTGCCATGGCTGAATTTGATGTCATTGTCTGCAGCTCTGATACCCTGGCTCAGGGCGCGATAATGCAAGCCGAAAGTCAGGGTATGCGTGTGCCAAAAGATATCGCAGTAATGGGCTTTGGCGATCTCGATTTTGCCGCCAGTAATCGGCCTTCCATTACGACAGTGAGTGTCGACAGAAGCGGGATGGGGCAACGAGCCGCTGCACTGCTTGCTGATCGTATAGAAAACATTGAACGCGACGCATCAATTATTGATCTTGGTTTTCATCTTATTGAGCGCGACTCCGCATAAACAAACAAATGCCAGTCGCAGACTGTGCTAGCTTTGCTAATACTTTCAAAAGGAGCAAAACAATGCCGCATATCGATATCAAATGTTTTCCGCGTGAACTGGACTCTCAACAACAAGCAGCACTGGCAGCAGATATTACCGACGTCATCATTCGCCATTTGGGCAGTAAAGAAAGCTCAGTGAGTGTTGCACTGCAACAAATTCCACCGGAATCGTGGAAGTCCATCTGGGACGCAGAAATTGCTCCTCAGATGGATACCTTGATTAAGAAGCCTGGTTACAGTATGTGAAAAATTAGCCAGCGGTGACTCGCTTCCCGCTGGTAACAAACGTGCCAGCACCTAAGTGATGTAATGTATTGAGTTTATCGTCATCAAACTGCCAGCGGCCTTCGACAAATACCCGTGCGTCTGCCGCTGCTGATACAACTTCGCCAAAGAGAGTGTCGTACTTTTCTTGAGCAGAAGTCGCAGGAAGCAAGCGACACTCCATCCACGCCAGACATTTCTCTTCAACAAGTGGCAAACCAAGCACCGGACCTTTCACTACCGGAATGCCATAGCAATTAAATTTATCTTCTTCACGCCCCGATACACTTCCCACCGCCCACGTCCAGTTAGTCGCTGCAACAGCAGGAACAACAATGCCAAACTTACCGTTACGCTCAATCAACTCTCTGGTCCATGTCGATTTATCCACCACAATGGCCACTCGCGGTGGTTCGAACTCTACAGGCATCGACCAGGCTGCTGCCATAATATTACGCCGCTGGGATTGCTCATCGAAACTAGTGATCAGAATAGTAGGGCCGTGATTTAACAGACGGCTGGCATGGTGTAATTCGACAGGGATGAATCGACTCACGGTATCGCCTCGCTATAAAGGGGTTTTTAAAAGGGTAGCTCGTATCGCAATAAGCAACGAAATTAACGGGATCGGCGATTTGCTAACGTGATGGACGTCCGCGAACGCACAAAATAGCCGGTGTCGCGTCTAATCCAGGTTATAAGTTGAGAATACAACTGACAGGAACGCCTTATGACGCCCATTCTGAATCATTACTTTGCCCGCATTAATTGGTCGGGAGCTGCTGCGGTAAATATCGACACATTGCGTGCGTTACACCTTAAGCACATTTGCACCATCCCGTTTGAGAACATCGACGTTTTGTTGCCGAGAGAAATGCTGCTTGATGATCAATCGCTGGAAGAAAAACTGGTGACAGCACGGCGGGGTGGTTACTGCTTTGAGCAGAATGGTGTGTTTGAACGAGTGTTGCGCGAGCTGGGATTTAATGTTCGCAGTCTGTTAGGCCGCGTGGTGTTATCAAATCCTCCCGTGTTACCGCCACGAACCCATCGGTTACTGTTAGTAGAACTGGAAGGCAAGCAGTGGATTGCCGATGTGGGGTTTGGCGGGCAGACGCTGACAGCTCCGATCCGTTTAGTTCCTGATCTCGCGCAGACCACGCCGCACGGAGAATATCGCCTGTTACAGGACGGTAATGACTGGATTTTGCAGTTTAATCATCATCAGCACTGGCAGTCGATGTACCGTTTTGATCTTTGTGAGCAACAACAAAGCGATTATGTGAAGGGTAATTTTTGGTCGGCACACTGGCCGCAGTCGCATTTTCGTCATCATTTGCTGATGTGCCGCCATTTACCAGACGGTGGCAAGCTGACTCTGACCAATTTTCATTTTACGCATTATGAAAATGGTCATGCGGTGGAGCAGCGGAATTTGCCAGATGTGACGTCGCTGTATGCTGTGATGCAGGAACAATTTGGATTGGGTGTGGATGACGCAAAACATGGATTCACCGTAGATGAACTGGCACTGGTGATGGCAGCGTTTGATACGCACCCGGAAGCGGGAAAATAGTTTTAGCCAGGTGACCTATAAAAGCACGTAAATTCAGTGTATTACAGAGAGACTAAAGGCCTGATTAGCGTAGTTAATCAGGCAATTTTCGTTTGCCCGAAGGGATAATTCCCCATATTGAATTAAACAGTAATGATTACAACTGTAAGGATAAATCCATAGCGACACGGCGCAAAGCGGGAAGTGCTAGTTCTTTCAGTTCCGCGCCACTCATAGACGCAGACGGGACACCCACGTTCAACGCGGCAACCACCTGGTTATTTCGGGATAATAACGGGACCGCCAGAGAACACAGACCGACCTCGATTTGCCGATCTGCCAGGGCATAGCCTTGTCTGCGCACTCGCGCCAGTTCTTCACGTAAAGCAGAAAGTGAATTCAGGGTATGCGGGGTATAGCGAATCATGTTTATACGTGACAACGTCACGTTTAATTGTTCATCAGGTAGTGCACTCAGCAGAACTCTCCCCATAGAGGTCGCCCATGCGGGTAATCGACTACCACGACCAATATCTACACTAAGCAAATTATTGACTGCTGAGCGGGCAATATAGAGCACGTTATCACCATCAAGAGTTGCAGCAGAACAGGATTGTCCAAGGCTCTTACCCAGGCTATCAAGCGCCGTCTGAGCCACCTTTGCTAATGGCGTTCCGGCAAGATATGCATGACCAACCGCCAGTACGCGGGGCAGTAATTCGTAATGGCGACCATCCGGGCTGTGCACCATGCCAAGTGCAGCGAGAGTGTAGAGGCAGCGACGTACAGAGGCGCGAGAAATCTGTGTTTTCTGACTTAATTGCGAGATAGTCAGTCGTTGTCGCTGTGGCGTAAATGCATTGAGTACCTCAAGCCCTCGCGCCAGCGACAACATAAAGTTAGGATCATTTTTTGCGTACCCAATAACATCACTCATCGATTCCCTCTTTGTATGCGCCATGCGAAATTTACTATACCCATTGCCAAAAATGTGGCATCAGCAGTACTGCATTATACCACCTCGATCACACAATTAACCTCAAGTTAACATTTGTGCCGATTATCGCACAACATTTCGATTATCGCCGTTGACCATCTTGCCTGCTCGCTCCTATTGTCAAAGCACAACCACCGTTGGTTATCGCTGGCGGTAGAAAAAGTTATGTATTTCATACACAGGAAGAGACGATGAGCGCGACCGTAGAACGCATCGAATGTTGGCTGGTAGATTTGCCAACTATTCGCCCCCACAAGCTTTCCATGACCACCATGGGGTGTCAGACACTGGTCATTGTGCGTCTTACCCGTTCTGACGGTATTACAGGGATAGGGGAAGCGACCACCATCGGTGGCTTAAGTTACGGCGTGGAAAGCCCGGAGGCCATCGCCTGTGCAATTACAGATTACCTGACTCCCTTGTTAAAAGGGCTGCCAGCCGACAACCTTAATGCGATCACCGCGCGAATGAATGCGGCGATCAAAGGGAATACGTTCGCCAAATCAGCGATTGAAACCGCATTGCTTGATGCTCAGGGTAAAGCACAGGGATTACCTGTTTCGGCACTTCTTGGCGGTGGCTTGTCAACAACCTTGCCTGTCCTCTGGACCCTGGCGAGTGGTGACACAACAAAAGATATTGCTGAAGGTGAGAATCTGTTGGATCAGGGGCGTCACCAGGCTTTTAAACTCAAAATTGGTGCGCGGGAGTTGCAGGCTGATCTCCGGCATACCAGAGCAATTGTTGAGGCACTGGGAGATCGCGCCAGTATTCGCGTCGATGTTAACCAGGCGTGGAATGCCACCACAGCAGCCAAAGGATGTCGTGAGCTGGCGGCTATGGGCGTGGATCTGATTGAACAGCCTGTCAGTGCTCAGGATAACGCCGCACTGGTACGTCTGAGCCATCAGGTAGAAACGGCAATTCTTGCTGATGAAGCGGTGGCGAATCTTTACGACGGTTATCAACTGGCTCAACAAGGATTTAGTGGTGCGTATGCGCTGAAAATTGCCAAAGCAGGTGGTCCAAATAGTGTGCTGGCACTGGCTCGCGTGGCGCAAGCGGCAGGTATTGGGCTGTATGGCGGTACCATGCTGGAAGGCACTGTTGGCACCGTCGCCTCTTTGCACGCCTGGTCAACACTACCGTTGCAGTGGGGCACAGAAATGTTCGGTCCGCTGCTGTTAAAAGATGACATCGTTAGTGTACCGCTCACTTTTGCTGATGGTCAGGTAACACTCCCCCAAACACCAGGACTGGGTGTGGAGCTGGATGAAGACAAATTGCGTTTCTATTCCCGTAAAAGAAACGCGGTAACAGGAGAGAACCATGTTATTTAAAGTCGATATGACTGTGAATATTCCACGTGATATTCCTTTTGCTGAAATCGAAGATATAAAAAAACGTGAAAAAGATTATTCACAACAATTACAACGTGAAGGTAAATGGCGTCATATCTGGCGTGTTGCCGGTCTTTATGCCAATGTCAGTATATTTGACGTTAAAGACGCCGAAGAATTACATGAATTATTAATGGCACTACCGCTATATCCGTTTATGGATATTAATGTAGAGGCGCTTTGCCGTCATCCTTCTTCAATTCGTGATGATGACCGTTAATTAATATCTTACCTCATGCCGGATAACTCCGGCATTATCCTGGAACAATAAAAGTGAGAATAATATGAGCAATTCATTTGTTAAACACGAAGATGTGCAGAATTTACTGCGCATCAGCGCCGGGTTAAATACTACTGATGGCGACGAACGTTTTAAATCGATCATGCATCGTTTATTAGAAAATATTTGTACTTTAATTGATGACTACAATATCACACAGGAAGAGTTCTGGCAGGCAATCAATTATTTGCATGAGCTGGGCGGCCGACAAGAAGCGGCATTGCTGGCAGCCGGTCTGGGGCTGGAGCATTATCTTGATCTGCGCCAGGACGCCCTCGATGCGGCGCAACAGCGTGAAACGGGCACGCCGCGTACCATCGAAGGCCCACTGTATGTCGCTAACGCGCCTTTGTCAGAGAGCCATGCCCGTATGGATGATGGTGCGGACGCCGGGGAAGTGATGTGGTTGCATGGTCAGGTAAAAGATACGCAAGGCCGCCCGGTAGAAAACGCGATTGTTGATATCTGGCACGCTAATACGCTGGGTAATTACTCCTTCTTTGACCAGAGCCAAAGCGAATATAACCTGCGTCGTCGTATTCGTACGGGAGCTGATGGTCGTTACAGTGTGCGGAGTATTGTGCCGTCCGGGTACGGTTGCCCACCAGATGGTCCAACCCAAAAACTGCTGGATCGCCTGGGTCGTCATGGTAATCGCCCGGCGCATATTCACTTTTTCGTTTCCGCGCCTGGACATAAGCACCTTACCAGTCAGATCAACCTGAATGGCGATCAATATTTATGGGACGACTTTGCCTTTGCTACCCGTGATGGGCTGATTGCTGATCCGGTAAAAGTTAATGAAAGTGCAAAAATTGCTGAGCGCGGGCTTGATGGCGAACACACTGAAGTACGCTTTGACTTTACATTATGTAAAGCTCAAAACCCGGATGAAGAGCAGCGTATTACCCGCCTGCGCGCACAAGAATAAATTCTCCTTTCGCGGTATTACGTTGAGGTAATACCGCCGTTTTTATTTTATATCTGGTTTATCCCGGAGGGCTAAGTTCATGCAAAAAACTCTCTCAACATTAAAAGATAAAATCAGCAATGCATTAATTGTTGATCGTGAAAATCATATTTATCGTTGCCATCGGTCTATATTTACCGATCAGCAATTGTTTGATTTTGAAATGAAGCATATTTTTGAAGGTAACTGGGTATTCCTCGCCCATGAAAGCCAAATTCCCGAAGCAGGGGATTATTATACTTTAACGCTGGGACGTCAGCCGGTCATTATTACCCGCGATAAAAAAGGTGAGCTTCATGCCTTAATCAATAGTTGTGCTCACCGTGGCGCGATGTTATGTCGACGCAAGCGGGGAAATAAAAACTCATTTACCTGTCCATTTCATGGCTGGACATTTAGTAATAACGGCAAATTATTAAAAGCAAAAGATGAAAGTACCGGCGCGTATCCTCCAACATTTAAACATGAAGGTTCCCACGATTTACAGAAATTGCCCCGTTTCCAGTCGTATCGCGGATTTCTGTTCGGTAGCCTGAATGACGATGTTATGTCGCTGGAAGAGTATCTCGGTGAAACCTGCAAAATCATTGATTTGATCGTTGATCAAGCTCCGGAAGGGCTGGAAGTTCTCAATGGATCGTCGAGCTATGTTTATGAAGGGAACTGGAAGCTCGGTGCGGAAAACGGTGCTGACGGTTACCACGTTAGCGTGGTGCACTGGAACTACTCGTCAACGATGTCACGGCGAAATTATGAAGCGGAAGGTACCCGCGCTGTAGATGCCAATGGCTGGTCAAAAAGTATTGGTGGCGGATATGGCTTTGATAACGGTCACATGTTGCTCTGGACTCGTACGTTAAACCCGGAAGTGCGTCCGGTTTATGACCATCGGGAACGTTTACAGGCAGAATTTGGCGAACTGCGTGCTGACCAAATGGTGAACGAAACGCGTAATCTCTGTATCTATCCCAATGTTTATTTGATGGATCAGTTTTCCACGCAGATCCGCGTAATCCGCCCCATTGCAGTTGATAAAACCGAAGTCACTATCTGGTGTTTTGCGCCAAAAGGCGAATCTGAACAGGCTCGCGCATTGCGTATTCGTCAGTATGAAGATTTCTTTAATGTCAGCGGGATGGGCACACCAGATGATCTGGAAGAATTCAGCGCCTGTCAGCGCGGTTATCTTGGTGAAAACCTGCCATGGAGCGATCTCAGCCGTGGTGCTCTGCATTGGGTTGATGGCCCGGACGAACATGCGCAACACGCAGGATTTACGCCATTGCTCAGCGGCGTGAAATCGGAAGATGAAGCACTGTATATCGCCCATCACCATCACTGGCAAAACGTCATGCTGGCGGCACTGGAAAAAGAACAGATGTGTTATGACCAGTCAATTACTCAGCGTGTGGAGGTGGCCTGATGTTAACCCTCGAACAAGTCCGCCAGTTTCTCTATTACGAAGCCCGACTGCTGGATGATCGCCAGTGGGATGAGTGGCTGAACTGCTATAGCCCAAAAGTGGTGTTCTGGATGCCTGCCTGGGGCGATGATGACAAACTGACACGTGATCCGCAAAAAGAGATCTCGCTGATCTATTACCCCAATCGTGATGGCCTGGAAGACCGGGTCTATCGCATTAAAACCGAACGTTCAGGTGCCAGTACCCCGGAACCACGTACAACACACATGATCAGCAATGTGGAACTGCTGGGCGAAATCGAGCAGGGCATTGACGTGCGCTATAACTGGGTGACTTACAACCATCGTTATCAGCATACCGATCTCTTTTTTGGTGCGACGCGTTGCACACTCATCGAGATTGATGGCAAACCGCAGATTATTCGTAAAACCGTACGCCTGAATAATGACTATATCCGTCAGGTGATCGACGTTTACCACATTTGAGGAGGCATGATGAGTTTTACAATCGCACTCAATTTTGAAGACGGGATCACCCGATTTATTCAGTGTAACCAGGGTGAAAAAGTGTTGGATGCTGCCTACCGACAGAAGGTCAATCTGCCGATGGATTGCTCTGACGGCGTATGTGGCACTTGCAAATGCCATTGTGCCAGCGGCGAATATGCGTTGGGTGAGGATTATCTTGAGGATGCTCTCAGTGAAGATGAAGCACTGGCTCGTCAGGTGTTGACGTGTCAGATGATCCCAACCAGCGATTGTGTCATTGATATTCCTGTGGCAGCGGCGCAATGCAAAACGGCGATTACCACGACAGACGCAGAAGTCGTACAGGTCACGATGCTATCGGATACCGCCATTGAGCTGGTGGTACAACTGGATGAACCACTGACGTTTTTACCCGGCCAGTACATTAACATTCAAGTGCCAGGAACACCGCAAGTGCGCGCTTATTCATTTAGCTCCTTAGCGGGCAGTCGGGAAGGGCGATTTTTGATTCGTAACGTACCCGGCGGAATGATGAGTCAGTGGTTAACGCAACGAGCGCAACCGGGCGATCGCCTTAGCCTCAGTGGTCCGATGGGCAGCTTTTATTTACGCAGTGGTGAACGCCCATTGTTAATGCTGGCAGGAGGAACAGGGCTGGCGCCATTGTTGTCGATGCTGGAGACATTACAGGCCAAGGGCAGTACACGCCCGGTGACGTTGTTATATGGCGTAACACTGGATTGCGATCTGGTTAAAACCCAGGAGCTGGATGCGTTCGCTCGTCAATTGAGCCAGTTTCGTTGGCTTCCGGTGGTGAGTGATGCGCAAAGCAATTGCCCACAGCGGGGATATGTTACGGAGCATCTGGATGATGCGATGTTGAATAATGGCGATGTGGATATCTATCTTTGTGGGCCGCCACCGATGGTGAATGCCGTAGCAACGGCACTTCGCGAAAGAGGAATCTCCCCGGCAGGTTTCTGGTATGAAAAATTTATCGCCAGCCAGAGCGCGGCGGCATAAGGAACAAAAATGCGATTTCAAAATAAAGTCATGGCGATAACCGGTGCAGCACAAGGCATCGGTCGGCAAACCGCTGAACAAGCAGCCCGTGAAGGGGCGCGTTTGCTGCTGATTGATCGTTCTCGTTACGTTCATGAACTGGCCGCTACGCTGGCAAAGGCAGGTTGCGATGTTCTGGCGCTGGAAGCAGATCTCGAACAGTGGGAAAGCACCGGGCAGGCATTCGCAACAGGCGTCGCCCATTTTGGCCGACTCGATATCCTGATTAATAACGTCGGCGGGACCATTTGGGCAAAACCTTTTGCTGAGTACCAACCGGAACAAATTGAAAAAGAAGTGCGTCGATCTCTGTTTCCCACGCTTTGGGGGTGCCGTGCGGCATTACCCTGGATGCTACAACAGGGTAAAGGAAGCATTGTGAATATCTCGTCAGTGGCGACAGCTGGTGTTAATCGTGTGCCATATTCGGCAGCAAAAGGTGGGGTCAATGCGTTAACCCGTTCTATCGCGATGGAATATAGTGGTAGTGGCATTCGGATTAATGCTGTTGCCCCTGGGGGAACAGATGCCCCGACTCGTTTAACGCCTCGTAACGAAGAACAACCAACCGTTGAGGAGCAAGCCTGGTATCAGCAGGTCATTGATCAAACGCTGGCGAGTAGCTTGATGCATCGGTACGGTACACTGGCAGAGCAGGCGAATGCCATTTTGTTTCTCGCCAGCGACGATGCCAGCTATATCACCGGTGTTACGTTACCGGTTGCAGGGGGCGATCTGGGGTAAGAGTCTCAAGGGTAATCTGGCAGGTATTGTCCATTGCTTCAACTTCTTTGCCCGTCAGGCGGGCATATTGACCTGTGAGATGCCAGAATTGCGGTTGCGTTTCCGTATAAATTTCTGCCGCCAGCACCAGGCGGCGCCTGTCAAGATCACTCAATTCCAGCAAGGTCCAGGGAACGAAGACACGGTGATTTTTTGTGAGCGTTAGCCACAGCGGACAGCCGCAGCCTGCGCAAAAATAGCGTCTGCCATGGGGTGTCGAGGCAAAAAAAGGCGGTGGTGGAGATTGCGCTGACATTACAGGCGACTCAGAGGCTTCCAGATACATGGCAATACCGCCAGACCATTTCTGGCACAATGTGCAGTGGCAAGCGCAAACATCGAGTGATTTTATATTGACGATAAAATGGCTTTGCCCACAAAGGCACAATCCAGTTACCTGTTGCATAATTCTACCTGGAGTGCCCGTAAGCCAGCACTGCGCTGATTTACGGGCGGGATAACTTATCAGAATTGATAAACCAGACCGACAGCAACAATGTTGTCAGTATTTATACTCGATTGCTTCGTGAAGCTTGTGTCATCAAGCAAGTTGATTTTGTAATCCACATAGGTGGACATATTTTTGTTGAAGTAGTAACTGGTGCCAAGATCAATGTATTCAACCAGATCCTGGCTATCCCAACGCTCCAGTTCTTTTCCTTTCGATTTCAGATATGCCACTGACGGGCGTAAGCCGAAATCAAACTGATATTGAGCAACAAGTTCGATGTTCTGGGTTTTATTCGCAATATATGGGCCCGTCCAGGAATTACCAAAATGCGTCATATTCAGTGTTTCAGCATAAGTGGCAGCAAGGTAGATGTTATTCGCATCATATTTAAGGCCTGCAACCCACATTTCAGCTGCTTTACCGGAGGCGTTAATAGAATTAATTTTTGCTAATTCTTGTTGACCAACTGTTCGGTCAGAATGGGTATAAGCCGCCCCTGCAGCAAAACCTTCATAGGTATATGAGGACGAAATACCAAAGCCATCACCGTTGCCTTCAGTTTGGACGCGTCCCGATGATGAATATTCATTACTGCTGTCATTTTTGCCCTGATACTGCACAGCGAAGTTCAGGCCTTCAACCAGACCGAAAAAGTCATTATTACGGTAAGTGGCAAGTCCAGTGCCTCGTTTAGTCATGAATACATCGGTTTGAATCCATGTGTCGGCACCGAATTCAGGCAGAGCGTCTGTCCATGCACCAATGTCATAGGCTACGCCATAGTTACGACCATAATCGAGAGAACCGAACTGATCAAATTTCAAACCAGCAAATGCAAGACGAGTTTTATCTTTGTGGGAACCTTCCGATTCAGGTCCATTGGCCTTAAATTCATACTCAAATTGACCATAGCCTGTCAGTTCATAGGTAATTTGCGTTTCACCCTTAAAACCGAGACGAGCATAGGTTTTATCGCCATTTTTACTATCATCTTTTGAAAAGTAATGTAATCCATTCACTTTTCCATAAAGATCCAGTTTGTTGCCATCTTTGTTGTAGATTTCAGCTGCGTTTACGGCGCCTGCTGCTAACAAAGTTGATATCACCACTGCTATTAATTTTGTTTTCATTGTATATATCTCTGTAATATTCCTAAGGTATAGTCTGCAATAATTAGAATATCAATCTTCCATAACTGCGCATATTAAAAGAGTGGCGAATCAATAGTTCAATGATTAGTTCGATATAATGCCAGATAAATTCCATTTGTGTGATTTACATCGAAGTAGCAAAAAACAGAAAATTAATAAGCTCTATTTGTCTTATAGGAATAAATAAAGCAGCCTACAGACAAAAATATTAATTAAAATAGAAAGATATTAGTTAATTATGGTAATCACTTCGTTAAAAAATAAATGATATGCATATGAAGATGAAAGCCGCTTACAGTGTAAACGGCTTTGCCTTTTTATTGACGACGTGTCGCCAGCCAGCAGAGCAGGGAACCGCCGCAGACCATCAGTGCGCCTTGCCAGAATGAGAACGATAGCGGAGCACTAAGCAGTACCGCAGCAAGCGCCGACGAAAGTACGGGCGTAAAATACGAACCTACTGCCATAATGGTGACGTTGCCATGTAAAATGCCAACGTTCCACGCAGCGTAAGCAAATCCTAAGGTAAATGCCGCAGAGGTGAGTTTAATCATGACGGGTGTGCTAAATACCATTTCTGGTTGTGGCGTGAGAAAATAGTAAACCCACAGACTTGCTCCCGTTAGCAGGACAAAAACGGTTATTCCATTAAATCCGCGTGCGTATTTATTCGTTACTGTGCAATAAGCTGCCCAGATAAAAGCGCCAATGAACGCCAGGAAATAACTCAATGGACTGGTGGTAATATTATTGATGATTTCATCATAGTGTAACCCATTGTCACCACCTAACACCCAACAGACACCGACCAGGGCTAATAATAATCCAGGTACAATCAGCCAGTTGGTTTTCTGACCATTAAACAGAATGGCAAAGAGAATTGTCAGGCTGGGCCATAGATAGTTCACCATACCCACTTCAATTGCCTGATGACGGGTCGCTGCATAACCTAAGGAAAGTGCCAGACAGATTTCATAGCTGACGAATAACAGACTCCCGGCGAGTAAATAGCCTTTCGGGATCTGCCGAATACGCGGAAATCCAACCGTGAAGATTAACAGCAGCCCGCTTAATGAATAGATAGCAGCTGCGCCGCCGACCGGACCGAGCCCCTCACTGACACCGCGAATCAATCCTACCATCGTGCTCCACAGGACGATCGCTATTAGCCCTATGAGCGTTGCTTTTTGTCGTGTCATGCTCGCTGTTTTGTCTCTCTTGCCGTTAAAAATTAAGCTGAATTTTATAGCATTTTTTTAACTGGCCTGTCAGGCAGTGGTGCGTTTTTCTACCGCTATTGAGGTAGGTCAATTTGCGCAGGCGGATTATTTTGTGGCAAACAAGTGTTCTTTTTGATTTCGCGCAAAAAGATTCAGAATTTTACTGTTAGTTTCCTCGCGCAGTAATACCCCTGAAAAAAGAGGAAAGCAATGGACGTCAGTCGCAGACAATTTTTTAAAATCTGCGCGGGCGGTATGGCGGGAACAACAGTAGCAGCATTGGGCTTTGCCCCGAAGCAAGCACTGGCTCAGGCGCGAAACTACAAATTATTACGCGCGAAAGAGATCCGTAACACTTGTACATACTGTTCCGTAGGTTGCGGGCTATTGATGTATAGCCTGGGTGATGGCGCGAAAAACGCCAGAGAAGCGATTTATCACATTGAAGGTGACCCGGATCATCCGGTAAGCCGTGGTGCGCTGTGCCCGAAAGGGGCCGGATTGCTGGATTACGTCAACAGCGAAAACCGTCTGCGCTACCCGGAATATCGTGCGCCAGGTTCTGACAAATGGCAGCGCATTAGCTGGGAAGAAGCATTCTCCCGCATTGCGAAGCTGATGAAAGCAGACCGTGACGCTAACTTTATTGAAAAGAATGAGCAGGGCGTAACGGTAAACCGTTGGCTTTCTACCGGTATGCTGTGTGCTTCCGGTGCCAGCAACGAAACCGGGATGCTGACACAGAAATTTGCCCGCTCCCTCGGGATGCTGGCGGTAGACAACCAGGCGCGCGTCTGACACGGACCAACGGTAGCAAGTCTTGCTCCAACATTTGGTCGCGGTGCGATGACCAACCACTGGGTGGATATCAAAAACGCTAACGTCGTAATGGTGATGGGCGGTAACGCTGCTGAAGCGCATCCCGTCGGTTTCCGCTGGGCGATGGAAGCGAAAAACAACAACGATGCAACCTTGATCGTTGTCGATCCCCGTTTTACGCGTACCGCTTCTGTTGCGGATATCTACGCACCTATTCGTTCCGGTACGGACATTACGTTCCTGTCTGGCGTTTTGCGCTACCTGATCGAAAACAACAAGATCAACGCCGAATACGTTAAGCATTACACCAACGCCAGCCTGCTGGTGCGTGATGATTTTACTTTTGAAGACGGCCTGTTCAGCGGTTATGACGCTGAAAAACGTCAGTACGATAAGTCGTCCTGGAACTATCAGTTCGATGAAAACGGCTATGCGAAACGCGATGAAACACTGACTCATCCGCGCTGTGTGTGGAACTTGCTGAAAGCGCACGTTTCCCGTTACACGCCGGACGTTGTTGAAAACATCTGCGGTACGCCAAAAGCTGACTTCCTGAAAGTGTGTGAAGTGCTGGCCTCCACCAGCGCGCCGGATCGCACAACCACCTTCCTGTACGCACTGGGCTGGACCCAACACACCGTGGGTGCGCAGAACATCCGTACTATGGCGATGATCCAGTTGCTGCTCGGTAACATGGGTATGGCCGGTGGCGGCGTGAACGCATTGCGTGGTCACTCCAACATTCAGGGCCTGACTGACTTAGGCCTGCTCTCTACCAGCCTGCCGGGTTATCTGACGCTGCCGTCAGAAAAACAGGTTGATTTGCAGTCGTATCTGGAAGCGAACACGCCGAAAGCGACGCTGGCTGATCAGGTGAACTACTGGAGCAACTATCCGAAGTTCTTCGTTAGCCTGATGAAATCTTTCTACGGCGATGCCGCGCAGAAAGAGAACAACTGGGGCTACGACTGGCTGCCGAAGTGGGACCAGACCTACGACGTCATCAAGTATTTCAACATGATGGATGAAGGCAAAGTCACAGGTTATTTCTGCCAGGGCTTTAACCCGGTTGCGTCCTTCCCGGACAAAAACAAAGTGGTGAGCTGCCTGAGCAAGCTGAAGTACATGGTGGTTATCGATCCGCTGGTGACTGAAACCTCCACCTTCTGGCAGAACCACGGCGAGTCGAACGATGTCGATCCGGCGTCTATTCAGACAGAGGTATTCCGTCTGCCTTCGACCTGCTTTGCTGAAGAAGATGGTTCTATCGCTAACTCCGGTCGCTGGTTGCAGTGGCACTGGAAAGGTCAGGACGCGCCAGGCGAAGCGCGTAACGACGGCGAAATTCTGGCGGGTATCTACCATCATCTGCGCGAGCTGTACCAGGCCGAAGGTGGTAAAGGCGTAGAACCGCTGATGAAGATGAGCTGGAACTACAAGCAGCCGCACGAGCCGCAGTCTGACGAAGTGGCAAAAGAGAACAACGGCTATGCGCTGGAAGATCTCTATGACGCTAATGGCGTGCTGATTGCGAAGAAAGGGCAGTTGCTGAGTAGCTTTGCGCATCTGCGTGATGACGGTACAACCGCATCTTCTTGCTGGATCTACACCGGTAGCTGGACAGAGCAGGGCAACCAGATGGCCAACCGCGATAACTCCGACCCGTCCGGTCTGGGGAATACGCTGGGATGGGCCTGGGCGTGGCCGCTCAACCGTCGCGTGCTGTACAACCGTGCTTCGGCGGATATCAACGGTAAACCGTGGGATCCGAAACGGATGCTGATCCAGTGGAACGGCAGCAAGTGGACGGGTAACGATATTCCGGACTTCGGCAATGCCGCACCGGGTACGCCAACCGGACCGTTTATCATGCAGCCGGAAGGGATGGGACGCCTGTTTGCCATCAACAAAATGGCGGAAGGTCCGTTCCCGGAACACTACGAACCAATTGAAACGCCGCTGGGCACTAACCCGCTGCATCCGAACGTGGTTTCTAACCCGGTTGTTCGTCTGTATGAACAAGACGCGCTGCGGATGGGTAAAAAAGAGCAGTTCCCGTATGTGGGTACGACCTATCGTCTGACCGAGCACTTCCACACCTGGACCAAGCACGCGTTGCTCAACGCAATTGCTCAGCCGGAACAGTTTGTGGAAATCAGCGAAACGCTGGCGGCGGCGAAAGGCATTGCCAATGGCGATCGTGTCACTGTCTCCAGCAAGCGTGGCTTTATCCGCGCGGTGGCTGTGGTAACGCGCCGTCTGAAACCGCTGAATGTAAACGGTCAGCAGGTTGAAACGGTGGGTATTCCAATCCACTGGGGCTTTGAGGGTGTCGCGCGTAAAGGTTATATCGCTAACACTCTGACGCCGAATGTCGGTGATGCAAACTCGCAAACGCCGGAATATAAAGCGTTCTTAGTCAACATCGAGAAGGCGTAAGGGGGCGAACAGATGGCTATGGAAACGCAGGACATTATCAAAAGGTCCGCAACTAACTCCATCACGCCGCCTTCTCAGGTGCGTGATTACAAAGCAGAAGTCGCGAAACTTATCGACGTTTCCACCTGTATCGGCTGTAAAGCCTGTCAGGTGGCGTGTTCGGAGTGGAACGACATCCGTGATGAAGTGGGGCACTGCGTCGGGGTTTATGATAACCCCGCCGATCTGAGCGCCAAGTCCTGGACGGTGATGCGCTTTAGCGAAACCGAACAGAACGGCAAGCTGGAGTGGCTGATCCGTAAAGACGGTTGTATGCACTGTGAAGATCCGGGCTGCCTGAAGGCGTGCCCGTCTGCTGGTGCGATCATTCAGTACGCTAACGGGATTGTCGATTTCCAGTCGGAAAACTGCATCGGCTGTGGTTACTGCATTGCCGGGTGTCCGTTTAATATTCCACGCCTCAACAAAGAGGATAACCGGGTATATAAATGCACACTCTGCGTCGATCGCGTCAGCGTCGGTCAGGAACCGGCTTGTGTGAAAACTTGTCCGACCGGGGCTATCCACTTCGGCACCAAGAAGGAGATGCTGGAGCTGGCGGAACAGCGCGTGGCGAAACTGAAAGCGCGTGGTTACGAACATGCTGGCGTCTACAACCCGGAAGGGGTCGGTGGTACGCACGTCATGTACGTGCTGCATCACGCCGATCAGCCGGAGCTGTATCACGGTCTGCCAAAAGATCCGAAGATCGACACTTCGGTGAACCTGTGGAAAGGCGCGTTGAAACCGCTGGCAGCGGCTGGCTTTATCGCCACTTTTGCCGGGTTGATTTTCCACTACATCGGTATTGGCCCGAATAAGGAAGTGGACGATGACGAGGAGGATCATCATGAGTAAGTCGAAAATGATTGTGCGCACCAAGTTTATTGATCGCGCCTGTCACTGGACCGTGGTGATTTGCTTCTTCCTGGTGGCGCTGTCCGGGATTTCGTTCTTCTTCCCGACGCTGCAATGGCTGACGCAAACCTTCGGTACGCCGCAGATGGGACGCATTTTGCACCCGTTCTTCGGCATTGCGATTTTCGTCGCGCTGATGTTTATGTTTGTGCGTTTTGTGCATCACAACATCCCGGATAAGAAAGATATTCCGTGGCTGTTGAACATTGTCGAAGTATTAAAAGGCAATGAACACAAAGTGGCGGATGTCGGTAAGTACAACGCCGGGCAAAAGATGATGTTCTGGTCGATCATGAGCATGATTTTCGTGCTGCTGGTGACCGGAGTGATTATCTGGCGTCCGTACTTTGCGCAGTACTTCCCGATACAGGTTGTCCGTTATAGCCTGTTTATTCACGCGGCTGCGGGTATCATCCTGATCCACGCCATCCTGATCCATATGTATATGGCATTCTGGGTGAAAGGGTCGATTAAAGGGATGATCGAAGGGAAGGTGAGCCGTCGTTGGGCGAAGAAACACCATCCACGCTGGTATCGTGAAATCGAGAAGGCAGAAGCGAAAAAAGAGAGTGAAGAAGGGATATAATCTCTTTTGAACTTTAAGCTGAAAATGGCGCTGTAAAAAGCGCCATTTTTTTATTGCGTAACCAGACGGCGTAGTCGCGACACATCTACCGTTTTTTCTGCCTCTGCCAGACTCCAGGCGTTTTGTAGATTCAGCCACATTTGCGGCGAACTGCCGATCACCACAGAAAGTTTAATCGCCATTTCTGGCGTCAACGCGGCTTTTCCGGTCAGCAATCGGCTTGCCGTTGAGGGCGCAATTTCCATTGCTCTGGCAAACTCGCGCAGGCTGACGTTCAGCTCGTCCAGTGATTCCTGAATAATGTCCCCCGGGCGGGGATGATTGGCCATTTTCATCAGTGATAGTCCTCGTAATCCAGTATGTATGCATCGCCATTGACGAACTCAAACGTTATCCGCCAGTTGCCCGAGACAGATATCGCCCAAATTCCATCACGATCGCCGCTTAACGGGTGTAGTCGGTAACCGGGCATATCGATATCAGCAAGACAGCTTGCTGCATCAATCACAGCGAGTCGGTGGCGTAATCGTTTGACTTGCGTCGGTATAACGCCGGAGGTTTTGCCGAGAAGAAACAAGTCACGCAATCCCTTGTGTCTGAAATTCATTATCATCTCTTCATCCTTGTTCCCTCGAAAGGAACACTATCACTATTGTTCCGTGCAGCGCAACAAATTTCGCTACGTTTTCGCGAATTGTGAGGGGAAAGATGGGGGAGGAAAAGAAGAAGAGTGAAATTGCGGAAAGCGTCTCGCAAAACAGGCTGCGACCCGAACATGGCAGTCGCAGCAAAGGCTTCTTAGCGGCGGAAATCAATCACCATACGGCCACGGATTTTGCCTTCTTCCATCTCAGTAAAGATGGTGTTGATGTCCGCTAACGGACGCAGGGCGACTTTCGGCACCACTTTGCCTTCGGCGGCAAACTGGAAGGCTTCGGTGAGATCCTGGCGCGTGCCAACTAGCGAACCGACCACTTCAATACCATCCAGCACCAGCCGTGGGATGTCCAGGCTCATAGACTCCGGCGGCAGACCGACTGCCACAACACGACCGCCAGCACGGACAGCATCAACTGCCGAGTTAAACGCAGCTTTAGCTACCGCTGTCACCACCGCTGCGTGAGCGCCACCGGTTTTCTCCTGCACAATTTTGGCGGCGTCTTCGGTACGTGAGTTAATCGCTAAATCAGCACCTATTTCGGTTGCCAGTTTCAACTGCTCATCATTGACATCAATGGCGATCACTTTTGCATTAAAGACATTTTTCGCGTATTGCAGGGCGAGGTTGCCCAGACCGCCAAGACCGTAGATAGCAATCCACTGTCCTGGACGAATTTTTGATAGTTTTACTGCTTTGTAGGTGGTGACGCCCGCGCAGGTGATGCTGCTGGCCGCCGCCGAGTCCAGGCCATCCGGCACTTTAACCGCGTAATCGGCGACCACGATGCACTCTTCCGCCATGCCGCCATCAACGCTGTATCCGGCATTTTTTACTGAACGGCAGAGCGTTTCGTTACCGCTGTTACAGTATTCGCAATGACCGCATCCTTCGTAAAACCACGCCACGCTGGCGCGATCGCCTGGTTTTAATGAGGTAACGCCGGGGCCAACTTCTGCCACCACACCGATGCCTTCATGGCCCAGAATCACGCCGGTTTTATCACCAAAATCGCCATTCTTAACATGAAGATCGGTATGACATACACCACAACACTCCATTTTCAGCAGGGCTTCGCCATGTTTCAGTGAGCGCAGCGTTTTATCCGTAACGTCAACATGATGATCCTTCGTAACAACTGCAGCCTTCATAGTTTCCTCCTTTTCGGATGATGTTCTGCATAGCAGGTGAGGCAAATGAGATTTATTTGCCATTACCCAGTATGGATGAGTTCTGAAAAAGAGGAGGAAAATTGCCCGGTAGCATTCACCACCGGGCTGAGACTTAAATGGAGGTACGGCGGTAGTCGCGATATTCCGCTTGCCAGAAATTATCGTCAATGGCCTGTTGCAGGGCTTCGGCAGAGGTTTTCACCGCCACGCCTTGCTGCTGCGCCATTTTGCCAACCGCAAACGCAATTGCGCGGGAGACTTTCTGAATATCTTTCAGTTCCGGTAATACCAGACCTTCGCCGTTCAGGACCAGCGGCGAATACTGAGCAAGTGTTTCGCTTGCTGACATCAGCATCTCATCGGTGATACGTGACGCGCCGGAAGCAATAACGCCCAGCCCAATGCCCGGGAAGATAAAAGCGTTGTTGCATTGCGCGATAGGGTAGATTTTATCTTTCCATACCACCGGATTAAACGGACTGCCGGTGGCGACCAGCGCGTTACCCTCGGTCCAGGCGATAATGTCCTGCGGTGTGGCTTCCACACGTGAAGTCGGGTTAGACAGCGGCATCACGATCGGACGCGGGCAGTGTTTGTGCATCTCACGGATGATCTCTTCCGTAAACAGCCCGGTCTGTCCTGAGACGCCAATCAGAATATCCGGTTTGACATTGCGCACCACATCAAGCAGTGACAGCACATCGCTGTCAGTATCCCAGTCACTGAGATTTTCGCGCTTCTGCACCAGTTTGGTCTGGAAAGGCAGCAGGTTCGGCATCTTGTCGGTCAGCAGACCAAAGCGATCGACCATAAAGACTTTCTGCCGCGCCGCTTCTTCGCTTAATCCTTCACGCTGAGTCTGGGCGATGATCATTTCGGCAATCCCGCACCCCGCCGAGCCTGCGCCGAGGAAGACAATCTTTTTCTCGCTTAACTGACCACCTGCCGCGCGACTTGCTGCGATCAGCGTGCCTACCGTTACCGCCGCGGTGCCCTGAATATCATCGTTAAAAGAACAAATTTCATTGCGATAGCGGTTAAGCAACGGCATCGCGTTTTTCTGTGCGAAATCTTCAAACTGCAACAACACGTCCGGCCAGCGTTGCTTCACAGCCTGGATAAATTCATCCACGAATTCATAGTATTCGTCGTCAGTGATACGTGGATTACGCCAGCCCATATACAGCGGGTCGTTAAGCAACTGCTGGTTGTTCGTCCCGACATCCAGCACCACCGGCAGTGTATACGCCGGGCTGATGCCACCGCAGGCGGTATAGAGCGACAGTTTACCGATCGGAATACCCATCCCACCGATGCCCTGGTCACCAAGCCCCAGAATACGTTCGCCGTCCGTCACCACAATCACTTTGATATTATGGTTCGGCACGTTTTGCAGAATATCGTCCATATTGTGGCGGTTCTGGTATGAGATAAATACGCCGCGAGAACGACGGTAGATCTCGGAGAAACGTTCACAGGCTGCGCCGACCGTAGGGGTATAAATGACGGGCATCATTTCGTCGAGGTGATTATTTACCAGACGGTAGAAGAGGGTTTCGTTGGTGTCCTGGATGTTACGCAGGTAAATGTGTTTGTCGATTTCAGTTTTGAATCCCTGATACTGGATCCACGCACGTTCCGCTTGTTCTTCGATGGTTTCGACCACTTCCGGCAGTAACCCCAGCAGGTTGAAGTTACGGCGTTCTTCCATACTGAAGGCGCTGCCTTTATTCAACAACGGAAATTCCAGCAGTACAGGGCCAGCGTAAGGAATATAAAGCGAACGCTGTTTTTTTGTTTTTGGTTCCATGTCACTCACTCTTTTTTGAATATCTATCCCTGGCACGCTTTTATCGTCTTTGCTTTACCGCCAGGGGGGCGGCCCCAAGTATAAAGCAGACAAAAACAAAAACACCATTGCGCAGGCAATGGTGTTTAATCGTCATTGAGGACTGATTGTTAAAGATTACTTTTCAGCGGGGCGTTTTCTGCCGGTTGGGTTATTTACCACGCTGGATTTGTCACCTTCGGTAACTATTTTGCGCTGGTTAGAAATTTTATGGTCCAGTCCAAGAATATGACGTGCCTGACGGTTCGATTTCATTTTAACTCCTCAATCCTGTTGCTAGTTTTAAGGACAACATCGCCGTAGCGAAGAAACACGTGCTAAACCCCTAAATTAGGTTGCCGATCAAGCATAGCACCTTAAAGCGTAGGGTGCTGGCCACTGACCACATAATTGATCGTTTGTTGGTAGATATCACTGAGGATGTCGTTATCAGAAGCTTCCACCCATTTGGTCAGCTCCATGAGAATGTCATCTTCAGTGACAACACCGTGCTCTGCCCGAAGGCCTTGCTCAATGGCATTAACCAGAGCGGGTTCTGCTGTTGAATTTTCTGCCTGATAATAAGTAAACATAGTGATTCTCCGTGTCTGTGTATTTATGGTGTCTGCTACGGATCGCAGATTTATAACGCACATTCAGCATGGCAAATATTTATCGCTTCGTTGTTAAGATTAGTCCTGGTTGATGATTTTTATATTTTAACCACATGATATTGATGGGATTTTTTTGTTGTGGAACAATTAATATTGAAGCAATATCTTTTGAGTTATATATTTTCCGTTATCTATTGTGGGAATTTAATTTAAGTGCAGAAGTTATATTTTCGCCGGATTTTATTCGGAATATCCTGCTTATCCTCGTGCTGTTTCTTACGTAGTCTATAATTTCCTTTTTAAGCCCACAGGAGAGCAACAATGACAATCCATAAGAAAGGTCAGGCACACTGGGAAGGCGATATCAAACGCGGGAAGGGAACAGTATCCACCGAGAGTGGCGTGCTGAACCAACAGCCGTATGGATTTAACACGCGTTTTGAAGGCGAAAAAGGAACTAACCCTGAAGAACTGATTGGCGCGGCGCATGCAGCATGTTTCTCAATGGCGCTTTCATTAATGCTGGGGGAAGCGGGATTCACGCCATCATCGATTGATACCACCGCCGATGTGTCGCTGGATAAAGTGGATGCCGGGTTTGCGATTACTAAAATCGCCCTGAAGAGCGAAGTTGCCGTGCCGGGTATTGATGCCTCTACCTTTGACGGCATTATCCAGAAAGCTAAAGCAGGATGCCCGGTTTCTCAGGTACTGAAAGCGGAAATTACGCTTGATTACCAGTTGAAATCGTAAAGCGTTGCCGGATGATTCATCATCCGGCAAGTATTAACCCAGATACCTTTACCTTAGCCAATAAAACCTCGAATTATTTCTGGTGATTTTCCTCGCGGCCAAAAAGGTATTGGTTATCAGCAGAAATTTAGCGCTTCCTGGTTAGGTCTTGCTGGTAAATATAGTCCTTGGGCGGAAGGCAAATTTCGGTGTTTTCTTTAGACAAGAAAGCAGGGCGCAGGCGTCGCCCTTCTTTTACAACGGCATATTTTTGCGGATCGCACTAATTAATATTTGGGCGCCGGATGAAAGCTGTGCGTCAACACGGGTCAGGATACCTATAGGTTCTCCGGCACCTTGTGTTGGCACTGGCAGTGCCACCAGAGACCCCTGACGCAAATCCTCTTTTACTGCCCCGGAAGGTACAAACCATACATAGTCGTAATCGACGGTAAGCTGTCGTGATAGTGAAGCGGAAAGCGTTTCAATACAGCCATCGGGAATTTTGCAGCCCTGGCTTTGTAGCAGTGTTTCCGCATTCTGACGGGGGACCGTACCTTTTGGGGAAACTACGACAGGCCACTCCATCACCCGACTGAGAGTGACATTCTCCTGTAAAAGGGGGTGATTCGGACGCACCACCAGTTTGAGTGACTCCAGAAAAAGTAATTCGTAATTGAGGCCACCCATCAATTCTGGATCAGACATTCGCCCGATACCAATATCAATCTCGCCAGACTTTAACCCTGCCAACAGCATGGTGTTATTCATGGTAGCAACCTGCAACATTGTATCTTTATGTTGGCGATGAAACTGGCCTAATACGGCAGGTAAAATACCTAATGCAGCGGTTGGCAACGCGCCTATGCGCACAATGTCACTGTTAAGGCCCTCTTTTCGATTCAACGCCTGAGCAGCATTATTTAACGCATCCAGCACCTTCACCGCATGTGTCAGAAACTGCTCACCAGGTGGGGTAAGTTGCGCGCCAAGTCTTCCTCGGTCAAATAGCCGGGTTCCTGTTAATTGTTCCAGTTCATTCAATGTCTTAGAGAGAGCTGGCTGGCTAAGGTTAAGGGTTTCTGCCGCGCGACCGAGTGTTCCTTGTTGTGCGACAGCGACAAATGTATGCAGGTGGCGCAAGCGAATGCGCTGACTAAACAGACTATTTTTTTCCATAAGCGATGTTAAAAACAGAGTCGCGCCGAAGACAAGATATGTTATCTAATTATGATAACTTGATTGCAAAATATCATTAACATTTGGCGATTTTATATTACCAAATATTTTGTTGCTTGATTTTTGAACAGCAATAAGAGAGAAGAGAATGGTTGAATTCGGGTTGAACGAATTCAACCCGATAATGATTTACACATCAAAAAAGACGGTTTCTTTGTCACCTTGCAGATGAATATCGAAGATATAAACTGTTTCGTTGCCACGCTGTTCTCGCTTGCCGATCAGCGTCTGGCGTCTTACTTCCCATTCAATCAAATTCAGCACGGGATCGTGCTGGTTGGCATCTTGCTCATCGGGAAAATACATCCGTGTATTCAGGCCTATATTGATACCTCGCGCCACGACCCATAAGTTAACGTGTGGCGCCATAGTACGACCGTCGCGACCGACAACACTCCCTGGTTTTATGGTTTCGAAGCGCCAGATCCCAGTGTCGAAATCTGAGCAACTGCGGCCCCAACCACGAAAATCAGCATCCAGTTTTTTATCACTTTGTTGATCTGCCGGATGGTTATAACGGCCATTGGCGTTGGCCTGCCAAATCTCCAGCAACACATCGCGTACTGGCGTGCCTGAACCATCAATCACCCGACCTTCAATAGTAATTCGCTCACCTTCGGTATGGCTGTTAACGAGCGTTGAACTGAAATTCTTCTCAAAAATATGAAAACCAGCGGCATCAGGGGCGAGGCCAATGTGCACATATGGCCCGGCAGTTTGCGAAGCTGTTTCCGCTAAATAATTCTTCATTTTGCCACTCCCTGAGTGCGGTTTTCGAACAGCGTGGCACGTTGACCACGTAATACCAAATCAAAGCGATATGCCAGGCTGTCGAGAGGAATCGCGGTGTGCGTGTCCAGTTCGGCAATAAGCGTACGAATCGCATCTTCATTTTTGATCGCCTGCACAATAGGGCACTGTTTAATCAGCGGGTCGCCTTCAAAATACATTTGAGTAATCAGGCGCTGAGCGAAGGCTTCACCAGAGAGAGAAAAATGGATATGTGAAGGCCGCCAGTCGCTGGCCTGATTACGCCATGGATAAGGGCCTGGCTTGATGGTGCGAAAGAAGTAGTAGCCATTTTCGTCAGTTAACACACGCCCGCATCCGCCGAAATTTGGGTCGATAGGCGCAAGATACTGATCTTTCTTGTGGCGATAACGACCACCGGCATTGGCTTGCCATATTTCCACCAGCGTATTTTTCATCGGCCGACCAAAACCGTCGCGAACATAACCGTGAACAATAATTCGCTCGCCAATGGGTAATCCTTCTTTGGCGTAATTCATGATCAGGTCATTATCCTGCGGTCCTAAATCGTTATTACTGAATACCGGGCCGGTAATTTCTGATAAAGAGTTTTGTAAAGAAATTAAGGCATTGCGTGGTGAACGTAACACGCTGGTTTTATAACCTGGGGCAAAGGCTGGGGGATGACTGTTGTAATCGCGATGAATCACTTCGCGTGGCGTCCATTTTTCACTCATAGCAGGCTCCGGGATCAAAGGTAAGTTTATTGTTTTGATACTGCGGAATGAGTGTGTGTAAATATATTGTTAATTTAAAGTGAATTTACATATCCATTAACATAACCAATGGTTATACAAGGCTAAGCAGAGAGTGAATTCAGCAGAGATCACACTTTGTAAATTCTTCCCACCAGCGACAATGGCGTTTCCTACACTCCAGGTAACACTCACTGGAGATATGACAAAATGGCGTGCATCCTCACGGCCGATGAGATTCGGGAACAATTTTCACAAGCGATGTCAGCCATGTACCAGCAAGAAGTTCCGCAGTACGGCACACTTCTCGAACTGGTGGCAGACGTCAATCTGGCGGTACTGGAAAACAATCCTGAGCTGCACGAAAAGCTCGCCAATGCCGATGAACTGGCACGGCTTAATGTCGAACGCCACGGCGCGATTCGTGTCGGAACGGCAGAGGAGCTGACAACGTTACGGCGAATTTTTGCCATTATGGGAATGTATCCGGTCAGCTATTACGATCTTTCGCAAGCGGGTGTGCCTGTCCATTCCACAGCTTTTCGACCGGTTGATGATGCATCGTTGTCGCGAAATCCTTTTCGCGTATTCACTTCACTTTTGCGTCTGGAGTTGATTGAAGATAAAGCTCTGCGTCAACGAGCTGACGAAATTCTTCAACAGCGCGATATTTTTACCTCCCGATGCCGGGAGTTACTTGATAAATATGATGAAGAAGGAGGATTCACCGAAGCACTGGCGACAGAGTTTGTAAAAGAAGCACTGGAAACCTTCCGCTGGCATCAGTCTGCAACTGTTGATGAAGAAACTTATCAGGCATTACTACACGAACATCGGTTGATTGCCGATGTGGTGTGTTTCCCTGGCTGCCATATCAACCATTTAACACCACGAACGCTGGATATTGATCGCGTTCAATCGATGATGCCGGAATACGGGATCGAACCGAAAGTTCTGATCGAAGGTCCGCCGCGTCGGGAAGTTCCCATCTTGTTACGCCAGACCAGTTTTAAAGCGCTTGAAGAACCGGTGCTATTTGCAGGCGAAAAACAGGGTACACATACCGCGCGATTTGGTGAAATTGAGCAACGAGGAGTAGCGTTAACGCCAAAAGGGCGGCAGCTTTACGATACGCTGTTACAAAAAGCGGGCACGGGTAAAGACAATCTCACTCACCAGTTGCATTTACAGGATGTCTTCAAAGCTTTCCCTGATAGCGAGTTTTTGCTGCGTCAACAGGGGCTGGCATGGTTTCGCTATCGCCTGACACCAACGGGGGAAGCACACCGTCAGGCCATACATCCAGGTGATGATCCTCAGCCTTTAATTGAACGCGGTTGGTTGGTGGCACAACCAGTCACCTATGAAGATTTTTTACCCGTCAGTGCCGCGGGCATTTTCCAGTCAAATCTGGGTAATGAAACACAGGTCAGAAGCCACGGGAATGCCAGTCGGCAGGCCTTTGAACAGGCATTAGGATGCCCGGTCTATGATGAATTTGTCCTTTACCAGCGAACCGAAGAACGCAGTAAACGACGTTGTGGGTTGTTGTAATTCAGGATTCAGGTGCAGAAAGATATTTATACTCTAAATAATGCGAATTGTAGTACATGCAACTCAAAGTATGACGAGCATAAGCTTCTTGCACCTGGCTTTACACTGCTTTCAGCCTGTTCTTATCGACTGAGAATATTTTCGAATTTGTACACGTTTTCAGCGACCAGCAATTGGATTATTAATGAAATTTGTCTACAGTGAGCGGTCATAAATCAGTACGCTCTTGCTGCGGTTAAAGACCAGCGCGGGACCATTCACAAGACCAGAAGGATTCACTTTCAGGTATGGATCGTAGACGCTTTATTAAGGGTTCAATGGCGATGGCTGCAGTGTGCGGTACCAGCGGTATTGCATCTCTCTTCTCTCAGGCCGCATTTGCGGCGGAATCTGACATCGCTGATGGTCAGTCAGTGCGATTTGATTTCTCTATTTTGCAGTCAATGGCACACGATTTAGCGCAAAAACCGTGGGGCGGAGCGCCGCGTGACCTGCCGCCAACGCTGGCAACAATGACGCCGCAGGCTTATAACAGTATTCAGTACGACGAACAGCAATCCTTATGGCATAACGTTGAAAATCGTCAGTTAGATGCGCAGTTTTTCCATATGGGAATGGGATTCCGTCGTCGGGTCCGTATGTTCTCGGTCGATCCTGCTACTCATATGGCGCGTGAAATCCATTTCCGCCCTGAGTTATTTAAATACAACGATGCGGGAGTGGATACAAAACAACTCGAAGGACAGAAAGACCTTGGTTTTGCCGGTTTCCGGGTGTTTAAAGCGCCAGAACTGGCGAGACGAGATGTGGTGTCCTTTCTCGGTGCCAGTTATTTCCGTGCGGTAGATGATACTTATCAATATGGTTTGTCAGCGCGCGGTCTGGCCATTGATACCTACACTGATTCAAAAGAAGAGTTCCCGGATTTCACCGCCTTCTGGTTTGATACGGTAAAACCAGGTTCAACGACCTTTACCGTTTATGCGTTACTCGATAGCCCAAGTATCACCGGAGCGTACAAGTTTGTTATTCACTGCGAAAAAACGCAGGTGATTATGGATGTCGAAAACCACTTATATGCGCGTAAAGATATCAAACAACTCGGTATTGCCCCGATGACCAGTATGTTCAGCTGCGGCACCAACGAGCGCCGGATGTGTGACACCATTCATCCGCAGATACACGATTCGGACCGCCTTTCTATGTGGCGAGGGAATGGTGAATGGATTTGCCGTCCGCTGAATAACCCGCAGAAATTACAGTTCAATGCTTATACCGACGACAATCCTAAAGGGTTTGGTCTGTTGCAATTGGATCGTGATTTTTCACACTACCAGGACATTATGGGCTGGTACAACAAGCGCCCGAGTTTGTGGGTAGAACCACGTAACCGCTGGGGGAAGGGAACCATTGGGTTAATGGAGATCCCAACAACGGGCGAAACGTTGGATAACATTGTTTGTTTCTGGCAACCAGAAAAGGCCATTGAAGCGGGTGATGAGTTGCAATATCAGTATCGTCTTTACTGGAGTGCTCGACCGCCTGTTCAGTGCCCACTGGCGCGGGTAATGGCAACACGTACCGGAATGGGAGGCTTTCCTGAGGGGTGGGCACCGGGTGAGCATTTCCCGGAAAAATGGTCCCGTCGTTTTGCCGTTGATTTTGTCGGTGGTGATTTAAAAGCGGCTGCTCCGAAAGGTATTGAACCGGTGATCACACTTTCCAGCGGTGAAGCGAAGCAGATTGAGATCCTCTACGTTGAACCCATTGATGGTTACCGTATTCAGTTCGACTGGTATCCAACATCTGACTCTACTGACCCAGTTGATATGCGAATGTTTCTGCGTTGCCAGGGCGAAGCCATTAGCGAAACCTGGCTATATCAATATTTCCCACCAGCGCCAGATAAACGGCAATATATTGACGATCGCATAATGCGTTAAAATTTACCCAACGGCTTTTCCCAACGGAAAAGCCGTTAAAGCCTGCTGATTCGTTTCCGCTCGCATTATTCCCTGTCCTGATTGAGTAACCTGAGGTTGTGTATTTCTCATACACACTATTGGCCACTCTTAGGGAGAGCTTATGTTTCCAGAATACCAAGAACTCATTTCCCGACTGAAAACCGATAATCCTCGCTTTCTGTCACTCTTCAATAAACACCACGAACTTGATAATGAGATTGCCCGTGTAGAGGGCAGAAATGGTTGGGGATACAGCTTAGATATTGTTCATCTTAAGAAAAAGAAACTCCAGTTGAAGGAGGAACTGCTGCGGATCTTGCAGCAGGAAAGTTTAAAAGAAAGTACCAGTGAGGTATAACTTTCTTTTCTGAGCCGCCGAACTGGCGGCTTTTTTGACGCTAATCAGGGGGGTTGATGCAAGAAATTATCAAAATTAATGATGTCATTGAGTTGCAGGCCGTGGATGAAAGCCACGTCTCATCTTTGTTCCAGTTGATCCAAAAGAATAAAGCCTGGTTACAGCAGTCGATGAACTGGCCACAATATGTGAATACTGAGGACGATACCCGTAAAACCGTGCAGGGGAACATGATGTTACACCAGCGCGGTTATGCCAAAATGTTCACCATTTTTGCTCATGATGAAATGGCGGGAGTCATCTCTTTTAACCAAATTGAACCACTGAATAAAACTGCCTATATCGGCTACTGGCTGGATCAATCCCGACAGGGGCAGGGCATCATTTCTTTGTCCTTACAGGGGCTAATGCAACATTACGCGCAGCGGGGAGAGATTCGCCGATTTGTGATCAAATGCAGAGTGGCGAACGAGGCCAGCAATCAGGTAGCGGTGCGCAACGAATTTGCATACGAAGGCTGTCTGAAACAGGCTGAATTTCTTAACGGCAGTTATGACGATATTAATATTTATGGGCGAATTATTGATCCGTCTTTAAAGTAATCCTGCTAACGGCGTGCGAGTGATCCTCTGTTCCCCATTAATAACTTTAGGACCACGCAGGTGAATCGCATCGCCATCAATAGCTTCAATCACAGCGTTGTCTGTAATTTCCACATGATCCTCAATTAACACTTCTCCCTGAAGACGGGCATTGCCCTGAATCAGAATATGTTCGTCAAGCAATATAGGGCCACCGTATAACCGTGCATTACCGCCGATCAACACGTGGTGCTTTAATACACAATTCCCCACAACCGTTGCGTTTTCTGCCACTTGCGAGCTGTAATGCAAAGTCGGGATCGCATCTTCTTCACGTCCGGCGATTACCCGCCCATGCCCGTAAACTTTGGCACAATCACATAGCCAGACGTTATTCTCCTCATTGCCTGCGATTAACGCAAAATCAAAAACTTCGGCGCGGTGCTCAATAAAAGCATGACGTACCGTAGCGTCACCATAAATTTGCGCCTGATGAACCACACGTGAGGCGCTCACGCTGGCGTGATCATAGATTTGCAGTTGAAGCTGGAGATCGGGTGTTAAACCCTGAGCGGCGATAACCATTGAGTGCTGATCGACCGTGGCATGACCATAAATTCGGCATTGACCACAAATGAGAGAATCTTTAATTGTGACATTGTCACTTATGTGTGCGCCTTGACTGATTTCCGCATTATCGATCCATGCATTATCACTGGTCTTCACGTTGTCATAAAGTACGCTGTGACCAGTAATTCGAACATTGCCACTTATTATCGTACCGGCAAATGCTATTGCGTTCTGGTCATAAATCCAACAGTTACCATCCTGCGCCAGTACAGTATCATCATCGACCCAGCCACCAGCCATTCCGGTTTTCACATCATTAAAGTCAGTAAGAGCGATAATCTGCCGTAATAACACACTCTTTTTACAGCCATCTACCTGATAACTAAAGGCACGTTGCTCCTCACTTAGACGATATTTGCGCATAGCGTTTCCCCACCGGTGACTTACTATAAACGTAGCAAATTTTGCGTCTCTGGCGATGATAGAGAAAATCCCATAAAATGCATTTCTAATGTACCTTATGAGGTAAGCAATTTGGTGTTTCCGACCGCGTTGCCATCCATACCTTCGTACATCTGATACAACGGAAATTGTTAACCAGAATGAGCGCGCCGTATTAATGAAATCCGAGGAAAAACATGATCGTTCGTGACGAAAATTACTTCACTGAAAAATATGAATTAACCCGTACACATTCAGAAGTGCTCGATGCTGTTAAAGTGGTTAAACCGGGTAAAACATTGGATCTGGGATGCGGTAATGGTCGGAACAGCCTTTATCTGGCAGCCAATGGGTTTGATGTGGATGCCTGGGATAAAAATGCCATGAGCATCGCTAACGTCGAGCGAATTAAGGCTCTTGAAGGGCTGGAGAATCTGCACACCCGGATTGTGGATCTCAATACTCTCAGATTCGAAGGGCAGTATGATTTCATTCTTTCCACCGTGGTGTTGATGTTCCTAGAGGCGAAGACGATCCCTGGTTTAATCGCCAATATGCAGCACTGTACCAGACCGGGCGGTTACAACTTGATTGTGGCGGCTATGGATACTGATGATTTCCCTTGTACAGTTGGTTTTCCGTTTGCCTTTAAAGAAGGGGAGTTACGGGACTATTACGCTGGCTGGGAGCCGCTGAAGTACAACGAAGATGTGGGGGAACTGCACCGTACCGACGAAAATGGCAACCGTATTAAATTGCGTTTTGCCACCATGCTGGCGCGTAAAACCGTCTGATATTCTGCCAATTGTTAACTGCTCTGCGTCCCCCCGACGCAGAGAAATATATGTGAACCTGTTACCATTTTTAGTGCGACAGAAATGATTTCACTTTGCTATTATTTCAAATGCATATCTGAAAAATCAAAGGGATCATTTCATGCGTACACGTACTGTTTTTAAAATTGCAGTGCTCGTGGGTTTATTGGCTTTGTCTGGTTGTGCGAACAAAATCACTCCGCCAGATAAATATTCAGGTTTTTTGAAAGACTATTCTTCTTTGAAAGAAACACAATCAGCTACAGGTAAACCAGTTTTACGTTGGGTTGATCCTAAATTTAACGATGCCAACTACGACAACATTGTCTGGACGCCGGTAACTTACTATCCAGTGCCGAAACCATCGACCCAAATCGGGCAAAATGTCCTCGACCAGTTACGTAGCTACACCGACAATAAATTGAAGACTGCCGTTGCACAGCGCAAACCATTGGTAACTACTCCAGGGCCACGTAGTTTGATTTTCCGGGGGGCTATTACAGGGGTGAGCTCCAGCAAAGAGGGGTTACAGTTCTATGAAGTAGTCCCTGTTGCGCTGGTGGTGGCTGGTACGCAAATGGCAACCGGGCACCGCACCATGGATACCCATCTCTATTTTGAGGGTGAGTTAATTGATGCCGCGACCAACAAACCGGTTGTTAAAGTTGTGCGTCAGGGCGAAGGGAAAGATCTCAATAATGAAAATACGCCAATGACCATCGAAACGCTGAAAAAAGTTATCGATGATATGGCGACCGATGCCACTATGTTTGATGTGAGCAAAAAGTAAACGTAATGCGCCATCTTAGGGTGGCGCATTTCACTGTTTATCTTCTTCTCTTTCGCTGGAAAACTATTTCGTACCGTCGCGCTTCTTACTACAATAACCGCCATTTTTCAGCTACTGGATAAGAAAGTGACCGTATCTTCTCATCGTCTTGAACTGTTAAGCCCGGCACGAGATGCCGCCATTGCCCGCGAAGCTATTTTGCACGGTGCTGATGCCGTATATATTGGCGGCCCAGGTTTTGGTGCTCGTCATAACGCCAGTAATAGCCTGAAAGATATTGCCGAACTGGTGCCGTTCGCTCATCGCTATGGGGCAAAAATTTTCGTCACACTCAACACCATCTTGCATGACGATGAACTGGAACCGGCGCAGCGGTTGATTACTGACTTGTACCAGACAGGTGTTGATGCCCTGATCGTGCAGGACATGGGAATTCTTGAACTTGATATTCCACCAATTGAATTGCACGCCAGTACCCAGTGTGACATTCGCACAGTTGAAAAAGCGAAGTTTCTTGCTGATGTCGGTTTTACCCAGATTGTGCTGGCGCGTGAACTGAATCTCGAGCAGATCCGCGCCATTCATCAGGCTACAGACGCAACCATTGAGTTCTTTATTCACGGAGCACTATGCGTAGCGTATTCCGGTCAGTGTTACATCTCTCATGCGCAAACGGGGCGTAGCGCCAACCGTGGTGATTGTTCACAAGCGTGCCGTTTGCCGTACACCCTGAAAGACGATCAGGGGCGCGTGGTTTCTTATGAAAAACACCTGCTGTCGATGAAAGATAATGATCAAACCGCTAACCTGGGCGCCTTGATCGATGCTGGTGTGCGTTCCTTCAAGATTGAAGGACGATATAAAGATATGAGCTATGTAAAGAATATCACTGCCCATTATCGCCAGATGTTGGATGCCATTATTGACGAACGCAGTGATCTGGCAAGGGCTTCATTTGGCCGTACAGAACACTTCTTCGTGCCATCGACAGAAAAAACCTTCCATCGCGGTAGCACCGACTACTTTGTTAATGCACGTAAAGGTGATATTGGGGCCTTTGACTCACCGAAATTTGTCGGCCTGCCGGTGGGAGAAGTGTTAAAAGTGGCGAAAGATCACCTTGATGTAGCCACCACCGAACCGTTAGCCAATGGCGATGGCCTGAACGTGTTGGTGAAGCGCGAAGTGGTTGGTTTCCGTGCCAATACCGTAGAGAAAACCGGGAACAATCAGTATCGCGTCTGGCCGAATGAGATGCCTGCGGAAATGCACAAAATTCGTCCCCATCATCCGCTTAATCGCAATCTCGATCATAACTGGCAACAGGCACTGACTAAAACCTCCAGCGAACGTCGGGTAGGTGTAGACATTGAGCTGGGGGGCTGGCAGGAACAACTTATTCTGACATTGACCAGCGAAGAGGGCGTTAGCATCACGCATACACTGGATGGACAGTTTGATGAAGCGAATAACGCCGAAAAAGCGCGCAATAACCTGAAAGATGGACTGGCGAAACTGGGGCAGACCATCTATTACGCCCGCAATGTACAAATTAACTTACCGGGGGCACTCTTTGTGCCAAACAGTCTGTTAAATCAGTTCCGCCGGGAAGCTGTTGAAATGCTTGATGCCGCGCGTCTTGCCAGTTATCAACGAGGCAGTCGTAAAGCGATCTCTGTGCCCGCGCCTGTCTATCCGCAAACGCATTTAAGTTTCCTGGCTAACGTCTATAACCATAAAGCCCGTGAGTTTTATCATCGTTATGGTGTGCAATTAATCGATGCCGCATATGAAGCCCATGAAGAAAAGGGTGAAGTACCGGTAATGATTACTAAACATTGTCTGCGTTTTGCTTTTAATTTGTGTCCGAAACAGGCAAAAGGGAATATAAAGAGCTGGAAGGCGACACCCATGCAGTTAGTGAATGGTGATGAAGTATTAACCCTGAAATTTGATTGCCGACCGTGTGAAATGCACGTAATCGGTAAGATTAAAAATCACATTCTCAAAATGCCATTGCCAGGTAGTGTCGTGGCATCTGTCAGCCCGGAAGATTTACTTAAAACGTTGCCTAAGCGTAAAAATTAATGACAGGCTCCTAAAAAATTACCTTTCGTTATAAGTAGTCAAAAAGGGTCGCCAATTAATAAGCTGGTGGCCTTTTTTATTATCTTATTAATATGCGCTAAATAATTCTAATGCACGACAAACGCCTGTATTGTCCCTGAATTACCAACAGACGCAGCTTGAAGTATGGTGAATATAGATGAGGCAGTAAAGAATAACGGACGTTAACATTATTCAGATGATTTGACTGATCAGATATGTTGAATGATAAATGCTACTAATAAAATAAATGACAAGGCCTTTCATTTTAAGTGACTTTTCCTCCACTGATAATGAGAGGGTAGGGATATAACAGCGGACAGAAAACAAGTATTTTATCTAAATATCCGATACGAAGAAAGTTGTTGTATTAATCCCCTTAAATGTTAAGTTTTGCATTCATAAAAAACAGTATACATTACAATGAAATGCGTCTTATTAAGATGATTAATATGGTTTCACGCCCGATTTTGAAAAATTCTCCTGTACAGTACGACGCCATCATCAGGTGATGACCTGACTACAACTCAGATGTAATAAATGATAATGCTGTTACCAGGCATGAATGGAGTCGGGTAATTAGATAATGGAGAATTTATGAATTGGTCAAATACTATTAACGAACATTCTCTTTATATGTTTGAGAATTTTTTATTCTCTTCAGAGGGAGTGTTACGCTGTAAAGATAAAGAAGTGTATTTGCCACCTAAAGAAGCAGGAGTGCTTACCGTTCTACTAAAAAACTATCGGCATATTGTTTCGAAAGAAAAAATCATCAATGATGTATGGAATAATGCTGTTAGTGACGAATCACTGACCCGGTGTGTCTATATTCTGCGAAATGCTCTGGGTAAAGATAACAAGCATCTTATTGAGACGGTATATAATAGGGGCTATAAAATTAATGCCACTGTTACAGTGGTTGATGGTTCGTCGCAAACAAAGTACGAAGAGTTATATCATAATTTTCCTCATCAGCAGAATGATTGCATAAAAATTAGTAATACACTGATAAAACTTCTGGCGCTGATTGATGCAAAGAAAATAGATGGTCAATTTGACGGGTGTGAATTTGATAGTCTGAAAAAATCATTATTACAATATTGCAATCAAATGTAAGGTGATAACACTCGCAACATGAGCAATTTTTTGTCAATTCTGCACTAAAGAATTGTATAGACATGTACCGTGCCAACTTTTGATATTAAATATTCATTGACTGAATTTTTCCGGCTTGCGCGACTTTTGCCAGTAGAA
The DNA here is from genome assembly GCF_000026225.1 of Escherichia fergusonii ATCC 35469. Classification (NCBI taxonomy): domain Bacteria; kingdom Pseudomonadati; phylum Pseudomonadota; class Gammaproteobacteria; order Enterobacterales; family Enterobacteriaceae; genus Escherichia; species Escherichia fergusonii. The sequence continues at coordinate 1,548,081 of NC_011740.1, forward strand.
ATGCTCGCGCAGGCTCTCCGCTGAATCTTCTGCAACAACACGTAACTCATCGCTGTCAGCTTCATGCCGCAGTTGATGATCCACATTCTTTACCCACAAAAACTCATGTCCTTTATGCCCAGCCATCAGTTGACCGGAGAACAGCGCACAAGTCACTAACACTACAGATAATGCTTTAGCCAACATCCCGCCACCTTGTAATTGCGTTTTGGGAAATAATAATGACAGCATTTTTTAAGGTTACTGTTCTGTTATGAAAATTAGAGTAAAGTTGTCATTTTTAACAACTGATATAGACTGCCGGGTAATCTACAAATCATAACAATACGATAATGAAAAAATACCAGCAGCTTGCAGAACAATTACGCGAGCAGATTGCGTCGGGTATCTGGCAACCCGGCGATCGTTTACCTTCGTTGCGTGACCAGGTGGCGCTTTCTGGCATGAGCTTTATGACCGTCAGCCATGCCTATCAGTTGCTCGAAAGTCAGGGACATATTATCGCGCGACCGCAGTCGGGTTATTACGTTGCGCCACAGGCAATAAAAATGCCGAAAGCGCCAGTCATTCCAGTCACTCGAGATGAAGCAGTCGATATCAATACCTATATTTTTGATATGTTGCAGGCCAGCCGCGATCCGTCGGTAGTTCCGTTTGCCTCGGCCTTTCCCGACCCGCGACTTTTCCCCCTCCAACAACTGAACCGCTCGCTGGCGCAGGTAAGCAAAACCGCCACGGCGATGAGCGTGATTGAAAACTTACCGCCAGGAAACGCAGAACTGCGTCAGGCTATTGCTCGTCGCTATGCCTTACAGGGCATCACTATTTCTCCCGATGAAATTGTTATTACCGCCGGGGCGTTAGAGGCATTAAACCTCAGTTTACAAGCGGTAACGGAACCAGGCGATTGGGTGATAGTAGAGAATCCTTGTTTCTACGGCGCGTTGCAGGCACTGGAGCGGTTACGGCTGAAGGCGTTATCGGTGGCGACGGATGTTAACGAAGGGATCGATCTCAAGGCGCTGGAACTGGCGTTGCAGGAGTATCCGGTGAAAGCGTGCTGGCTGATGACTAATAGCCAGAATCCACTCGGGTTTACCTTAACGCCACAGAAAAAAGCGCGACTGGTAGCGTTGCTCAATCAGTACAACGTAACGCTGATTGAAGATGACGTGTATAGCGAACTTTATTTTGGACGGGAAAAACCGCTGCCTGCGAAAGCGTGGGATCGCCACGATGGCGTTTTGCATTGCTCTTCGTTTTCGAAATGTCTGGTGCCAGGTTTTCGTATTGGTTGGGTCGTCGCCGGAAAACACGCACGCAAAATTCAACGCTTGCAATTGATGAGTACGCTTTCGACCAGTTCACCGATGCAGCTTGCGCTGGTGGATTATTTTTCCACGCGCCGTTACGACGCCCATCTTCGTCGCCTGCGTCGCCAGCTTGCGGAACGTAAACAACGTGTCTGGCAGGCACTGCTGCGTTATCTGCCTGCGGAAGTGAAAATTCATCATAATGACAGCGGTTATTTTCTCTGGCTGGAACTCCCCGCGCCGTTAGATGCGGGCGAATTAAGTATTCAGGCATTGGCGCATCATATCAGTATTGCGCCGGGTAAAATGTTTTCTACTGGCGAAAGTTGGTCATGTTTTTTCCGTTTTAATACTGCATGGCAGTGGGGCGAGCGCGAAGAACAGGCGGTTAAACAATTAGGCAAACTTATTCAAGAACGGCTGTAATAGCGTTAAATTTAATTCCTCTTAGGTTGGGTAATATGAATTTCGAATAGCAGTCATATTTCCTAACCCCTTGTCTATACTCCAGAAGATAACCTCGCAGACGGCATAATGCGCGGTAGCTCACAACCTGATTAAATTTTCTCAGGGGCGAAGGTGTGCCTGCAAGCCGCCGTCTATGGTTAAACAAGGAGATATTTTTACGGCACGGCGGCTGAACAATTAATTACGACAGGAGTAAGACCTTATGAGCAAGACATTTGCCCGCAGCAGCCTGTGTGCGCTCACCATGACAATAATGACCGCTCACGCCGCCGAACCACCTACCAATTTAGATAAACCGGAAGGGCGACTGGATATTATCGCCTGGCCGGGATACATCGAACGCGGACAAACTGATAAACAATACGACTGGGTAACGCAATTCGAAAAAGAGACAGGTTGCGCGGTGAATGTAAAAACCGCCGCGACGTCCGATGAAATGGTCAGTCTGATGACCAAAGGGGGTTACGATCTGGTTACGGCATCCGGCGATGCCTCGCTGCGTTTGATTATGGGTAAACGCGTGCAGCCGATTAATACCGCATTGATTCCCAACTGGAAGACGCTAGATCCGCGTGTGGTTAAAGGCGACTGGTTTAACGTTAGTGGCAAAGTTTATGGCACACCTTACCAATGGGGGCCGAACCTGCTGATGTACAACACTAAAACCTTCCCGACCCCGCCGGATAGCTGGCAAGTGGTTTTTGTTGCGCAGAATCTGCCGGACGGCAAGAGCAATAAAGGCCGCGTTCAGGCTTATGATGGCCCTATTTATATTGCGGACGCTGCGTTGTTCGTTAAAGCCACTCAGCCGCAGTTGGGCATCAGCGATCCGTATCAACTCACCGAAGAACAGTACCAGGCGGTGCTGAAAGTGCTGCGCGATCAACATAGTTTGATCCATCGCTACTGGCATGACACTACCGTGCAAATGAGTGATTTCAAAAACGAGGGTGTGGTTGCTTCCAGTGCATGGCCTTATCAGGCCAACGCCTTGAAAGCCGAGGGGCAGTCTGTCGCTACCGTATTCCCGAAGGAGGGCGTTACCGGTTGGGCTGATACCACCATGCTACATAGCGAAGCGAAACATCCGGTTTGCGCCTACAAATGGATGAACTGGTCATTAACGCCAAAAGTGCAGGGCGATGTGGCGGCCTGGTTTGGCTCGTTACCGGTAGTGCCGGAAGGGTGTAAAGCCAGTCCGTTATTAGGCGAAAAAGGTTGTGAAACAAACGGTTTTAACTATTTCGATAAAATCGCCTTCTGGAAAACGCCTATAGCAGAAGGGGGCAAGTTTGTTCCCTACAGTCGCTGGACGCAGGATTACATTGCCATTATGGGCGGTCGCTAACTTCGCTGGGGTGTTTTATGACGTACGCAGTGGAGTTTGACAACGTCTCGCGACTGTATGGTGATGTGCGCGCGGTAGATGGCGTCAGTATTGCGATAAAAGATGGTGAGTTTTTCTCAATGCTGGGGCCGTCTGGCTCCGGCAAAACCACCTGCCTGCGCCTGATTGCTGGATTCGAACAGCTTTCCGGCGGGACTATATCTATCTTTGGTAAACCCGCCAGCAATCTGCCGCCGTGGGAGCGGGACGTGAATACCGTCTTCCAGGACTACGCGCTATTTCCGCATATGTCGATTCTTGACAACGTGGCCTATGGGCTGATGGTCAAAGGGGTGGATAAAAAACAGCGACACGTAATGGCGCAAGAGGCGCTGGAGAAAGTGGCGTTGGGGTTTGTACAGCAACGTAAACCGTCACAACTTTCTGGTGGTCAGCGCCAGCGGGTTGCTATCGCCAGAGCATTGGTGAATGAGCCGCGCGTATTGCTGTTGGATGAACCGCTCGGCGCGCTGGATCTCAAGCTGCGTGAGCAGATGCAACTTGAGCTGAAAAAGCTGCAACAGTCTCTCGGTATCACATTTATCTTCGTTACCCACGATCAGAGCGAAGCGTTATCGATGTCCGATCGTGTTGCGGTATTCAACAACGGTCGTATTGAGCAGGTCGATTCCCCGCGCGATCTCTATATGCGTCCGCGCACGCCGTTTGTTGCGGGATTCGTCGGGACATCCAACGTTTTTGAGCCGCTAATGGCCGAGAATCTTTGCGGCATGATAGGCAGTTTTGCCCTGAGACCGGAACATATCCGCCTCAACACCCCCGGCGAAGTGCAAGTTAATGGCACGATCCAGGCGGTGCAGTATCAGGGCGCGGCGACCCGTTTTGAACTGAGACTGAATGGCGGTGAAAAACTGCTGGTGAGTCAGGCCAATATGACAGGCGAAGAACTGCCTGCCACGCTCACGCCCGGACAACAGGTGATGGTTTCCTGGTCGCGCGATGTGATGGTGCCGCTGGTTGAGGAGAGGTGAATGGCGATGAACGTATTGCAATCACCTTCACGTCCAAATCTGGGTAAGGTGTCAGGATTCTTCTGGCGGAAACCGGGACTGGGGCTGTTTTTGCTGCTGCTTGGTCCGCTGATGTGGTTTGGTATCATCTATTTCGGCTCGCTGCTGACGCTATTATGGCAGGGCTTTTATACCTTTGACGATTTCACCATGTCGGTAACGCCAGAACTGACGCTGGCGAATATCCGCGCGCTGTTTAATCCGGCGAATTACGACATCATCCTTCGCACGCTAACCATGGCTGTGGCTGTCACTATCGCTAGCGCCATTCTGGCTTTTCCGATGGCGTGGTATATGGCGCGCTATACCAGCGGGAAAATGAAAGCGTTCTTTTATATTGCGGTGATGCTGCCAATGTGGGCGAGTTATATCGTAAAAGCCTATGCCTGGACCTTATTGCTGGCAAAAGATGGCGTGGCGCAGTGGTTTTTACAACATCTGGGGTTGGAGCCGCTACTCACGGCGTTCCTTACGTTACCCGCGGTGGGCGGCAATACGCTGTCAACTTCCGGGCTGGGGCGCTTTCTGGTGTTTCTCTATATCTGGCTGCCGTTCATGATCCTGCCCGTGCAGGCGGCGCTTGAGCGTTTGCCGCCGTCATTGTTGCAGGCGTCGGCTGATCTTGGCGCGCGTCCACGGCAAACCTTTCGCTATGTGGTGCTGCCGCTGGCGATCCCGGGTATTGCCGCTGGCTCTATCTTTACCTTTTCACTCACACTGGGCGATTTTATCGTTCCGCAGCTGGTTGGCCCTCCAGGATATTTTATCGGCAATATGGTTTATTCCCAGCAGGGGGCGATTGGCAATATGCCGATGGCGGCGGCATTCACCCTGGTGCCGATTGTTCTCATCGCACTGTACCTGGCGTTCGTGAAACGTCTGGGAGCGTTCGATGCACTCTGAACGCGCACCGTTTTTCCTCAAACTGGCGGCCTGGGGCGGCGTGGTTTTCCTACATTTTCCCATCCTGATTATCGCCGCCTATGCGTTTAACACTGAAGATGCGGCGTTTAGCTTTCCACCGCAAGGCCTGACGCTGCGCTGGTTTAGCGTGGCAGCACAGCGTAGTGATATTCTTGATGCCGTGACACTGTCACTTAAAGTGGCGGCGCTGGCGACATTAATTGCGCTGGTATTAGGGACGCTGGCAGCTGCCGCGCTGTGGCGACGAGACTTTTTCGGCAAAAACGCCATTTCGTTGTTACTGCTGCTGCCCATTGCGCTGCCGGGCATTGTCACTGGTCTGGCGCTATTAACCGCTTTTAAAACCATCAATCTGGAGCCGGGATTTTTCACCATCGTGGTCGGTCATGCGACTTTTTGCGTAGTGGTGGTGTTTAACAATGTCATCGCCCGTTTTCGCCGCACCTCCTGGAGTCTGGTTGAGGCGTCAATGGATCTTGGGGCCAATGGCTGGCAAACCTTCCGCTACGTAGTGTTGCCGAATCTCAGTTCGGCGCTACTGGCAGGAGGAATGCTGGCGTTTGCCTTGTCGTTCGATGAAATCATCGTGACGACCTTTACGGCAGGTCATGAACGAACGTTACCGTTGTGGTTGCTCAATCAGCTTGGGCGACCACGTGATGTACCGGTAACAAACGTGGTGGCACTGCTGGTTATGTTGGTAACAACCTTGCCGATCCTGGGAGCCTGGTGGCTAACCCGCGAAGGCGACAATGGTCAATAACCACTGATACAGGAATATGCTATGCAACATAAGTTACTGATTAACGGAGAACTGGTTAGCGGCGAAGGGGAAAAACAGCCTGTCTATAATCCGGCAACGGGGGACGTTTTACTGGAGATTGCCGAGGCATCCGCAGAGCAGGTGGATGCTGCTGTTCGCGCGGCAGATGCAGCATTTGCCGAATGGGGGCAAACCACGCCGAAAGCGCGTGCGGAATGCCTGCTGAAACTGGCCGATGTTATTGAAGAAAATGGTCAGGTTTTTGCCGAACTGGAGTCCCGTAATTGTGGCAAACCGCTGCATAGTGCGTTCAATGATGAAATCCCGGCGATTGTCGATGTCTTTCGCTTTTTCGCCGGGGCGGCGCGGTGTCTGAATGGTCTGGCTGCCGGCGAATACCTTGAAGGTCATACTTCGATGATCCGTCGCGATCCGTTGGGGGTCGTGGCTTCTATCGCACCGTGGAATTATCCGCTGATGATGGCAGCGTGGAAACTGGCTCCGGCGCTGGCGGCAGGGAACTGCGTAGTGCTTAAACCATCAGAAATTACCCCGCTGACAGCGTTGAAGCTGGCAGAGCTGGCGAAAGATATCTTCCCGGCTGGCGTGATTAATGTGCTGTTTGGCAGAGGCAAAACGGTGGGCGATCCGCTGACCGGACATCCCAAAGTGCGGATGGTGTCGCTGACGGGCTCTATCGCCACCGGCGAGCACATCATCAGCCATACAGCGCCGTCTATTAAGCGTACTCATATGGAGTTGGGTGGCAAAGCGCCAGTGATTGTTTTTGATGATGCTGATATTGAAGCAGTGGTCGAAGGTGTTCGCACTTTTGGCTATTACAATGCCGGACAGGATTGTACCGCGGCATGTCGGATCTACGCGCAAAAAGGGATTTACGATACGCTGGTAGAAAAACTCGGTGCTGCAGTGGCAACGTTAAAATCTGGTGCGCCGGATGACGAGTCCACAGAGCTTGGACCGTTAAGTTCGCTGGCACATCTCGAACATGTCAGCAAGGCGGTAGAAGAGGCGAAAGGGACAGGGCACATCAAAGTGATCACCGGTGGTGAAAAGCGCAAGGGTAATGGTTATTACTATGCGCCTACGCTGCTGGCTGGCGCGTTACAGGACGATGCCATCGTGCAAAAAGAGGTATTTGGTCCGGTGGTGAGCGTGACGGCCTTTGACAATGAAGAACAGGTGGTGAACTGGGCGAATGACAGCCAGTACGGACTTGCATCTTCGGTATGGACTAAAGATGTGGGCAGGGCGCATCGTGTCAGTGCACGGCTGCAATATGGCTGTACCTGGGTCAATACCCATTTCATGCTGGTAAGTGAAATGCCGCACGGTGGGCAGAAACTTTCTGGTTACGGCAAGGATATGTCACTTTATGGGCTGGAGGATTACACCGTCGTCCGCCATGTCATGGTTAAACATTAAGAAAAATTATTAAACTGTTGGAGATGTGGATCAAACACACTGTCAGAGGTGGGAAATAGTCTCTGACAGTGTGTGCTGCAAAAAAGTTCAGCAGTCAGTAAAACCATCCAAATCTCAAAGAGATAAGAGCAAGAAGCCCTAACGCAGCAAAGACATTTATCATTACTACAGTTCTACTGGAAACATTCATTTTTGCTACCCCGTGTAATTACCACATTTTATATAGTACGGGTTCAGTTACCTTGCAATACAACAAATCGCTTAATCCATTAATTCTATCCGCTAAATAATTAGGCTCGCAGCAGATGTAACTTAAGCTGTAACGGGTATATGTGCTCAGGTTCATATCTGAGTTCGCTAATAATCACTTGATTCACATTAAATATGGGAGCATATTTCGCGCGTTACAACTTATGGCAGGATGCCCGGAATGACGATATTTCAAAAAATGCTAATTTTCTACGCTGTGATGGCGGTCATCTCTTCTATCATTACCTGGTTTCTCTCCCATGATAAAACGAGCATACGCCTGCTTAGTGCTTTTCTGGTAGGTATCACCTGGCCAATGAGCTTGCCTGTTGCACTTCTGTTTTCACTTTTTTAGCCATACGCTCCCACCCATGCTGAATATTCAGTGGGTGGGTTAAAGGCTTATTGTGGCTCGCTGGTTGGGGCGTCCTGGTATGGTGTGGCATTTGCAGGCGCATTGCCGCTGCTGGTACGTACATACAGAATTTTATGTGTGTCGTTGGCGCAATGGCCCACAACCTGAGAGTCAGGTTGATCAGCCTGATCATTAGGCACAATTGTTAGTGTGAAGTTTGCCTCCGGCACACCGTTATTGATGATACGTTGTGCGATATCACTCTTAATCCGTTCACACGATTCGGGCGCGGCTATAGCGGAAAATGCAGCTGTAAGCAGGGTAACAGCCACAATGCAATTTGCTCTTTTCATGTTCTACTCCTTTAATCAATATATTATGCAGATCATAGCATTTATCGTGTAAATTAATGTATTTGCTCTATTATTGATGCCTACCTTCTTGTTACGGCGTAAAAATGAAAAAACAATTATTACTGAGTGGGTTGTGTATAGTGCTTAGTGGTTGTGACAACGTCACACCATCGGTTTCTTTTGCTCCAGAAATGGCCAGTTTCTCTAATGAATTTGATTTTGACCCTTTGCGTGGTCCGGTGAAAACGTTCACGCAGACGCTGATAAGTGAAGAAGGTAAAGTCGAAAAACGTGTCAGTGGCACGCTTTCTGAAGAGGGCTGTTTTGATACTCTTGAGTTACTTGATCTTGAGCATAACTCGGTTGTGGCATTAATTCTGGATGCCAATTATTACCTTGATGCAGAAACACTGGAGAAAAAAATACGTTTGCAGGGGAATTGTCAGTTAGCTGAACTGCCTGCTGCCGGGCTGGTTTGGGAAATGAACGATAAAGAATTTCTTACGCGAGCCAGTGGTAAAAACATTCGCATTGAGTATCGTTACGATAACGAAGGCTACCCCATTGGAAAGACGTCTACTAAAGCAGAGACGGTTTTCGCAGTTAACCTGCAACCTTCAACCGATCCGTTAAAAAAACTCGATTACACCGCCCAACAAACCTTCAATGGCAAAGCCATCGGAAGCTCAAAACAATACTGTGATTATGACAAATTTGCTAATCCGGTCAGTTGTGAACTGGTAATGATTGATGAAAGTGTAAAACCGACAGTAGAGCGGCTTTACACCATCAAATATGATATTGAGTACTATTAAAAAGTTATTGCGCAGTAGGTTTCAATAGACTTGATCCCGGTTGCTTGTGCTCTGCCAGATACTGATGCTGGAAGATACACATTCGGATGGTATTGCGATATTCGCCATTGATAAAAAATTCATGAATAAGCTCTCCTTCGACCATAAAGCCCAGCTTACGGTAGATATGAATGGCTTTTTCATTCTCTTTATCAACAATCAGATAGAGCTTATACAGATTAAGTACAGTGAAACCATAATCCATCGCCAGCTTTGCCGCACGGGTGGCAAGCCCTTTACCCTGGTACTCAGGTGAAATAATGATCTGAAATTCTGCCCGCCGGTGGACGTGGTTAATCTCGACCAGTTCTACGATGCCTGCTTTTTCGCCATCACACTCAATGACAAAACGGCGTTCGCTTTGATCGTGAATATGCTTGTCATAAAGATCAGATAACTCCACAAAGGCTTCGTAAGGTTCCTCAAACCAGTAGCGCATAACACTGGCATTGTTATCGAGCTGGTGCACGTAACGCAAATCCTCACGCTCCAGAGGGCGTAACTTAACACTATGGGCGCTTGTCATTGTATGATATTCCTTTAACTTATTGATTTACTAGGGTGTGATAACGCGTCCTGTACGACGATCCAGGCAGCGCAGGGTATTAGGTTCCCAGTAGGCGTTAATGTTGCTGCTTTGCTCACATTTATCACGGTTATCAAATGCAGCGTCTGCCTTATCCCACTCTTTCTCAGTACGTTTATTCACTTTTTGCCGTAGCATTCGGGTATCATTCCATTGCTCTTTTTCCATACTGGCGTGCTGGCGGCTTTGGGCACTATCACCGGATTCGATGATCAACTTACTGGTTTCAGCCTGTACGGAGGTGGCAAGTACTACGCTACCTGCGAATACAGCACCGAGCAGAAATGGCAATTTGCCTGAAAGTATGTTCATGGTAACGTCCTGAGTTAGCAGAATAAATACTCACTATGAGTGCAATTAGTTTCATAATCTGTCGAAATCCTACCCGTAATCAGGTCAGAACACGTCGGATTATGATGACGTATCATAACTATACCAAATATAAATAAAGGAAAATGATGTTCAAAACTACACTGCTTTTTTTCATCACTGCGCTTTGCGAGATCATTGGCTGTTTTCTTCCCTGGTTGTGGTTGAAACGTAATGGCAGTATCTGGTTGTTGCTTCCGGCAGGAGTATCGCTGGCATTCTTTGTATGGTTGTTGACACTTCATCCTGCAGCGAGCGGTCGTGTCTATGCCGCCTACGGCGGTGTGTATGTTTGTACTGCTTTACTCTGGTTACGATTTATCGATGGCGTGAAACTGTCGCTTTATGACTGGTCCGGGGCATTAATTGCGCTCTGTGGCATGTTAATTATTGTTGCGGGATGGGGGCGCGCTTAAGCGCCTTTTTTGTGATCTATTAGTGCTTTTTTGATCATTATACTTGTATGGTAGTAGTTTAGTTGCGTAAATTCCCGGCATCTCCAGAACAGATGCAAGGAACAAATAATGAAGATTGTAGGGGCTGAAGTTTTTGTTACCTGTCCGGGACGTAACTTCGTCACGTTAAAAATTACCACCGAAGATGGCATTACCGGGCTGGGAGATGCGACCTTAAATGGGCGTGAGCTTTCAGTGGCTTCATATCTGAAAGATCATATTTGTCCGCAGCTTATCGGTCGTGATGCTCACCGAATTGAAGATATTTGGCAGTTTTTCTACAAAGGCGCTTACTGGCGTCGTGGACCAGTAACGATGTCAGCGATCTCGGCCGTGGACATGGCTCTTTGGGATATTAAAGCCAAAGCAGCCAACATGCCGTTATATCAATTACTGGGTGGTGCTTCCCGTGAAGGCGTAATGGTTTATTGCCATACCACGGGGCACACTGTCGATGATGTCCTGGAAGATTACGCTCGCCATCAGGAAATGGGCTTCAAAGCGATTCGCGTACAGTGCGGCGTACCCGGTATGAAAACTACCTATGGAATGTCGAAAGGTAAGGGGCTGGCTTACGAACCGGCAACAAAAGGACAGTGGCCGGAAGAGCAGTTGTGGTCTACAGAAAAATATCTCGATTTCACACCAAAATTATTTGAAGCCGTACGTAATAAATTTGGCTTTAATGAGCATCTGCTGCATGACATGCACCACCGTTTGACTCCGATAGAAGCCGCGCGCTTTGGTAAGAGCATTGAACAATATCGTCTGTTCTGGATGGAAGATCCGACACCAGCGGAAAATCAGGAGTGCTTCCGTCTTATTCGTCAGCACACCGTTACGCCTATTGCTGTGGGTGAGGTGTTTAACAGCATCTGGGATTGCAAGCAACTGATTGAAGAACAGCTTATTGATTACATCCGTGCCACATTGACACATGCGGGCGGTATCACCGGGATGCGGCGAATTGCCGATTTTGCTTCGCTCTATCAGGTGCGCACCGGTTCTCACGGACCTTCCGATCTCTCTCCAGTTTGCATGGCAGCTGCACTGCATTTCGATCTGTGGGTGCCTAACTTCGGCGTTCAGGAATACATGGGGTATTCAGAACAAATGCTTGAGGTATTCCCGCATAACTGGACGTTTGATAACGGCTATATGCATCCTGGTGACAAACCGGGCCTTGGCATTGAATTTGACGAAAAACTGGCAGCGAAATATCCATACGAACCTGCTTATTTGCCTGTTGCTCGTCTGGAAGACGGTACTCTGTGGAACTGGTAAGGAAGACGATGATGGTGAGTGTTGTAGTTGAAAAACCAGGCCAAATGTGTCTGGTAGAAAGTGTTAAATCTGAACCTAAAGCCGATGAGGTTTGCGTAAAGGTCGAATATGCAGGGATTTGTGGTTCAGATCTGCACATTTATCACGGGGCTAATCCATTTGCAGTTTATCCACGCATTGTTGGTCACGAATTTGTGGGTACGATAATCCAGGTTGGCGAGAATATCGATCCGCTGCGTATAGGCGAGCGAGTCGTGGTCGATCCGGTCATTAGCTGCGGTCATTGCTACCCGTGCTCAATTGGGCGACCAAATGTCTGTGAAAGCCTCAATGTATTGGGTGTTCATCGCGATGGCGGCTTTACTGAATATACATGTGTACCGGCAACAAATGCTTATCCGGTGCCTGAAGATATTCCGGCAAATATAGCTGTAACAATCGAACCTTATGCCGTCGCAGCCAACGTAACAAATCGTACTGGCGTTTATCCTACCGATATTGCACTGGTTTATGGAGCAGGCCCGGCGGGGATGACGATAATTGATGTGTTACGTAATGTCTGGCAAATTCCAGTGATTGTGGTTGATCAGCGTGAAGATCGACTGGAAAGTGCACGTCGTTGTGGTGCGACGTATACTTTCAATAACCGGAACGGTTCATTACGTGAATATCTGGCAAGTGAAAAAATTACGCCAACGTTAATTATCGATGCGGTATGTCATCCATCCATCCTTGAAGAGGCCGTTACGCTAATTTCCTCTGCAGGACGAATCGGTCTTTTAGGTTTTTCTGCGACGCCGTCCGCAATAGCGCAACAAGAATTAACACGTCGTGAGTTAACCCTCTATTCATCGCGATTAAATTGTCGTATGTTCCCTACGGTTATCGAATGGATGCAACATAATCTAATTCACCCGGAGAATATTATAAGTCACGTTTTTGATATTCACCATGTGGACGAAGCCTTTAAACTTATAGAGTCCCAACAAGAAGGTCTTTGCAAAGTATTATTAAAGTTTCCCGAATCCTGACCCTCATTTATAAAAACAACTGTACCTACAAGGAACATAGATCATGGAAAAGAAAAAACTGTCACTGGCTCTTTGTACGCTGTTTGGCGGGTTATTAAGTTTTTCTGCATATGCGGCTGATGTCACGTTAAAATTAGGTCACCCTGTTAACGAAGAGCATAGTTGGCATAAAGCGTCGCTTAAATTTGCTGAACTGGTAAAGCAAAAGACAAATGATGCAGTTGAAGTAAAAATTTATCCTAACGAATCATTAGGTAAAGAGATGGATATTATCAACGCTATCCAGTTGGGGAGTGTTGATATGACCATCACAGGGGAGTCATTACAAAACTGGGCACCTTCTGCGGCATTACTGGCAGTGCCTTATATGATTACATCTTCTGAACAAATGGAAAAAATAGTTAATGGGGAAGTCGGTGCGCAAATATCAAAAGATATTGAAGAACGCGTGAAACTGAAAACTATTGCCTGGTTCGAACGTGGCCCGCGTAATTTGACCTCTAACCGTCCGATCACGAATCCACAAGAGTTAAAAGGGCTGACTCTGCGCTTACCTAACGTACCGATGTTCATCAGCGTATGGAAAGATTTAGGCGCGCAGCCGACACCAATGGCATTCTCAGAAGTGTTTACTGGGCTGCAACAGGGCGTCATTGAGGGGCAAGAAAACCCCTTATCTATGATCATGAGCGGTAGTTTCTTTGAAGTGCAGAAATACCTTAACCGGACTGAGCACGTTCGTAGTTGGATCTATCTGACAATGGGCAGCAAAAAGTTCAACAAGCTGAAGCCTGAATATCAGCAAGCTATTCTGGATGCAGGCAAAGAAGCTCAGGCTTACGAGCATGAGTTATATCTCCAGGATGAAGAAAAATTAGTTGAAGCTCTGCAAGCGAAAGGGATGACACTGGTTGATGTTCATCAGAATGAATTTGCTAAAATAGCAAACGAGTCAGTCGAAAAATCAATAAATCCGCAAATTAAGCCTCTTTACGAAAAAGCTCGCGCCACAAAATAACATTAAACGGGGGAGTCGCTTCCCCCTTTTTTGAGCTACAGGGGTTCGGATATGTTTAATAAGCTTTATGGCTATATAGAAAAGATCTATTTAATTATTGGCGCAGTTTTGTTAACTGCGCTCATTGGTGTTGTATTGCTCCAGGTTATATCTCGTCCATTACCTATTAGTTCTCCAGCATGGACAGAAGAGGCGGCACGATTTCTTTTAGTATATGTAGTTGCATTTGGCTGTGCATTGGCTACCGGTAGGCGCGAATTAGTCAATGTAGATTTGGTGATAAGTATGCTTTCACCAGCATTAAGAAAAGGTCTGGTGCTCATTATTGATCTCGTCATTCTTACCTGCTCAATAACGCTAATGATCAATTCCGTTGAATATGTAGAAAGTACCATGTGGCGCATGGCAACCACGCTGCCTATTTCGCAGGCATGGGTGACAACATCGGTTATTATAATCACTGCCAATATGTCTCTTTTTACCTTATTCAATCTGATTCGGGATTTTACGCCGCAAGAGCGGAAATAGAATTATCTAACGTGAGAACAGCGCATGAATCCGACTATTGGTCTGTTTGTGATTTTCTTTGTTTCACTTATGCTGGGTGTGCCGGTTATTTTCTCCCTGGCGTTATCTTCAATCTTCTATTTACTGGTTACCGATATGGGACTCGCTATTATGGCGAATCAGTTCTTTAGCGGTATGGACTCTTTTGTACTGCTCTGTATCCCCGGCTTTCTGCTGGCTGGCGGGTTAATGAACGGTGGCGGCATAACTGATCGTATTGTTTCTTTCAGTAATGCCTGGCTTGGTCATATACGTGGCGGCCTGGCAATGGCCAACGTAAGTGGTTCAATGATTTTTGCCGGAATTTCAGGCACAGCGGTATCGGAAGCCGCAAGTATCGGTTCGGTTATGATCCCAGCCATGAAACGCAGTGGGTACGACGCACCGTTTTCGGGGGCAATTACGGCTGTAGCCTCGACGGTTGGACCGATCATCCCTCCCAGCGTACCAATGATTATCGTCGGCACGTTAACGGGGTTGTCCGTGGGTAAACTGTTTATCGCGGGGGCTGTACCCGGTTTACTGATGGGCGCAACGATGGCGGGTATTGCGTGGTATCTGGCACGTAAACGTGGGTATCCAAAGGGGGAGAAGGCATCATTCCGTGAGCGTCTGCGCGCAACCCGTGGTGCTATTTGGGCAATCCTGATGCCGGTTATGATCATCGGTGGCCTGGTCACTGGACTGTTTACACCGACAGAAGCATCTGTATTTGCAGTGGTTTTCGCGCTGATCGTCGGCTTTTTCGTCTATGGCGATCTGACCGTGAATAAATTCATGGGCTGCATGATGGAAAGTATCAGCGGTACGGCAGGTATCCTGATGCTGGTGGGGTTCGCTAACGTTTTTGCCTGGATCCTGACTTCAGAAGGGATTCCACAGCAAATTGCAGATGGCATGTTATCCATTACTGATAACAAGTATGTGTTAATTCTGATGATTAACCTGCTGCTGTTGTTAGTCGGGATGTTTATGGAAACCATCGCCGCGTTACTTATTCTGTTTACTCCTTTACTTTCTGTCGCTACCGCCATCGGTATGGACCCAATCCACTTCGCAGTAATGATGGTAATGAACCTGGTTATCGGCTTAACGACGCCGCCAGTCGGTGTGTGCCTTTTCGTCTCACAGGGTATTGCTCGTGTCTCCTTAGGGGAGATCAGTAGAGCGGTTATTCCGTTCATTACCGGAAATATCATTTTGCTCTTTATGGTTTCTTATATTCCAGGTCTTTCGCTGTGGCTCCCGGCGCTGTTAGGTATGAAATAAGCGGCCATTAAGTTGAGTCTGAATAATTCGTGTCTAACACGTTGTAAAAGGAATTTAGTATGAAGATAAATACAATATCAGCGCTTAGTAAACTGGCTTGTCTTTTACCTTTATTGATGGTTGACGCAAGTTTTGCTGCTGAGTCTTTAAATGTCAGCACCTCGCTTTCGCCGGATGATCCTATTTATAAAGGCTTACAAAGTTTCAAAAAAGGCGTTGAAAGCCGTACCAATGGCGAAGTCAAAATTAAGCTCTTTTCCAGCGGTCAGTTAGGCGCAGATAACGAACTCTTACAGCACGCGCAGGCAGGAAGCAATGTCGGGGTGGTGGTTGACGGTGCTCGTCTGGCACAGTTTGTGCCAGAGTTTGCCATTATTCCCGCACCGTTTGTCTTCAAAGACTACACGACGCTGAAAAAATTTATCAGCAGCCCGGTGTTCGCACAATGGAGTGAGCAAATGTCCAGCAAGTCCGGGCTGACGCCACTTTCATTTAACTGGTATCAAGGGGCGCGGATGCTGGTTACGCAAAAACCTGTCAGCAAACCGTCAGATCTTAACGGTGTGCGCGTTCGCGCTTTGGAAGCGCCGGTAACTATTGAAACCATAAAATGTATGGGAGGCTCTCCGACACCGCTTTCCTGGTCCGAAATCTATTCTTCAATTCAGACCGGGGTCGTGGATGCCGCTGAGGCTCAGCCGACAGCGGTTTATGGTTCAAAGTTGTATGAAATTACTAAGCACATAACAAAAACCAACCATATTCATTTAATGACCGGAATTATTGTTTCACAGAAATGGCTCTCCAGCCTGACAGCGGAACAACAAACCATTTTGCGTGAAGAAGCACAGAAAAATGGTGATATTGCCTCTGAAAATACCATCCTGGCGGGCGATAAAATGTTAGATGAAATGGCGAAAAAAGGGATGACGATTTCCGAGGTTGATACTCAACCTTTCATTGATGGATGCCGTTATGTACCTGAAAAGCTTGGCTTAAGCGAAGCATACAAACAAGTTAATTCAATAATTAATTAAATAATATAAGCAGAGTTTCGGCTCTGCTTCATTGTTTGGGGTGCATGAATGAAATATTTCCGCAAGACCGAACTTGTCCTTGCTCGTCTTGGTTTAATTGCCATTGTTTTAATTATTTTGTTTGGCGGCATTAGTCGTAGTATCGGTCATCCGGTAATCTGGTCGCTGGAGATAGCGATGGTACTTTTTGCCTGGGTTAGTATGTTTGCCATTGATTATGCTTTTCAGACTCGCAGGCATATTGGCATCGATGCACTTACAAATTTATTCCCCCCACACTTACAGCGATTGTGCCTTTGGTTTAATGAAATATGTATTCTCGGATTTCTCTTTTGTGGCGTCTGGTACGGTTTTAACTTCACCTGGACGACACACAACCAGGTTCTGCCCGTTACTGAAATATCACTTGCCTGGCTGAACAGTGCTGTGCCAACGGGGTGTTTGTTAATGGTGGTGACGTCACTGTCATTTATCTTGCAGGGATGTCGGGAGAAAACTGCTGTCGTTCAGGAGGAAACATGTTAATAGCCGTCATTATATTTGTGGTATTACTTTGTATAGGTATGCCTGTAGGAATGGTTATTGCTATCTCCAGCCTGAGTTATTTTTTTACCGCCGATTTTTTACCCATCGGTATAGCCTTTCAAAAATTTTCTGCACCAACACAATCATTTCCCATTCTGGCAACGCCACTCTTTTTATTAGTCGGCAACTTACTCAATAAATCGGGGGTAACCGGACGTTTGCTTGATTTTGCTCGTGTGATATCTGGCTGGATGATTGGTGGACTGGCACAAATCAACGTATTACTGGCGTGTCTGTTGGGGGGCGTTTCGGGGTCAGCAACGGCAGACGCCGCGATGCAGGCGAGGGTACTTGGTTTACCCATGGTAGCCAGGGGTTATCCGAAAGCATTTAGTGCTGTAGTTATCGCCTTTAGTTCGCTAATTACTGCCACTATCCCGCCCAGTATTTTGATGATCCTGTATGGTTTTGTAGGCAACGTCTCCATCGGCAAATTGTTTATGGCGGGTATTTTTCCTGGGCTACTGTTAACAGCAATACTGATGCTGACGAATTATCTTCTGGCGCGAAAAATGAATATCAAGCCAGAGACGGCTTCGTTGCCTGGTCGCCAGGAAGTGTGGCGTAGTTTTAAAGAGAGTTTTTGGGCACTGATGTTTCCGGTGGTATTGATTGTCGTAATTCGCCTGGGGATTTTCACTACTACAGAAGCTGGCGCGTTTATTGTCTTGTACTCGTTTATTATTGGTCGCTACATCTATAAGGCACTGGATAACGCAGTGTTGTGGGAAGTCCTGAAAGAAACCATTAATGATGTCGGCGTTGTAATGCTGTTAATTATGTCGGCAGCCATTCTCGGCCATATCACCATTCTGGACCAGATCCCGCAACAACTTGCAGAAACGATCCTTGCTTTCACAGAGAATAAATATGGCATCCTGTTTTTACTCCTTACGCTAATAGCGGTTGCAGGGATGTTATTTGATGGCAGTGTGATTATTCTGCTATTAACGCCCATTTTGCTCCCTATTGCCATTGAGGCTGGATTTGATCCTATCCATTTCGGCATGATTTTTGTGGTACTGACTCTGCTGGGTGCCAATACTCCACCGGTTGGCATATGTATGTACACCGTCTGTGGCATTTTAAACTGCAGCTCTGTCGCGTTTGTTCGCGCGTCGCTCCCTTATTTAATCGCATTTTTATCTTTCATTATTCTGTTGGTGATATTTCCGCAGATCGCGTTGTTTTTACCTTCGCTATTGATGTAAGGCCAGAACTCACCGCTACGCTATTCCTTGCGGATAAGTAGCGCTTTTTTATTCACACTATGATTGGAATTAACAGGTCTTCTTATGGAAAACAGACTATTAAACGCCAGGGCTACACTTCCCGATTATGACCGCTCAAAACTTGTTCCACGGATTGTTCATTTAGGATTTGGCGCTTTTCACCGGGCGCATCAGGCCGTATATACCGATATTCTGGCGAGTGAACACGGTAGTGACTGGGGATTTCATGAAGTCAACCTGATCGGTGGTGAGCAGCAGATAGCAGATCTTAAACAACAGGATAACCTGTATACCGTGGCTGAAATGTCTGCTGACAACTGGACTGCACGGGTTGTTGGCGTTGTTAAAAACGCACTTCATGCACAGGTAGATGGCCTGGAAAGTGTGCTGGCCGTGATGTGTGAACCACAAGTAGCGATTGTGTCACTGACCATTACCGAGAAAGGTTATTGTCATTCCCCGGCAACAGGGGAATTAATGCTGGATCACCCGATGATCGTGGCTGATCTGCATAACCCGACACAACCGAAAACGGCGCCAGGCATTGTGGTCGAAGCACTGGCACGCCGTAAATCTGCAGGGCTGTCTGCTTTTACGGTGATGTCCTGTGACAATATGCCAGAAAATGGTCATGTGATGCGCAATGTTATCCTCACTTATGCCAGAGCATTGAACAGTGAGCTTGCCAGATGGATTGAGCAACATGTCACTTTCCCATCGACCATGGTTGACCGTATTGTTCCGGCAGTTACTCACGAGAGTCTGGACAAAATAACGCAGTTAACGGGGGTCAGTGATCCGGCTGCTGTTGCCTGCGAACCTTTCCGCCAGTGGGTGATCGAAGATAATTTTGTTGCCGGGCGTCCTGGATGGGAAAAAGCAGGGGCAGAACTGGTATCCAATGTTCTTCCTTATGAAGAAATGAAACTGCGTATGCTTAACGGTAGCCACTCTTTCCTGGCGTATCTTGGGTATCTGGCAGGTTATCAGCATATTAACGAATGTATGGCTGATGAGAATTACCGCCTGGCGGCACATTCACTTATGCTCCATGAGCAAGCGCCGACGTTAAAAGTACAGGGTGTTGATTTAGGTAAGTACGCGGATTCCTTAATTGCGCGTTACAGCAATCCGGCATTACGCCATCGGACATGGCAGATTGCCATGGATGGCAGCCAGAAGCTGCCGCAGAGAATGCTGGATTCAGTACGCTGGCATCTTGCCCATAATAGTGAATTTGATTTACTGGCGTTAGGTGTTGCAGCATGGATGCGCTATGTCGGCGGTGTGGACGAGCAGGGAAATGCGATTGAAGTGAGTGATCCGCTATTACCGTTGCTGCAGAAAGCGGTGGCTGGCAGTAAAGAAGGTGAAGAACGCGTTAAGGCCTTGTTTGCGATAGAAGCGATCTTTGGTGCGGAATTACCAAAAGTAACAGCTTTCACTGCTAAAGTTAGCGCGGCATATCAATTGCTTCTGGCAGAAGGTGCAAAGGTCGCGGTGGCAAAATACGCGGCAAAACTAAAGTAATTTGAACGACATATCAGGCCTGCAAACTCGTGAAAATTGATTGAAATAAAAGAGTTTGTAGGCCGGATAAGAAACTGAAATCACGCCATTAGTTCATGCCAAGGCGGATCAGATCCATAGGGGACAGTTTTTCTTCGCATCCCTCAACTACTGCGGTTTTGCCACGGCGGATTTCTTCAGCGGTCAGACCTTCAGTGTCAATGGACAAGATTTTACCAGTATGGCCAGTTCCGCTAACCATTACGCGGCTGCCGATGGTAATTGCGTTACGGTTACGATCGTAGGTCGTCATAGGTGTTTTTCTCCTTTCTGAATTACAGTCGAAGCCCACGTAACGGGCGCCATATAAATACGCTTCTTTACATTTAATTTTTTTGTTTTTGATCAAATTCACATCTTTTTTGATGAATATATGCATGGAAAGAAGGGTATTTATTACCATAATCGCGGTAAGGATTATCTGATGGCATCAGTTGACATTTTCAAGGGGGAATAGCGCTAAAAAGAATAATGATTATTGTCGGAGGTAAAGCAATTATAAAATTTTGTAACATGCCGGATAATCACCTGTATCCGGCATGTATTCAGGAGGATATTAATCTTCACTAAACCAGTCACTGTTCTCCTGGCGAATTAAACGAACGGATTCGCCAATTTCTTGCAAGTGGATCGTCATTGCTTTTTCGACTGCATCACCATCGCGGTTTTGCAGAGCTGTAAAAATATCCAGATGCTGGCGCAACAGCATATCAGGGGGAGATACGTGATCGAGACTCATATAACGCACCCGGTCTATGGTGGCTTTAATATTCTCTACGGTATCCCAGGCTAACTGACAATTGGCAATGGTTGCCAGCTTCTGATGAAAATCATCATCCAAATCGAAAAAGTCGTTTAGTTGTTTACGCTCAATGGCAATACGTTGTAGCTGCAGGTTTTGTTCCAGTTGATAACACTGGCCTTCGGTAATCATCGAAGCGGCGCGGCGCGCAACAGCACATTCAATGGCCTGCCGTACAAAACAGCCGTTTAGTACCTGTGAAAGTGAAATTTTAGTTACGTAACTTCCACGTTGCGGACGTATCTGAATAAGGCCGTTTTCAGCCAGTTTAATAAATGCTTCTCGCACTGGTTGGCGCGAAACATTAAAACGTACAGAAACCTCTTTTTCTGACAGCGGAGTACCTGGCGGAATCAGGCAATGCACAATGTCGCGACGAAGAATACGATAAATCTGTTGATTAACAGGTTGTGTGGGATTGAGTTGTGTTTCGACGGTCATTGTTCTGGCTTTTCAGTGAGTAAACCTTACAAGTTTACCACTTTTTTGCCTTAAGCTATAACCCGGCGATTAAGCCGGGTATAAAATTACTGGCGATGAATGTTTAGACCCGCATAAGTTTGGGTAACGGGCATAATTTCAAGGGTATTCACATTGACATGCGCGGGTAGAGTTGAAACCCACCAGACCGCTTCAGTTATATCTTCTGGCGTCAGCGCAACGGTATTTTCGTAAGTTTTACCGGCTTTATCATCGTCGCCTTTAAAGCGGACGTTAGAAAATTCAGTGCCGCCGACTAAACCGGGTTCAATATCTGTTACACGTACCGCTGTACCATGTAAATCTGTACGTAAATTCAGACTGAACTGACGGACAAACGCTTTTGTGGCGCCATAGACGTTGCCACCAGCATAGGGCCAGCTACCTGCCGTGGAACCGATATTAATAATATGCCCCCGATTGCGCTCAACCATGCCTGGCAGTACAGCGCGAGTCATATAAATCAGCCCTTTATTGTTGGTATCGATCATCGTTTCCCAGTCTTCAACATTGGCTTTATGGGCAGGTTCCAGCCCCAGTGCCAGACCGGCGTTATTAACTAAAATATCAATGTCGCGAAACTCAGGCGGTAACGATTCAAGCATCTCTTCAATGGCTGCCCGATTACGTACATCGAGCTGGGCGATGAATAAGTTTGCGCCTAATTCATCTTTCAACTCCTGAAGTCGCTCCTGGCGACGCCCGGTCGCTATAACTTTATGGCCGTTCTGGATAAAACGACGCGTGATGCTTTCCCCAAAACCTGCAGTAGCCCCGGTAACTAAAACGATCATTTCACTGTTCCTCAGCACTTTTCGGAAGCTAATAACATAGCACGCGTTAACTGAGGGCGGGTAATAAGGATTACAACATTGCGCCTGTAACCGCCAATGCTTAACCTAAGGGGAAGAGCTGAACTGGAGCAAGATATGCCGAACACGAATCCATTTTTGAGCAAAAGCGTTTTACCGTACCAGGCCCCGCATTTTGACCTGATTAAAGATAGCCATTACCGCCCTGCATTTGACGAAGGAATGCGACAGAAAAGGGCAGAAATTGCGGCAATATTGCAAGTTAATGCCGCCCCCGATTTTACCAATACGATCCTCGCCCTGGAACAAAGCGGGGAATTATTAAACCGTGTTACCAGCGTATTCTTTGCCATGACGTCAGCACACACTAACGATGAGCTGCAACGGCTGGATGAAGAGTTTTCTGCGGAACTGGCGCAGCTGGCGAATGAAATTTATCTCAATAGCGCATTGTTTGCGCGTGTTGATGAAGTCTGGCAGGGACGGGCAGATCTGGAGCTGGATGCCGAGTCACTACGCTTGTTGGATGTGATCCACCAGCGTTTTGTGCTCGCAGGTGCAAGACTCAATGAAAGCGACAAAGAACAACTGAAACGACTGAATACAGAAGCCGCTACACTTACCAGCCAGTTTAATCAACGCTTGTTGGCTGCCAGTAAGTCGGGCGGGCTAATCGTTGATGATATTGAGCAACTGGCGGGATTAAGCCCACAGGAAATCACCATTTGTGCAGATGCCGCCCATGAAAAAGGGTTGCATGATCGCTGGTTGATCCCGTTGATCAATACCACTCAACAACCGCTACTTGCTTCTTTACAGGATCGTCAGACCCGGAAAAATTTATTTGCCGCAGGATGGTCACGGGCAGAGAAAAACGATGCGAATGATACAAGAGCCCTTATTCAGCGTCTGGTTGAAATTCGTGCCCGTCAGGCGCAGTTGCTGGGATTTGAACATTACGCAGCATGGAAGATTTCCGACCAAATGGCTAAAACGCCTGAAGCAGCGCTAAATTTTATGCGTGAAATCGTTCCGGCTGCACGTGAACGCGCACTGACGGAATGTGCGGATATTCAGCAGGTGATCGATGATGAGCAGGGGGGATTTACCGCTGAAGCATGGGACTGGGCGTTTTATGCCGAACAGGTTCGTAGGGAAAAATATGCTATTGATGAATCTCAGCTTAAACCTTACTTCGTGCTTGATAACGTATTAGAAGAGGGCGTTTTCTGGACGGCAACTCAACTATTTGGTGTGCGTTTTGTCGAGCGCTATGATATCCCGGTGTATCACCCTGATGTCCGGGTATGGGAAATATTCGACCATGATGGTGTCGGCATGGCATTGTTCTACGGTGATTTTTTTGCCCGAGACTCAAAAAGTGGTGGCGCATGGATGGGCAATTTTGTCGAACAATCTACACTTAATGAAACCCGGCCAGTCATTTACAACGTCTGTAACTTCCAGAAACCTGCGGAAGGAGAAACCGCATTACTACTCTGGGATGATGTCATTACATTGTTCCATGAATTTGGGCACACATTGCATGGTTTGTTCGCCAGTCAGCGATACGCCACGCTTTCCGGCACAAATACACCCCGTGACTTTGTAGAATTCCCGTCGCAGATAAATGAACACTGGGCTACCCATCCGCAGGTCTTTGCCCGCTATGCGCGTCATTATCTGTCAGGGGAAGCCATGCCTGAAACATTACGCGACAAGATGCTCAATGCCAGTTTGTTCAATAAGGGTTATGAGATGAGCGAGCTATTGAGTGCGGCTTTGCTGGATATGCGTTGGCACTGTCTTGAATCAGAAGAAGCCAGACAACACGTTGATATTTTTGAAAAACAAGCGCTTGTAGCGGAAGGTATGGATTTGCAGGCTGTGCCACCACGTTATCGCAGCAGTTACTTTGCTCATATTTTTGGTGGCGGTTATGCAGCGGGATACTACGCCTATTTGTGGACGCAAATGCTGGCGGATGATGGCTATCAGTGGTTTGTTGAACAAGGTGGCTTGAGCCGTGAAAATGGTCAGCGTTTCCGGGAAGATATTTTGTCTCGCGGAAACAGTTCTGATCTGGAGCAACTGTATACCCGGTGGCGCGGTCATGCACCGCGTATTGAAGCGATGCTAAAAAATCGCGGACTGAGTTAAGACAAGTACGGGCCTGACATTACGGCCCGTTTTTTTCATCCTGTCAGGGGAGTAAAAGCAGCAATTGTGCAAGGGCGAAGCGAACAGATTGCGCCAGCACTTGTTCGCAATCCCCGGAGAATTGCTGTACGGCGGTAAAAGGCTGACCGGAAATATTCCAGCCAAACCAGACGGTACCAGCTGGCGTACCGTCGTCACCGCCTTCAGGGCCACCATATCCGGTTATCGCAATGCTGATATCTGTCCCGGCCCGCTCTCTGGCACCTGCTGCCATTTGCCGGACAACGGTTTCACTTACCGCCGTAAACTCAGCCAGACTATGTTCACTCACGCCGAGAATTTTAGCTTTTGCCTTATCGGTAAAGGTGACAAATCCCACGCCATAAAATTTCGGCGTGTCGTTGGCAGCGCAAAGTGCTGAGGCCAGTTTCCCTCCAGTGCATGATTCCGCCGTGGTCAGACGCAAATTGTGACGAATCAAATATTCGCCCAACGTGGCGGTCAAATATGAAGTGGAATGCTGTTGATTAAGCAGAACAATATTTTCAGGCTTTAATTTCATTTTTCTTTTCCGCAACGGTCCAGATGGATATTAGTGCCTTATTCAGTATGACATGTCGCAAAGGGGATTGAGTTTGCTGATTGTTCCGAAATAGCGCCCGTCATGGTTGTAAAAATGATGAGTACCAACCAGGCTTAATCACACTTAGTAAAATATCCAGGGGGAAATAATGAAATTTAAGGCCTTAGCAGTTATAAGCTTTCTGGTTATGCCCTATGCGTTTGCTGCTGATGAAGGTGGTTTAAAACAGGACGCAGCGCCGCCGCCCCCACACGCGATTGAAGATGGTTATCGTGGTACTGATGATGCAAAAAAAATGACTGTTGATTTTGCAAAGTCTATGCATGATGGTGCGACGGTTTCATTACGCGGTAATCTGATTTCTCAAAAAGGGGAAGATAACTATCTCTTTCGCGATAAATCAGGAGAAATAAATGTGATTATTCCGGCAACTGTTTTCGATGGACGAGAAGTTCAGCCAGATCAGATGATTAATATCAGCGGTAGTCTGGACAAGAAATCGAGTCCACCGGTCGTCCGCGTTCATCATCTACAAAAATAAAACACCAGCCAATTACCGGATGGTTAACGCTATCCGGTAATACCCCATGCATATTTCAATGAGTTAATTTGCTCAGTTTATTAAATATCTTAACTATGCCTAAATTGACATAAGTTTTCTTTTATCTCGCTAAAATCTTTGACAGGACATGATGAAGAAGGAATGGCGATGATTAAGAAAACGGCTCAAATTGATGCAATCCTGTTAGATCTCAATAAGTCTATCGATGCGCATTATCAGTGGCTGGTGAAAATGTTTCGCTGTGTTGTCGCAAAGGACATTTCGCACCCGGAACTCTCTGATGCTCATTCCCATTTTCTCTGTCGTTTTGGACAATGGCTGAACGCACATCTGGTGATGACAGAGGAAGAAATAGAATATGTACGTTTGATAAGCCTGGCACATGAGGAAATGCACCTGCAGGGACGTGAATTATTGACCTCTATTGCCGAAAAACGTTGGCAGTCAACCGATTTTGACCGCTTTCAAAATACCTTGCTGTCTTTTACTTCGGCGGTCATGGACTACAAAATATATCTTCTGAATATCCGCAGTAATATGGATATCCTTACTGGTTTACCAGGTCGACGAGTACTTGATGAATCCTTCGATCGCCAGTTACTCAACGCCGAACCTGAAAAGTTTTATTTGCTATTGCTGGATATCGATCGCTTTAAGAGTGTTAACGATACGCTGGGGCATTTAATTGGTGATGTGGTTTTACGAACTCTTGCAGAAAATCTCGCCACCTGGATGCGGCACAATGAATCGGTCTATCGCTATGGTGGCGAGGAGTTCGTAATTATGATCAAGGCGTCTACAGATGTAGACGCCTGTATGGCGGGGCTGCGTATTTGTGAATTGATTGCAGGTAATCAGATAGCGTATCCGCAAGGTGAACTTCACATTACTGCAACGGCAGGAATTAGCCGGGCAAAACCAGGTGAAACTCTTGACGTCGTCATGGGGCGGGCAGACCGTGCTATGTATCAGGGAAAGCTGACCGGACGTAATCGCTGTATGTTTATGGATGAAAATGAGCAGATCAGGCACGTAGCTGCCGCAGCAACAGAACTGGATAACCCTTGTTTAACTGTCATTTAGCTTAAAAGCAGTAAAATTCTTAATGAGTCGTTATCGGGTACAAAATGCCTGGTAGCGTAAAAAGCAAAACACATATCGCGACTCTCCATAGGTCGAGTTGATGCAAATGCAACTTGAATTATGTCGAGTATATCCATGCAAGCATTTTCCGCTGGTCACTCCAGCGGTTTTTTTTATCTCTCATCCAGGACTGCTTTCGCCAGCAAACCTTTCAGCAAACCACCGGCAGTGCCCTCGGTTTTACCCGCATACCTTTCAGCATCAATGCCCACGCGAAGACGATAGCCACCATTAACACTAAAAACAGTGACCATGCAGGCAGAGAAGTCAGGATCATTCCGCTGACCAACGGATTAAATGCTGCCCCCAACCACCCCAGCGATTGTGCTGAAAAATAACTGGCTTTCATGCCATTAGGCGCAATATGGTCGATCAGCATATATTCACCAGGGGCGTAAATAATTTCACCAATGGTAAACACCGCCGCAGATATTCCCCAGAACAAAAGGTTGTTGCCGGAAAACATAAACCCGACCAGACCGATAACAAAACAGACCGTGCCCAGCGTCATTAACGGACGAATATTCTCTGCAGATAAACGCCGACCAATGGAGTATTGCAGTGTGACCACCATCGCAGCGTTCACAGGTAGTACTACGGCAATCACCAGCTCAGCAAAGTCGTTATCGGCTACCACCATCACATACTGCGATAAACAGGATGCAAAAGCACCGCAGACAAATGAAGCCAGGAATGCAGACAAGGTAAACCAGAGCAGGGCTTTATCCTGTAATAAAATGGCGGGAGACCAGACCTCACTGCGGGAAGTATCGACATTTGCGCTAGCCCGCTGAACCCAGAATTGTATAAATAGCAGTGGAAAAGCAGAGCAGACCGCAGCCAGCCAAAAGGGCAGATTAATACTTTGCATCACCAGTAATGTGCCAAGCGGAGGGCCGACCGTCCAGCCGATATTCAACATGGTGTAATTGAGCGAGAACATTTTTGTTTTGCTGGTGGACGAGAGATTCTCGGCAAACCACGCTTTTAACACTGTGGCAAAGACAGAGTAGGCGCAATTGATCAACGCGAATAGCAGAACGACTAAACTGACTGAATTTACCAGTGGGATGACGATGAAACCTGATGCAAAAGCCAGAATCGCCAGCAGCATATAGCGTTTTTTATCGAACTTATCTGCCAGGATGCCAAAACCGAGACTAAAGATAACACCAATGGTCAGGGCGAAGGTCATTGCGTAACCGATCGAATCGACGCTGAGGGCATATTGCCGACTCAGATAAATCGTCATAAACGGCAGTGTGGCTCCGCGACCAATGGTTAAAAGTAATGAAGAGGCCAGTAAAGCTGCGGTAGAACGTCTCAGGGTAAGATTCATCAGGTAGTCCGATGTCGCGTTTCGTTATGTTTTATTGAGTTATGTAAAGAAATAGCATGAGAAACGGGTGCTGTATAGCGTAACGCCAGCAAGAGATTCTGATCGCCGGGTGAGAATTTATGCACTTTCCATGGATGATAATTTCCGCTAACTTAGTTTCTTTACAAAAATTTAATAATTCCCGGGGCGTTTATGTCACGTAAAGATGGCTTATTGGCATTACTGGTTGTTGTCGTATGGGGGCTTAATTTCGTTGTGATCAAAGTAGGATTACACAACATGCCGCCACTTATGCTGGCAGGCTTACGTTTTATGCTGGTGGCGTTCCCGGCAATCTTTTTCGTTGCTCGTCCAAAAGTTCCACTCAGTTTACTGCTTGGGTATGGCCTGACGATTAGTTTTGGTCAGTTTGCTTTTCTTTTTTGTGCGCTAAAGTTCGGTA
The DNA here is from genome assembly GCF_000026225.1 of Escherichia fergusonii ATCC 35469. Taxonomy (NCBI): domain Bacteria; kingdom Pseudomonadati; phylum Pseudomonadota; class Gammaproteobacteria; order Enterobacterales; family Enterobacteriaceae; genus Escherichia; species Escherichia fergusonii. Next base: position 1,576,549 of record NC_011740.1, read on the forward strand.
TGCCTGCCGGACTGGCGTCGCTGGTGCTCCAGGCGCAAGCTTTTTTTACTATTGTGCTGGGGGCTTTTACTTTTGGCGAACGGTTGCAGAGTAAGCAGGTTGCCGGGATCGCGCTGGCAGTATTGGGGGTATTCGTGCTGATAGAGGGTAGCCTTAATGGTCAGGAGGTTGCCATTCTCGGTTTTATGCTGACACTCGCAGCCGCGTTCTGCTGGGCATGTGGCAATATCTTTAACAAGAAGATTATGTCGCATTCTTCACGCCCGGCGGTGATGTCGTTGGTAGTATGGAGTGCGCTAATTCCCATTCTGCCATTTATGGTGGCCTCGGTAGTTTTCGATGGTTCAGCACAGATGCTCCATAGCCTGGTAACCATTGATATAACCACGGTGTTGTCCCTTATTTATCTCGCTTTTGTCGCCACAATTGTAGGTTATGGTATATGGGGAACACTGCTTGGACGCTATGAAACATGGCGCGTGGCTCCCCTATCTTTGCTGGTGCCGGTGGTAGGGTTACTCAGTGCGGTTATTCTGCTTGATGAAACACTCTCATTAATGCAGCTATTCGGCGCGTTATTAATTATGGCGGGATTGTATATCAACGTGTTTGGTTTGCGATTGCGTAAAACGGTACGGGCATGATGATAATAAGGGGCTGCACATTATTGGCAAGTATGCATTATTCAGGCCGGAAGCGGCATGAAAGCCTAATCCGGCCTGATTCAATAGATTGCAAGAGTGACACTGTGTTTCAAGCCCCTTTGACAGGGGCTGGTTATTACAGTCGTTGCCCGTTGAAATAAGGCACACCAAGCACATCAGATTTGTCACTGCCGACACCCATATGATTTAAATCGGCGGGCGTTTGCGCCATAGAGGAGGGGATAATTACCTTCTCGCTGGTCTCGTGGGTTTCAGGCATTTGCGTATGTTCTGCAAAAACAGCACCTGAAAAAAGCAATAGCAGCGTTGTGCCTGTTACAGCATAGAATTTCATAGTGTCCTCAGGACATGCGACAGTGATTTATCGGATGCAAATAACGGGATTCCCCATGCATATTTGTCATACGATATTTATGTGGTGGTACATCAAAATAATTTTTAAATGTACGGGTTAATGTTTGCTGCGACTCAAAACCATAACGTTCTGCCAGATATAATATTGGCTCGTTACTTTCTTTTAGTTTTTGCGCAATTTCCGTCATTTTGCGGCTACGGATATATTGGCCCAGAGAGTGACCAGTTTCTTTTTTAAACATCCGTTGCAGGTGCCATTTGGAGTAACCTGAACGTTCTGACACTTTTTCCAGTGACAGAGGGGATTCCAGGTTATCTTCAATCCAGTCCAAAATGCTATGAATGGTGATAGCGTCATTATTGCGTCTGGACATTGTCATACCTCTTATTATTACGACAGTATTTTCTTGAGCAAACACTCAAGCGTTGCCACTTCATCTGTCGTTAAGTTCTTTGTTAATTCCTGATGCAGGTCTTGCCCCACTAATTGATGGCATTGCTCACAAATAGCTGCGCCGTCAGTGGTGAGTTTCACCAGAACGCCGCGTTTGTCATTTGGATTTGGTAATCTTTCGATCCAGCCTTTACAGACCAGGCGATCCAGCATCCGCGTTAAGGCACCGAGATCGACAGAGAGTACTTTTTTCAACTCAACCGGGGTAATACAAGCTGCGCACCGAATAGAGCAGAGCACTTTCAGTTGCGCGGCAGTGATATCTAAAGGTGAAAGGTAGTCGTTTAACAGACGATCTTTTTTCTGGTTCACCATATAGATCAAGCGACCAAGTGGAATAATTTCATTAAAAAGGTCGTTGGTGCTTTTCACGATGGTTGCCCTGGCAAGTAAGTAATCACGGCAGATAATATTGCCCAGGCAAGTATAAGTCAAATGAATGAATTATCTGATGCCACGAATTGCTAAATCGGTTCAGAAGGGCCGCATTAGTGAATGTTGGTTGCTACCTGTACTCTCAGACTTTTACGCATAAACATGTTTTCCCCGTATACTCACCCTAAATCACATACCACAGGATGAATGACGACGATGATGGATTTGTTTAAGGCGATTGGTCTGGGGCTGGTGGTGTTGTTGCCGCTGGCAAACCCATTGACAACCGTGGCGCTGTTTTTGGGACTGGCAGGCAATATGAACAGTGCCGAACGTAACCGCCAGTCGCTAATGGCTTCGGTATATGTTTTTGCCATTATGATGGTGGCGTATTACGCCGGACAGTTGGTGATGAATACCTTTGGTATTTCGATTCCCGGTTTACGTATTGCCGGGGGACTCATTGTCGCGTTCATCGGTTTCCGTATGTTGTTTCCTCATCAGAAGGCGATTGAAACGCCGGAGGCAAAAAGCAAAACGGAGGAACTGGAAGATGAATCTTCAGCGAATATCGCCTTTGTTCCGCTGGCGATGCCAAGCACTGCCGGGCCTGGCACCATTGCAATGATTATCAGCTCGGCATCCACAGTACGCCAAAGTTCTGATTTCGCCAGTTGGGTGATTCTGGTTGCGCCACCGATTATTTTCTTCATTGTTGCATTGATTCTTTGGGGATGCCTGCGTAGCTCCGGGGCAATTATGCGCTGGGTTGGAAAAGGGGGAATCGAGGCGATTTCTCGCCTGATGGGCTTCCTGCTGGTGTGTATGGGCGTACAGTTTATTATCAATGGCGTGTTGGAAATTATTAAAACGTATCATTAAGAATAAAGCCGGATGCACGATCCGGCTTTATAACTCAGTGTTGTGGTTGTTCTTCCAGCACCACCGGCCAGCGACGAAAAATAATCACTGACCATACCAAAGCTAAAAACGCCGGGATCGCACCGACATAGCCAATATCGGCCATTGACCAGTGCAGGCTTACCTGATTCCCTACTAACGCTCCTGCACCAATACCGATATTAAAAATACCGGAAAACAACGACATGGCGACATCAGTAGCATCCGGCGCTAATGCCAGCACTTTTACCTGCATCCCAAGGCCAATCATCATGATGGCGATTCCCCAGAAGATACTTAATATTGCCAGATGAGTTTCACTCACTGAGGCAGGCATTAACAGAAGCAGGCACGCCATTAACAATGCAATAGCGACACTCACCAGCACTGAGGCATGGTTATTGCCGAGTTTACCGAAAATCACGCTGCCGATAATTCCCGCGCCCCCCAGGATCAGTAACAGTACAGTGGCAAAGTTGGCGCTTAATCCGGCAATATTTTGCACAAACGGTTCGATATAGCTGTAAGCCGTATAGTGAGCTGTTACCACCACAACCGTCAGCAGATAAATGCTCATTAATGCCGGACGTCGAAACAGTACGGGCAGGCTTTTCAGCGAACCTGAATGCTCACTGGGCAACAAGGGTAATAACTTAATCAGGCACAGTAGCGTCAGGAAGGCACCAACACCAATTGCCAGGAAGGTTGTTCGCCAGCCGAAATACTGCCCGACAATACGACCCACAGGCAGACCAAGAACCATCGCCAGTGCTGTACCCGTGGCTAACAGGCTTAATGCCTGAGCGCGTTTTCCGGCAGGAGCGAGACGGATCGCCAGCGATGCTGTAATTGACCAAAAAATGGCATGTGCAAAAGCAACACCAATTCGGCTAATGACCAGTACGGTAAAACTCCATGCCATAAAAGACAAAATGTGACTGGCAATAAACAACACGAACAGACAGATCAGTAATCTTCGTCGTTCAACCTGACTGGTGAGCAGCATAAAAGGCAGCGACATTAACGCGACCACCCAGGCGTAAATCGTCAACATAATGCCTGTTTGTGCTGTTTCCATATGGAAGCTTGCCGCGATATCCGAAAGCAAACCGACTGGCACAAATTCAGTGGTATTAAAGATAAAAGCCGCTATTGCCAGCGTAACGACCCGTAGCCACGCGACCTTGCGGGTAACCGTGTTCGTTGTCATAAGAATGTATAAGATTAGTAGCGAAAAGGTGAGGCGACGATCTTAAAGCGATAGCAAGGCGAAAGACAATAAATTTGTGATGAAGATCGCATTAATCTCTCTTTTCAGCATTCAGTAACGCGATAAACGCCTCCAGCTGTCGTGTCTTCGCGCCGCGACGCCAGACCAGCCATGTGGTTAGCCAGCGCCAGTTTTCAGCCAATGGCCAGGCTTCTACCTGATGATGCCCTGGCATACTTTCCAGCATAGTACGAGGAATTAACGCAATACCCGCACCTGCAATGGCACAGGCTAACATCCCGTGATACGACTCCATTTCGTGAATTGTACCGGGCATGGCGTTATCAGCATGAAACCAGCTTTCAAAATGGCGACGATAAGAACAGTTAGCGCGAAAAGCGTAAATATTGCAGCCATTTACCTCGCTGGCACGGTATATCGGTTCATGTCCGTGAGGTGCCACGATCATCATCTCTTCCTCATACACCGGAATACCCTCAAGACCCGGATGAGTAATTGGTCCATCAACAAAAGCAGCATTCAGTCTGCCTTCAAGCACGCCTTCCAACATGGTGCCGGAAGGGCCGGTTGATAGTGAGAACTGAATCTTCGGATAACGCTGATTAAACCGCGCCAGCACTGCGGGGATACGTACGGCAGCTGTACTTTCCAGAGCGCCTAATGAAAACAGACCTTGCGGTTCATCGCCCGCAACCACCATTCTGGCCTCATCCACCAGCGCCAAAATTTGTTGGCTGTAGCGCAAAAAATTATGTCCGGCAGGCGAAAGTCGCAGCCGCTGATTCTCACGAATAAACAGCTCAACGCCCAGATCAGCTTCCAGCTGGCGGATACGAGTAGTGAGATTGGACGGAACACGATGCACCTTTGCCGCAGCCTGGGTAATGCTGCCCGTTTCTGCAACCGCGTTAAACATCTCCAGTTGGGTAAGATCCATGGCGTTCTCAATTTAAGAATAATGTTGTCAATATTATTCATTTTTCAGAAAGAGTAAATGCAGCGAATATAAATCGATACATCATGGGGGAAATACAATGAGCACACAGGCAATTTCAGTAAATCCGGCCAATGGCCAGAAAATCGCAACCATGCCATGGGCAACAGCAGATGAACTTGAGCACGCACTGAGCCAGGCTGCTGCAGGCTTCGCTGAATGGAAACAAACTACGGTCAGCTATCGGGCGCAAAAATTACGCGATACAGGTGCTGCTCTTCGTAGCCGCAGTGAAGAGATGGCGCAAATGATCGCCCTGGAAATGGGCAAGCCAATCAAACAGGCCCGTGGAGAAGTGGCAAAATCGGCAGCGCTTTGTGACTGGTATGCAGAGCATGGTCCGGCAATGTTAGAACCTGAATCTACACTGGTGGAAAACAACCAGGCGATTATTGCTTATCGTCCGTTAGGTACCATCCTTGCCATTATGCCGTGGAACTTCCCCTTATGGCAGGTGCTGCGAGGTGCCGTTCCAATCCTGCTGGCAGGTAATGGTTATTTACTGAAACATGCACCGAATGTGACCGGTTGCGCACATATTATTGCTCAGGTTTTTGCTGATGCAGGAATTCCTGCTGGCGTGTATGGCTGGGTGAATGCTGATAACGACGGCGTCAGCCAGATGATTAATGATCCGCGTATTGCCGCTGTCACTGTCACGGGTAGCGTTCGGGCCGGAGCAGCAATTGGTGCTCAGGCAGGGGCAGCCCTGAAAAAATGCGTTCTGGAGCTGGGCGGTTCAGATCCCTTTATTGTCCTTAATGATGCGGATCTTGATCTGGCGGTTAAAGCTGCTGTCGCCGGACGTTATCAGAATACCGGACAGGTTTGTGCAGCGGCGAAACGCTTTATTGTTGAAGAAGGCATCGCCAGTGCATTTACTGAGCGTTTTGTGGCTGCAGTAAAAGCACTCAAAATGGGCGATCCGCTGGATGAAGAGAATGATCTCGGCCCAATGGCGCGTTTTGATCTGCGTGATGAACTTCATCACCAGGTTCAACGTTCTCTGGCCGAAGGGGCGCAATTATTGCTGGGTGGGGAGAAGCTGTCAGGAGAAGGCAACTACTATTGCCCGACAGTACTGGCAGGTGTTACCCCTGAAATGACAGCGTTTCGCGAAGAACTGTTTGGCCCGGTAGCTGCCATAACTGTAGCGAAGAATGCGCAACATGCTATTGAACTGGCAAATGATAGCGACTTTGGCCTTTCAGCCACTGTCTTTACCAGTGATGAAGTTCTTGCCGCGAAAATGGCAGCCCGGCTGGAGTGTGGAGGGGTGTTTATCAATGGCTATAGCGCCAGTGATGCCCGGGTAGCCTTTGGTGGTGTGAAGAAAAGTGGCTATGGTCGCGAACTTTCTCATTTTGGTCTGCATGAATTCTGTAATGTGCAGACCGTGTGGAAAGATCGTCTGTGAGTTAAGCTCCTGACGCAGAATATTCAGCTCTGTTATAATCGCGGGCCATTAAGTCCTGCTGGCAAGGAGCAAGTTGTGGCAGTTGCCATGGATAATTTCGTTTTAGAGTCTATTTTGCGTCAGGTGCGTCCACTTATTGGTAAGGGGAAAGTTGCCGACTACATTCCGGCGTTAGCTACAGTTGACGGTAACCGTCTGGGAATGGCGATTTGTACTGTTGATGGGCAATGTTATCAGGCCGGGGATGCTGAAGAGCGTTTCTCTATTCAGTCGATCTCCAAGGTGCTCAGTCTGGTAGTGGCGATGCGGCACTACAGTGAGGAGGAGATTTGGCAGCGAGTGGGTAAAGATCCCTCCGGTTCGCCGTTTAACTCGCTGGTACAACTGGAGATGGAGCAGGGTATCCCACGCAACCCCTTTATCAATGCCGGGGCTCTGGTTGTATGCGATATGCTGCAAGGTCGTCTTAGTGCGCCGCGTCAGCGAATGCTGGAAGTTGTTCGCGGGCTTAGCGGTGTAGCGGATATCGCCTATGACGGGGTGGTGGCGCGTTCTGAATTTGAACACTCGGCGCGTAATGCGGCTATTGCCTGGCTGATGAAATCCTTTGGCAATTTCCATCATGATGTCGGTACTGTTCTGCAAAACTATTTTCACTACTGCGCACTGAAAATGAGTTGTGTGGAGCTTGCTCGCACTTTTGTTTTTCTGGCTAATCAGGGTAAGGCTATTCATATTGATGAACCAATAGTCACGCCAATGCAGGCGCGGCAAATTAATGCTCTGATGGCGACCAGTGGCATGTATCAAAATGCCGGAGAGTTTGCCTGGCGCGTCGGTTTGCCTGCTAAGTCGGGTGTTGGCGGCGGAATTGTGGCGATTATTCCCCATGAAATGGCAATTGCTGTCTGGAGCCCGGAGCTTGATCACGCGGGTAATTCACTGGCAGGTATTGCTGCGCTTGAACAGTTAACACAAAGGCTGGGGCGTTCGGTGTACTGATGAATTCGTTTGATCCACTGTTTAAACGTTTATCCCGCTCTACATTTCGTTCTCGTTTTCGCCTTGGCGAGAAAGAGCGGCAATACTGTTGGCAGAAAGGTGCGCCGGTTATCGATCAACACGCTGCTGATTTTGTTGCTAAACGACTGGCTCCGGCACTACCGGCAAACGATGGTAAGCAGACCCCCATGCGTGGTCATCCGGTATTTATTGCGCAACATGCGACGGCGACCTGTTGTCGTGGTTGTCTGGAGAAATGGCATAACATTCCTCAGGGGCAACCGCTGAGTGAAGCACAGCAGCAATACATTGTTGCGGTTATTCATCACTGGTTGGTAATTCAGATGAATCGCTAATGATCTTACCTTGACTTTGAAGTGTATTACGTGTCGCCAATAGCTATGAACATGCTATCCTTTATGAGAATTTACTCATTAGCCTGAGATAATTGCCTGTCGCAATTATATGGATAGCAATTTAATGCAACCTGACCATACCCCCATTTTCCGTTTGTTCAAGGAAGATAATTCATTACGTAACGCTTTTGTCATATTTGCGTTGACGACACTTTTTTATTTTATCGGTGCCAAACTTCGTCTTGTTCATGAACTCTCGCTCTTCTGGCCGTTGAACGGCGTGATGGCAGGGGTGTTTGCTCGCTATGTCTGGCTTAACCGACTTCATTATTACGCTGTCAGCTATGTCGCGATGCTGGTTTATGATGCGATGACAACGCAATGGGGGTGGGTGTCGATCGTTATCAATCTGTCCAATATGGTATTTATTATTACCGTTGCACGATTAGTCGCACGCGATAAGCAATTGGGTAAAAATAAATACGAACCAGTCAGTGCATTACGTTTATTTAATTATTGCCTGATTGCTGCCTTGTTATGTGCGCTGGTGGGGGCCATTGGTTCTGACAGTATCGATTCACTCTCATTTGGTCCTTTGTTGGCAGACTGGTTTAGTGAGCAATTTTCTACTGGCGTTCTTATTGTGCCGTGTATGTTGACGCTGGCGCTCCCGCGAATTGTTCCCCGATTTAAAGCTGAACAACTAATGCCGATAGTGGCGTTGATCATTTCGGTTATAGCCTCGGTGGTGATTGGCGGAGCAGGGAGTCTGGCGTTTCCATTGCCCGCATTGATCTGGTGTGCTGTGCGCTATACCCCACAGGTGACTTGTCTGCTGACGTTTGTTACGGGGGCTGTCGAAATTGTGCTGGTGGCAAACTCCGTGATCAATATTGCTGTGGCTTCACCATTCTCTATTCCGCAAATGTTTTCCGCTCGTTTGGGGATTGCCACGATGGCCATCTGCCCGATTATGGTTTCCTTTAGTGTGGCGGCCATCAACTCACTGATGAAACAGGTGGCGCAGCGGGCTGATTTTGATTTTCTGACGCAGGTCTATTCGCGCTCAGGATTATATGAAGCGCTTAAAAAAACCGAGCTGCGTGGCACGCAACATATAACGGTAATGTTGCTTGATATTGATTACTTCAAAAGCATTAACGACAGTTTCGGGCATGAGTGTGGCGATAAAGTATTGAGTGTTTTTGCGAAACACGTGCAAAAGATAGTGGGCAATCAAGGATTGGTGGCGCGCATGGGCGGTGAAGAGTTTGCTGTTGTCGTACCATCGCTTAATGCCCAGGAAGGTTTGCTGCTGGCAGAGAAAATCCGTAAAGCGGTGGCGCTACATCCTTTCGACTGGCAGCAGAAAACACTCTATCTGACAGTGAGTATTGGTATTGGTAGTGGGGCAACGCGCTTCGAAACACTGACGGAAGTCTTTGATAAGTTGATGGTGGAAGCAGATGAGTGTCTGTATCGCTCGAAAAAAGAGGGCCGTAATCGCACCAGCGCTATGAATTATCAACAAAAGGCTGTCTGACAACTTATGTGATCAACTGCACGTTTTGTCGTTAAGTGCAGGAATTGTCATCATCATTTGATCAAAATAGGGGTTCGTTGTATTAAAGTTTGCTAACCTGTCGTACCAATTCAAACAGGTTGTATGACTAATCAGAAGGGAACCCATTGTGAAAACACTAAATCGTCGCGATTTTCCCGGTGCACAGTATCCAGAACGTATCATTCAGTTTGGTGAAGGTAACTTCCTGCGTGCCTTTGTTGACTGGCAAATCGATCTCCTGAATGAGCACACCGATCTGAATTCTGGCGTGGTCGTTGTTCGTCCGATTGAAACTTCATTCCCGCCGTCACTGAGCACGCAGGATGGTCTTTACACCACTATTATCCGTGGCCTGAACGAGAAGGGTGAAGCGGTCAGCGACGCGCGTCTGATTCGCTCTGTTAATCGTGAAATCAGCGTCTACAGTGAATACGATGAATTCCTGAAACTGGCGCACAACCCGGAAATGCGCTTTGTTTTCTCTAACACTACCGAAGCGGGTATCAGCTACCATGCGGGCGATAAATTCGATGACGCGCCAGCGGTAAGCTATCCGGCAAAACTGACCCGTCTGCTGTTTGAACGTTTCAGCCATTTCAACGGTGCGCAGGATAAAGGTTGGATCATCATTCCGTGTGAGTTGATCGACTACAATGGCGACGCGTTGCGTGAACTTGTGCTGCGCTATGCACAGGAATGGGCACTGCCAGAAGCATTTATTCAATGGCTGGATCAGGCTAACAGCTTCTGTTCTACGCTGGTGGACCGTATCGTTACCGGTTATCCGCGTGATGAAGTGACCAAACTGGAAGAAGAACTGGGTTATCACGATGGTTTCCTCGACACCGCTGAACACTTTTACCTGTTTGTGATTCAGGGGCCGAAATCCTTAGCGACTGAACTGCGTCTGGACAAATATCCGCTCAACGTGCTGATTGTTGATGATATTAAACCGTATAAAGAGCGCAAAGTTGCAATCCTCAACGGTGCACACACCGCATTGGTGCCGGTGGCATTCCAGGCAGGACTGGATACCGTAGGTGAAGCGATGAACGATGCTGAAATTTGCGCATTCGTTGAAAAAGCCATCTATGAAGAGATTATTCCGGTACTGGATCTGCCTCGTGAAGAACTGGAATCTTTCGCCAGTGCAGTCACCGGGCGTTTCCGTAACCCGTACATTAAGCATCAGCTGCTGTCTATCGCGCTCAACGGTATGACTAAGTTCCGCACCCGCATCCTGCCGCAGCTACTGGCAGGGCAGAAGGCAAACGGCACACTACCGGCGCGCCTTACTTTCGCATTAGCGGCATTGATTGCGTTCTATCGCGGTGAGCGTAATGGAGAAACATATCCGGTACAGGACGATGCGCACTGGCTGGAACGTTATCAGCAACTCTGGAGCCAGCATCGTGACGGTGTTATCGGTACCCAGGAACTGGTTGCTATAGTGTTGGCAGAAAAAGACCATTGGGAGCAGGACCTGACGCAAGTGCCAGGTCTGGTCGAGCTGGTTGCTAATGACCTGGATGCGATTCTCGAAAAAGGAATGCGTGAAGCGGTACGCCCGTTGTGCTAATACTCTGAACCCGGTTTCGACCGGGTTTTTTACCGATCCGTATTAGTTACAACATCCTATATACCTTTATCATAACCTGGAGCCATATGTAGCACCTGTTACTGTTGTATCCTATAGATAATTTGTGAATAGAGTCTTGAGAATGTGATCGTAATCACGTTTAATAGGGCGATTTTTCAACGCCTGAAGATAACCATGATTGTTCGTCCACAACAACACTGGCTGCGCCGTATTTTTGTCTGGCACGGTTCAGTATTATCCAAGATATCCTCACGCTTACTACTTAATTTTCTCTTTTCTACTGCCGTTATTTTCATGCTGCCCTGGTACACGCATCTGGGTATTAAATTTACCCTCGCACCATTCAGCATTCTCGGTGTCGCCATCGCCATCTTCCTTGGTTTTCGTAATAACGCCGGTTACGCCCGTTATGTTGAAGCGCGAAAACTTTGGGGACAGTTGATGATTGCCTCTCGATCGTTACTGCGTGAGGTAAAAACGACATTGACGGATTCGGCAAGTGTAAGGGAGTTTGCCCGGCTGCAAATTGCCTTCGCCCACTGTTTACGCATGACATTACGCAAACAGCCACAAGAGGAAGTGCTGGCGAGGTATCTCCGAACTGAAGATCTTCAGCGAGTACTGGCAGCCAACTCTCCAGCTAACCGTATCTTGTTGATAATGGGGGAGTGGTTGGCGGTTCAACGACGCAATGGACAGCTATCAGATATCCTGTTTATTAGTCTTAACGATCGGCTCAACGATATTTCGGCGGTTCTGGCAGGCTGTGAGCGTATTGCCTATACGCCAATTCCTTTTGCCTACACCCTGATTTTGCATCGTACCGTGTATCTGTTTTGTATCATGCTTCCGTTCGCGCTGGTCGTGGACCTGCATTACATGACGCCATTTATCTCTGTACTGATTTCCTACACTTTTATTTCGCTGGATTGTCTGGCGGAAGAGCTGGAAGATCCGTTCGGTACTGAAAACAATGATTTACCGCTGGATGCCATCTGCAATGCCATTGAAATTGACCTGTTACAGATGAACGATGAAGCAGAAATTCCAGCGAAAATTCTTCCCGATCGTCATTACCAGCTGACGTAATAATTACTCCGTACGCCGGGCAACAATAAACAGACGCGGAAATGCCAGCAGTATCTGTCCGTTCTCTTGCAGTGGATACTGCTCTTCCAGCATCTGATGGTAGCGCGTAAGAAAATGCTGCTGTTCGCTCTCGGTCAGATCCTGTAACCACGGACGTAATCCAGTGGCGGTCACCCAGTCAATAATCGCCTGGTGCGACGGCATCTGGTGATAGTAAGTGGTTCGCCAGATATCGACCTCGCATCCGGCTTCGCTCAAAATATCGTAGTAAGCATGAACGCCAGCCAGCGGCTCACGCCCGCGATCCGGATAATTTTGTTCCCAGGCGACTTCGCGCATTAACACATGGGTAGGCTCCAGCCAGTTATCCGGCATTTGTACCGCCAGCACGCCCTGCGGACTGAGTAACGAAACCAGATGAGGGAACAGTTCGTAATGGTCGGGCAGCCATTGCAGCGAGGCATTGGCGAAAATCAGATCGAGTGCCTGTTTCGGTTGCCAGTTGCGGATATCTGCTTCCACAAACTGGCAGTCCGGCAAAGCACTGCGCGCTTCGGCAATCATCGCCGGAGACGAATCGATGCCCGTTATCCTGGCAGCAGGCCAACGGTGATGCAAAAGGGCGGTGCTGTTACCTGGGCCACAGCCAAGATCGGCAACGTATTCGATATTCTCCAGCGGCACTCTGGCAAGCAGCTCCACCGCCGGACGCGATCGTTCAGCGGCAAAGTGCAGATATAAAGAGGGGGTCCAGTCAGACATATTTTTACTCCCGTCAGCGCGTTACCCCTAGTGTAGATAAAACTGTTGACATCCTCCACGCCCTGAATGACGAGGATCCCTGCTACGTTCAGGCTGTCGCCTGAATCATTTCGGTGGGTTCCTGCTTCAACGGGCGGCCTGACTGCACCATCCCTCCACAGGCAAGAACGGCGTGCCCCGCCGCTAAAATGTTACGAGCGCCGTTCACATCAGCGTTCGCTGTATATCCACACGCCGGACACCTGAATTGACTTTGTGACAGGCGATTTTCTTTCGCTGTATGACCACAGTACGCGCAACGCTGGCTTGTGTACGCTGGCGGAACAGCAAGCATCTGACCGCCACGCCAGAGCTGCTTGTACTCAAGCTGGCGGCGCATTTCATACCAGCCCTGATCCAGTATCGAACGGTTTAAACCTGATTTTGCCCGGACATTGCGCCCCGGCTGGCTGACCGTACCCGCTGCTGACTTTGACATGTTGCTGACCTTCAAATCCTCAATGACTATCATTGCGTGGTTTTTGCTGACGGTCGTTGTGACTTTGTAAAGGTAGTCCCTGCGGATATTTGCAATACGGGAATGCAGTCGCTGTATTTTGCGTTTCTGCTTCTGCCAGTTATTGCTGAATTTGACCTTGCGGCTTAACTGTCGCTGAAGTCTCGCCAGCGTCTTCTGGTTTTTCTGAAAACTGTTTACAGGCTCAAAGACTGTGCCATCTGACAGCGTGGCGAGTTTAGCCACGCCAGCATCCAGCCCGATCATTGATGCTGAAGGGTGAACCGGAGTGGATACTTCACTTTCTGTCTGAATACTGATGTACCACTTACCGCAGGACTGGCTGACAGTGACATTTTTCACAACCCCCGTGACCTGACGGCTATTCCGGTAGCGCATCCAGCCAAGTTTCGGCAGAAAAATACGGCTGTTTTCCTGATCGAGCTTAACGCCCTGCGGGTAGCGGAATGCATCATTCTGTCCCCGCGTTTTGAATCGGGGAAAACCAGCCCGCTTCTGGAAGAAGTTTTTGTAAGCCCGCTCAAGGTCTTTCAGTGACTGTTGCAATGGCTGTGAGGGCGAATCTTTAAGCCATTGCGTTTCAGTGGCGTTTTTCCACTCAACCAGCCAGGAAGCCATTTTCCCGTAAGGGATGTATTTATTACCGGCCTCATGATTCTCATTCTGACGTGCCAGAGCACGATTGAAAACGAAACGACATGCGCCTGCGAAGCGCCTCATTTCACACTCCTGTTGACCACCTGGTCTTAACTGGAATTTAAATGCCTGTAATCGTTTCACAGGTCAAATGATACTTTGGTCTATGAAAAAAGAAACCGATATCCGGCGTGGAAGGCATTGTGTTTTCCTGATGCATGTTCACCTGGTCTTTGTCACCAAATACCGACGCCAGATTTTTGACCATGACGCGATAGAAAAACTACGCACTTACTTTTCAAATGTATGTGCTGATTTTGAAGCTGAACTGGTTGAAATGGATGGCGAACCAGATCACGTCCATTTGTTAATTAACTATCCTCCCAAACTGGCGATATCCAGTCTGGTAAACAGCCTCAAAGGCGTATCGAGTAAGGTTACTGCGACGAGATCGACCAGATATTGCAGTCAGGTATTACTACAAAGGCGTTTTGTGGAGTCCCAGCTATTTTGCCAGTAGCTGCGGAGGTGCGCCAATATCCGTCATCCGCCAATACATTGAACAACAGCAAACACCTGGTTAGGTGAAAAACCGCGCCTTATATCCCCGCCCTGAAGGACGGGGTTTTACGGCGCACCGGATAAATTCGCCTCACGGCATCAATCCATTGAACAGACGTTTTTTACGCGGCCCGGTCATTAAAGATTCCAGTTTTGCGACACAGGTTTTGTAGTGGGGCGTGGTTTTATGGAACGCCACTGCGTCTTCATCTTTATAGGCTTCGTAGATATAAAAGCGCGAATTCACTTCCGGGTCCTGTAAGACATCGAAGCGCAAATTGCCTTCTTCCTGTACCGAGCCCAGGTGGTTCTGGCGAAAAACTTCGATAAACTCGTCAACCTTGTCTTCATGAACGTTAATTTCAACCAGTGTGACGTGCATAATTCTTCTCCTTAAATCCGCAGTTACTGTTTTTCACTCAGATAGAGTTCATATGCCCGATCAGCCGTTTCGTTATGGTGTACCACCCCCTGTACGGCTTTCATCATCGCCACCGGATGGTCAGACTGGAAAATATTACGCCCCATATCCACACCAGAAGCGCCCTGATCGATAGCCTGCCAGCACATTTCCAGCGCCTCGCGCTCCGGTAATTTTTTACCGCCAGCAATAACAATGGGTACCGGACATCCGGCAACAATCCGTTCAAAACCTTTATCGACATAATAAGTTTTGATAATCTGCGCCCCCATTTCAGCGGCGATTCGGGTAGCCAGCGAGAAATAACGCTGATCGCGCACCATATCTTTGCCCACGCCAGTGACTGCCATGGTCGGCATTCCCACTTTCATTCCGGCATCGACCAGTTGAATAATATTTTTGATCGACTGGTGTTCATATTCGCTGCCGATATAAACCTGCGCCGCCACCGCGCAACTGTTCAGGCGCACGGCGTCATCCATCGATAACGCCACGGCTTCATTACTTAATTCCGCCAGAATAGAGTTCGCACCTGACGCCCGCAGTACTACCGGCTTATTGGTCGCCGGGGGGACTACGCTGCGCAAAATGCCGCGCGTACACATTAATACATCGGCATGTTCAAACAGCGGGGCGATATTTATATCAATGCGTTCAAGTCCGGTAGTCGGCCCCTGAAAATAACCATGGTCAAAGGCCAGCATCACGGTTTTACCCGTTTTCGGATTAAATATCCGTGATAAGCGTGACTGCATTCCCCAATCCAGCGCACCGCAACCTTTCAGGGTAAAAGGGATATTTTGTTGCGGTTGATCGGTGCGAAAATCTTTACCATCTTTAATATCGTCTAAATCTGCCATAACGTACTCCGGTTAAGTAATGCACATCAGAAATCGTATTTGCCGATATTCTCTTTGTTGAATATCACGCGCTCCGGTAACAGTACGATGCCATTACCATCCGCTTCGTAGTCATAGCCCTGAACGCTGTTTGGCGAGACTTCAACCTGACCTACGCCCTGAATATTCAGCTTGTCGCCCGTTTTCATTGATCCTTTTTTCAATAATGCATCCGCGACATAAACTGAAATTTTGCCTTGCTGAACCACATCCCACAGGCCAAATTCTTTCACCGTGCCGCGCTCTACATACGGGCGCATCACGTTTGGCGTACTGAATCCGACAATCGCAACTTTGTCATTATTCAGGTTTTCTGCGGCTTGTGCGGCAGCGGGCAGGGCGTTGGCGTCCGGGGCGATAATGGCGTCGAGATCGCTATAGGCTTTTAATATTCCTTCTGCGGTTTGTAACGATTTAGTGGCATCGTTATAGCCAAACTGCGTAGTGACAATTTCCCAGCCTGGATGGTCTTTGGCGATTTTCGCTTTCGCCTCTTTCACCCACTGGTTTTGGTCCGTAACGGTGGGGCTTGAGTAGAAAAACGCGACTTTGGCTTTGTCTTTATTCACCTGACGCGCCGCCATATCCACCAACATACCTCCCAACTGGGCGGGCGTTCCCTGATTAATGTAGTAAGAGCGGCACTCCGGTTTGGTATCAGAGTCCCAGGTCAGTACTTTCACTCCACGCTGCATCGCACGTTTCAGCGCAGGACACAAGCCATCGGGCGACACCGCAGAGACGATAATGGCGTTATACCCCTGGTTGACGAAGTTATTAATTAACTGTACCTGACCAGAAACACTGGGTTCTGTCGGCCCGTCGTAGGTCACATCAACACCCAACTCTTTACCAGCTTGTTGAGCACCATTACCGCCACTGGTAAAAAATCCCACACCAACCAGTTTGGGAATAAAAGCAATACGCTCGGCGGCCTGTACATTCACAGAAATTGCGGCAATGCCAAGGGCACTAAGTAAGGCGATTTTCTTAAGGCGATGAAGTGTCATGAAGATATCCTTTATGGCAATGTGTTATTGGCCCGGCGCGCCAGCCACTCTTTAATTTGCTGGCGATGCAGGCTAACGGAACGACCTACGACAACGACGATAAGCAGCGCGCCGGAAAGGGCGCTGGACACCTGATTTGGCACTCCTGCCATTTGCAAACCTTGTTGCAAATATCCCACTAATAAAACCGCAATGGCAGTGCCGATAATCGAACCGGAACCACCATAAATATTGGCACCACCAAGCACCACGGCGGTGATGGCGGGCATCAAAAACGACGCACCGAGATCGGAGCGTGCAGAACCAAAATACGAAACCAGCAGCACGGCGGCGACCGCAGACGCCAGCCCCGTCATGGCATAGAGTGCACATAAGGTGCGGTTAACCGGAATCGCGCTATAAAGCGCCACGCGCGGGCTTTGTCCAATCAAAAACACATTACGTCCGGCATGGGTTTTATGCAGCCACAGCCAGAAAACGATGAGACATATCAGAAAGATAATCAGCGGAACGGGAAGCCCCAGCACATCCAGATTAGCGAAATCTGTAAACGCCATCGGGAATCCACCAATACCTTCGTACCCCGTAGCCCCAGCCATCCCGGAAAGCAGCAGGGCGCTTCCAGCAAACAGATACAGCGTGCCAAGCGTAATCACCAGCGGGTTAACTTTGGTATAGATAATTAATCCGGCGTTAATCAGACCGCACAATGCGCCGAGCAGTAACGTCAGGATAATCGCCAGCGGCATTGGCACGCCGCCTTGAAACAACACACCCAATGCGATGGCGCACAGGCCGATAGTCGAACCAAACGAAATATCGATCCCGCCACTGACAATCACCATCGTCAGCGGTAGGGCGACAATGCCAATACAGATAAAATCACTGGTGCTAAACAACAGCATATTGAGATCTAACATTCGCGGATTTACTGCGCCAAATGCGACAATCTCAATAACGAGTAATGCGGCAAGGGCCAGTTCCCAACCGTAGCGAATACGCATTACGCGGCCTCCCGTTTTTTTCCTGACGAATCGGGTTTAACGGATGCCGGTGGCGTCATAAAGCGGGCATATTTTTGCCGCCGCAGATTACGTTCCAGCGCACAACGCAGTCGTCCATCAAATACCAGCACTCCCAGCAGCACGAGGCCCGCGATAAAATCATTCCACCATGCCGGAATGCGCAACAGCACCAGTACGCTATCGATCTGCGTCAGGAACCATGCGCCGAGTACCGCGCCGATAATTGCACCAGAACCGCCGAGCAAACTAATGCCGCCCAACACACAGGCTGCAATCGCTTTCATCTCAAGCCCTGTGCCGGTCTGGTTGGGGATAAAACCAATCTGTGAAGCAAACACAATCCCCGCCAGTGCCGCCATGCAGCCATTCAAAGAAAATGCCACAATTCGAATGGCTTCCGTACGAACACCCAATTGACGAGCGCCCTGCAAATTATCGCCGGTGGCATAAAAACTGCGTCCAAACGCCGTCTTCGCCAGCAGCCAGGCCATAAATGCCACCAGAATTATCGTCAACCAACCAATTGCTGAAACGCCAAGCAGCAGCGGGGCGGAGAGCTGTTTCAGTTCAGCGGGTAATCCCTCAATCCATTTACCGCCAGTCCACAGCAACATGATGCCTCTGTACAACCCTAACGTGCCAAGGGTGGCAACAATGGCTGGGATCTTTAGCCACGCGACCAATACGCCGTTGAAAAATCCCGCCAGCAAGCCGAGCAGTAAAGTCGCGACACAGGCAACAGGCAGTGAATATCCTGCGTTTAATAACATCCCCAACAGCACCGCGCACATTCCGGTAATCGAACCCACTGAAACATCAATATTGCGTGTCAGCATCACCAGCGTCGCGCCCATTGCCAGCAGGATCAGGATTTGCGCGCTGCTATAAACCATGGTTAGCGTTTGCAGACTTAAATACTGGCGGTCGAGAAAACCGGGTAATACAAACAGCAACACCACCGCCAGCAGTGCCGTGATTTCACGGTTGTTCTGGATAAACTTCAGCATGATGCCTCCTGACGCTGACTATCGCCGAAGGCAACGCGCATAATGGTCTCGACATTAATATCGCGTCCGGTCAGTGCAGAGTGGGCAATTTCGCCCTGATGCATCACATATACGCGATCTGCCATCAGTTCGATCTCTTCCAGATCAGAGGAGATAAGCAGCACAGCCACATTTTGTGCGGCGATGCTGTGCAGCAGCTGGTAGATATCATTACGGGCCGAAACATCAACGCCGCGCGTCGGCTCATCGACAATCAATACTTGCGGCGAGGCTTCAAGACACTTGGCGATCAGGATTTTTTGCTGGTTGCCACCGGATAATGTCCGTGCAGCTTGTTCAGATTGGTTAAATTTAATATTCAGCGCCCGACGATAACGTTCCAGTGTGGCATTATCTTTCGCAGTTTTCGCCCAGAATCCACGAAGGTTGTGGGTCAGGGCGCAAACGTTCCAGGCCAGCGAGGCATCGAGATTCAATCCGGATGACTGGCGATCCTCCGGCAAATAAACAAGACCGCGCAGTAAACGTTCTCCGGTAGATAATTTATTGATCTCCTTACCATTCAGCATAATGCATCCGCCACGCAAAGTGCGTAAACCATATAGTGTCTCAGCCAGTTCCGTACGTCCGGCACCCACAAGCCCAGCCAGCCCCAGTATTTCTCCGGCATTGAGCGTCAAGCTAACATTCATAAAACCTTCGCCAGTCACATTTTCCAGCGTCAGCAACGGCGTTCCGGCGGCATGTTGTGGACGGTTGCCGGGTAACTCCAGCCATAACTTTTGACTGGCTGAGAGGGATTTTTCCCGCGTTGTTGGCGTGATGGCCTGAATGATGTCGTCGGTAGACAGCTCACAGGTTTTGCCACTTAACGCGATAGTTCCGTCGCGCATCACGCTAATACGATCGGCAATTTGGCGAATTTCCGGCAGTTTATGTGAGATAAAAACAATACCCACGCCAGTGGCGAGCAGTTCCCGTAAACGGCTAAACAAGCGTTCGGTTTCCGCAGGGGTAAGCGACGCTGTAGGTTCATCGAGAATGAGAATTTGCGAATCGCGCATCAGACCGCGCAGGATTTCCACCATTTGGCGGTCGGCAACATCCAGTGAGCCTGCCAGACTATGGAGATCAAACTGGCAGCCCAGCGCTGCCAGCAAGTTGTTCATCTTTTGCATGGAGATCTGTTTTTTTGCCAGACCAAACAGAATGTTTTCTTTTATCGACAGACTTGGAAAGAGCAAGGGTTCCTGGGGAACGAGGTAAATCCCCAACTGATGAGCATGAACTGGCGTTAATCTGGCGTAACTATTGCCACCAATCTCCAGCGTGCCGTTATCAGCGGGGGTAATACCGGCGATGATTTTCATTAGCGTCGATTTACCCGCGCCGTTACCGCCGAGCAGGGCATGAACCTCACCTTGATGCAACGTAAAATCGATGCCTTTCAGGACATTAACCCCTGAATACTGTTTATAAACCGAGCGGGCGCAAAGTAGCGGTAACGCGCGGGTATCACTCGTTTGCATAATTCCCCCGTTCAGTTTTACAGGTGAGTTTTGAACAAATGTATTTTTGCTTTTAATTTGTTCATAACCTTAGGTGGGCATTGCACATATTTCCGACGAATAGATCACAATTTATGCTATTTTGATTTTTATGGTTGCGTTTGTTCATTGCTGTTTGACCAAACTGTGGTGGCTATCACAGATATAAACGCGCAAGAACTGAACAATTGCATTAAAGATTTAAATATGTTCAAAGTGAAGAATGAATTATGACAATCAACGATTCGGCAATTTCAGAACAGGGAATGTGTGAAGAAGAACAGGTGGCGCGGATCGCGTGGTTTTACTATCACGACGGGCTGACCCAGAGCGAGATTAGCGATCGCCTCGGGCTAACGCGTTTGAAAGTATCGCGATTGCTGGAGAAAGGGCATCAGTCCGGCATTATTCGCGTGCAGATTAATTCTCGCTTTGAAGGCTGTCTGGAACATGAAACACAATTACGTCGTCAGTTTTCGCTGCAACATGTCCGGGTGATTCCTGGACTTGCGGATGCTGATATCGGCGGGCGCCTGGGGATAGGCGCGGCGCATATGTTGATGAGTTTACTTCAACCACAGCAGATGCTGGCGATTGGTTTTGGCGAGGCAACCATGAATACGCTGCAACGCTTAAGTGGTTTTATTTCGTCACAGCAAATTCGCCTGGTCACGCTCTCCGGTGGTGTCGGTTCTTATATGACGGGTATCGGACAACTTAATGCGGCGTGCAGCGTCAACATCATTCCGGCTCCGTTGCGGGCATCCTCCGCTGACATTGCCCGAACGCTAAAAAATGAAAACTGCGTCAAAGATGTCCTGTTGGCCGCGCAAGCTGCGGATGTGGCGATTGTCGGCATTGGTGCCGTGAGTCAACAAGATGATGCTACGATCATTCGCTCCGGTTATATCAGTCAGGGCGAACAGTTAATGATTGGCCGAAAAGGGGCGGTTGGCGACATTTTAGGCTACTTTTTTGATGCAAAAGGTGACGTTGTCACGGATATTAAAATACATAACGAACTGATTGGCTTACCTTTAAGCGCGCTGAAGACCATTCCCGTCCGGGTCGGCGTGGCAGGGGGAGAAAATAAAGCCGAAGCAATTGCCGCTGCAATGAAAGGCGGCTATATCAACGCACTGGTTACCGATCAGGACACAGCAGCGGCGATTTTACGTGGTTAAATTTGCATGACCTTATTACCGGGAATGATGGAGAACGTATAGAGGAACAGACAGAACACATAAGCCGAGGACAATCTAATGGCTCGACTCTTTACCCCTTCAGAATCAAGGCATTACCTGATGGCGCTGGATGCAGGCACCGGAAGTATCCGGGCTGTGATTTTCGACCTGGAAGGCAATCAAATCGCGGTAGGACAAGCGGAGTGGCGGCATCTGGCAGTACCGGACGTTCCTGGTTCTATGGAATTTGATCTCAACAAAAACTGGCAACTGGCGTGTGAGTGTATGCGCCAGGCGCTGCATAATTCTGGTATCGCGCCGGAATACATTGCTGCCGTTTCGGCATGTTCGATGCGTGAAGGTATTGTTTTATATAACAATGAAGGAACACCGATCTGGGCCTGCGCCAATGTGGATGCCAGAGCGGCGCGGGAGGTCAGTGAACTAAAAGAACTGCATAACAATACCTTTGAAAACGAAGTGTATCGCGCGACCGGACAAACGCTGGCTTTAAGTGCCATCCCCAGATTACTTTGGCTGGCGCACCATCGTTCCGATATTTACCGTCAGGCATCAACCATCACCATGATAAGCGACTGGCTGGCCTATATGCTCAGCGGTGAACTGGCAGTCGATCCATCGAATGCGGGGACTACCGGGCTTCTCGACCTCTCCACCCGTAACTGGAAACCTGCATTGCTGGATATGGCTGGCCTACGGGCCGATATTCTTTCTCCTGTCAAAGAAACCGGCACATTGCTGGGCGTGGTAAGTTCACAAGCGGCGGAACTTTGCGGTCTGAAGGCGGGCACTCCGGTAGTCGTGGGAGGAGGGGATGTACAACTTGGTTGCCTGGGGTTAGGCGTTGTCCGTCCGACACAAACTGCCGTACTTGGCGGTACATTCTGGCAGCAAGTTGTAAACTTAGCCGCACCAGTGACCGATCCGGAAATGAACGTACGCGTTAATCCCCATGTTATTCCCGGCATGGTACAAGCTGAATCTATTAGCTTTTTTACCGGACTCACCATGCGCTGGTTCCGCGATGCATTTTGTGCCGAAGAAAAATTGATTGCCGAGCGCTTAGGTATCGATACTTACACGCTGCTTGAAGAGATGGCAAGTCGGGTGCCGCCTGGATCGTGGGGCGTGATGCCGATATTCTCTGACAAAATGCGCTTTAAAACCTGGTATCATGCTGCGCCTTCCTTTATTAATTTGTCTATTGATCCGGATAAATGTAACAAAGCGACATTGTTCCGTGCGCTGGAAGAAAATGCGGCGATTGTATCAGCGTGTAACTTGCAGCAAATTGCTGATTTTTCGAATATTCATCCCACATCGTTGGTCTTTGCCGGCGGAGGTTCTAAAGGGAAATTATGGAGTCAAATTCTCGCTGATGTCTCGGGATTACCCGTCAATATTCCGGTGGTCAAAGAAGCTACTGCATTAGGATGTGCCATTGCAGCTGGCGTCGGTGCCGGGATTTTTTCATCACTGGCAGAAGCCGGAGAACGCCTGGTGCGCTGGGAACGGACGCACACACCAGACCCGGAAAAGCATGAACTTTATCAGGATTCACGCGATAAGTGGCAGGCTGTTTATCAGGATCAGCTGGGGCTGGTTGATCACGGGCTGACAACATCATTATGGAAAGCGCCGGGATTGTAGTGGCATGATGAAAGCCACATTCTGATGGGTGTGGCTGTTAGTTATGCGTTTGGTCAAACTGGACTTTTACCAAAACCATATATCAAACCTAAGTTCAGATATCCGGGGCAGGGCAAAGCTGAAAAGTCCGCTTTGTGCCAGCAGCGGACTTTTGGACTTCAACCATGCATACATTCCAATACAGATTACAACTCTGATTAAAAATTATTTCTTTCTTGAGCTTTCACGAATGCGGGTCGGCTCATTGTTCTAACTATATAGCTGTTAGTTTCTGCGTTGATGTCTAATCCACACACTTTTGCCCATTGCAATGTGTGAGAGAGAAAAATGTCAGCCAGAGTAAAATAATTACCTGCGATCCAAGTATGAGCTGAGTTGAAGTGAATTTGGGAGATAACCTTGTCTGCTTCTTCTCTAAAGTAATTCATTAAGGTTGTGGAGCGTTGATTTTCTGGAGTAAAAATGATGTGTTTGAGCAACCCCCATACAGGTGCTTCTAAATCGGTGAGGCTAAAGCTCAACCAAGAATTAACAGAGGCTTTTTCACCCAAGTTTGCGGGATAAAGAGTGAAATTTTGATGTTTTTCACAAAGGTAGATACATATGGCAAGGGTCTCACTTATTGATACTTCTTCGTCTATCAAAAAAGGAACTTTTCCAAGAGGATGCGGTGATTTCACGTTAGAACCGCGATTGAAAAGATCAACTTTAATGGCCTCGTAAGTTACTCCAATTTCTTCAAGTACCCAAAGTACTCTCAGAGATCTACTTTTAGGATAAGTATAAATCTTCATTTCAAACCCTTTTGTTTATTTACCAACTTGTATGCCGCCATGAGTCTCAACCTTTGAAAGCAGTGATCGCTGTGGTGAGACTGTAGCGCGGACATGTCATTTAGTCAGAGACGGACATCTCAATTTAGCTACTACAATTTAAGTGCGCATAATGTATATTATGTTAAATTACGAACTGGATAAGCAACGTCTTAGTCTTATCCCCAGGTCTCACCTGATAGAGTCAGCAAATTACTACCCTACTGTCGGAATCTTGTTTCCCCTGTTTTGAGCCAACCATGGCTATTCGGACAAGCATGGTTAACATGGACTTTCGTTGGTGCGATGTTTTTTCGATGCTGCCCAAATTGCTACGATTTTTATTGTGAGTTGTTGCAAAATGCGCCGTACAAAAGCACTGCGTAAAGGGTTTCAATGGAACTGATTGCACATATAACACAAGACATAAGATATGTGGTTGAGCATAAGGAGCATCAATCCTCGCAGATACAACCTTTTCACTTGTCCAGTTTTCATTTAAAACACTCGGTTCTAATACGGATTACTGGAGGAAATGCCCAATTTTTTTTTGATTTAAATGAGACTCTCCCCCAAATGATTTATAGTGACGACATCATCTATATTGAAAAAGGATGCACATTCTCATTTAACCACAAAAAAACATTGAAGAGCGATCACGTCCAGGTCATTGAACTTACAGAGGATGTACTAAAAAGAGCATTGCCTGTCTGCACATATATTTCTCCTGTAGAGCATAGAAAACTTCCAGGAAGAATGAGTAAATATTATTCTGTGAAAAGTGAACATTCTCTCGATAACACTTTTGAATATATCTGCCGTAATGCCACAGCAAAAATAATAGATAAAACTAAGATGGTTAGTAGCGTCTGCTATTTATTATCCGTCTTTACTAAACATCATGGGTTTATAGATTCCCTTGAGCGGGCTATGAGTAGCAGTTATTCAGAACGAATCCATAAAATAATATCAAGTGATATTAAATGTAAATGGACATTGCAGCTCTGTGCAAAAAAACTACACGTTAGTATTGCAGCCTTAAAACGGAAATTACAAAAAGAAGGCTCATCTTTCAGGACGGTTTATTTAGATACCCGAATGTGTCACGCATTAAATCTTATTAAAAAATCATCAAAAAGCGTGGCTGAAGTTGCTTATGAAAGTGGTTTTCGTTCAAGTTCAAGCTTTTGCACCGCATTTCGTAAATACTATGGTATTACGCCCACAAAAGTTAACAAAACACTACAGAACAAAGCATAACTCTGCGTTCCGTTGAATTGAATTGCGTTAGACTAAAATACCTGCATATATCACTAATAAGTCATGATAAACATCTTCGCCTGGATAAACAAAAATATAGAATCCCCTATTAACGTTGAAGATCTGGTAAAAATTTCAGGTTACAGCAGAAGACATTTACATACACTGTTTATGCAATATACAGGACACAGTGTCGCGGAATACGTACGTTTGAAACGCCTGTCCTATACAGCTCATCTGCTCAAACTCACCAATCTGTCCGTGCTGGATATATCATTACGTTATCACTACGACTCGCCACAGAGTTTTAGTCGGGTTTTTAAGCGTTATTATCAAATGACACCCCTCGCCTATCGTCGAAGCCAGCAATGGGGTAAAAAAATTCATTTTGTTGATCCATCAGAAAGAACAGATGTTGTCTATGATTTTGTTTATTATGAAGGTGATACTTTTTCAGGGAGCCTCCATCAGTTTCATCTCGATATGTCATCGCGTTTAGATTTCTGGCAAAAAGCAGCTATGCAAATAAATGATATGAAATTTCGCTCACTTCAACATACTTCGCAAATTAGAAGTAGTGTAAGCTACTACCCTTCCCTTCATAGTAAAAGCTCCATGGTTGTTGATTATGTATATGATGATGGAGCAAATAGTAAAACAGATATTGCAATAGCAAGTGGTGATTATATTAAAATTTCTCGACGAGGTATTTTGAATGACATGGTCGGATTGCCGAATGTTTTATATAGAAACATTCTTTATGCACATAATCTCATCAGAGGTAATGGCCGTGATTTCGAAATTATTGAAAGAGACAAAGGTCATACAATTAATTTCTCTTACTATATTCCTGTAAAAATGTAATCTACTTTGGATGTTACATTTTGAATAACGGCTACGTCGCCCCGCAGCAAACGGATCTGAAGCCGAACACGCCCGTATATGCAGCACATGCAACTTGAAGTATGACGAGTATATCTCCCACCACAAATATTAA
The DNA here is from genome assembly GCF_000026225.1 of Escherichia fergusonii ATCC 35469. Classification (NCBI taxonomy): domain Bacteria; kingdom Pseudomonadati; phylum Pseudomonadota; class Gammaproteobacteria; order Enterobacterales; family Enterobacteriaceae; genus Escherichia; species Escherichia fergusonii. The sequence continues at coordinate 1,602,859 of NC_011740.1, forward strand.
TAAGTGGCAGGAGTGCGATCAGTTCCTGTATCTCCAGTTATTTAATGTGTAGGGACATTTTCTGATACCACCCGAACGCGGACCTGCTTGTTTTGCAATGAGTGCCCGTCCATCACTGCGGGCATAAGCCACGACTGCCCTGTAGCACCGGGCACGTCGTACCATCTGTTACCATCCGGGGATATTTCCCATTGATAACGAAATAGCGAAGAGCAATCTTTGTCAGTGTCACAGGTAGTCTTTGCCTGCAATGTGCTGCCAACAACGGGTGCATTTGTACTGCCATTAAGTTCTTCAGTTCCAGCAGTGAAAAGTATTTGAACACTGCTCACTTTATCGGTGAGATTCATCACCGGGGTCATACGGATAGTACCATTTACCGGATGAGTGCCCCCCGGGCCTGTAGCTGAAATATTAAGTTCCATCGCTGCTAGTGTCATACGTGCTGTAGGATCTTTGACAACGAGTTGCACTTTTTCGATCCATTGTCCATCACGTTCTTCACCCCCCAAAGATTTAAACGACAGTCCGGGACTATGAGTACTATATTCCACGTTTTCAGGTTTTAAGCTTTTCCATTCGTCTTTCGAGCGTACTCGAACATAATGCCATTCTATGATACTGCCATTGTCATCGTTGACTGTTGGTGAAGGAATAACAAATTTACCCTCTTCACGGCGAACTTCATCATGAAGTACGTTTAAATAAGGTGTGAAACTTTCAGGATTAATACTTACTGTAACCGGGATGCGCTCAGAGGTTACCGAATTTCCCCGGCTGTCCGTAACTTTTAAATACAATGAATATTCTTTATTTTCAGTGACGTCCAGAGAGAGATCAGGTAATCGCAATCCACTATTGACATTACCCTGTTGTTGTAATCCGCCAATAAGTTCAGCGTCACCTGTCCACTCAATGCGTTCAACTGGATAACGACTGTTTATAGTTGCACTTAACGTGACGGTGTCACCTGACTGACCGTTTACAGGTGAGGCATATACTCGTATACGACTGGCCTGTTCGCGATATTCCATAACAATATTGTAATTACGATCAACAAAGGCAGTACGGTTGGTCGTGTTACTGGCTGGGCGAACCTGGGAAGGATCCAACTGTGCCCTCAGCGGTACACCAAAGGTGTAATTCAGGTTTAATCCCGCTTCTGTTTGTGAACCACTACTACCGGCATCTTTGTACCCCGCCTTGATCTCAACAAGAGGTACTGGTTTCCACGTAATTGCACCAGTGAACGCCGCAGGATCGCGAGTCAGTGAGTCGTTCCCGAGGATATCGACTTTATCACCAAAATATTGTTCAAATGCCAGTTCCGCTCCAAACCAGGGCAGTGACGGTAACGCACCTTTGAGCCGTACATCAATACCCGTTGCCGGTCTTTCATCATGAAGCGGTTGCACTTTCGAAGCTTTCCAGTCCGAGAGAGGAAAGTACCAGTTGCCAGCCAGACTCATACTATCGCGAAATAACTCAACGCCCAGACTTCCCCGTAAATGATCGTAACGTACATCAGCATCCAGGAAGGAGTTGATACCCAGTAACCAGTCGCCGACATCCTGACGCCAGCCAATACCGGTGTTTACGAAAAATCGGCCATTAAAACTATTATTATCGTGGTCGCGTAGGCCCAACTGTCCAAATAAGATCGAACTAGTGGACTGATATAATGGAATCAGCAGGTCTGCTTCTGCTGAACGATACTTGCTTGCGTCTTCCAGGGTGATCCCCCCACGAAACTGCGCCTCGGGCAGCCAGTGTTTGATACCGCTGGTAATGCCATCGTTAGCAATAGTTTGTGGTAGCGCCTGGATCTGATTTTTTGCGAAGTCGCTAATATTACCTTCTTGCAACAAGCTACCCAGGGACGATGCGCGTGAAGCCAGCCATTCTGCTTCGGGTTGATCTGTTTTATCGACGCTGCTATCTGCACCTGATCGAGTGATTTCCGGTAGCATTGCCTGGGCAAGTGCCGCCGGGGTCAGCAGCTGTGTACCGACTAATACCCAGGCCAACCAGCGAGCCAAAGGTGTAGGTGTTAATTTCACTGATTATCTCTCCATGACAGAACCAGAAAGAGCCCTTCCCTTATAAAAGAGCTCATTTTAATTTTGCTATACTCGTCATACTTTGAGTTGCATATGCTGCAACTGGAATTATCCCGAATAAATTAGGATTTTTTGACGACTACAGGAGGTGTTTTACTGTCATTCATAGTCAACGGTGTAAGTTCGACTTTGAAATAAAGATTTTGTTGATCCGATGGAATTGTATATGTCGAATTTGATGCGTTATCTATTTTTGTATATATTCCATTCAACTCATTTGCGCTAAACCACTGAAATGAATAACCTTCCGAATCACAATTGCTTGCATTAGACTTTTCGTCATCTTTGAAAGAACACTTTGTAGATAAGGTTGCGCCAACAATTGGAGAGTTTATTGAGTCAGTACCATTCAATTCGTTAGATGGATTTTTATCTCCCGGATTATTTATTATAATACTTACATTTGAAGCACGGTTCGTAATGATACCATCTGTGCCTCCTTCAAGGCCTTTAATCTTTGACGTTAATTTAATTTTATGTGTTGAGAATGCCTGATAAGGATGACCTGCACTTGCAGCGACTTTATACGTAATCCAGATTACACTCTGAGAGGCATTTTTTGGAATTTCAAATTGTGTACCTGAATGTGATGGAGTACCACTTAAGTCAGGATTATTTACATTTTTACTAATCAGAAACCATTTAATCTCAGATTTATCAAGAACAGATTCTCCCTTTCCTGTGGTATTATCAATACCATCGCCGTCTTTATCAGTATAAAATAATTTATCTATTCTTAACGTCTGACCTATATACAACTTTCCCTTTACCTCCAAACCTTCTTCCCCTGCAACAGCAACAGGTCGATAACCAACCGATGGTGCTGTAGTTGCAGAAGTCAGAACGCCAGTGTCATTACCTTCTGCAGCGAAAGCCACCCCAGAAATAAGCGTTGTAGAAATAGTCACTGCCAGTAGTGTTTTTTTTATCACGATAAAGCCCTTTTGTTAGTTATGAAGAAATGTCCTTATGAGGGAAAATTTAAGAATGACATCCCTCTGCACGATACTATGCGGTTTTAAATGCTCTTCAGACAAGAACGGTGAACAAGCCGAATAGACAAAAAAATCTTGCCAATCATAGAGATATTAAAAAATGAATATTTAAAAATGAGCTTATAAATAAAATATTTGAGCCAATAGATAAATCAGGAACTCAATTTCATTCGAAAGAAATATACTTACCAACATATTATTCAATACCGAAACTAATAAACAAGCCAATATTAACAAACGCAATCACCCTTCACCAGGTAAACTGTAACCCAGTGCAACTATAAGGATTAATTTCTAGCCAAAAACATCACCAAATACAGTTAACACCTAAAATATGCATAATTATCAATTAGATATTTAATAGTTAAAAAATTTTCAACTGTAAAATCTTGCAATAACTACTCACAAAGTGGCACAATCCGCGACGCTAATGATAATTGTTACCATTTAGGCTTGTATGTTAATAGCAAAATATCTTTGCCTACTGAAACCATTTTGGGTACGTAAAAACAATAAAACTTCAGTATTTTTGATCATCGTTATCCTCGCCATGATCCTTGGCGTTGTAAAAATTCAGGTGTGGTTGAATGACTGGAACAACGATTTTTTCAATGCTCTAAGCCAAAAAGAGACTGATAAACTTTGGCAGCTGGTGTTATGGTTTCCGGTGCTTCTTGGTGTCTATGTATTAATATCCGTAAACAAAACATGGCTTATTAAACTACTGACAATTCGTTGGCGCGAGTGGTTAACTGACTACTATCTTAAGCGCTGGTTACAGGACAAAAATTACTATTTCAGCCAACTCGACACTGAACATAAACATACCGATAACCCGGACCAACGTATTGCCGAAGACATCCTGCTTCTGATTAGCAAAACGTTAAGTCTTGCATTTGGCTTTATCCAGTCATTGAGCATGTTGGTCACTTTTACGGTTATTCTTTGGCAAAGTGCCGGTACACTTTCGTTCTCCCTTGCAGGAGAAACGTGGCATATTCAGGGCTATATGGTGTACACCGTGGTGTTTATTGTTATTGGCGGAACACTTTTTACCCATAAAGTAGGCAAGCGTATTCGCCCGCTCAACGTTGAGAAACAGCGTAGCGAAGCAAATTTCCGTGCCAACCTTGTGCAGCATAATAAGCAGGCAGAGCTAATTGCTCTGAGTAATGCAGAACACCACCAGCAACAAGAGCTGTCTGATAATTTCACTACCATTAAGAAAAACTGGCACCAATTAATGAACCGCCAGCGTTGGCTGGACTACTGGCAGAACGTCTACTCACGTTCACTGAGTGTACTGCCCTACTTTCTTCTGCTGCCACAATTCATTACCGGGCAGATCAATTTAGGCGGACTGATGAAATCACGCCAGGCTTTTATGCTGGTCTCGAATAACCTCAGTTGGTTTATCTATAAATACGACGAACTTGCAGAACTGGCAGCTGTTATCGACCGTTTGTACGAATTTCATCAACTCACTGAACAACGCGTGGTTAAAAAGCCGGATGTTAATGATCATAAGATTCAGGTAAAAGATGGCACTATTCATACCCCGGATAATCGACCATTGCTGGAAAATCTCAACCTCAAGGTTGTTCCTGGCAAGTGGCTGTTGTTAAAAGGTATTTCTGGAGTTGGTAAAACAACGGTATTGAAAACGTTATCGCACTGCTGGCCGTGGTTTCAGGGTGATATTTCTTCCCCTGTTGATATTTGCTACGTACCGCAAGCGCCATTAATTAAGTCTGGGAAGCTGAAAGATATTATTTGCAAAACGCTACCTGTCACTGTGGATGACAACGACATTAACAACGCCCTACATCTGGTAGGTTTAGTTAAATTAAAGGATCGATTAGAAGAGTTTGATCGCTGGGGAGATATTTTATCCAGTGGAGAAAAACAACGAATCGCTTTAGCCAGAATTCTCTTACATCGTCCGAAATGGATATTTTTGGATGAAACAACCTCTCATCTGGAAGAACTGGAGGCAATCCGCTTATTACGTTTAGTACGCCAACAATTACCTGGAAGTGGTGTCATTATGGTTTCTCATCAGCCGGGATTGTGGTCTCTGGCAGACGATATTTGTGACATTAGCGCGGCTTAATAATTATAACAAAAGCCCGCAGAGGAGATTTTTTTAATGAAACGAGTGCTTATTCCAGGCGTCATTTTATGTGGCGCCGATTTAGCCGTTGCCGCTGAGGATAACGAAAAATATACCCCTTTCTTCGAACAAATGACGGTATATGCCCCTGTGCCCGTGCCAGTAAATGGCAATACACATTACACAAGTGAAAGTATTGAACGATTACCCACGGGTAATGGCAACATTAGCGATTTGCTAAGAACTAACCCTGCGGTGCGTATGGATACCACCCAGAGTACTTCTTTAAATCAGGGCGATATTCGCCCGGAAAAAATTTCAATTCATGGTGCTTCGCCCTATCAAAATGCTTATTTGATTGATGGTGTAAGCGCCACAAACAACCTCAATCCAGCGAATGAATCTGATAGCAGTAACGCAACCAATATCAGTGGTATGTCGCAGGGATATTATCTTGATATCTCGTTACTGGATAATGTCACTGTTTATGACAGCTTTGTTCCGGTGGAGTTTGGTCACTTCAATGGTGGCGTCATTGATGCCAAAATCAAACGTTTTAATGCTGATGACAACAGTATCAAACTGGGCTACCGCACGACGCGCTCAGACTGGATGACTTCGCATATTGATGAAAAAAACAAGAATGCCTGGAACCAGGGATCTTCAGGGAGTACTTATTACTCTCCTGAGTTCAAAAAGAACTTCTACAGCCTGTCATTTAACCAGGAGCTGACAGATAACTTCGGCGTAACCGCTGGTTTCTCACGTCGTCAGTCGGATATTACCCGTGCAGATTATGTTTCCAACAACGGTATTGTTGAAGGCCGCGCACAGTATAAAAACCTGATTGATACCGCACTGAGTAAATTCTCCTGGTTTGCCAGTGATACGATTACCCACGATCTGACATTCAAATATACTGAATCTCGTCGCGATTATAACACCAGTACCTTCCCGGAATCTGACCGTGAAATGGGTAACAAATCTTACGGTGTCGCATGGGATATGGATTATCAGTTAGCAAAAGCGAAACTGCATACTACCCTCGGGTGGGATCATATTAGCGACTACACTCGTCATGACCATGACATTTGGTATACCGAAGATGTATGTACATATGGTGATATTCGCGGTCGTTGTACCCGTGGTGGATTAGGCCATATTTCTCAGGCCATAGACAACTACACCTTCAAAACGCGCCTTGACTGGCAAAAAATCGAGATCGGCAATTTCACACATCAACCTTATTTTGGTGCGGAATATATCTACTCTGATGCCTGGACGCAGCGACATAACCAGTCTGAGTCTTATCAAATTAAGTCTTCCGGGATTAAAACCAACCACACCATTTACCATAAAGGGAAAGGGAGTTTGGGAATCTATAACTACACCCTCTACCTGGCTGATCGTATGAGTTGGAAAAATATTTCCCTGATGCCTGGTCTACGTTACGACTACGATACTTACCTTAAGAACACTAATATCTCACCACGTTTTATGACTGAGTGGGATATTTTTGCCGATCGGTCGTCACTCATTACTGCCGGTTATAACCGCTATTATGGCGGTAATATTCTTGACATGGGGTTAAGGGATATCCGTAACAGTTGGACCGAATCGCTTTCCGGTAACAAAACGCTGACCCGTTATGAGGATCTCAAAACACCTTATAACGATGAACTGGCATTGGGATTACAGCAAAAAATTACCGATAACGTTATTGCCAGAGCAAACTACGTTTATCGTTCTGCCCATGACCAAATCAGCAAAACCAGCCATACCGATAGCGCAACAAAGACGACAATTACCGAATATAACAATGACGGTACGACTAAAACGCACTCATTTAACCTGAGTTTTGAACTGGCCGAGCCTCTTCAGGTCAGCCAGTTTGCGATCAACCCGCAAATTGTTTTCAGCTATATCAAAAGTAAGGGCAATCTACGACTAAACAGTGGCTATGAAGAAACCAATACCGGCGACAATAAAGTCGTATACAACGGAAATCTGGTCTCTTATGACAGTGTACCGGTGGCTGATTTTAATAACCCGCTGAAGATCTCGCTAAATATGGATTTCACCCACCAGCCTTCTGGCCTGGTATGGGCAAATACCCTCACCTGGCAGGATGCACGGAAAGCTCGCATTCAGTTAGGCAAAACAAACTCGCAATATCAGAGTCAGTACGCTGATTACAAACAGTATGTTGATGAAAAACTGGATAGTAGCCTGAACTGGGATACCCGCATTTCCTGGACGCCTCAGTTCCTTAAAGCCCAAAACCTGACGTTCAGTGCCGATATCCTCAACGTTTTGGATAGCAAAACTGCGGTCGATCTCTCAACAGCAGGCGTCTCTACCTACGCCAGCGGTCGGCAGTTCTGGCTTGATGTCAGCATGAAATTTTAACCCTGAAAAATTGAGTTAGCCGGGTGGGATTTCCCTACCCGGCTTTTGTATGGAGAAAAAAATGAGGAAACTCTGTTACTTACTGACCTTTGTCGCAACATTGCTGCTAATTCCAGAAAGATTAATAGCAGCTCCCCTACCGCAAGATGAAAAATTGATTACCGGGCAACTGCAAAATGGCCTGAAATACATGATTTACCCTCATGCTCAACCGAAAGATCAGGTGAATTTATGGCTGCAAATTCATACAGGTTCATTACAGGAAGAAGATAACGAGCGCGGTGTGGCACATTTTGTTGAGCATATGATGTTCAACGGCACCAAAACCTGGCCGGGGAATAAAGTTATCGAAACGTTTGAAAGCATGGGCTTGCGCTTTGGCCGTGATGTCAATGCGTATACCAGCTATGACGAAACGGTATATCAGGTTAGCCTCCCGACCACGCAGAAAGAGAACCTGCAAAAGGTGATGTCCATTTTTAGTGAATGGAGCGCAGAGGCAACCTTTGATGAGAAAGAAGTTGCGGCAGAACGAGGAGTCATTACCGAGGAGTGGCGCGCACATCAGGATGCTAAATGGCGCACATCTCAGGCACGTCGCCCTTTCCTGCTGGCTAACACGCGTAATTTAGATCGCGAGCCGATTGGTCTGATGGATACCGTTGCCACTGTTACACCGCAACAGCTACGTGCTTTCTATCAGCGTTGGTATCAGCCAGACAATATGACCTTCATTATCGTCGGTGATATCGACAGCAAAGAAGCACTGGCGTTGATCAACAATCATTTAGGCAAACTGCCCGCAACCAAATCGGCTCAAAATCGCGTCTGGCCGACAACAGCGGAAAACAACCTGCGCTTTAATATCATTAATGATAAAGAAAACCGCGTAAATGGCATTGCCCTCTATTATCGTCTGCCGCTGACTCAGGTAACGGATGAGCAAAGTTTCATCGAACAAGCTGAGCTGAGTATGCTTATTCAGTTATTTAATCAGCGACTGCTGGAACGTATTCAGTCCGGTAAACTGAAACATATTTCTGGCGGAACTGCGCGTAGCGTGAAAATCGCCCCTGATTATCAGTCGCTATTTTTTCGAATTAATGCTCGTGACGACAATATGCAGGATGCCGCAAATGCCTTAATGACTGAACTGGCAACTATTGATAAATACGGTTTTTCCACCGAGGAACTGGAAGACCTGAAAGCCACACGGCTGACCTGGCTGAAAAATGCTGCGGATCAGCAGGCTGAGCGAGACCTGCGTATGCTGACCAGTCGTATCGCCTCCAGCTCACTGAATAACACGCCATTCCTCTCCCCGCAGCAGACTTATCAACTGTCTGAGCGTCTCTGGGCGCAAATCACCGTCGAAAGCCTGGCGCAGAAATGGCAGCAACTAAGGAAGAATCAGGATGCGTTCTGGGAACAAATGGTAAACAGCGATGCTGCAGCCAAAAAAGCGCTCTCGCCACAAGCCATAAAGCAGCTGGAAAAAACCTATGCTGATAAAAAACTGCCGCCATACGTTTTCCCTGGAATAAATTTAACCCTGACAGTTGCAGATAATGCCCAGGCGAAAATCACTCACCAGGAAAAGCTGGCTGACGATCTGACTTCGTTGACGCTCTCTAATGGCGCACGTGTCGTGGTAGCGAAAACGGCGAGCAATGAAGAAAAACTGCAAATCATTGCGGTATCAGATAAAGGTGATCTGAGTTTCCCGGCGGAACAGAAAGCGATTATTGCGCTGGCAAATAAAGCGGTTAGCGGCAGCGGAGTTGGGCAGTTGTCTGCCTCAAGCCTTAAGCGCTGGAGTGCAGAAAATGCCGTGACAATGAGCACCAAAGTCAGCGGGCAAAATACTCTGCTCTCTGTCAATGCGCGAGTGAATAACCCTGAGCCTGGCTTCCAGTTGCTAAATCAACGAATCTCGAACAGCAAAATCAACGACAATATCTGGGAGTCCATGAAAAATGCCCAGATTCAGTCTCTGAAAACATTGGATCAGCGTCCGGCAGAGAAATTCGCGCAGCAAATGTATGAAGCCCGTTATGCCGATGACCGTGCGCAGCGTCTGACTGAAAAACAACTGGCGCAATTTAGTGCTGAACAAGCTCTGGCAGTTGACCGCCAGCTCTTCTCATCTCCCGCAGATCTCACGTTTGTGATTGTCGGTAATATTGATGAGGAAACATTGCTGCCGTTAGTGACACGTTATATCGGTTCTCTGAAGCAGAGTGAACATGTTCTGTCCGCTGGCCAACCGTTAAAACGGGCAACCACGAATGCGAATATTACGCTGAAAGAACAAAATGAACCTGTCGCACAGGTGGCACAATGGAAGCGCTTCGATACCCGTTCGCCTGTAACCCTGCCTGTACGAATGGCGCTGGATGCCTTTAACGCCGTACTGGCGAAAGATCTTCGGGTGAATATTCGTGAGCAGGCTTCCGGGGTGTATAGCGTCTCCTCTCGTTTTTCTGTTGATAAACAGGCCAACGATCTGACGCATGTCATCGGCTTTACCTGCCAGCCGGAGCGCCATCAGGAATTGTTAACGCTTGCTAATAAGGTGATGGCTGATCGCCTCGTGAAAGGCATTAATGCGCAGGAGCTCAATGAGTATCGTAAAAATATGCAGCGAAATCTGGAGATCCAACAACAGAACACACAGCAATTAGCGAATACTATTGTCAGCAGTCTTGTACAATATAATGATCCTGCGGCCTGGACCGAACAGGAAAAGCTCTTGCAGCAACTTACCCCTGAACAGGTGAACAACACTGCGCGTAAATATCTCTCCTCAGCAGTAAATATTTACTCTGGTGTATTGTTGCCAAAATAAAATATTTCGGAACCACAACTTTAATACGGTTGTGGTTCTGTCCTGCTAAAAAATTTATTGCAAGAAATATTCGACATATCTGATATTGATTGTTTTGAGATTATTTTTATTATTTTGTTTATGCATTAATCCCACCTAAAAATAAACACACACGAAACAAAACTGATCCTGTAACACATTGTTTTAATGAGGAAACAATGAAAAACAAAGCAATAATAAATAAAAATATTTATTCTATTTAGGAATTTGTTATTTAGCCGTTACTTGCCTGTTTTGTGGAGAAATCCTATTTTTTTCATGCGTTCATATCATTTAAGGAGTTAAAAATGGACAAGAAGCAAGTAACGGATTTTCGCTCTGAACTACTCGATTCACGTTTTGGCGCTAAAGCCATTTCTACCGTAGCGGAATCAAAACATTTTCCGCTTCATGAAATGCGTGATGATATCGCGTTCCAGATTATCAGCGATGAATTATTTCTCGATGGTAACGCCCGTCAGAACCTGGCAACTTTCTGCCAGACCTGGGATGACGAAAATGTCCATAAACTGATGGATTTATCGATCAATAAAAACTGGATCGATAAAGAAGAGTATCCGCAATCAGCCGCTATCGACCTGCGCTGCGTAAATATGGTTGCAGATCTATGGCATGCGCCGACTCCGAAAAACGGCCAGGCCGTAGGCACCAACACCATCGGCTCCTCTGAAGCCTGTATGTTGGGCGGGATGGCGATGAAATGGCGCTGGCGCAAACGTATGGAAGCTGCTGGCAAACCAACGAACAAACCCAACCTGGTTTGTGGCCCGGTACAAATCTGCTGGCATAAATTTGCCCGTTACTGGGATGTAGAGTTGCGTGAGATCCCTATGCGTCCGGGACAGTTATTCATGGATCCGCAGCGCATGATTGAAGCCTGCGACGAAAACACCATCGGCGTAGTGCCGACCTTCGGTGTGACCTATACCGGTAACTATGAATTCCCACAACCGCTGCACGATGCACTGGATAAATTCCAGGCGGATACCGGTATTGATATCGATATGCATATCGATGCCGCCAGTGGTGGTTTCCTCGCACCGTTTGTTGCCCCGGATATTGTCTGGGATTTCCGTCTGCCACGTGTGAAATCTATCAGCAGTTCGGGTCACAAATTCGGCCTTGCTCCGTTGGGCTGCGGTTGGGTTATCTGGCGTGACGAAGAAGCTCTGCCGCAAGAGTTGGTATTTAACGTCGACTACCTGGGGGGGCAGATCGGTACTTTCGCCATCAACTTCTCCCGCCCGGCAGGTCAGGTTATCGCTCAATACTATGAATTCCTGCGTCTTGGTCGTGAAGGCTACACCAAAGTGCAGAACGCCTCTTATCAGGTAGCGGCATACCTTGCGGATGAAATCGCCAAACTGGGGCCGTATGAGTTCATCTGTACCGGTCGCCCTGACGAAGGTATCCCGGCTGTCTGCTTCAAACTGAAAGATGGGGAAGATCCAGGGTATACCCTGTATGACCTCTCTGAACGCCTGAGACTGCGCGGCTGGCAGGTTCCTGCCTTTACCCTCGGTGGTGAAGCTACCGACGTAGTAGTAATGCGCATTATGTGCCGCCGTGGTTTCGAAATGGACTTCGCTGAACTGCTGCTGGAAGACTACAAAGCCTCCCTGAAATATCTCAGCGACCATCCGAAATTACAGGGTATTGCACAACAGAACAGCTTTAAACATACCTGATACAGCGACACGCCAGGCGCGTGAGTGATCACTGTAACTCCCGGGGCGATTCAGATTTCTACTTTGCCCTGGGGTAATTTCTAAAGTCTGTTCACTGGCATTAGCAATGGAAAATGTTGCTCTGAACGGCGTTCAGGACAAGACAGGTGCGGTTCCGACAGGACAACCGTTTTAGGGGGATAATATGGCTACATCAGTACAGACAGGTAAAGCTAAGCAGCTAACATTGCTTGGATTCTTCGCTATTACGGCGTCGATGGTTATGGCTGTTTATGAATACCCAACTTTCGCAACTTCCGGTTTTTCATTAGTCTTTTTCCTGCTATTAGGCGGGATTTTGTGGTTTATTCCCGTGGGCCTGTGTGCTGCTGAAATGGCTACCGTGGAAGGCTGGGAGGAAGGTGGTGTATTCGCATGGGTATCAAATACCCTGGGGCTTAAATGGGGATTTGCAGCTATCTCCTTTGGCTATCTGCAAATCGCAATTGGCTTTATTCCGATGCTCTATTTCGTATTAGGTGCGCTCTCCTACATCCTGAAATGGCCAGCACTAAACGAAGACCCGGTCACGAAAACCATTGCCGCACTCATCATTCTTTGGGCGCTGGCATTGACCCAGTTCGGCGGCACCAAATATACGGCGCGGATTGCCAAAGTTGGTTTCTTCGCCGGTATCTTGCTGCCTGCATTTATTTTGATCGCCTTAGCGGCAATCTATCTGCACTCCGGTGCGCCGATTGCTATCGAAATGGATGCGAAAACCTTCTTCCCTGATTTCACAAAAGTTGGCACGCTGGTTGTGTTTGTCGCCTTTATCCTGAGTTATATGGGGGTAGAAGCTTCCGCAACCCACGTCAATGAAATGAGCAACCCAGGACGAGACTATCCGTTAGCCATGTTACTGCTGATGGTGGCAGCAATCTGCCTAAGCTCTGTCGGTGGTTTGTCCATTGCGATGGTGATTCCAGGGAATGAAATCAACTTATCCGCAGGTGTTATGCAAACTTTCACCGTTCTGATGTCACATGTGGCACCGGAAATTGAGTGGACAGTTCGTGTCATCTCAGCCCTGCTGCTGCTGGGTGTTCTGGCGGAAATCGCTTCCTGGATTGTTGGCCCTTCTCGCGGTATGTATGTGACTGCGCAGAAAAACCTGCTACCCGCTGCGTTCGCCAAAATGAATAAAAATGGCGTGCCAGTAACGCTGGTTATCTCTCAGTTGGTAATTACTTCCATCGCGTTGATTATCCTCACCAATACAGGTGGTGGTAACAACATGTCCTTCCTGATCGCGCTGGCGTTGACCGTGGTAATTTATCTGTGTGCTTATTTCATGCTGTTTATTGGCTACATTGTGTTAGTTCTTAAACACCCTGATTTAAAACGCACATTTAATATCCCTGGCGGTAAAGGTGTGAAACTGGTGGTCGCGATTGTGGGTCTGCTGACTTCAATTATGGCGTTCATTGTTTCCTTCCTGCCACCGGATAACATCCAGGGTGACTCGACCGATATGTACGTTGAATTGTTGGTAGTAAGTTTCCTGGTGGTACTCGCTCTGCCGTTTATCCTCTATGCGCTGCATGACCGCAAACACAAAGTGGATACTGGTGTGGCACTGGAACCTATCAACAGTCAGAACGCACCGAAGGGGCATTTCTTCCTGCACCCACGTGCCCGTTCCCCGCACTATGTGGTGATCGATAACAAAAAACACTAACCCTGTTTAAGTGTCGTAACACAACCCAGAACGGGAGTGATGAATTTGATCACTCCCGTCTTTTTTGTAACCGTTGGTTGTATTGACTTACCCTGGATAAGTACGAGAATGAGCGGCACATATGTTTACCGGAAATCAGGCATGGATATCTGCTCCCGAAACGTTACCCTTGTCGCCAGGCGCTCATGTTCTTTGATTGCTCTGGCGGTTCTTCTTTGCAGTTGTAAGAGCACGCCACCGACATCTCTGGTGACGCCTGTGCAAAAAACACAACCACCAGCCAGCACACAACTCTCGCAGCAGCCAATGCGCGGTATCTGGCTGGCAACTGTTTCCCGACTCGACTGGCCGCCGATTAGCTCGGTAAATATCAGTAACCCCACCAGCCGAATGCACGTACAGCAGCAAGCATTGACCAACAAACTGGATCAACTTCAACGTCTTGGGATCAACACGGTATTCTTCCAGGTTAAACCTGATGCAACTGCCCTGTGGCCCTCGCAAATACTGCCCTGGTCAGATGTGATGACCGGGAAAATTGGTCAGGACCCAGGCTACGATCCCCTGCAATTTATGCTCGATGAAGCCCATAAGCGCGGAATGAAAGTCCACGCCTGGTTTAACCCCTATCGCGTATCTGTGAATATCAAACCAGGTACAATCCGGGAACTCAATAATACGCTGAACCAGCAACCGGCCAGCGTTTATGTGCAGCATCGCGACTGGATAAAAACATCCGGCGACCGTCTGGTGTTAGATCCCGGCATTCCCGAAGTTCAGCAATGGATAACCAACATCGTGGCTGAAGTGGTGTCCCGTTATCCGGTAGATGGCGTACAGTTTGATGACTATTTTTATACTGAATCTGCCGGTTCAAAGCTGAACGACAATGATACCTTTCGCAGATATGGCGCTGGTTTTGCTTCAAAGGCAGACTGGCGGCGGCATAATACTCAGCAATTGATCACCCAGGTTTCACGCACCATTAAAAAACTTAACCCCAATGTCGAATTTGGTGTCAGCCCGGCGGGTGTCTGGCGCAACCGTTCGCATGATCCGATGGGCTCCGATACGCGCGGAGCCGCAGCTTATGATGAGTCATATGCCGACACTCGCCGTTGGGTACAACTCGGTCTGTTGGATTACATCGCCCCACAAATTTACTGGCCCTTCTCACGCAGTGCTGCCCGCTATGATGTGCTGGCAAAATGGTGGGCCGATGTAGTGAAACCAACTAATACCCGGCTTTACATCGGAGTGGCATTTTATAAGGTGGGCGAACCATCAAAAGTAGAACCTGACTGGATGGTTAACGGCGGCGTTCCTGAACTGAAAAAACAGCTCGACCTTAACGATACCGTACCGGAAATCAGTGGCACGATTCTGTTTCGTGAAGACTATCTCAACAAGCCGCAAACGCAGCAGGCAGTGAACTATCTGCGCAGTCGCTGGGGCAGCTAATCCCACCTTCACCGCCCGGGTTTCCCTTGCCTGGGCGGTCTTCATCTCAGGATGACAGGATAGACTATACTCTGTATAAATAATCTGACTCATCAGTAATAAAATTATCTACCATTAAACTACTCACACTCTTTTTATGTGTTGTGTTTCTTACGCAACCCGTCTTTTCAGTGAGCGCAAAACGGTATAACCGTAAGGGTGGGCATTATGGAGATGTACTTTAAAAGAATGAAAGATGAGTGGGTCGCGTTGGTTGAAAGAACTGACCCGGAAATCCGAATAAAAGCATCGGAAATTGCCACCGCTCACGCGCTGACCTTGAGTCATGAATTTTACCGTATCGTTCGGGCAGATCCCCACGCCGAAGAGTTTCTCAGTAATGAACAGGTTGAAAGACAACTGAAATCGGCGATGGAAAAATGGATCATTAACGTATTATCAGGCGGTGTAGAAGATATTGAACGTCTGATACAAATTCAGCATACCGTAGCCGAAGTCCATGCCCGAATTGGTATTCCGGTGGAATTAGTCGAAATGGGATTTCGGGTACTGAAAAAATTGCTCTACCCGGTGATAAACGCCACCGACTACGGCTCAATGGAAAAGCTCCATATCTATCACTTTTCTATAAATAGTATTGATTTGGCCATGGAAGTAATGTCGCGCGCATTTTCGTTTAGTGACAGCAGTGCCGCGAAAGAGGATGAAAACTATCGCATATTTTCACTACTGGAAAACGCAGAAGAAGAGAAAGAGCGCCAAATTGGTGCACTGTTGGCCTGGGAGATCGATATCATTTATAAGGTACTACTGGATGCAGATCTGGGAAGCAGTTTGCCCCTGAGTCAGGCTGACTTTGGTTTGTGGTTTAACCATAAAGGCCGCCATTATTTTAGTGGTATTGCCGAAGTCGGTCATATTTCTCGCCTGATTCAGGATTTTGACGGTGTGTTTAATCACACACTAAATAACCCTAAAAATTTGAGTAACAGAAGCCTGCGGGTGAAATTTTTATTACAAATCAGAAATACTGTTTCGCAAATTATTACTTTGCTACGCGAGCTATTTGAAGAGGTTTCAAAACATGAAGTTGGCATGGATGTGCTAACAAAGTTACTTAATCGTCGCTTTTTGCCAACCATTTTTAAACGGGAAATAGCCCACGCTAATCGTGTGTCTACCCCGCTTTCGACATTAATCATTGACGTCGATAAATTTAAAGAAATAAATGATACGTGGGGCCATAACACGGGGGATGAGATTTTACGCAAAGTCTCTCAGGCCTTTTATGACAATGTCCGCAGTAGTGATTATGTGTTTCGTTACGGTGGCGACGAGTTTGTTATTGTCCTTACCGAAGCCAGCGAAAATGACACCCTGCGTATTGCCGAGCGCATTCGTAGCCGGGTAGAAAAAACGAAACTGAAAGCGGCCAATGGTGACGATATTCCCCTCTCATTATCAATAGGGGCCGCGATGTTTAATGGTCACCCGGATTATGAACGCTTAATCCAGATGGCGGATGAAGCGCTGTATATTGCAAAAAGGCGAGGTAGAAATCGTGTTGAACTATGGAAAGCAAGTCTTTAAATACCATCGGATGCAGAGGTAATCATGAAACTGACCGATGCAGAAAATAGTGATGACGGCATTTTCTTTCCCGCCCTTGAACAAAATATGATGGGCGCGGTGCTGATCAATGAAAACGATGAGGTGCTGTTCTTTAACCCGGCGGCGGAAAAATTATGGGGATACACGCGGGAAGAAGTCATCGGCAATAATATTTCCATGTTGATTCCCCAGGATTTGCGCCCTGCCCATCCTGATTACATTCGCCATAATCGTGAAGGTGGTAAGCCTCGCGTTGAAGGAATGAGCCGTGAACTGCAACTGGAAAAAAAAGATGGCAGCAAAATCTGGACACGTTTCGCCCTGTCAAAAGTGACTGCTGCCGGAAAAATCTTCTACCTGGCATTAGTCAGAGATGCCAGTGTCGAAGTGGCGCAAAAAGAGCAGACACGCCTGCTGATTATCGCCGTTGACCATCTTGATCGTCCGGTGATCGTGCTCGATCCCGAGCGCCGTATAGTTCAGTGCAATCGTGCATTCACCGAAATGTTCGGTCACTGTGTAAGCGAAGCTGCGGGTAAACAACCCGATGAGCTGCTTAATATACCGGAACTCCCTTCCGACAATCGGTTACGGGTCAAACAATTACTCTGGAAATATGGCCGTGATCAGGATGAGTTTCTGATGCTAACTCGCGCCGGTGAGAAGATTTGGATCAAGGCCTCTATAAGCCCGGTATACGATAAAATGTCGGTGCTGCAAAACCTGGTGATGACCTTTTCTGATATCACCGAAGAACGGCAAATTCGCCAACTGGAAGGAAATATTCTTGCCGCTATGTGCAGCAGTCCGCCGTTTCATGAAATGGGCGAGATTATTTGCCGCAATATTGAATCGATTCTACGAAATACCCACGTCTCACTCTATGCTTTGCGTAATAGCGTGCCGTTGCACTGGGCCTCGTCTTCCCGTGACATTGATACCACAAATGCTAAAGTCTGGTCTCTAACCATTCGCCAGCGTGACGGTGCGCCAGCCGGAACACTCCTGATTAAAACCATTGCAGGTCAGGAAACCAGTGGATTTATTGAGCGTGTAGCTGATATCAGCCAACACCTGGCAGCTCTGGCGCTGGAACAAGAAAAAAGCCGACAACATATTGAACAACTTATCCAGTTTGATCCGTTAACGGGATTGCCTAATCGCAATAACCTGCACAGTTATCTCGACGAACTGGTCGGCAAAGATATTTCCCCTGTCGTTTATCTCATAAGTATTGATAACTTACAGGATGTGATCGACAGCCTTGGTTATGCCTGGGCCGATCAGGCGGTGCTCGAGGTAGTTCATCGTATCCGGGATAAACTCAAACCAGACCAGTATTTGTGCCGGGTAGAAGGCATTCAGTTTGTGCTGGTCAGCCAGGAAAATGACGTCAGCACGATTACACAAATGGCGGATGAACTAAAAAGCATCTCCAGCCCGCCTGTTCTTATCGACGATAAAGTATTCCCCCTCACTCTTAGCATTGGTATCAGCTACGATGTCGGCAAAAACCGCGATTACTTACTCTCGACCGCACATAACGCGATGGACTTTATTCGCAAAAACGGCGGTAACAGCTGGCAATTCTTTAACCCGGCAATGAATCAGATGGTAAAAGAACGGTTGATTCTTGGCGCTGCGTTAAAAGAAGCCATTGCCAATAATCAGTTGCGCCTTGTCTACCAGCCACAAATCTACTCAGAGACAGGCGAACTGTATGGTTTTGAAGCGTTGGCCCGCTGGAACGATCCACAACACGGTAATGTTCCGCCATCACGTTTTATTCCACTGGCCGAGGAAATTGGCGAAATTGAAAATATCGGTCGCTGGGTGGTACGTGAGGCCTGTAGACAACTGGCAGAGTGGCGCAGCCTTGCGCTTAATATTCCAACATTATCAGTTAACTTATCAGCATTACATTTTCGCAGCAGCCAGTTGCCAAATCAGGTATCAGAAGCCATGGAGGAATTTGCCATACCCGGCGGTCAACTGACGGTAGAAATCACTGAAAGTATGATGATGGAACAGAATGAAGAGATTCTGAGCCGAATTCAGATCCTGCGTAATATGGGCGTTGGTTTGTCGGTAGATGACTTTGGTACGGGGTTTTCTGGCTTATCGCGTCTGGTAAGTTTGCCGGTTACTGAAATTAAAATCGACAAAAGCTTTGTTGATCGCTGTCTGAGTGAGAAACGGATTCGTTCGTTACTGGAAGCCATTACCAGTATCGGGCAGCGGCTTAATCTTGAGGTCGTTGCTGAGGGTGTAGAGACCAAAGAGCAGTTTGAATTGTTACAGGAGATTCGTTGCCCGGTTATTCAGGGTTACTTTTTTTCCCGGCCCTTACCCGCCGAAGATATCCCTGGCTGGATGACTTCGGCGCTTCCTCTGCGTATCGACTCTTAGTACACCTTGCCCACAAAGGTGGGCAAGATATCGAAGATCAAATAAGCTAGCGGGTTCTTATTTATCACCGAAATGGATCACCGTACGAATCGATTTTCCTTGATGCATGAGGTCAAAGGCTTCGTTGATATTTTCCAGCGGCAGGCGATGCGTGATAAATGGATCAAGTTGAATTTTACCTGCCATCGCGTCTTCAACCATGCCGGGAAGTTGCGTACGACCTTTGACCCCACCAAAAGCTGAGCCACGCCATACACGCCCCGTCACCAACTGGAATGGTCGTGTTTTGATTTCCTGACCCGCGCCAGCCACGCCAATAATAATGCTCTCACCCCATCCTTTATGGCAGCACTCCAGCGCCGCGCGCATGACATTCACATTGCCAATACATTCAAAACTGAAATCGACGCCACCATCTGTCAGTTCAACAATCACATCCTGAATCGGTTTATCGTAATCACCAGGATTAATGAAATCTGTTGCGCCCATTTCAGCTGCCAGTTTGAACTTCTCAGGATTAGTATCTACTGCCAGTATCCGCCCGGCCTTTGCCTGCACGGCCCCCTGGATAACCGCCAGACCAATCCCCCCCAGGCCAAACACCGCAACGGTATCGCCTGCTTTCACTTTGGCTGTGTTATGTACAGCACCGATGCCTGTGGTAACGCCGCAGCCCAGCAAACAGACTTTATCCAGAGGGGCTTGCGGATTAACTTTAGCCAACGAGATTTCAGCGCAAACGGTATATTCACTGAAAGTACTGGTGCCCATATAGTGGTAAATCGGCTGACCATTGTAAGAAAAACGCGTCGTACCATCTGGCATCAACCCTTTTCCCTGAGTAGCGCGAACCGCCTGACACAGATTGGTCTTACCTGATTTACAGAATTTGCATTCTCCGCACTCTGCGGTATATAGCGGAATAACATGATCGCCAGGTTTAAGACTGGTAACGCCTTCCCCAACCTCAACCACAATTCCCCCGCCTTCATGCCCTAACACAGCCGGAAATACGCCTTCTGGATCATCCCCGGACAAAGTAAAAGCATCTGTATGACAAACGCCGGTATGGGTGATTTTAACCAGCACTTCACCTTTTTTTGGTGGTGCGACATCAATCTCAACGATAGAAAGTGGTTGGCCAGGGCCAAATGCAACTGCGGCACGTGATTTCATTTGTCTCTTCCCCATTATGCAAGGTGATATTTTATTTTAGATAAGTGCGTAGCAAGTGGCTGATTTCAGCCATCTTCACCGCGCGTTGATCGGGTGTTGTTTCACCGCCAACCAGTTCATCTTTCAGGTGGATCTCGATCATTTCGCCCATTAAGCCATTCGATGCACCGCGAACAGCCGCTATCTGCTGCAAAATTGCCAGGCACGGCTCGCCAGATTCGAGAGCCCTTTCCAGAGCATCAACTTGTCCACGTATACGACGCACTCGGGTCAGAATACGTTTCTTATCTTCAACTGAATGTGGCATATGCCCTCCTGATACTATAGGGGGTATAGTAACAATATTTTTACCATTCAGAAAACAAATGATTTCATTAAACAAACAAAAATAGTCAGCGGTTGAGAAAGTGATGAAATAAAAGGGAATTCGCTTAAATAACAAGCAATTAAACCGGTAATCACTTAATGATGGGTTTTATTTGTCATACAAATAAATATAATAGCGACTTCCGATGTAGACCCGTATGCTTCGCCTGCACCACGGGTCTGGTTAGGTGCAGGCGTTTTATTAGCGATCAGGTACGCTTACGCGGCATCATGCGTAGCAGCGTATTATCTTTCCAGAAGTAGTGATGCATCAACGCGGCAGCTGCGTGAAGGCCAATCACAAAATAACCA
The DNA here is from genome assembly GCF_000026225.1 of Escherichia fergusonii ATCC 35469. Classification (NCBI taxonomy): domain Bacteria; kingdom Pseudomonadati; phylum Pseudomonadota; class Gammaproteobacteria; order Enterobacterales; family Enterobacteriaceae; genus Escherichia; species Escherichia fergusonii. The sequence goes on from NC_011740.1 coordinate 1,624,126, forward strand.
AGATTCGCCAGCGTTTCATGCCACTCTTTTAACATGTCAACGCGGTCAAAATTGGCTTGTGCGGCATAAGGCATCTCAATACCAAAGGCAAACCACGGATTCCCCCTGTTATACATCATCACCAGGCCAATAATCGGCAAGGCAATAAACAACAGATAAATCACCAGATGCCCCAGATGTGCCATTCCGGTTAGCATCGGCTTCGGTTTGGGCACAATTGGCGGCGCTGGATATTTCAGTCTGATCAGCAGTCTCGCAACCATCAATACCAGAATCGATATGCCACAAGAAACATGGATCATATTGATGAGTGGGCGATCAATGCGGGGAAAAAATCCGCGAAACTCCATAGCGCTGTAGGCGACGATAACCAACAAAAACACCAGCCAGTGGATACCAATTTGCAGGCCTGAATACTTATTGCCCATAAACATTCCCAAAATAAATAAACAAAACGCTAACATAACCAGCTTTTATTAAAAATTCATTAATTATTCTCCCCAATGGTTCAGTCACTTGGTCTTTAGTGCTCATTGTGGCATTGCTCACCCAGCCATCATGGTCTATGCCTGGAAGGGAAAAATCCCCCTTCTCAATCCCGACAGGAGATCACCATGAGTAAGATTGGCATTAATGGTTTTGGTCGTATCGGTCGTCTGGTATTGCGTCGTTTACTGGAAGTGAAAAGCGATGTGGAAGTGGTCGCAATTAACGATCTCACCTCCCCTAAAATTCTCGCGTATCTGTTAAAACATGACTCTAACTATGGTCAGTTTCCATGGAGTGTTGATTTTACTGAAGATGCGTTAATTGTAGACGGCAAAGAAATTGCTGTTTACGCCGAAAAAGACGCAAGAAACATTCCCTGGAAAGCGAAAGGCGCAGACATCATCGTTGAATGCACTGGATTTTACACATCTGGCGAAAAATCGCAGGCGCATCTGGATGCGGGAGCGAAAAAAGTTCTTATTTCCGCGCCCGCTGGTGATATGAAAACCATTGTCTATCATGTCAATGAAGATACGCTGGCAGCCAGTGATACCATAATTTCTGTTGCCTCATGCACGACCAACTGCCTTGCTCCGATGGCAAAGGCCCTTCATGACAGCTTTGGTATTAAAGTGGGAACAATGACCACAATTCACGCTTATACCGGTACTCAGTCCTTAGTTGATGGGCCACGTGGTAAAGATTTACGTGCATCGAGAGCGGCGGCAGAAAATATCATTCCCCACACCACCGGTGCGGCAAAAGCGATTGGCCTGGTGATCCCAGAACTGAGTGGCAAATTGAAAGGTCACGCGCAACGCGTGCCAGTAAAAACGGGTTCCGTGACGGAACTGGTTTCACTTTTGAGCCAAAAAGTGACGGTAGAAGAAGTGAATGATGTTATGAAAAAAGCCACTACTCATAATGAGTCTTTTGGTTATACCGATGAGGATATTGTTTCTTCTGATGTGATTGGGTCACATTTTGGCTCAGTGTTTGACGCCACTCAGACAGAAGTCACGGAAGTTGGTGATCTACAACTGGTTAAAACCGTCGCCTGGTACGATAACGAATATGGATTCGTGACACAGCTGGTGCGTACTTTAGAAAAATTCATCAAGCTTTAAACCGAAAGCCGGGTAATAAAGAGCATTACCCGGCAAACAAGTTAGCCACTTAACGTAATGAACGGCTGTTTATCGCATCCATCAGTGTTTCATCGTGTTGTATCACTTGCCAGGCTGTCTCAACTTCGTGTGGAATTTCCACATGAACAATGAAATCACGTCCACGTGGGCCGTAGCCATTTTCATCATCATGCAAGCGTGGTAATTCTCCTGTTAGCAGCGACAGATAACGGTCGATCGTCCATATGCCACTATTCCCACCCACAAACTCGGGTCTGGTATTAACAAGCTGCAATTGCGGTATAAAGCCAGGGCAGCTCAACCAGCGTGGAGCGTCGGGGTTATCACCCGTTACACGGCGAAAAGTTGCCATAGTCCTCCGCTGCATGGTGGGATCCTGAACCACAATCGCCGTATGAATATTTTGCGCCGCCTGACTAATCAGCGCCACGCTAAAGCGGGCATTTTCACCACAGTTGGTCGACTGATCCTCTACCCAGATCTTTTCATGCGGAATTTGCCAGAACTGATGAGCAATGTCCGCCAGGATGCTTGCTTCTGCTCTTCCCGTGGTACGGATAGTGTTGTATTGGGGATGTTGCGCAATGGCGCTATAAAGGAAAGTCGTGGAATGGCCGATACCACCACTGATTAGTAAGGGAATTTGCTGATCCCTGGCAATTTTGCAGGCGGCGTCGATAGTCGGCATAACCGCATTGCCTGCAAGGATCACGCAATCGGCCTGATATGGCTCCTCTCCGGAGAAATCATCCTGCGCCAGCCACTGTCCGATAACATTTATGGCATCTATGGTTGCCGTCGAAAGCGTCGGAAACGGGGTATTGTTCATGGTTCCTCCTTATCGTTCCCTTAAGAATACTGCGTGAGATAATAATGAGAAGCGGAGCCATCTGAAAGGTAGTTGATGCTTTTTCTATCGTGCCATCGCGAACCAGACACTTGTTTAAGTCATACACTATTTGCGGAGAAACTGTTGATAAAACATCAATAACATAATGTTCTATCATTTTTAAATGATAAATAATCTGGTGTGATATTTATATAATATTCATTCTTATATTTCTCAATCAAGGGGAACATTTGGTATCCAGTGTATCGTCCTCATCAACCAGATGTGTTATAAGTACTTTACCTCGTTAATTTTAATATTACGAGTTACAGGACAAAACATCACTCGAATTTAGTCCAGTAACTCGTAGTAGCCAGAGTATACATACCCATTGATAAAATGTCTGGCAATAAATTAACCCGCTATACTCGCACTCGTCGGCCCTGTTTCAATACTACCCACAATATCAATAATGTGACCCCAGAACATATCATCATCGTTATAATATAATGAATAATCTCCATTATAATCCATAGTCAACTCAACAAGATTTATTCTGCTAACAAACATATCTTCTGTAATTTCTTCATCTTCTTCATCTTGAAGCCAGTCATTGGCCAATTCAGTTAATTGTTCTGCGGCATATTGCCTAAACTCTTGGTCCTTTTGCTGCATATTGTTGAATAAAAATCGCAGATTTTCAAAAACCTGTTCCCATGTACATCTATCATTCTTATCTACTTCCATAGAGACAGAAATATTCTGATCATTCCATTTCACTTCCCCGCTAAAATAGGAGTAGTCTTTATTAAGCACGAAAGTCCCAAATTGCTGCTCTTCAACAACAACCGGCTCGCGATATTCTTTCTGTATATTGAGTAGTTCCTCGCACTGAACATGATTTTCAAGGACTTCAAGGACATAAAATCGATTATAAAACTCGGTTAACTTCCCTTCCGGCGCAGTCCTGTCAATCAAGTCTCGTACTCTCAGGCGATATATACCACCAGACTGCATATTAAACGGCCATGCACAACCATGAATTTTCTTATTTTCTTCTGTTATCAACCAGTTGAGTCGTCCATCTCCTACGTGGATTTCTCCTGTTGTCACACTCTTCCAGGCAAGTATGTGTTGAGTCGCTGTCCAGTAATTATCGCCGCCGCTCATACCGGCACCACCGCCAGCATCACTAAGAAGAACGATAATTTCTTCTTCTGTATCTTTAAATGTGTGACTAAATTTTTTGTATTCTTCAGAATTTAAGTCCATTTTTGCCCCGGTGAAAAATAAATTTGATCAATAACATTGAGTGTCGCAGTAATGAATGTGTTATCGATAATTCAAAAATAACTGCGTACACCACAAGCCTACTCCCCACACGACGTAAGGTGTACCGCCCTTGCTTTTTTTCAGAATTCATAAAGAAAAAACCCGGCGCTAAATGCTTACCGGGTTTTAGATTTATCAGACAAATAGCAGCGTTAACCGCTAATCTGTTCCATCGCCTGTAAAATACGCTTATCCGAAATCGGATAAGGCGTACCAAGTTGTTGAGCGAAGTAGCTGACGCGCAGCTCTTCTATCATCCAGCGGATCTCTTTTACGTCTTCATCTTCACGACGTGCTGGCGGCAGTTTGTTGATCCACTGCTGCCACGCCTGCTGGACATTTTCGACTTTCAGCATCTGGGCGCGGTCGCGATGTGGATCAACCGCCAGTTTTTCCAGACGTTTTTCAATCGCCTGTAAATAACGCAGCGTGTCGCCCAGCCGTTTAAAACCGTTGCCAGTGACAAAACCGCGATACACCAGCCCGCCCATCTGCGCTTTGATGTCAGAAAGCCCCAGCGCCATGGTCATATCCACCCGTCCTTTCAGGCGTTTGTTGATATTGAACACTGCCGTAAGGATTTGCTCGACCTGCTTCGCAATATCCACCACCGTGTCGTTCAGTTCAGCGCGGACTTTTTCATGAAGCGCAGCAAAGCCTTCTTCCGTCCAGACCGGGCCGCCCGCCTCATCAATCAACTTATCAACACCGCAGGAGATGCAGTCGTCAATGAGATCCAGCACTTTACCGTACGGGTTAAAGTAGAGCCCCAGCTTTGCTTTATTCGGCAGTTTCTCATGCAGATATTTAATTGGCGACGGAATATTCAGCAGCAGCAAGCGACGCAAACCACGCCACATAGCCTGCTGTTGTTCCTGCGGGTTATCAAAAAGCTTAATCGCTACGCTGTCACGCTCATCCACCAGCGCAGGCCAGGCCTTTACTTTGTAGTTGCCACGTTTCTGCTCGTAGTGATCCGGTAAATTACCGAAGCTCCAGATATGTAACCCGCTTTGCTCAATACCATCATCGGCAACGGCGGAAAGCGTTTCCTGCACTTTGCCTTTCAGGGCATCTTTCAGATCCTGTAATGAGCGCCCTTCTTTTAACTTTTTATTTTTGTCATCCACCACACGGAAGGTGATTTTCAGGTGATCGGGCACCTGATCCCAGTGCCAGTCTTCGCGGTCAACGGTAACGCCGGTCATCCGCCGTAGCTCGCGCTCAAGGCTGTCGAGCAACGGCAGTTCCAACGGCGTGACGCGACCTAAAAACGCTTCGGCGTAGTTTGGCGCGGGTACAAAATTACGCCGTACCGGTTTCGGCAACGATTTGATTAGAGCAATCACCAGTTCACGGCGCAGGCCTGGGATCTGCCACTCAAACCCGCTTTCCTCAACCTGGTTAAGTAACGGCAGCGGAATATGCACGGTCACACCGTCAGCATCCGCCCCCGGCTCAAACTGATAGCTTAAACGCAGCTTGAGATTGCCCTGATGCCAGAAGTTCGGGTAATCCAGCTTGCTGATTTTTTCCGCCCCTTCTTTGATCAACATGCTCTTTTCAAAGTTGAGCAAATCAGGTGTTTCGCGGCTGACTTTTTTCCACCAACTATCAAAGTGTCGTGCAGAGATCACATCATGGCTGATGCGCTGGTCGTAGAACTCAAACAACGTTTCGTCATCCACCAGAATATCGCGGCGACGTGATTTGTGTTCCAGTTCTTCCACTTCTGCCCGTAGTTTCAGGTTTTCACGGAAGAATGCGTGACGCGTCTGCCAGTCACCTTCCACCAGCGCGTGGCGAATAAAAAGTTCACGACACAACGCAGGATCAATCTGGCTGTAGTTGACCTTACGCGCAGCAACAATCGGCAACCCGTAAACGGTGACTTTTTCAGTTGCCATCACCGCGCCCTGCGCCCGTTCCCAGTGCGGTTCGCTGTAGGAGCGTTTAATCAAATGCTGGGCAACTGGCTCTACCCATTCCGGATCGATACGTGCCGCAATGCGCCCCCACAGGCGGCTGGTTTCTACCAGTTCAGCCACCATTGCCCATTTCGGCGGCTTCTTGAATAAACCAGAACCGGGGAAGATGGAGAAACGCGCGTTACGTGCGCCGGTATATTCCTGTTTATCGGCATCTTTCATGCCGATATGCGAAAGCAAACCTGTCAGTAAGGCGATGTGAATTTCGCGATACTCCGCTGGTTCGCTGTTAACCGGAATGCCAAGTTCTTTCACCACCTGGCGCAACTGGGTGTAGATATCCTGCCATTCACGCACGCGCAGATAGTTAAGGTAATCAGTACGGCACAGGCGACGGAAGGCGTTTGAAGAGAGCGCCTTTTGCTGCTCGCCGAGATAATTCCACAGATTTACAAACGCCAGGAAGTCGGATTCTTTATCGTGGAAGCGACGATGTTTTTCGTCCGATGCCTGCTGCTTGTCCATTGGCCGCTCGCGCGGGTCCTGAATAGAGAGCGCGGAAGTGATAATCATCGCCTCACGCACGCAGCCATGTTTCTGCGCTTCCAGCACCATTCGCGCCAGACGAGGATCGACTGGCAGTTGCGAGAGCTGGCGACCGAGCGGCGTCAGTTTATAGGCGCTGGCCTGTTCATCAGTAGTGATCGCGCCCAGCTCTTCGAGCAGACGCACGCCATCCTGGATGTTGCGTTTATCCGGCGCTTCTACAAACGGGAACGCAGCGATATCGCCCAGCCCCAGCGCGGTCATCTGCAAAATAACCGAGGCCAGGTTGGTACGCAGAATCTCCGGATCGGTAAACTCCGGGCGCGAGAGGAAATCGTCTTCGGAATAAAGACGAATGCAGATCCCTTCTGACACACGACCACAGCGGCCTTTACGCTGATTAGCTGAAGCCTGCGAAATGGGCTCAATCGGCAAACGCTGCACTTTGGTGCGATAGCTGTAGCGGCTGATACGCGCCGTACCTGGGTCGATAACGTATTTAATCCCCGGCACGGTCAGCGACGTTTCCGCGACGTTAGTCGCCAGCACAATGCGCCGTCCGCTGTGCGACTGGAAGACGCGGTTCTGCTCGCTGTTCGAAAGCCGTGCATAAAGCGGAAGAATTTCCGTATGGCGTAAGTTCAGCTTGTTCAGCGCATCGGCGGTATCGCGAATTTCTCGCTCGCCGCTCATAAAAATCAGAATGTCGCCAGGGCTTTCCTGGCTCAGTTCGTCTACGGCATCAAAAATCGCCTGCAACTGGTCGCGCTCGGTGTCATCAGCTTCTTCAACAATCGGGCGATAGCGCACCTCCACCGGATAGGTACGACCGGAGACTTCGATAATCGGCGCATCATTAAAGTGGCGCGAAAAGCGTTCCGGGTCGATAGTCGCGGAAGTGATAATGATTTTTAGGTCAGGACGCCGCGGCAGCAACTCTTTCAAATAGCCGAGCAGAAAATCGATATTCAGGCTGCGTTCGTGCGCTTCGTCAATAATGATGGTGTCGTACTGCATCAGCAGACGGTCTTGCTGGATCTCCGCCAGCAGGATACCGTCGGTCATCAGTTTGACCATCGTGTTATCACTGACGTGATCGCTGAATCGGACTTTATACCCGATGCAACCGCCCGGCTCCGTTTTCAGCTCTTCCGCGATCCGGTTCGCCACCGTTCGTGCCGCCAGACGACGCGGCTGGGTATGGCCGATCAGCCCTTTAATCCCGCGCCCCAGCTCCATACAGATTTTCGGTAGCTGAGTCGTTTTACCGGAACCCGTTTCCCCGGCGACGATCACCACCTGGTGATCACGGATTGCTTCGAGAATGTCCTGCTTTTTCTGACTAACAGGCAAATTGTCCGGATAAGTGATTTCCGGTCGTGCTGCTTCACGCAGCAGGACTTTCCCTGCCGCCTGGTCAATCTCTTTCGCCATCTCCTGAAAAATGGCCTGTTGTGCATCAGGATTTTTAACCTTCTTCACACCATGCAGACGGCGGGAAAAACGCAGTCTGTCACGCAGCATCAGCGAATCCAGCCGCTGCTGCAAGGCCGTAAAGGTCAATTTTTGTTGTTCTGTCATAACGTTAGTGGGCAGTAGGCTGCCTGATTAATTTTCTTTTAAATGATAGATATAGAGTACCACATCGCGGCTTTCTATGCGTTGTTCAATAAATTCGAACATAGGCTTCGATTTATTGCGCTATCTCTGTGGCAGGATTGTGAATAAAGTGTCAACAAGCAACGGGGCATCGCCCATTCAAACATCTATAAGGAAACACCATGAGCAAGGTATTAGTTCTTAAATCCAGCATCCTGGCAGGGTACTCTCAGTCTAATCAGTTGTCCGATTATTTTGTTGAACAATGGCGCGAAATGCACTCCGCTGATGAAATCACCGTGCGTGACCTGGCTGCAAATCCGATTCCGGTACTGGATGGCGAACTGGTTGGTGCACTGCGTCCGAGCGATGCGCCGCTGACTCCGCGTCAACAGGAAGCTCTGGCGCTTTCCGATGAGCTGATTGCCGAGCTGAAAGCCCACGACGTTATCGTTATTGCGGCACCGATGTATAACTTCAACATTTCGACTCAGTTGAAAAACTATTTTGACCTGGTGGCACGTGCAGGCGTTACTTTCCGCTATACCGAGAACGGTCCGGAAGGTCTGGTAACGGGTAAAAAAGCCATCGTTATTACCAGCCGCGGCGGGATTCATAAAGATGGCCCAACGGATCTGGTAACGCCGTATCTGTCCACATTCCTGGGCTTTATCGGCATTAGCGATGTGAAATTTGTCTTCGCCGAAGGGATCGCATACGGTCCGGAAATGGCAGCGAAAGCACAGTCTGACGCGAAAGCAGCCATCGACAGTATTGTTGCTGCATAACCGGACACTATTTTGATGTGGACTGTAGATATTCAGTCCACATCTCAATCCACTTACCTGTTTTCCCACAATCTCAGCATCGCTTTGTGCTCGTCTGTCAGCACAATCTGCGAGCGCCTGACGCGAATATAGTTAATCGCTTCATCAACGGTTTTACAGTGTCCGTAACATAACAACCATGCCGCCACCACCAGCGCACTGCGCGATAATCCCAACGCGCAATGGACCAGAATGCTGCCTTGCTCTTTGCGTAATGTTTCCAGCATCGCCACGGCCTGTCGGAGCTCCCCCTCTTCCGGAACCACCAGATCCAACATCGGTACACAAAAATAGAGTCGATCTTTTGTCGCGCGTCCGCGAGGGAATTCAAAGGTGACGTCCAGAACCGCATTCTGTGCCGGAATATGTCGTGGAAACGCCCCTAAATAAACACCCGCAGTAATTTCGCTCACCGGCTCCAGCCGACGGCAAAACCAGTGCATCGATATCCACATACCGATGCGCCAGGGCAATGTCAGCCAGTAAACGGCAGGCGGGAGTTTCCCCTGACTATCTTTCCCTGTTGTTATCGCGCCAAGCCCACCGTACCCACGGCCAATAATGAGTAGCGATAATACTGGCCAACATAACCAGACTGACCACCGTAACTGATTCATCATCATTAGCGTCATCAATACTATGCACGAACACGCGCCTACGACATATGGCAGTGCTATTTTGATTCGACGTTGATCAGGTGTCTGATAATTCCAGCGACGGTCGACGGGCACCATCCAGTCAATCAACATACCTACTGCCAGCCCTGTGATGACATCAATAAAATGATGCTGCCAGGTCGTCAGCGTCGAAATGGCGATGAGTAAAAACCATCCGCCACAGACTTTACGCCACCTCACAGCCAGATGCTGACGAAAGTGACGCCAAAGTAGCCAGCAGAGAATAATATGCAGCGAAGGGGACTGGTTATAAGGCAGATCAAACAGTTCAAGTTGCGAAAATAGCCATCCCGTCACCCCACTCACTTCAGGGCGGATAAAACTAAACTTCAGCGGATAGAGCAAAAAACCGCAACAGGCCATTACCGTTGCCAGAATAAGCCGGTGGACCAGTCGGCGCTGTTCGAATGTCGAACTACAAACGAACAACGAAAACCCATATAAAAGATCCAGACTCCAGTAAGGAACAATAGTCCAGGGAAGAAAAGGGATCGCCGTTTCCCAACCGAATACCTGACTGGGGATATCATGATTGTTAAGATCCTGAAACGCGGTGAACTGATTAAGAAATCCATATGTGAAGAAGAAAAACGGGGCCAGCAACAATAACCAGCCAGCTCCTTGTAGCAATACGCTCCGGCGTTCAGTGGTCACGACGCACCGCCATCGAAACCGTAAAAATGCCCCACTCATCAATCCGTTGTGTGCATTTATCAAATCCTGCATTACGCACGAGCGAATCCATCTCCCCTTGCGAACGCACGCGCATTACCCACGGTTTACCATCTTTATGACTGGTTAACACCCCGGCAATCAGCTCCAGTTGTGGGTGCCACGGCTGCCCGGTGTAGATAAGAATGCCACCCGGTTCGATGGCATTGGCAAGACCAGCGAGGGAGTTTTTTACCTGCTCGTTTTCGGGAAAAAGCTCATACAGGCCAGAGACAATCGCCAACGTAGGCCGCGGAGTTAACGCGCTGAGTTCTGCCGTATTAAACGCATCGCCCTGTTCAAAACGCGCCCGCCCAGACATTCCCTTTTGGGCAATCATCTCTTGCCCCTGTGCAACATTTAACTCACTGTAATCACGTAACAAAATATCGCTTACGGCAGGCTCGTTTGCCAGCGCATCCAGTACATAGCGCCCATGCCCTGCGGCAATGTCAACCACGCGGACGGCTAAACCTTTGGCGTGGAGATCGGCAACGGCTTGTTTAATCAGCATTTGTAAATGGGCTTTGCGCTGGCGAATACCGCGCCAGCCAACACTGTTCAGGTAGATTTTGTCGATAAAACGCCCGAATGCGTTACTGCCTTGCGGTTGATTTTGATAAACATAATCCAGCGAACTGCCTGAATCAAAGCCGGTGCTCATTCCGAGATGCAGGCCCGCAGATTGCGCCCCGAACAGTTTCATCGCCTTTCGCATAAAGCGATACGCCAAATCAATCGGCGATAATGGCACGGGTCCACCAGAAAGGAGCCGCCATCGATCCGCAGATGGTCCTGTGCGCTCTTCATGCTGATAATCAAATTTTTGCGACTTGTTAGCATATAAACGGCTGATAAAACTTTGCATTTTTTCAAATGCCTGCGCCCTGTTCTCTTCACCCAACGTGTCGTGATAAAAGCCCGGCAGCAGATGCAGCTCTTTCAGAGGGCTACGTAATCTCTGATAAAAATCAATCTGCGGTTGGCGATGTACCACATAGTCATCGCCCGATATCAATAGTTGCGTGGGGAGCGTAATCGCCGCCGCATCGCTAACAATACGTTCAGACGTTTTATAGAGATCGAGCAAGATATTGACGGCAATCGCCCGTGTGATCAGCGGATCATTATTGAAACTCGCTGCCCGTTTCCAATCGTGGGTCAAATAGCATCCTTTCACATAGGAATTAATAAAAAACAGACCACACAGACGATGCCATAACGCCAGCGCAGGACGTGCCAGCGGCACATACAATTTAACCTTAAAGGCAGGAGAAGCCAGCACCAGCCCGCGAATTGCAGGCGCATAATCATGAACCCATGTGGCAACCAGCACTGCGCCGACGCTTTGCGCGATCACAACCACCTCTTCCAGCCCGACCTGGCTGTCGCTGGCAGTAAAACGGACAAATTCATCGACATCCTGCACTGAACGCGCAAGAGATGGGCTATAACCACGCGGCCCCGAAGTTTGTCCATGCCCTCGGGCATCCCAGGCATAAAAAGCAGTATCTGGCATCGCCAGTTCATCAACGATATGTTGTAGACGACCAGAATGTTCATGACCGCGATGAAATAAGACGATGACCTTTTTCACCCCTGGCTGTAAAGCGGGCCAGTGCCGATAAAACAACGCTGTATTATCACTGGTGGTAAAAAAATGTTCCCCAGGGATGCGTGAATTTTCCATTTTCTCTATTTTCCTTCAGTAACAGCAGTAGCGAATAAAATAAAAAAATACCGGAGCGGTGAAAATTAATGAGTCAATCCTGTCAAGGAGTCCGCCATGTCCTGGTAATAGTTTTCCACTATCTTTAACACCCACATCTCGTTTGACGGCTGACATCACCACATCGCCCAAAAAGCCACTGACGCCAATCAGTAACCCCGCCAATAATGCCTGCCATGCGTTTAAGGGTGTCAATAATGGTCCAATGATCATCGACGTTATCATGGTGGTGATTACGCCGCCCACCATGCCTTCCAACGTTTTCCCTGGGCTGACTTTGGGGACCACTTTTCTTCTGCCGCAGGATTTTCCCCATAAATACTGTGCAATATCGTTTGACGCGGTTAATGCCAAAAGAAATAACACCAGTAACGCCCCGCCCTGGGTATTTATGGTTGGCAACATTAATAACCAGGCGGCATGACTCAAGGCGAAAACGGTCATTATCCAGCCCCAAAAAATGGCGCTCACGGTATGTAGAAAACCGGAGGGGTCATCCACAAAAACTCGCCAGGTGGCTAATATCAGAAACCCAGCTAAAGGTATAAATAACAGAAACAGCTCAAAGCAATTAAAACCGATAAGAAAATAGTTAAGAGGAATAACCCAATATAACCAACGCGGAAAATGTACGAATACAAGCGTACAATATTCTTTCAATGCCATAAAACTTATCAGCGCAAAAAACGTCAATGTCATCCAGCGTGGACCTGAAATCACTAGTGAAAAACAAATAACGATGCTCCACCAGGTACGAATACGTAATGTAACTTCATCTCCTTTTCTCTTTGGTAACCGCCATACCAGAAAACGGTTTATCAGCGTTGCTAAAATTAACAACACGAAAAGTATTGCCAGAGATTTTTCCAGCATTATCTTTCAGCACTCATAAAAAGCACACTCCGACAACGATTAATCGCAGTCCAGAGAAGCAGAATTGAAGCAATGCTCCATAAAAGATTATTCCATTGCATCCACTGTGGATAAATGGCAACGGCCAGCCCCCACAACCCAAATATTAACGCGCGATCGCTTTTGCCAAATGGACCGGCATAACTGCGAATACCGTTAATCGTCTGCGCGAGTAAACCGCAAAACTCAGTCAATATGGTGCAAAATAACATGAGTATTACGAGTGATGCGTTACTTTCCGGTAAAAATAAAAACGGTAAATAAAGCGCAATATCGGAAATAACATCGCCAGTTTCATTCAAAATCGCCCCAAGACGTGTTTGCTGATTACACTCACGCGCCATCATGCCATCCAGCGCATTGAGTGCCATACGGACAAAAAGCACGATGGGCAATAGCAAAAAGAGGATGGGTCGTGCCACCAACATCAACAGCAATCCGGTAAGAAGAGAAAGCGCCAGTGCAGCAAGAGTGATGTGATTCGCTGTAACATGGTGCTTATAAAGCCAAAACATCGTCGGCCTTAACAGCGACTGAAAGAGCGGTTTTATCTGGTAGAGCGTCATTATCAATCCTTGATAATTCGGTTTGCGCTATGGTGCATCAATTCCCCTGACGGAGATATCGCAACACGACACTTCATTAAAAATTCAGAATATATCAAGGTATTGGGGACTCACTGTCAGGAATGATTATCCCCAATAAATCAAGTGGTTAAAAATTATTACGCTGTTATTCAATACAACTTATCAAGTTTTCTCATCGCTTGTTCCCGTATTGCGCGCGTCTTACCGTTAAGCGCCAGCTGGCGGACTAAATCCAGTTCAGGGTTAACAAGCTCTAACGCCAGCAAAGGATCACGTTTCAGCCTCGCCTTTAATACATCAACTGGAAAACAGGGATTATTCATTGCCACAATCCGCCACTCTGGATCAGTTTCTGCCGCGAGTGCCGCAGGTGGCGTATGTCGATTGTTAAGTGCGCCGAACTTGAAAAATGTGAGATTGCTTTTCGCCAGCGTACTCCACCATATACGATCCGGTTGTTTTGCCAGTTTATCCAGTTGCGCTAACGCATCGGGGTCCAGAGCATAATAAACACGTAACGCTTCGTTAACCTGCTCACGGGAGCTGTTTTCCTGCCTCAGAAAAAACTTCGCCCAAATATCATTGCGTAGCGTGTTTTGCTGTAATTCCTTGAGGACCACAGCGGGTAAATTATCCCAACGAAGTAATGCTCTCTCTAAAAAGTCCCAGCCTTCCAAACGTATCAGAGAGGTGGCATTTAATAGCATTTGGTCACCAACTTCACCGCGGCTAATCAGCTCAGACAAAATCATATCAGCACTGGTTTCATATGCTGCTGAATCTGCTTTCGGATTATTTTTTCGATGCGATAAAGCGCGTTGCCAAATTTTTTGTTTAATCGACGTGCTCAGATACTGATTTTTCGCCAGATTACTCCAACCCTCTGGATCGTTGAAAAGTGTCAATAACCGTTCTAAAGCAGCGTCAGAGTGAATTACCTGCATATCCCTACAGCAAAAGTAGGCAGGGGATTTTTTCTCCATCCTTTTAACAAAATTAAACTGTAAGTTATCTGGCAATGCTAAAAATAACGCATCTATTAGATCATCGTCACTCTCGAATTTTTGGTATAAATATACTGCTATTTTGTCACTCTCTTGTGGCGTCATCCGCAACAATTGACCATGGTGTTTCATCTCTGCCAGCTTGAACGCTAATCTTGTGACAACATCGTTTGATGAATCGTTCGCCAACTGCATTGCCTGATTGTAGGTGAGTTGTCCTCCAGCACCGACCTGACGAATAGAGGGATCTTCACTGCGGATATAGCCATCAATAATGGATTCGGGCAATAACCACGCATCTTTATAAAGCTTCTGAATGATCATATCCCAATCTCTTTTCGCCAGAGTCATGACGATATCCAGAGGGAGATTTTCACGTAGCGCAAGATTCAACGGACCGACACCATCGGGTAGACGACTCATTCGCGTCATTATTTCGACAGAGAGCGGTTCACGGTCGAGCCCCCCCCAAACAACAGGCTGGTAACCTAATTGCTGATCGGTCAACTCCAGAATCTCATTGTCAGGCATATATCTCGCCATACTTTCAATCGTTTTTTCATCATTGCTATTAATAAGTTGTTTGCGTAGGTTAGCTGAAATTCCTTTAAGTCTTGGGAGAGTTCGCATTATGGCAAGATCAAATGTCGAAATGTCTCGTCCTTCAAATGCAGCAACGTTGCCTTCATCCAGCATTTGCAATTCCTGCACTAATTCAGGAGAAGGCTTAGGGCGAAACAGCGCTTCTTTTTTCATCTGATTACAGACATTCCCTGCCATGCGAATATTGCTTCGCTTAAAAATTTCTTTCAGAGCATCTTCATCATTTATTAGGCCCCAATGATATGCATCAGGATTTATTATCATCAGCGCTTTTTTGACATTTTCAGTATCATTTTTGTCACTCGCACGGACCATGAATTCACTATTTGTCGAAGACACAACAACAGGTGCAATTATGTCATTGATAAATATCCCTCGCGCATTAATACTCCCCTTAATCGTAGACGGATTATCGTAATATGAATCGATAAATACCAGTCCACTTGCATTTATCGAACCGGTAATTAACAGTGGTGAATCCGTAACTATATTCGTTGCCGTCACGTTACCGAGAATAACCCATGGATTAGAAAGAGAGAAAGTGGAAATATTACCTTTGACTGTCAAATTGCCAAGAACAATCAATTTTTGATTACTCTCTATATTACCTTCTACCACTAAATCGCCACGATGCACTTTCCAGTCCGATGCAGATAAACCGAAGGGGACAAGATTCACGCTACTGTTGATAGCTTGTTCAACTTGCTGTTTATCTTCAGCGGTAGCCGCAGATAAAAATGGATTAATATCAACTGCATTTGCAACACATCGAAGTTCCGCCTGTACTGGAAGACTCAGGATAAACAGGGGAAGTAAACGTATCCAGCCGCAAATCCTGGCCTTAAACATATGCACTCCATGCCATTAAAAAAGAAACAAAAGGGAAATGCATCTTTCCCTTTTGTATATTCGTTATTCTCGCGAAATACCATCCAACGTAGACAACACGTCCGCAGAAAGATGCAATTTTTCTGCGGCCATATTCTCCCGTAAATGAGCAACAGAAGACGTTCCTGGGATCAGCAAAATATTCGGTGAACGCTGTAAAAGCCACGCCAGCGCCACCTGCATTGGTGTCGCATTAAGGCTCGCAGCAACATCGGAAAGCGTGGAGGATTGCAGCGGCGTAAAGCCCCCGAGCGGGAAGAACGGCACGTAGGCAATACCATCGCGGGCCAAAGCATCAATCATTGCGTCATCAGCACGATGAGCAATGTTGTATTCGTTCTGCACACAGACAATTTCGGTAATCTTACGCGCCTCTGCAACCTGCGTCGGTGTGACGTTGCTCAGGCCAATATGTTTTACCAGGCCTTGTTGTCGCATCTCTGCCAGCACGGTCAGGCTGGCTTCAATCGATCCTTCCGCTGGGCCATGACCATCCCCCATCATAACGCGCAGGTTAACCACATCCAGTACCTCCAGTCCGAGATTACGTAGATTATCGTGTACTGCTTTTTGCAGCTCTGCCGGAGAAAATGCGGGCAACCAGGAGGCGTCCTCTCCACGCCGCGCACCAATTTTAGTAACAATGGTCAGGTCGTCAGAGTAAGGATAAAGCGCTTCGCGGATAATCTGATTGGTGACGTGCGGACCATAAAAGTCGCTGGTATCAATATGATTGACGCCCAATGCCAGCGCCTCGCGCAGCACGGTTATAGCGACGTGGCGATCTCTGGGCGGGCCGAACACCCCAGGACCTGCCAGTTGCATCGCGCCATAACCAAGACGGTTAACGGATTTTGTACCGAGAGTAAATGTGTTGCTGCTCATCGCGCCCTGCCCTGTAATAAAACGGATTAAGAAAAATCAGTATAGAAACGAAAAGAGATAAATAATGCGAAGGCGTAAACAAGATTACTGGATGAGTTGCTCTATTGTCCTGAAAGACACCAAAACATTAGGCAGTATAAGACGCGAGAAGTATCGCATTCGGCAATAAAAAACCGCAACCTGTATCAGCGTTGCGGTTTAGATATCACATGCTAAAAATTAGCACGTTCAGCATCTGGACGTTACTGTTTCGGTCGCAGATTCTCATCAAATACCAGACGCTGCCTGCCATGTTCAACTTCCCGCAATGGTTCGACTTGATGCAACGTCTGCTTACAACGTGTCACCAGCACCTGATACTCATGCGTGCCCTGCTTTTTCCATGCCAGCTCCTGATCACTAAGTTCACGAATCGCTTTCGCCGGGCTGCCGACAATCAGATAATTAGCAGGCATTTCTGCTTTGGCTTTCACAAATGCGGATGCGCCAACAATGCTGTTCTCACCAATCACCGCACCGTCCATCACTACCGCGTTCATTCCCACTAATGCATTGCGGCGGATAATGCAGCCGTGAAGGATAGCGCTATGACCAATATGCCCATCTTCTTCCACGACAGTATCCTGCTCGGGAAAACCGTGCATAACGCAATTATCCTGAATGTTCGCGCCATCTTTCACCACGATACGACCAAAATCGCCACGCAGACTGGCATTTGGTCCAACGTAAACGCCCTTGCCGAGAATAACATCGCCGATCAATACCGCTGTCGGATGAACAAAACTCTCTTCTGGTACAACCGGAGTCAGACCGTCTATCTGATAAATTGGCATAACGCCTCCTGTTCAATGTTCAAACCGCCAAAACGTTGAAAATACAGGCTTCCCGGCGCAGGCAGTTCACCAACCGAGGTTTCACCTTTTTCACTAACGAACGCTAAAGCAGCAGGCGCTACGCGCTGGTAAATGTTGATACACAGCTGACGCGCCGTATGTCCTGCCCAGTGTGCCGGAAGCAACTCCTCCGGCAACAATGGGTCTTTAAGGACGACACGGCGATAAAAATGGATCAGTAAAAGCTGAATATGAAATGCACGCTCCGGGGTTAACTCGTCGGCCGCCTCTTTTAACAGCGGCACAAGCGGGCGGAATGACTGAATAAAGGTTTCGTACATGGCATTTTGTTCAGTTAAATGCCAGCACTCTTCTACTCTGGCACGCAGTGCTGCACGAGAAAGCGCCAGTGGTATTTGCGCTTCAAAACAAATCACGTTATCCGCCACACCTGCTTCATGCAAAAGCGTCTGTACATCGGCCAGTTTTTGCGACGGCGATGCCATCAGGCTGGGCGCCAGTGTGCCAAAACCTTGCCAGATCAACTGCTTTTTGACATCAGTCAGCGTTGCTTTATCTAAACCCTCCGAGAGCAACAGGAGCCATTTACCATCCCATGCGGGTTGCTCTGCACGATAAATTTTACTTTCTGCCCGTCGTGTCAGCCGCAAGCCTTTATCACTGAGACTGTAGAAACTGCGTCGCCCGATGCGGGAAACATCCAGCCAGCCTTCTTTATTAAGACGAAACAAAGCGGTACGGACGAAACGCTCACCAAATCCCAGCCCTTCCAGCAAAGCAGCCAGACTACCCAGCCAGATTTCTCCACCACGATGAGAAAGTGAATCACCATACAGAGAGGAGATCAAAGATGTGCCACTGACAGGAACAGCGTTTACAGCATGTTGGATAAAAGTATCAAGTTTACTCATTCGATTCAGTCTGTTGTTATTGTTGTGATTTATGAATCATAGCACAGGTCGTATCGACTTCTGGCCCTGGCAGTTCACCCACCAGGACCAGGCGACACATCAGGCACCAACAATATTGCGCAGATCAAACACCCGACACGCCTTGCCTTCTGAACGCGGGATACTGCCACAGTTAACGATCATCACATCAGTAGAGATCCCCACCATCGATTTAATCCGATGGCGCAGCTGGTGGCACACCTGGCAACGCTGCTCATGCGTCAATGTCAGGCTGCTTTCTTTCAACTCCACTTTCACAGAAAGTGAATCAAGATGCCCCCGACGGTTAACCTCCAGTTGGTAATGCGGCGATAAATGTTCGAATTTGACAATCTCTTCTTCCAGTTGTGACGGGAAGACATTTACACCGCGAATGATCAACATGTCATCGCTACGTCCACTGATGCGATCCATGCGGCGCATGGTTCGTGCCGTTCCTGGCAACAGTCGGGTTAAATCACGCGTACGGTAACGAATAACCGGCAATGCTTCTTTGGTCAGCGTGGTGAATAACAGTTCGCCATGTTCGCCATCGGCAAGCGGTGTGCCGTCATTGGGATTAACAATTTCAGGATAGAAATGATCTTCCCAAATGGTTGGGCCGTCGGTAGTTTCCAGACACTCCATCGCGACCCCCGGCCCCATCACTTCTGACAGGCCATAAATATCCAGCGCAGTGATCCCCAGACGCCGTTCAATCTCTTTACGCATGGCCTGTGTCCACGGCTCAGCACCAAACACTCCAACTCGCAGCGAGCAACCGCTGGCATCACCGCCCAACTGCCGTTCCAGCTCTTCAATCAGGTTAAGGCAATAAGATGGCGTAACCATGATCATATCCGGTTGAAAATCGCGGATCAGTTGCGCTTGTTTTTCCGTCTGCCCGCCAGACATCGGGATCACCGTAGCGCCCAGGCGTTCTGCACCATAGTGCGCGCCCAGCCCACCGGTAAACAGGCCGTAACCATAGGCGACATGAATTTTGTCTTTGGGCGTGCCACCTGCCGCACGCAAGGAACGCGCTACGATATTGGCCCAGTTATCAATATCGTTTTGTGTATAGCCGACAACTGTCGGTTTACCTGTGGTTCCCGAAGAAGCATGAATGCGCACCACTTGTTCCATCGGCACGGCAAAGGTGTCAAAGGGATAGTTGTCGCGCAGATCCTGCTTGGTGGTACAGGGAAATTTACGCAGGTCTGAAAGTTCCCTGAAATCATCAGGATGTACACCTGCTGCGTCGAATTTTCGCCGATACATCGGCACATTTTCATACGCGTGTTTGAGCGTCCATTTCAGACGCTGTGTTTGCAACGCCTGTAACTCATCAACAGACGCGGTTTCAATCGGGTCAAGCTTTGTATTGGTTATCATTGTAGGATACTCGCAGGTTGATATGCTCAAACACGCTCCAGAATCATGGCGATGCCCTGACCGACACCGATGCACATGGTGCATAATGCGTAACGACCGTTACGCCGATGCAGCTCATGGCTGGCAGCCAGTGCCAGGCGGGCACCACTCATTCCCAATGGATGGCCTAAGGCGATGGCGCCTCCGTTGGGGTTAACATGTGGGGCATCATCAGGCAGCCCCAATTCGCGTAGTACACCCAACGCCTGGGCCGCGAACGCTTCATTCAGTTCAATCACGTCCATATCGTGAATACTCAGCCCCGCGCGTTCCAGCACCCGGCGAGTTGCAGGCACCGGACCAAGCCCCATAAGACGCGGCTCCACCCCGGCGGTTGCCATGGCTACGATACGCGCTCGCGGTGTCAGTCCTTGCGCTGCAGCCATCTGTTCACTGGCAATAATCAACGCAGCGGCTCCGTCATTCACCCCGGAGGCATTGCCTGCGGTGATCACTCCATTGGCACGAAACGGTGCTTTTAGCCCACCTAACTGTTCCAGCGTCGTTTCCGGGCGCAGATGCTCATCATGTTGTATTTCTGTTACAACACCTTTTTTGTTTTTCAACACAACCGGAACAATCTCCTCAGCTAAAATGCCTGAGGATTGCGCTTTTGCCGTACGTTGCTGACTGCGTAGCGCAAAGCTATCTTGATCTTCTCGCGAGATTTTTAACAGTTCAGCTACATTCTCTGCCGTTTCCGGCATGCTGTCAGTTCCAAATTGCTGAGCCATGAGCGGGTTCACAAATCGCCAGCCAATAGTGGTATCAAACATCTCAGCCTGACGAGAAAATGCACTGGCTGCCTTGCCCATAACAAACGGTGCCCGTGACATTGACTCCACGCCACCGGCGATCAGTAAATCGCCATCGCCCGCTTTAATCGCCCGTGCGGCGAACCCCAGCGCGTCCAGCCCGGAACCACACAAGCGATTAATGGTAGTGCCGGAAACACTCTGCGGCAGCCCCGCCAGTAAAGTCGCCATCCGTGCTACGTTACGGTTATCTTCTCCCGCCTGATTAGCACAGCCGAGGATCACATCATCGATACACTCCGCATCGAGACGCGGGTTTCGCACCAGCAACTCCCGCAAAGGGATAGCTGCCAGATCGTCAGCCCGAACACCAGATAATGCCCCGCCGTAGCGACCAATTGGCGTTCGAATTCCGTCACAGATAAAGGCTTCACGCATCAGGCTTCTCCTGTAATGGTGCCGCCGATGCGGTGAGATTTACCGCGAAACAGCGCAACCGTTTTTTGTTGTTGGTTAACAATTTCGATGTCGTAAACACCGGTTTGCTTGCCCTGATGACGTACCTGCGCAGTGGCAGTTAAGGTGTCTCCGGCAAAGCCTGGACGTAAAAAATCAATCGTGCAGGCAGAAGCGACGGCTGCCAGCCCCTGACTATTGCAGGCGTAGGCAAAGGCAGTATCAGCCAGTGAAAATAGCTGCCCTCCATGGCAACTTTGGTGACCATTAAGCATTTGTGCAGTAACGGTCATGGTCACTACAGCAAAGCCTTCATCCATTGAGATAATGTCGATGCCAAGTGCTTTGGCGCAGGCATCGTTCTCATACATTGCATGGGCATTTTGCCAGGCCTTATGACTCATAACCGCTCTCCAGAAGCGCCCGCTGGCGCAGCAATGAACATGGACGATAACGTTCTTCGCCATAGTGATGTTGTAGGTTTTCCAGGAACCTTAATATTCGCTGCCAGCCAAGTTGCGCTCCCCAGGCAAGCGGGCCATATGGATAATTCACCCCAAGACGCATGGCGGTATCGATATCCTGTTCAGAGGCCACACCTTTTTGCAGCGCATCAAGGGCTTCATTGATGATCATTGCTACCGTTCGCCAAATCAGCATTCCTGGGTAATCAGCAATTTGCAGCACTGTTTTGCCCTGCTGTTGCAGGTAATAAATGGCCTTGCGAGTCGCTGAGTCCGGGTTCACCGCTGCCGCAGCAATGGTCACCACCTTGCCCGTCATTTTGTCGACCACGACCACCGGGCGTGCCAGTCGTGTTGCCAGCGCCTGTGCCGTCTCGCCTTGTGTCTCAATCAATAAAACATCGTCAATTTCCGTGACACCGTCACTTTTATTTTCTACTTTCATTGGACTAAAACTGTCGCTTACCGCTTCCAGGCCAACAACTTCCTCACGCTCCGCACGCCAGTCATACACGCCCAGCCCACTTTTCTTGCCTAATCGTCCACCAATCACCAGTTCCTGTTGCACCAGCGAAGGGAGAAAACGACGTTCCTGCCAGAAAGCGTTAAACACCGAGCAGGTGACAGCAAAATTGACGTCCTGACCAATCAGATCGGTTAATTCCAGCGGCCCCATCGGGAAACCAGCTCCATCGCGAAGCGCAGCGTCAATCACTTCTGGTGCAGCAACCTGCTCTTCCAGTGCCCGCCAGGCCTCGGAATAATAAGGACGCGCAACACGGTTAACGATAAATCCAGGGGTCGAATGACAGCGCACAGGCTGCTTACCCCAACTTAACGTCAGTTCACACAACTGCTCGACAACTTCCGCCGCCGTTGCCAGCCCACTGACCACCTCCACCAACTTCATCACCGGTGCCGGGTTAAAAAAATGCAGCCCCGCAACACGTTCAGGATTTTTCACCTCCGCAGCAATCGCGGTTATAGAGATTGAAGATGTGTTAGTGGTCAATAGCGTTTGTGGCGGGCAAACTTCCGCCAGCTGTGCAAAGAGCGCTTTTTTGACTTCCAGACGTTCAGACGCCGCTTCAATGACCAGATCCGCTGCTGCCAGCGCGTGAATATCGGTCACCGGGATCAGACGTTTCAATGTGCGTTCACAGGTTTCAGCGGTCAGTTTTCCCCGCTTCACGCGTGAATTCAGCCGCGCGTGTATTCCGTCTATTGCGCGGGTCAGCGCTTCAGCAGAAATGTCATACAGTAAAACCTGATGTCCATGACTGGCGGCAACTTCTGCAATGCCTGCCCCCATGGTGCCGCTCCCAATCACTGCCACAGTTTGCACATTTATCATCATGCTATTTCCCCGTGAACTGCGGTGAGCGTTTAGCCAGGAACGCACTGACACCTTCACGATAATCTGCGCTCCGTCCGGCAAGTCGCTGATAGTCGCGTTCCAGATCCAGCTGCGTATCGAACGTGTTAGTTTCAGCGCTATTTATCGCTTGCTTGATAAGTCCAAGACCAAATGTCGGTTGTGTCGCCAGATGCAGTGCCTGCTGTTGCGCGGTATCTGCCAGCGTTTCATCATCAACAACCTGCCAGATCATCCCCCATTCGTGCGCCTGTTCAGCACTCAGTTGATTCCCCAGCAGTGCCAGCCCCATGGCGCGCGCTCGCCCGGCAACGCGTGGCAGTAACCAGGTACCACCGCAATCGGGTACTAAACCTAATTTACTAAAGGCCATGACGAATTTTGCTGAACGGGCAGCAATAACGATATCGCACCCCAGTGCCAGTGTTGCGCCAGCCCCTGCCGCCACGCCATTGACTGCACAGATCACTGGTTTTGGCAGTTTTGCCATGCGACGTACCAGCGGGTTATAGAATCGCTCCACTGACATACCTAAATCCGGTGCGGGGCCAGTGGGATCAACGTTACGATCGTTGAGATCCTGACCAGCACAAAATCCACGTCCGGCACCTGTAATTAACAGGCAACGGATAGTGTCGTCGCGCTCCGCCTGTTTCAGGCACTCTGCCAGTTGTGCGTGCATCTCATCATTAAAACTGTTCAGGCGTTCCGGGCGGTTGAGCGTTAGTGTCATCACGCCCTTTTCTATATGACTGAGGATGAATTCCATCATTAGCGTCCTTTAAAGTCGGGCGTGCGTTTTTGTAAGAAAGCGGAGATGCCTTCATGACGATCTTCTGTTGCCGCCAGCAAGGTGAATAACTGTCGCTCCTGGGCAAGTCCGGCTTGCAGAGCCACTTCCTGCGACTGGCGCAGCGCTTGCTTTGCCGCTTGTAAGGCCAGCGGCGAGTGACGTGCCATTTTCGATGCCAGCTGTAAGGCATATTCGAGAGTTAAATCGCTGGGAAAGACGTCGCTAACCAGCCCGGCCTGCTGTGCTTGCTGAGCAGTGATGCTTTCTCCGCCCAGCACCATTTTGCTGGCTAACGATTTACCGACACTACGAATTAAACGTTGCGTTCCGCCTGCACCAGGCATGATGCCAAGAGTGATTTCCGGCAACCCAAAACGCGCGTTCTCTCCGGCAACCACCACATCACACAACAATGCCAGTTCGCAGCCCGCACCAAGCGCGTAACCGTTGACAGCTGCGATGAGTGGTTTGTTAAAGGCCTGCAATCGCGCCCATAGCTGCGGGCGTGTATCGTTTAAGGTGGCCACGAGATCTTTTTCTGCCATTTCGTTGAGATCGGCCCCGGCGGCAAAAAAGCGTGCATTACCAGTAATCACACAGACCGAAATGCTGGTATCGGTAGCCGCAGCGTCCAGTTCATTTACCAGTTGCGTCAGCAGGGCATTATTCAGCGCATTACGTGCGGCAGGACGGTTAAGGGTCAGCAACAATACTCGTTGCTGACGGCTGACGATCAGTTCGTTCATGCCATCCCCTTAGCGTCAAAGTCAACCACCACATCGCTGGTCAGCGGCAGTGCCTGGCAACTCAACACATAGCCTGCGGCCAGTTCATCCGGTTCCAGACTGTAATTGGTTTCCATCGCCACTTTGCCACGCAGCACTTTGCATTTGCAGGTCGCACAGACGCCGCCTTTGCAGGCATAGGGCAGATCAGCCCCCTGGCGCAATGCCGCGTCGAGAATGCTTTCATCGTCGGCATTAAGCACAATTTCCCGATCCCGCCCATCCTGACGCACAGTCACTTTTTGTCCGTCACTTTGCACGTTAACGCTACGTTTGACGCGCGTGCCAGGCGTATTAAACCGCTCCAGGTGAATGGCTTTTTCTGGCATTCCCAACGCTTTTAAGGCGGCTTCCGCGTCATCCATCATTGCAGCCGGACCACAAATAAAGGCCTCATCATAAAGACGAAAATTAATGAGCGAGGCCCCAAGTGACTGTAATTTTTCACCGTCAATACGCCCGTGAAGCAGATCGCTGTCGAGGGTTTCCTGACTAAAAATGCACAACAACTGTAAACGCTGAGGATATTTGTCTTTCAGGTCTGCCAGTGCCTGGCGGAACATCATGCTCTGACTGGTACGGTTACCGTAAATCAGGGTGAACTGACTTTCAGGCTCGGTTTGTAAAGTGGTGGCGATAATCGCCAGCATTGGCGTAATACCTGATCCTGCTGCAATAGCCAGATAGCGCCCGTGGCGTTCGGCCTGCGGCTGATAGCCGAAATGCCCCTGCGGCACCATGACTTCCAGCGTCATCCCCTGACGGATGTGATCGCGGGCATAGCGGGAGAAACGTCCGCCTTCAATAGCTTTCACCGCCACACTAATTTCGCCAGGCAGGTAGCTACGGCAAATGGAGTAACAACGGCGTAATTCTTCACCATTAAGGCTGGCTTTTAAGGTCAAATGTTGACCAGGGCGAAAGCGATACGCCTCCTGCAAAGGCTGGGGCACCGCAAAGGTAATGGTCACCGCATCACGGGTTTCCGGCTCCACTTTTGCCACCGTTAAGGAATGAAACGTTGTCATGGCATCCTCAAATACATTTGAAATAATCGAAAGGTTCGCGACAGCTATCGCAGCGATACAATGCTTTGCAGGCCGTGGAACCAAATTCACTGATAAGTGTGGTATGGACGCTGGCGCAGCGCGGGCAACGCACCTCTGGCGGCAAATGGGCATGGCAACTGTGTCCGGCGGGCGGGCTAATGCCATACTGTCGCAGACGCTCACGGGCATCGGGGGTCATCCAGTCGGTGGTCCACGCCGGGTCGAGTTGCAGCACAACCTGAACGGGGGTAAACCCGTTGGTTGTCATTGCCTCACGTATCGCCCCAATCAGATGTTCCGTTGCCGGACAACCGGAATATGTCGGCGTAAAGCCGATCACCCATCCTTCTCCCATCTGTGTCACATTACGTACCATGCCTAAATCGGTAATGGTCAGCACCGGGATTTCCGGGTCCGGGATCTGGCTGAGTAGCGCCCATATCTCATGCACCTGCGGCGGCGCAATGGTGACCAGACGTTGCATACCCATCTCCTCTGTTACCATTGCTGACCGGGCAAGACACGCTGGAGATACTGCATTTCTGCCAGCATTGGCCCAAGATGTTCGGTATGCAGCCCTTTTTTACCGCCAGTGCGATACGCCAGCTCGTGCGGTACGTTTAATGTGGCTTCGTTGATCCCGGCAAAAACTTCGGCTTCCCACGCAGCACGTAAAGTGCGTGGATCAACTGCAACACCCTCTTCACTCAGTGCAATATCAATCTCGTCGGCATCGAACAGTTCGGCGGTAAAACGCCACAACTTGTCGATGGCCTGCTGCATCTTTTGCCCTGATATGTCAGTACCATTGCCCAGTCGCTCCAGCCAGCCACGACTAAAACGCAGGTGATAACGCGCCTCTTTAATTGCTTTGGCAGAAATCGCCGCCAGTTGCGGATCACGGCTTTCCATCAGACGGGTAAAGAGCGCCACATGCCATGCATCGATGAAATACTGGCGTGCAATGGTGTCGGCAAAATTGCCATTTGGTTGTTCAACCAACAATAAGTTGCTGAACTGGCGCTCGTCTCGGGTGAATGCCAGGGTATCTTCATCACCTTCTCCCGCTAATTCAGCAGCATACGATAAGAAGTTGCGTGCCTGACCTAATAAATCGAGGCCAATGTTTGCCAGCGCGAGATCGATTTCCAGTTCCGGTGCGTGACCGCACCATTCCCCCAACCGCTGGGAGAGCACCAGGCAGTTATCGCCCAGGCGCAAGGTGTAAGCCGTTAACTGATTCATTTCCGACCTCACATGTGCTCAATGCCATCAGGGATGGTGTAAAACGTTGGATGGCGATAGACCTTGCTTTCAGCCGGATCAAAAAATTCACCACGTTCTTCCGGTTGCGAAGCAATAATTTCACTCGCCTTCACCACCCAAATTGAACATCCTTCGCTACGACGGGTGTAAGCATCACGGGCATTTTCCAGTGCCATCCGCTCATCAGCAGCATGTAAACTGCCAACATGGCGGTGTGATAAGCCCTGTTTGCCACGCACGAAAACTTCGTATAACGGCCAGTAAACATTACTCATTTTGAATCTCCTTATGCGACCTTACAGGCATGTTGTTTTTGTGCATGGGCCAGCGCTGCTTCCCGTACCCAGGTACCTTCTTCCCAGGCTTTACGTTTGGCGTCGAGCCGCTCCTGATTACAAATTCCGCGACCGTTAATGACTTCGTTAAACTCCTGCCAGTCGATCTCACCAAAGCGGTAGTGACCGCTTTCAGCATCAAAATGCAGATCCGGGTCAGGAACGGTCATACCGAGCATTTCAACCTGTGGAACGGTGTTATCCACGAAACGCTGGCGGAGTTCGTCATTGGTGAAACGTTTGATTTTCCAGGCGAGACTTCTGGCACTGTTTGGCGAGTTATCATCGTTTGGCCCGAACATCATTAAGGCTGGCCACCAGAAACGGTTAATGGCGTCTTGCAACATCTGCTTTTGAGCTTCGCTGCCCTGCGCCAGTGCCATGCAGGCTTCAAATCCCTGACGCTGGTGAAAACTCTCTTCTTTGCAGATTTTCACCATTGCTCTGGCATACGGGCCATAAGATGTGCGGCATAACGCCACCTGATTGACGATCGCTGCGCCATCTACCAGCCAGCCGATAACGCCGATATCAGCCCAACTCAATGTCGGATAATTAAAGATGGAGGAATATTTCATCCGTCCGTCGAGCATTTTTTGGTAGATGTCTTCTCTGGCGCAGCCCAGTGTTTCGGCGGCGCTATAGAGATAAAGACCATGACCGGCTTCATCCTGCACTTTGGCCAACAGAATAGCTTTACGCCGCAAGGTTGGTGCGCGAGTGATCCAGTTACCCTCAGGCAACATACCAACAATTTCGGAGTGCGCATGCTGCCCAATCTGGCGGATCAGTGTTTTTCGGTAAGCATCGGGCATCCAGTCCTGCGGCTCGATAGCCGTTTCCTGGGCTATCCGTTGCTCAAAGCGTTCTTCTTGGGTCACGTCATCACCTTTACGATTCCAGTTTTCGTGATTTAATTAAAAACACGAATCAGATTGTTTTATGAAAGTTACACAATGGTTAACCGAAATCACAAATTATGTATGTTTGAACTGTGACGGATTTCGCAGCCTATTTTTACAACTCGTTATTTATCAGTGCATTAATGTTTTTCACTGTTGCTATACAGATCGCATAGTTAACATTTCGTTAAAAGACACCTTGCTTTTTATGATTCGTGATTTAACTATTAGCAACAGAAATGTGAAACATCTGGAGAGTAGCGATGCAGCAGTTAGCCAGTTTCTTATCCGGTACCTGGCAGTCTGGCCGGGGCCGTAGCCGTTTGATTCACCACGCCATTAGCGGCGAGGCGTTATGGGAAGTGACCAGTGAAGGTCTTGATATGGCGGCTGCCCGCCAGTTTGCCATTGAAAAAGGTGCCCCCGCCCTCCGCGCTATGACCTTTATCGAACGTGCGGCGATGCTTAAAGCGGTCGCTAAACATCTGCTGAGTGAAAAAGAGCGCTTCTATGCTCTTTCTGCACAGACAGGCGCAACGCGGGCAGACAGTTGGGTTGATATTGAAGGTGGCATTGGGACGTTATTTACTTACGCCAGCCTCGGTAGCCGGGAGCTGCCTGACGATACGCTGTGGCCGGAAGATGAATTGATACCCTTATCGAAAGAAGGTGGATTTGCTGCACGCCATGTACTGACCTCGAAGTCAGGCGTGGCAGTGCATATTAACGCCTTTAACTTCCCCTGCTGGGGAATGCTGGAAAAGCTGGCTCCAACGTGGCTGGGTGGGATGCCTGCCATCATCAAACCAGCCACCGCGACGGCCCAACTGACTCAGGCGATGGTGAAATCAATTGTCGATAGCGGTCTTGTTCCCGAAGGCGCAATTAGTCTGATCTGCGGTAGTGCGGGTGATCTGTTGGACCATCTGGACAGCCAGGATGTGGTGACTTTCACGGGGTCTGCGACGACCGGACAGATGCTGCGAGTTCAGCCAAATATCGTTGCCAAATCTATCCCCTTCACTATGGAAGCTGATTCCCTGAACTGCTGTGTACTGGGCGAAGATATCACCCCGGATCAACCGGAGTTTGCACTGTTTATTCGTGAAGTTGTGCGTGAGATGACCACAAAAGCCGGGCAAAAATGTACGGCAATCCGGCGGATTATTGTGCCGCAGGCATTGGTTAATGCTGTCAGTGATGCTCTGGTTGCGCGATTACAGAAAGTCGTGGTCGGTGATCCTGCGCAGGAAGGCGTGAAAATGGGCGCACTGGTAAATGCTGAGCAACGTGCCGATGTGCAGGAAAAAGTGAACACATTGCTGGCTGCAGGATGCGAGATTCGCCTCGGTGGTCATGCGGATTTATCTGCTGCGGGTGCATTCTTCCCGCCAACCTTATTGTACTGTCCGCAGCCGGACGAAACACCGGCGGTACATGCAACAGAAGCCTTTGGCCCTGTCGCAACGCTGATGCCAGCACAAAACCAGCAACATGCTCTGCAACTGGCTTGTGCAGGCGGCGGTAGCCTTGCAGGAACGCTGGTGACGGCTGATCCGCAAATTGCGCGCCAGTTTATTGCCGAAGCGGCACGTGCGCATGGGCGAATTCAGATCCTCAATGAAGAATCGGCAAAAGAATCCACCGGGCATGGCTCCCCACTGCCACAACTGGTACATGGTGGGCCTGGTCGCGCAGGAGGCGGTGAAGAATTAGGTGGTTTACGAGCGGTAAAACATTACATGCAGCGAACCGCTGTTCAGGGTAGTCCAACGATGCTTGCCGCTATCAGTAAACAGTGGGTGCGTGGTGCGAAAGTCGAAGAAAATCGTATTCATCCGTTCCGCAAATATTTTGAGGAGCTACAACCAGGCGACAGCCTGCTGACTCCCCGCCGCACAATGACAGAGGCCGATATTGTTAACTTTGCTTGCCTCAGCGGCGATCATTTCTATGCACATATGGATAAGATTGCTGCTGCCGAATCTTTTTTTGGTGAGCGTGTGGTACATGGATATTTTGTGCTTTCTGCGGCTGCGGGTCTGTTTGTCGATGCCGGTGTCGGTCCGGTCATTGCTAACTACGGGCTGGAAAACTTGCGCTTTATCGAGCCCGTAAAACCAGGCGATACCATCCAGGTGCGTCTCACCTGTAAGCGCAAAACACTGAAAAAACAGCGTAATGCAGAAGAAAAACCAACAGGTGTTGTGGAATGGGCGGTAGAGGTATTCAATCAGCATCAAACCCCGGTGGCGCTGTATTCAATTCTGACGCTGGTGGCCAGGCAGCACGGTGATTTTGTCGATTAATCAGTGAATGAAGGGCAACGGCGAATAGTTGCCCTTTTATTTCACTCAATTTTGTGACGTTGTCACATTATGCCTGGTGTGTATATCTTTTTTCAGGGCACCCACTGTATGAAAAGCTGGCACATCTGCCAAACAACCTGGCAGGTGCAGGCAATCCCCTTTACATCAGTACTGATAATGTGAACCTCACTAAACCGCCCACAGAGCGCGGTTGCTAACAAGAACACAACATCTGACGAGGTTAATAATGGGAAGTCCCTCTCTGTATTCTGCCCGTAAAACAGCCCTGGCGTTGGCAGTCGTCTTAAGTTTCGCCTGGCAAGCACCGGTATTTGCCCACGGTGGTGAAGCGCATATGGTGCCAATGGATGAAACGCTTAAAGAATTTGGTGCCGATGTGCAGTGGGACGACTACGCACAGATCTTTACGCTGATAAAAGATGGCGCGTACGTGAAAGTGAAGCCTGGTGCGCAAACAGCAATTGTTAACGGTCAGCCTCTGGCACTGCAAGTGCCGGTAGTGATGAAAGACAATAAAGCCTGGGTTTCTGACACCTTTATTAACGATGTTTTCCAGTCCGGGCTGGATCAAACCTTTCAGGTAGAAAAGCGCCCTCACCCACTTAATGCGCTAACTGCGAACGAAATTAAACAGGCCGTTGAAATTGTTAAAGCTTCCGCGGACTTCAAACCCAATACCCGTTTTACTGAGATCTCCCTGCTACCGCCAGATAAAGAAGCTGTCTGGGCTTTTGCGCTGGAAAACAAACCGGTTGACCAGCCACGCAAAGCCGACGTCATTATGCTCGACGGCAAACATATCATTGAAGCGGTGGTGGATCTGCAAAACAACAAACTGCTCTCCTGGCAACCAATTAAAGATGCCCACGGTATGGTGTTGCTGGATGATTTCGCCAGTGTGCAGAACATTATTAACAACAGTGAAGAATTTGCCGCTGCCGTGAAGAAGCGCGGTATTACTGATGCGAAGAAAGTGATTACCACGCCGCTGACCGTAGGTTATTTCGATGGTAAAGATGGTCTGAAACAAGATGCCCGGTTGCTCAAAGTCATCAGCTATCTTGATGTCGGTGATGGGAACTACTGGGCACATCCCATCGAAAACCTGGTGGCAGTCGTGGATTTAGAACAGAAAAAAATCATTAAGATTGAAGAAGGTCCGGTAGTTCCGGTGCCAATGACCGCACGCCCATTTGATGGCCGTGACCGCGTTGCTCCGGCAGTTAAGCCTATGCAAATCATCGAGCCTGAAGGTAAAAATTACACCATTACTGGCGATATGATTCACTGGCGTAACTGGGATTTTCACCTCAGCATGAACTCTCGCGTCGGACCGATGATCTCCACCGTGACTTATAACGACAATGGCACCAAACGCAAAGTCATGTACGAAGGTTCTCTCGGCGGCATGATTGTGCCTTACGGTGATCCTGATATTGGCTGGTACTTTAAAGCGTATCTGGATTCTGGTGACTACGGTATGGGCACGCTAACCTCGCCAATTGCACGTGGCAAAGATGCACCCTCTAACGCTGTACTCCTCAATGAAACCATCGCCGACTACACTGGCGTGCCGATGGAGATCCCTCGCGCTATCGCGGTATTTGAACGTTATGCCGGGCCTGAGTATAAGCATCAGGAAATGGGCCAGCCCAACGTCAGTACCGAACGCCGGGAGTTGGTGGTGCGCTGGATCAGTACAGTGGGTAACTATGACTACATTTTTGATTGGATCTTCCATGAAAACGGCACTATTGGCATTGATGCCGGTGCTACGGGCATCGAAGCGGTGAAAGGTGTTAAAGCGAAAACCATGCACGATGAGACGGCGAAAGATGACACGCGCTACGGCACGCTTATCGACCACAATATCGTGGGTACTACGCACCAACATATTTATAATTTCCGCCTCGATCTGGATGTAGATGGCGAAAATAACAGCCTGGTGGCGATGGACCCGGTGGTAAAACCGAATACTGCCGGTGGCCCACGCACCAGTACCATGCAAGTTAATCAGTACAACATCGGCAATGAACAGGATGCCGCGCAGAAGTTTGATCCGGGCACGATTCGTCTGTTGAGTAACCCGAACAAAGAGAACCGCATGGGCAATCCGGTTTCCTATCAAATTATTCCTTATGCAGGGGGCACTCACCCGGTAGCAAAAGGTGCCCAGTTCGCCCCGGACGAGTGGATCTATCATCGTTTAAGCTTTATGGACAAGCAGCTTTGGGTAACGCGTTACCATCCTGGCGAGCGTTTTCCGGAAGGCAAATACCCGAACCGTTCCACTCATGACACCGGTCTTGGACAATACAGTAAGGATAACGAGTCGCTGGACAACACCGACGCCGTTGTCTGGATGACCACCGGCACCACACATGTGGCCCGTGCCGAAGAGTGGCCGATTATGCCGACCGAATGGGTACATACTCTGCTTAAACCCTGGAACTTCTTTGACGAGACGCCAACGCTTGGGGCGATAAAGAAAGATAATTGATTGTTTCAGACTATAAAAACGGCACCTGGTGCCGTTTTTTACTTATGAGCGAACAAGATTAATACCGTACACATACCGACTTGGTTTCACACCAACCGTCCAGCCAGTCCGGGCCAAAATCACGGCCTGTTCCTGACTGCTTCATCCCACCAAACGGTAAGTTAGCGTCAATTAAGGTATGGCTGTTTACCCACACCGTACCAGCCTGTAAACGATCGCTATATTCCAGAGCCTGGGTGAGATTTTGCGTCCAGACGCTGGCAGTTAAGCCATATTCCGTGTCGTTTGCCAGTTGTAACGCCTCTTCTCCATCCGCTACGCGCACCAGGTTAACCACAGGACCAAACACTTCTTCGCGAGTTAAGCGCAATTTAGCATCGGGATTTACCACCAGCGTTGGCGCAACATAATACCCCTCTCCGGCTGGGCCACTGGCACCGCGAATCAGTTCTGCTTTTTGTGCCTGCGCATCGTCAAGAAATGAACGTACTTTGTCGCAGTGCGCACGAGAAACCAAAGGGTTAATCTGTGCAACAGGTGACATCCCCGGTCCCACTTGCAACGATTTTACCGCCTGCTCAAACCCACTAACCAGATTGTCAAACAACGGTGCTTCAATATAAATTCGCGAACTGGCGGCGCATACTTGCCCCTGATTCAGGAAGCTTCCGGTCATCAAGCCTTCAATAACCCATTGCGGATCAGCATCTTTTAATACAATTGCCGGGTTTTTACCGCCCAGTTCCAGCGTTACACGCGTTAAGCGATCAGCAGCAGTTCTGGCAATACCTTTGCCCGTCGCGGTTGAACCGGTAAAACTGATTTTCGCGATATGAGGATGTGACGTCAGGGCCGCGCCGCATACAGCACCTGACCCGGTGACCACATTAAAAACGCCATCAGGAATACCTGCCTCGCTGGCCAGTTCCGCCACGCGCAACATAGTCAGTGGCGTGGTTTCCGATGGCTTAATCACGATTGAACAGCCTGCTGCCAGTGCTGGCATCACCTTCCACATGCCAATCATCAATGGGAAGTTCCATGGCACAATTCCCGCGACCACGCCAACCGGCTCTTTACGTGTCCAGGCCTGATAGCGCGCCCCCTGGGGTAAGGGAATCGACAAGTCCAGCGTCTTACCCGCGATTTTGGTCGTTAACCCGGCGGTATAGCGCATCCAGTTCAGCGTACAGCCCACTTCAAAAGCACGGGAAATGGCAATTGACTTGCCTTGCTCCATGGTTTCCAGCTGTGCCAGCTCCTCACTGTGCTGCTCCACCAGATCGGCAAAACGTAGCAGGATACGTTCACGCTCTGCGGGTAATCGCCCGGCCCAGCGACGCGAGACAAAGGCCCGCCAGGCAGACATGACCGCGTTATCTACATCCGCTTCGTTGGCATCAGCAGTTGACGCAATTTCTTGCCCGGTTGCCGGATCAAAGATCGCTAACCGTTTTTCACTTTGTGCGGGGCCAGGACGACCATCAATATAAAGACCGTGTTGACGATCGAGAAACTGTTGGACCTGGCTTAATACTGCTACGTGCGGCTCTGTCATCACTTTTCCTTATTATTTACCCAGTGTGATTTCAGTGTACGCAGCGACAAGAAAAGTCACTTTTTTCGCTGTGACATTCGCTTTGTCAGCTGTGACAAGCTCCGCAAATCGTGACAATAACCGCTTATGCCTCTATGCCTGACAAGACTTATTTCCTATAGTCAGGCTCATTAGCTTCGTTTATTGCAACACAAATGCAACAATAAAAATACATTTCACAGAGCGAAAACGTGCCATGAACCCCGCAGTGGATAATGAGTTTCAGCAATGGCTTTCCCAAATCAATCAGGTATGCGGAAATTTTACCGGACGCCTGCTGACTGAGCGTTACACGGGTGTACTGGATACGCATTTTGCCAAAGGACTAAAGCTGAGTACCGTGACAACCAACGGGGTGAATTTATCCCGCACCTGGCAGGAAGTAAAAGGCAGCGACGATGCCTGGTTTTACACCGTTTTTCAGCTTAGTGGTCAGGCAATAATGGAGCAGGATGAGCGTCAGGTACAGATTGGCGCAGGCGATATTACGTTACTCGATGCCTCACGCCCCTGTTCGCTTTACTGGCAGGAATCTTCTAAACAGATTTCATTACTTTTGCCACGCACTCTGCTGGAACAATATTTTCCCCATCAAAAACCTGTCTGCGCAGAAAGACTGGACGCTGACTTACCCATGGTGCAACTCAGTCATCGCCTGTTACAGGAGAGCATGAATAACCCGGCACTTTCTGAAACAGAAAGTGAAGCTGCGCTACAGGCGATGGTGTGTCTGCTGCGCCCGGTACTTCATCAGCGGGAATCTGTTCAACCTCGCCGTGAACGTCAGTTTCAAAAAGTGGTTACGTTGATAGACGATAATATTCGCGAAGAGATATTACGCCCGGAGTGGATAGCCGGAGAGACAGGTATGTCAGTACGTAGTTTGTACCGAATGTTTGCCGATAAAGGTTTGGTGGTCGCGCAATATATTCGTAACCGTCGTCTCGATTTTTGTGCTGATGCGATTCGTCATGCCGCAGATGATGAAAAACTGGCAGGCATTGGCTTTCATTGGGGATTTTCCGACCAGAGTCATTTTTCAACGGTATTTAAGCAACGCTTTGGGATGACGCCAGGCGAGTATCGGCGTAAATTCCGCTAACTAATTCGCGTTGCATGTACATCAACGCGAATTAATTAAATCAGATATTTGACTACACATTTTTCAGGGCAAAAGGCAATTTGGTAGGAGTTTTTGAATATTCACCTTATTTCAGGAAAATAGATTAATCGCCTTCTCCTGTAGCGTTATCCCGATATCTTCTAACGCTACTAATTGTTCATGACTGTACATCCCCTCCCTGAAGGAAAACAGGCCATAAACATCAACTAACGCCAGAGCCAAAGACTTCGGTACGGTATCCTGGTGACGATAAACATCCCCGAGATAATCCAGCGCTTCGTATAATAGCGTAACCTCACTTTCTGAGAATGGGATTTTCGCTCTTACGCGAACGGGAATAGACTGTTCGCCCAATAGCTTTTCATTAACAATATTTAACGCTTTGTTTTTGTTCATTATGCACCGCAACAATTATTTTAGGTTGGCTTTATTTTCTTGTAGCAATTGTAATCAACTGTTGATAACCATCATTTTCGCACCCACTTACCGTTTATCCCTTGTACATATTCCCCCGGTTTGGCCCGAGCTACGAGCTTTTGCCCGGCGAGTTTCGCGATATCATCTACCGACACATTATTTTGCTTTGCCAGTTGTTGGTAGCTCGCTTTACGCGCGGCATTAATCTCTGTTACTAATGTCTCTGTTTCAGCATCCGTTTTCAGCGCAACCAGATAACCATAAAATGTTTCACCTGCCCGCCCCTGAGTTCTGGCTTCATCCAGAGTCAATGCCATTACATTGCTGCTTACCAGTCCAATAAGAAACGCACAAAGAAGTAATGTTTTCTTCATCATCGCCTCAGAAAAGATCGCTACGGGTTTTAAGCAAGTCTTCAACATCTTTGTCTGCCTTGATGATGATCTCATGCTCAATTTTAACGTTCATATTGATAGTGATCGGTTCCTTGGGCGCAGCGACTTCAATACGCGGAGTGCAGGCAACCAGCAGAAAAGACGACGTCAACGCAGCAAGTAATATTTTCATTGTTTTTCCTCACACTCTTTTCCTTGTGGACAGTCATTTACAGGTAGATGCGCGTTCTGCTCCAGCCATGTCTGGAGATTATCGCCGAAGCGTAAACTGCGCCACAGCGTAAAAATATTCTCTTCATGGTTGTAATTGAGATTTACCGTGCCTGTTTTGCCATCGACCCGACTGTTACCAGTAATGGTTGCCTGCATCGTTAACACACCCAAATTATCTAAGTTAATTTTTGTCGATGACCGGCTAATTTCCATATAACGTAGCCAGTTGATCGCTGAACCTGCCGTCATATTGTCTTTTACCACCGCATCTGCGGTGTCTTTATCCAGTCGCAATGTCATCGGCCCGCTATTCGCCAGCCAGCCATCTTTCACAATCCATTTTTCATTGTTCAGCCATAACGGCAATGCACCACTAAATGCCCCGGACATAGCGAATTGTTTCGGGTTGACGGCGCTAACCAACTCGCTGGATGAGAGGTTATTCAACCGCAGCAACGCCGGATCATGCTGCGGCATCCGTAATTGTTTCATCAGCACGTTACCGCCTAACACATCGACGCTAACATCGGTCAACAGCAATGGTTCTTCTTCAGTCCACGGATAGCGCCCTTGCAAATCAGCCGTAATATTTTTCGCTGTCACCAGATTAATCACTTCGGCAATTCGCAACGTAACGGGGCCACGAGTCCCCAGATGCCAGGCACCATCGCCAAAGCGGAACGGCAAAACAAAATCAACACCGTTGACTTTGTTATCTGGCATCCAGGCGCTACCGTCTTTCAACACACCATGACCACCCGCACGAAATCCTTGATCAGGGGCAGCAGAAAACGCCACCTGGGCATACAACTCCCCATCGCGCAGTTTCATCTTCCAGTCTGGCGGCACTAATGGCTGGAACACAGTTAGCGATTGCTTTGGCCACCATGCGTTACCGCGCAGGCGAATACCATCCCAGCGACCATTTACCCGTACCGGGCCAATAGCGCCGGCATGTAAATCACCTTTAAAGAGAAAATAAGTTGGCTCGCGTCCTTCAACACTGAATTTTAAGGTTGATGGCGGCAATACACTGCCACCCGTGAAAAGCGTCTGTCCGGCATCCAGTGAGAGTGCGCCACTAAACGAAGGATTCTGCACATCACGTACCCAAACGACGGGTTTGTCGAGAATCAGTCGTGGGCTTTCAACCTTCATGGTGCCGTATTGCAGTTGATCGAAGCCGGTAGAAAGATCATTCAAAGTGATAGTGTTGTCATGCCATTCCCCTTTACCAGCGACATCCCAACGCGCATTCATTGGCGTAAAACGACCATTGCCCCAGTAACGCCACTGCCAGCGCCCGGCATCTGGAAGGAAATCGTTGGCCAGGCCATCCATGTGTAACACGAAATCGCCCAATTCATTCTCATGGGCCTGCAATATGGCTTGCAATCGTCCATCCACCCCGCGTTGCGTAACTTTCACACCTGCCAGGGGCCAGCGAATTTCGTCGATATCCAGAGAATCAATCAAACGACCACGCGAACGCAGCAATGCACCAGGTTCAAAGGCCAGTGCCGGATCACTGAGACTACCAGTAAGTTTCGCAGGTAAACGGGCATAGAAAATAAGATTGCCTTGCTTCGCTTCCCCGGTCAGTTGCATGGGCATTACACTATTATCCATACTCAATTTACCTGGGCCGAAGTTCAGCACTGCGTTTCCCTTACCCGCTTCACCTTGTGTAAGAACATTTATTCGTCCACTGATCAGCGCGTTTTCCAGTCCCTGCTGCCAGTTATCAATTTTAATGCCCATACGACCACTCAGTGGGAAGCCCTGATACGGCCAGTTCCAGCGACCATCACTGATAGTGAATTGTTCGTGGGTAATCAGCCAGGGAAGATCAAGCAGCGGATCGGCATTATCACGCGCCATAACAATGAGTTGCCCGGTATTCTCACGCCACTCCAGTTCTGCATCTACCAGTGAGGGTTCTTGTGGCAAGTTCAGTGTGGCGACAGCTCGTCCTTTCACTGGAAGCCCGTCCGGTACAAGAGGCATGGTGAATTCCCCCACCAGTTTGACTGGCGGCAGGTTCTCGAAGGCATCGATAGCAAATTCACTGATTGCCAGGGTTTGCCCTTGTAATCGCCCCTGAATATTGACCTTGTCTCCCTGATAACGCAGTTGTTGAATGGCGGGAGTCAGGGAAAGAGAGAGTTTTCCCTGCCAGGTTTGCCATGGCGAAAGCACCAGTTTGTCGATAGTGATCGAGGTATTAGGTAACATTGCTTGCCACTGAGCAAGCGTTGTTGGTGCTGCGGGCGAAGGTGCTGATTCCGGTAGTTTAGCCAGACAGGCTGAATCAATTTCCAGAGCGCCGATCACTAATTGCCAGCGATCCGGATGTGAAAGCTCTGCGTGTTTCAGCTGCGCCAGCTGGCAATCATTAACCAGATAACGTAGATCGGGAATCGATAACCCTTTCCGGGTGATGCGTGGGCTTTCGTCCAGGGCGATACGTGTACCCACTGGCAGCCAGATACCCGCCAGTGTGGGAACCCACAAGCCGAGCGTCATCAGCAGCGTCAGCGGCAGTAGAATGATCAGTAAAACAAGCGCCACCAGGGCTTTATATTTACCCTTCATGGGTAGTTAATATCCTGATTTAGCGAAAATTTAGCCAGTAAAGGCGCGTATTGTGGCATGTTTGCCCGTTCAGTTGAAGGTTACGCCTACAATTAGCATAGATGACACTGCGAAGGTTAATAACGCCATAGCTTTCAATTATTTTTTAGATTTTGTAAAATAATTTTAAGACAATGTTTGTGATTTAAACATCACTGGAGAAAGCCTTATGAAACTCGCTGTATATAGCACGAAACAGTACGATAAAAAGTATCTGCAACAGGTTAATGAGCACTTTGGCTTTGAACTCGAATTTTTTGATTTTCTGCTGACTGAAAAAACGGCAAAAACTGCCAACGGCTGTGAAGCCGTGTGTATTTTCGTAAATGACGATGGCAGTCGTCCGGTACTGGAAGAACTAAAAAAGCACGGCGTGAAATATATCGCTCTGCGTTGTGCTGGCTTTAATAACGTTGATCTCGACGCAGCAAAAGAGCTGGGGCTAAAAGTAGTGCGCGTTCCGGCTTATGACCCGGAAGCTGTTGCTGAACACGCCATTGGTATGATGATGACGCTGAACCGTCGTATTCATCGTGCGTATCAACGTACTCGTGACGCCAACTTTTCTCTTGAAGGACTGACTGGTTTTACCATGTACGGTAAAACAGCAGGTGTTATCGGCACCGGGAAAATCGGTGTGGCAATGCTGCGTATTCTGAAAGGTTTCGGTATGCGCTTGCTGGCATTTGATCCTTATCCAAGTGCTGCTGCTTTGGAGCTGGGTGTGGAATATGTCGATCTGCCGACGCTGTTCGCTGAATCGGACGTTATCTCCCTGCACTGCCCGTTAACACCAGAAAACTATCACCTGCTTAACCATGCAGCGTTTGAGCAGATGAAAGACGGTGTGATGATTATTAATACCAGTCGTGGGGCATTAATCGACTCGCAGGCTGCGATTGATGCACTGAAAAATCAGAAAATTGGTTCGCTGGGTATGGATGTCTATGAAAACGAAAGGGATCTGTTCTTTGAAGACAAATCTAATGATGTTATTCAGGATGACGTCTTCCGTCGTTTGTCTGCCTGTCATAACGTGCTGTTTACCGGGCACCAGGCATTTCTGACCGCAGAAGCATTAACCAGTATTTCTGAAACCACACTGAGCAATCTCAGCCAACTGGTGAAGGGCGAAACCTGCCCTAATGAACTAGTGTAATCTTATCGCTCCCCACCTGTGGGGAGCATTTTCAGATAACCCCTGAAGACAATTTTTACCACATCATTACGATATCGCTTTTACTGTTCCAGAGAATAAACATGAGAAAGTTCGTCGCGCTGATTGCGCTGAGTCTGCTTACAGCAGGTTGTGTAAGTAACGGGAAAATGTTCGTCAACCGTGATCAATTACAGCATCACCGTTTTGTACTGGAAAGCGTTAATGGCAAACCCGTTACTGGAGAAACCACCCAACCGGAATTGAGCTTTGGGGAAAACATGACGGTAAGCGGCAGTATGTGCAACCACTTTACAGGGAAAGGTAAACTTTCTGATGGTGAACTGCGGGTTAAGGATCTGGCAATGACGCGCAAAATGTGCGCCAACCCACAGCTCAATGAACTCGACAAAACTATCAGCCAGATGCTTTCCAATGGTGCGCAAGTTGATTTAACGGCCAATCAACTGACACTGGCAACCGCAGAGCATACTCTGATGTTTAAGCTGGCAGATCTCGTGAATTAATAGCTGCCACAACTCCCGGCGGCAAGCGACTGCTCACTACAACGTTTGCCGTTGGGCAATGCGCACATTCCGATAGCCGTACCGTCTAATTGACGGGCAACCGATAGGGAACCACCAATCATCGCGCAATTTGCTTCACCACTACTGGACATCGACGCCTTTAGTCCCGGCGCCACATGCGCAGCAGTTGCCTGCTGAACAGGTTCACTACTACATGCCGACAACAAAAAAGCGGCACACCCCACCCATAACGCTGCTCGCATCTTCTCTTCCTCTGATATGTAAGCTAATCGACACCGCCCTAAATAATAGGCAGCGCAACCGTAGACGTCGAGAGATGAGTCAGCTATTTACACAGTTTCTTACTCATTTTTGATCGTCTTGTGCTGCTGCGCAGTTTTTATTCACTCCGCCCGCCGCAAAAAGTCGTTTTCTGTAATTAATGATCGAAAAGATAAGCGATACTCGCTACCGGGAATATCGCAGGCATACCCGCGAGGTATCCAGTCGGTATATGAAGTTGGCTTGCATCAGGAGGATAATATGTCAGCATCTATCAATACATCTTATTTCAATCAGGGAAATGCTGCCGTTTTTTTTGGTAACGAAGTTATTGAACCTTTTACTAAACGCGACAATATTCTGGACTCGTTGCTTCGTTTTGTGACATTTGGCAAATGTAATTATCGAAAGTTGCGGGAAAGTTTTAATCAGGCTATTTACTTAGATTATCGTCATGGCCCGGATAATAGTTTAATAAAAAAATTTAATAGCCATGAAAGCAATCTGCCATTACGTTTTGGATTTGATAAATTTGCGATAACTCTTGAACATAAAAAAGACTATATAGAGATGCATGTTATCCCTTATAGCAGTCGACTTAGTTATCAGGTTATTAAATTACCCGGTGATTTTAAAGTCAGTACTGATTGCGCCCTTCGTTTTATCCTGAAACACTTTGAGTGTGGGCGAAAGCGTACAACCAATAAACTTTTCAAACCATTGTGCGAGATACCTTCTGGTACGAATTTTTCCGGTAAGGATCTGAGTTTTCTTGATTTATCACATCGTTTATTGTCGCAACTCACCTGTGAACAAACCAAATTTCTTCATTCCAGCTTGCATAACTCGACAATAATTGACTGTAACATGAATCAGGCACATTTTTATTTAGCCAATCTTGAGAAGGCAAAAATAATCAATTCAACTTTTTGGTACGCCCATCTTACTGAGCCAGGGATAGAGAGTGCTAATGTTCATCTGGATGCTAAAGAAAATTCATCTGATGAAAAACAACAAACAAGCATTAAAAAAATAAAAATCCAGGGTAATCCTTATACTTTTTATTCAGCTCAATTTAGTCAAAAACAAGTGGATACCATGATAGAGGAAAATGATAGCTATGCTGAACACAGCAAATGGATTTATGTTGATGGTGTTGCACAGTCAAACATTGCAGAGTTACTCTTAAATGGCAGTCAAAGTGATTGTTGGGATAATTATCGAAATAATATAACCAGTCAGTAACCTTCCTTATATTACTGCGAACAACGACAAGGTGTTTTTCGCAGTATTGCCCCTGAATCTTCGTAGGTACTATCAGATCAAGTATATATCTGTATGTTTTTTATCCCTTCGCTTCTGGTATTGCTACTCCCGGATAAATCCATTAACAAAGATTGCGCTATCCTCGCTCCAGGTATCAACTATTCATTCATCTAATACTTATGCCTTACAACAACCTCAAAGCAAGGTTGTATTGACTAGACTTAACAGACAGATACAGGTGGTTGAGCATACCGAGGCAAATCCTCTGGCAAAAGACTCCCGCCCCTTCAACGAGTTAACTTTTTCGTTTAGCAATGAGAGCAAATTATGATCACAATTGACGGTAATGGCGCGGTAGCTTCGGTGGCGTTTCGCACCAGTGAAGTTATCGCCATCTACCCTATTACCCCCAGTTCCACGATGGCAGAACAGGCTGATGCATGGGCCGGAAACGGCTTGAAAAACGTTTGGGGAGACACACCACGCGTGGTTGAAATGCAGTCGGAAGCGGGTGCTATCGCTACCGTGCATGGTGCTTTGCAAACTGGCGCCCTCTCAACATCGTTTACGTCATCGCAGGGTTTGCTGCTGATGATCCCAACGCTGTACAAACTGGCAGGCGAACTGACGCCGTTTGTCCTGCATGTTGCGGCACGTACCGTTGCCACACATGCACTCTCTATTTTTGGCGATCATTCCGACGTCATGGCGGTGCGCCAGACGGGTTGCGCGATGTTGTGTGCAGCAAACGTCCAGGAGGCGCAAGACTTTGCTCTCATTTCGCACATTGCGACACTTAAAAGTCGCGTGCCATTTATTCATTTCTTTGATGGTTTCCGCACCTCCCACGAGATCAATAAAATTGTCCCGCTGGCCGATGACACTATTCTTGAACTGATGCCGCAGGCAGAAATTGATGCTCATCGCGCCCGTGCACTCAACCCGGAACATCCGGTGATCCGCGGCACGTCCGCCAATCCTGACACTTATTTCCAGTCTCGCGAAGCCACCAACCCATGGTACAACGCAGTCTATGACCATGTTGAACAGGCGATGAATGATTTCGCTGCCGCGACAGGTCGCCAGTATCAGCCGTTTGAGTATTACGGGCATCCACAAGCGGAACGGGTGATTATCCTGATGGGCTCTGCCATCGGCACCTGTGAAGAAGTGGTTGATGAATTGCTGACCCGTGGCGAAAAAGTCGGCGTGCTGAAAGTTCGCCTGTACCGCCCCTTCTCCGCCAAACACTTACTGCAAGCATTGCCGGACTCTGTTCGGATAGTGGCGGTGCTGGATCGCACCAAAGAGCCAGGTGCGCAAGCGGAACCCCTGTACCTGGATGTGATGACCGCACTGGCAGAAGCCTTTAATAATGGCGAGCGTGAAACCCTGCCCCGTGTCATTGGTGGGCGCTATGGTCTTTCATCCAAAGAATTTGGCCCGGACTGTGTACTGGCGGTATTTGCCGAGCTCAACGCAGCTAAACCGAAAGCGCGCTTTACGGTTGGTATTTACGATGATGTGACCAATCTGTCACTGCCGTTGCCGGAAAACACCCTGCCAAACTCGGCGAAACTGGAAGCCTTGTTTTATGGTCTTGGTAGTGATGGCAGCGTTTCCGCGACCAAAAACAATATCAAGATTATCGGTAATTCCACGCCGTGGTACGCACAGGGCTATTTTGTTTACGACTCCAAAAAGGCGGGCGGCCTGACGGTTTCTCACCTTCGCGTGAGCGAGCAGCCGATTCGCTCCGCTTATCTCATTTCCCAGGCTGATTTTGTTGGCTGCCACCAGTTGCAGTTTATCGACAAATATCAGATGGCTGAACGTTTAAAACCTGGCGGCATTTTCCTGCTCAACACGCCGTACAGCGCAGATGAAGTATGGTCGCGCTTGCCGCAGGAAGTTCAGGCGGTGCTAAATCAGAAAAAAGCGCGCTTCTATGTGATTAACGCGGCGAAAATTGCCCGCGAATGTGGCCTGGCGGCCCGTATTAATACTGTCATGCAGATGGCATTTTTCCATTTGACACAAATTCTGCCTGGCGATAGCGCCCTGGCCGAA
Organism: Escherichia fergusonii ATCC 35469; assembly: GCF_000026225.1. Taxonomy (NCBI): domain Bacteria; kingdom Pseudomonadati; phylum Pseudomonadota; class Gammaproteobacteria; order Enterobacterales; family Enterobacteriaceae; genus Escherichia; species Escherichia fergusonii. The sequence continues at coordinate 1,668,727 of NC_011740.1, forward strand.
TTGCAGGGCGCGATTGCCAAAAGCTACAGCAGCAAAGGCCAGGATCTGGTGGAACGCAACTGGCAGGCTCTGGCGCTGGCGCGTGAATCGGTAGAAGAAATTCCGTTGCAACCGGTAAATCCGCACAGTGCCAATCGACCGCCAGTGGTTTCCGATGCTGCTCCTGATTTCGTGAAAACCGTTACCGCTGCAATGCTCGCTGGGCTTGGCGATGCTCTCCCTGTTTCGGCGCTGCCACCAGATGGCACCTGGCCGATGGGCACCACACGCTGGGAAAAACGCAATATTGCCGAAGAGATCCCCATCTGGAAAGAGGAACTCTGTACTCAATGTAACCACTGCGTCGCCGCTTGCCCACACTCAGCTATTCGCGCCAAAGTGGTGCCGCCTGAAGCAATGGAAAATGCCCCTGCCAGCCTGCATTCGCTGGATGTAAAATCGCGTGATATGCGCGGGCAGAAATATGTCTTGCAGGTAGCTCCGGAAGATTGCACCGGCTGTAACCTGTGCGTCGAAGTTTGCCCGGCGAAAGACCGTCAGAATCCAGAGATTAAAGCCATCAATATGATGTCGCGCCTGGAACATGTCGAGGAAGAGAAAATCAATTACGATTACTTCCTCAACCTACCAGAAATCGATCGCAGCAAACTGGAACGTATTGATATTCGTACATCGCAACTGATTACACCGCTGTTTGAATATTCAGGTGCTTGCTCCGGTTGTGGCGAGACGCCGTATATTAAATTGCTGACTCAGCTCTATGGCGACCGGATGTTGATCGCTAACGCTACGGGTTGTTCTTCAATTTATGGCGGTAACCTGCCCTCTACACCGTATACTACCGATGCCAACGGTCGTGGACCGGCATGGGCGAACTCGCTGTTTGAAGATAACGCCGAATTTGGCCTTGGTTTCCGCCTGACGGTCGATCAACACCGTGTCCGCGTGCTGCGTCTGCTTGATCAATTTGCCGATAAAATCCCGGCTAAATTACTAACTGCGTTGAAATCAGACGCCACACCAGAGGTTCGTCGTGAACAGGTTGCAGCTTTACGCCAGCAACTCAACGATGTTGCCGAAGCACATGAACTGCTACGTGATGCAGATGCACTGGTGGAAAAATCAATCTGGCTGATTGGTGGCGATGGCTGGGCTTACGATATCGGCTTTGGCGGTCTGGATCATGTATTGAGTTTGACGGAAAACGTCAACATTCTGGTGCTGGATACGCAATGCTATTCCAACACCGGTGGTCAGGCGTCGAAAGCGACACCGCTGGGTGCAGTAACTAAATTTGGCGAGCACGGCAAACGTAAAGCGCGTAAAGATCTTGGCGTCAGTATGATGATGTACGGTCATGTTTATGTGGCGCAGATTTCTCTTGGCGCACAGCTCAACCAGACAGTGAAAGCGATTCAGGAAGCGGAAGCGTATCCGGGGCCATCGCTGATCATCGCTTACAGCCCGTGTGAAGAGCATGGTTACGATCTGGCACTCAGTCACGACCAGATGCGCCAACTCACTGCCACTGGCTTCTGGCCGCTATATCGCTTTGATCCGCGTCGTGCCGAAGAAGGAAAACTGCCGCTGGCGCTGGATTCACGCCCGCCGTCAGAGGCACTGGAAGAAACGTTACTTCACGAGCAGCGTTTCCGTCGTCTGAATTCGCAGCAACCAGAAGTGGCAGAACAGTTATGGAAAGATGCTGCAGCTGATTTGCAAAAACGCTATGACTTCCTGGCACAAATGGCCGGAAAAGCGGAAAAAAGCAGTTCAGAGTAAGAAATAAAAAAAGCCCGGACATTTGTTCGGGCTTGTCGATTATATTGCTGGTAAATGAGTAAATCTGCGGTAGCCCAGCATAAAAAGCAATAGTGACAAGAAAGGCATATAACGGCTGGAGAATATCGCACCGGCTGTCATTTGTATAATTTTTATTTTATATACTTACGCTTAATACATTCACCTAAATTATGATGATTTCAGTGGTATTATTTGATTAAGATTTAACTTAAGACGCAACAATTGATATTTATCCTTTTATGGAACTTCTCCTTTAGCATGTTTTCACCCCCTTATACGGGGTAGTAACAGGTAGATAATAAAATAAAAGGAATATATCAATGAAAAGAAAAGTACTGGCTCTCGTCATCCCTGCACTGCTTGCTGCAGGGGCAGTTCATGCGGCAGAAATTTATAATAAAGACGGTAATAAGTTAGATCTTTATGGCAAGGTGGATGGTTTACATTATTTCTCTGATAGTTCAGCGAAAGATGGCGATCAAAGTTATGCACGTCTTGGCTTTAAAGGTGAAACACAAATTAATGATCAGCTTACGGGTTTTGGTCAGTGGGAATACAATATTCAGGCCAATAATACTGAGTCTTCAGAAAACCAATCATGGACTCGACTGGCATTCGCTGGATTGAAATTTGCCGACTACGGTTCTTTCGATTATGGCCGTAACTATGGTGTTATGTACGACGTTGAAGGCTGGACAGATATGCTGCCGGAATTTGGTGGTGACTCTTATACTAATGCCGACAACTTTATGACGGGTCGTGCCAACGGCGTGGCAACTTATCGCAATACCGATTTCTTTGGACTGGTTAACGGCCTGAATTTTGCCGTGCAGTATCAGGGTAATAACGAAGGCGCGACTAATGGTCAGGAAGGCACAAATAACGGACGCGATATTCGTCATGAAAACGGTGATGGCTGGGGTCTTTCCACCACTTACGATTTAGGCATGGGCTTTAGTGCTGGTGCCGCTTATACCTCATCTGACCGTACCAATGACCAGGTGAATCATACTGCTGCTGGTGGCGATAAAGCTGATGCGTGGACCGCAGGTTTGAAATACGATGCCAACAATATCTATCTCGCAACTATGTATTCTGAAACACGCAATATGACTCCGTTTGGCGACAGCGATTATGCCGTGGCAAATAAAACTCAGAACTTTGAAGTAACCGCACAATACCAGTTCGATTTTGGTTTGCGTCCGGCTGTTTCATTCCTGATGTCCAAAGGCCGTGATTTGAATGCTGTTGGTGGTGCGGATAACCCGGCAGGTGTCGATGATAAAGATTTGGTGAAATATGCTGATATTGGCGCGACTTACTTTTTCAACAAAAATATGTTTACCTATGTTGATTATAAAATCAACCTGTTAGATGAAGATGATAGTTTTTACGCTGCTAATGGTATCAATACCGATGATATTGTAGCGTTGGGACTGGTTTACCAGTTTTAAACCTATAGCCCGCCGGCAACGGCGGGTTTTTTCCTGTTGCCTTTTCCTGTTGAATTAATGTGAAAATGTGACCGTGGTCATTGTACATAATGTCGGATAAGGCGTTACACTTTATACGGATTTGTAAACAGGAGGTTTTATGAGTAGAACGATTCTTGTCCCAATTGATATCTCTGATTCAGAATTAACTCAACGGGTGATAAGCCATGTTGAGAACGAAGCAAAAATAGATGATGCACAGGTTCACTTTCTGACTGTTATTCCATCTTTGCCCTATTACGCTTCTCTGGGGCTGGCCTATTCCGCTGAATTACCCGCAATGGATGATCTGAAAGCGGAAGGCAAATCGCAACTGGAAGATATTATTCAGAAGTTTAATATTCCCACCGACAGAATACATATCCATGTTGCAGAAGGTGCACCAAAAGACAAGATTCTTGAGCTGGCGAAAACCTTACCTGCCGATTTGATCATTATTGCTTCTCATCGTCCGGATATTACCACCTACCTGCTTGGTTCCAACGCAGCTGCCGTTGTGCGCCACGCCGAATGTTCGGTGCTGGTAGTGCGTTAATTATTCAGCCCGCCATTACGTGCGGGCTTACTCTCCGACAATTATTGCCTGCCCCGCCAACATTTTGGGCGCGTCCAGCGCATACGTAAGCTTCATTGGGGCAGAATGACAAATAAAAGAGCCTGATGGGACAGGTTCTAAATGTGCTGACATTTACTGCACTAATCCGTACCATACACGCCACAGTTTTATATCAGACTTCTTTTGCCGGATTTTCCGGCGTGATGCATACTCTTCTGATGCCACATAATGAATTGAGCCACTATTAAATGTCGCAAAATCAAGAATTTAGTAAGAAAGAAATCTACAACCTGAACAAATTGCAGAAACGTCTGCGCCGTAACGTGGGCGAAGCGATTGCTGACTTCAATATGATTGAGGATGGTGATCGCATTATGGTTTGCCTTTCCGGTGGCAAAGACAGTTACACCATGCTGGAGATCCTGCGCAATTTACAACAAAGCGCGCCGATCAGTTTTTCGCTGGTGGCGGTGAATCTTGATCAAAAACAACCAGGATTCCCTGAACATATTCTGCCGGAATATCTGGAAAAGCTTGGTGTTGAATACAAGATTGTCGAAGAAAATACCTACGGTATCGTTAAAGAGAAGATCCCGGAAGGTAAAACGACATGTTCTCTGTGTTCACGTCTGCGCCGTGGTATTTTGTACCGTACCGCTACCGAACTCGGTGCAACCAAAATCGCGCTGGGCCACCATCGCGACGATATCCTGCAAACGCTGTTTTTGAACATGTTCTATGGCGGTAAGATGAAAGGTATGCCGCCAAAACTAATGAGCGATGATGGTAAACATATTGTGATTCGCCCGCTGGCCTATTGTCGTGAGAAAGATATCCAGCGTTTTGCGGATGCCAAAGCATTCCCCATTATTCCATGCAACCTGTGTGGATCGCAGCCAAACCTGCAACGCCAGGTTATCGCAGATATGCTGCGCGACTGGGACAAACGCTATCCGGGGCGTATCGAGACCATGTTCAGCGCAATGCAAAACGTGGTGCCTTCACATTTGTGTGATACCAATTTGTTTGATTTCAAAGGCATTAAACACGGTTTTGAAGTGATTAATGGCGGCGATTTGGCATTTGACCGCGAAGAGCTCCCACTGCAACCTGCGGGATGGCAACCAGAAGATGATGAAAATCAACTTGATGAGTTGCGATTGAACGTGGTGGAAGTCAAATAACTGACCTGTCATTCATTGCCCGATGCGCAAGATTATCGGGCATGAATACCAGTATTAATCCAGTTATGTGTATGCCGGAGAAAATGCTTCTGTATTGCTTCCGGCATTCAGGTTACTTCAGCAATCGTACCCGGCAAGTCTTGCCTTTAATTTTCCCGTCCTGTAATTGCTTCCACGCTTTATGAGCCACTTCTTGTCGTACTGCGACATAAACATGCGCCGGATGCACGGTAATTTTACCAATATCGGCACCATCCAACCCGATATCCCCGGTTAATGCCCCAAGGACATCGCCAGGACGCATTTTGGCCTTTTTCCCACCATCGATACATAAGGTAGCCATTTCAGCAGCCAGTGGCACGATGGTAGTAACCGCAGGTGGCATTTGCCAGTTCAGTTTCAATTGCAACATATCGGAGATGATATTGGCACGCTGAGCCTCTTCCGGCGCGCAAAAGCTGATTGCCAGACCACTTTTCCCGGCTCGGGCAGTACGCCCGATGCGATGAACATGTACTTCTGGATCCCAGGCCAGCTCAAAATTAACGACCAGCTCGAGTGATTTAATATCCAGACCACGCGCGGCGACATCTGTGGCCACTAATATCCGTACACTCCCGTTAGCGAAACGCACCAGGGTTTGATCACGATCGCGTTGTTCTAAATCACCATGTAACGCTATTGCGCTTTGCCCCACGTCGTTTAGCGCATCACAAACCAACTGACAATCTTTTTTGGTATTACAGAACACCACACAAGATGACGGTTGATATACGCTCAGCAGACGTTGCAATAGTGAAATCTTTCCTGATGATGACGTCTCGTAAAAGTGCTGTTCAACCGGCGGTAATGCATCGGTGCTATCAATTTCAATGGTGAGTGGATCACGCTGTACACGCCCACTGATGGCGGCAATAGCTTCTGGCCAGGTAGCCGAGAATAACAGCGTCTGTCGTGACGCCGGGGCAAAGCGAATGACTTCATCGATGGCATCACTAAATCCCATATCAAGCATTCTGTCAGCTTCGTCCATAACCAGCGTATGCAGTGCTTCAAGCGAGACGGTGCCTTTTTGCAGGTGATCTAACAAACGCCCCGGCGTAGCTACAATAATATGCGGAGCGTGTTGTAATGAATCACGCTGAATGCCGAACGGTTGACCTCCACATAAGGTCAGGATTTTAGTATTGGGCAGAAAACGTGCCAGGCGACGCAGCTCCCCCGCAACCTGATCTGCCAGTTCACGCGTCGGACACAACACTAATGCCTGTGTCTGAAATAAAGTGGCATCGATATGCTGTAATAATCCGAGACCAAAGGCCGCCGTTTTGCCACTACCGGTTTTCGCTTGTACGCGAATATCTTTCCCGGCAAGAATTGCAGGTAGCGCCGCAGCTTGCACGGGTGTCATGGTTAAATAGCCCAACTCATTAAGATTTGTAAGTTGGGCGGCAGGCAAAACGTTAAGGGAGGAAAAAGCGGTCACAATTATTCTCTTGGTCATCGGCGCAAAGTTAGCAGGCGCGTATCCTCGCAGATCTGCGCTCACGATGCGACAATTTAATCGGTTCTTCATCTGGTGGTGGGTCCGGCATTGGCTGTGGACGTGGAATCGGATCAGGCACCGGAATGGGATCACCAGGAATAGGTTCAGGCGTTGGAATTTGCAAATGGATGAGTGTTGTCATCGTTACCCTCCGGTCAATGGTTGACTCTTAAAGGGTAGTCGCTGAAAAAATATCAGGTAAAAAAAAGCCGACTTATCTAAGTCGGCGTCGTACGAATCAATTGTGCTATGCAGTAATTCAAAAAAGGAAGTAAGACAATATGGAGCGCAACGCCCATCGCTTGACGTTGCATTCACCTGCGAGAGAGATATTGCCCTGAATAGGTAGAGAGTTTATTGACTTCGCTCAATTTTTCTGGCGTTTTCCTGTACAGAGCATCACAGAAATCGCTTTTGTTACAACCATTTACTACGATGCAACCATAAAGCAACACCACCAATAAGAACGACTAACAGTATACAAAACAGCGAGAAACCAAATCGCCAACCTCCACCTGGAATACCACCAAGGTTCACGCCGAATAACCCTGTCAGAAAAGTGCTGGGCAAAAACACCATTGCCATCAGTGACATGGTATAAGTCCGACGCGCCAGGTTTTCTTGCATCACCTGTGCAATCTCATCAGCCATCACCCCTGTACGAGCAATACAGGCATCTATTTCGTCTAAGCCCCGACCCAGGCGATCGGCAATATCCTGCATTCTCCGCCGCTGATCATCATTCATCCATGGTAATCGTTCACTGGAAAGTCGGGCGTAAACGTCACGCTGTGGTGCCATATATCGACGCATCACAATCAATTGTTTGCGCAGCAGTGCCAGAAATCCACGCGGAGGAATTTGCTGATCGAGCAGATTATCTTCAAGGTCGATAATTTTATCGTGTAGTTGCTCGATAAACTCGCTGGCATGATCGGTCAGCGCATCACAAACATCCACCAGCCATCCACCACAATCTTCAGGGCCAGTGCCCTCTTCCAGATCGCTGACAACGTCATCCAGCGCCAGCACTTTGCGCTGGCGAGTTGAAACAATCAGGCGCTCATCCATATACACCCGCATGGCCACTAACTGATCTGGTCGTTCGTCAGTGCTGCCATTGATACAACGAAGTGTAATGAGCGTTCCCTCCCCCATACGGTTCACTCGTGGGCGGGTACTTTCTCCAGCCAGCGCATCACGCACGTTGTTCGGCAATAAAGGCGTCGTTGCCAGCCACTGAGCGCTTTCAGGATGCGTGTAATTAAGATGTAACCAGCACGGATGTTCACTGTCGATAACATCATTGTCAGTAAGCGGTTTTACGCCGCCATTTCTGTCCAGTATCCAGGCGAAAACCGCATCAGGTACGTTTACGTCTGCTCCCTTAATTGCTTCCACAGAGCCTCCATATTCATCTGATTCTCTTGCTAGTCTAGTTCCCTGTCACGGTTACGCAATATTGTTTTCTGGCATCACCATGAATTAATTCAGAAAATTATATCTCAACTGACAGGCATTCAGACTTTTATGCCTGACAAAGAATTAACGTCTACTATTATCGGGATAGCCATTTCATACATTACTACTATTTCCCTTTTTCAAAACAATAATTGTTCATAAAAATAACGAGTTGCCAATGATTACACACAACTTCACTCCCCTGGATTTATTATCCATTCCAGTCTGGATTGTCTCGCCCGCTACGGAAGAATTATTGTTTGCAAACGCCGTAGCACGGAAGCTTTCCCAGAATCAATCTTTCAACCAGATGCGAAACAACATTTATTCCGTCGGCGCACAACAAACACTGACGCAATATCTTACTGATCTCTATCATCGCCATGACATTGTGGAACTACTGACGGTCTGGCGTGATGGGGAAAAAATACCCCTTTCCTGTCGTTTGTCATTAAATCACCTGGCTGATATTGGCGAAGTTATTGTTTTCGAAGGTATGGAGTTGCCTGCGACCCAGGGTCTGAAAGCCAGTCGCTCAGCGAATTACCAACGTAAAAAACAGGGTTTCTATGCTCGCTTTTTTCAAACCAACTCAGCGCCAATGTTACTGATTGATCCCGCTCGTGATGGACTAATCGTCGATGCAAATCTGGCTGCCCTCAATTTTTATGGTTATGACCATGAGAATATGTGCCAGCGACATACATGGGAAATCAATATGTTAGGCCGTGACGTATTACCAGTGATGCAAGAGATAGCCCGTCTACCTGGCGGACATAAGCCGCTTAATTTTGTGCATAAGCTTGCAGATGGTTCCACTCGTCATGTGCAAACATACGCAGGACCGATTGAGATATATGGCGACAAACTTATGCTCTGCATTATTCATGACATCACTGAACAAAAGCGGCTGGAGCAGGAGTTGGAACAAGCTGCCATGCGTGATGCCTTAACCGGGCTGCTTAATCGTCGGCAATTTTTTCTGCTCACTGAGCATAATTCTTCGCAGCCGGGATTAATGAGTCAGGATTACAGCTTGTTGTTGATCGATACAGATCGTTTTAAAAGTGTGAATGATCTCTACGGCCACCAGAAAGGAGATGATGTGCTGTGCGTGTTAGCACGTACGCTGGAAAGTTGTGCCCGTAAGGGCGATCTGGTTTTTCGCTGGGGAGGTGAAGAGTTTGTTTTATTACTGCCACGCACTACCCTCGATGACGCTCTGGCGCTGGCCGAAACAATCCGCGCTCAGGTGGCGAAAATTACCCTCACGGGTTTGCCACGATTCACGGTAAGTATTGGTGTAGCGCGTCACGAAATCGATGAAACAATCGATGCCTTGTTTAAGCGGGTTGATGATGCGTTGTATCGGGCAAAAAATGATGGTCGTAATCGGGTGTTAGCAGCCTGAAGTTTGCGCCAGGTGCTGATTACTGGCACCCTGGCGCGATAAAGTCATGCTTATTCGGCAGCCTCACGCTCAGCGAAAATTTGCTGAGCGAGATGCATTGAGGCGTTTGCCGCTGGCAGCCCGCAATAAAGAGCTGAGTGCATAATCAGTTCTTTCAACTCTTCTTTTGTCACGCCATTATTGAACGCTGCATTGAGATGCATTTTGAGTTCGGCTTCGCGGTTGAGTGCAATCAACATAGCAATAGTAATCATACTGCGGGTATGGCGCTCCAGACCCGGACGACTCCAGATATCACCCCATGCAAAGCGGGTAATAAAATCCTGAAACTCTTCGTTCAGCGAAGTGAGATTTTGCAATGTACGATCAACATGCTCATCACCCAGCACACCACGGCGGACTAACATCCCTTGCTGATAACGTTCTTCATCGCGCATTGTTGCCCCCACAAAACTCAATTAATAAAGCATTTACCACTTCCGGCGCTTCGATGGAGGACAAATGTGACGCTGTCACAATTTCCAGGCGAGAGCCGTCTATTTTCTGCTGCATGAACTGTGCGTCGGCTACGGTTGTCACCGGATCAAGCTCACCGGCGATCAACAATACCGGAAGATCGATAGCACTAAGTTCAGCGCGTAAGTCTGCATTTGCTAATGCTTCGCAACAGCTGGCATAGCCTTCAGGAGAAGATTCTGCTAATTGCTGACACAGAAATGCCACATGTGTAGCGGCTGTCAGGCGATAACTCTCACTGAACCAACGTTCTGGTGCTGTTGCGGCGATCGCCTGCATCCCCTTTTCTCGCACTGCTTGTGCACGGCTAAGCCAGCCTGTTGCTTCTCCAATCTTAGCCGCGCTATTGAGCACCGTTACGCTATGAAATCGTTGCGGTTTATAGCGTGCCAGCCAGAGTCCAGTCAGCCCGCCCATAGAAATCCCGCAAAAGTGAGCTTTTTCAATCGCAAGATGATCAAGCAATGCAACGACATCTTCACCTAATTGCGCCAGGGTAACCGTCTCGTTTTTTTCTGTTTTTCCATGGCCATGCGTGTCGTAGCGCAATACACGAAAATGCGAAGTCAGTGCGGATATTTGTGGTTGCCACATCGAAAGCGTGGTGCCCAGTGAATTCGACAGCACAATAACCGGCGCATTCTCCGGCCCTTCTATCTGGTAATTAATTTTCATTTTGTTGTTCCTTATAGCGAGCCAGCACCCGGTCGATAAAGACCTGTGCACTGCCGGTCGCTGCGGTAGGTTCCAGCAAATTTTTAATTTGGGTGGCGTTAAGCCATGAGGTAATACGCGTATCGTTTACCAGTACGTCGTACAAGGCGTGTTGCTGTTCGATTGCTTGCCGACAAAGCACTTCCACCAGATGATGGGCATCCTGTTTACCAATAAACTCCGCCAGCGCCAAAGTCACTGACTCCGCCATCAATAACCCGTGGGTAATATCGAGATTTTCACGCATCTTTTGTGGGTACACTTGCATTCCCTGCACCAGTTCCTGGCTTTGCGCGATAATATTCCCTGTCAACATAATCAGCTCTGGTAAGGTTTCCCACTCAGCTTGCCAGCCACCAAGTGCGCGTTCATGCTGTTGTAACTGGCTGGCATACAGGGTAGCCATTAAACCCGGGGTACGCTGTGCAGCGGTAAGAATAGAGGCACAAATGACAGGGTTACGCTTATGGGGCATTGCGGATGAACCGCCTCGTCCGGCAACGGCAGGTTCACTCACTTCTGCAACTTCCGTCTGCATTAACAGTGCAAAATCCTGCGCAAATTTTGCCAGTGTCGCCCCTGTGCCCGCATACCAGGCGGCAATTTCCAGTAAGCGATCCCGTTGCGTATGCCATGGCAAATCCGGCAGCGTCAATCCCAGGACTTTCGCCAGTTCGGCAGCCACCGGTAGTGCATCCTGCTTAAGCGAAGCCAGAGTTCCTGCCGCACCACCAAATTGCAGCACCAACACACGCGGCAGTAACTCCTCTAAACGCACCTGCCAGCGAAGTAATGCATCCAGCGTTCCGGCAAGTTTTAAGCCCAGGGTCACCGGGAGCGCTTGCTGCATCCATGTACGACCTGGCATTACCGTCTTCTGATAACGAAAAACCTGTTCCGCGAACGTAGCAAGCAACTGGTTTACACTCTGTTGGGTAAGTTGAAGTGCCTGGCGTAATTGCAGTATTAACCCGGTATCAATGACATCCTGGCTGGTTGCTCCCCAGTGAACGTAACGTGCCGCTGCGGCATTATTTTTCTTCACCTGCGCGGTTAATTGCTTCACCAGTGGGATAGCCAGATTCCCCGCCAGCGCCGCATCCCCCCCCAGCGCCTGAACGTCAATATTTTCAGCTCTGCATGCAGCCGCAATTGCCGCGACCGCAGATGGCGGGATCACCCCACAACGTGCCTGAGCCAGTGCCAGGGCTGCCTCGAAATCCAACATCCCCTGCAATAAGCACTCATCGGTAAAACAGTCCGTTAGCGCACTGCCACGCATCAGCGGAGTCAACACTGCCATCACTTCTCCTTACACTCGTTCAATAATCAGGGCGATCCCCTGCCCGACACCGATACACATAGTGCATAGCGCATAACGCCCCCCGGTACGTTGCAGTTGTCGGGCCGCTGTCATCGCCAGCCGCCCACCAGATGCACCCAACGGATGCCCCAGCGCAATCGCCCCGCCATTCGGATTCACATGTGTCGCGTCATCCGGTAACCCTAAATCACGCATTACCGCCAGCGCCTGAGCGGCAAAGGCTTCATTGAGTTCTATAACATCCATTTGATCCAGCGTTAACCCTGTCTGCGCCAGAACTTTGCGCACCGCAGGCGCGGGTCCAAACCCCATAATACGCGGTGCAACGCCTGCGGTTGCAATACCCACCACCCGAACTAACGGTTGCAAATCATGCTGCCGCATTGCTTGTTCACTGGCGAGCAATAATGCACATGCGCCATCGTTGACACCGGAGGCATTCCCCGCAGTGACGGAGCCACCTTCACGTACCACCGCCTTCAAACCTGCCAGCGCCTCCAGTGAGGTTGCACGGGGATGCTCATCGCGGATAAAGAGTTGCGCCGGGCCTTTACGCTGCGGCACGCTAACTTCCGTCAATTCTTCTTCAAACAGACCATCTTGCTGTGCCTGAGCAGTACGTTGCTGACTACGCAGGGCAAAAGCGTCTTGATCCGCACGACTGATGCTAAATTGCCCGGCGACGTTTTCGGCTGTTTCTGGCATTGAATCAACGCCATACCGCGCTTTCATCTGAGCGTTAATAAAGCGCCATCCAATGGTGGTATCTTCCATCTTCATGTTGCGATTCCATGCGGATTCCGCTTTCCCCATGACAAACGGCGCTCGCGACATGCTTTCCACGCCACCGGCGATCATCAAATGTGTTTCACCGCTTTTAATCGCCCGGGCAGCAACACCAATGGCATCAAGACTTGAACCACAAAGTCGATTTATAGTGCTTCCCGGCACGCTTTCCGGCAGCCCGGCTAACAGTAATGCCATTCGTGCCACATTACGGTTATCTTCCCCTGCCTGGTTGGCACAACCGTAAATCACATCGTCAATAAATGCCGGATCGAGTCCTGGATTGCGTGATAACAGCGCTTTAAGCGGAATTGCAGCCAGATCATCAGCCCGAACCGTTGCCAACGTGCCACCAAATCGACCAAAAGGAGTTCGCACTGCATCGCAGATAAATGCCTGATTCATATTAGTTCCTTATGCGCTTTCCGCCAGTTGTTCAAAGCTGAGCGTGACAGGCGTCAGACGTTGCAGTTCTTCAAACGACATGCCGTTAAAGATTTCTCGCACCACGGGACCGTTATTGGTGATATCAATGACTGCCAGGTCAGTATAAATACGGCTAACGCAGCCGATGCCCGTCAGTGGATAACTGCAACGCTCAACCAACTTGCTCTGCCCGTCACGGGTCAAATGATCCATCATCACAAAAACCTGACGAGCACCAATGGCTAAATCCATCGCACCGCCGACAGCGGGAATGGCGTCCGGTGCACCGGTGCTCCAGTTAGCTAAATCACCTGTTGCGGAAACCTGATAAGCCCCCAATACGCAAATATCCAGATGCCCACCGCGCATCATGGCGAAGGAATCCCCATGGTGGAAATAACAACCACCCTGTAACAATGTCACGTACTCTTTACCTGCGTTAATCAGTTCAGGATCTTCATTGCCTTCTTTCGGCTTCGGCCCCATTCCCAACAAACCATTTTCGCTATGCAGAAAAATTTCTTTATCGGCAGGCAGATAATTGGCGATACGGGTCGGCAGACCAATCCCAAGATTGACGTATGCGCCTTCCGGGATATCCTGGGCAACGCGTTTCGCCATTTCATCACGCGAAAGCTTTTTCATTATTGACTCCTTAGGCGCTCAGTGCGTTATCTTGCAGATTTTCAAGGGAAAAAACGCGTTGGACGAAGATGCCTGGCGTAATGATATGTTCTGGATCCAGTTCTCCCAGCTCAACAAACTGGCTGACTTCCACAACGGTGGTTTTCGCCGCAGTGGCCATAATCGGACCAAAATTACGTGCAGCTTTGCGATATACCAGATTTCCCCAACGGTCAGCCTGATGCGCTTTGATCAGGGCAAAGTCAGCTTTGATAGGGTATTCCAGTACATAGTCACGTCCGTCGATGTGGCGTGTTTCTTTACCTTCTGCAAGCGTAGTACCGTAACCTGTTGGGGTAAAAATCGCGCCCAGCCCTGCCCCCGCAGCCTGGATACGTGCCGCCAGGTTACCCTGTGGCACAAGTTCAAGCTCTATTTCTTTATTGCGGTATAAGGCGTCAAAAATTTGCGAGTCCACCTGACGGGGAAACGAGCAAATCATTTTCCTTACTCGTTTTGCTTTAAGTAGCGCCGCCAGTCCTACTTCACCGTTGCCGGCATTGTTGTTAATAATGGTGAGATCGCGTGCCCCTTGATCGATCAGGGCATCGATCAGATACGTGGGTTGTCCGGCGGTGCCAAATCCACCAATCATTATGGTGTCGCCATCCGCAATCCCGGCGATGGCCTCTTCGAGCGATGACACACGTTTATCAATCATCAGGTTGCTCCTTGTCGTGCGGATTTCGCACATTTATACGTTGTTCGCACAAAATGTGACCCACATAACGAATGCAATCAAGGGCGATAATCGAAATATGGTGCGATTATCGAACATCAGATATATTTGTTAGCAGAATGTGATCTAAGGCGAACAGTGAGGAAAAAACAGTGGAAAAACATCCTGATGATCGGCTGAACAGTGATGCCGATCCTTTTAAAGGCGATCCAAATTTTATGGCCTCGCTGGCGCGTGGACTGGACGTTATTCAGGCATTTACCCCGCAGCGACGGATGATGTCTATTTCACAAATTAGCCAGAAAACAGGCATCCCAAGAGCAGCTGTCAGGCGCTGCCTTTATACACTGGGGAAATTGGGATTTGTTTATGCGCAGGATGGTAAAAATTTCGAACTACGTCCGCGAATTCTGGCACTCGGTCATGCTTATCTTGCTTCAACACCACTGGCAAGAGCAGCACAACCGGTCCTTAAACACTTAAGCGAAATGCTTAATGAATCCTGCTCTATTGCCACACTGGATGGTGACGATATTTTGTATATTGCCAGAGCGTCCAGTTCACGCATAATGACCATCGACCTTGATATTGGCAGTCGTTTACCCGCATGGGCGACCTCGATGGGCCGCGTATTACTAAGCCATTTGCCCGAAGAAAATCTCAATGACTTACTGGGCAGAGTGACGATGATTCGCTACACCTCACAGACGGTGGATTCCGTTTCAGCGCTACGTGAAGAGCTGAAAAAAGTACAACAACAAGGTTACGCCCTGAACGATCAGGAACTGGAGATGGGCTTGCGATCTATTGCGGTGCCATTAAGCAATACCCGAGGGCAAGTGCTGGCAGCATTGAACGTTGGCGTACATGCCGGACAAGTCTCTGCTGATGAATTATTAAGCCGGGTACTGCCGGAGCTACAAAAAGCGGCGCAGGAACTCTCGCTCCTGCTGGATTAGTTACCGACTGCGTTTGGCGTGGCGCTCCCAGTTTTCCTGTTTTGCCTGGGCAGTTTTACGCAATGCAACATAACATGCCCCGCTGCCACCGTGATGTGGCAGTGCGGTGCAATACGCCTGAACGTCGTCAAATTCCGTCAACCAACGGGCAACATAGCTGCGCACGATATTGGCATGAGATTTATCCTCACGGCCTTTGCCATGGATAATCAGCACATTACGTAAGCCGTCAGCCAATGCCTGATGAATAAAACTAAACACCATTTTCCGGCACTCTTCTACCGGCTGGCGAAGCAGGTTTAAACTGGCTTGCTGCGGATATTTACCACTGCGTAATTTATCTATCACGCCGTGTTGTAACCCTTCGCGACGGAACTCCAATGGTTGGCTGAGGGGAATAATGTCCAGAAACCCGGTAGTGAGGAAATTATCAAGTTGCAGAGTATCAATACGTTGCGGTGCACGTTGATTACGTGTGGGATGCCAGAGAACATCCGTTGAGCGTTTCAGCGGCTGGACATCTTCCATGGCGTCAAGAAACAGCGATTTGTCGTCAAGGTTCATACTACATCCTCCCGCAATTAAAAGCGCATTATCATAACCACGTCACTGTCCACCAACAAGAACGTACTGCTGTGTGTATTGTAGAGTCTGCGGATGTCGACAGACTCGATTTTGTTATTCCACTTCGTAAGTATGGTGACGAATGCCCGCCGCGTGATATTTTGTAGCCCCCATTCTGCATACAGGGTTGAAAAATGCTGACATTACTCGAAGATAAAATTGCCACGCCGCTGGGAATGCTTGCGGTAATTTGTGATGAACAATTTCGCCTGCGTGCAGTTGAATGGGAAGAGTATCGTCACCGCATGATGCAATTGCTGGATATTCATTACCGGACTGAAGGGTATGAACTGCGTGAAGCTAACAATCCCGGCGGGCTCTGCCAGCATCTGACAGATTACTTTGAGGGCAATCTGTCGGTAATTGACAACCTGCCTACCGCCACGGCTGGAACACCGTTTCAACGCGAAGTATGGCAGGTATTGCGAACCATTCCCTGCGGACAAGTGATGCACTATGGACAACTAGCCGAGAAGTTAGGGCGTCCTGGTGCTGCCCGCGCAGTAGGCGCCGCCAACGGCTCCAACCCCATCAGTATTGTTGTACCTTGCCATCGGGTTATTGGACGAAACGGCACAATGACCGGCTATGCCGGCGGAGTGCAGCGAAAAGAGTGGTTATTGCGCCACGAAGGTTATCTCCTGCTGTAATGACCAGGCTATTTGTGCCTTCTTACATCCTTGTTAACGTAAAGTTACCGTTAACAATGTACGGTTATTCAACAAGATATCGTTATTTCTGAAGCAAATATAAGAATAATCCGCTATTGAAGGATTTGCGCCCTTACGTGCTCACCAAAAAGATGTTAAAATTGACAAATATCAATTACGGCTTGAGCAGACCTATGATCCCGGAAAAGCGAATTATACGGCGCATTCAGTCTGGCGGTTGTGCTATCCATTGCCAGGATTGCAGCATCAGCCAGCTTTGCATCCCGTTCACACTTAACGAGCATGAGCTTGATCAGCTTGATAACATCATCGAGCGTAAAAAGCCCATTCAGAAAGGCCAGACACTGTTTAAAGCTGGCGATGAACTGAAATCGCTCTACGCCATCCGATCCGGCACGATTAAAAGCTATACCATTACCGAACAAGGCGATGAACAGATCACCGGTTTCCATTTAGCAGGCGATCTGGTCGGTTTTGATGCCATCGGCACTGGACATCATCCGAGTTTCGCCCAGGCGCTGGAAACCTCGATGGTATGCGAAATCCCGTTTGAAACACTGGACGATCTGTCCGGGAAAATGCCGAATCTGCGTCAGCAGATGATGCGCCTGATGAGCGGTGAGATCAAAGGCGACCAGGATATGATCCTGTTGTTGTCGAAGAAAAATGCCGAAGAACGTCTGGCGGCGTTTATATACAATCTTTCCCGTCGTTTCGCCCAGCGTGGTTTCTCTCCTCGCGAATTCCGTTTGACGATGACGCGTGGTGATATCGGTAACTATCTGGGGCTGACCGTTGAAACTATCAGCCGTTTGCTGGGGCGTTTCCAGAAAAGTGGTATGCTGGCAGTAAAAGGCAAATACATCACCATTGAAAATAACGATGCGCTGGCACAACTTGCCGGTCATACACGCAACGTTGCCTGATTAATCCACAAACCTTCCGTTATGTTTCTGTCAGATCGATAAATTATTTGTATTTATTGATCTGACAGAAGATTCCCCCCTGTTTCAGGGGTCTGACGCTCAGTGGAACGAAAACTCACGTTAAGCAACGTTTTCTGCCTCTGACGCCTCTTTTAATGGTCTCAGATGTCCTTTGGTCACCAGTTCTGCCAGCGTGAAGGAATAATGGCCGAGCATATTGATATGTCCGTGGCAAAGCGGGGAGAGGCGTGCGATATCTTCATCATTCAGTGTTTCACCCTGCGCCCGGAGATGATCCAGGGCTGCCTGCATATAAATAGTGTTCCATAACACGACGGCGTTAGTGACCAGCCCCAGTGTGCCCAGTTGATCTTCCTGACCGTCGGTATATCGTTTTCTTATCTCACCTTTTTGACCGTGACAGATGGCTCTGGCAACGGCATGGCGACTTTCTCCCCGATTAAGCTGGGTCAGAATGCGCCGGCGGTAATCTTCATCATCAATATAATTAAGCAGATACAGCGTTTTGTTGATGCGCCCCACTTCAATGATTGCCTGAGTCAGTCCGGAAGGACGTTCACTTTTCAGCAATGAACGGACCAGCACTGAAACCTGTACTTTGCCCAGCTTCAGGGAGCCAGCGGTCCGGATCATTTCGTCCCACTGAAGGACTATTTTTCGGGGATCTGATTGCCCTCTGGCAATATCATTCAGCACGCCATAGTCGGCATCATGGTCCATTCGCCAGAAAACCGAAGCACCGGCATCAGCCAGGCGTGGAGAAAACTGGTATCCCAGCAGCCAGAAAAGGCCAAAGACAAGTTCGCTGGCACCTGCTGTATCGGTCATAATTTCGGTTGGATTCAGCCCGGTCTCCTGTTCCAGAAGACCTTCCAGCACAAAGATAGAGTCCCTCAGCGTCCCCGGTATAACGATGCCATGAAAGCCGGAATACTGATCGGACACAAAGTTGTACCAGGTGATCCCTCTGTTATTACCAAAGTATTTGCGGTTCGGTCCGGCATTGATTGTTCTGACTGGCGTAACAAAGCGCATTCCATCTGCAGATGCCACTTCTCCTCCACCCCATATCTGTGCCAGTGGCAGCGTTGCCTGAAAATCAACCAGTCTGGCATTAGCGCTGGTGATAGTTTCAGCCCGCAGATAGTTCGCTTTTGTCCAGTTCAGCCGGTGTCGGGTCAGTGCAGGAACATTTGATCTGATCAGTGGTTCCAGACCGATATTGCAGGCTTCAGCCATCAGCACGGCGCTGATGCTGACGGGCAGATCATCAACTCTGGCACTGGCTTCACTAGCATGGAAAAACTCATCAGCAAATCCGGTATGGGCGTTAATTTCGAGCAGCAACTCCGTTAAATCCACCGGAGGGAGTAGATCACTGATCATTTTGCTCAGTCGTTTCAGACTGTCCGGCTCATCAAGACTGGCGAGGGGAGAAATTGTCAACCGGGGCTTCGGGCCAGAAACATCGAGTTCGACAGCCTCATTTTCGCAAAGACGTGCAGCAACCTGTCTGTAACGACTATCAAGCTGATGACCCAGAGATTTTATTGCTTCCTGCGGGTCTGTCGGGTGCCCCAAAGAACGATAAACCTTAATCCGGTTTGCCTGCCAGTCAGCACCCTGTAGTAATCTTGCACGAGGATCTCCCCACCGGTTACTGCCGGTAACGTAGACATCCCTCCGCCTCAGACTATCCTGCAGTTTACTGAGAAAGCAGAGCGTGTATCCCCTGCGGGTGATATGTTTTTCCTTGTTAATCACCAGCCGTTTCCATGACCGACTGATAATTTCCGTTGGTGCGTCGTCAAAAAACTGCCGCCGTGAGCTGAACTCCCGGCTGAGGTAGTCACAGGCATTCAGAGTGGTAACCCCGGCAGGTGCGGATGAAAATTTAACGGTATTCAGCAGATGGGGCAGGAAACGACGAACGCGCCCGTACTGCTCCACCATTTCTTCATGAAAATTATCGTCTGAGGGCCGGGCAATTTCACGGACAAGCGTGATGATTTCAGCCAGCTTTTGCCTTGGGATGTAGCTGAACACCTCAGCACGAATCGATTCGTCCGGTGTTTCTTCTTTCAGCAGGTACGAACATGCGCTGGCGAGCGCCAATGCAGATTTATCCAGATCCTTCAGCGAGCGGAGCCGTTTTTTCTGCCCAATCTTTCTGGCGTCACGGATGATAACGGCCAGCATGGCGTCCAGAACGTCCAATGCATCATCCAGCGCCAGCGTTTCCCATGCAAGGACAAAGGCAACCAGAACCGCCATCCTTTTCTGCGGTGACATCCTGGCAATATTGAACACCGAAGTCATACCAGCATAACGTGCGAGATTTTTCAGGCGCACAGCCGGGAGTGTACTCAGGTTTTCAGCATGCAGGCCAAAATCGTTCAGAGTTTTCCAGCGTTCAATTGCTTCATTAAACGCCGGACCACTGATGGTCACAGGGCCCTTTTTCAGTGATTCCAGTAAAGACAGGCGGCTGCAATCAGTTGGCCCCAGCAGCATCTCCAGCTGTGAACGCTGTTCGGCTGACGGTATCAGTGCCAGTTTGTTCCACAGGCGCAACGTCGCCTTTTCCCTTACCTCTGAAATCAACCGGGTCAGCGTAGTGGCTCCGGGGAGAATAATACGATGTTGCATAAGCCACCCTGTCGCCAGATCGAAAAGCAGGCCAGGACGTTCGTTGCTTATCCAGCTCCGGGTATATAAAAGACGGGTAAGGCGAAATGTCCAGGGCCAGGCAAATTCACGATACTGATAGTGCTGACGTATCAGCGCTGCATGCTCACGGCGGGTATTTTCCCTCTGACCGTATTCTGCAAGAACGGTGATATCACGAATCCCGAGCTGTCTGGCGGTAAAATGCCGGACGCCGGAAGGAATATGATTCATATCGGTGAGGAAGGTGCCCAGAAAACGGACACATCCAATTTGCAGGGCAATGCCCAGACGGTTGTGATCACCTCTGCTTTTTCCGATAAATTCCTTGTCTGCTTCATCAAGGTGAAAATATCGTGCCAGCTGAAGCTCATCCGGTTCACCGGTGAATCTGCCATAGCTTTCAGTCTGCTCAGTGGTCAGAAAGTCAACGGGCATATCGGCCTCCCTGCCTGACGGGCATTTAGTAACATTTTTCCAACCGTACGAAATGTTATAAATTATCGGACATCGTAAAACTGTTACATTAATATGTCTATTAAATCGTAAATTTGTAATAATAGACATGAGTTGTCCGATATTCGATTTAAGGTACATTTTTATGCGACTTTTTGGTTACGCTCGGGTCTCAACCAGTCAGCAGTCTCTTGATCTTCAGGTCAGAGCACTCAAAGACGCAGGTGTGAAAGCAAACCGTATATTTACCGATAAGGCATCCGGCAGTTCAACAGACCGGGAAGGGCTGGATTTGCTGAGGATGAAGGTGGAGGAAGGTGATGTCATTCTGGTTAAGAAGCTCGACCGTCTTGGCCGCGACACTGCCGATATGATCCAACTGATAAAGGAATTTGACGCTCAGGGCGTGGCAGTCCGGTTCATTGATGACGGGATCAGTACCGACGGTGATATGGGGCAAATGGTGGTCACCATCCTGTCGGCTGTGGCACAGGCTGAACGCCGGAGGATCCTAGAACGCACGAATGAGGGCCGACAGGAAGCAAAGCTGAAAGGAATCAAATTTGGCCGCAGGCGTACCGTGGACAGGAACGTCGTGCTGACGCTTCATCAGAAGGGCACTGGTGCAACGGAAATTGCTCATCAGCTCAGTATTGCCCGCTCCACGGTTTATAAAATTCTTGAAGACGAAAGGGCCTCGTGATACGCCTATTTTTATAGGTTAATGTCATGATAATAATGGTTTCTTAGACGTCAGGTGGCACTTTTCGGGGAAATGTGCGCGGAACCCCTATTTGTTTATTTTTCTAAATACATTCAAATATGTATCCGCTCATGAGACAATAACCCTGGTAAATGCTTCAATAATATTGAAAAAGGAAGAGTATGAGTATTCAACATTTTCGTGTCGCCCTTATTCCCTTTTTTGCGGCATTTTGCCTTCCTGTTTTTGCTCACCCAGAAACGCTGGTGAAAGTAAAAGATGCTGAAGATCAGTTGGGTGCACGAGTGGGTTACATCGAACTGGATCTCAACAGCGGTAAGATCCTTGAGAGTTTTCGCCCCGAAGAACGTTTTCCAATGATGAGCACTTTTAAAGTTCTGCTATGTGGTGCGGTATTATCCCGTGTTGACGCCGGGCAAGAGCAACTCGGTCGCCGCATACACTATTCTCAGAATGACTTGGTTGAGTACTCACCAGTCACAGAAAAGCATCTTACGGATGGCATGACAGTAAGAGAATTATGCAGTGCTGCCATAACCATGAGTGATAACACTGCTGCCAACTTACTTCTGACAACGATCGGAGGACCGAAGGAGCTAACCGCTTTTTTGCACAACATGGGGGATCATGTAACTCGCCTTGATCGTTGGGAACCGGAGCTGAATGAAGCCATACCAAACGACGAGCGTGACACCACGATGCCTGCAGCAATGGCAACAACGTTGCGCAAACTATTAACTGGCGAACTACTTACTCTAGCTTCCCGGCAACAATTAATAGACTGGATGGAGGCGGATAAAGTTGCAGGACCACTTCTGCGCTCGGCCCTTCCGGCTGGCTGGTTTATTGCTGATAAATCTGGAGCCGGTGAGCGTGGGTCTCGCGGTATCATTGCAGCACTGGGGCCAGATGGTAAGCCCTCCCGTATCGTAGTTATCTACACGACGGGGAGTCAGGCAACTATGGATGAACGAAATAGACAGATCGCTGAGATAGGTGCCTCACTGATTAAGCATTGGTAACTGTCAGACCAAGTTTACTCATATATACTTTAGATTGATTTAAAACTTCATTTTTAATTTAAAAGGATCTAGGTGAAGATCCTTTTTGATAATCTCATGACCAAAATCCCTTAACGTGAGTTTTCGTTCCACTGAGCGTCAGACCCCTTTCATTCACCATATATAGGTTACTCTTTTAATTACAAACTGCGATGACAGTTGTAAGGAGACCCTGTATGGCTAACTATCAAAATATGCTTGTTGTTATCGATCCCAATCAGGACGATCAGCCAGCATTGCGGCGAGCTGTTTATTTGCATCAACGGATTGGTGGCAAAATTAAGGCATTCTTACCGATCTATGACTTTTCCTACGAGATGACTACCCTTCTCTCGCCTGATGAGCGAACAGCGATGCGTCAGGGTGTTATCAGTCAGCGAACTGCGTGGATTCGTGAGCAAGCAAAGTACTACATTGATGCAGGCGTTCCTATTGAAATCAAAGTGGTCTGGCACAACCGGCCTTTTGAAGCCGTGATTCAGGAAGTTATCAGCGGCGGTCACGATCTGGTTCTGAAAATGGCGCACCAACACGACCGTCTGGAAGCCGTAATTTTTACCCCGACCGACTGGCACTTGTTACGTAAATGCCCATGCCCAGTGTGGATGGTGAAAGACCAACCGTGGCCAGAAGGTGGTAAAGCGCTGGTGGCGGTGAATCTTGCCAGTGAAGAGCCATATCATAATGCGCTTAATGAAAAACTGGTGAAAGAAACCATACTTTTGGCTGAAAAGGTTAATCACACCGAAGTCCATCTGGTGGGCGCTTATCCGGTAACACCAATCAATATCGCTATTGAACTCCCCGAATTTGATCCAGGCGTGTACAACGACGCGATTCGTGGGCAGCATTTGTTGGCAATGAAGGCGTTGCGACAAAAATTCGGTATTGATGAAAAAGTCACGCATGTCGAAAAAGGACTACCAGAAGAGGTTATCCCGGATTTGGCTGAACATTTACAAGCTGGGATTGTAGTTCTCGGTACTGTTGGACGCACCGGTATTTCTGCGGCGTTTCTGGGTAATACCGCCGAGCAGGTTATTGACCATTTGCGCTGTGACCTGTTGGTGATTAAACCCGACCAGTATCAAACGCCTATCGAACTTGATGACGACGAAGACGATTAAACACTGAACTTACCGGATGGCGAGTTTCATCAGCCATCCGGTTTATCACGATTATGCTTTATCTTCCCCGCCAAGCAGATAAATCCCCAGGGGAATGGCCAGCAGAACAGTGAATACCAGGCTATAGACAAAAATCATAGAAGACTGGATAAAATACATTGAAGTCGTCCACTCGGAGAGCGGGATATTGTACTGCTCAATCACGCCACCAATGGTTGCGCGTGTCACTATCGACGCCGCAATGACAAATACCCCCAGCAGACACAATAGAAATTTTTTCCCTTTTGCGGTTTTCAGCGTTGTCCAGATCATTACCCTACCCTTTTCGATAAAACATATGCTACATGACGATAACAATATCATGGCATTCACTCTCTGTCTGCCATTAAAAATTGACATTTAATTTACACTTTAAAGGTTGTCCGTACTTTGAGCTAATCGCGCTATTTCCCGACCTTTCGATAGATGACCTGAATGTTTGCACACGGTAAAATATTCTCGCCCAGAGTATTTCGGCTAATTAGCCGAGCATGGAGGAACAGAGATAATAATGATTACTCAAATATTTATCGTTAACGCCCTGAATCTGGCGATTGTTTTCGGAAGCTGTGCAGCATTGGTGTTGATGAGCTTTTGGTTTCGCCATGGGCAGAAAAGAAGAAAAGGCTTTGTATTTCATGCCGCTCAATTCTTTATCTATGCGGTCATTATCGGCGCAATTGGTAACATTGTTAATTATGTGATTGCAACGTATAAAATTAATTTTATCTCTTCCGATGCAATCGATTTTATTTGTACATCATTAATTGCGCTTATTTTAACCGTTAAACTGTTTTTGTTGATCAATCAATTTGAACGCAAACAGATCAAAAAAGGTCGAGATGTGACCAGTGCGCGGATTCTTTCGCGCATAATTAAGATCACGATAATTATGGTGATTGTATTGCTCTATGGTGAGCATTTTGGCATGAGCCTTTCTGGTCTGTTGACCTTTGGTGGTATCGGTGGTCTTGCTGTTGGTATGGCAGGGAAAGATATTCTAAGTAATTTCTTTTCCGGGATTATGCTTTATTTTGACCGCCCTTTCAGTATCGGCGACTGGATCCGTTCTCCTGACAGAAATATTGAAGGTACGGTCACCGAAATTGGCTGGCGGATTACCAAAATTACGACATTTAATAACCGCCCACTCTACGTGCCCAACTCCTTGTTTTCTTCTATTAGTGTGGAAAACCCCGGCAGAATGACCAACCGACGGATAACCACAACCATTGGTTTACGTTATGAAGATGCCGCAAAGGTGGGAACAATTGTAGAAGCGGTGCGCCAGATGTTGCAGACACATGAAAGCATTGATCAACATCAGACGTTACTGGTGTATTTCAATGATTTTGGTGATTCGTCATTAAACATTATGGTTTATTGTTTTACTAAAACCACCGTCTGGGCCGAATGGCTGGCAGCGCAACAGGATGTTTTCCTGAAGATTATCGATATTGTCCAGGCGCATGGCGCAGATTTTGCGTTCCCAAGTCAGACGCTGTATCTGGATAACTCGACACCCCAGCAAATTAACGAGAAATAACGTTAATTTTGTCTAGAAAAACTGGCGCCCAAATGCGCCAGTTTTACTTTGAAAGATGTCTACACTAAATAATTCGAGTCGCAGCACCTGCAACGAGTATATCAGTGCTCAACAACATACATTGTGCGGCTGTAGGCAACATCTTCTGCATTGTTGATCGGATAACCTTTCAGCCACGGTTTAATTAATCGACCATTAGTGTACTGATAGATTGGTGCAATAGGTGCCTGCTCCATCAATATTTTTTCCGCAGAATTATAATCAGCATTCCTTGCCTTTTCTGTATTCTCCAGCGAAGCCTGATTAATTACCTTGTCATAAGCCGGATTATTAAACCGTGAAATATTGCCTGAGTGCATTGAGGTTAACAATGACAGGAAAGTTGACGGTTCATTATAATCGCCTACCCAAGAAGCGCGGATGACATCAAAATTGCCGGTATTACGGCTATCAATATAGGTTTTCCATTCCTGATTTTGCAGTTTAACATCAACGCCGAGATTCTTTTTCCACATTGACGCGACCGCAATCGCGATCTTCTGGTGATTCTCAGAAGTGTTATACAGCAGTGTCAGTTTGAGCGGTTTTTGAGGGCCATAACCTGCCGCACTCAGCAATGTTTTTGCCTGTGCATTGAGTTCTTCCTGGCTCATCTGCTCAAATGGCGAAGGTTCAGGTGTAAATCCTGCGGTAACATCAGGGGTAAAATGCCATGCCGGTTTTTCACCTGTACCCAGTACTTTTTCTGCAATCAGACGTCTGTCGATAGTCATACTCAGCGCCATACGGACACGTTGATCCGCAGTTGGCCCCTTCTGAGTATTAAACGCATAATAGTAAGTACCTAACTGCGGCGGTGTATAAACCTGCCCCGGAATATCCTTCAGCAATTTTTGGTAGAGATTTTTCGGGAACGACTCGGTGATATCAATATCACCGGCCAGATAACGTTTTGTTGCGGCAGACTCCTGATTGATTGGCAGGAAAGTGACTTTTTGCAGCACCGTTTTACCGTTATCCCAGTAGTGGCTATTAGGAACAACAACCAGTTTTTCGTTGACCACCCGCTCTTTTAACACAAACGCGCCATTACCAACTAAATTGCCAGGCTTTGTCCACTCTTTGCCACTTTCTACATTCGCTTTTTTTACCGGATAAAAAGCAAAACTGGCGGTTAAATTAGCAAACCACGGTAATGGCTTATCGAGATGCACTTTAAGTGTACGGGCATCAACGGCTGTTACCCCCAGTTTATCTGGTGTGGTTTTACCGTCGATTATCGCCTGAGCATTGTTAATTCCGGCAAGTGCAGCAAACCAGGCAAAGGGAGATAATGTCTTCGGGTCAACCAGTCGCTGCCAACTATAAACAAAATCTTCCGCAGTCACTGGCGTACCATCAGCCCATTTTGCGTCATCACGCAGGGTAAAAGTCCAGATACGGTTGTCGTTGCTTTTCCACTGAGTAGCAACACCGGGAACAATTTCCCCCTTCTCATTCTGATTAACCAGCCCTTCAAACAGGTCCCGGATAACCTGAATCTCGGGTAATCCTACCGCTTTCGCCGGGTCTAATGTCGCTGGCTCATCCTTGATATGGCGCACAATCTCTTGCTTCTTTGCGAGCACTGTTCCATCGGGAACATCTGCCGCCCAGGACAAAGAAATGCTGCTAACCAACAGCGCACAACACGTTACTGAAACAGAGTGCCTCATCTGGGTTCCCTCAATCCGGCTTTTATTTAGATGCGTAATTATTTGTTTCGCCTTAAAGAATTGCAAATACCTTGTAATAAAAAATTGATATGACACGTAACATTCGCGCTACGTGAAATCAATTTGCTTCCTGACAAATTTTGCACAACACTGCGAGTAAATAATTGCAATGGTTGAGACGATGATGACTGTTACTCGCCCGCGCGCCGAACGTGGCGCATTTCCTCCCGGAACTGAACACTATGGTCGTTCTTTATTAGGTGCACCACTCATCTGGTTTCCGGCTCCCGCCGCCAACAGTGAAAGCGGATTGATTCTGGCTGGCACTCACGGCGACGAAAACTCTTCCGTGGTTACCCTTTCCTGCGCATTACGCACTTTAACGCCTTCATTGCGCCGCCATCACGTGGTGCTCAATGTTAACCCTGACGGCAGCCAGTTAGGGCTGCGGGCGAATGCCAATGGAGTTGATCTCAACCGCAATTTCCCGGCAGCTAACTGGAAAGCGGGTGAAACTGTATATCGCTGGAATAGTGCTGCGCCAGAACGAGACGTGGTACTGCTCACGGGGGATGCACCAGGTTCAGAACCTGAAACTCAGGCACTTTGCCAACTTATTCATCGTATTCAGCCTGCGTGGGTTGTTTCTTTTCACGACCCGCTGGCCTGCATTGAAGATCCACGACAAAGCGAATTAGGCGAGTGGCTGGCCCAGGCATTTGAGCTGCCATTAGTGACCAGTGTCGGTTACGAAACACCAGGATCGTTTGGCAGTTGGTGTGCAGATCTCAATTTACCCTGTATCACCGCCGAGTTTCCGGCCATCTCATCAGATGAAGCCAGCGAGAAGTACCTGTTCGCGATGTCCAACCTACTACGCTGGCATCCTAAAGATGCACTTGTCCGGTCGTAAAATGCAGATGTGGCTCCACATCCATTGCCAGCCAGGTGGGGCCATCAAGATCAGCAAAACTGACCTGAGGAACAAGCGGCAAAGCGGCGCTAATCGCACGTGAAGTGCAGAGCATACAACCTAGCATCAGACTGAATCCCTGCGCCTTAGCTTCGGTGGCCAGTGCCAGTGCCTCAGTCAAACCGCCAGTTTTATCCAGCTTGATGTTGACCATTTCATAACGCCCTTTCAGCGCTTTAAGGTTGCTACGGGTATGGCAACTCTCATCAGCACAAATTGGCAGAGGATGAATGAAGTTCTCCAGTGCGGCGTCGTCCTGGGCAGGAAGCGGTTGTTCAAGCATTGCCACGCCCAGATCTGCCAGCAACTGGCAACGTGCCGCCAGTCCCTCAGCGCGCCAGGACTTATTGGCATCGACAATGATCGTGGCTTCAGGTGCTGCTGCACGTATTGCCACCATTCGCTCACTGATCAAATGACTATCAAGTTTCACCTTCAGTAACGTCGCGCCCTTATTCCACAAAGCGGCAGCACTGGTGGCCATCTGCTCGGGAGTACCAATCACGACAGTCTGTGCCGTAGTAATGGTTGAATTTAGTTCAATGCCCAGTAACTCTTCCAGTGTTTGCTGTTGCTGCCGGGCCTGAAGATCCCATAACGCACAATCGACAGCGTTGCGTGCGGCGCCTGCCGGTAACAACTGCTGTAGCGCTTCACGGGTTAATCCCTTTTCCAGTTGCGGAACGATCTCCATGATTTGCGCCAGTACCGAAGCATCGCTTTCGCCATAACGCAGATATGGCGTACATTCTCCTACGCCTTTTACGCCATCCTCCTCCAGTTCGACCACCACAACATGCGCTTCGCTGCGACTGCCACGGGCAATCACAAACGGGGTATGTAATGGCCAGGCTTCTTCATAAACCTTTACAGATCTCATCTCTTCTCCTTCATGCGATACCAAAAGATCAGGCGTAAATAGCGTTTGATGTGTTATAGACTGTTGGCATAAAATAGTGGTGACGTTAACTATATGTAAATAGGAAGATAACCATGTCACAAACCGTTCATTTCCAGGGCAACCCGGTTGCAGTCGCAAACTCCATTCCTCAGGCGGGTAGCAAAGCGCAGCCTTTTACTCTCGTGGCAAAAGATCTGTCTGACGTCACACTGAGTCAGTTTGCTGGCAAACGCAAAGTGTTAAATATTTTCCCAAGTATCGATACCGGCGTATGCGCAGCATCGGTACGTAAGTTTAATCAACTGGTAACAGAAATCGACAACACGGTTGTGCTGTGCGTTTCTGCTGACCTGCCGTTCGCTCAGTCTCGTTTTTGCGGTGCAGAAGGTTTAAATAACGTCATCACCCTCTCTACTTTCCGCAATGCTGAGTTCCTCAAAAATTATGGTGTAGAAATCACCGACGGCCCGCTGAAAGGTCTGGCAGCACGTGCAGTTGTCGTTATTGACGAAAATGACAATGTTGTTTTCAGCCAGTTGGTAAATGAAATCACCACCGAACCGGATTACGACACCGCACTCACTGTGCTGAAAGCGTAAGAAGCGAAAAGCCTGATAAGCAACTCTGCTATCCTGCTATCAGGCTTTAACATTACTCTTCGCTTTTTTTCTGATTCAGACCATATTCACGCAATTTATTGGCGATGGCGGTGTGCGAAACCCCCAGCCGTTTTGCCAGCTTACGTGTGCTGGGATAATTACGATACAGTTGTGTCAGCACCGAACGTTCAAAGCGGCTGGTGATCTCATCCAGCGAACCTTCCATCGCATCTTCACCGACAGCCACCGTGGCGACATCATAGTCTGGTAACAGAATATCCTGCGAGCGCAGCTCATAACCATCCAGTTGCGTTAATGCTCGATAGATCGCATTTTTTAACTGACGCACGTTTCCAGGCCAGGCATAACGGGTCAGTACGGTATTGAGATCGGCGGCCAGTTTTGGTCTCGGCACGCCTTGCTCATCAGCAAAACGGGCCACGAACAACTCCGTCAAAGGCATAATATCTTGCGGGCAATCGCGTAGTGGCGGCAGATTTAGTGTCAAAACGTTAAGGCGATAATAGAGATCTTCCCGGAACAGGCCTTTTTGTACCAACTCAACCAGGTTTTTCTGCGTCGCGCAAATCACCCGTACATCCACATGAACTTCGTGGTCCTCACCAACACGGCGGAAAGTACCGTCGTTAAGAAAACGCAGTAGTTTGGTCTGCATACGTGGTGACATCTCGCCAATTTCATCCAGCAGAACAGAGCCACCATTCGCCTGCTCGAAGAAGCCTTTTTTGCCTTCCGGTGCGTGACCAAACAGTTCACTTTCAACGGCGTCTTCCGGGATAGAAGCACAATTAAGCGCCAGATAAGGTTTCCCCGCTCGTGGACTGGCCTGGTGGCACGCGTGAGCAAAGAGATCTTTACCTGTGCCGGTATCACCGGTAATCAACAGTGGCGCACTCAGCATCGCCAGTTTGCGCGCCTGCTCAACTACATGTTTCATTTTCGGGCTAACGGCGACAATCTGACTGAAAGCGCTAACATCTTGAGAGGTGATGTTTTGCAGCTGACGCCCCATCCGAATGGTAGAACGCAACATCACCACCGCGCCTGTCAGCACGTGCTGATCGTTTTCATCCTGCAAATACACAGGCGTGATTTCCATCAGGAAGTTTTGCCCGTTAATCACCACATGTTCGTTATGTGATGTTTGCGGATTACCTTCCAGCCAGCGCAGAAAATTAAAACCATTAATCAATTGCGCGGCGGTATGGTTACGCAGGCGATCGAGATGTTGACCAAAAAGTTGACAACTTGCCGGGTTAGCAATCTCAACCTTACTTTTCATATCCAGCGATAAAACAGGTTCCGGAAGAGCTTCAAGTAATGCGCTGAGCGCCAGATGCTCACGCTCAGAAGGCATCCAGGGAACAGTGCGAACATCTGTAACGCCGGAGATACGGCGAATTTCAGCCATCAGGCTACTGAATGTATTGAACTCCAGTTCAGCGAAGTTAAGGTAAATTCGCCCGATGGGATCGATCTCAATACCGCGTAAATCAATGCCACGTAGCACAAGAATATCGAGCAGTTCGCGGGTCAGACCGAGCCGGTCTTCACAAAAGACTTCCAGACGCATGGGAACCTTCACCTGAATAATGAATCATTAGATAAGATGATAAGCCACTCTGAGGGAAGCAGGAAGAACTCTGTCAACAAATATTGACAGAATGACGGAAAAATGGGCGTTGTGGCGTAAAGTTATACGTTTAACGCCCATTCTTAATTAATTTTCGCGTCTGGTTGGTGCTTTCTGTAACGTCTCCTTGAGTTGACCAATCAATTGACGGCGGAAATCCCCCAATCGCGGTTTATCATCATCAAGCCACGGCAATGGACGACACAACTCCATGGCCTTAATGCCCAGACGCGCAGTTAATAAACCTGCACCAATACCTTGTGCTGCGCGCGTTGACAGTCGTGCAGCAAGATCTTGCGACATCCAGTCCATCCCTACTTCCCGCACCAGCTCACTGGCTCCGGCAAAAGCGATGTTCAACAAGACCAGGCGAAATAAGCGCAAACGACTGTAATACCCCAACTCAATGCCATACAGCGTTGCGATACGGTTGATAAGACGTAAATTGCGCCAGGCAATGAAGGCCATATCCACTAATGCCAGCGGACTTACTGCAATCATCAATGTAGACTCTGCTGCACTACGGCTGATCTCCCGCCGCGCCTGAGCATCCAGCACGGGCTGCACCAAATGTGCGTACAAAGTCACGACCTCACGGTCATTTTGTGTTTCGTGAATCGAGGCATACCAGCGTTGCAGCGCCGGATGTGACTGATCGATTCCCGCCTGCTGCGCCAGTTTTTCGCAAAACGCGCGCCCTTTCCCGGCGCCGTGACTGTGCAACAAATCGCGCGCTTCATCGCGTTCATGAGCACGCTGGCGCAAGCGCCATAAGCGTCGCCACTCTGTCACCACAGACCCTACGCCTGCACCAATAATCAATGCTCCTGCGGCACAGCCGCCCAGGGCCACCCAGTCCTGAGTTTGCCAGGCGTTCATCGTCCACTGCACACCCTGACCAACAACGCTTGCACCAAACAGCGCCAGTCCGCCCATCACCATTTTGCGCCACAGACTGCGTTTCGGACGTAGCGCCGCATCCATCACTGCTTCAACTTGCCCTTCTTCTTCCGGCGCTTCGTCGAGTGTGGCTGGGGCAAAATTTTGCGCCTGATTTTCGTCAAAGGTCTGCTGCGCCTTAAATTTAGGGCTCTGATCGACCTCCAGTGGACCGTCGAAATCAATACGTGGTTTTAACGGTTCGGTCATCGCAATTTATCTCCTATTAAAAATTCCAGCGCAGCATCAAGGCGAATATGCGGCAACGGTTTGTCGACATCCATCACCTGCGGGCGAAACGCCTCAAACTGGAAGCCTTGCTTATCCCAGAACGCCTGGCCAGGCAAACGTGCGGGAACTTCGCCAGGATACACAGTGAGCGGTGCACCATCACTGAGCCGATTACCGCGCAGCGCCGGGATTTTCTCACCGTTAACATCAATAATGCCGCTAGTGGTCGCCTGAACTGACGCCAGCCCCAGGCAGTCCATACTGATCCCTTCGAACGCCGCATTTTGCCAGGCATCCTGAATCAGTTGTTGCAGTAATGAAACCATATTGGCGTGTTGATCGATGGTCACATGATCCGCTTTAGTGGCAGCAAACAATAGCTTATCGATAACCGGCGAAAACAAGCGCCGGAACAAGGTACGCTGCCCATAGTGGAAGCTTTGCATCAGCTGCGTCAGCGCCAGACGCATATCATTAAATGCTTGTGGCCCACTGTTGAGCGGTTGCAGGCAGTCCACCAGCACAATCTGCCGATCAAAACGCAGGAAGTGATTTTTATAGAACCCCTTCACCACTTTCTCGCAGTAATAATTAAACCGCTCGCGCAGCATTCCGGCATTGGTATGCTTATCGGCCTGCGCCAGTTTGGACTCGCCCCAGACATCGACATCCGGCCACGGGAAGAATTGCAACGCGGGCGCACCTGCCATATCGCCCGGCAAGACAAAACGCCCAGGCTGAATAAAGTGCAGCCCCTGTTGTTTGCAGTGGTGGAGATAATCGGTCCATGCGGCAGCAATGTCTGCAAGACGGTTTTCGTCGGCAGGTGCTAGTGGGTCCAGCCCTTCGCACATCATTCGCCATTTTGCCGACCATTCGCCGCGCTGACCATTGAGTAAGCCCGTCATCTGGCGCGACCAGCTTAAATAGTCCTGCGCCAACATCGGCAAGTCGAGCAGCCATTCTCCTGGGTAATCAACAATCTCCAGGTAAAGAGTCGAGGTGTCTTTAAAATGGCGGAGTAATGAATCATTGGATTTGTAACGCAAGGCAAGACGAATCTCGCTCACCCCACGTGTAGGTGTCGGCCAACCTGGAGGTTCACCATAAAGTTGAGCGATCCCTTCATCGTAAGTAAACCGAGGAATACCAAAATCACGCTGAGGAATACGCTTTACACCCAACAAGCGTTCTTCCCGTACCGCACTTAATAACGGTAAACGAGCGCCAGCATGAATATTGAGTAATTGGTTAACCATAGCAGTGATAAACGCGGTTTTACCGCTGCGGCTAAGACCTGTCACCGCAAGGCGCAAATGCCGATCGACACTGCGATTGACCAACGCATTAAATTCTGTTTTGAGTCGCTTCATTGCTGTCCTGTTATTTTTTAATCAACCGCAGGCATTACTGAGAAACCGATTCGGGAATTATCTGACTTAATGATTTGATGAGACAGAGCGGCGTATTTTACGCCGCCTGTTAGATCTGCGGAAATTACTGTTCTTTCACTTTCGGCATATCAATACGATCAATGCCCCCCGCATTCTGGGCGTTAGTGTAGCCCATATCGATCAAAATCTGTTTTGCCTGGCCCGACTGACGGCCACCATTACAATAGAGTTTTACGGTGTCGTTCTTATCCGGGACGACTTCTGCAATACGTGTTTTAACATCTTTTAGCGGAATGTTGGTCGCCCCTTCGATATGTTCCTTTTGATACTGCTCAGGAATACGAACATCAATCCAGTGTTCAGCAGCAAAAGTGGGTACAGAAAACGCCAGAGCCAGTACAAATAACCCTTTTTTATACATCTCAGCATCCTTATGGTGAGTAAAAAACGGCAATCACTATACGCCTTTTTGTTAATGAATAATGCGAATCGGAACTCAACGCTTATAGCGACGTGCCACTTTATTCGCTGTACGGGTTAACAATGGTTCCAGCGCAAACGCCAGCAACATTTTCAGTGGACGGCGGGCGACAGATTTTACCGCCCAGCCCGCAATACCTGCGGAGCCGTAGCGCAGAGCAGTCAGTAAGAGCAGCTTGCCTGCTAATTTAAAACCAGGCTTGACCTTTTGCCCGACATGTTGCCAGCGATTATTCATTCGTTACCTCACAATTGACGAAAACGGCTGCGTAGTGTGAATGTATCTGATGTCACGTAGCGTTCCATATCTCGCAGTCGTTGTTCGCCTTCAGCCAGTTGACGATCTACTGCATCCAACAATTCACTACTGGTGGGTTGCACTTCACCGGAAGCCATATTGTCCGGCATCGGGTCAAGGACAAACGATAAGACGATATAACCGACCAAAGTAAACAGGGCCATACCAAAGAATATTGATAACACCACGACCAGAATACGTACCCACTTCACAGGGACGTCTAAATAGTTGGCGATCCCGGCGCAGACACCCTGTAGCATCCCCTGCTGCGGAATACGCCAAAGTTTTTTATTGAGGTTGATACTCGCCATTAGCGATCCCTCCAGTTCGGATGTTCAGCATCAAGAATATCTTCCAGGGCCTGAATACGTTCGCGCATCCGTTTTGCTTCATCGCTCAGTTGCGCTAATCGTTGCTGTTCACTTTGCGACAATTCACCACGGTTAGCGCGGTTGCTGTAATGCAGCCACAACCAGACCGGTAACACAAACAGCACAAAAATGGTTAATGGAATAGCCAGAAATAGCGCGCTCATAAGTACTCCTTACAGGTGATGAGCGGCGGCGCTTTCAGACGCCGCCTTAAGTTATTATTGATTATCTTGTTTCATTTTGGCTTTTAACTGCGCCAGCTGCTCGCTGATTTCATCGTCAGCTTTCAGATCAGCGAACTGCTGATCAAGCGACTTTTTCTTCCCAAAACTGTGGCTTTCTGCTTCAGCTTCCATCTGGTCGATGCGACGTTCAAACGATTCAAATCGCGCCATTGCTTCATCCAGTTTGCCGCTGTCCAGTTGGCGACGAACATCACGTGATGAACTGGCTGCCTGGTGACGCAACATCAAAGCTTGCTGGCGAGCACGTGTTTCACTGAGTTTATTCTCCAGCTCGCCAATCTCTTTTTTCATGCGCGTCAGCGTGTCCTCAACCAGGGTCACCTCATGCTCAAGCGTAGCGATCAGGTCCGTCAGTTTCTGTTTTTCAATTAATGCTGCGCGGGCCAGATCTTCTCTTTCTTTACGTAATGCCAGTTCTGCTTTCTCCTGCCATTCCGCCTGCTGTGCCGTTGCTTGCTCAATACGACGCGTTAACTGTTTCTTTTCAGCCAGAGCACGAGCTGAGTTGGAACGCACCTCAACCAGGGTGTCTTCCATTTCCTGAATCATCAGGCGAACCAGTTTTTGTGGATCTTCGGCTTTTTCCAGCAGTGAGTTGATGTTGGCATTCACGATGTCGGCAAAACGAGAAAAAATACCCATAACGTTATCCTCATAATTTCTGTCTTAAGCATTGTCTGCTGATGAGCTAATACAAATTGCGTGCCAGTTTTATATCTTATTGATTTTGCATAAGGTGATTGATAATTCATCACGGCCAGAGTAAGGTGAGTTAGCGAAATAGACCAACATGTGGTGATTTTCATCATGGCAGAATACAAAGATAATCTTTTAGGGGAAGCAAATAGCTTTCTTGAAGTTTTAGAGCAGGTTTCCCATCTGGCCCCGCTTGATAAACCGGTATTAATCATTGGTGAACGCGGCACAGGCAAAGAGTTAATTGCTAACCGTTTGCATTATCTTTCTACTCGCTGGCAAGGACCCTTTATCTCCCTGAATTGCGCGGCACTTAATGAGAATTTACTTGATTCAGAACTTTTTGGTCATGAGGCTGGTGCATTTACTGGCGCACAAAAACGCCACCCCGGACGCTTTGAGCGCGCAGACGGCGGCACATTGTTCCTCGATGAGCTCGCAACAGCCCCGATGCTGGTACAGGAAAAATTACTGCGTGTGATTGAATACGGTGAACTGGAACGTGTCGGTGGTAGCCAACCGTTGCAAGTCAACGTTCGACTGGTTTGCGCAACAAACGCGGATCTCCCAGCAATGGTTAACGAAGGCACATTTCGCGCTGACCTGCTCGACCGTCTGGCTTTTGATGTTGTTCAACTGCCACCACTGCGCGAGCGTGAAAGCGACATTATGTTGATGGCGGAACACTTTGCCATCCAGATGTGTCGGGAAATCAAACTGCCTCTGTTCCCGGGGTTTACTGAGCGCGCCAGAGATACGTTGCTAAACTATCGCTGGCCAGGAAATATTCGTGAATTGAAAAACGTGGTGGAACGTTCAGTGTATCGCCACGGCACCAGCGAGTATCCGCTGGATGAAATTATTATTGATCCCTTTAAACGTTCACCCGCTTTACAGGCTGTTCCACAGGCCCCCTCTTCTTTGCCTCAATTACCTCTGGATTTACGTGAGTTTCAGCATCAGCAGGAAAAAGAGTTACTGCAAACCAGCCTTGCTCAGGCAAAATTTAATCAAAAACGGGCTGCTGAATTACTTGGACTCACCTACCACCAACTCCGGGCATTGCTAAAAAAACATCAGATTTAGCCTGTCATATACGCAGTTTGCTGACATTTGCGCCAGTTATCGGTAGACATTTTTACCTGGCAGGCCATAGTGCGATACACTTTGCAGATCGAAACTAAAAACCTCAAAAAAATTATGCGCCTGGTTATATCGTCCCTGATCGTAATCGCTGGACTCCTGAGCGGAAACGCCGCAGCTGCGCCTGAACAGACTCCCCCTGCCGATATTCGTGACAGCGGTTTTGTCTATTGCGTTAGCGGGCAGGTCAACACGTTTAACCCATCAAAAGCGAGTAGCGGGTTGATTGTTGATACCCTCGCAGCTCAATTTTATGACCGTCTGCTGGATGTAGATCCCTATACTTATCGACTGATGCCTGAGCTGGCCGAAAGTTGGGATGTACTGGATAACGGTGCAACTTACCGCTTTCATCTGCGCCGTGATGTCCCGTTTCAGAAAACTAACTGGTTTACTCCAACACGTAATCTGAATGCCGATGACGTAGTGTTTACCTTTCAACGCATTTTTGACCGTAATAATCCGTGGCATAACGTTAACGGCAATAACTATCCCTACTTTGATAGCCTGCAATTTGCCGATAACGTTAAAAGTGTGCGCAAAATTGACAACCACACTGTTGAGTTTCGTCTTGCGCAACCAGACGCCTCTTTCTTATGGCACCTTGCGACACACTATGCTTCGGTGATGTCAGCAGAATACGCCACCGAACTGGCAAAAGAAGATCGTGAAGAGTTACTTGACCGCCAACCTGTGGGTACCGGGCCATACAAACTTTCTGAATATCGTGCCGGGCAGTATATTCGTCTGCAACGTCATGATGCATTCTGGCGCGGTAAACCGTTGACGCCACAAGTCGTTGTGGATCTGGGCTCCGGCGGTACGGGGCGTTTGTCTAAACTGCTCACTGGTGAATGTGATGTTCTCGCCTGGCCTGCTGCCAGTCAGTTAACTATTTTGCGTGACGATCCACGTTTGCGCTTGACGCTGCGCCCAGGAATGAATATCGCTTATCTGGCGTTTAATACCGCCAAGCCACCGCTCAATAATCCTGCTGTTCGTCACGCTCTTGCACTGGCGATCAATAACCAGCGTCTTATGCAGTCTATTTATTATGGAACGGCAGAAACGGCTGCATCTATTTTACCGCGTGCCTCCTGGGCCTATGACAACGAGGCTAAAATTACAGAATACAATCCGGCGAAGTCGCGTGAGCAATTAAAAGCGCTGGGGCTGGAAAAGTTATCGCTGAAGCTGTGGGTACCAACACGTTCCCAGGCCTGGAACCCAAGTCCGCTTAAAATGGCGGAGTTGATTCAGGCTGATATGGCACAAGTGGGTGTCAAAGTGACAATTGTTCCGGTTGAAGGTCGCTTTCAGGAGGCACGGTTAATGGATATGAACCATGATCTGACGTTGTCTGGTTGGGCGACAGACAGTAATGACCCTGACAGTTTCTTCCGGCCATTGCTCAGTTGCGCCGCCATTAAGTCGCAGACTAACTTTGCACACTGGTGCGATCCGCAATTTGATGAAGTGTTGCGT
Organism: Escherichia fergusonii ATCC 35469; assembly: GCF_000026225.1. Taxonomy (NCBI): domain Bacteria; kingdom Pseudomonadati; phylum Pseudomonadota; class Gammaproteobacteria; order Enterobacterales; family Enterobacteriaceae; genus Escherichia; species Escherichia fergusonii. The sequence continues at coordinate 1,707,255 of NC_011740.1, forward strand.
AAAGCGCTCTCTTCGCAACAATTGTCTGCGCGTATCGAAGCCTATGATGAAGCTCAGGCAATTTTGGCTAAGGAATTGCCGATTCTGCCATTGGCATCCTCATTGCGTTTACAGGCTTACCGCTACGATATTAAAGGACTAGTGTTAAGCCCTTTTGGTAATGCTTCATTTGCCGGGGTTTATCGTGAAAAAGCGAAAGAGGTGAAAAAACCATGATTATTTTCACCCTGCGACGCATTCTACTCTTGCTGGTCACTCTTTTCTTTCTGACCTTTGTGGGCTTTAGCCTTAATTACTTTACACCCCACGCACCGTTACAAGGTGCATCGCTGTGGAACGCCTGGGTTTTCTGGTTTGATGGTTTATTGCATTGGGATTTTGGCGTTTCCAGTATTAACGGGCAACTTATCTCGGAACAACTGAAAGAAGTGTTCCCGGCGACGATGGAGCTGTGCATCCTCGCTTTTGGTTTCGCCCTGATTGTTGGTATTCCCATCGGTATGGTTGCTGGAATCATGCGTGGAAAATGGCAGGATCAACTTATCAACGCTCTGGCGCTGTTAGGTTTTTCCATCCCTGTTTTCTGGCTGGCGCTGTTGCTGACGCTATTCTGTTCGCTCACGCTGGGCTGGCTGCCCGTTTCCGGGCGGTTTGATTTACTTTATGAAGTGAAAACCGTCACTGGATTCGCCCTGATCGATGCCTGGCTTTCCGATTCGCCATGGCGTGATGAAATGATGGTAAGCGCCATGCGTCATATGGTGTTGCCAGTGATCACGCTGGCAGTCGCGCCAACAACAGAAGTGATACGTCTGATGCGCATTAGCACCATCGAAGTATTCGATCAAAACTACATCAAAGCGGCAGCAACACGCGGGCTTTCGCGATTTACTATTTTGCGCCGCCATGTTTTGCATAACGCCCTGCCGCCAGTAATCCCACGTTTAGGTTTGCAATTTTCCACTATGCTGACACTGGCGATGATCACTGAAATGGTTTTTAGCTGGCCTGGTTTAGGTCGCTGGCTAATCAACGCTATTCGTCAGCAAGATTACGCGGCGATTTCTGCCGGTGTAATGGTGTGTGGTTCGCTGGTAATTATTGTTAACGTGATATCTGATATTTTGGGTGCAATGGCTAACCCGCTTAAACATAAGGAATTTTATGCCTTACGATAGCGTATACAGCGAAAAGCGCCCGCCTGGTACGCTGCGTACAGCCTGGCGCAAATTTTATGCTGATACTTCCGCAATGGTCGGTCTGTACGGTTGTGCAGGCCTCGCGATACTGTGTATTTTTGGTGGCTGGTTTGCGCCATACGGCATCGATCAGCAATTTCTTGGCTATCAGTTGCTACCACCGTCATGGTCGCGGTATGGCGAAGTCTCTTTCTTTCTGGGTACTGATGATCTCGGTCGCGATGTTTTAAGTCGTTTACTCAGTGGTGCAGCTCCCACTGTCGGAGGCGCATTTGTCGTCACTCTGGCTGCAACTCTTTGTGGCCTGGTATTAGGTGTGGTCGCTGGGGCAACTCATGGCTTACGTTCAGCGGTACTCAACCATATTCTCGATACCTTGCTGGCGATCCCTTCATTGTTGCTGGCTATTATTGTGGTGGCTTTTGCCGGGCCATCACTCGGTCATGCGATGTTTGCTGTCTGGCTGGCACTTTTGCCGCGTATCGTACGCTCGGTTTATAGCCTGGTGCATGATGAACTGGAAAAAGAGTATGTCATCGCCGCTCGTCTCGATGGCGCAACCACATTGAATATTCTCTGGTTTGCTGTTCTGCCCAACATTACCGCAGGTCTGGTCACTGAAATTACCCGCGCCCTTTCGATGGCGATTTTGGATATTGCCGCGCTGGGTTTTCTTGATCTCGGCGCGCAACTCCCCTCACCTGAATGGGGGGCCATGCTTGGCGATGCGCTGGAACTTATTTATGTTGCGCCATGGACCGTTATGCTGCCAGGTGCAGCAATTATGATCAGCGTTTTGTTAGTTAACTTACTCGGTGACGGAATACGCCGGGCCATTATTGCGGGGGTGGAATAATGCCGTTACTCGATATCCGCAATTTGACCATCGAATTCAAAACTGGCGATGAATGGGTTAAAGCCGTTGACCGTGTCAGCATGACCTTAAATGAAGGTGAAATACGCGGCCTGGTAGGAGAATCTGGTTCAGGTAAAAGTCTGATTGCTAAAGCGATCTGTGGCGTTGCCAAAGACAACTGGCGCGTGACGGCTGATCGTATGCGCTTTGATGACATTGATCTGCTTCGTCTTTCCGCACGCGAACGCCGAAAACTGGTTGGGCATAACGTGTCGATGATTTTCCAGGAGCCACAATCTTGTCTTGATCCTTCTGAACGAGTGGGTCGGCAACTGATGCAAAATATCCCGGCATGGACTTACAAAGGCCGTTGGTGGCAACGTCCAGGCTGGCGGAAACGTCGTGCTATTGAGTTGTTACACCGTGTAGGGATTAAAGATCACAAAGATGCAATGCGCAGTTTTCCTTACGAACTCACTGAAGGTGAATGCCAGAAGGTGATGATTGCCATCGCCCTGGCAAATCAACCGCGTTTGCTGATTGCGGATGAACCGACAAACTCGATGGAACCGACAACTCAGGCGCAGATATTCCGTCTGTTGACGCGTCTGAATCAAAATAGCAATACCACCATTTTGTTGATTAGCCATGACCTGCAAATGCTTAGCCAGTGGGCGGATAAAATCAACGTTCTTTACTGCGGGCAAACGGTGGAATCTGCCCCGAGTAAGGAGTTAGTGACGATGCCACATCACCCTTATACTCAGGCGTTGATCCGCGCAATTCCTGACTTTGGTAGCGCAATGCCGCATAAAAGCCGTCTGAATACGATGCCTGGCGCGATTCCCTTGCTGGAGCAATTACCTATAGGTTGTCGTCTTGGCCCACGTTGCCCCTATGCTCAACGAGAATGTATCGTGACACCACGTCTGACTGGTGCGAAAAATCATCTCTATGCCTGTCATTTTCCACTGAATATGGAGAGAGAGTGAGATGGTCGAAACCCTACTCGAAGTACGTAATCTGAGTAAAACGTTCCGCTACCGGACCGGCTGGTTTCGTCGTCAAACCGTAGAAGCAGTCAAACCGCTAAGTTTTACGCTACGTGAACGCCAGACGTTGGCGATTATTGGCGAGAACGGTTCTGGCAAATCGACGCTGGCAAAAATGCTGGCCGGAATGATAGAGCCTACCAGCGGTGAATTGTTGATCGACGATCATCCGCTACATTTTGGGGATTATTCATTCCGTAGCCAGCGTATTCGCATGATTTTTCAGGATCCCTCAACATCGTTGAATCCACGGCAACGTATTTCGCAGATTCTGGATTTCCCGCTCCGTTTGAATACCGATCTGGAACCAGAACAAAGGCAAAAGCAGATTATAGAAACTATGCGGATGGTCGGTTTGTTGCCCGACCACGTAAGTTACTATCCGCATATGCTGGCACCAGGGCAAAAGCAGCGTCTGGGGCTTGCCCGGGCGTTAATTTTACGCCCAAAGGTGATTATTGCCGACGAAGCACTGGCGTCTCTGGATATGTCGATGCGTTCGCAGTTAATCAACCTGATGCTGGAGTTACAGGAAAAACAAGGTATCTCTTATATCTATGTCACCCAGCACATTGGGATGATGAAGCATATCAGTGATCAGGTACTGGTCATGCATCAGGGAGAAGTAGTTGAGCGTGGGAGCACTGCCGATGTGCTCGCTTCGCCATTACATGAATTAACCAAACGACTTATCGCCGGTCATTTCGGCGAAGCACTAACTGCAGACGCATGGCGAAAAGATCGCTAGTATCTTGATGCAGTGGTCGGATTAACTCTCCTGTAGTCTCGTGATAGAATCGCCGCGTTTTAACGACGGTCGGTCAGGAAATCTGTCTGACCGCCACAACAATTACATAAGGATTAAAGCTATGGGTTTTCTTTCCGGTAAGCGCATTCTGGTAACCGGTGTTGCCAGCAAACTGTCCATCGCCTACGGTATCGCTCAGGCGATGCACCGCGAAGGAGCTGAACTGGCATTCACCTACCAGAACGATAAACTGAAAGGCCGCGTAGAAGAATTTGCAGCTCAATTGGGTTCAAACATCGTTCTGCAGTGTGATGTTGCAGAAGATGCCAGCATCGACACTATGTTCGCTGAACTGGGTAATGTTTGGCCGAAATTTGACGGTTTTGTTCATTCCATCGGTTTTGCCCCTGGCGACCAACTGGATGGCGACTATGTGAACGCCGTTACCCGTGAAGGCTTTAAAATCGCTCACGACATCAGCTCCTACAGCTTTGTAGCAATGGCTAAAGCGTGCCGTTCTATGCTGAATCCAGGTTCCGCCCTACTGACACTCTCTTATCTGGGTGCTGAGCGTGCTATCCCTAACTATAACGTTATGGGTCTGGCGAAAGCGTCTCTGGAAGCGAACGTGCGTTATATGGCAAATGCGATGGGGCCGGAAGGCGTACGTGTGAACGCTATTTCTGCAGGTCCGATTCGTACACTGGCAGCTTCTGGTATCAAAGATTTCCGTAAAATGCTGGCACATTGTGAAGCCGTTACGCCGATTCGCCGTACTGTTACCATCGAAGATGTAGGTAACTCTGCTGCATTCCTGTGCTCTGATCTCTCCGCGGGTATCTCCGGTGAAGTTGTTCACGTTGACGGCGGTTTCAGCATCGCTGCAATGAACGAGCTGGAACTGAAATAAGTTTTATACCCTAAATAATTCGGGTTGCAGGACAAAACGCCAGTGGCTCTGAAGGGGCGATAACCCGCTGGCGTAGCACACGCAACTTATATGCCGGGCGACGATTCCGTCGCCCACATTTTGTATATACCATTCTGATATTTCATATCTCTTATCAATCTTTTATCACTTTCTCACCTTGCGTCAGGATATTCATCCCGCTTTAAGACCAAGGAAAGCCCATGGAACAACGCCGTATTACAGGCAAAAGCCACTGGTATCATGAAACCCAATCCAGCACATCACCTCACGATCCGCTGCCACTGGTGCCCGAGGCCGCTAACTGTACGGATAAATTTTTGCTGGATTTGGCGCTAAGCGAGAATGAACAAATGCCCTTTCAGGCGTGGCTTTCCCCATCCCGGCAACTGGCAAACCAATTATTCCCACAGGCAATAACACTGAGCAAATTGCATAGCTTCAGCCTTTACGAGCGAATGAGTACCGCTCTGACTGTCGCTCAGGTATGTGGTGTGCAACGGCTGTGTAATCATTATGCTGCGCGGCTGGCCCCTCTTCCTGGCCCGGATTCATCCAGAGAAAGTAATCATCGCCTGGCGCAAATCACCCAATACGCCCGACAACTGGCCTCATCACCTGCGGTAATTAATACACGGTCACGCCAACAATTAAACGATGTGGGTCTGTCGGAAAAAGATATGTTGATCATCAATTTGATTATCGGCTTCGTGGGCTTTCAGGCACGTGTGATTGCTGCTTTTCAGGCGTATCTGTCACAACCTGCACGGTGGCTCCCTGGACAGGATACACAACAGTTTGCCGATACTTCGCTCTTTCAACAACAGCACACCCGGTGGCGCTCAGCATTCCCTCTTGTGGACGAATCTAATGCCAGTCAACAGCAGTTGGATTCTCTTGCATCCTGCGCGGACATCCCAGACTTACGCCACCTTGCACCGGTACTGGCAAGGGAACCAGAACTGCTTACGCTGTCTCGTCAAATCGTGAATGCACTGGCGCTATTATTCCCTGCTTCACCTTTGGCAGATTTCACCGCACTGCTGGTTTCGCGGATTAATGGCAGTGTTGATTGCTTTAATAGCAGGATAACTTTATCTGAACTGTCTGAATTTAGATCGGTATTACGCGCAGACGAAAAAGAAATAAAACAATGGATCAATGGGCGCCTTGAATTGCGAAATGGCCTTCAGGCGATTCAGCTATTGACCATAGCTCCTGACCGCTTTAGCACTGATCAATTCGAGCTCTTATGTCATCAGGAGTTGTCCTCGGCAAACGCTATTCATGTGTTAGCTTGCTGTGGGCTATACGGATGGATTAATCGATTAAAAATCGGCTTGGGTGAAACATATTAGCCTTGCCGCAACAGACAGAATCGCGTAAAACTGTCAGCCGCTCTTTTGGCCACGAAAATAGACGAATATGTTTCAGGACAACCCGCTGCTAGCGCAGCTAAAACAGCAACTTCATTCCCAGACGCCACGTGCTGAAGGGGTGGTAAAAGCCACCGAAAAAGGCTTTGGCTTCCTGGAAGTCGATGCACAAAAAAGTTATTTCATCCCACCGCCGCAAATGAAAAAAGTTATGCACGGCGATCGGATAATTGCAGTGATCCATAGCGAAAAAGATCGCGAATCTGCGGAGCCGGAAGAACTGGTCGAACCGTTCCTGACTCGCTTTGTGGGCAAAGTTCAGGGCAAAAATGATCGTTTGTCTATTGTGCCTGACCATCCGTTATTGAAAGATGCCATTCCTTGCCGTGCGGCACGTGGTGTTGATCATCAATTCAAAGAAGGCGACTGGGCAGTTGCGGAAATGCGCCGCCATCCGCTGAAAGGCGATCGCTCTTTCTACGCCGAATTAACCCAATTTATTACTTTTGGTGATGACCACTTTGTACCGTGGTGGGTCACCCTCGCCCGCCATAATCTTGAACGTGAAGCACCAAACGGCGTGGCAACCGAAATGCTTGATGAAGGTCTGGTGCGTCAGGATTTGACCGCCCTTAACTTTGTCACTATCGATAGCGCCAGCACTGAAGACATGGATGATGCGCTGTATGCTGAAGCACTACCTGATGGCAAACTGCAATTAACAGTCGCAATTGCAGATCCTACTGCCTGGATTGCTGAAGGCAGCAAGCTGGATAACGTGGCAAAAATTCGCGCGTTTACCAACTACTTGCCGGGCTTCAATATTCCCATGTTGCCGCGCGAATTGTCTGACGATCTTTGCTCACTGCGTGCATTTGAAGTTCGCCCGGCGCTGGCATGCCGGATGACTATCGCCGCAGATGGCACCATCGAAGACGATATTGAATTCTTTGCTGCAACTATCGAGTCTAAAGCGAAACTGGTCTATGACGAGGTTTCTGACTGGCTGGAAAACAGTGGGAATTGGCAACCGGAAAATGATGCCATTGCAGAACAAATCCGTCTGCTGGCGCAAATCTGCCAGCGTCGCGGTGAGTGGCGTCATAACCATGCACTCGTATTTAAAGATCGTCCTGATTATCGCTTTATCCTGGGTGAAAAAGGCGAAGTGCTGGATATCGTTGCAGAACCGCGTCGTATCGCCAACCGTATCGTTGAAGAAGCCATGATCGCAGCCAATATTTGTGCTGCTCGAGTACTTCGCGACAAAATCGGTTTTGGGATCTACAACGTTCATATGGGCTTTGATCCCGCTAATGCTGATGCTCTGGCTGCGCTGCTGAAAACTCACGGTCTGCACGTCGATGCGCAAGAAGTGCTGACTCTGGAAGGTTTTTGTAAACTGCGCCGCGAACTGGATGCCCAACCGTCAGGTTTTCTTGACAGCCGTATTCGCCGTTTCCAGTCATTTGCTGAAATTAGTACTCAACCAGGGCCACATTTTGGCCTGGGGCTTGAGGCTTACGCCACCTGGACGTCACCTATTCGTAAATATGGCGACATGATCAACCATCGTTTACTGAAAGCGGCAATTAAAGGCGAAACTGCCAGCCGCCCTCAGGATGAAACGACTGTCCAAATGACCGAACGCCGTCGCCTTAACCGCATGGCTGAGCGTGATGTCGGTGACTGGCTGTATGCGCGATTCCTGAAAGATAAAGCGGGCACAGACACTCGCTTCGCCGCAGAAATCATTGATATTAGCCGTGGTGGTATGCGTGTACGGTTGGTTGACAATGGTGCAGTTGCATTTATCCCTGCCCCTTTCCTGCACGCTGTTCGTGATGAACTGGTATGCAGTCAAGAGAACGGCACCGTGCAAATTAAAGGCGAGACAGTGTACAAAGTGACAGATGTCATTGATGTCACCATCGCCGAAGTACGTATGGAAACCCGCAGCATTATTGCCCGTCCGGTCGCCTGATATCATTACTGAACGGTCTTCTTCCAGTGGGAAGGCCGTTTAATTCCTCGTTCACTCCTCATTCCATAAGTTACACAAAACTATTTTTCCCCGTAACTATGCTTTTTCCCCAATCTGAATTACAACTAATTGTATAAATAAAACAATACGTTCTCTTTACATCACCTAATCTTAATCATCGCTGATAGCTGCGGTATGTGCTTGCAACAAGATGGTGTAGATCATGAAAATCGTTATGGAGCCTGCCACGTTGTATAACTATTTGGGTACTCACACTCCTTTCTGGCGTTTGTCAGATAACTGTAATGTTCTGCATCTTTCGACGATTGAAGCAGCAGAATCTGAACGCACCATTGAGTTATCTCCTGAACAAGCTAACCGTATTCGTGAAATGACGGTTATTACTTCCAGTATGATGATGACGCTACCGCTGGAAGAAAGTGATGTTTCAGTTCATCTGGTTGGACGCAAAATCAATAAGCGTGAATGGGCAGGCAGCGCATCCGCATGGCATGATACCCCTTCTGTTGCTCGTGACTTAATGCACGGGCTTTCTTTTGCTGAACAGGTTGTCTCCGAAGCGAACTCAGCCATTTTGATCCTCGACAGCCGGGGCAACATTCAACGATTTAATCGCTTATGCGAAGAATATACCGGTTTAAAAGAACATGAAGTCATTGGTCAAAGCGTATTCAAACTCTTTATGAGTCGTCGGGAAGCTGCAGCCTCCCGACGTAACATTGACGTTTTTTTCCGTAGTGGAAACGCATGGGAAGTTGAACGCTGGATCAAAACCCGTAAAGGACAACGCCTGTTCCTTTTTCGCAATAAATTCATTCATAGCGGCAGTGGTAAAAATGAAATTTATTTAATCTGTTCGGGGACTGATATCACTGAGGAGCGTGTGGCCCAGGAACGTCTGCGGGTACTCGCCAATACAGATACGATTACCGGGCTTCCTAATCGTAACGCTATTCATGAGTTGATCGATAATGCTATCGTTCAGACTACAAACGCTCAGGTCGGCATTGTTTATCTCGATCTCGATAATTTCAAAAAAGTGAACGATGCTTACGGCCATATGTTTGGTGACCAACTGCTGCAAGCCGTTGCATTGGCCATACTCAGTTGTCTCGATAACGATCAGACGCTGGCACGTCATGGTGGTGATGAGTTTATCGTCCTGGCACCAGACACTTCACAAGGTGCGCTTGAAGCCATGGCATCTCGTATTCTTACGCGCCTGCGCTTACCTTTTCGTATTGGTTTGATTGAAGTACAGACCGGCTGCTCGGTTGGCATTGCACTTTCACCTTTGCATGGTCATGACAGCGACAGTCTTATCCGGAGCGCCGATACGGCCATGTACACCGCTAAAGAAGGCGGTCGAGGTCAATTCTGTGTCTTTTCTCCCGAAATGAATCAGCGTGTTTTTGAGTATTTGTGGCTGGACACTAACTTACGTAAAGCTCTGGAGAATGATCAACTGCTGATTCACTATCAACCAAAGGTCACTTGGCGCGGAGAAGTGCGCAGTCTCGAAGCGCTGGTACGATGGCAGTCGCCTGAGCGTGGACTCATTCCTCCGGGTGAATTTATCTCTTATGCAGAAGAATCAGGATTAATTGTTCCGCTTGGTCGCTGGGTCATTCTTGATGTAGTGCGCCAGGTGGCAAAATGGCGAAGCAAAGGAATTAATTTACGTGTAGCGGTCAACATTTCTGCTCGCCAACTGGCAGACCAAACTATTTTTACCTATCTGAAACAAGTTTTGCATGAGCTTGATTTTGAATACTGCCCTATCGACGTAGAATTAACCGAACGCTGTCTGCTCGAAAATGAAGCACTGGCGTTGTCTGTCATTCAGCAATTTAGCCGCCTCGGGGCGCAGGTGCACCTGGATGATTTTGGTACGGGATATTCATCACTGTCACAACTGGCACGTTTTCCTATAGATGCCATAAAACTCGATCAGGCCTTTGTTCGCAATATACACAAGCAATCTGTTTCTCAGTCGTTAGTGAGGGCGATTGTGGCGGTTGCTCAGGCACTTAACCTGCAAGTCATTGCCGAAGGTGTTGAAAGCGTGAAAGAGGATGCTTTCCTGACGAAAAATGGCGTTAACGAACGACAAGGTTTTTTGTTTGCCAAACCCATGCCTGCTGTAGCCTTTGAGCGTTGGTATAAGCGTTATTTAAATAAAACAATGCGTTGAACTCGCTGGAGATGATTAACTACATGCAAAGAAAATGATGACGCAATACATAATTTTGCCAATTAACTATTATCCGGGCAATTTTCCACTTCTCTTTTAGTCGCATTTTTTGCATCATTAAATCTTGTAACTTTTTAGTCATAGGGATGACGATATGTTTGAACTTGATGCGCAACGCCTCGCCGAAAGAATTGACACAGTGCTGGATATCCTTGTGGCTGGAGATACCCATTCCGCCATTCATAATCTTGAGATTCTTAAGGCGGAATTATTAAGCAAAGTTAAAGATAACGCTCAGAGTGGCACGCCTAAATCTCCATGGGAAATTTAATGCGTACCCATGCGGTTCACTCCTGAATTACTCCGATATTAAAACTAAAACCATGAATTCTCGACAGCAAACAATATTACAGATGGTCATTGATAAGGGTCAGGTTAGCGTAGCAAAACTCGCCAAAGTGACGGGTGTTTCTGAGGTAACCATCCGACAAGATCTTAATGCCCTTGAAAAAATGAGCTTTTTACGCCGTGCCCACGGTTACGCCGTATCGCTGGACAGCGATGATGTCGAAACGCGGATGATGAGCAATTACACGCTCAAGCATAAGCTGGCACAGTACGCTGCTACGTTGGTGAACCCTGGCGAGTCCGTGTTTATCGAAAACGGCAGTTGCAATGCTCTGCTTGCCAGGGCGCTGGCAGAGCAGAAAGATGTCACCATCATCACTGTCAGTAGCTATATCGCCCATCTTCTGAAAGAAACACCTTGTGAAATTATTCTTCTCGGCGGCATCTACCAGAAAAAAAGCGAAAGTATGGTTGGGCCACTCACCCGCCAGTTCTTACAGCAGGTTCATTTTAGTAAGGCATTCATTGGCATAGACGGTTGGCAAGCAGAAACTGGTTTTACTGGCCGCGATATGATGCGTTCTGACGTGGTCAATGCGGTTCTGGAGAAAGGTGCTGAAGCCATTGTACTTACCGATAGTTCCAAGTTTGGTGCGTTACACCCTTATCCTCTCGGTCCAGTCCACAAATTTAACCGCGTCATCACCGATGCCAAAATATCTCCCGATGCCCAAAAGTATATGGAGGATTCAGGGTTGGCGGTTGATATCGTTGACATAAAATAAACGTGTTTCCCCGATATATCTTGATGATTTGCCTTCTGGCAAATCATCTACTCTCTGAGATTTATCTTATCCCTTAATTAAGACTTTTTACCTGTCTTTAACATACCAGCGTTGTAAAATTAATATTAGCGATATAACAGGAAGTTACTATCACCAGCGTGATTAAAGTACCCCTGCGCAACTCGGCTTCCCGGAATTCTCTTTATCTGCTGTCATATTTACTATAGTTAAAGGGAGCTTATTTCCGTGAATCTTTAATTCAGGAGAAAGTATTATGTTTGTAACGAGCAAAAAAATGACTGCCGCTGTTCTGGCTATTACTTTAGCGATGTCCCTGAGCGCCTGTTCTAACTGGTCCAAACGCGACCGTAATACGGCTATTGGTGCGGGTGCGGGTGCCCTTGGCGGCGCGGTATTAACTGATGGTAGCACACTGGGTACATTAGGTGGTGCCGCAGTTGGTGGTATTATCGGTCATCAGGTAGGTAAATAATCGTAAATAATTAGCGATTATTTAAATTGGTAATGAACGTTTTACAGTCATTATTTTTGTGAAACGAAATAATTGCATTATGAAATTTAAAGCCACGATGTTTAAACCGTGGCTTTAATTTTTAACCACCAGCCAGTTTAACCTTCATACCTTTGGCTTCCAGCAAAGTTTTAATTAAATCTCGCTTATCGCCTTGTATTTCAATTATACCGTCTTTAAGAGATCCACCACAGCCACATTTTTTCTTCAACTCTGCTGCCAACTTAGCCAGTTCTGCATCAGGGAGATCAACACCTGTAATCAAACAAACGCCCTTACCTTTTCGACCACTGGTTTGACGTTGAATACGTATAATCCCATCTCCTTTCGGGCGTTCAGCTACAACTTTGGGCTCATCAATACGCCCTGTCTCAGTTGAGTAAACAAGGCGGCTATTTGAATCATTCATCATCCATGTCCTTTTAAAGATGCATTGATGGTTTTCAGTGTCTGGGCAGGATCTTCAGATTGCGTTACCGGGCGTCCAATAACCATATAATCTACGCCTGCTGCCAGTGCCTGTTCTGGCGTCATAATACGGCGCTGATCTCCAGCAGCACTACCTTGTGGACGAATTCCCGGCGTAACAAGTTTAAAATCCTCACCGAATGCCTGTTTAAAACGCACTGCCTCCTGAGCTGAACAAACTACGCCATCGAGACCACATTTTTGGGTTAACCCAGCCAGACGTTCCGCATATTGTGCAGGTGACACTGTCACGCCAAGATCTGCTAAATCACTGGCTTCCATACTGGTCAGGACAGTCACGGCAATCAAAAGCGGTGCGTCTTTACCAAACGGGAGTAACGCTTCGCGGGCTGCGGTCATCATGCGCGCCCCACCCGATGCATGAACGTTCACCATCCATACCCCCAGGTCTGCAGCAGCAGCTACCGCATGTGCAGCAGTATTTGGGATATCATGAAATTTCAAATCGAGAAAGATGTCGAAACCACGTTGCTGTAATTCACGCACGAACTGTGGCCCGAAGAGGGTAAACATCTCTTTACCCACTTTCAGACGACAGTCGCGCGGATCAATTTTGTCGACAAATGCCAGTGCGTTCTCGCGATTATGATAATCAAGAGCAACAACAATGGGGGAATCAGTGACAATACGAGAAGAAGATGAAGCTGTAGACGTCATGACCAGACCTTCTTAATGATGGGCACCATCTGCGGCGCAAAATGGGTAAACGGCGTGCATTCTACCTGTAGTATCAAAAAATTAACAGGCACGTTTACCTGTAAGGACTGTTTACAGGTGATGATGCCAAAGTTTGTCTACATTATCATCTGCAAGGATGTTGTAACTAATATAATGGTTTTTTTATTAATTACAGACCATCAAGACCACGAATTGGTTTGATTGTTGACCATGCACGGCAGGATGGGCAATGCCAGTACAGCGTATAAGCTGTAAAGCCACATTTCTGACAGCGATAACGCGGTTTGCTACGTACCTGCTCACCCACCATATCACGCAGGACCATCAAACTCTCTTTCGCACGCCCTTCTTCTGCTTCATTAAGGTGATAGTCCATTAATTTGTGAAAAACACGCATTGTGGGATGACGCTGTAACTGGCGGGTTATATAAACCTGTGCGGTATCACGCCCTTCACGCGTCTCAAGAATATCGGCAAGCATAAGTTCTGCAGCAGCTCCCGTATTCTCCTCTACAGCCCGACGCAGGAACTCTTCCCACTCATCATTTTTACCCAGTTGCTGATAGCAGGTCTGCAGCATTTCCAGCGTTTCGCTAACCAACTCTTTATCCTGAGCAATGACGCGTTGCAGGCTTTCAACGGCTTTAGCAAACTCGCCTTTCGCCATAAAGATCCGTCCCATCATGATGGATACGCGAGCACTATTTTTATCTGCTGCAGCTCCTTTCTTCAGTAAAGCCATGGCCCGGTCCAGATCATCACTCGCCATCAGTTGCAGTGCCAACTCGCAATAAAAATGCGCAATTTCGATACGGTGTTTTTCTTTTCCCAGTTTTACCAGTCGTTCAGCAACATCAATCGCTTTTTGCCAGTCGCTGGTTGCCTGGTAAATTTGCAGTAATTGCTGCAATGCGCCAACACGAAAATCTGTTTCATCCGTCAACTGATTAAACATATCTTCCGCCCGGTCATATAACCCGGCAGCCATGTAATCACGGCCAAGTTGTTGCACCGCCAGCAATCGCTGTTCGTAGGTTAACGAGGCGCTTTCCATTAATGTCTGATGAATACGAATGGCACGGTCTACTTCACCGCGAGAGCGAAACAGGTTTCCGAGGGTGAGATGGGCTTCAACGGTACCGGTATCCTCTTTCAGCATGTCGAGGAACAGGTCCACCGCTTTATCTTGTTGGTTACTCAGAAGGAAGTTAACCCCGGCGACATAATCACGCGACAGGCGGTTAGCTTCCTCCTGTTTTGTTTGTTGCGCACTTCTGCGCCCCATATACCAGCCATAGGCAGCGGCAACAGGTAACAGCAGAAACAACAACTCCAGCATAGATAATTATTCCTTCACAACCGGCGTAGTATTCGTTACCGCAACGTCGGTCGCAGGCGAAAGCTGATTTTCCAGGCGTTTAATTTTACGTTCAGCACGAGCAAGAGAAACGCGAACACGCAGCCAGAAAAGGCCACAAATCAACCAACCAATAGCAAAACCAGCGGCAAACAATACAGCCAGTAAGGTTGAGATGCGAAACTCACCCTGTGCCAACAAATAATTAAACGTCACTATTTGGTCGTTTTGCGCACCCAATGTTACCGAAATCACAAAAATCGCTAACACCAGTAAGAAAATGAGTAAATATTTCACATTACTTCCCGTTATGTGGTTAGAGCGAATAAATTATGTTCAATTTAACGCAATTAGCCTTCTAAATTACCATTTTCAGGGCGTCTGCGAAATGGAAAACAATCAGTCTGGTTACTGATTTATAGGCTTAATGCGGAAAATCAACCACTGTTAGCTTTCTTCTTCCCGCTGAGCAATCTCATACTTCTCTTCCGGCGGTGGTGTTAATGGTCCACAAAGTCGCTGCGCAAGCCATGTTGCCAACGTCACCAGTAGCCAGGAAATCAATGTCGCGACGACCAGATCACGCGGCCAATGCATACCTAACAGTAGACGGCTCCCCATGACAGCCGTTGCCCAAACCAGCAAAATTGCGATTGTTAGTGTCCTTCTGCGTGGCCATAACAACCCAATTGCTAACAGTGCCCAGCTGGCCGCAAACATGGTATGCCCGGATGGAAACGCAAAGCCAGTTTCTTTTTGCCAGTGTTGACGTAAAAAAACAGGTATATGAAGTTGATCAGTGAGTTGTTTTTTGACCAACTCTCCTCTTTCCTTCCGCTTTAAAGTGTAGAACTCATCGACCGGGATATGATGCGTTTTTTCCAACCAGAGTACAAAGGGACGTGGCTCTTGCACACTATCTTTGATCAAGGATTTTACCCCTTGCCCGATCAAAATAGCCCCCGCCAGAATCACAAACAGCATCACCGCCGCTTTTAAACGAAAACGAAGACACCAGAGAAACCAGCCACAAAGTAGAGTATGGGTGATAATCCCCCAGGGTTGCGTCACCGTTTCTGTCACCCAAAAAAGGACTTTCAGCCAGCGACTCTCTTCTTCCGGTTGCCAATGCCAGCCAGAAATCCACGCGGCCAGCGGCATAACTAATAATAGCGCAGCCCCAACTGTTGTACGCTTTGCAATAGAAAGCATGAACACTCCTTTTGTCGGTAAGTTGCCCAATCATAACTGAAATTTCTGCTGGCCGGGAAAATTGACAGATTTGTGCCATTCTAGAATTGTTTTGTTGGCGGCAATTAGGAGAAGTCCTTAACATTATGGCAAAATAACAAAATTGAATAGCCAACAGGCGAAGACACCAGCTTTATCTGGAGATTTACATGCAGCTTAAACGAGTGGCAGAGGCCAAACTGCCTACCCCATGGGGCGATTTCCTGATGGTGGGATTTGAAGAACTGGCAACCGGACATGACCACGTCGCTTTGGTTTTTGGCGATATTTCAGGCCAGACGCCTGTACTGGCTCGCGTTCACTCTGAATGTCTGACCGGTGATGCATTATTCAGCTTGCGCTGTGATTGCGGTTTTCAACTGGAAGCTGCGCTAACGCATATTGCTGAAGAAGGACGCGGTATATTGCTTTATCACCGTCAGGAAGGTCGAAATATTGGTTTATTGAATAAGATTCGTGCCTATGCGTTGCAAGATCAGGGGTACGATACTGTCGAAGCTAATCATCAGTTAGGTTTCGCAGCAGACGAGCGCGATTTTACCCTCTGTGCTGATATGTTTAAGCTCCTTGGGGTCGATGCTGTTCGTCTCCTCACCAATAATCCCAAGAAAGTCGAAATTCTCACCGAAGCAGGGATTAATATCGTTGAGCGCGTTCCGTTAATTGTCGGACGGAATCCCAAAAACGCACATTATCTTGATACCAAAGCCGCAAAAATGGGACATCTGTTAGGTAAAACAGAATAACGCCCTGAATGTAGAGCTATTAATGCCCGCTGGTTATGTACCTGCGGGCATTTTTATTAGTTAACTCAACATATTACGTATCACATAGTGCAATATGCCATCGTTCTGGTAATAGGTAAGTTCCGTGCCTGTGTCGATTCGGCAGCGGCAAGGGATTACGTCTTGTTTGCCATCAGCTCGTGTCAATTTCACCTCAATTGTCGCACCTGACTGTAAATTTTGCAGGTCGGCAATGTCTATCATCTCTTCACCGGTCAACCCCAGGGTTTTGCGTGTCACACCTTGTGGAAACTCCAGTGGCAATATCCCCATACCGATCAAGTTAGAGCGATGAATGCGCTCAAAAGACTCCGCAATCACCACACGTATCCCCAGTAAACGAGGCCCTTTTGCCGCCCAGTCACGACTGGAGCCGGAGCCATACTCTTTACCCGCTATCACCGCCAGTGGCGTTTTTTCCTGCTGGTAGAGCATTGCCGCATCGTAAATAGGCATCACATTAGTTCCTGGTATATGACGCGTCATTCCCCCCTCCACGCCCGGCACCATTTCATTGCGAATACGAATATTGGCAAACGTTCCGCGCATCATCACTTCGTGATTACCACGTCGTGAACCATAGGAGTTGAAATCTTTACGCTCTACACCACGGCTTTGCAAATAACGTCCTGCTGGACTATCAGGTTTGATACTTCCCGCCGGAGAAATATGGTCAGTTGTTACAGAATCTCCCAGCATTGCCAGAATCCGTGCACCGTGAATATCCTGCACTGGCGCGGGAGTGGCCTCCATTTCGTCGAAGAACGGTGACAGACGAATGTAAGTGGAGTCAGGTTGCCATTCATAAGTTGCTGAACGTTCAACCTGGATAGCTTTCCAGTCCGGCGTGCCTTCAAACACTTCAGCGTACTCTTTGCGGAACATCTCAGAAGAAACCAGCGCGACAGCCCTGGCAATCTCTTGTGCTGAAGGCCAGATATCTTTCAGATAAACCGGATCGCCTTTGCGGTCATGCCCCAGCGGATCTTTCGCCAGGTTAATGTTCATATTTCCCGCCAGCGCATAAGCGACCACCAGAGGTGGTGAAGCCAACCAGTTGGTTTTAACCAGGGGGTGAATACGGCCTTCAAAGTTACGGTTACCGGAAAGCACCGCCCCCACAGTAAGATCGCCTTTTTTGATGGCACTTTCGATAGGTTCAGGCAATGGGCCAGAGTTACCAATACAAGTAGTACAACCGTAGCCCACCAGATTAAAGCCTAATTCGTCCAGATACGGCGTCAGCTTAGCTTTTGCCAGATAATCAGAGACAACTTTTGAGCCCGGTGCCAGGGAGGCTTTAACCCATGGCTGTCGCTTCAAACCAAGAGTGACGGCCTTTTTCGCCAGTAATCCTGCAGCCATCAGAACGCTGGGGTTGGAGGTATTAGTACAGGAAGTTATCGCCGAGATCACCACGGCGCCATCAGGTAACTGATAATGGTGACCATTCATCACATAATCGACTGGCTGACGATCTTTTTGTGCTGTATTCAACTCAAGTTCGCTACTGGCTGCAAAGGCTTTTGGTACATCGGCCAACGCAACTCGATCCTGAGGACGTTTGGGCCCCGCAAGACTGGCTTCGACATCATTCATATCCAGTTCTAATGTACTGGTAAATACCGGTTCATCACCGGTATTACGCCACATTCCTTGTGCTTTGGCATATGCTTCGACCAGTTGAATTTGATCTTCACTGCGACCGCTTAAGCGCATATATTCCAGCGTGACGCCATCAATAGGAAAAAAACCACATGTTGCACCATATTCTGGTGACATGTTGGCAATAGTTGCGCGATCTGCCAGCGGTAACGAATCCAGTCCATCACCATAAAATTCAACAAATTTACCCACAACACCATGCTTACGCAGCATTTGAGTGACCGTCAATACAAGGTCGGTTGCGGTTATTCCTTCACGTAATTTTCCGCTGAGTTTAAATCCCACAACATCGGGGATGAGCATTGAAACAGGTTGCCCTAACATCGCTGCTTCTGCTTCGATTCCTCCCACGCCCCATCCCAGTACACCAAGTCCATTAATCATGGTGGTATGGGAGTCGGTGCCTACCAGCGTGTCAGGATAGGCCACCCATTCTTTATCCTGTAATTCACTCCATACCGCTTTACCCAGGTATTCCAGATTCACCTGATGGCAAATACCTGTTCCCGGCGGCACAACGCTAAAGCGACTAAAGGCCTGTTGTCCCCACTTCAGAAAAACGTAACGCTCATGGTTGCGCTCCATTTCCAGGCGCACGTTTTCTTCAAATGCTTCATCATCACCAAAGTGGTCAACAGTTACAGAGTGGTCAATAACCAGATCAACAGGTGACAGTGGATTTACTTTTGCAGTATCACCACCTAAGCGTTTTACAGCTTCGCGCATGGCGGCCAGGTCTACCACCGCCGGAACACCTGTAAAATCTTGCATCAGAACTCGTGCCGGACGATACGCAATCTCACGGTCAGCATGGGCATTTTTCAACCATCCGGCCAATGCCTGGATATCTTCTTCTGTGACAGAATCGCCATCCTGCCAACGTAGCAGGTTTTCCAGCAGTACTTTGAGAGACTTGGGTAGACGGGAAATATCACCCACTGATTTTGCGGCCAGGGGCAGACTGTAGTAGTGGTAAGTTTTATCATTCGTCTGCAATGTATCCTTACAGGCTTCTCGTAGGGTTGACGACATAGCTCCTCCTTAATAACAGGGTTGCGATGCCCTGATTCTCCTCAGGGTAGTATTAAAGATAACACAAACTAAATGTAACGTTTTGATAACAACTCAAAAGGTTAAAAGAGGGAGAAACTGTCAGGAGTAAGCCCGATGGTTGATACACCATCGGGCGGCAGTATTTTGGAAGAATTAGCGAGAGACGTACCAGATTAATTCAGCCCAGAAAAGGAATGACAGCGAAAACGCTCCGATCCATGACCAGTACTTCATATTTGTCGTATTCATCGGCGACACCATGACAATTTTTAGGACCAGTATTGAGATATTCTCAACGTGTATTGCTGTGGTGTATGAGTAAAATCAGAAAACTGATGATATATACCCGCCATGCTTCAAGTTGTATGTGTTGTGGCTGTGGGTTATTCAGTCCATCCATGGGCTTCCTCTCTTACAGAGCCACTGCAAACAACGTTCGAATTCACTCATGCGACCCCTGATTCATTTACGGAAATCAAGCTCCTGCGAACTCACTCGCTTGCCACCCGAATTATTTAGGGTAAATCAGAACGAATTTATTATTGTTTTGGCAATTCATCTTCGTCGCACATTTCAATAAATGCACGCTGTTGTGGTGTTAACTCCCAGCTTTCGGGAATACAGGTAACCATGCCGTTCGGTATGTACTCTGAGGAGTCACATGTTTTAACTAATGGAGTTATCTGCTGTTGTTCCTGAGTAACCATCAATTATCCCCACACTTTCCAGACCAACAGAGCAACAACAACCCAGAACAGCGCAGAACCGAGGAATACGGCAAGCCATGCTTTGCGTTTAAGTTCAGGATCCCTGCGTGGTTGCTGGTTTCCGGATGGCATTACTGACCTCTCCAAATCGACATTACTTATCATTTCCGCACCAATTAATCGGTACAATTAATCATCCAATGAGACAAATCCTAAATAAACTTTAGTCAAAAATCCAGTCAATTTACGAATCGTTTCCAGTGAATAAATCAATCTTTTGAGCGGAATTAAATAAATGAGTGCCAAAATTTGCGAGAGGAGTATTTAACCACTATTTTGAGTCCAAAATTACCTTGTTAAATTCATGGTTTTATTTTTTTGCGATAAGAGTCATGAAAAAGGAAAATATTCGATATCTTTAAAAAAAAGATACCGAATAAAAATGGTAATGATTATTTTTCCGGTAATTTGATGTCTTTAAACATTGCTTCAATTTCTTCATTAGAACGCAATGCTACGGCAGCATCAACAACATCACGTGTTAAATGTGGCGCAAAACGCTGAATAAAATCATACATATAACTACGTAAAAAAGTACTACGACGGAAACCGATTTTGGTAGTGCTGTGACTGAATATATCGTGAGCATCAACACGCACCAGGTCTGGATCGGCAACATCATCCACTGCCATACTGGCGATCACCCCGACACCCAGTCCTAAACGAACATAAGTTTTAATAACATCTGCATCAGTGGCGGTAAAAACAATGCGCGGCGTTAACCCGGCACGATTGAAAGCGGTATCCAGCTCCGAACGACCGGTGAAGCCAAAGGTATAGGTTACCAGCGGGTATTGCGCCAGTTCTTCAATGGTTACGGAGCCTTTTGTGGCTAACGGGTGTTCTGGTGTCACCACAATCGAGCGATTCCAGTGATAACAAGGCAGCATAACCAAATCTTCATACAAGTGAAGAGCTTCCGTAGCAATAGCAAAATCTGCATTCCCTTTTGAAACCGCTTCAGCAATCTGCGTGGGCGAGCCCTGGTGCATATGCAAAGAAACGCGCGGATAGCGCTCGATAAAGCCCTTAATCACACCAGGTAATGCATATCGTGCCTGTGTGTGAGTGGTGGCTATATATAGCGAACCTTTATCAGGCCAGGTATGTTCACCTGCCACAGATTTAATGGCATCAACTTTCGACAGAACTTCACGAGCAATGCGGATAATTTCCTGCCCTGCAGGAGTGACCTGGGTAAGATGTTTACCGCTGCGGGCAAAAATCTGAATACCCAACTCATCTTCCAGCATTCTTACTTGTTTACTGATACCTGGTTGCGACGTGTAAAGCCCTTCAGCGGTTGAGGAGACATTAAGGTTGTGATTAACCACCTCAACTATGTAGCGAAGTTGCTGTAATTTCATGTTAAACCATCCAATTAGTGCCAGCGCTTCATCGTTTTTTAGCCGTCTCGCAGGAGACACTAATACGATTTAATAATAAGAAAAGTGATAACTATAACCACTATATCATTTATATCTTTGCTGTATAGATAGTATTAAAAAATAGTGAAATTACACGAAAAAGGGTCGCATCCGCGACCCTTTTGGAGGAGTTGGCTACCGTGGGTAATTATTTCTTACCTTCGACCCACTTACCATCAATGTAGAATGCGGACCATCCAGTAGCTTTACCCTCTTTTTCCGAAGAGACATATTGCTGCTTCGTTTTGCGGCTAAAGCGGACCATCGATTTATTACCAGCTGGGTCCTGCTGCGGTGCATCCGCCAGATAGCGCAGTTTTTCTGGCAGACGGTCGCGGAAGCGATAAAGTTCTTCCACCAGCGGCGCACGTGTTTCACGCGATTTCGGGAAGGTGTTAGCCGCAAGGAAGACGCCAGCAGCACCGTCACGCAGCACGAAATAAGCATCCGATTTTTCACACGGCAGCTCTGGCAGTGGAACTGGATCTTCTTTCGGCGGCGCAACTTCGCCATTACGTAAAATCTTACGCGTGTTTTTACACTCTTCGTTAGTGCAGGCCATGTACTTACCGAAGCGCCCCATTTTCAGGTGCATTTCAGAACCACATTTTTCACACTCAACGATCGGCCCGTCATAACCTTTAATGCGGAATTCGCCCTCTTCGATTTCGTAACCGTCGCAGGTTGGGTTATTACCACAGACATGCAATTTACGTTTCGGATCGATGAGATAGCTGTCCATCGCCGTGCCACATTTCGGGCAACGACGTTTGGCGCGCAAAGCGTTGGTTTCTGCGTCTTCGCCTTCCAGCACGTTAAGAACTTCGTTTTCCGGTACCAGGTTAATGGTTGTTTTGCAACGCTCTTTCGGTGGCAGCGCATAGCCGGAACAGCCCAGGAATACCCCCGTGCTGGCGGTACGAATCCCCATTTTGCGACCACAGGTCGGGCAGTCGATGCTGGTCAGAACCATCTGATTTGGGCGCATACCACCCTCTTCCGGATCTTTTTCAGCTTTATCAAGCTGCTGAGTGAAATCCGAGAAGAAGTGATCCAGTACAGCTTTCCACTCTGCTTCGTGATTTGCCACCTGGTCGAGGCTGTTTTCCATCTGTGCGGTGAAGTCGTAGTTCATTAACTCACGGAAATTCTCTTCCAGGCGATCGGTGACGATTTCGCCCATTTTTTCCGCATAGAAACGACGATTTTCTACTCGCACATAGCCACGATCCTGAATGGTCGAAATGATCGACGCGTAGGTAGACGGACGACCGATACCGCGTTTTTCCAGCTCTTTAACCAGCGATGCTTCACTGAAACGGGCTGGCGGCTTGGTAAAGTGCTGGGCTGGTGTCAGTTCAACGAGCGTCAGAGCATCGCCTTTATCGACTGCCGGTAAGATACGATCTTCATCGCCTTTACGCAGCGCAGGCATCACTTTCGTCCAGCCATCAAAGCGCAAAATACGACCGCGTGCTTTCAGGCGGAAATCGCCCGCACCAACGGTCAGCGTCGTGGAGTCATATTTCGCTGGGGTCATCTGGCAGGCAACGAACTGACGCCAGATTAACTGGTACAGTTTCTGCGCATCTGCTTCCATATCCTTCAGCGATTCCGCCATCACATTGACGTCAGAAGGACGAATCGCTTCGTGCGCTTCCTGTGAGTTTTCTTTGCTGGCGTACTGATTCGGACTTTCCGGCAGATATTTCTTACCAAAATTATCGCTGATATAACCGCGAACCATATTTACTGCGTCCTGACTCAGGTTGGTGGAGTCGGTACGCATGTAAGTGATATAGCCTGCTTCATACAAACGCTGCGCCATCATCATGGTTTTTTTCACGCCAAAACCAAGACGGGTGCTGGCAGCTTGTTGCAGCGTAGAGGTAATAAAAGGAGCGCCAGGTTTACTGGTTGTCGGTTTGTCTTCACGTTCCAGCACGCTGTAGCGCGCTTTTTCCAGCAGACTTACCGCAGCCTGAGTTTGTTCTTTGTTGACCGGGCGGAACGGTTTGTCGTTCTGATGAGTAACCTGTAATGCCAGTGCATCGCCAGAAGGCGTCGTGGTATTAGCGTCTACTTCCCAGAATTCTTCCGGGACGAAGGCTTTAATTTCACGCTCACGCTCCACCACCAGACGAACAGCAACGGACTGTACCCTTCCCGCGGAGAGACCGCGGGCGATCTTTTTCCACAGCAGTGGAGAGACCATATATCCCACCACGCGGTCCATAAAGCGACGCGCCTGCTGGGCATTTACACGATCAATATTTAACTCTCCAGGCTTTTCAAAGGCCTGACGAATCGCGTTTTTCGTGATTTCATTAAAGACAACGCGACTATAGCGCGCATCATCACCACCAATTACTTCCCGCAGGTGCCAGGCAATGGCTTCCCCTTCGCGGTCAAGGTCGGTTGCGAGATAGATGTGATCGGCTTTTTCAGCCAATTGTTTGAGTTCAGAGACAACTTTCTCTTTACCAGGCAGCACTTCATAGTGCGCCTCCCAGTTGTGCCATGGATCAACCCCCATACGGTTGACCAGAGCGCCACGTTCATCCTTTTTAGGCTTTTTAGCCGTTTTGGTGGAGGTAGAGTCGGCGCTCTTTTTAGCGGTTGAGCCACTGGTCGGCAAATCACGGATATGACCAACACTGGATTTCACCACATAGTCATTACCCAGATACTTGTTGATCGTTTTGGCTTTTGCCGGGGACTCAACGATGACGAGAGCTTTACCCATATTCACCTTTACCTAATTTGATTCTTCCAGGAATGCGTCGCACGTTGATTCACCTTCCGCTGGCGACGAAACGTCGATATGGTTTCGCAACTGGCGGATATCAACCCCTTATACTGACTTTGTGCTCTATAGAGTCAGGTGACTGAGTTAACAGGTCGGGTTTTCAAGCGCTATAGCACGACGGAAATTCGGTCGAATGTCAAGCAAATCTGTTACCAGTTTGCCGAAAGCGTCACACTGTACCTGATAAAATCCGTTACGCAACTGTATTAGCATTCAAAAGCAAATCTTGCCAGTGTTTAGACCCTGGGGTTAATACCGGAATATTTGCCCATCTCATCTCCCGAGCGTAGACTAATGTCCTTGTTTAAGGAGTAAATAATGCGCAAAGATACTCAACCCATCGATCGTGAAACACTGCTCAAGGAAGCCAATAAAATCATCCGTGAGCATGAGGATACACTGGCCGGAATTGAAGCTACTGATGTAACTGAACGCAATGGTGTTCTGGTTTTCAGTGGCGATTACTTTTTAGACGAGCAAGGATTACCTACTGCTAAAAGTACTGCCGTATTTAATATGTTTAAACATCTCGCGCACGTACTGTCTGAAAAATATCACCTTGTTGATTAAAGCAAAACGCGAGGCCTGAACCTCGCGTTTGTTTTTACATCAATGGTTTTTGCCCACGCTGCCACCAGCGTAGCAACAGACGGTCCGCACTTTCAGCTGCGCTTCCGGTGAATCTGTCCAGCAGCTTTTTGCGCTGCATATAACGAACATTGACCACTTCACGACCATCCATCAGGCCGAGAATTACGTCATCACTGGTATTAATTTCATCCACCAGACCTTTTTCCAGCGCCTGTTGACCATACCAGTGTTCACCTGTTGCCACCTGATCAATATCCAGAGACGGACGCATACGCTTCACAAAATCTTTAAAGAGCAGATGCGTTTCGTTCAGCTCTTCGCGGAATTTCTCGCGCCCTTCTTCGGTATTTTCACCCAGCAGCGTCAATGTGCGTTTATATTGCCCCGCAGTGTGAAGCTCAATATCAATATCTTTGCTTTTCAGGAAGCGATTAAAGTTAGGCAATTGCGCCACCACGCCAATGGAGCCAACAATAGCAAACGGTGCAGAGACAATTTTATCTGCCACGCAGGCCATCATATAACCACCGCTGGCGGCTACTTTATCAACAGTGACAGTCAAAGGAATATTGTGATCTCGCAACCGCTGTAACTGTGACGCTGCCAAACCATAACCGTGTACCACGCCGCCAGGGCTTTCCAGGCGAACCACCACTTGATCCTGCGGTTTATATACTGCCAGTACAGCCGTTATTTCTTCCCGTAAAGCGGTGACTTCATGGGCATCCATACTGCCTTTAAAGTCCAGAACCCATACTCGTGGTTTATCTGAACTAAGCGTCTCACCTTGTTTGGCTTTCGCTTTTGCCAGTTTGGCCTCTTGTTTATGTTTTTTCTTCTGCGCCTTGTGCCAGATTTTCTGTTGATGTGCATCCATCAACGCCGTAGCCAGCTCTTCCTTCATCTCCTCATATTGTTCGCTCAACCGGGTAATACGCAGCTCTCCACGCTGACGTTTATTCTTTTGCGCAACATTGACAATAATGGCGGCTATCGCGGCGATAGCCAGCACAACTGTCACGATTTTCGCTAAAAAAAGCCCATATTCAGACAACAATTCCACAAGTCCCACCTTGGTTTATCAACGCAATTTTCGCTCAGTTTACAACAGGTCTTTTTCATCGTCTCGCAGGGAATCTTCTCAAATCAAATAATGCCAAAATATTCATATTTCGCCTTATCTCCGTCCGCTGATTGAAAAAATAGAGGGTTTCAGGCATAACACCACAAAGTCGTAACAAAAAGCCAACTGGCAAAACGATCCGCTGGACCGTTAGGGAGTCGTGATGCATTACCAACCCAAACAAGATTTATTGCACGATCGTATTATTCTGGTCACCGGAGCAAGTGACGGTATTGGTCGTGAAGCAGCGCTAACATACGCGCGCTATGGTGCAACGGTTATTTTACTGGGAAGAAACGAAGATAAATTACGCCAGGTGGCAAAAGCCATAACCGAAGAAACAGATCGCAAGACCCAATGGTATATCCTCGACTTACTTACCTGTTCATCTGAGGATTGTTATCATCTGGCCGCCCAAATTTCTGAAAATTATCCACGACTGGACGGCGTGCTGCATAACGCCGGGTTGCTCGGCGATGTTTGCCCAATGAGCGAACAAAATCCGCAGGTCTGGCAGGACGTCATGCAGGTCAACGTTAATGCCACCTTTATGCTCACCCAGGCACTGCTTCCTTTATTACTCAAATCGGACGCTGGTTCACTGGTCTTTACTTCATCAAGCGTTGGACGTCAGGGGCGTGCAAACTGGGGCGCATATGCAGCATCGAAATTTGCCACCGAAGGGATGATGCAGGTACTGGCCGATGAATATCAGCAACGTCTGCGCGTTAACTGTATTAACCCAGGCGGTACGCGCACCGCAATGCGGGCCAGCGCCTTCCCGACCGAAGATCCACAGAAACTTAAAACACCCGCTGATATCATGCCGCTCTACCTCTGGCTGATGGGCGATGACAGCCGCCGTAAAACCGGCATGACCTTTGACGCCCAACCGGGCCGTAAACCAGGAATATCCCAATGAGTGATGAACGCTACCAACAGCGTCAGCAGCGTGTAAAAGATAAAGTGGATGCCCGTGTGGCCCAGGCCCAGGATGAACGCGGTATTATCATCGTCTTTACCGGCAATGGAAAAGGCAAAACCACCGCAGCATTTGGTACGGCAACACGCGCAGTTGGTCACGGAAAAAAAGTGGGCGTCGTGCAGTTTATTAAAGGCACCTGGCCTAATGGCGAACGAAATCTGCTGGAACCACACGGCGTTGAGTTTCAAGTGATGGCAACGGGCTTTACCTGGGATACGCAAAACCGCGAATCTGATACCGCGGCCTGCCGTGAAGTCTGGCAACATGCCAAACGAATGCTGGCAGATGCTTCACTGGATATGGTTTTGCTCGATGAGCTGACGTATATGGTGGCGTATGACTATTTACCACTGGATGAAGTGGTGCAGGCGTTAAATGAACGTCCACATCAACAGACGGTGATTATCACGGGTCGTGGTTGTCATCGGGATATTCTTGAACTGGCGGATACGGTAAGTGAATTACGCCCCGTCAAACATGCGTTTGATGCCGGTGTTAAGGCGCAAATCGGGATTGATTATTAAGTGAAAGCACCTCAAAAGTTCGCCTCTTGAGGTGCTAATTTTAGATACTGAATGGCTTCAAATGAAGAAAAGGCGCCGCAGGGCCTTTATTTAATACTTAACTTAAATTAACCGTTATTATTACGTCCACCAGAACGACGACCGCCGCTGACCTGGCTGTGACGTTTCACCGCACGACGAATTTGATTCGCCTTCATACGACGACGGTCTTTTTCTACAGCAACTTTAGAGCTGGTTTCTGGCGGTAGTTCCACCAGCTCACGCAGATAGTTAGTCTGGGCAAGATCCAGCTCAGTCCAGCCACCGCGTGGCAGACCTTTCGGCAGTGGGATATCACCGTAACGCACGCGGATCAGACGGCTCACCTGCACACCAACAGCTTCCCAAAGACGACGAACTTCACGGTTACGGCCTTCGGTCAGAGTAACGTTGTACCACTGGTTGATCCCTTCGCCGCCGCTGAACTTAATGGTTTTAAAGGCTGCCGGACCATCTTCCAGCTGCACGCCACGACTCAAATCACGCAGTTTCGCGTCGTCAACCTGACCAAATACACGCACGGCATATTCACGTTCAACTTCACGGCTTGGATGCATTAAACGGTTTGCCAGCTCACCGTCGGTGGTGAACAGCAGCAGACCACAGGTGTTAACGTCCAGACGACCTACGGCAATCCAGCGTGCGCCACGCAGCTTTGGCAGACGGTCAAATACCGTTGGACGCCCTTCCGGATCGTTACGGGTACACAACTCACCTTCCGGTTTGTAATAGGCCAGAACGCGACAAATTTGTTCAGCGGACTCACGTACCGAAATCAGGTGACCATCGATACGGATTTTCAATCCAGGGGTAATTTCAACACGATCGCCGAGTTTAGCAATTTTGCCATCAACACTCACACGACCGGCTTCAATAATAGATTCGATTTCACGGCGAGAACCGTGGCCGGCACGCGCCAGCACTTTCTGTAGCTTTTCGCTCATAGAGCTTCCTTTTGGTGTCGCCTTCCCAGGCGTCTGATATGCTTTTGTGCAACAATGAGTCAGAACTTACATCTGACTCACTGATAGTAAAGTCTGTTTGAACTCTCCAGGCCTTAAGTAAACGACTCGACGTTTTAACTGGCCTGGCTTTGAGGCGCAACATACTACACTATCTTTATGGTTAAAGCTTGTTTCGATTAACATAAGCTTTATTACCAGCCACCACCGCCTCCGCCACCCGCACCGCCGCCAGCACCACCACCGGAATAGCTTCGCCCCAACAAACTGGTATTGGCCCCCAGACTCAGGTGCATCTGTAATGAGAACAAAACGCCACTACGGGCAATTTCCGGAGCGCGAACAGCCGCTGTGAGTGATGGGGTGATACGTGCTGCCCATTCTCTGCCAAGGTTTGCCGAGACCGCCCAACCTAACAAAGCGTAATCCAGTTTCCGTGTTTCCCCTTTCCTCCGCCGCCCACTGTGTGTTGCTGCCTCTTTACGCGCAAGATAGTTAACGATAGCTTCACCGTGGGCATAACGTTGCTGCCCAGTTTGGGTAAACTTTGGCAGAAAAATATACCCCATGCCAGTGAGATAACCGGTCAGGAAAACAGCGCTAAAATAACCCGCAGGCATATACCAGTAAAAGAATACATCTCCGACATTGATGTAGAGAGAGTAAAAAGCCACACCTGAACAAATCAGTGGTAAAAACAAAGTGATGATTACACGATTTACGCAAGGCTTGTCATCATCGCGTGCAAACAAAAGATCAAGGGAACAAAATAAGAAAGGAAGAAGCCAGCAGATCATAATAAACATATCGCCTACCAGACTCATTCCTGCCCAGCCTACGGGACTCAGGTTACCGTAGAGAATGACCGCCAATATTGCCATTCCGCCCCATTGCAAAAACGCATCAGGTCGGTAAAACGAAGACTTTTTACGCGGCAGATAAAATTTCTGCATCCGTAAAAATGCACTGCGTAAGACTCTGTTACGCCCCCCCGTAAGAACGACCTTGTCACCTTTACGAAATAACGTTTCCAGTAATAACTGCTCTGCGGGCAGTAATACCGCATTATTTCTGGTCGCACCTTCATTAACACAGATCAGGGTTTGCTGATTTTTGTCATACTGATCTTCCAGATGAATTTTTCCTTTCACAATCAGATTTACAATATCGGCACAAAAACCTTTATCGTCGTAAACCAGCTTCGCATCGAGACGTAACATTCCGGGCGTGTAATCTGGCGGAATGACATCGGTTTCAATCACATCTACCGGCGTAAATTGCGGCCTGCGCTTCCAGAGATATAACCATCCACACGCCAGGAACAGACACGGAAACCAAATTAACAACGATGACGTAGAGGGTAAAAGAAGATGGCTGAAAATATTCGTCGTTTGTGGTGCCGGGGCATTACCAAGTAAAGCGTGAGGCCAGCGGTAGAGGACCGTGAAATCTTCACGATAAAACGGATCGCGGGATTCAATTCTTCCGTCCTCAAGGATGCGGCCATTTCGATATGTGTCGCCCTCTTCTCCGGTAAAGAGATCGATTTCGCTAAATGGATTACCCGCAATATTAGAGAACTGGAGAGAAAATCGGGTCTTATAAATTTCAAACGGCCAGTTGTTACCGGTCACGTTCCAGATTAGCAGATCAGAATCCCCCTCACGCAGGAAAGCATTTTTAACCTGATAATGAATTTGATAATGATAGTCGCCTTGAGGCAAGAAACGTTGTTTATCGCCCACGACAATGCTCATTAACCCGATATGCCAGTCAAGATGCCAGGGTTCAGGAACGCCGTCACGGGTGACGCCAACAATACGATAGTTCAGCAGTGCTGCGTCCCCATCAGGCTGCATCCATAGTCGTGGTAAATCACGATAAAATCCGTGCTTAATCTGCTGATTTCGCGCCTGAAAATGAATGTTCTCTTTGATGTCGAGCACCCCATCCGGTTGCAGGGTGGCTTCAACATCAAAAAGCGAGATCCCTTCTTCATAAGAAGGGATCTCCGTGTTTTTCGGATAACTCAACGAAGAGAAAAAAAGCCCAACTATCAACAGCAAAATGCAGCGAAACTTCCCTGCCATAGTCTTCCATCCGTGGAACGCAATTTGTTATAAGAAAGGCTTTACATCACCTACGCCTTCACGCACCACGACCGGCGTATCATCGGTGAGATCAATAACCGTTGTCGGTTTCTGCCCGAGATAGCCGCCGTGAATAATCAAATCCACCTGTTTTTCCAGACGGTCTTTAATTTCTTCCGGATCAGACTCGGTAAATTCGCTGCCAGGTAGCATCAGTGATGTGGAAAGCATCGGTTCGCCCAATGCTTCAAGCAACGCCTGCGCAATCGGGTTAGAAGGCACACGCATACCGATGGTTTTGCGTTTTTCCTGCAACAGACGGCGTGGCACTTCCTTCGTCCCTTTCAGGATGAAAGTGTAGTTACCCGGCGTATTGTTTTTCATCAAACGAAACGCAACGTTATCGACAAATGAATAGGTCGAGAGTTCAGAAAGATCGCGACACATCAGGGTAAAGTTGTGACCGTCCGGCAGCTGGCGAATACGACAAATACGCTCCATGGCGTTTTTATCTTCAATTTTACAGCCCAGCGCATAGCCGGAATCAGTTGGATAAACAATCACCCCGCCTTTACGCACGATCTCCACCGCCTGGTTGATCAGACGTTGCTGCGGGTTATCAGGATGAATATAAAAAAACTGGCTCATAATTCCCTCTCTGTGGTGTTCTGCGGCTGTTCCCATAGCTGCCAGACGCCTTCAACGCCTGCGGGCAGCCAGAGTTTACGACCCAGTTCGATCCACGGGCATGGCTGATGAAAATCAGATCCTTGTGATGCCCATAAATGGTGCTGGCGGGCAAGCGTCGCCAGTTGGGTGCGTTCATTGGGCGATTGCTGGCACTGCGCGACTTCCATCGCGTCGCCGTGGTGTTCGGCAAAATGCGCAACCAATCTTTTCAGCCATTTAGCACTAAGATTGTACCGCCCAGGATGAGCAAGCACCGCCTTACCGCCAGAATGATGAATGACATCAATAGCTTGTTCTATTGTACACCACTGTGGTGGAACGTATCCGGTTTTCCCGCGTGCCAGATATTTTTTAAAGACATCCGCTATTGAACTGGCTTTGCCACATTCAACCAAGAAACGCGCAAAATGACCGCGCGTCACCGCGCCGCCCTGCACCAGTCGTTGCGCGCCTTCCAGCGCCCCAGGTATTTGCGATTTTTCCAGTCTTTCGGCAATTAACTTCGCCCGCTGATTGCGCCGTTCTGTCTGCTGCGCGAGGAACTCACACATTAGCGGATGAGTAATATCAATATTCAGCCCGACAATATGAATTTCATGATTTTCCCAGACGGTGGATATTTCCACGCCAGGAATAAGATTCAGTGCCAGTCCTGAACGTGAAATTTCTTCTCTTGCTGGCGCGATTGCCGCTGTGGTGTCATGGTCGGTGATCGCCAGGGTGCCGACGCGCATCTCGACTGCACGGTGCACCAATGCTTCTGGCGTCAGGCAGCCATCGGAAGCTGTGGTATGGCTGTGCAGGTCATAAATCACTGCGTAATTCGTGTCGCTCAAGGCGCACTCCCGTTTTGGATAATGTTTTTGCGCCGACATCATAACGGTTCTGGCAAATATTCTGAAATGAGCTGTTGACAATTAATCATTGAACTAGTTAACTAGTACGCAAGTTCACGTAAAAAGGGTATCGACAATGAAAGCGATTTTCGTACTGAAAGGTTGGTGGCGCACTTCCTGAAACGGGCAGTGTATTCACCATGCGTAAAGCAACCAGATACCCAGCCCGCCTAATGAGCGGGCTTTTTTTTGAACAAAATTAGAGAATAACAATGCAAACACAAAAACCGACTCTCGAACTGTTAACCTGCGAAGGTGCTTATCGCGATAATCCGACCGCGCTTTTTCACCAGTTGTGTGGGGATCGTCCGGCAACGCTGCTGCTGGAATCCGCAGATATCGACAGCAAAGATGATTTAAAAAGTCTATTGCTAGTGGACAGTGCGCTGCGCATTACGGCATTAGGTGACACTGTCACAATTAAGGCGCTCTCCGGCAATGGCGAAGCCCTGTTGACACTACTGGATAACGCCCTGCCCGCTGGGGTCGATAATGAGCAATCGCCACAATGCCGCGTACTGCGCTTCCCCCCGGTCAGTCCACTGTTGGATGAAGACGCCCGCTTATGCTCCCTTTCGGTTTTTGACGCTTTCCGCTTATTACAGAATCTGTTGAATGTACCGAAGGAAGAACGGGAAGCGATGTTCTTTGGCGGCCTGTTCTCTTATGACCTTGTGGCGGGATTTGAAGATTTACCGCAACTGGCAGCGGAAAATAACTGCCCTGATTTCTGTTTTTATCTCGCTGAAACGCTGATGGTTATCGATCATCAGAAAAAAAGTACCCGTATTCAGGCCAGCCTGTTTGGTCAAAATGAAGAAGAAAAACAACGTCTCACTGCTCGCCTGAACGAACTTCGCCAGCAACTGACCGAAACCGCGCCACCGCTGCCGGTAGTTTCCGTGCCGCATATGCATTGTGAATGTAATCAGAGCGATGAAGAGTTCGGTGGCGTAGTGCGTTCGTTGCAAAAAGCGATTCGCGCCGGAGAAATTTTCCAGGTCGTACCATCTCGCCGTTTCTCACTGCCCTGCCCGTCATCGCTGGCGGCCTATTACGTGCTGAAAAAGAGTAATCCCAGCCCGTACATGTTTTTTATGCAGGATAATGATTTCACCCTGTTCGGCGCGTCACCGGAAAGTTCGCTCAAGTTTGACGCCTCCAGCCGCCAGATTGAGATCTACCCGATTGCCGGAACACGCCCACGAGGACGTCGCGCCGATGGTTCACTGGACAAAGACCTCGACAGCCGCATTGAACTGGAGATGCGTACCGACCATAAAGAGCTTTCTGAACATCTGATGCTGGTGGATCTCGCCCGTAATGATCTGGCACGCATTTGCACTCCTGGCAGCCGCTACGTAGCCGATCTCACCAAAGTTGACCGTTACTCTTACGTGATGCATCTCGTCTCCCGCGTGGTCGGTGAGCTGCGCCACGATCTTGACGCCCTGCACGCTTACCGCGCCTGTATGAACATGGGTACGTTAAGCGGTGCCCCGAAAGTGCGCGCCATGCAGTTAATTGCCGAGGCTGAAGGTCGCCGCCGCGGCAGCTATGGCGGTGCAGTAGGTTATTTCACCGCGCACGGCGATCTCGACACCTGCATTGTCATCCGTTCGGCGCTGGTGGAAAACGGTATCGCCACCGTGCAAGCCGGTGCTGGCGTAGTCCTTGATTCTGTTCCGCAGTCGGAAGCCGACGAAACCCGTAATAAAGCCCGCGCTGTACTGCGCGCTATCGCCACCGCGCATCATGCACAGGAGACTTTCTGATGGCTGACATTCTGCTGCTCGATAATATCGACTCTTTTACTTATAACCTGGCAGATCAGTTGCGCAGCAATGGGCATAACGTGGTGATTTACCGCAACCATATTCCGGCGCAAACCTTAATTGAACGTCTTGCGACCATGAGCAATCCGGTGCTGATGCTTTCTCCTGGCCCCGGAGTGCCGAGTGAAGCGGGTTGTATGCCGGAACTCCTCACCCGTTTGCGTGGCAAGCTGCCAATTATTGGCATTTGCCTCGGACATCAGGCGATTGTCGAAGCTTACGGGGGCTATGTCGGTCAGGCGGGCGAAATTCTTCACGGTAAAGCGTCGAGCATTGAACATGACGGTCAGGCGATGTTTGCCGGATTAACAAATCCATTGCCGGTAGCGCGTTATCACTCGTTGGTTGGCAGTAACATTCCGGCAGGTTTAACCATCAATGCCCATTTTAACGGCATGGTGATGGCGGTGCGTCATGATGCGGATCGTGTTTGCGGATTCCAGTTCCATCCGGAATCCATTCTCACCACCCAGGGGGCTCGCCTGCTGGAACAAACGCTGGCCTGGGCACAACAGAAACTGGAGCCGACTAATACGCTACAACCAATTCTGGAAAAACTGTATCAGGCGCAGACGCTTAGCCAACAAGAAAGCCACCAGCTGTTTTCAGCGGTGGTGCGTGGCGAGCTGAAACCGGAACAACTGGCGGCTGCATTGGTCAGCATGAAAATTCGCGGCGAGCACCCAAACGAAATCGCCGGAGCAGCAACGGCGCTACTGGAAAATGCCGCGCCGTTCCCACGCCCTGATTATCTGTTTGCCGATATCGTCGGCACCGGCGGTGACGGCAGCAACAGTATCAATATTTCTACCGCCAGTGCGTTTGTCGCCGCGGCCTGTGGGCTGAAAGTGGCGAAACACGGTAACCGCAGCGTCTCCAGTAAATCCGGCTCGTCGGATCTGCTGGCGGCATTCGGTATTAATCTTGATATGAACGCCGATAAATCGCGCCAGGCGCTGGATGAGTTAGGCGTCTGTTTCCTCTTTGCGCCGAAATATCACACCGGATTTCGCCATGCGATGCCGGTTCGCCAGCAACTGAAAACCCGCACCCTGTTCAACGTGCTGGGGCCACTGATTAACCCGGCGCATCCGCCGCTGGCGCTAATTGGTGTCTACAGCCCGGAACTGGTGCTGCCAATTGCCGAAACTTTGCGCGTGCTGGGGTATCAACGCGCAGCGGTGGTGCACAGCGGGGGGATGGATGAAGTTTCATTACACGCGCCGACAATCGTTGCCGAACTGCATGACGGCGAAATTAAGAGCTATCAGTTGACCGCTGAAGATTTTGGCCTGACACCCTACCATCAGGAGCAACTGGCAGGCGGAACACCGGAAGAAAACCGTGACATTTTAACACGCTTGTTACAAGGTAAAGGCGACGCCGCCCATGAAGCAGCCGTCGCGGCGAATGTCGCCATGTTAATGCGCCTGCATGGCCATGAAGATCTGCAAGCCAATGCGCAAACCGTTCTTGAGGTACTGCGCAGTGGTTCCGCTTACGACAGAGTCACCGCACTGGCGGCACGAGGGTAAATGATGCAAACCGTTTTAGCAAAAATCGTCGCAGACAAGGCGATTTGGGTAGAAGCCCGCAAACAGCAGCAACCGCTGGCCAGTTTTCAGAATAAGGTTCAGCCGAGCACGCGACATTTTTATGATGCGCTACAGGGTGCACGCACGGCGTTTATTCTGGAGTGCAAGAAAGCGTCGCCGTCAAAAGGCGTGATCCGTGATGATTTCGATCCGGCACGCATTGCCGCCATTTATAAGCATTACGCTTCGGCAATTTCTGTACTGACTGATGAGAAATATTTCCAGGGGCGCTTTGATTTCCTCCCCATCGTCAGCCAAATCGCCCCGCAACCGATTTTATGTAAAGACTTTATTATCGACCCTTACCAGATCTATCTGGCGCGCTATTACCAGGCCGATGCCTGTTTATTAATGCTGTCGGTGCTGGACGACGATCAGTATCGCCAGCTCGCTGCTGTAGCCCACAGTCTGGAGATGGGCGTGCTGACCGAAGTCAGTAATGAAGAGGAGCTGGAGCGCGCCATTGCATTGGGAGCAAAAGTCGTTGGCATCAACAACCGCGATCTGCGTGATTTGTCGATTGATCTTAACCGTACCCGCGAGCTTGCGCCGAAACTGGGGCACAACGTGACGGTAATCAGCGAATCCGGCATCAATACTTACGCCCAGGTGCGTGAGTTAAGCCACTTCGCTAACGGCTTTCTGATTGGTTCGGCGCTAATGGCCCATGATGATTTGAACGCCGCTGTGCGCCGGGTGTTGCTGGGTGAGAATAAAGTGTGTGGTCTGACGCGTGGGCAAGATGCTAAAGCAGCTTATGACGCGGGCGCGATTTACGGTGGATTGATATTTGTTACAACGTCACCGCGTTGCGTCAGCGTTGAACAGGCGCAGGAAGTGATGGCTGCGGCACCGTTGCAATACGTTGGCGTGTTCCGCAATCACGATATTGCCGATGTGGTGGACAAAGCTAAGGTGTTATCGCTGGCGGCAGTGCAACTGCATGGTAATGAAGATCAGCTGTATATCGATACGCTGCGTGAGGCTCTGCCAGCAAACGTCGCCATCTGGAAGGCTTTAAGTGTCGGTGAAACTCTTCCCGCGCGCGATTTTCAGCACATCGATAAATATGTATTCGACAACGGTCAGGGCGGGAGCGGACAACGTTTCGACTGGTCACTGTTAAACGGTCAATCGCTTGGCAACGTTCTGCTGGCGGGTGGCTTAGGCGCAGATAACTGCGTGGAAGCGGCACAAACCGGCTGCGCCGGGCTTGATTTTAATTCTGCTGTAGAGTCGCAACCGGGCATCAAAGACGCACGTCTTTTGGCCTCGGTTTTCCAGACGCTGCGCGCATATTAAGGAAAGGAACAATGACAACATTACTTAACCCGTATTTTGGTGAGTTTGGCGGCATGTACGTGCCACAAATCCTGATGCCTGCTCTGCGCCAGCTGGAAGAAGCTTTTGTCAGCGCGCAAAAAGATCCTGAATTTCAGGCCCAGTTTAACGACCTGCTGAAAAACTATGCTGGTCGCCCAACCGCGTTGACCAAATGCCAGAACATTACAGCCGGCACTAACACCACGCTGTATCTGAAGCGTGAAGATTTGCTGCACGGCGGCGCGCATAAAACTAACCAGGTTCTGGGCCAGGCTTTGCTGGCGAAGCGGATGGGTAAAACCGAAATCATCGCCGAAACCGGTGCAGGTCAGCATGGCGTGGCGTCGGCCCTTGCCAGCGCCCTGCTCGGCCTGAAATGCCGTATTTATATGGGGGCCAAAGACGTTGAACGCCAGTCGCCTAACGTTTTTCGTATGCGTTTAATGGGTGCGGAAGTGATCCCGGTGCATAGCGGTTCTGCGACGCTGAAAGATGCCTGTAACGAGGCGCTGCGCGACTGGTCCGGCAGTTATGAAACCGCGCACTATATGCTGGGCACCGCAGCTGGCCCACATCCTTATCCGACCATTGTCCGTGAGTTTCAGCGGATGATTGGCGAAGAAACCAAAGCACAGATTCTGGAAAGAGAAGGTCGTCTGCCGGATGCCGTCATCGCTTGTGTTGGCGGCGGTTCGAATGCCATCGGCATGTTTGCAGATTTCATCAACGAAACCGACGTCGGCCTGATTGGTGTAGAGCCAGGCGGTCATGGTATCGAAACTGGCGAGCACGGCGCACCGTTAAAACATGGTCGCGTGGGCATCTATTTCGGTATGAAAGCGCCAATGATGCAAACCGAAGACGGGCAAATTGAAGAGTCTTACTCGATTTCTGCCGGACTGGATTTCCCGTCAGTCGGCCCACAACACGCTTATCTCAACAGCATTGGACGCGCTGATTACGTGTCAATCACCGATGATGAAGCACTGGAAGCCTTTAAAACGCTGTGCCTGCACGAAGGGATTATTCCGGCGCTGGAATCCTCCCACGCGCTGGCCCACGCACTGAAAATGATGCGCGAAAACCCGGAAAAAGAGCAGCTGCTGGTCGTTAATCTTTCCGGTCGCGGCGATAAAGACATCTTCACCGTTCACGATATTTTGAAAGCTCGAGGGGAAATCTGATGGAACGCTATGAAACTCTGTTTGCCCGGTTGAAGGAGCGCAAAGAAGGCGCATTTGTTCCTTTCGTCACCCTCGGTGATCCGGGCATTGAGCAGTCGTTGAAAATTATCGATGCTTTAATCGAAGCTGGTGCTGACGCGCTGGAGTTAGGCATCCCCTTCTCCGACCCACTGGCGGATGGCCCGACGATTCAAAACGCCACACTGCGTGCCTTTGCGGCAGGTGTGACCCCGGCACAATGTTTTGAAATGCTGGGACTGATTCGCCAGAAACACCCGAACATTCCCATTGGCCTGCTGATGTATGCCAATCTGGTGTTTAACAAAGGCATTGATGAGTTTTACGCCCAGTGCGAGAAGGTCGGCGTCGATTCGGTGCTGGTTGCCGATGTGCCCGTGGAAGAGTCTGCGCCCTTCCGCCAGGCCGCGTTGCGCCATAATGTCGCACCTATCTTTATTTGCCCGCCGAATGCCGACGAGGATTTGCTGCGCCAGATTGCCTCTTATGGCCGTGGTTACACCTATTTATTGTCGCGTGCGGGCGTGACCGGAGCTGAAAACCGCGCCGCGTTACCTCTCAATCATCTGGTTGCGAAGCTGAAAGAGTACAACGCTGCGCCTCCATTGCAAGGATTTGGTATTTCCGCCCCGGATCAGGTAAAAGCAGCGATTGATGCAGGAGCTGCGGGCGCGATTTCTGGTTCGGCAATTGTTAAAATCATCGAGCAACATATTAATGAGCCAGAGAAAATGCTGGCGGTACTGAAAGCTTTTGTACAACCGATGAAAGCAGCGACGCGCAGTTAGTACGAGGCAAACCGCCAGAAAACATCTGGCGGTTTATTGATGGTAAAAAATTAGAAGCGGTAACCTGCAGAGAACATAAATACCCACGGGTCGAGGCGTACGTTGTCAGAATAGCGTCCTGCAGGCAGCACTGCGCCGTTGGATTTATATTTCACATCGGTATCGATATCCATGTACCAAACCGACATATTCAGCAGCCAGTCACGGTTGATGAGGTAATCCACACCGACTTGTCCTGCCACACCCCATGAATCTTTCAGACTAAGGTCGGATAAACCAAGACCTTCACCGGTGTCATTGAAGTCATTATTAAAAAAGGTGGTGTAATTAATACCCGCACCAATGTAAGGACGGAATTTACTGCCGGAATCGCCAAAATACCATTGTGCCATCAGCGTTGGCGGTAAATGGTGGACTGTTGCAATATCTCCAGTTGTGGCTGTGCCAACCTTATGACGAAACGGCGATGCCGCCAGCAATTCCACACCAATGTTATCGGTCGCCATATAAGTGAAGGTCAGCCCCAACTGAGTGTTATTAGTTACACTAAATCCCCCCAGACTTCCCAGTGTCCCGCCCGCACCTTCTGTCGGGCGCACAGTCGCCGAACCAGCACGCATAAAAAATTCGCCTGCTTCATGCGCAAAGGCACTGCCAGAGAGAAGAGTTGTTACTGCCAAAGCCGCCACTGTTAACTTTTTCATATCCGCTCCGTCGTTATGGTTATAAAAACGTGACGAATATACCCACATTGGAGTAACAAATGATCCTACATAGATCACATTACATTTGTTAATTCACCATTTTTTGATCCAGATTAATTTATAACTTGCATTGCAAGTCCTAGTTAAAATGATTTAAATCAAATTCGATATATTCCCCTTACGGAAATATTCTTTTGCTTCCCTCTTGCGCTTACCGAAAGAGATGACTAATTTATTTTCCCACGTTATTAATGAATCGTTTCATTGTTGCAGGTGAAATCATGAGCGATCTTAATCCATGTATGTCGTGTGGAGCGTGTTGTGCTTTTTTCCGTGTCTCTTTTTACTGGGCTGAAGGTAGTGATGCTGGAGGTTGCGTTCCGGTGGAATTGACTGAGCCCGTCAGTCCTTTTTTGCGTTGTATGGCAGGAACAAAGCAAAAACCCTGCCGCTGCATTGCCCTTGACGGAACGCCTGGGGAATCGGTGAGCTGCAAAATTTATCCAGACAGACCCTCAACCTGTCGGGAATTCAGCATTTCTGGCGAAGCAGGGGAAATCAACGAGGCCTGTAATCGTGCCCGAGCATGGTACGGATTACCACTGCTTTACAAAGATATGCCTTTCCATACAAGTGCAGATGCTGCCACTGAGGCATTAACCAGGGTACAATTGCCGGCTAATTAACACCTGCAAAAACTCAAGGAGAGTGCATGTCTATCACGGCGCAGTCCGTATACCGTGACACCGGAAACTTTTTCCGCAATCAATTTATGACCATCTTGTTGGTATCATTGCTTTGTGCGTTTATCACCGTGGTAATTGGGCATGTATTCTCACCCAGTGAAGCGCAGCTCGCATCGTTAGATAAGGTCGAGACATTGTCAGATAACGCCGGGCTGTTTGAGATTGTGCAAAATATGTCGCTGGAACAGAAGCAAGTCCTTGTTCAGGCATCAGCAGCTTCTACTTTTTCAGGATTAATCGGTAACGCTATTCTGGCAGGCGGCATGTTACTGTTAATTCAGTTGGTTTCTGCGGGACATCGCGTTAGCGCTTTACGTGCTATTGGTGCCAGTGCCCCGATCCTGCCTAAGTTGTTTATTCTGATCTTCCTGACCACACTTATGGTACAAATTGGCATTATGTTTGTGGTTGTACCGGGTATTTTGATGGCCATTGTGCTGGCACTTGCACCTGTCATGCTGGTGCAGGACAAAATGGGCGTTTTCGCCTCAATGCGCTCCAGTATTCGACTAACATGGGCAAATATGCGGCTTATCGCCCCGGCCGTTCTCAGTTGGTTGCTGGCAAAAACAGCATTGTTATTGCTCGCCTCCCGATTCGCTGCATTAACCCCGGAAGTTGGCGCCATACTGGCAAACACGTTGAGCAATCTTTTTTCTGCCGTTTTGCTCATTTATCTGTTCCGTCTGTATATGTTGATCCGCCAATAATCCTGAAGTATTTGATTACGGAATCGTAAAATGAAGCAGTTTCTTGATTTTCTACCGCTGGTTGTTTTTTTCGCGTTTTATAAGATTTATGACATCTATGCGGCCACTGCGGCGCTTATCGTCGCCACCGCTATAGTGTTGATCTACAGTTGGGTGCGTTTTCGCAAAGTCGAAAAAATGGCCCTTATAACCTTTGTGTTAGTGGTCGTCTTCGGAGGACTAACACTGTTCTTCCATAATGATGAATTTATTAAATGGAAGGTGACAGTGATTTACGCTCTGTTTGCTGGTGCTTTGCTGGTCAGCCAGTGGGTTATGAAAAAACCACTGATCCAACGTATGTTGGGTAAAGAACTATCGCTACCTCAACCGGTCTGGTCGAAACTAAATCTGGCCTGGGCCGTATTTTTCATCCTCTGTGGGCTGGCGAATATCTACATTGCATTCTGGCTACCACAAAACATTTGGGTGAATTTCAAAGTTTTTGGGCTGACAGCATTAACATTAATCTTTACGCTGCTGAGCGGTGTTTATATCTACCGCCATCTTCCTCAGGACGATAAATCCTGAGCAAAGCGCCAGTCCTGCAGGGCTGGCGCTTTCTTTTCACCTCTGTTCTCGTTTCGCAAATCATAGTAGCATCGCGCCTGTAATCTTTCTTTTAAGTCGGTTCTAGCATGACAACAACAAATAACGTCCCTCAGGGCGATCTGGTTTTACGCACTCTGGCAATGCCAGCTGATACCAATGCCAACGGTGATATTTTTGGTGGTTGGTTAATGTCACAAATGGATATTGGTGGCGCCATTCTGGCAAAAGAAATTGCGCACGGTCGTGTGGTGACTGTTCGCGTCGAAGGAATGACTTTTTTACGTCCAGTTGCGGTCGGTGATGTGGTGTGCTGCTACGCACGCTGTGTTAATAAAGGCACTACTTCGGTCAGCATTAATATTGAAGTTTGGGTGAAGAAAGTCGCTTCCGAACCGATTGGACAGCGCTATAAAGCCACTGAGGCGTTGTTTAAATATGTTGCAGTGGATCCCGATGGAAAACCTCGACCACTGCCCGTACCGTAATAGCAAAAGCCTCCTGTCCGGAGGCTTTTGTTTTTTATGGCTGATTATTGGATTTGGGTTGCTCCATTCATCCGGAACAAAATATTAACCACAATTCCACTTCCCGGTTTGCCGGGTTCGTAACGCCATTTGCGCATTGCAGTTTTTACATCTTTTTCAAACATATTTGCCGGTTTGGCCGAGAGGATCTGTACATTATCTACTCTACCATCAGGCGTTACGTCAAACTTTACTTTAACCTGCCCTTCAAGTCGTAATGCCTGAGCTCGTCTCGGATACTGCGGCGAGTTACGACTTAGCGCACGAGGTCCAGACGCAACACTCGCCACTGGTCTGGCATTTGCTGCCGTAGCAGTACTGCTAGTCGGACGTGCAGCGGCGTTATTATCAAAAGGTGATGCCGCACGAGGTTCTGCTGGTGGTACATCTCGCTTTGGTTGTTCCTGCACCTTTTTCACTGGCTTTGGTTTTGGCTTAGGCTTCGGTTTAGGTTTCTCAATCACCACTGGTGCTTCTTTTGGCGGTTCAGGAATGGGTTCTGGCTCCGGTTCAGGTTCCGGCTCAACCACGGGTTGCGGTGGCGGTTGTACAGCCTGCGGCGGCTCCAGATCGGCTGGTGCAACCATTGTTACTGAAATAGGCTGCGCAGGCGCAGGTAGCTCAATAACCTGATGTACCGAGGTATAAAGAATTCCCGCCACAAGTGCACCGTGAATGCAGACCGAAAGTAACGCTGGCCAGGGAAAGCGACGAGGTAAATCAAGCGTCATTGAAGTCATAATCGTTTCAGTTAAAAAACCAGGCCCTGATTTTAAATGCAAATAGCAATCATATTCAATAAGGCAACAGAGCTGAGCACGATGAAATGGCATTTTTATCCGAAAATAACCTTTCTAAAGGTATGGTTGTAACAAATCCACTATCTTTGCGTTGCAGTTGTGAGATGTTTCAAATAACGTACTTCACAACTTTACCGACCAAGGAGCTCTACCCGTGCTATATGTCATCTACGCTCAAGATAAAGCCAATTCACTGGAAAAGCGCCTGTCTGTGCGCCCTGCTCATCTGGCGCGTTTACAGGTTTTACATGATGAAGGCCGTCTGCTAACCGCAGGCCCAATGCCTGCTGTAGACAGCAACGATCCTGGTGTAGCCGGTTTTACTGGCTCTACAGTTATTGCTGAATTTGAATCACTGGAAGCAGCCCAGGCATGGGCAGATGCAGATCCGTACGTTGCGGCAGGCGTCTACGCACAGGTGTCGGTGAAACCTTATAAAAAAGTCTTTTGATAAATTCGAAGGGGCACCTGTTAACGGTGCCCTTTGTCATCAAATGTCGTATATCGCGAACAACAGCGAATTACGTTGATGATTGAGTAGACACTTCCTGATGGAGTGGATTCGCATATTGCGACGTGATTGCCCTTCAAGCCAACGCGCTTTACGACGACTCGCTTGTCGTTGCATCCGCCAGCGTCCCACTTCCGTTCGACTACGCTTCATGTTAATCACTCTTACAATACCAGAGTGCTTATTATACCCCCACATCATGAGCAAACCAGTTAATTTCCCCTGTTTTTATTTGCCAGATGAATCCTTATGCGTAAACTCATAACAATACGCTTTCAAAAGGATTTTTAATCTATGACAACCTTCTACACGGTGGTGAGTTGGCTGGTCATTCTGGGATACTGGTTACTCATCGCTGGCGTAACATTACGTATTCTAATGAAACGTCGTGCAGTTCCCTCCGCAATGGCCTGGTTGCTGATTATCTACATCCTGCCGCTGGTGGGCATTATTGCTTATCTCTCTTTTGGTGAACTTCATTTAGGTAAACGCCGTGCTGAACGAGCCAGGGCGATGTGGCCTTCAACCGCAAAATGGCTTAACGACCTGAAATCCTGCAAGCACATATTTGCAGAAGAGAACAGTAGTGTTGCTTCTTCTTTATTTAAGTTGTGTGAACGTCGCCAGGGGATCGCAGGAGTAAAAGGTAACCAATTACAACTGCTCACCGATTCTGATGATGTGATGCAAGCTCTAATCCGCGATATTCAGCTTGCCCGCCATAATATTGAGATGGTGTTTTATATCTGGCAGCCTGGTGGCATGGCCGATAAAGTCGCTGAGTCATTAATGGCTGCAGCTCGTCGTGGTATTCATTGTCGACTGATGCTTGATTCTGCTGGCAGTGTGGCTTTTTTCCGTAGCCCATGGGCAGCCATGATGCGAAATGCAGGTATTGAAGTAGTCGAGGCGCTGAAAGTTAACCTGATGCGTGTCTTTTTGCGACGCATGGACCTTCGCCAGCACCGCAAAATGATCATGATCGACAATTATATCGCTTACACTGGCAGCATGAATATGGTCGATCCGCGCTTCTTTAAACAAGATGCCGGTGT
The DNA here is from genome assembly GCF_000026225.1 of Escherichia fergusonii ATCC 35469. NCBI lineage: Bacteria > Pseudomonadati > Pseudomonadota > Gammaproteobacteria > Enterobacterales > Enterobacteriaceae > Escherichia > Escherichia fergusonii. The sequence continues at coordinate 1,751,843 of NC_011740.1, forward strand.
AGGCCAGTGGGTAGATGTCATGGCGCGCATGGAAGGCCCCATCGCGACAGCTATGGGCGTGATTTATTCCTGCGACTGGGAAATTGAAACCGGTAAACGCATTCTGCCACCGCCGCCTGACGTCAATATCATGCCATTTGAGCAAGCCAGCGGTCATACCATTCACACCATTGCTTCTGGCCCTGGCTTCCCGGAGGATTTGATTCACCAGGCCTTGCTGACTGCAACATATTCAGCTCGTGAATATTTAATTATGACGACACCCTACTTCGTGCCCAGTGATGACTTGCTACATGCAATTTGTACTGCTGCACAGCGTGGCGTGGACGTCAGCATTATCCTGCCACGTAAAAATGACTCTATGCTGGTTGGTTGGGCCAGTCGTGCTTTCTTCACCGAATTGCTGGCAGCCGGAGTTAAAATTTACCAGTTTGAAGGTGGTTTATTACATACCAAGAGCGTACTGGTTGATGGTGAGCTTAGTCTTGTCGGTACAGTTAATCTGGATATGCGCAGTTTGTGGCTTAATTTTGAAATCACACTCGCCATTGACGACAAAGGATTCGGCGCTGATCTCGCCGCAGTACAGGATGACTATATCTCCCGTTCCCGGCTTCTTGATGAACGGTTGTGGTTAAAACGACCACTCTGGCAGCGAGTCGCAGAGCGATTGTTTTACTTCTTCAGCCCGTTGCTGTAAAACGTGCCAAACGAAGTTAACCAGGTAGTCATTATGGATATGGATCTGAACAATCGCCTGACTGAAGATGAAACGCTTGAGCAGGCTTATGATATTTTTCTCGAGCTTGCTGCCGATAATCTCGACCCGGCAGATGTTCTATTATTTAATTTACAGTTTGAGGAGCGTGGTGGCGCGGAATTATTTGATCCGTCGGAAGACTGGCAGGAACATGTCGATTTTGACCTGAACCCTGACTTTTTTGCGGAAGTCGTGATTGGTTTGGCCGATAGCGAAGATGGCGAAATCAACGATATTTTTGCTCGCATTTTGTTATGCCGCGAAAAAGATCACAAACTTTGCCATATCCTCTGGCGTGAATAATGACAATGAGCAGCATATGCTGCTCATTCAGAGTGTTGACAAAATGCGCTTTGTTCATGCCGGACCCGGCTTGAAAGCCTTATCCAGGCTACAGAAACATGTAAATTCAGTATATTGCAGAGCTCACGTAGGCTGATAAGGCGTAGCGCATCAGGTAATTATGCCTTTGTCATCAGCCCCTATTATTCGCCTTTCTCTGGTAATAATTCACCGCCACAGAGGCGACAATATTTTGCATCAAGAGCGTGATCTGCCGTATGGCAATGCCAACATTGACGCCGTTTTCTTTTCTGTTGTAATTCAGTGGTAAGTTGCGCAGTGATGATCCCCGTTGGGATGGCAATAACTGAGTAGCCAATCAAAATCAAAATCGACGATACCCACCTTCCCGCTTCTGTGTGCGGTGTAATATCACCATACCCTACCGTAGTTACTGTTACGATTGCCCAATACACCGACGTACCCAGTGAATTAAAACCGTTGGTTGTCCCTTCAATGGCGTACATCAGTGCACCAGCAACAATCATGACAATGCCGATAAAGGTATAGAACAGAACCAACTGATGGCGGGCATTAATAATTGCCTGCCACAAACTGGTTAATGCAGGCATAAATCGTAAAAGACGTAATATCCTCAACGCCCTTATTGCACGCATCGCTCGCCAGGCAAACAGATAATTAAGGCCAATCTCCGGCCATAACCACATAACGTACAGCGGGAGGATTGTCGCCAAATCAATAAATCCCCAAAAACTGAATACATAACGAACAGGACTGGGCCAACTTAATACCCGCAGAAAATATTCAGTAGTAAAGATAAATGTGAAAAAAAACTCTGCCCAGACAAAGAGATGCCATTGTTCATAAGTTAGCTGGTATTCAGTACCAACGCCGGATTCGATAAAAATAACGATAACGCTCAGTAATGCCAGAAAACCGAGCAAGGCTTCGCAACGTCTGCCAGATTTGTGGTGCTGATCAAAAAGAAAGTGGTAAACCCGTTGGCGATATCCTGAAATGCTGCCTGCCATCTGCACCTCCCTTGTAAAAAGGGCCAGCAATTTGCCAGCCCTTTGACGCTTTATAACGGGTCTACTTTCAGACAAGAGACAGCGTGTCGGAAACTCCCCTCCAGTACTGGACGCGTTTTTGCGCACTCCGGTCCGGCAATCGGACAACGGGTACGGAAGACACAGCCAGAAGGTGGATTAATTGGTGAAGGCAGCTCCCCTTCCAACAACTGAATTGTTTTATTCTTTTCCAGATCAGGATCAGGAATCGGCACTGCCGACATCAATGCTTTGGTATAGGGATGTAATGGGTTGTGATATACCTCATCGTAAGTGCCCAGTTCGACAGCATGTCCGAGATACATCACTAACACACGATCAGAAATGTGTTTTACCACCGCCAAATCGTGCGCAATGAAGATTAAAGAAAGCCCCATTTCCCGCTGCAACTGTTGCAGCAAATTAACCACTTGCGCCTGAATAGACACATCCAGCGCCGACACTGGTTCGTCACAGATAATTAGCTTCGGTTCGAGAATCAGTGCCCGGGCAATACCAATCCTCTGACATTGACCGCCTGAAAACTCATGGGGATAGCGGTTAATCAGATTAGGCAACAACCCCACTTTCAGCATCATCCCTTTCACCCGCTCGCGCACTTCCTGACGTGGCATTTTCGGATGATAAGTTCGTAGTGGTTCGGCAATAATTTCGCCAATAGTCATACGCGGATTCAGTGAGGCCAGTGGGTCCTGGAAGATCATCTGAATATCGCTGCGCACCGCACGCCACTCATCAGGTTTCATCCCCAGTAACTCTTTGCCTAACCAGGCAACACGCCCATCTGTCGCTTTAACCAGGCCAATGATGGCGCGAGCAAAAGTGGATTTTCCACATCCAGACTCACCCACGACGCCCAGCGTTTCCCCTTCATACAGTCTGAGTGTTACCCCATCAACGGCTTTTAGTGTTTTTGCCGGTTGCCAGAACCATTGTTTGCCATCTTTGATATCAAAATGAACTTTGAGATCAGCTATTTCGAGGAGAACTTTTCTTCCTTCCGCTACAGCATTCATAAAAGTTCCTCCACCGGTTTATAACAAGCACGCAAGCGACCAGGACTGAATTCTTCTAACGGCGGAGCGCTACTACAAATCTCCATCGCATGTGGACAACGCGGCTGAAATGGGCACCCTTTAGGTAAACGCAGCAGGTTTGGCGGATTACCGGGGATGGTCAGCATCGTCTCACCTTCGGCATCCAGACGCGGTACAGCATTAAGCAGACCAATAGAATAAGGATGAACGGGTTGATAAAAGACATCGCGAGCGTTGCCATATTCCATCGTGCGCCCGGCATACATCACCAGTACCTTGTCACAAATCCCGGCAACCACACCGAGATCATGCGTAATCATAATAATGGCTGTGTTAAATTCCCTTTTCAGTTCATTTAACAAGGTCATGATTTGTGCCTGTACGGTCACGTCCAGTGCGGTGGTTGGTTCGTCGGCAATCAACAGTTTTGGTCTGCATAGCAGTGCCATCGCTATCATCACACGCTGACGCATTCCGCCAGAAAATTCATGGGGATACATTTTCATCCGCTTACGTGCTTCTGGCATTTTTACCGCATCAAGCATACGTACCGATTCTTCAAAGGCTTCGGCTTTGCGTAACCCTTTATGCAGCATCAATACTTCCATCAGTTGCTCGCCGACTCGCATATAAGGATTTAACGAGGTCATCGGGTCCTGGAAAATCATTGATATCTGTTCAGCACGCAGCTTATTCAGCTCGTTTTCTGGTAAGTTCAGGATCTGGCGCCCATTAAAGGTTGCACTTCCGCCGATACGACCGTTCGCTGCCAGTAACCCCATTAGCGCGAACGCGGTTTGTGATTTGCCGGAACCAGACTCCCCCACAATCCCCAATGTCTCACCGGCGCGCAGGGAAAAGTTGAGATCATTTACTGCTGTCACATCACCGTCCGGCGTACTAAAGGTGACACGTAAATCTTTCACGTTCAGCAGTGCATCAGCCTGTTGTTGCGCGAGTGGCGCAGTTGCGGTTTCAATTACGCTCATGGCTGCACTCCTTAACGGTCTTTCGGATCGAGGGCATCACGTAAGCCATCGCCGATAAAGTTGAAACAAAATAGTGTCACTACCAGGAAGCCAGCCGGGAACAGCAGCAACCACGGCGACACTTCCATGGAGTTCGCACCATCGCTGAGCAGCGCCCCCCAACTACTGAGCGGCTCTTGCGTACCGAGGCCAAGGAAACTCAGGAAGGATTCAAAGAGGATCATGCTTGGCACCAGCAGCGAAGCGTAAACCACAACTACCCCCAACACATTTGGCACGATGTGGCGAATTACAATACTGGCGGTAGAGACGCCCCCGACTTGCGCCGCTTCAATAAACTCTTTTCGTTTCAGGCTCAGAGTCTGTCCACGGACGATACGTGCCATATCCAGCCATGAAACCATGCCGATCGCGACAAAAATCAGCAGGATATTCTGCCCAAAGAACGTTACCAATAAAATTACAAAGAACATAAATGGGAAGGAGTTGAGGATTTCCAGCAGGCGCATCATGACAGAATCCACCTTGCCACCGAGATAGCCTGAAAGTGAACCGTATAATGTACCCACGAGCACTGCAACCAGGGCTGCAGCTATCCCCACCATCAGAGATATTCGCCCACCAATTGCCACGCGCACCAGCAGATCACGTCCGGAGGAATCGGTGCCAAAATAGTGACCAGATTCCATATCCGGTGCACTGGACATCATTCCCCAGTCGGTATCAAAGTAGGTAAACTGAGAAAGCATTGGTGCCAGGGTGACAAACAACGCAATGATCACCAACACAATAAGACTGGTGACGGCAGCACGGTTGTGCATAAAACGACGGCGCGCATCCTGCCATAGACTACGCCCTTCAACTTCCAGCTTGTCACTGAAATTTTCCAGCGCCTCGCTGTTTTTCTTACTTAACATCATCGCAGGCTCCAGTATCAGTAACGAATTTTTGGGTCGATAACTGCATACAGCACATCGACAATGGCGTTAAATACAATTGTCAGCGTTCCCACCAAAATGGTCAGACTGAGCACCAACGAGTAGTCGCGGTTAAGTGCGCCATTGACGAAAAGCTGACCAATACCTGGCAATCCGTAAATGGTTTCGATAACCATAGAACCAGTGATGATGCCGACAAAAGCAGGCCCCATATAGGAGAGCACCGGTAATAGAGCGGGTTTCAATGCATGGCGGAATATAATCCGACGCATTGGTAACCCCTTCGCCCTGGCAGTACGGATAAAGTTAGAGTGCAATACTTCAATCATTGAGCCACGCGTAATACGAGCGATGCTGGCGATATAGGCAAGCGATAATGCCACCATTGGCAAAATCATAAATTTCAAAGCCCCACCATTCCAGCCACCGCCAGGCAACCACTGGAGCGTAATCGCAAATATCATCACCAATAAGGGGGCAACAACAAAACTGGGGATAACGACCCCGGTCATCGCCACTCCCATAACCATATAATCCCATCGGGTGTTTTGTTTTAACGCAGCAATAACGCCCGCGCTAACGCCAAGAATAACGGCGAGTAAAAATGCCGCTGCGCCTAATTTCGCCGAAACCGGGAAACTGGTCGCCAGCAGATCGTTGACCGAGTAATCTTTATATTTAAAGGATGGTCCAAAATCGCCATGTGCCAGCTGTTTCAGGTAGCTGAAGTACTGGGTGGAGATCGGATCGTTTAAGTGATATTTCGCTTCAATATTCGCCATAACTTCAGGCGGCAGTGTACGCTCGCCAGTGAAAGGACTCCCTGGTGCAAGGCGCATCATAAAAAACGAAATGGTAATGAGTATAAATAGCGTCGGTATCGCTTCCAGAAAGCGACGTATAATAAATTTTAACATTGCCGTACCTTTTGGCCTGTGCCTTCAAAAATGCGAAAAAAACAGACACCGTGGAGCAGATATGACCTGCTCCACGTATTGCCATTAGTGCTTCACAATGTACATATTTTTGGTATAGGTATTATCTAACGGATCTTTACCGGTATAGCCGCCGACCCATGGTTTAACCAGGCGTGCGTTGACGTAGTAATAAACCGGAACAATGGCAGAATCTTTATCCAGTTGCTGCTCTGCTTTAGCGTACAACTCTGTACGCTGAGCCTCATTCGTGGCTTTAAGTGTTTCTCCCATCAGTTTGTCAAACGCCGGGCTCTTATAATGCGCGGTGTTATTTGAACTATCGGAAAGCATAGTATTCAGGAAAGATGTGGGTTCGTTGTAATCAGCACACCAGCCTGCGCGTGCAACATCAAAAGTACCCTGATGGCGGGTATCAAGGAAAGTTTTCCACTCCTGATTTTCCAGCTTAACGTTAGCGCCCAGATTTTTCTTCCAGATAGACGCTACGGCGATAGCCAGTTTTTTATGTAAATCAGAGGTGTTATACAACAGATCGAAGGTTAACGGTTTTTCTGACGTATAACCGGCTTCTGCCAACAGTTTTTTGGCTTCTTCATTACGTTTTTCCTGAGACCAACCAAACCACTCTGGCTCAACCAATTTTGCGCCATCGGTATAAGGCGGAGTGTAGCTGTAAGCTGGCAGGTCGCCCTGGTTTTTCACTTTATTAACGATAATATCGCGATCAAGTGCCAGTTTCAGTGCGGTACGTACACGAACATCGTTAAATGGAGCTTTCTGGTTATTAATTTCATAGTAGTAAGTGCAAAGATATGGATCGACATGCACTTCATTTGGGATCTCTTTTTTCAGTTTCTGGAACAGTTCAATCGGCATGTTGTTATAAGTCATGTCGATTTCGCCACTGCGGTAACGGTTGACATCTGTAACTTCAGAGGCAATCGGCAAGTAAGTGATTTGATTGATAATGGTCTTATCGTTATCCCAATAAGTTGGGCTACGCTCAAGTACCATACGCTCGTTGACAACCCAGTCTTTCAGTTTGTAGGCACCGTTAGTTACGATATTGGCAGGCTGAGTCCATTTTTCGCCAAATTTTTCAATTGCCGATTTAGGTACTGGAGAAACAGACGGGTGAACCAGCAGTTTATAGAAATAAGGAACTGGCTCGCTCAACGTAACTTCAAAGGTATTATCGTCAATGGCTTTGACACCCAGTTCAGATGTTGTTTTTTTACCAGCGATAATGTCATCAACATTCGCGATATGACCATATTGCAAATAACTGGCATAAGGTGACGCTGTTTTCGGATCAGCAAGACGCTGCCAGCTATAAACAAAATCCTGTGCAGTTACCGGAGTTCCATCAGACCATTTAGCATTTTTGCGTAGATGGAATGTCCAAACTTTAAAGTCTTTATTGTCCCATTTTTCTGCAACCCCAGCGACTGGGTGCCCTTCAAGGTCACTGACCAACAGCCCTTCAAACAGGTCGCGGCTTATGTTGGATTCAGGAACACCTTCAATTTTATGCGGATCAAGGGATTGCACTTCAGAACCGTTATTTCGCACCAGCGTTTGCTTTTCTGCCAGTTGTACACCTGCCGGAACCTCGGCAGCCAGGGCAGTATTACCCGCAATGAGCGCTGTCAAGACGGCGGCTGCCACCAGGCTTTTCTTTGTCATGTTGATCATTGTGTATGTGCTCCTTCGTTATAATTACTGGTTTTGTACCAGCATGTTTAATTCAGTAATAAACCAGCTCGGCTCAGGAGATGAGTACCGCCCGGTATTTCTTGCTTAGTTACATGCTCTTACAGATTACATCTGCTTATATTTCAGGGAGAGTTCTGCGTTCTCCCCTTTTGCAATACAAAATGTGTCACCCTGTCCGCAACACATTTTTTAATTCTTCAAAACGTAGTGAAAATAATTCTCATCAACTTAAAAATGATGGTTTGATAACTTGCGGAAAGTAACAAATGCGCCTCTTAATCGCTAATACATTTTACAGATTTGTTATGCGATTCTCTTTTTTCTAAATACACTCACGAACAAAAAACAAGCAAAATCCACAACAAATCAATTAAAACCATCAGGTTAGGCTACATTACAGTGCCTTTGTCGTTTTCTTTAGCTAATGGATGGGCAATGTACATATATTTAACAACTGATTATTTTTTAGCACGTTCGTCTACATAAACCGCAAAATTACTAATATCATTTCAATTATGCTTCATCAAGCACATGATAATAATGTGGGAAAAATAACATCAGATTTAAGATATCGGGAAGAAAGCATCCGTGGATTTCTCTGATAAATCAGAGAGAAAGAAAAATTAAAGAAGACATCAATTTTTATGATGATGTAAAAATGTCATGAGTTACTTATCAGCATAAAAGAGTCAGTAAACTGATGACAAACGTAAGATGCCCGGGGCAAGACGCTTACCAGGCTGGTAAATGCATTCATGCCGCATCCGGCTTGAACAATGCCACTTTATAAACGATCTGAAACGGAGCTAAAAGCGCTCCGTTTTTTTAGGTTGAAGTATTAAGTAAGAAGCCCTGGGAAAATAGCCTTTAGCCCGGTAACAATAAACTCAATACCCAGAGCCATCAGCAACAGCCCCATGATACGTGTGATCACGTTGATTCCCGTCTGCCCTAAAACACGTACTAACCAGGGTGCCATCCTGAATAGCCCCCAACAGCAAAGGGCGAATATCGCGATCGCCAACGAGAAACCAACAAAATACATGATGCTATGATAACGTGTGCCCCAAACGATAGTTGAACTTATCGCACCGGGGCCAGCCATCAGTGGTAATGCCAGCGGCACTACCCCCACACTTTCGCGAATAGCTGTTTCTGATTTTTCCTGTTTGTTCTGTTTGTCTTCGCCCAATTTGCCGCTAATCATCGACATGGCAATAGTCACCACCAGGATTCCACCGGCAATTCTGAACGAATCAATGGAAATGCCAAACAGTTGCAAAATGCCATCACCGAGAAACAATGCAGTCCACAAAATGATCGCGACGGAAAGATTGGCGGTCAGGTTTGTTTTGTTACGTGCAGCAGCTGTCTGATAGCTGGTCATGCTGATAAAGACGGGAATAATCCCAACCGGGTTTACAAGTGCAAATAACCCAATGAAAAACTTAAAATAAACGGGAAAGTCGAAAAAAGTTTGAATCACGGTTAGCTCCGAAGCCTCAGCCGCATGTTGTCAAAAGTAGTACTAATAAATAAACGCGCTGACAATACGCTTTTTTATAGCATTTTTCACCTGGGTATACGTAAATAAACTCCCATTTTTCAGCGTTATACATATGTATAAATTATGCTAACTTATAACGCATTCACATCAACAATTGATTAACACTTAACGTTTTGCGCTATCAGAGCTTGCTGAAAGGTGTCAGCTTTGAGATTTTTTGATTCAGATCACGAAATCGCTACCCAGAAGTGAGTAATCTTGCGTACGCCACCTGAAATAACGCGTTAGAGTTAAGTGGCGCTAACGTATAAGCTCTTTTAGTAAATCACAGCAAAAGCCGACGTTAAGTAACACATTGATTTAAATATAGTTCCACAAACTTTCGGCGTTCTGACTATACTCTCGTATCGAGCAGATGATTTACTAAAAAAGTTTAACATTATCAGGAGAGCATTATGGCTGTTACTAATGTCGCTGAACTTAACGCACTCGTAGAGCGTGTAAAAAAGGCCCAGCGTGAATATGCCAGTTTCACTCAAGAGCAAGTAGACAAAATCTTCCGTGCCGCCGCCCTGGCTGCCGCAGATGCTCGAATCCCTCTCGCTAAAATGGCCGTTGCCGAATCCGGCATGGGTATCGTTGAAGATAAAGTGATTAAAAACCACTTCGCTTCTGAATACATCTATAACGCGTATAAAGATGAAAAGACCTGTGGTGTTCTTTCTGAAGATGACACCTTTGGTACTATCACTATCGCAGAACCAATCGGCATTATCTGTGGTATTGTTCCGACCACTAACCCAACCTCCACGGCTATCTTCAAATCGCTGATCAGCCTGAAGACTCGTAACGCCATTATCTTCTCTCCACATCCGCGCGCAAAAGATGCAACCAACAAAGCTGCAGATATCGTTCTGCAGGCTGCTATCGCTGCTGGTGCGCCGAAAGACCTGATTGGCTGGATCGATCAACCTTCTGTTGAACTCTCCAACGCGCTGATGCACCACCCGGATATCAACCTGATCCTTGCAACTGGTGGCCCAGGCATGGTTAAGGCGGCGTATAGCTCCGGTAAACCTGCAATCGGTGTAGGTGCAGGTAACACCCCTGTTGTTATTGACGAAACTGCAGATATCAAACGAGCTGTTGCTTCTGTACTGATGTCTAAAACCTTCGATAACGGCGTTATTTGTGCTTCCGAGCAGTCAGTTGTTGTTGTTGATTCTGTCTATGATGCCGTTCGTGAACGTTTCGCAACTCATGGCGGTTATATCTTACAGGGCAAAGAACTGAAAGCTGTTCAGGATGTCATCCTGAAAAACGGTGCTCTGAACGCAGCAATCGTTGGTCAGCCGGCATATAAAATTGCTGAGCTGGCAGGTTTCACCGTTCCGCAAAACACGAAGATTCTGATCGGTGAAGTAACTGCTGTTGACGAAAGCGAACCGTTTGCACACGAGAAGCTGTCCCCTACTCTGGCTATGTATCGTGCGAAAGATTTCGAAGATGCAGTAGAAAAAGCAGAGAAACTGGTAGCGATGGGCGGTATCGGTCATACCTCCTGCCTGTACACCGATCAGGACAACCAACCGGCACGCGTGACCTACTTCGGTCAGAAAATGAAAACTGCCCGTATCCTGATCAACACCCCGGCTTCTCAGGGTGGTATCGGTGACCTGTACAACTTTAAACTCGCGCCTTCCCTGACTCTGGGTTGTGGTTCCTGGGGTGGTAACTCCATCTCTGAAAACGTTGGTCCGAAACACCTGATCAACAAGAAAACCGTTGCTAAGCGAGCTGAAAACATGTTGTGGCATAAACTTCCGAAATCGATCTACTTCCGTCGTGGCTCTCTGCCAATCGCACTGGATGAAGTGATTACTGATGGTCACAAACGTGCTCTGATCGTTACCGACCGCTTCCTGTTCAACAATGGTTATGCAGATCAGATCACCTCTGTGCTGAAAGCCGCTGGTGTTGAAACTGAAGTGTTCTTTGAAGTAGAAGCTGATCCTACCCTGAGCGTGGTACGTAAAGGTGCTGAGCTGGCAAACTCCTTCAAACCAGACGTTATTATCGCGCTGGGTGGTGGTTCCCCGATGGATGCCGCGAAAATCATGTGGGTAATGTACGAACATCCGGAAACTCACTTCGAAGAACTGGCGCTGCGCTTTATGGACATCCGTAAACGTATCTACAAGTTCCCGAAAATGGGCGTGAAAGCGAAAATGATCGCTGTTACTACTACTTCCGGTACTGGTTCTGAAGTAACTCCGTTTGCGGTTGTAACCGATGATGCAACTGGTCAGAAATATCCGCTGGCAGACTACGCACTGACTCCGGATATGGCGATTGTTGATGCTAACCTGGTTATGGACATGCCGAAGTCTCTGTGTGCCTTTGGTGGTCTGGATGCAGTAACCCACGCTCTGGAAGCTTACGTTTCTGTACTGGCTTCTGAGTTCTCTGACGGTCAGGCTCTGCAGGCACTGAAACTGCTGAAAGAAAACCTGCCAGCGTCTTACAACGAAGGTTCTAAAAACCCGGTTGCTCGTGAACGCGTTCACAGTGCTGCAACGATTGCCGGTATCGCGTTTGCGAACGCCTTCCTGGGTGTATGTCACTCTATGGCGCATAAACTGGGTTCTCAGTTCCACATTCCGCATGGTCTGGCGAACGCCCTGCTGATCTGTAACGTTATTCGTTACAACGCGAACGACAACCCGACCAAGCAGACTGCATTTAGCCAGTATGACCGTCCGCAGGCACGCCGTCGTTACGCTGAAATAGCAGATCATCTGGGTCTGAGCGCACCGGGTGACCGTACTGCAGCGAAGATTGAGAAACTGTTAGCATGGCTGGAAAGTCTGAAAGCTGAACTGGGTATTCCAAAATCTATCCGTGAAGCTGGCGTTCAGGAAGCAGACTTCCTGGCGAACGTAGATAAACTGTCTGAAGATGCATTCGATGATCAGTGCACCGGCGCTAACCCGCGTTACCCTCTGATCTCTGAACTGAAGCAGATTCTGCTGGATACTTACTACGGTCGTGATTTTGTTGAAGGTGCTGCAGTCAATCAAGAAGCTGCCCCGGCGCCAAAAGCAGAGAAAAAAGCGAAAAAATCCGCTTAATTTCTTCATCTGAGTAATCAAAAGTTAACGGCTCCTCTTGGGGTAATGCCAGTCAGTTAAGCAACTGACTGGCTCTTTTTCGGGGCTGTGGGGTATTTCCAGGGCCTCTCCTTTACCACTCTCGGGAAGGCCCTTTCCCTTCTTGTCGGTAATTTCACAAGTTGTCCCATACTTGCAAGATCGCGCATCAGCTCTGGTATACGTCCCGGTGACGCGCCCTGCAATGTCATCAGCATTCTCATCACCATTCCGCATGATTCTGAGAAACTCAGTTGATTCGGCCAGTAACCTTTCAGATGTTCCGCCATTTTAATCATCTGATATCTCACCAGATTATAAGCCAGTAAGACACCCCACAGCTCTTGCTCCACAAGCTCCGGCTTTTTACTTCTCAGCGTCAGCCTGCTCAGTTGCATCGTCTGTTTTATCTCCCTGTATCCCAGTTCGATTTCCCAGCGATGACTGTACAGATCCGCCATGTCTCCTCCGGGGAAGCGCATGGCGTCCGTCATCGACGTCAGCAGATGGCAGACTTTTCCTTTGCGCGTCACGGTCAGCAGGCGGGCTGTCACCTCATTTCCCAGTCCCGGCCACTTTTTTCGTGCCTGCGGGCTGGTTTTCAGCTTCACCAGATGATCGCCTTTACCCAGTTTTCTGATCTCTTCATATTGCGCTCCCTTTCTGAGAGGGATCATCCAGTGGCGGTGTTCTCCCGCCAGGCTCCAGGCATTTAACAGTCCCAGTGAGTAATAACCTTTATCCATTAACGTCAGAGTGTTATCGCCGGTTTGTTCTATAAGTTGCTCAGCAAGCTCATTTTCGCTGTTCTTCATCGTGCCGAAGGCTGCAGCCGTCAGCAGATGGCTGGTCAGTTCCATCTGGCAGACCATTTTGACCTGCGGGTAGAGCGCCGGGTTGCCGGCATGTGTCTGGCGGGGGAAGGCTGCATCGTTTTCTGGTGTATCCGGTGTGCGCCAGAACGCACCATCGATGGCCAGCAGGGTCAGGCCGCACCAGTGCGGATGCGGCGTGGCATTATGCCAGAGCTGCGCTGTTTTCGTGAACACGCGGCGGACAGCCTCACTTCCCAGGCGCTGGCGGCCTGAATAACGGCACTGGGGGCAACGAAGGGGCGATTGCCCGGCAGCATGATGTCCAGGCGATTCACAATCTGGTGAAGAGGTTCTTTACGCTCAAGCGCCATGCCAACAATACACCAGACCATCATTTCGAGGGGAAGACGGCGCTTGCGTAGCGTTACAGTACCTGATTCGGCAAGGTAACGAGAGATGAGTTCGGGGTCGAGGTAATCCCCCAGAGAAGTCAGTGGGTTACGCAGAGAATCGTAACGGGATACCAAATCAAGGGCCTGTCCAATGAGCATAAAAAAATCCGGAAACGAGTGAACGTTTCCGGATTCTTACACAGCCACTGGATCGGTCAACTGATCCTTAACTGATTGGCATTACTCCTCTTGGGGCCGTTTTTTTATGCTTTCAATGAAGCTGAATGGTGCCAGCGAAAATTCTATATTCGATAAAAAAGCTGATGTCCGCTGAAACAATGCTGTTCCTGCGTTACACCAGCTTTATCACGGTCAAAATAAATTATTCTGCTTGTCGGTGACGCTTCTGAATCGCAACCAGAGAGTCTGTAGCAAGCGCTTCTTTATAGTGCTTACGACATACGGAGACATAGCGTTCATTACCGCCTATCACCACCTGTTCGCCTTCATTATAGGGTCTCCCCTCCTGGTCGAGCCGCAACACCATGCTTGCTTTACGGCCACAGAAACAGATAGTTTTTAATTCGACAAGTTTGTCTGACCAGGCCAGCAGGTATTGGCTACCTCCGAAGAGTTCACCACGAAAATCTGTACGTAAGCCGTAACACAGTACTGGAATATCAAGTTGATCGACAACTTCGGATAAATCATAAACCTGTTGGCGGGTTAAAAATTGGCACTCATCAACCAAAACACAATCGACAGGTTGTTTCGCATTTTCTGCACGAATTTCTTCGAATAATGATGAGTTTTGGTTAAACAATCTGGCTGGTGATGAAAGCCCTATGCGGGAGCTTACTTTCCCGGCACCGAAACGGTCGTCAATTTCTGCCGTATAAACAACAGTACGCATTCCGCGTTCCTGATAATTGTAAGACGATTGCAGCAACGCCGTAGACTTACCCGCATTCATTGCTGAATAGTAAAAATATAGTTGTGCCATTGGCGACAAAACCCTCACCCAGGTGATATACAATTTGCCAGAAGTGTACCATATTTTGCCCGTTTTCCCGCTCGCAGAGCGTGTATGTCGGTGTATTTAGTCTGGGTGAACAATAGGCTGCTATAGTGCCGTTATAACGGTACGCACAGCTATATGTTTATCTATACTCGCCATACATCAAGTTGCATGTGTTCCCCGCTGTTACTTACTTGAGTAAACGCCCGGAGCGCCTCCCGTTTGCCGCCATCCTGCGCCTTGAATTATTCAGACTATATACACATTCTTTCACAAATGATGTGTGGTTAATTCATCCACCGGGATTATCAACGCCACACTATATGAAATTCCCGAGTTATTGTTACAGACTCTGTTACCTCTAATGTAGTATTTGTCAGGTCTTGTTAGTGGATCTAATACAGAAGGTTGAAATCACTGCAAAACGAAACTATTTCACTCTGATAAAATGTGACCTGTATCAGGAAGTTTAACCCTGTTTTCATCAGTATCCCCCCTGACAATAAGCTCATTTTTACCTCTTAAAAGCCGATAAATTCAGGATCAGTTATTTAATGGAAGAGCAAAATAAAGAACAAATTTTGAATTCCTTACATTCATGGCTATTGCACAACTGAATTTAACGCTCTATTATTAGCTCAACAAACCACCCCAATATAAGTTTGAGATTACTACAATGAGCGAAGCACTTAAAATTCTGAACAACATCCGTACTCTTCGTGCGCAGGCAAGAGAATGTTCCCTTGAAACGCTGGAAGAAATGCTGGAAAAATTAGAAGTAGTTGTAAACGAACGTCGCGAAGAAGAAAGCGCGGCAGCTGCTGAAGTTGAAGAACGTACTCGTAAACTGCAGCAATATCGTGAAATGCTGATTGCTGACGGTATTGACCCGAATGAATTACTGAATAGCATGGCTGCTGTTAAATCCGGCACCAAAGCTAAACGCGCTCAGCGTCCGGCTAAATATAGCTACGTTGATGAAAATGGTGAAACCAAAACTTGGACTGGCCAGGGCCGTACTCCAGCAGTAATCAAAAAAGCAATGGACGAGCAAGGCAAACAACTGGAAGACTTCCTGATCAAGGAATAATTCTTAAATTGAATGCTTAAAATCCCGCCACTGAGCGGGATTTTTTATTGTTCCTTTTCGGAAACCCCTTAGCTTCAGCCATAAAAAACGGCGCCTTTTCGACGCCGTACTTTTGACCACTACAAAGGTTGGTTACTTCTTAATACCAACTTCTTCTTCCAGCCAGGATTTAAATTCTGCGCCAAGAGTATTATGACGGATACCGTATTCCACAAATGCCTGCATATAGCCTAATTTATTACCACAGTCGTGGCTCTTGCCTTTCATATGGTAGGCTTCAACAGTTTCTTTTTCGATCAGCATATCAATTGCATCGGTAAGCTGAATTTCATCCCCTGCTCCCGGAGGAGTTTTAGCCAGCAGAGGCCAGATATCTGCGCTCAGAACGTAACGCCCTACAATAGCAAGATTAGAAGGTGCAACGTCGGCTTTTGGTTTTTCTACCACACCGACCATTGGTACGCTTTCACCCGGAGCTAAATCAACACCTTTGCAATCGACTACACCATATGCAGTAACGTCGTCTACAGGCTCAACCATGATTTGGCTATTTCCTGTTTCATCAAAACGACGAATCATTTCTGCCAGGTTATCCTGGGATAAATCGGACTCATATTCGTCAAGAATAACGTCAGGCAGAATAACTGCGACCGGTTCATCGCCTACCACCGGATGGGCACAAAGCACTGCGTGGCCAAGGCCTTTTGCCAGCCCCTGACGTACCTGCATAATAGTGACATGCGGCGGGCAAATAGATTGCACTTCATCAAGCAGCTGGCGTTTAACACGTTTTTCCAGCATCGCTTCCAGTTCAAAACTGGTATCAAAGTGGTTTTCGATGGAATTTTTTGAAGAGTGGGTTACCAGGACAATTTCCGTGATACCCGCTGCAATACATTCATTCACGACGTACTGAATTAATGGCTTATCTACCAGCGGAAGCATCTCTTTTGGGATAGCCTTCGTTGCCGGTAACATCCTGGTTCCTAATCCCGCTACCGGGATAACGGCTTTTTTGACTTTCGAATTAATGGCAGCCATTTAAATTCTCCTGGACTGTTCGTGTATAGAACGTGTTCATCAATATGTATCGCATCCGAGTATATCAGTACCCGTGTAACCGCCTGGTCTGAAAAGGATACGCATCAGCATAATTAAGACAAATACTTATATAACTGGTGACGATAGTATCACTGGCTGTGAAAAGCGGGGTATGGCAATTTTACTTCCCCCGCTCAATTGTTCATTCCGCAGACAACATAAGGCGTAATCTTCCACCCGCGCCCCAAATTTGGCACTGCCAGGCTTCGCTGTGCTGGCTTAATTGATTGAGGTACGCATTACCTAAAGTCCCCAACGGTACACCGCTACTGATTTGAACCTGATGCGTTCCAGTATTCAGCGTTGCGTTAAGACCAGCAGAAACCAGAATCAAATTTTTTAGTCCGCTATGGTAATACCCCACCAACAACGGAAATTGTCCGGGTAAATTCGCCTGGCGAAGCAAATGATTGACCTGCTTCAATAAGGCACCTAATTCTGGCAATCGCTGATTCTGATGCAGCAACTGTTCTTGTAATAAACTGTTAAATAATGCACGCAGTAATAGTGCCGCCAGGACACCATTATTCCCGGCTCTTGTTACATCCAGACAATAAAAAGCCAGATCCTGATCCGAAAGCGGCGCAATATCCAGAACTAAACCCGGTTGGTCGACGGCCACCAACTGCCGATAATTTATTCGACAGTGAGAGATCACTTGCTGAACGGGTGGTTGCAGTTCCTGTAAAAGTTTGGCGGCAGCCGGTGGATTTTCCACCAGCGCATCCCAGTCACGAAATAATCGCTCTTCCTCTTCTACCCTGGAATTAAACATATTTGGATACAAGCTGGCTAATACGGCTTCACGCAAGCGATTGAGATCTTTCACGGGCTTAAGCAATACATCATCAACGCCCAACCGCAACGCTTTGGCTATATCGGCCATATTTTCCGTCGCAGAGATGACCAGGATTGGTGTCTGATCACCACGATTACGGATTTGTTCAATGAACTTCAGGCCATTCATTCGCGGCATTGCAATATCACAGATGATGAGATCTGGGGTATAGCTTACCAACAAATCAAGTGCATCAAGTCCATCCATTGCCAGTGCCGTTGTCGCTCCCAATGAGGAAAACCACGAATCGAGAAGCGAGCGAAACACTGGCTCATCCTCCACAATAAGAATCTGTTTTCCGACCAATGGCTGCGTCATATTCTCCCCCCTGACTGGCTTTAAACAATAGTGGCACGGTATCGCCACATGCGCCTGTCAGAATTAACTTAAGTGTAGATAAAAATGTGCGTCAACCGTTGGCTCGCACAAGCGGTGAAAGCTCATCGAGTTTTTTTTCTACCGCGAGTTGCCCTGCCACAATGGCAGAACTGGCACGATGGAAATCCAACGTTGAGATTTGTGGACAGAAAGGCTGGATCAGAATATCAGGTGGATCGCCAGCCATACGGTTGCGTTTGAGACGGTTCTCCAGAACCTGAATGGAGGTGGTCATTATCTCCATTGCCGTTGGCGCAGTGACAACCCGACGAGTCGTAATATTACTTAGCCGCTCTTTCAGGCGTTGATGCCAGGGAAGCGAATCTTCGCTATCACTGATATCTTCACTCACATTTAACGAAAGGAGATCTTGTTGCATCAGATGTGCATCATGCTGTAAATCAACTGCTATAACAATATCAGCGCCCATCGCTCTGGTCAGTGAAACAGGCACCGGATTAACCACTGCCCCATCGACTAACCAATAGCCGTTGTGCGCAACTGGCGCCATCAACCCAGGGATACTGCAGGATGCACGCACTGCCAGATGAAGATCGCCTTCGGTAAACCATAACTCCCTGCCGGTACTCAGATTAGTCGCAACTGCACCAAAACGCCGTGTGCAATTTTCTATTTCTGCGATAGGCATAATATTACGATAGTAATTAAAAACGCGTTCGCCCCGTAACAAACCGCCTCGTCGCCAGGAGAGATCCATCAGTCGCAATACTTCCCAGTAACTAAACGAGCTCACCCAGTTTTCCAGGTCAGATAATTTATTACAGGCGTAAGCAGCTCCCACTAATGAACCTATGGAGCATCCGGCAACAATATCAATTTCAATACCTATTTGTTTTAGCGCTTTTATCACACCAATATGTGACCAACCGCGTGCAGCACCGGACCCCAGTGCCAGGCCTATTTTTATCTTTCTCATTGTACCGACGAACTTCCCCTGGTCTGCAGACATAGCAACATTGCCACTGCTCAGTTAACATAGCGCTACCCAGGGCGTCCATACGCCACTTTTTTATTTCAGGGAGATGATTTGTGTCTCAACTTTGTCCCTGCGGTAGCGCAGTCGAGTATAGCCTATGTTGTCAGCGTTATCTTTCCGGTAATCAACTTGCACCAGATCCGGTACAACTCATGCGTTCGCGTTACAGCGCGTTTGTTATGAAAGATGCAGATTATTTAATCAAGACATGGCATTCATCGTGTGGAGTTGCGCAGCTGCGCGACGATATTATTGCCGGATTTGCTCATACCGAGTGGTTGGGTTTGACTGTGTTTGACCATGCCCTTACCACTGATGGAAAGACAGGATATGTTAGTTTTGTCGCTCGTTATTCTGAGCGAGGTAGAGCTGGCGCAATTATTGAACGCTCGCGTTTTATAAAAGAAAATGGCCAGTGGTACTATATTGATGGTACACGTCCGCAGTTTGGTCGAAATGATCCCTGCCCTTGTGGTTCAGGTAAAAAATTTAAAAAGTGCTGCGGCCAATAACAGCTGACGGCATGTAACCATGCAAACACTCTCTTACAAGGTTTTACCAGCAATGCATTCACTACAACGAAAAGTTCTGCGTACTATTTGCCCTGATCAAAAAGGCCTTATCGCGCGTATTACCAATATTTGCTACAAGCACGAGTTAAATATCGTGCAGAACAATGAATTTGTTGATCACCGTACCGGGCGCTTTTTTATGCGCACGGAACTGGAAGGGATTTTTAATGATTCCACCCTGCTGGCGGATCTCGATAGCGCATTGCCAGAAGGCTCCGTGCGTGAACTGAATCCCGCCGGTCGTCGCCGGATAGTGATTCTGGTCACTAAAGAAGCGCATTGCCTGGGCGATCTGCTAATGAAAGCCAACTACGGTGGCCTGGATGTTGAAATCGCGGCGGTTATTGGTAACCACGATACCCTGCGTCCATTGGTGGAACGATTTGATATACCGTTTGAACTGGTAAGCCATGAAGGGTTAAGCCGCAACGAGCACGATCAGAAGATGGCGGATGCCATTGAAGCACATCAACCTGATTATGTCGTGCTGGCGAAATATATGCGGGTATTGACGCCGGAGTTTGTCGCTCGTTTCCCGAACAAAATTATCAATATTCACCATTCATTCCTGCCTGCGTTTATTGGTGCACGTCCCTATCATCAGGCTTATGAACGCGGCGTAAAGATTATTGGCGCAACGGCACACTACGTGAATGACAATCTGGATGAAGGCCCAATCATTATGCAGGACGTTATTCATGTAGATCACACTTACACTGCCGAAGATATGATGCGTGCGGGTCGTGATGTCGAGAAAAACGTATTAAGCCGCGCGCTTTACCAGGTTTTGGCGCAGCGTGTATTTGTTTACGGTAACCGGACGATTATTCTTTAATCGCTGGCAAAATAGAACTGGTTGCCTTTAATCCGTTACGGATGAAAATTACGCAACCAGTTCATTTTTCTCAACGTAACCCTTTACAGCGGCGTGTCATTTGATATGATGCGCCCCGCTTCCCCACAAGGGAGCAGGCCAGTAAAAAGCATTACCCCGTGGTGGGGTTCCCGAGCGGCCAAAGGGAGCAGACTGTAAATCTGCCGTCATCGACTTCGAAGGTTCGAATCCTTCCCCCACCACCATCTCAAGCATTACATCAAAATTTGAATTATCCCTGGTGGGGTTCCCGAGCGGCCAAAGGGAGCAGACTGTAAATCTGCCGTCATCGACTTCGAAGGTTCGAATCCTTCCCCCACCACCATCACTTTCAAAAACCCCTGTATTCTCCAACGAATCCGTAACTGAATATTCTGCTCATGCGGGGAAGGATGAGAAGCTTCGACTAAGGTTCGACTCGAGCGCCAGCGAGAGAGCGTTGCCGCAGGCAACGACCCGTAGGGCGAAGCGCGCAGCGCTGAGTAATCCTTCCCCCACCACCATCACTTGATTCCATTCTCAGTCTATCGGCTTCTCCCCCATTCGCCGTAAAAACTGCTGCTGTAGCCTCAACAAATCCGCTAACGTCAACAACTGATAATCCAGACCTTGCTGGCTGGCAATTTGAGCGATAATGCGGCTTAACGCTGGATAATGGCGATGATGCCAGTGAGGAAAAAGATGATGGGTAAGATGCAGATTAATCCCGCCCAGCCAGTAACCAAGCCATGCAGGTTGCGGCGTCCAGTCAAAGGTAGTAGCGAAGGTATGCGCCAGCCGGCCCACGGCCATTTTGCCCTCTTCTGGTGGTAACTGCGTATGTCCCTTCGCCCAGTGCGTTCCGATAATCAACATCACAAAGATCAATGACGCCAGCAGCTGGCTGAGCAGATAAGTCAGCAGGATGGTCATGAAATTAAATTCAGACAGAAGCCACGGGAGTATCAGACACAACACACAATGCGCCAGTTTCCCGGCTAAGAAATATCCCCAGCCAGCAAAGCCTCGCAGGGCCAGATGTCGTGTGACCGGAGTAAACCCGGCGCGATCGAACCAGTCCACTACCCAGATGTACCAGGGAAAGGTGAGCGCCGCGACCAGTGGCCAGTAGCGATGCTGCTGGCGCATAAAAGGTCGCCACCGTTGCCACGGCGTCTGGCGAAGAATGCCATTTTCTGCGGTGTCAGGATCGTAAAATTCAATATTGGTAAAGCCGTGATGAAAGCGAACATGGCGCACCCGCCAGCAGTCCGGATCAAGCCCCATCGGGAACGCAACCCA
The DNA here is from genome assembly GCF_000026225.1 of Escherichia fergusonii ATCC 35469. Classification (NCBI taxonomy): domain Bacteria; kingdom Pseudomonadati; phylum Pseudomonadota; class Gammaproteobacteria; order Enterobacterales; family Enterobacteriaceae; genus Escherichia; species Escherichia fergusonii. Next base: position 1,773,606 of record NC_011740.1, read on the forward strand.
CCGGTTTAGCCACGCATTGGCCTTTTTACCGCGCAAAAACGCATCGTGCGAAGCGTCATGCACCACATTGACCGCTAACAACATGGCGCAAAACATCATCGCCAGATACCACAACAGATACAGTCCCCACTGACTTTGAGATAACGCCAGTGAATAGCAGCATAAACAGGCAATAATCAATGCCGCCATTTTGGTGAATGCCCAGCCGTCGGCATACCGATGATCGCATGATTTCGCCAGATAGACTTTCGTATCGTTTTGCAGCTGCTTCACCAGTTGCGGATCATCAGCAGGAAAAGTGATTAACCTGTCGGGATTAAACAGGTTCATAGCGTTTCCTTAACGACTTACGTCCTACACCGATTAGGAATAACACACAATGGGCCAGCAAAATGCCCGCTAATCCCTTCCAGAGCAGAGTGCTCCACGAACACATATAAAGAATAAAATAGAGCAGTGACAACGTCACCGAACACCACAAAATCATTCCCCAACGCTGCCCGTCGCTCATGCCCCCCAGCGCAACGGAGCCTGCCACCAGCAGAACAAATAATACGGCTTGCTCACTGGTAATAAACTCAATGCCATAACCATATTGCTGGATGTAGCCAAGCACCAGCATAAACAGCAGGATCACCCCTGCCCCTACCGCCCACGCAGAACTCTGGTAGCGACGTTCAATCGCTTTGCCAAATGAGCGAAAGCCCATTAAGCGTAAAAATGGCAGGTTACTCTCGCGCATCGGGTTACAGGACAAGCGACTATTTTTTACGCCGTAGCCTACGTCGTGTTCCGGCCCGGCACTATACGAACCGAAAAGTTTATCCCACAACAAAAAGGTGCCACCGTAATTGGTATCGGCATATTGCTTTTCATTCAGATGATGGACGCGATGATGCGAAGGCGTGATCAGCACTTTTTCCAGCCAACCCAGTTTCGGCGCTAGCGCGTTATGGTTAAAAAATTGCCAACTATAGTGAATAATAGAAACCGCCAAAAAGACCTGCAACGGCACGCCAAGCATCGCCAGCAGCATAAAGAACGGGATTGAGGTTAACGAGGAGTACCACGAGTTCCGCACACCTAATGAGAGGTTGTAGTGTTCCCCCTGATGATGCACCACATGTACCGCCCACAGCGGGCGCATCTCGTGATGCCAGCGATGCAGCCAGTAAAAGCCGAAATCCCACGCAAGGATTGTAAATAGCCACAGCAGGATCCCTGGCGCATTATCAAACAGTCCAAGGCTGAAGTGATTGACCACCAGGCTATAGCAGAGCACTTCCAGGCAGCGAAATAACCACAGCATCATATGACCGGAGTTGATATTAAAAATAACGTCCAGCCAGTCCACTTTTTGCCGCCCGGTGAATTGCAACACGCCCGCTTCGGCTAACACTAACAGCACCATCGATATGATGGGAAACAGTAAATCACTCATATTGCGTCTTCCTTTTCTCGCATGTTGCGCATATCCAACCGCAAATCGACGCCAGCAACGCGCCGCCTACTAAATCGATAAATAAATGTCTGCGTAATTGCAGAATCGAAAAGGCGATAGCTATCGCCCAGACCACGCTCATTAGTGTTAGCCAACGGTTCCCCTTTTTAGCTATCGCCCATACAGCCAACAGCGTGAGCGCCGCATGTAAAGAGGGAAAACAGTTCTGACTTGAGTCAATCGCTATCAGCCTGTTGAGTGCGCCCGCGGATATCCCCATTTGATCAAACGAGGGATAATGCATTGTTGTGGGCCAGAGAAGATAAAACAGACCCGCAACCAGGGCCGAAAGTTGCATTGCGCGGGCAAGCCAGCGCAGGTGGCAAAGTGGCGTGGATAAATAACCTAACGGCACAATTAAAAAAAACGAGAGATACAGCCACACGGCAGAGGGTGAAAACGTAATCATGTTATCAATTATTGACGGTGTTAATTGATATCCCTCACCTTGCAGGTAGTCGCTAAAGTTGTAAATAACCCCAACGGTTCCCCAGCCAAGCAGTATCTGTTTCAGGCGTAGCAGTAGATTGCTCATTCCCGACCCCACTCACGCACAATTCGCCGCCGCTTGGCCGCAAAAGCGACTGCCACAGTTTGCGATTCCAGCGACCATATCAATTGCTCTACCGCGATATTCTGGCACAAAAACAAAGCATTCAATGCTTCCCGGCAATGCTCCAGCATCCCCGGTTCGCAATCTGCTATTAGCGTCAGCTGTGCTGCCCCGGTTTGTAGCAGGCGATAATCGGCCGTTAGCGGCAGCGTCATCGCCAGCACACGGCTACAGGAATCGGCAAAAACGGTCTGAATATCGCCAGATCTTGTCGGCAGTTGCAGTTGATCGTCCTGCCGCCCTTCGATACGCGCAATCACCATTGTTGCACTGCCACAGGGGCATGGCTGTCCACTTGCCACCAGTATGTCATCCAGTCGATAACGCACTATCGGCTGCGTGGTGCGAGTAAAGTCAGTGACAATCGGCACGAAACGGTGCTCATCCAGCCATTGCGGTTCAATGTTAATAAATTCTTCATTGAGATGTAAGCTGCCACAGCGGCAGGTGGAAGCGAGAAAGCCTTCTGTCGCCTGATAAATCTCGCCCACATTGTTGAACACGCTTCGCAGTAATTCCCGCTCCTGCGGCTCCAGAACTTCCGCCACCGAAATCACTTTTTTGACCTTTAGCGTTAGCTCTCCGGCAATCACCGCCAGAGCCAGTGCGCGTAATACCTGAGCTGGGGCGACAATAATCGTGGGTGCTCGCTGTTGCAGAAGTTTGAGTTGCGCCTGAAATGGCGCTAGCAGATCGTAAAAATCGAGACTTAACCAGCGATTGTTCACGCTTTGATAGAGGTTGTTGTCCGCACGCAGAAACAGCGCCACCCGCTCTTTGGCAAATAAACCGTCGGGCAGCACTTTTGCCAGCACACCCGCGGCCCACATCTGTTGTTCGTGCGGGCTAACAACAAAAAGTCCACGACGCCCCGATGTACCTGATGAAAGCCCAACGCTGAACTTGCCCACACAGGGTTTGAAATCACGGCTCTGCTCACTGCGCATTGCACAAGCGAGAAGTTCGTCGCGCTTTAAACCAGCGGTATTCATCTCATCGAAATGCGTCATCATTAACGCTTTGTCCATCAACGGCCACTGGTTAAAGGGCAACGCCAGATAACGCTGAAACCACGGGCTTTGAGATAAGACATTTTGCCGGAACTGATGCAGCCTTTTTGCCTGCCAGTTTTCCAGCGCCTGACGTTCGGTGAAATGCAGCCTGCGTGTACGGAAGTAGCGCCAGAGTAAAGCCAGCGGGATCATAAATCCCCCTCGTGGCACAATCGAATATCCACTGCGCCGTTTTGCCAAAGCTGATGGAGTTGCCCAAGCGTGCGGTAGTAGGCGTGGCTGTCGGACATAACCAGATGCGCCAGCGGTGAAGGACCTCGCAGTTCGCGGTAGTTAGCAGGCGCCCATGCGGCATCGCCAGCCAGTAATATCCAGCCATTGTCGGTCAACACAAATGCGCCAATATGTCCGACAGCATGTCCGGGAAGCGGTACGAGGATAATTTCACCATTGCTTTCTGGCAACAAATAGCCGCACTCAAACGGTGCCAGTTCAGAGGACAAACTCACCGATGCAAAGCTTTCAATAAAACGCAGTGAGGACTCAAAATTCTCAGGGATCAGTCCTGGCACAAAAGCCTGGCGCAGCGCAGCGACACCACGCAGAGTTCTTACCTGCCGCCAGCCTTCACCAGAACAGATGCAAGCGACATCAGGGAAATCGCGCAGACCGGCAATATGATCGGCATGAAAATGCGACAGAATAATCGCATCAACATCTTTAGCCGCCAGTCCGTGTGCGGAGAGTTGCCGCATCAGCGCCTGTTGCGGCTCGTAATAAACCGGCGTGACCTGGCGATAAAGACGAAATACACCGGATTGCGTGTAATGTTCAAACCACGAAGAATAACCGGTGTCCCACAGCCAGCGTTTCTCGCCCACTTCCAGCAGCCAGGCGCGGGCAGGGAACTTACACACTTTCAGCCCTGCCCCTTTTAGCGCAATGCAGCCAATATGGGTACACCAGCCCGTTTCAAATACGGTTATTTTTGCCATGTTCCCTCAGCCATTGTCCCGTGATTGCAATACCTTGCTCCATCGAAAAGCGCGGGTGATAGCCCAGCTCTGTAATGGCCTTTTGCGCACTCAGCGTCATATCAAAACAGAGTGTTCCGGCGCTGTAACGTGTGATAACGGGTTCCTGATTAACGCACTTCCCGTACAGCTCCAGGCCGCGTGCGACCAGAGAAAGCAACGGCCACGGAACGGTAGCAATTCGGTAGCTCAATCCCAATTGCTGGCGCAGCAAGGCGTCAAGCATTACAGATAATTTCTGCGGCTGATGATTGCTGATGTTGTAAATACTGCCCGAGCGTAATCCTTCAACCTGCGTTGCCAGTTGCATGGCATACACCACGTTTTGCACGAAAGTGAGATCCAGTAACGCTTCGCCCCCGCGCGGCAAACGTAAGCAACCGCCGTCCTGTTGCAATTGCTGCATCAGACGGGGAACGATCACATTGTCATGGGGACCAAAAAGTCCACGGGGGCGCAAAAGGATAAACCTCGTGGCAGGATATTGCGCTACAGCCCCGGCAATAACCTGCTCAGCGGCATATTTACTGCTCGCGTAATGGCTTGAGAAAGAGCGCGCAAGCCAGGTTTCTGGCAGGTCGTAGTGGTGTTGAAAATCAAAGTAAACCGCAGGCGTGGAGATATGGATAAACCGGGGAATATTCAGCCTGCCTGCCGCCTGTGCCAGAGTATGGGTTGCTTTGACATTGGCAAGCCAGAACGCCGTTTTGTCTCCCCAGGGTGAGGACTTTGCCGCACAGTGCCAGACGGCATCGCAGCCATCCATCAAACGGGCGCAGTCATCCTCAGTTACCTCGGTTAAATCGAGAGCCACAAACTGCGCGCCTGCGCTTATCAGGCTTTTACCAACCTCGCGATTGCGCCCTGTTGCCACAACCGACACTCCCGATTGCAACAAAGATTGCACAGCATTTCGCCCGAGGCCGCTGGTCGCCCCCGTCACGAGGATTTTCACGGTAAAAGCACCATACCTGCCAGCGTTAATCCCGCCGCCGTGCCAATCAACATCGCAGGCTTATCCTTAGTGAAACGACCGCTAATCACCGCTTCATGCAGCGCTGTGGGGACAGACGCCGCAACCTGATTGCCGTAGAAACGGTAGACATCAATGAGCGCAGACTCCGGCACTCGCAGCCGTTTACGCATATGTTCAAGGGAAAGATGACTGGCCTGATGCGGAACGACCGTACCGATATCAGCCAGTTGCAGACCGCTTTTTTGCAGTAAGCGCGAAAAATAATCTTCAATAAGCGAAGAAGCAAAACGAAACAGCGGTTTTCCCTGCATATGAAAAAGAAAGTCGCTGTCACTTACGCCAGAGCGAGGATTACACCGTGTGCCGCCAGCGCGAATTTCACACAGTTCGCTGCCTTCGGGATACATTTCGATCAGGCTGGCGATAATCCCGCTGCGACCATCGCCCCGCTCAACAATCGCGCACGCTGCACCATCACCAAAAATGAGTGACGACTCTTCATGATTCCAGTCGATACCGCGTGAAGCGATATCTGCCGAGACGATGGCAATGCGCCGGTATGCCCCACAGTTTAATAATCCTGCTGCAACTTCCAGAGCGGAAATAAAGCTCACACAGCTACTGTTGATATCAAACCCGGCAATGCCTGCGGGCATGGCTGCGGCTTTGAGAATATGAATTGCGCTACAGGGTAATGCCTGTATGGCTATGGCCGATGCACAAATTAGCAGATCAATATCAGAAGGTTTTAAGGCCGCCGCTGATAACGCATTATGCAATGCGTCTGCCGCCAGTTCGGCCTGACTGGCGTCGTTGCGGGCAAAATAGCGCCAGCAAATACCGGAACGTCGCTCAACATAGCCAACTGGTTTATTTAACTGAACATCCAGTTGTTGAGAAGTGATTTTATCAGGGGGTAAGGCGATCCCCGTGGCGATTATTTTTAACGCCGCGGAGATCGTCGGTTGATTAGGTCGATCCACGGTCAGTGCTCCTTCACTGCTCCATAGGTGGACCCATCATATAGATGAGGTACGTTTCCCTACAATCCGAAAAATCGGCAGTGTATAACCGCCGATGTTTGGTTTAGATAATTAGTGACGAGCGCGCACCAGCTGATACTTACGTGTCAGATACTCCACCGGTACGCTCCAGATGTGCACCAGACGCGAGAACGGGAACAGCAGGAATAACGTCATCCCCAGCACCAGGTGCAGACGGAAGATAAACGCCACACCATCAAGATGTTGGGACGCACCACCGTGGAAGGTCACCACCGACTGTGCCCAGCCAACCAGTTTCATCATCTCACTACCGTCCATATGTTGGGCAGAAAATGGAATGGTCAGCAGGCCCAGTGCGCACTGGATAACGAGTAGCGACAGGATCAGGATGTCCGCCCCAGTAGTCGTTGCTCGTACGCGTGGGCTGGTCAAACGACGCTTCAGCAACAGCACGCCGCCAATCAGGCACAGCAAGCCGCTGGCACCACCAGCAAACATCGCCATTTTCTGTTTCACTTCAATTGGCAGCCACGCTTCGTAAACCCAGTGCGGCGTTAACATACCGAGGAAGTGACCGACAAAAATCCCCAGAATACCGATATGGAACAGGTTCGACGCCAGGTTCATCCCTTTGCGATCCAGCATCTGGCTGGATGCCGCGCGCCAGGTGTACTGCCCGTAGTCATAGCGCAGCCAGCTACCAATCAGGAAGACGGCCCCGGCTATGTACGGGTAGATATCAAAGAAGAACATATTCAGGAATTGCATTAGTGCTGTCCTCCGGTGGTGATATTCAGATATTGCGGCGCGACGGCACCGGCAAAGCGACGCTGATGAGCAGTGATTGCTGAATCACCGCAACCTTTGTCAGCAAAGAACTTAACCTGCTCTTCTTCCCAGACAGCATCCAGCGCCTGTGGCGTATCGTCGCGCGCTTCGTCGGCAATTTTTTCCGCCACTTTGTCGCTGTCGATAGCGGTATTCGCCAGTTTCAGCAGCAGATCAAACAGCACGGCATAACGGCTTTCACGTTGTTGCAGACGCGCGCTCAGCAACGCCAGAATCGGCGCGATATCTTTCAAACCTTCCACGGCTTCGCTTTGCGGCAGCTGCGCCAGATACTCCAGATACAGCGGCAGATGATCCGGTAATTCACGACTGTTCAATTGCAAACCGTGCTGCTCATACTGTGCCAATAAGTCAACCATTGCCTGGCCGCGGTCACGGGATTCACCGTGAACATGTTCAAATAGCAACAGTGACGTGGCGCGGCCACGGTCGAACAGTTCGCTGTACTGGGCCTGAGCATCCAGCGGATCGAGCGCCGTTAAATCGCGCAGGAAAATACCCAGCGCATGGGCATCCTCTTTCGACAGATTTTCCGACGCAGCAATCGCCTCAAACATCTCTTGTTGATGCTGCCATAAGGCAGCATCCGGATATTCAAGGAGACGCGATACAATCACGAGTTCGATCATGGGTGCGGCTCCGTTTTACTGGTCACGTCGATGGCATCGATACGGCGGCTGTTGAACAGATTGAATTTGGTATCTGAACCGTGGCAGCCGTCACCAAAGGTAAAGCCACAGCCATTTTTCTCCGGGAAGGCTTCCCGCGCCAGTTCACGGTGACTGCTCGGCACCACAAAGCGATCTTCGTAGTTGGCAATTGCCAGATAACGGTACATCTCCTGTGCCTGAGCTTCGGTCAGACCGACCTCTTCCAGCGCACGGGTATCAACTTTACCGTCAACGGTTTCAGCACGTTTGTAATGACGCATCGCCAGCATACGTTTCAGCGCGCGCAGTACCGGTTTGGTATCACCGGCGGTCAGCAGATTCGCCAGATACTGTACCGGGATACGCAGGCTTTCGACGTCTGGCAAAATACCGTTGCTGCCCAGCTCGCCCGCATCTGCCGCAGACTGAATCGGCGATAGAGGCGGCACGTACCAGACCATCGGCAGTGTGCGATATTCCGGATGCAGCGGCAGCGCCAGTTTCCATTCCATCGCCATTTTATAAACCGGCGACTGCTGTGCGGCTTCAATAACGCTCAGCGGAATACCGTCCTTAATCGCCTGCTCGATGACTTTCGGATCGTTCGGATCGAGGAACACGTCCAGCTGACGCTGGTAGAGATCTTTCTCGTTCTCGGTGCTGGCCGCACGTTCAATCGCGTCGGCATCGTACAACAGCACGCCAAGATAACGGATACGACCGACACAGGTTTCAGAGCACACCGTCGGCTGACCCGCTTCAATACGCGGATAGCAGAAGATGCACTTCTCAGACTTACCGCTCTTCCAGTTGAAGTAGATTTTTTTGTACGGGCATCCGGTGATGCACATACGCCAGCCACGGCATTTGTCCTGGTCGATCAGGACGATGCCATCTTCTTCACGTTTGTAGATAGCCCCGCTTGGACAGGTCGCCACACATGCCGGGTTCAGGCAGTGTTCGCACAGGCGTGGCAAATACATCATGAAGGTGTTCTCGAACTGGCTATACATCGCCTTCTGGATGTTGTCGAAGTTCTTGTCTTTCGCCAGTTTGTCAAACTCACCGCCCAGGTCATCTTCCCAGTTCGGTCCTTTTTCGATTTTCGCCATCCGTTCGCCGGTAATCAGCGAACGTGGACGGGCAATCGGCTGCGATTTGCTGCCTTCCGGCGCGGTATGTAGGTTCTGATAGTCAAAATCGAACGGCTCGTAATAATCGTCGATCCCCGGCAGATGCGGGTTAGCGAAAATTTTACCCAGCAGCATGGCGCGGTTACCCATACGCGGCTGAAGTTTGCCGTTGATTTTACGGATCCAGCCACCTTTGTATTTTTCCTGGTTTTCCCAGTCAGTCGGGAAGCCCTGGCCTGGCTTGGTTTCCACGTTGTTGAACCACGCGTATTCCACGCCTTCACGGCTGGTCCAGACGTTTTTACAGGTCACTGAACAGGTGTGGCAACCGATGCACTTATCCAGATTCAGCACCATGCCGACTTGTGAACGAATTTTCATTTTACGCTCTCCTGTACCTGGTCATTGCCTTCGCCATCTAACCAGTCAATGTTCTTCATCTTACGCACTACAACAAACTCATCGCGGTTAGAACCTACAGTGCCGTAGTAGTTAAAGCCGTATGCCAGATGGGCATAGCCGCCGATCATATGCGTCGGTTTCGGCGTGATACGGGTGACCGAGTTATGAATACCACCGCGCTGGCTGGTGATTTCTGAACCCGGCAGGTTAACGATACGTTCCTGCGCGTGGTACATCATGGTCATCCCTGCCGGAACACGCTGGCTGACAACCGCACGGGCAGTCAGTGCACCGTTGCTGTTGAAGACTTCAATCCAGTCGTTGTCGGCGATACCCAGCTCTTTGGCATCGGCTTCACTCAACCAGACCACCGGACCACCGCGACCTAAAGTCAGCATCAGCAGGTTGTCGCTGTAGGTGGAGTGGATACCCCACTTCTGGTGCGGTGTCAGGAAGTTGAGCGCTTTTTCCGGATTACCGTTAGATTTCTGGCCCATCACTTCTTTCACCGAACGGGTGTCGATCGGCGGACGATAAACCAGCAGGCTTTCACCGAAATCACGCATCCACTGATGATCCTGATACAGTTGCTGACGGCCAGAGAGTGTGCGCCACGGGATCAGCTCGTGAACGTTGGTGTAACCGGCGTTGTAAGAAACGTGTTCATCTTCAAGGCCAGACCAGGTCGGGCTGGAGATGATTTTGCGCGGCTGCGCCTGAATGTCACGGAAGCGGATCTTCTCGTCTTCCTTATTCAGCGCCAGATGCGTATGGTCACGACCGGTAAACTCACTCAATGCCGCCCAGGCTTTCACGGCCACCTGGCCGTTGGTTTCTGGTGCCAGCGTCAGGATCATCTCTGCTGCATCAATTGCGGTGTTGAGCATCGGCTGGCCTTTCGCCGGACCTTCCGCTTTGGTGTAGTTGAGCTTACGCAGCAGATCCATCTCGCTCTGGGTGTTCCAGGCAATCCCTTTACCGCCGTTACCGATTTTCTCCATCAGCGGACCGATAGAGGTAAAGCGTTCGTAAGTTGCCGGATAATCGCGCTCTACGACCATAATGTGCGGTGCAGTTTTACCTGGGATCAGGTCGCATTCGCCTTTTTTCCAGTCTTTCACATCCAGCGGCTGCGCCAGTTCAGCGGCAGAGTCGTGCTGGATCGGCAGCGTAACGATGTCGGTTTCTTTGCCCAGATGACCAACGCACACTTCGGAGAATTTCTTCGCGATGGCTTTGTAGATTTCCCAGTCGCTTTTCGCTTCCCAGGCCGGATCGACCGCCGCAGACAGCGGGTGAATAAACGGATGCATATCCGAAGTATTCATGTCGTCTTTTTCGTACCAGGTCGCCGTCGGCAAAATGATGTCGGAATAGAGACAGGTGCTCGACAGACGGAAGTCCAGCGTCACCACCAGATCCAACTTGCCTTCCAGACCGTTGTCCTGCCAGTCCACTTCTTCCGGCTTCACGCCGCCCTGCTGCCCCAGATCTTTACCCTGGATACCGTGCTCCGTCCCCAGCAGATACTTGAGCATAAACTCATGGCCTTTACCGGAAGAACCGAGAAGGTTAGAACGCCAGATGAACAGGTTACGCGGGTGGTTTTTACCGTTTTCTGGTTGTTCTGCCGCAAAACGGATGGCCCCCTCTTTCAAGGATTTCACCGTATAGTCCACCGGATTCATCCCGGCTTTTTCTGCTTCGCGAGCGATAGTCAGCGGGTTAGTGCCTAACTGCGGCGCAGACGGCAGCCAGCCCATGCGTTCTGCACGGACGTTGAAGTCGATCAGATGTCCGGTATAGCGGGATTTATCCGCCATCGGCGACAGCAACTCTTCTGCGGTCACAGTTTCATAACGCCACTGGCTGGAGTGGTTATAGAAATAAGAGGTGCTGTTCATGTGACGCGCCGGACGCTGCCAGTCAAGGGCAAACGCCAGCGGCTGCCAGCCGGTTTGCGGACGCAGTTTTTCCTGACCTACATAGTGCGCCCAGCCGCCACCGCTCTGACCGACACAACCGCAGAAAATTAGCATGTTGATCAGACCGCGATAGTTCATATCAAGGTGATACCAGTGGTTCAGACCAGCACCAACGATGATCATTGAACGACCGTGCGTCTTATCAGCGTTGTCAGCAAATTCACGGGCAATGCGGATAATCTGGCTGCGAGAAACGCCAGTGATCTGCTCGGCCCATGCCGGGGTGTAAGCTTTCACGTCGTCATAGCTGGTTGCGCAGTTAACGTCGTTCAGGCCACGTTCCAGACCGTAGTTTGCCAGCGTCAGATCATAAACGGTGGTCACCAGAGCAGTGCTGCCATCAGCCAGTTGCAGACGTTTTACCGGCAGCTTGTGCAGCAGCACATTTTCCAGCTCCACTTTATTGAAGTGTTCCGTGCCGTCGCCACCAAAGTACGGGAAGCCCACTTCAGCGATCTCATCCTGGCTACCCAGCAGGCTCAGTTGCAGCTCGGTTTCTTCGCCAGTTTTGCCGTCGCGCTGCTCCAGATTCCATTTGCCCTTCTCGCCCCAGCGGAAGCCAATAGAACCGTTCGGCGCAACCATTTCGCCATTGGTATTAAAGGCGACTGTTTTCCATTCCGGATTGTTTTCCTGGCCCAGCGCATCCACCAGATCAGCAGCGCGCAGCATACGACCCGCAGCGTAGTAACCGTCGCGCTCTTCCAGCATCACCAGCATTGGCATGTCGGTATAACGACGCACATAGTCGGTGAAATACTGGCTTGGGTTGTCGAGGTGGAATTCACGCAGCATCACGTGGCCCATCGCCAGCGCCATTGCTGCGTCGGTGCCCTGCTTCGGTGCCAGCCACAGATCGCACAGTTTGGCGATTTCAGCGTAGTCCGGCGTGACGGCAACGGTTTTGGTGCCTTTGTAGCGCACTTCAGTAAAGAAGTGAGCATCCGGGGTACGCGTCTGCGGCACGTTAGAGCCCCAGGCGATGATGTAGCTGGAGTTGTACCAGTCAGCGGATTCCGGTACGTCAGTCTGCTCACCCCAGGTTTGTGGAGATGCAGGAGGCAGGTCGCAGTACCAGTCGTAGAAGCTTAAGCAAGTACCGCCAATCAGCGAAAGATAGCGAGCACCCGATGCGTAAGAAACCATCGACATTGCCGGAATTGGCGAGAAGCCAGCGACGCGGTCCGGGCCGTAGTTTTTGATGGTGTATACGTTAGAGGCGGCGATCAGTTCGTTCACTTCCTGCCAGGAAGAACGAACAAAACCACCGCGTCCACGCGCCTGCTTAAAGCTTTTCGCTTTATCGGCGTCTTCAATGATAGAAGCCCATGCCTCAACCGGATCGCTATGCAGCGCCTTCGCTTCACGCCACATTTTCATCAGGCGTTTGCGCATCATCGGGTATTTCAGACGGTTGGCGCTATAGAGATACCAGGAGTAGCTGGCACCACGCGGGCAGCCGCGAGGTTCATGGTTTGGTAGGTCCGGACGAGTACGCGGATAGTCAGTCTGTTGGGTTTCCCAGGTCACCAGACCGTTTTTAACGTAGATTTTCCAGCTGCAGGAGCCGGTGCAGTTTACCCCATGGGTAGAGCGGACGATTTTGTCATGCTGCCAACGCTGGCGATATCCATCCTCCCAGTCACGGTTAGTATTGAGAAGCTGACCATGCCCATCGGCAAAGGTTTCGCCCTTCTGTTTGAAGTAGCGAAACCGGTCCAGGAATTTACTCATCGGTTTTCTCCTGTGGGAGCCTGTCGGCTCTCTGATAAATCGACATTGCTAATGTTTAAAGGCAAGGTAACGCTCTGATACAGCGTGGGAATTGATAACGATCAAGAGTGATGGGGATGAAAAATAAAGTAAATTCCTAAGATACCCCTTTAGGATAATTAACACTCTTAGCATAACATTATGTAAATTAAGATGTTTTATACCTGTAGTTATTTAAACCATTAAGATTTTTATGCAGATGGGTATTAAGGAGTATTCCCCATGGGTAACATATTAATGGCTCTTAATGCAATCCGGCGAAATAAGCCACACCTCATAAGGATGTTGTAACTAAACGGCAGGTAAAAAAAGCGCGACATTATGTCGCGCAAAGGATAATCAAATATTACGATTTATTTTTTAGAATGCCGACCGTATACCGCCCAAGTAATCACCACGCAGGCGATATAGAAAATCAAAAATACTTTCATTGCACCGACCGGCGAACCCGTTAATGCCAGTGAGCTACCGAACGCTTTCGGGATAAAGAAGCCACCGATAGCACCGATGGCTGAGATAAAGCCCAGTGCCGCCGCCGTGTCGGTTGCCGCTTCACGCATGGCACGTTCGTCAGAACCTCCTTCTGCTTTCACGCGATCCATCGTCAGTTTACGGAAGATCACGGAAATCATCTGGAAGGTGGACCCGCTACCCAGCCCAGCTGTCAGGAACAGTGCCAGGAAGACAGCAAAGAACGCCATAAAGCTTCCGCCCTGCCCATCAGTCGGTAAGGTCAGGAACAGCAGGCCACTGAAAATCGCCATCAGGATAAAGTTCACCAGTGTGACACGAGTTCCGCCCAGACGGTCAGATAATGCACCACCAGCAGAACGCGCCAGCGCACCAATAAACGGCCCGAAGAATGCATATTGCAGAATCTGTACATCCGGGAACTGCGTTTTTGACAGCATCGCAAAGCCCGCGGAGAAGCCGATGAAGGAACCGAAGGTTGCCAGATACAGCAGGCTCATAATCCACAGATGACCCCGTTTGAGTACCGGCAACTGCTCCTTGATGGAGGCTTTTGAGGTAGCAAGATCGTTCATGCCAAACCATGCCGCAATGGTGAAGATGGCAAGGAACGGCACCCATACCCAGGACGCATTCGCCAGATACAGCTCTGTCCCATCCGGCTGTTTGACGCCCTGGCTACCAAATACAGCGAAAATCGACAGTGATACCACCAGCGGAGCAACCAGCTGCATGACACTGACGCCCATATTGCCCAGACCACCATTCAGGCCCAGCGCGCCACCCTGTTTCTGCTTCGGAAAGAAGAAACTGATGTTTGCCATACTGGATGCGAAGTTCGCGCCAGCAAAGCCGCACAGCAGAGAGATGATGATGAAGACGCTATAAGGCGTAGAGGTATCCTGCACGGCAAAACCCAGCCAGACGCAAGGAATAATCAGAATACCGGTGCTGAACGCCGTCCAGCGACGACCACCGAAGATAGGAACCATAAAGGAGTATGGAACACGTAACAACGCGCCAGAAACCGAAGGCAGCGCCGTCAACATAAATAGCTGATCGGTCGTAAAATTAAAACCGACTTTCGGTAAGTTCACCGCAACAGCACTGAATAACATCCATACGCAAAACGCCAGCAGCAGACAAGGAACGGAAATCCACAGGTTGCGGCTGGCAATACGTTGACCGCGTTGTTGCCAGAACGCAGGATCTTCCGGTCGCCAATCTGTAATGACAGCTCCAGTAGCCCTTTCGGGGGCGGATGAGTGACTCATAGACACCTCTGATACTCGTTTCGATGTCTGCCACCTTAGTGGTTGTAGCTAAAGGTAATTTGATGCAAATCAAACGATAAGATAACTTTATCTATCATTGATATTTATCATTACCCATAGTGAGTACAGCGATTTTATAAAAATTATGAGATTTTTCACGGTGCTGTAAAATCCCTACCCTCACTGATGTAAAACGACTAACCACACGGCAAATAAGGAGTAACTCTTTCCAGGTATGGGTATACTTCAGCCAATAGCCGAGAATACCGCCATTCCAGAATGTATCGTCACATTCATTAAGGTTATTGCTCATTTAAAGCCTGAAGGAAGAGGTTTACATGCTTAAACGTTGTCTCTCTCCGCTCACCCTGGTTAATCAGGTTGCGCTTATTGTGTTGCTTTCTACTGCTATTGGACTGGCAGGGATGGCAGTTTCTGGCTGGCTGGTGCAAGGCGTTCAGGGCAGCGCCCATGCGATCAACAAAGCGGGATCACTGCGCATGCAAAGCTATCGCCTGCTGGCTGCGGTGCCATTAAGCGAGAAAGACAAGCCTTTGCTCAAAGAGATGGAGCAGACGACTTTTAGCCCAGAATTAAGCCGCGCAGCCGAACGAGATGGGCAACAAGCGCAACTTGTAGGGTTACAGGATTACTGGCGTAATACCCTGGCACCAAGTCTGCTACGAGCGCAGGACCGGAAAACTGTAGCGGCGGATGTTAGCCAGTTTGTTGCCGGGCTTGATCACCTGGTCTCTGGTTTTGATCGCACCACGGAAATGCGCATTGAGACTGTCGTACTGGTTCATCGGGTAATGGCGGTATTTATGGCACTTTTACTGGTATTCACTATTATCTGGTTGCGAGCACGGCTACTACAGCCATGGCGGCAATTGCTGGCAATGGCGAGTGCAGTAAGTCATCGTGATTTTAGCAAGAGAGCGCATATTAGTGGCCGCAATGAAATGGCAATGTTAGGTACTGCTCTGAATGATATGTCTGCGGAGCTGGCACAAAGCTATGCCGTACTTGAGCAGCGGGTTCAGGAGAAAACCGCCGGGCTGGAGCATAAAAATCAGATCCTCTCTTTTTTATGGCAGGCCAACCGCCGTTTGCATTCCCGCGCCCCGCTGTGTGAACGCCTGTCACCTGTACTCAATGGCTTACAAAATTTAACCCTGCTACGTGATATCGAACTGCGGGTGTATGACACTGACGATGAAGATAATCACCAGGAATTTACCTGCCAGTCGGATATGACTTGCGATGATAAAGGCTGTCAGCTCTGCCCGCGCGGTGTACTCCCCGTTGGCGATCGCGGCACTACTCTGAAATGGCGACTGGCTGACACTCATACGCAGTACGGTATTTTGCTGGCGACCCTACCGCAGGGGCGTCATCTTAGCCATGATCAACAGCAACTGGTGGATACCCTGGTTGAACAACTCACCGCCACGTTGGCGTTGGATCGCCATCAGGAACGTCAGCAACAGTTGATTGTGATGGAAGAGCGTGCCACCATTGCGCGCGAACTGCATGATTCTATTGCCCAATCTCTCTCTTGCATGAAGATGCAGGTGAGTTGTTTACAGATGCAGGGCGATGCGCTGCCAGAAAGCAGCCGCGAACTGTTAAGTCAGATCCGTAACGAACTGAATGCGTCCTGGGCGCAGTTGCGTGAATTGCTCACCACATTCCGTTTGCAGCTCACCGAGCCAGGATTACGTCCTGCACTGGAAGCGAGTTGCGAAGAGTACAGCGCCAAATTTGGCTTCCCGGTGAAACTGGATTATCAATTGCCGCCTCGTCTGGTGCCTTCACATCAGGCAATCCACTTGTTGCAAATTGCCCGTGAGGCATTAAGTAACGCCCTCAAACATTCGCAAGCGAGTGAGGTCGTGGTGACGGTGGCGCAAAACGATAATCAGGTCAAACTGACCGTCCAGGATAACGGCTGCGGCGTGCCTGAAAATGCCATCCGCAGCAATCACTACGGCATGATAATAATGCGCGACCGCGCGCAAAGTTTACGAGGCGATTGCCGCGTCCGCCGTCGTGAATCAGGTGGCACCGAAGTAGTGGTCACCTTTATTCCCGAAAAAACTTTCACAGACGTCCAAGGAGATACCCATGAGTAATCAGGAACTGGCTACTATCCTGCTGATCGACGATCACCCGATGCTGCGAACTGGCGTAAAACAGCTTATCAGTATGGCACCAGATATTACCGTGGTTGGCGAAGCGAGTAATGGCGAACAGGGTATTGAACTGGCGGAATCTCTTGATCCCGATCTGATCCTGTTAGATCTCAATATGCCCGGCATGAACGGTCTGGAAACGCTGGATAAACTGCGCGAAAAGTCCCTCTCAGGGCGCATTGTGGTATTCAGCGTCTCTAATCATGAAGAAGATGTGGTCACCGCACTGAAACGCGGCGCGGATGGCTATCTGTTAAAAGATATGGAACCGGAAGATCTGCTGAAAGCATTGCATCAGGCAGCTGCTGGCGAAATGGTATTAAGCGAAGCATTAACTCCTGTTCTGGCCGCCAGCTTGCGCGCTAACCGTGCCACTACTGAGCGCGATGTTAACCAGTTAACCCCACGCGAGCGCGATATTCTCAAGCTGATTGCCCAGGGTTTGCCAAACAAGATGATTGCCCGCCGCCTGGACATAACCGAAAGCACAGTAAAAGTGCACGTCAAGCACATGCTGAAGAAAATGAAGCTCAAGTCTCGCGTGGAAGCAGCGGTATGGGTGCATCAGGAGCGCATTTTCTGATTACGGTTCCCAGCGCAGTTCGTCGTTTGACAATGCGTCGAACGGTTCGACAAGCGTTAGCGTGATCTCATTGGAGGAGACACGCTGCCCCTGGTTATCTTCCACCACCACCGACAATCGCCAGTGATTGCTTGCCCCTTCCCCGTTTTGCCAGTCAGGCATGATCAGCGTCCAGCCCTCCGCGCTATTGGCTTGTGCGCCCGGCGTCAAACTTAATATCTGCGTATCGCCCTGCCAAATCAGTTGTCGAATACCGTAACGACTACGGACCTGCACTTTCAGTGCTACTGTTTCGCCAGGTCTTAGATCCCATGGAGGTGTCGCCAGATAAACACTTAGTGTTTGGCGCTGGCGATATTCAACTGTCGGCAGATTATTCCGCTGTGGATTATCATAACGACTTCCCCGCAGCGACTGGCTTTCAGCAACTTCGCCTGCGGAAATTTGTTTTTTAAGTGGCACTCCAAAGCGGTAATTGAGATTTAATCCAAGGTTATTTTGACTTTCTCCACTTTCGCCTTGTTTATGCTGGGCTGTCACCGTTAATAATGGTACAGGTGTGTAATTCAACCCCAGACTCAGGGCGACGGGATTATGATAGCCGGAGCCAGAGTTAAACAGATCGACGCTATCGCCAAAATATTGTTCGACACTGAAGCTGGTATTGAGATGTTGATAAAACGGCATTCGCATCCGGGCGGTCAGGTCGTAACCGCGTGCCATTCGTTGCTCCAGCGTGGCGCTTTGTTCATGCCAGGAGGCAAACGGCTGGTAATAGTTTGCTGACAATCGCAAATATTCCCCCCACGCTTCGGCACCGAAGCCCGCTCGCTGGAGATTTTGATCCAGCAAGTTGTCATAAAAAGTGTTATATCCCACCAACCAGTTGCCGCGCGCCCAGCGTTGCCCCAGACCAAGATTGCTCACCAGTCCATCATCTTGCTGGGTAAGCCCTAACTGACTCCATGTCAGATAATGATCATTATCCTTTATGGGCACAAACCAACTCCCCCTGCTGCCACTAAAATTCCCTTCGTTATCCACTTTGACATCAACACTGGCGTTTCCCCACGGCGAAAGCCAGGTTTCTACATGTTGGTTAATCTGCTGACTAAGTGCATCCCGCACCTTACCCAGGGCAAAAGATTTAGCCTGCTCGCCGGTATCCAGGCCGTTATCAGTCATGCTGGTTTCGCCAAAATCTTTCACAATTTCAGCAAAGTGCTTTTCACCATCACGACTTTCTACCGCCATGCCTAAATCTGGTAAACCGTCAGCATTATTATCAAAGGGATTTTGTGCTTGCCGGATAAAGTTTGATTGCGCGTTTGCCATACCGCACGTCAGCAGCAGTAAATAAAGAGGGGTGAAACACGATGTAATACGGCTCAAATCGTTGTCACCTTTATACAAAAATTACGGGTTACAACCTTAAACCATAATAGTGACTTAAGAATTTTGCAGCCTTTTACTCTAAATTCGAGAATATGCTTAATTTTGAAGTAAGAAAGTGATTCATATATTGGTCACGATTATGCCGAAGAGTAATATAGCGAAACGACTAATCACGAGTGGGAGCGAAAATGCAAAAGATTGTGATCATCGCCAATGGTGCGGCTTATGGTAGCGAATCGTTGTTTAACAGCCTGCGTCTGGCAATAGCCATGCGTGAACAGGAAAGTGATCTTGATTTACGTCTGTTTTTAATGTCAGACGCCGTTACAGCGGGTCTGCGTGGGCAAAAACCTGCTGAAGGTTACAATATTCAGCAAATGCTGGAGATCCTCACCGCACAAAACGTTCCGGTAAAATTGTGCAAGACTTGTACCGATGGTCGCGGAATTACGAGTCTGCCATTAATCGATGGTGTCGAAGTTGGCACGCTGGTCGAACTGGCACAGTGGACACTGAATGCTGACAAAGTATTAACGTTTTAAATATTTACGGGGCTGAGCTACCTGGCAGCTGCCCCGTAAATGTGACGCTGCATCAGGCGAAACCAGGCCGTAGCACGCCATCCGGGAAATTATCCGCCACCAGTTTTCTCACCGACACCAGCAAATCATTGAGGCCATCGTCCTGCATTCCCAGCTTGTTCAACTCCTGCTCAAGGGCAAACAAATATTGCGCATTTGTGCCAAGGGGCCCACAGGCCGCAGCAATCAATGGGGCAATGACCTGAGCGCGAGTGTCCGACTCATACAGCGGATGTCGTGGGTCCATGATAAATACCAGTGCATTTACTGTTCTGCCGTCATCAAGGTCAAGTTGACACCAGGTTGGCAAATAACACCCGGTGATCATTTCGCGTTTCCATAACAGTGTCAGCTCTTGCTCCAGGGAATCCTCTGCTAACCGATAGGCAACACCGGTGGTGCGTCCGCCCTCTTTTAGCGCAAGCATCCGCCCAGGTTGGTGCGCAGTTCCCCGTCCGGCAGTTAACCGCAAACAAAAGGCACGATGCCAGCCAGGTAGTGTGCCTGTGCACGACTCTTCATATTCCAGAGCTGGATTCCACATCAATGATCCATAACCGAAGATCCACACAGCCCCCTCATCAGGGCGACAGGCAAGAGTTGCTGCCAGCGAGGCCGCACGTTGTTCCGCGGACCACAATAGTGATTCTTCAATAGTACCAAATGCCGTTTTGCAATCAGCATTGATTAGGAAATCACGCGTTAACACCTTACACCTCCGCCACTGCGGCTTCCCTGCACGACTTTTTTGACACTTTTTGGATATTTTTGCTGCTTTTCATGAAACCAGTAACAGGACAATATGCAATAAACAGACCCGTTGCAAGGCAACTGCGCACAAATCGTCCAGACGGGTGACAAGGCAATTACGATTTTTTATGCCATTTGTCATCTTCACCTTTTTCATAACTATTTTTCACTGCAGCCCAGGCGACTTTATGCGCGGTTTCTTCACGACTGGCATCATCACGACGGTCATCTTTATCTTTGTATTGGTCCCATGCGCTATTAAAAGCCTCTTTATAGATGTCTTGTGCATGGGCGGGTAATACATGTTTTACACTTTCAGGCAGGTCACTTTTCGTTTTATAAGGCATATCTGTTTCCTCATTAAGCTAAGCCTTAAGCCTGGTCAAGAATATCCAGCCTTGCCAATTATTATCCTCACCGGTGATTGTGTTCAGAAAATAAATCCGATGAAATTAAACCATCAGCAAACGAAATTGTGTTTTTAGCCATCTGAAGGTAAAAAACAAGCAGTGGGGTAAAATTTCGTAAAATGTTACCGATATCTTGCCATATTCTGTTATTTTCCTGCGCAGAAACTCACATTTACTCTAACATTCATCTGTATAGGGAGAACAATAATGACACAAGCCCATGAGGCGGTGAAAACCCGCCATAAGGAGACCTCTCTCATTTTCCCGGTAGTGGCACTGGCAGTGCTGATGCTATGGGGAAACAGTCAGTCACTACCAGTGGTTATCGGAATAAATGCGCTTGCCCTTATAGGTATTTTAAGCAGTGCATTTAGTGTTGTCCGTCATGCGGACGTATTAGCACACCGTCTTGGCGAGCCCTACGGCTCATTGATTCTGAGTCTTTCGGTTGTCATTCTGGAAGTCAGTTTAATCTCAGCATTAATGGCAACAGGTGATGCTGCCCCGACATTAATGCGCGACACACTTTATTCAATCATCATGATTGTAACCGGCGGTCTTGTCGGATTTTCATTATTGTTGGGCGGACGTAAATTCGCTACGCAATATATGAATTTGTTTGGCATTAAACAGTATCTGATTGCACTTTTTCCGCTGGCAATCATTGTGCTGGTATTTCCAATGGCTTTACCCGGCGCGAATTTCTCAACGGGCCAGGCACTGTTGGTTGCTTTAATTTCTGCGGCCATGTACGGCGTATTTTTGCTGATTCAAACGAAAACGCATCAAAGCCTGTTTGTTTATGAGCATGAAGATGACAGCGATGATGATGATCCGCATCATGGGAAACCGTCAGCACACAGCAGCCTCTGGCATGCTATTTGGCTGATCGTACATCTGATTGCTGTTATTGCCGTCACGAAAATGAATGCCAGTCCGCTGGAAACATTGCTTACCAGCATGAATGCTCCTGTCGCATTTACCGGTTTTTTGGTGGCATTGCTTATTCTTTCGCCTGAAGGGTTGGGCGCTTTAAAAGCAGTCTTGAATAACCAGGTACAACGAGCAATGAATCTGTTCTTTGGCTCCGTGCTGGCGACAATCTCACTGACAGTTCCGGTTGTGACATTAATTGCCTTCTTAACCGGTAATGAGTTGGTGTTTGGTCTGGGCGCACCGGAGATGGTGGTTATGGTGGCATCACTGGTGTTATGCCATATTTCATTCTCTACCGGGCGTACAAATGTGCTTAATGGCGCGGCGCATTTGGCATTGTTTGCTGCTTATTTAATGACAATTTTCGCCTGATAATTATTCTTCCCCGGTTGAAAATCCGGGGAGGTTACTGATAATCCTTAACTATTTCATTTCTCCAGTCATTCCATGTAGAAAACCTACTGCCACATGGCAAATCAAGGAACTCGCCACTACTGATATCGAAAGCTCTACAGGATAAAAGGTTGCATATTGCCGCAATAAACGGTTCAGGAGGAGTGTTCCCATGCAACATTAGCGTAATTGTTTCACACATCTCTTCATCACCCATATATATTTCTAGAGCAATTTCATCCTCCAACAATAAATACTGTTGATTGCTGACATTCAATTCGGGAAACAATGTGTGTAATTGCCTGATGGTTGAATCTCGCTCAAAAGGAACAAAATTGATATTAGCGTCTAAAGGCTCACTGTTTGTATGAGTTTTCATTAACACAATATCCCAGCTCATAACCCCCCTTCTTTCCTAAATAGATTAAAGACCATAATTCCCTTTTCGTTTACTCATCAATACGCGCTACAAAACGTAATCACAGGATAAGCACTTGTTTGCTGTCAGAATGGCTCGCCAATAACGGTATTTTGCCTGTACGCGCCAGGTTTAGCGTCACATGCAAAACTTGCAAATACGAAAAAGCCTTACCGCTGATCGATAAGGCTTTTTTGTTTACGCCAAAAATTACTTGCTGGTATCCAGTTCTTCGAAACCTTTCACCAGTTCATCAATTGCTTTCATCTGCTTGAGGAACGGCTCAAGTTTTGCCAACGGCAATGCGGATGGACCATCGCATTTCGCATGTTCCGGATCCGGGTGAGCTTCAATAAACAAACCTGCCAGTCCTACCGCCATACCTGCACGCGCCAGTTCAGTGACCTGCGCACGACGACCGCCAGAAGCAGCACCAAACGGATCACGGCATTGCAGAGCATGAGTAACGTCGAAGATGACCGGAGAATTACCGGAGACTTTCTTCATTACGCTGAAACCGAGCATGTCCACTACCAGGTTGTCATAACCAAAGTTAGCACCACGATCACAAAGAATAACTTTGTCGTTACCGCCTTCTTTGAATTTATCAACAATGTTACCCATCTGGCCTGGACTTACGAACTGCGGTTTTTTAACGTTAATGACAGCGCCGGTTTTCGCCATTGCTTCCACCAGATCGGTCTGGCGGGCAAGAAACGCCGGAAGCTGGATCACGTCAACCACATCAGCAACTGGCTGTGCCTGGCTTGGTTCGTGAACGTCGGTGATAATTTTCACGCCAAAAGTTTGTTTCAGTTCCTGGAAGATTTTCATCCCTTCTTCCAGACCGGGTCCACGATAAGAGTGAATCGAAGAACGGTTGGCTTTATCAAAAGAGGCCTTGAACACATAAGGAATACCGAGTTTTTGAGTCACGGTGACATAGTGTTCACAAATTCGCATTGCCAGATCACGGGATTCCAGCACATTCATACCACCAAACAGTACAAATGGCAGGTCATTCGCCACGTTAATATCGCCAATGCTAACCACTTTTTGTTTCATAGAATCGCCTTAAACTTAGGTAAAATGTCGATTAATTAGTGCAATACAATATGTTTATGCGCGATATTATTGATTTGCGCACGAATCATCTCACTGATTGGGTCTTCCGGACATTGTTCAATGAAATAATTTAAATCATTTAGCGCCACATGCTCACACTCAAGATGAACATAAATCAACCCTCGGTCACGAATTTCATACGGATCTTGCGGATTAAACTGTAATAACGCTTCACTGGTGCGCAGTGCCAGCTCCATCTGATCTTCTTCAATTAATGAAGATTTCAGCGTATCGAGCAATTTGCGAATGACTTCGCTGTTATCGGCTTCATCCAGATCCTCAAAAAACAGTTCTGAATCCGGGCTGATATTCCCCTTCAGCCACACCTCAAGCATGTGCTCATCCAGTGTTTCGCCGTTAAAAGGGTTGATTAACCACATTTCGCCATCCTGCGATTCAATCCGCAGAATCAACTGAGTAGGGAAAATCACCGGCACCAGCGGCAACCCCAAACGGTTAGCAATCCACAGCAAAATAGCACCTAAAGAGACTGCACTACCCTGACGTTTGTTCAGGACGTTATCAAGCCACAAAGCATCTGACAGACGATACACGCCCTGCGTTTGCCGGAATCCCCATTCGCCATAAAAAAGCGCCAACAGTTTTTCCAGTTGCGCATCCTGCGACAGAAATTCACCAATTTCTTCCTGCGCCAGACTGACCAGACGATTAAGCTCATCGTAGACATAGCAAGAAGGAAAGTCCTTGCGGATATTCTCCGACGCCAGGATCATCCCATCACACAGCGGCGCTTTATTAAATTCGAAATCAGCTAACGATTTCATCTCTTACCCCAGTTACGCAATTTTGCGGTGGCGAGTTTAATGATGATGTACAGCACCACCAGCACCGGTGGGGGCAATTAAGCATTTCCACTGGCTTTGCGCACGATGGTAATCATGCGCTTGTAAACCCAAAACTCTTTAAATGATAACCCCAAACTGCGTCTCAGTCAGCCATACAGAGGTTATGGAAATAACACTATGTGCGCTTAAAGCAAACGTCCGAGGGTAATTCGTTCATTACCGCCATAATCCCTGCAGGTTTCTACATTACTGTATCCTGCCTGGATAAATGCCTGTCTTACTGCCGCTCCCTGCTGCCAGCCGTGCTCCAGCAATAAATACCCCCCTTTCGCCAGAGCTGCACGGGAGTGCTCAATAATATGCACAATATCCGCCATCCCGTGATCACCTGCAACTAACGCCGTGAGTGGCTCAAAGCGCACGTCACCTTGTTGAAGATGCGGGTCCTGCTCGTCGATATACGGTGGGTTACTGACAATCATCGCAAACTGCTGCCCGGCTAGCGCGCTAAACCAGTCGCTTTGCAGAATGTGGATATTTTTGATTGCCAGATGCTGCGCATTACGTTGTGCCAGAGCGACAGCATCGGGCATGCGATCTACAGCGGTAATTTCGCAGTCCGGGCGCTCGCTGGCAAGCGCAAGCGCAATCGCCCCGGTGCCCGTACCGAGATCGAGAATGCGACAGGGTTGTTCAGGTAGGCGCTCCAGTGCCTGTTCCACCAGACATTCGGTGTCCGGGCGCGGAATCAAGGTGGCTGGCGATACAAATAACGGCAGTGACCAGAATTCACGCTGCCCCGTCAAATGGGCGACAGGTTCTCCAGCGCGACGACGCGCCAGTAGCGCGTCAAGTTGCTGAAGTTGTTCATCAGTCAGTTGCGTTTCGCCAAAGGCGAGAATAAAAGTTCGCCCCCTGCCAGTGACATACTCCAATAAGATTTCAGCGTCACGGCGTGGGCTTTCGCTTCCCTGTAATTGGTTAATGGCTTCACGCAGCCAGTGTTGATATTCCATTATTCCTGCTCGGACAACGCCGCCAGTTGGTCGGCCTGATGTTCCTGGATAATCGGTTCAATCAGCATATCCAGCTTACCTTCCATCACTTCATCCAGGCGGTAGAGCGTCAGGTTGATGCGGTGATCGGTAACGCGCCCCTGCGGGAAGTTGTAAGTACGGTTACGGTCGCTGCGATCGCCACTCCCCAGCAGGTTACGGCGAGTAGACGCTTCGGCCTGTTGGCGTTTTGCCATTTCTGCTGCGTGGATGCGAGCACCGAGTACTGAAAGTGCTTTAGCTTTGTTTTTATGTTGTGAACGTTCGTCCTGACATTCAACAACAATCCCGGTCGGCAAGTGGGTAATACGGATTGCCGAATCAGTGGTGTTAACGTGCTGACCACCCGCCCCTGAAGAGCGGAAAGTATCAATACGCAAATCTGCCGGGTTAATATCCGGCAGTTCTGCGTCAGGCAGTTCTGGCATTACCGCAACAGTACAAGCAGAAGTATGAATACGACCCTGTGATTCCGTGGCCGGAACTCGCTGCACGCGATGACCGCCGGATTCAAATTTCAAACGACCATACACACCATCACCGCTAATTTTTGCGATGATCTCTTTATAACCGCCATGTTCACCTTCGCTGGCGCTCATGATTTCTACACGCCAGCGGCGGGCTTCGGCGTAACGGCTGTACATACGGAACAGATCACCAGCGAACAGCGCCGCTTCGTCGCCGCCGGTTCCGGCACGGACTTCGAGGAAGGCGTTACGTTCGTCATCAGGATCTTTTGGCAGTAACAGAACCTGTAATTGCTGTTCCAGTTGCTCGCTTTTTTCTTTTGCTTCGCGCAGTTCATCCTGCGCCATCTCACGCATTTCAGGATCGTCGAGCATCATCTGTGCGGTTTCGATATCTTCCTGAACTTGTTGCCAGTCGGTGAAACAGCGCGAAACATCACTTAACTGCGCATATTCACGAGATAATGCGCGAAAACGTTCCTGGTCAGCGATGGTTTGCGCATCACCCAGCAGCGCCTGAACTTCTTCATGGCGTTCATGCAGGGCTTCCAGTTTGGCAACGATAGAAGGCTTCATAGGCGTAAATGCACCCTGTAAAAATAGAAAATGATGAACTGCTACTCCAGCCCGAGGCTGTCGCGCAGAATATTCAGGCGTTCGTTGTCCCCGTCACGGGCGGCCTGTTGAAGTGATTTCGTTGGCGCATGGATCAGGCGGTTAGTCAGTTTCCATGCCAGATCCTGCATTATGGCTTGCGCGTCGCCGCCCTGCTCAAGAGCGGCTAATGCTTTGGCGGTCAATTCATCACGGATATGCTCAGCCTGGCTGCGATATTCACGAATGGTTTCGCTGGCACTTTGTGCGCGTAACCAGGACATAAACTCGCTGGTTTCCTGAGCAACAATCGTTTCAGCTTCCACAGCTGCAGCTTTACGCTGCGCCAGGTTATGCGAAATAATGCTTTGCAGATCGTCAACGCTATAAAGATAAGCATTCGCCAGTTTACCTACTTCCGGCTCAACATCGCGTGGAACGGCAATATCCACCAGCAGCATCGGTTGGTTGCGACGGCTTTTTAATGCGCGCTCAACCATGCCTTTCCCGATAATCGGCAACGGGCTGGCGGTGGAACTGATGATTATATCGGCTTCGCGCAGACGCTCGTCGATATCGCTCAGGGCAATCACTTCCGCGCCGACTTCATCTGCCAGAATTTGGGCACGTTCGCGAGTGCGGTTGGCGATAATCATCTTCTGTACTTTGTGTTCGCGCAGATGACGAGCCACCAGCTCGATGGTTTCGCCCGCACCAACCAGCAGTACCGTCACCGTAGAGAGCGATTCAAAGATCTGCCGCGCCAGCGTACAAGCCGCAAAAGCGACAGACACAGCACTGGCACCGATATCTGTTTCAGTGCGAACGCGTTTCGCGACAGAGAAAGATTTCTGGAACATGCGTTCCAGTTCGCTGGCCTTCATATGACCTTTTTGCGAATCGGCAAACGCTTTTTTAACCTGACCGAGGATCTGCGGCTCCCCGAGAACCAGTGAATCCAGACCACTGGCAACACGCATTAAATGGCTGACAGCGTCGTTATCCTGATGCCAGTAGAGGCTTTTACGCAGATCTTCTTCATTAAGATTGTGATAATCGCAAAGCCAGCGGATTAACGCCTCTTGCAGGTTGTCCTGCTCTTCGACGCTAAGATAAAGCTCAGTGCGGTTACACGTCGACAGCACCACACCGCCCTGCACCATCGGCTGCGCGAGCAGGCTGTCCAGCGCCTGATCAAGTTTGTCCGGCGAAAACGATACACGTTCTCGCAGCGATACAGGTGCCGTTTTATGGTTAATACCGAGCGCTAAAAGGGTCATGTCTGCGGGAAATAATACCAACGTTGATAAGGTTAGTCTCGGCGCATCATACCGTATGCGCGAGATCAATAAAAGGGAGCGCCCCCTTTTGGAGTAATTGCCCGAACCCGTTAGATTTCTGCAATTAAGACAACTTGAACATAGACGATGACTAATGGTGACGCTAGCATTAAGGGTTATAACTGCAACGTATCTCAAGGATTTGTCATCATTATGCCCCTGCCTGATTTTCGCCTGATTCGCCTGCTGCCGCTGGCAAGCCTCGTCCTCACAGCTTGTACCATTACTTCCCCGAAAGGTCCTGGTAAAAGCCCGGATTCTCCCCAGTGGCGACAGCATCAGCAAGACGTGCGCAACCTCAATCAATATCAGACGCGCGGCGCGTTCGCTTATATTTCCGACCAGCAGAAAGTGTATGCTCGTTTCTTTTGGCAGCAAACTGGTCAGGATCGTTACCGCTTGTTATTAACGAACCCGCTGGGCAGCACTGAGCTGGAGTTGAATGCTCAGCCTGGCAATGTTCAGTTGGTGGATAATAAGGGTCAGCGCTATACCGCCGATGACGCCGAAGAGATGATTGGTAAACTGACCGGAATGCCCATTCCACTCAACAGCTTACGCCAGTGGATTTTAGGTTTGCCGGGTGATGCGACTGACTACAAACTGGACGACCAGTACCGCCTTAGCGAAATCACCTACAGCCAGAACGGCAAAAACTGGAAAGTTGTTTACGGTGGTTATGACACCAAAACGCAACCTGCGATGCCTGCCAACATGGAACTTACCGAAGGCGGTCAGCGTATCAAGTTAAAAATGGATAACTGG
Organism: Escherichia fergusonii ATCC 35469; assembly: GCF_000026225.1. Taxonomy (NCBI): domain Bacteria; kingdom Pseudomonadati; phylum Pseudomonadota; class Gammaproteobacteria; order Enterobacterales; family Enterobacteriaceae; genus Escherichia; species Escherichia fergusonii. Next base: position 1,802,097 of record NC_011740.1, read on the forward strand.
ATAGTGAAATAATGCGGACACAGTGGCCCTCTCCGGCAAAACTTAATCTGTTTTTATACATTACCGGTCAGCGTGCGGACGGTTACCACACGCTGCAAACGCTGTTTCAGTTTCTTGATTACGGCGACACTATCAGCATTGAGCTTCGTGACGATGGGGATATTCGCCTGTTAACGCCTGTTGAAGGTGTGGAACACGAAGATAACCTGATCGTTCGCGCAGCACGGTTGCTGATGAAAACAGCAGCCGCCAGCGGGCGACTTCTAGCGGGAAGCGGTGCGAATATCAGTATTGACAAGCGCTTGCCGATGGGCGGCGGTCTTGGCGGTGGCTCATCCAATGCCGCGACGGTTCTGGTGGCGTTAAATAATCTCTGGCAATGCGGGCTAAGCATGGATGAGCTGGCGGAACTGGGGCTGACGCTGGGCGCAGATGTTCCGGTCTTTGTACGTGGTCATGCCGCGTTTGCAGAAGGTGTGGGTGAAATACTAACGCCGGTGGATCCGCCGGAGAAGTGGTATCTGGTGGCGCACCCTGGTGTAAGTATTCCGACTCCGGTGATTTTTAAAGATCCTGAACTCCCGCGCAATACGCCAAAAAGGTCAATAGAAACGTTGCTAAAATGTGAATTTAGCAATGATTGCGAGGTTATCGCAAGAAAACGTTTTCGCGAGGTTGATGCGGTGCTTTCCTGGCTGTTAGAATACGCCCCGTCGCGCCTGACTGGGACAGGAGCCTGTGTCTTTGCTGAATTTGATACAGAGTCTGAAGCCCGCCAGGTGCTAGAGCAAGCCCCGGAATGGCTCAATGGCTTTGTGGCGAAAGGTGTCAATCTTTCCCCATTGCACAGAGCCATGCTTTAAGCCGGGCAAGCTGAGTTACGGTGACAACGTCACCTTGTTCCAGACGTTGCATCGCGCTCTTTAATACACCGCCTGGAAAGAATATTGCCTGGCCCGCACAGTTTTCGGCAGATTCTTTCCACCAATGGACGCATGCCTGAGGTTCTTCTCGTGCCTGATATGAAGCTTTTTGCTGGTAACGCCACCCCGGAACTAGCACAACGTATTGCCAACCGCCTGTACACTTCACTCGGCGACGCCGCTGTAGGTCGCTTTAGCGACGGCGAAGTCAGTGTACAAATCAACGAAAATGTACGCGGTGGTGATATTTTCATCATCCAGTCCACTTGTGCCCCTACTAACGACAACCTGATGGAATTAGTCGTTATGGTTGATGCCCTGCGTCGTGCTTCCGCAGGTCGTATCACCGCTGTTATCCCCTACTTTGGCTATGCGCGCCAGGACCGTCGCGTCCGTTCCGCTCGTGTACCAATCACTGCGAAAGTGGTTGCAGACTTCCTCTCCAGCGTCGGTGTTGACCGTGTGCTGACAGTGGATCTGCACGCTGAACAGATTCAGGGTTTCTTCGACGTTCCGGTTGATAACGTATTTGGTAGCCCGATCCTGCTGGAAGACATGCTGCAGCTGAATCTGGATAACCCGATTGTGGTTTCTCCGGATATCGGCGGCGTTGTGCGTGCCCGCGCTATCGCTAAGCTGCTGAACGATACCGATATGGCAATCATCGACAAACGTCGTCCGCGTGCGAACGTTTCCCAGGTGATGCATATCATCGGTGACGTTGCAGGTCGTGACTGCGTACTGGTCGATGATATGATCGACACTGGCGGTACGCTGTGTAAAGCTGCAGAAGCTCTGAAAGAACGTGGTGCTAAACGTGTATTTGCGTACGCAACTCACCCGATCTTCTCTGGCAACGCAGCGAACAACCTGCGTAACTCTGTAATTGATGAAGTCGTTGTCTGCGATACCATTCCGCTGAGCGATGAAATCAAATCACTGCCGAACGTGCGTACTCTGACCCTGTCAGGTATGCTGGCCGAAGCGATTCGTCGTATCAGCAACGAAGAATCGATCTCTGCCATGTTCGAACATTAATCGAACCCGGCTCAAAGACCCGCTGCGGCGGGTTTTTTTGTCTGTAATAACCATTTGTATGACCTATGCCTCCTTCACCTGCCATTTAGTTGACAGATGATGCGCTCACGGATGAAACATTATTGTGAACAAAATATTCTCCTCACATGTGATGCCTTTCCGCGCTCTGATCGACGCTTGCTGGAAAGAAAAATATACTGCCGCACGGTTTACCCGTGACCTGATTGCCGGGATTACCGTCGGGATTATTGCGATCCCACTGGCAATGGCTCTGGCAATTGGTAGTGGTGTTGCACCGCAATACGGTTTGTATACCGCAGCTGTGGCTGGGATTGTCATTGCAATTACGGGCGGTTCACGCTTTAGCGTTTCTGGCCCGACAGCTGCATTTGTGGTGATCCTTTACCCGGTGTCGCAACAGTTTGGCCTTGCAGGATTGCTGGTCGCGACACTCATGTCAGGTGTCTTTTTGATCCTGATGGGGCTGGCACGTTTTGGACGCTTGATTGAATATATTCCGGTTTCCGTTACCTTAGGTTTTACTTCTGGTATCGGGATCACCATCGGTACAATGCAAATTAAAGACTTTCTTGGTCTGCAAATGGCTCATGTACCGGAACATTATCTGCAAAAAGTCGGCGCTCTTTTTATGGCGCTGCCGACCATTAATGTGGGTGATGCTGCCATTGGCATTGTGACGCTTGGCATTCTGGTTTTCTGGCCACGTCTGGGCATTCGTTTACCCGGTCACCTTCCGGCCTTGCTGGCTGGTTGCGCGGTGATGGGGATTGTTAACCTGCTCGGCGGACATGTTGCTACCATCGGTTCGCAATTCCACTACGTTCTGGCCGATGGTTCTCAGGGTAACGGTATTCCGCAACTGCTGCCGCAACTGGTACTGCCGTGGGACCTGCCCAATTCCGAATTTACCCTCACCTGGGACTCCATTCGCACTCTGCTTCCGGCAGCATTTTCGATGGCGATGTTAGGGGCAATTGAATCACTGCTCTGCGCCGTGGTACTGGATGGTATGACAGGAACGAAACACAAAGCGAATAGTGAACTGGTTGGTCAGGGACTGGGGAATATCATCGCCCCATTCTTTGGTGGTATTACCGCTACAGCTGCCATCGCGCGTTCTGCCGCTAACGTCCGTGCCGGGGCAACTTCCCCTATCTCGGCGGTGATTCACTCTATTCTGGTTATTCTTGCCCTGCTGGTACTGGCACCGCTGCTCTCCTGGCTACCACTTTCCGCTATGGCTGCCCTGTTATTGATGGTGGCGTGGAACATGAGTGAAGCGCATAAAGTGGTCGATTTGCTTCGTCATGCGCCAAAAGATGACATTATTGTCATGTTGATGTGTATGTCTCTCACTGTGCTGTTCGATATGGTGATCGCAATCAGCGTGGGAATTGTACTCGCATCACTGCTGTTTATGCGCCGCATTGCGCGTATGACACGTCTGGCTCCGGTTAACGTAGAAGTGCCTGATGATGTTCTGGTGTTACGTGTCATTGGTCCGCTGTTCTTTGCCGCAGCAGAAGGTCTGTTTACCGACCTTGAATCACGTATCGAAGGAAAACGTATCGTGGTTCTGAAGTGGGATGCCGTGCCGGTGTTAGATGCTGGCGGCCTTGATGCCTTCCAGCGTTTTGTAAAGCGTCTGCCTGAAGGTTGTGAATTGCGCGTGAGCAATGTGGAATTCCAGCCGTTACGTACTATGGCTCGTTCAGGTATCAAACCGATCCCTGGCCGTCTGACTTTTTATCCAAACCGTACTGCTGCACTGGCAGATTTAGACCTGCCTGACAATAAATAGGCATAAAAACGGCCAGTCAGCAATAAAGCGACTGGCCGTTTTTACAAATCAAGATGTTAGCTCGGGCGACGATTATCATTACGACGGCAACGTTTATCATAATGCCGTACCCACCAGTAACGGTCGCACACCTGTTCATGCCCGCCAACACGGGCACCCGCCAGCCAGAGAATGGCACCGACGAAAATACTTAATACCGCTCCATGGGCAAAAAATTGTGGCAGGTTAAATTGGGGAAGTTGGTTTAAAATTGAATAGCCTACTCCTCCTACCATTACCACCAGACCCAACCCCATAAGAACGTTACCGAGTAACGAAGCGTTTTTGCGTTTCATATGTCACCTCCGGAACTTTTGGGCTGCTAAAGGGATACCCCCAATCCTTATGTGTAAAGTATAGACAACACCCCAGGATATATGTGCGGGGATGATCACAAATACAACCGCTTTTTCAACAAATCTTTACAAATAACAGCATGAAGTGCTTAGCCTTTCAATTGTCCACTCATGCAATTATTCATTTGTAATGGTAAAGATGCTCTTTTTTGTCAACCGTGGCGACAGACAGTAAACTACGCGCCAGTTAGATAAACACTCAGGACAAATAACGTGACGATTAAATTGATTGTCGGTCTGGCGAACCCCGGCGCGGAATATGCGGCAACACGCCATAATGCAGGCGCATGGTACGTCGATTTTCTGGCTGAACGGTTGCGCGCACCTTTGCGTGAGGAGCCAAAATTTTTCGGTTATACCTCCAGAATTAATCTTGAAGGCGAAGATGTTCGCCTGTTAGTACCGACCACATTTATGAATCTGAGCGGTAAAGCTGTCGCCGCAATGGCCAGCTTCTATCGCATTAATCCTGATGAGATCCTGGTCGCACACGACGAGCTTGATTTGCCGCCGGGTGTGGCAAAATTTAAGCTTGGTGGCGGTCATGGTGGTCATAATGGCCTTAAAGATATCATCAGTAAATTAGGGAATAACCCCAATTTTCACCGTTTACGTATCGGAATCGGACACCCAGGGGATAAAAATAAAGTTGTTGGCTTTGTGTTGGGCAAACCGCCAGTAACAGAACAAAAGCTAATTGATGAGGCGATTGACGAAGCGGCTCGTTGCACGGAAGTGTGGTTTAAAGAGGGTTTAGCGAAAGCAACCAGTCGTCTGCACACCTTTAAAGCCCAATAAGCAGGGATCGGCGGCATTTTTGTCGTCTGCCGTGTATAATAGGCAGAGTTATTTCCATTTCTACAATCTGTTTTACATAACAGATTGATTATTAAGATATTAAGGTGATTTAAATCATGGGATTCAAATGCGGTATCGTCGGTTTGCCCAACGTCGGGAAATCCACCCTGTTCAACGCGCTGACCAAAGCCGGTATTGAAGCGGCCAACTTTCCATTCTGCACCATTGAGCCGAACACAGGCGTCGTGCCAATGCCCGATCCACGTCTGGACCAACTGGCTGAGATCGTAGAACCGCAGCGTACGCTTCCCACCACCATGGAGTTTGTTGATATTGCGGGTCTGGTGAAAGGCGCGTCGAAAGGTGAAGGTCTGGGTAACCAGTTCCTGACAAACATCCGTGAAACTGAAGCGATTGGCCACGTTGTGCGTTGCTTTGAAAATGACAACATCATCCACGTCTCCGGCAAAGTTAACCCGGCAGATGATATTGAGGTTATCAATACCGAACTGGCGCTGGCAGACCTTGACACCTGTGAGCGTGCAATTCATCGTGTGCAGAAGAAAGCCAAAGGTGGCGATAAAGACGCTAAAGCAGAACTGGCAGTGCTGGAAAAATGCCTGCCACAACTGGAAAACGCTGGCATGCTGCGCGCACTGGATCTGAGTGCGGAAGAAAAAGCCGCTATCCGCTATCTGAGCTTCCTGACGCTGAAACCAACAATGTACATTGCTAACGTCAATGAAGATGGTTTCGAAAACAACCCGTATCTCGATCAGGTTCGTGAAATTGCGGCTAAAGAAGGTTCTGTGGTTGTTCCGGTTTGTGCTGCTGTAGAAGCCGATATCGCAGAGCTTGACGACGAAGAGCGTGAAGAGTTTATGCAGGAACTGGGTCTGGAAGAACCGGGGCTAAACCGCGTGATCCGTGCCGGATACAAGCTGCTGAATCTGCAAACTTACTTTACCGCAGGTGTTAAGGAAGTGCGTGCATGGACCATTCCGGTGGGCGCGACGGCTCCGCAAGCAGCCGGTAAAATCCATACCGATTTTGAGAAAGGTTTTATCCGCGCACAGACGATCTCTTTTGAAGATTTCATCACCTATAAAGGTGAGCAGGGCGCGAAAGAAGCCGGGAAAATGCGTGCAGAAGGTAAAGATTACATCGTTAAAGATGGCGATGTAATGAACTTCCTGTTTAACGTTTAAACGTTCTCGCCTTTCAATCTACTGAAAAATCCACGCCAGGCGTGGATTTTTTTATATCTCATACTTGCCGAATTTCTTTTGGTTAATCACCCTGTCTCGCAAAATCGCAACTGATTAATACAAATAACCAGATCATGAACTAAGGTTTTCTGATTGATGCCGCTTTATTCGGTATTCCACGAAGGAGAATCATTCATGAAAACACCTGCACATCGCGCCCATGCCACACTACCCGGAGCTTTAAAAACGGTTACCACTGCCCTACTCCTGAGTCTTGCCAGCCAGGCCGCGAACGCAGAGGAACTCGCTGATACGCCTTTGCAACCACCAGATATTCTGTTAGGGCCGCTGTTCAACGATGTTCAGAGTGCAAAACTCTTCCCGGATCAGAAAACCTTTGCCGATGCAGTGCCAAAAAGCGATCCATTGATGATTCTGGCAGATTACCGGATGCAACGTAATCAAAGCGGTTTTGATTTACGCCATTTTGTCAGCGTTAACTTTATTCTGCCAAAAGAAGGCGAAAAATATGTTCCTCCTGCGGGCCAATCACTACGTGAGCATATTGATGGCTTGTGGCCTGTACTAACCCGCACTACAGAGCGCACTGATAAATGGGATTCGTTGTTACCGTTACCGGAACCTTATGTTGTGCCTGGTGGACGCTTTCGCGAGGTTTATTACTGGGACAGTTATTTCACCATGTTAGGGCTTGCCGAGAGTGGACACTGGGATAAAGTTGCAGACATGGTGGCGAATTTTGCCTGGGAAATCGATACCTTTGGTCATATCCCTAATGGCAACCGCAGTTATTACCTGAGCCGCTCACAACCACCCTTTTTCGCGTTTATGGTGGAGCTTCTGGCGCAAAACAAAGGGGATGATGCGCTGAAGCAATATCTGCCGCAGTTGCAAAAAGAGTATGCATACTGGATGGAAGGTACTGAGGATCTACAGCCAGGTGGACAAAATAAACGTGTAGTAAAACTGGAAGACGGCACTATTTTGAATCGATATTGGGATGATCGCGACACTCCACGCCCGGAATCCTGGAACGAAGATATTACGACCGCTAAAAGTAACCCTTCCCGCCCGGCCACTGAAGTTTATCGTGATCTGCGTTCAGCCGCAGCTTCCGGTTGGGATTTCAGTTCCCGCTGGATGGATAATCCACAACAACTGAGCACGATTCGTACTACCAGCATTGTTCCGGTCGATCTCAACGCCTTGTTATATAAGATGGAGAAGATACTTGCGCGTGCCAGCAAAGCTTCAGGTGATGAGGCGATGGCGAGCCAGTATGAAAATCTGGCAACGGCGCGTCAGAAAGCCATTGAGCACTATTTATGGAACGACAAAGAAGGTTGGTACGCCGACTACGATCTAAAAAGCCACAAAGTCCGTAATCAACTTACTGCGGCAGCTCTCTTTCCACTTTATGTCAACGCAGCGGGTAAAGACCGTGCAGTAAAAGTCGCTGAGGCGACCAGGGCCCATCTGTTACAGCCTGGTGGCCTTGCTACAACATCAGTAAAAAGTGGTCAACAGTGGGATGCGCCAAACGGCTGGGCGCCATTGCAATGGGTTGCTACTGAAGGTTTGCAAAATTACGGTCAGCAAGATGTAGCGATGGCAGTTACCTGGCGTTTTTTAACCAATGTTCAGCATACCTATGATCGTGATAAAAAACTGGTGGAAAAATATGATGTCAGTACCACCGGTACTGGCGGAGGGGGTGGGGAGTATCCATTACAAGATGGTTTTGGCTGGAGTAATGGTGTCACTCTGAAAATGCTCGATCTGGTATGCCCGAAAGAGAAGCCTTGCGATAACGTTCCCCCGGAACCGGTCACTGAATCAAACCTTCAACCGTCGCAAACTGGTACGACGGCTAACTAATTATTTGAACGGCCCCGCAGGGCCGTTTTCAGGTAAGTTATTCCCGTCGCAGGAGGCGAAATACGCCCAGCACCAGGATCGCGCCAACCACCGCGACGAGGAAACTATGCAGGTTAAATCCACTGATGCTGCCGCCAATACCAAACATGGTCGCCAGCCAGCCGCCGACCACCGCACCGACAATACCGAGAATACAGGTCAGGAAAAATCCCCCGCCATCGCGCCCCGGCATGATCAGCTTGGCGATAACCCCTGCAATCAAACCAAATATAATCCAGGCAATAATTCCCATGTTCAGACCCTCTTTCCAGTGAATCCGGCGCAAGAGGTTCTTGCGTCAGCATTCTAATTATAGGCAACGCCGTGATCTGCGTGGTTTAAGCACAAATCAAAATCAAAATTTCGGGACTGATGACAAACCTATAATGGCCTGATGCACTACATTTATCTGGCCAACTTATCAGATTCAACATATTGAATTTAAGAGATATTACAAACCAGGTAAGACGTTAACGCCGTATCCGTTATAAACATGCGCATTTGGTCACCAATCTTAAATTTCATTCATTGGTATTAACTTTTTCCCGCTGCTGCCGATAACCCAAGGACAGTCTGTCAGACAACCAGGAGTTTTTCCGCGTGAGTCATTACCATGAGCAGTTCCTGAAGAGTAATCCGTTAGCCGTTCTCGGTGTACTGCGTGATCTACACAAAGCCCAGGTACCGCTGCGTATTTCGTGGAACTCCGGGCAATTCATCAGCAAAATTCTACTGGTGACGCCTGATACGTTGATTATGGATTTTGGTAGTCAGGTGGCAGAAAATATCGCCGTTAAAAATGCGCAAAATATAACGATCACGGCGGAAACTCAGGGCGCTAAAGTAGAGTTTATGCTGGAAACATTACCTGACGGTGAATATCAGCAACTTCCCGCATTTATCAGTCCTTTGCCGCAATCATTATGGTTTGTCCAGCGAAGAAAATATTTCCGTATCTCCGCGCCTCTTCATCCTCCTTATTACTGCACAGCACAATTACCTGATAATTCGAAGTTACGTTGTCGACTGTACGATCTTTCGCTGGGGGGAATGGGCGTATTACTGGAGACTGCGCCACCCGAAAACTTGCAGGAAGGAATGCAATTTTCGCATATGGAGGTCAATATGGGGCAATGGGGTATTTTCCATTTTGACGCTCAGCTTTTGTCGATAAGTGAACGCGTTATCGTCGCCAGTAAAAATGAGACCGTCACCACTCCCCGCCTTAGCTTTCGTTTTCTCAACGTCGGCCCGGCGATGGAGCGGGAATTACAGCGGATTATATTTTCCCTTGAACGGGAAGAGCGCGAACGCGCCAGTAAAGTGCGTAACTAAGTACCAGGACGCTACATTTCATCCAGCGCGCGTTGCAGTTTCCAGATGTAACGCGGCGCCTGAGGTGCCGGATGATTTTTTGCCACATGGTCAAAAAACTCATCTGCGCTCAGATCATTGATTTTAGTGATCGCCTTTTTGCGATCAGATGAAAAGGTCCGTAGCAATGCCCCCGCACCGTTGGCATAGGAGACCACCAGCGCATATTGTAAAACCTGCGGATCTTTAATCCCGGCAAGGGGGCCGGTTTCCAGAATGTTCAAATAAGCTGCCCCCATGGAGATGTTTCGCTCCGGGTTTTTTAGCTCACTGGTCGTCGGTTCACCACTCCAGCCCATACGGCGATAAACATCACGACCGGATGTTGAGGCTTTGAGTTGCATCAGGCCAACAGCATTCGATTTACTGACTGCGTTAGGATTACCGCCAGACTCAATGGCAATAATCGCAGTAATTAACTGCGGATCGACATTCCAGGCCGCTCCGGCCTTTTGGCTTATCGGCATCCACTGCATTGCGCGCTGTACCGGGACTTTGGCATTCCATGGAGGATTTTCATAATCTCTCTTCGTCGCACAACCAGCGAGTAACACAACTAAAAAGGCAAACCATCTCAATTTCACTTCGTCTATCCTTATGCCGGAATTTGTCTCTGAGGTGACAACACAATACCTACGCGGCATGATATACATTTGCATTCAGTTGTCAGCAAGGAATTGCCATGTCTCTGTTTCATTTAATTGCTCCATCAGGTTATTGCATCAATCAAGAGGCCGCCTGGCGCGGTGTTCAACGCCTGACAGAAGCTGGTCATCAGGTGAATAATTCAGACGTTATTTACCGACGCTATCAACGTTTTGCTGGTACAGAGACAGAGCGGCTGGCAGATATCAATGCCCTCGCCCATCTTGATCTCCCCAATACCATCGTACTGGCCGTACGTGGTGGTTATGGTGCCAGTCGAATCCTGGCCGGGATCGACTGGTCGGCATTGATTGCACGGCAGTTGCATAACCCATTACTCATTTGTGGGCACAGTGATTTCACTGCAATTCAGTGTGGGTTACTGGCAAAAGGCAACGTGATTACTTTCAGCGGCCCCATGCTGGCAGCAAATTTTGGCGCAGAAACACTCAATGAGTTTACGGCTCACCATTTCTGGCTGGCATTGCGTAACAAAACATTCACCGTCGAGTGGCAAGGTGAAGGCCCTTCTTGTCAGACAGAAGGAACATTGTGGGGGGGAAATCTGGCAATGTTGATTTCATTAATAGGCACTCCGTGGATGCCAAATATCAGTAACGGCATTCTGGTTCTGGAGGATATTAATGAACATCCATTCCGGGTTGAGCGGATGCTATTACAGTTACTTGAAGCTGGAATATTAGATCGTCAAAAAGGGATTGTTCTCGGTAGTTTTAGCGGTAGTGCTCCCAATGATTACGATGCCGGTTATTCCCTGCAAAGTGTGTTTGATTTTCTGCGGTCACGCCTCTCTGTTCCACTGCTTACTGGGTTAGATTTCGGTCATGAGCAACGCACGGTCACTTTACCTTTGGGGGCTCACGCAGTACTGAGAAATAATCAAAATGGCACCCAGTTAATCCTTAGCGGTCATCCTGTTCTGAAATCTTAAAAAAAACGTGAATAAGCGTTAACTATCCCGCTGTTTCGGTCGTTAATATGGTAGTGTTGTTACTACGAAACAGCGTAATTTGGGAGAAACATAACGTTGGATGCCACGACGATCATCAGTCTGTTTATTTTAGGGTCAGTGCTTGTTACCTGCAGTATTCTCCTCAGTTCGTTTTCTTCACGTCTTGGCATTCCTATTCTGGTTATCTTTTTGGCGATCGGTATGCTCGCCGGGGTCGATGGTGTCGGCGGTATTCCATTCGATAATTATCCCTTCGCTTATATGGTCAGCAACCTCGCACTGGCGGTCATTTTACTTGATGGCGGAATGCGTACCCAGGCCAGCTCGTTTCGTGTTGCTCTCGGCCCGGCACTCTCCCTCGCGACCGTGGGTGTGCTGATCACCTCAGGCCTGACGGGCATGATGGCAGCCTGGTTATTTAATCTCGATTTGATCGAAGGATTATTAATTGGCGCAATTGTCGGTTCTACCGATGCTGCGGCAGTGTTTTCGCTGCTTGGTGGTAAAGGGCTTAACGAACGTGTTGGATCTACACTGGAAATAGAATCTGGCAGTAATGATCCGATGGCGGTGTTTTTAACCATTACGCTGATTGAAATGATCCAGCATCACGAAACAGGAGTCAGCTGGACCTTTGCATTGGATATTCTGCAACAGTTCGGCCTGGGTATCCTGTTGGGTCTGGGAGGTGGCTATTTACTTCAGCAGATGATTAACCGTATCGCCCTGCCTGCCGGGCTTTATCCAATGCTGGCATTAAGCGGCGGTATCCTGATTTTTGCGCTGACTACAGCACTTGAAGGCAGTGGCATTCTGGCAGTTTATCTATGTGGTTTCCTGCTCGGCAACCGACCGATTCGCAACCGCTACGGGATATTGCAAAACTTCGACGGTCTGGCGTGGCTGGCGCAAATCGCCATGTTCCTGGTGCTCGGTTTACTGGTTAATCCTTCTGATCTGCTACCGATTGCTATTCCAGCACTACTTCTTTCCGCGTGGATGATTTTCTTTGCCCGTCCACTGTCAGTCTTTGCCGGACTTCTGCCTTTCCGCGGTTTTAATCTACGGGAACGTATTTTTATCAGTTGGGTCGGCTTACGCGGAGCTGTACCTATTATTCTTGCGGTCTTTCCGATGATGGCCGGCCTGGATAATTCTCGTCTGTTCTTTAATGTGGCCTTCTTTGTGGTCTTAATTTCACTGTTGTTTCAGGGAACGTCTCTCTCCTGGGCAGCAAAAAAAGCGAAAGTCGTGGTGCCTGCCGTTGGTTGGCCCGTCTCCCGCGTTGGTCTGGATATTCACCCGGAAAACCCGTGGGAACAGTTTGTTTATCAATTGAGTGCCGATAAATGGTGTGTCGGTGCAGCATTACGCGATCTGCATATGCCCAAAGACACACGAATAGCGGCACTGTTTCGCGACAACGTGCTGTTGCATCCCTCGGGCAGTACCCGCCTGCGTGAAGGTGATGTACTTTGTGTGATTGGTCGTGAACGCGATCTTCCGGCGCTGGGCAAATTATTTAGTCAATCACCGCCTGTGGCCCTGGATCAGCGTTTCTTTGGTGATTTTATTCTTGAAGGGAGCGCCAAATTTGCTGATGTGGCGATTATTTATGGCCTCGATGCGGGCACTGAATATCGTGATAAACAACAGACGCTGGGCGAGATTGTACAGCAACTACTCGGGGCCGCCCCGGTTGTGGGTGACCAGGTAGAATTCGCGGGGATGATTTGGACGGTTGCTGAAAAAGAGGATAATCAGGTCATGAAAGTGGGCGTTCGTGTCGCCGATGAGATTGCCGAATAAACTCATCATTACCGGAGAGAGACGACTGTCTTCTCCGGTATGAATGCGTTACACTGTCACTACTGGCACACGCAGTGCCAGAGCACACATCAACTCATAGCCCACTGTACCCGCCGCGGCTGCCACGTCATCAATTTTGATCTCCTTACCCCACAGTTCTACTGGCGTACCTATTCCTGCCTGCGGACAAGGTGTTAAATCCACCGCCAGCATATCCATTGAAACGGTGCCAACGGTAATGGTTCGCACACCATCCACCAGTACCGGCGTACCCGTTGGGGCATGACGGGGGTAACCATCGGCATAGCCCGCAGCAACAATACCGATCCGTTGCTCACCGCTGGCGGTGTAACGCCCGCCATAGCCAACACGATCTCCAGCTTTTAATGTCTGAACTCCGATAATTTCACTGCTGAGCGTCATAACAGGTTTAAGCCCGGTATTGGCGATATCACACCAGTGTCCCGTAGGCGAAGCACCATACAAAATGATCCCCGGACGTACCCAGTCAAAATGCGCTTGCGGATGCCAAAGTGTTGCCGCGGAGTTAGCCAGCGAACGACGGCACTCCATCCCTTCACTGGCTTGTTCCACCTTTTCCAGTGCCTGAACAATACCTTCAGGATGTTCGGCATCAGCAAAATGCGACATCAGCGTCATTTCTCCGACATTGCTCATCCCCCGCAGTTGTTGCCAGACAGTGGGTATCTTTTCGGGAGGAAATCCCAGGCGGTTCATGCCACTGTTGACTTTCACATAGATATCAAGCGGGGCATTCAGACGGGCATTCTGCAATGCTTTAAGCTGCCAGTTGCTGTGAACACTCGTTGTGAGACGATACTTGTCATAGACTGCTAAATCATCAGCATGGAAAAAACCCTCAAGCATCAGAATGGGCCCTTTCCAGCCGCGTTCGCGCAGTGTCACCGCATCTTCAATGTTGAGTAATGCAAAGCCATCTGTCGAGGCAAGTGCATTCCATATACGTTCGATCCCATGTCCATAGGCATTGGCTTTTACCACTGACCAGACGCGCGCATCAGGCGCAGCCCGGCGGACAATCGCCAGATTTTGTTTCAACGCCTGTAAATCAACACTGGCCTGTATAGGTCGCGTCATTTCGTTTCCTTTTAGTTATGAACACCGTGCAAATGACGCGGTCTTGCCGGGCTAAAACCACTGCTGTAACGCGCCACGCTCAGATCATCGTAAGGAATAGCCGGGGTACGGCCAGAAAGAATGTCACTCAGTAATTGCCCGGAACCACAAGCCATTGTCCAGCCCAGTGTACCGTGCCCTGTGTTTAACCATAAATTTTTGAAACTTGTACGCCCCACCACAGGTGTACCATCTGGCGTCATTGGACGCAGGCCCGTCCAGAAAGTCGCCTGCTCAATATGCCCCCCCCGTGGGTAGAGATCACGTACCACCATTTCCAGCGTTTCGCGGCGCGGTTGCAGCAGTTCGGTATTAAAACCAACAATTTCCGCCATACCACCGACACGTATACGATTATCAAAGCGGGTAATCGCAATTTTGTAAGTTTCATCAAGAATAGTGGAAACTGGCGCGCCATCTTCGTTTGCAACCGGAATGGTTAAGGAATACCCCTTAAGCGGATAAACCGGAATATCGACGATTCCTTTCAACATTGCCGTAGAATAAGATCCAAAGGCCATCACGTAGGCATCAGCTTTAATGACCTCATCACCACATTTCACACCGTAAATTTGCTCACCTTCAAACAACAGTTTGTCTACTGGTGTATTAAAGCGGAACTTCACACCAGCCTGCTCCGCCATCTGCGCGAGTCGCTGGGTAAACAGTTGGCAGTCACCTGTTTCATCATTTGGTAAGCGCAATCCCCCAGTCAGTTTATGTGCGACAGCTGCCAGTGCCGGTTCAACTTCTGCCAGGCGATTTGATTCAAGCAACTGATATGGTACGCCTGCATCTTCCAGAACTGCGATATCACGAGTGGCGTTTTCAAACTGTTGTTCAGTCCGAAACAACTGCAATGTGCCACCCTGACGACCTTCATATTCAATTCCTGTCGCGGCACGCAACTCTTTCAGGCAATCACGACTGTACTCCGCCAGGCGCACCATGCGCCCTTTGTTTTCCATATAGTGGCTGGTATCGCAGTTACGCAGCATTTGCCACATCCATTTTAACTGGAACTGAGTACCGTCCAGACGCACTGCCAGTGGCGCATGGCGCTGGAACATCCATTTAATGGCTTTCAGTGGTACGCCTGGTGCCGCCCATGGTGCCGCATACCCCGGAGAAATTTGCCCGGCATTGGCAGCACTGGTTTCCAGTGCCGGGCCAGGCTCACGATCAATGACAGTGACGTCATGTCCTGCCTGACTCAAATACCAGGCGCTGGTCACGCCAACCACACCACTTCCCAGTATGACAACTCGCATAGCCACTCCGATAACGGTAAAAGAACAATAAACTAATTACATCTTGATAACTCAGATGAAAATATTATTCAACATATGGCTTTTTTATGGTGAGCTGGCTCACATCTCCCTGTAATCATGGGAATATCGCAACTTTGGTATCTCCTGCTGAAGGGGGATTTTATCCAGCATAAAATAGCGTATATACCCTCATCTCTGGCACTCCAGTTATGTGAAATCGCAAAGAAAAAATTTCTCATCGTCACGGTTTTTAACAAGGTGTTCTATGCTTGAAATGAGGTGCTCCACACAGAGAGCGCCGCCAACAATGAGGGTGCGCGTATGGCGACAATTGATTCAATGAACAAGGACACCACACGTTTAAGCGATGGACCCGACTGGACCTTTGACCTGCTGGATATTTACCTGGCAGAGATAGATCGTGTGGCGAAACTTTACCGACTGGACACTTACCCGCACCAAATAGAAGTCATCACGTCCGAGCAGATGATGGATGCTTACTCCAGTGTAGGGATGCCCATTAACTATCCCCACTGGTCTTTCGGTAAAAAATTTATTGAAACCGAACGTCTGTATAAGCATGGTCAGCAAGGACTGGCCTATGAGATCGTCATTAACTCAAATCCGTGTATCGCGTATCTGATGGAGGAGAACACCATTACAATGCAGGCGTTGGTAATGGCGCATGCCTGTTATGGTCACAACTCTTTCTTCAAAAACAATTACTTATTCCGTAGCTGGACCGATGCCAGTTCGATTGTTGATTACCTGATTTTTGCCCGTAAATATATTACTGAATGCGAAGAGCGTTACGGCGTGGATGAAGTCGAGAAGTTGTTGGACTCCTGCCATGCGCTGATGAACTACGGTGTCGATCGCTACAAACGCCCACAAAAGATCTCGTTGCAAGAAGAAAAAGCACGGCAAAAGAGCCGGGAAGAGTACCTGCAAAGTCAGGTAAATATGCTTTGGCGAACATTGCCGAAACGCGAAGAAGAGAAAACCGTTGCCGAAGCACGCCGATATCCTTCCGAACCACAGGAGAACTTGCTCTATTTTATGGAGAAAAACGCGCCATTACTGGAGTCATGGCAGCGTGAGATCCTGCGAATTGTCCGCAAAGTCAGTCAGTACTTTTACCCTCAGAAACAGACTCAGGTGATGAATGAAGGTTGGGCAACGTTCTGGCACTACACCATTCTTAATCATCTGTACGATGAAGGAAAAGTGACTGAGCGCTTTATGCTGGAATTCTTACATAGCCACACCAATGTCGTATTCCAGCCCCCCTACAACAGTCCGTGGTACAGCGGTATCAACCCTTATGCTCTGGGATTTGCGATGTTCCAGGATATCAAACGGATTTGTCAGTCTCCCACCGAGGAAGATAAATATTGGTTCCCGGACATCGCCGGTTCTGACTGGCTGGAAACACTGCATTTTGCAATGCGCGATTTTAAAGACGAAAGTTTTATCAGTCAGTTCCTGTCACCGAAGGTAATGCGAGATTTTCGCTTTTTCACCGTCCTGGATGATGACCGGCATAATTATCTGGAAATATCCGCGATTCACAATGAAGAAGGTTACCGGGAAATTCGTAATCGCCTTTCTTCGCAATATAACCTGAGCAATCTGGAGCCCAATATTCAGATCTGGAATGTTGACTTACGTGGCGACCGTTCACTGACTCTGCGTTATATTCCGCATAACCGTGCACCACTGGATAGAGGCCGCAAAGAAGTGCTGAAACATGTGCATCGCTTGTGGGGATTTGATGTGATGCTCGAGCAACAAAATGAGGATGGCAGCGTTGAGTTACTTGAACGTTGCCCACCGAGAATGGGCAATCTTTAACAGATAATTGAATACCTTTCTCGTTGATCAAAAACCCCCTCAGCTGAGGGGGTCTCTTTATCACTGTTACTGCCCCTGGATGGACAAGTCACCAGGCAGATTTTTTTGCATTCGATGCCAGATCTCGCCACTTTCATGACCGTAGCGACGCACCGTTTCATACACCTGATCATGAGCGCCCTGACGGCATAATTCAGACAGTTTGTGGTAAAAACCTAATGCCAGGCTGCGCGCTTCCGGGTTAGCAAAATAGTGACGCCCTGTACGGGTATATAATCCTTTCATCCCATTGATGATAAGCCCATAAATTGGGTTACCGGAGGCGAATGCCAGCCCACGGAAAATGCTGTAATCGAGTTCGGCAAAGGCGTCAGCGTGATCAGCCACTTCATTTGCCGCAGCCAGCACCTCTTGCGCTTTATCCGGATGTTGACGGAAAGCAGTACGAATAAAAATAGTGGATATATTGGTTCTGACAGACAGCAGATTATCAATTAACTGGGGTACACTTTCGTGATCGAGACGCGCAAGTGTTTCCAGAATATTCAGCCCGGACGTTTCCCAAAAATTATTCACCTTCGTAGGCTTGCCGTGTTGAATTGTCAGCCAACCGTCTCGCGCTAAACGTTGCAAGACTTCACGCAATGTCGTTCGTGTCACTCCAATAAGTTCAGAGAGTTCACGTTCAGCAGGCAAGATGGTGCCAGGTGGGAAGCGATTATTCCAGATGCTTTCGATGATGTACTCTTCCGCGAAACCTGCCGGGCTTTGCGCCTTAATGACCATAGTGAGATATCCATTACACAGCAAAACAAAATTGCACTCATCATACCAGACGGGTATCAAGGCCGATAGCGGACGCAATAAAGAAAAAGGGGATCGCCGTTGAAATTTCGCGATGTTATCAGCCTGCTGTAGTGAAGTTCTTGCCTGATTTCGTCACGATCGTTAAGCTTAGTTCGCTAAGATAAAAACACCATTTCATTTTTATAGGTAAGGGAAACCACATGGAAATCTCCTGGGGCCGCGCCTTATGGCGTAACTTTCTGGGTCAGTCACCAGACTGGTACAAACTTGCACTTTTGATCTTCTTAATCATTAATCCGCTGATTTTTTTAGTTAATCCATTCATAGCTGGTTGGTTATTAGTCGCCGAATTTATATTTACCCTCGCAATGGCGCTTAAATGTTATCCACTCTTACCCGGTGGATTGCTGGCAATTGAAGCGGTGATGATCGGCATGACCAGTCCATCACACGTACGTGCAGAGGTTGCGGCGAACCTTGAAGTATTACTGCTACTTATGTTTATGGTTGCAGGTATTTACTTTATGAAGCAATTGCTGCTGTTTATCTTCACCCGGTTGCTGCTCAGTATCCGTTCTAAGGCTTTACTCTCACTCTCTTTCTGCCTTGCTGCAGCCTTCCTTTCTGCCTTCCTTGACGCCCTGACCGTCGTGGCAGTCGTAATAAGTGTTGCCGTGGGCTTTTATGGTATCTATCACCGGGTGGCTTCTTCTCGTGGCGAAGATAACGATATTCTCGATGACAGCCATATTGATCAGCACTTTAAAGTTATTCTGGAGCAATTCCGTGGATTTCTGCGCAGCCTGATGATGCATGCTGGTGTGGGCACCGCGCTTGGCGGGGTAATGACCATGGTTGGTGAACCGCAGAACTTGATTATTGCCAAAGCCGCAGGCTGGAGTTTTGGCGACTTCTTCCTGCGTATGTCTCCCATTACTGTACCAGTGCTGGTTTGTGGTCTGTTGACTTGCTTGCTGGTAGAGAGGATGGGCTGGTTTGGCTATGGCGAGAAGCTGCCGGAGAAAGTGCGTCAGGTGCTGCAACAGTACGACGATCAAAGCCGCCTTCAGCGTACCCGTCAGGATAAAGTTCGCCTGATTGTCCAGGCACTGATTGGCATCTGGTTGGTTATCGCCCTCGCCCTGCATCTGGCTGAAGTTGGTTTAATTGGTTTGTCAGTAATTATTATGGCGACATCACTGACAGGGGTAACCGACGAACACGCTATCGGTAAAGCCTTCACTGAGTCACTACCGTTTACCGCACTGTTAACCGTCTTTTTCTCGATTGTCGCGGTGATCATTGATCAGAGTTTGTTCTCACCGATTATTCATTTTGTATTGCAGGCGTCGGAACATGCGCAGTTAACATTGTTCTATCTGTTTAATGGTCTGCTTTCTTCTATTTCCGATAACGTCTTCGTCGGTACGATCTATATCAACGAAGCTAAAGCGGCGATGGAAAACGGCACTATCTCCCTTAATCAGTTTGAACTGTTGGCAGCAGCAATTAATACCGGAACCAACCTGCCTTCAGTCGCCACACCAAATGGTCAGGCGGCCTTCTTGTTCCTGCTGACTTCCGCCCTTGCACCGCTGATTCGTCTCTCTTATGGTCGAATGGTATGGATGGCGCTGCCTTATACCATTGTCCTGACCTGTGTCGGTTTGCTTTGCGTGGAATTTACGCTGGCCCCCATGACAGAATGGATGACTCAACAAGGCTGGCTAGCTACACTTTCGTAACAACATACCGGGCTAATCACTGCCCGGTTTATTTTTTCGCCGATTAATTACCTAATTACACTTTATTTTATTTCGCGCTAGTGGCGTGACAAATGAATTGGTTTACACTGCGTGCTCTATGCATGTTGCAGGGAAATTATTATGTTGCGATTTTTAAACCAGTGCTCACGAGGACGCGGTGCGTGGTTGTTGATGGCCTTTACCGCCCTCGCCCTTGAATTGGTAGCGCTATGGTTCCAGCACGTTATGCTGCTAAAACCTTGTGTGCTATGCATTTACGAACGTTGTGCGCTTTTTGGCATTCTTGGGGCCGCATTAATTGGTGCCATTGCCCCTAAAACCCCGTTGCGATATGTCGCAATCATTATCTGGCTGTATAGTGCCTGGCGCGGTGTGCAGTTGACCTATGAACATACGATGCTGCAGCTTTACCCTTCACCCTTTGTAACCTGCGACTTTTTCGTTCGTTTCCCGAGTTGGTTGCCCCTGGATAAATGGATCCCACAAGTGTTTGTCGCTTCCGGGGATTGTGCAGAACGGCAGTGGGAATTTTTAGGACTGGAAATGCCACAATGGTTGCTGGGTATTTTTGTGGCCTATCTTATTGTTGCTATCCTGGTAGCGATTTCTCAGCCATTCAAAGCGAAAAAACGTGATCTGTTTGGTCGTTAATCACTGACCGCTTTTTGCTAAAGATCGAAATAAGGGGGCACAATGGCCCCCTTTTCATTATTGATTATTGCTGTGGATTTTTCGGTAACTCCGAAACCCAGGTTTCTTCGGTTTGCTCATAGGTTTTATCTCCGCGCGTCACCTTCACTTTGACCCAGGTTCGGCCAGGCAAATAGGTGCGGATTTCAGAATAAGCATGCCCCGTCCAACTTAAGGTTACTTTTGCGGGTGTCATTGTGATCTTATCGGCTGAATCCAGGTATTTTTCATTACCCGCAGTGAATTCTGCTTCCCCCGTCATTGGGTTACCAAACTTATCGGTAAGTCTGGCAATAAACCCAAATGGTTCACCGTCGTCCGTCACATAACCCGGTTCCATAGAGAGACTCAGAACACCATTGTTTTCATCTGCATACAGAGAGAAAGATTTCTCCGCACTGGTAGTAGCGCCAAGCTCATCCAGAGTCGCAGTTAATTTGTACGATCCGGCTGTTCTGCCATGTACACTTACCGTCGCCTTGCCACTTTCATCAGTCGTTACAGTTGATTGATCAACTACCAGTTCTCCATTTTTCGATGGCCCTGTGGTACTGATTTTCACAACACGACCACTTAACGCTTCACCAGATTTGCTTTTCAGTTGCAGCGTAAATTTCAGGTTGCTGGTATCGCTCACTACAGCCGAGCTCACATCAGATGTGATCTCCAGCACGGCATCCTTCACATCCGTCACTGCATCAATATTTTGGCTTGCGGTGATACGCTTCCCATTGAGCATATACTCGGCCTGAATCGTGTACTTGCCAGCTTTTGACGCAGTGAACTGCGTGGTTGCCTGTCCACGAGCATCCAGTTGCAGTTTGCTGCTGGTCAATGATGCTCCCGTTGACGGAGTAATGGTTAAGTTCACATCGCCAGCAAACGCATTGTTATTGGCATCAAGCATCTGAATATCCACAGTCGCGTTTTCATGACCGTCAGCCACAATCTGCTGTTTCGATGCGCCAATCGTCAGTTCTGCAGAGGCGGCATCTGGCACAAAAGTTAACTTAACACTGCCAGATTCCACACTATTGGAACCGTCAGTCACCCGTGCAGTCACTGTGTACTCTCCCGCTTTCACGGTAGTAAGGGGTACAGAAACACGACCTGCCGCGTCCGTGATGATATTTGCCGGAACAGACAAGCCCTCAGCGGATGTGATGAGTTCAACCTTCTGCCCATTCACCGACGCATTAGTGTTATTTGTCAGCTGCACATTCAGTACCGCTGCATCCTTACCGTTGGCAGGAATATTGGCTGTTGCACTACTGTTTTCAGGGGTCAGTGACAATGATGCCCCGGTCATATTCGATGCAAACGTCACCGTTAGCTCAGAAGAATCCTGAGGACCAGCATGGGCCTTAATGACATAAGATCCCGGTGTAGAGCTCACTAACGTGAAAACAGCGTTACCGTTTTCGTCAGTTGAAACTGCATGTTCACCACCAACTTGTGTTATCCCTGAAGGAAGTGACAACGTCACAGCATAGCCAGGAACCACATTGCCGAAACGGTCTGCAAGGCTTACCGTTACCGTATTCTGCTGCTTACCATCTGCCAATGCATTATTTTTGCTTGCCTCAAAACGAGAGAATGCAAACTGCATTCGATCTTCCGTAAAGGAGATTTCTTTCTCAATACCGGAGAAATCGTGGCTATCAGATTTAACACCTATCCGAATCTTGCCCGCTCGTTTTGCTGTTACAGTAGCGCTATAAACACCCTCTTTTTCTGTGACCGCCCCAAAATCAACACCTTCTGCCTGGTCAAGGGCATAAAAACGCAATGTTTTATCGCCTGTAATGGCATTTCCCTTGGCATCTTTCGCAACCAGTTGTAGATTGATGTTGTAACCAACCACCTGCTCAGCAGGTGCTGCGGTTAATACAGCGTCAGTTTCAGTTTCGCCTTCTTCAGCAACTGTCTGCTTAATATTCAGTGTGAAGGTTTTTCCCAGTACTTTTGCCGTTACACGCGCCGTCCCGGATTGTGAGCCTGCGGTAAGCATTGAGCGATATACACCCGCAGAGATCTCCTGAACTTTGCCTAATTGCGGTCCGCTGACACTTCTGCTGCGCTGAGTATTATTATCAGGCGTAAACTCAAGTGACATCTCAATGTCATTTTCAAGCCCCGTTAATGGCTTACCGTTACTGTCTTTCAGATTAAGCGTAACCGGGTAAGTAGATTGCCCATCAGCCGAGATCTGAGCATTATTATTTCCATCCAGAGTAAAGGAAGAATCGCCAGCAGAGACATTGCTACTGGTGACACTAATCGTTATTACTGCATGGTTAGAAGCATTACCTTTGCTATCACGCGCTGTCGCCCCAACAGTCCAGGTGTTAACACCGCCATTCTGATAAGCCGGTAAAGTAAACTGCCACGACGTACCACTTCCGGTAATCTTGCCACCAGCTGCCGCAAATGCGCTGTCAGACCACTGAACGGACTGGATACCATTGCTGGCATGAGAGACATTTAACGTGACAGGAATAGTTGCCCCACTTTCGCCTTCAATGGCATCAGGCAGACTAATACGCAAAGTACTCTTCTTTTTATACTCCAGAACAATGTTGTTATTACGTTCAACAAAATCGTAGCGACGATTCTGTACCTCTCGCATTGCAGCAACATTGTCGCTGTCCAGCTGTTTCGATAACGGAACACCCGGGCGGTAGTTGATTTCAACACCAAAACGCGTGTCATGGGTATTACTCTGCCCCTGCCTGTGCTGGGCAGAGAATTTCACCAACGGAACAGGGGTATAAGAAATCTCCCCCGTTACCGCGTAAGGGTTCTCCTGCAGATTGTCACTGCCAAACAAGCCAACATTCTTACCATAATATTTTTCGAACTGAACTGAGGCCCCTAACTGCGGGTATGCAGGCAACCAACCCTCAGCAGAAACATCCCAGCCATTCGCCGGACGCTCAAGATAGTCCGCCAAATCGCGGCTGTTTTTCCAGTCAGAGAGTCCGAAATAGGTGTTCGCACCAAAACGCAGATAATCCCGCCAGTATTCCACCCCAAAACCGGCACGGGAGTGACTACGCGTTAAGTCATAATCGTAAAAGATGTTCGCCCCCAACATGGCATTGTCCGGGGTAAAATGACGAACACCGATACCAATATTGGCCTGATTGCGATCATCTGTACGATGCAGTGACGTCTGACTGAACAGAACATAATCTTTGGTATCCATCCAGGGATATAAAAAATCAAACTCAGCGTCTTTCAAAGAGAAGGAGTCATCAACATTAAGTTTGATACGCGCATTGCCATATTGCTGTAGCCAGTCAACAACCTCTTTTGTCGCCTGAGCCGATAAAGTATTAACCGCAAAACTACTCGCATTATTATTCGTCAGGCTCTGACCAGCACTTGCTGCAAATGAAGCCAGTTTATTTGCGTGCTCATCATTAGCATAAGTTTGTGCAATATCTGCATTACCAGACGATGCAAAACTGTTTGCCGGAATCAGAGAAAGAGAAACTGGAGATAATATTTGCGTCGCAATAACCGACCATGTGATTGCGTCGGTAGCTTTTCGTTTGAATTTCTTATTCACCATAGTCATTTAAAATAGTAACTCATTGAAAATAACTAAAAAATCAACTGGTAAGACAAGAAGGCGAAGAAATATACTAAATTTTAAGTAAAAAGCAATAGGGTTAATGCCAAAGAGGTATACGCCAAATTTCGTGATATATATGCAAAATAGATGAAAATTTATTTATGCAGTTTATTATGCTCTAAATAATTCACGTTGCAGGACAGAACATCAGTGACATTTAAACAATGTTTTCGTTGGTCGTGAATGGGAGGAAGCCTAAGGCCAAATACTCTGCAGATACAGAAAATGCAACCTGATGCATGACAAATATAAGCAAGCTAATGATAAGCAGTTTATATTTCAACAACCAAAATATCATTAAGAAAAATATGTTTTTCAGAAAATAAAAATCTATTTCCACCATAAACCATCCCTGAAGTGAAAATAGATTTCTGATTATATCAAGAGAGGAAATAATGGACGGGCGAATTCACTGCGCCCAGTCAGGTTTATTTAAGATGTGGTCCTGCCAGTCGACAACTTCGCTTTCTTTTACTGCGATATGACGAACAGAAATACGCTCTGCGTGCATTGCTGCTTTCGAACCGACAATCAGCGGATGCCATTTCGGCAACGGTTTACCTTCTGCAAGCAGTCGGTAAGCACACGTCACAGGTAGCCATTCAAATGTTGGCAGGTTTTCCCGCGTTAATTTAATACAGTCTGGTTCATATTCGAAGCGACGTTCGTAGTTGCGGCACTGACAGGTTTTGATGTTCAACTGGCGGCAGGCGACGTTGGTGAAATAGATCTCGTCGGTATCTTCATCCATCAGTTTGTGCAGGCAACATTGACCACAGCCATCGCACAACGACTCCCATTCGGCATCAGTCATGTCTTCCAGGGTCTTAGTTTGCCAAAAAGGTATGTCGCTCATTAGGGTATCCACCATTGCTATAAAGGCGCTTCTTATAACCACTTCGTAAGATCGATGCAAGTATTGCCGCCCCAAAGAGCGGCAGAATCTGTATACAAGATATTACAATACGCGAGTGATCAAATAATGACCATTGACGTTGATTTCCAGCTCATCGCCACTCACCAGGGGACCTACGCCTTCTGGCGTTCCAGTCAGTACGACATCCCCCGCTCTCAGGGTGAAGAACTTACTCATATAAGCGATAAGCGGAACAATTTGATGAATCATATCAGCAGTAGTTCCCTGCTGCCGCACATGACCGTTCACCTTCAAACCTAATGATGTATTCTGGGGATCACCGTCAAATTCCCCAACAGGGATAAACCCCGAAATTGGGCAAGAATTATCAAAGGCTTTCGCTTTTTCCCACGGTTGCCCTGCTTTTTTCATTTTTCCCTGAATATCACGCAGCGTCAGATCTAACGCAACGCCATAACCCGCAATGGCTTTGCGTACATGCTCTTCTGTGGCCTGACGCAGGGTCGCACCAATCAGTACAGCCAGTTCAACTTCATGATGGACAGCACCAAGATCGCTCGGGATAGCCAGCGGCTGACGGAGATCGCACAATGCCGTTTCCGGTTTGATAAACAACACCGGTTCCTCTGGCGTCTCGCTGCCCATCTCCTTGATGTGTTTGGCATAATTACTGCCGACACAAACAACCTTACTTACCGGGTAATCGAGCAGCGCACCTTGCCAGTTATGATGTTGGTACATAGTTTTCCCCTACGCTAAGTGATATTCAGGAATGACCTGGAGACTACCCGTTATTGCTCACTCTCTGTACGGATATGCCCAGTCAAAGAAAGATGCTGTTTCAGTAAATCTTCTGGTGGTGGCGGTAACTGCAAATAATATCCCTGCTCGGTTAACGCCTTTTTCACTTTTTCAATATCAGCATTGACTAATTTTTTACGCCCGTCCAACGGCAGAATCATCGCCAGTTGTGGTTTACCGAATCCCTGCATCAGCTCTTCGGGAACACGTGAAAAATCGTCTTTTTTTTCGACATATAAATAGGTCTGATCACGTTTACTACTTCTATAGATCACACAAAGCATACATTTACTCTGAATTAATGGGATGGTGACTTGCCTGAATATAATAGTGACTATAACATGCCTTCTGGACTTCGGAATATCTCCCCATACCGGGAAGATAATTAGCTAATTGAGTAAGGCCAGGATGTCAAACACGCCAATCGAGCTTAAAGGCAGCAGCTTCACCTTATCAGTGGTTCATTTACATGAGGCTGAACCAGAGGTTATTCGTCAGGCGTTGGAAGACAAAATCGCGCAAGCTCCTGCTTTTTTACGACATGCACCAGTGGTTATCAATGTCGGTGACCTTGAAAACCCGGTTAACTGGTCTGCGCTACAAAAAGCAGTGTCATCCACAGGTTTGCGCATTATTGGCGTCAGCGGCTGTAAAGATGCCTCACTGAAAGCTGAAATTGATGAGATGGGGCTTCCCTTACTGACTGAAGGTAAAGAGAAAGTTGCGCGTTCCCGCCCTGCTGAGGTTATTACCCCAGCCACTCCGGTGCAAAACGCTAACCCCATCACAAAAACGCGATTAATAGATGTTCCCGTACGTTCCGGTCAGCGAATTTATGCTCCACAATGTGATCTAATAGTGACTAATCACGTCAGTGCTGGTGCAGAACTCATCGCCGATGGCAATATTCATGTGTATGGCATGATGCGTGGTCGTGCGCTTGCGGGAGCAGCGGGTGATCGTGAAGCACAAATATTTTGTACCAACCTGACGGCAGAACTAGTATCTATTGCAGGTGTTTACTGGCTGAGTGATAAAATCCCGGCAGAATTTTATGGCAAAGCGGCACGTCTGCGGCTGGCAGATAACGCTTTGTCAGTTCAACCGTTAAATTGATCCCTTTTTAACAAGGAATTTCTATGGCACGCATTATTGTTGTTACTTCGGGTAAAGGTGGCGTCGGCAAAACCACCTCCAGCGCGGCCATCGCTACTGGTTTGGCCCAGAAGGGAAAGAAAACTGTCGTTATCGATTTTGATATTGGCCTGCGTAATCTCGATCTGATTATGGGTTGTGAGCGCCGCGTCGTATACGACTTCGTTAACGTCATTCAGGGTGATGCTACATTAAATCAGGCGTTAATTAAGGACAAACGTACTGAGAACCTGTTTATTCTTCCTGCTTCGCAAACACGCGATAAAGACGCACTCACCCGCGAAGGTGTCGCCAAAGTTCTCGACGATCTTAAAGCGATGGACTTCGAATTTATTGTCTGTGACTCCCCTGCCGGTATCGAAACAGGTGCACTGATGGCGCTCTATTTCGCTGATGAAGCCATTATCACCACTAACCCGGAAGTTTCTTCAGTGCGCGACTCTGACCGAATTTTAGGTATTCTGGCCTCAAAATCACGCCGTGCTGAAAATGGTGAAGAACCGATTAAAGAGCACCTGCTGCTGACCCGTTATAATCCGGGCCGTGTGAGCAGAGGCGATATGCTGAGTATGGAAGATGTGCTGGAGATCCTGCGCATTAAATTGGTTGGTGTGATCCCTGAAGATCAGTCTGTGCTCCGCGCCTCTAACCAGGGTGAGCCAGTGATCCTCGACGCCACAGCCGATGCGGGTAAAGCGTATGCCGACACCGTTGAGCGCCTGTTAGGAGAAGAACGTCCTTTCCGCTTCATTGAAGAAGAAAAGAAAGGTTTCCTCAAACGCCTGTTCGGAGGATAAGTTATGGCCTTACTTGATTTCTTTCTCTCGCGGAAAAAGAACACAGCGAACATCGCTAAAGAACGCCTGCAGATTATTGTAGCTGAACGTCGCCGCAGCGATGCTGAGCCACATTACTTACCGCAATTGCGCAAAGATATTCTTGATGTGATCTGTAAATACGTACAAATCGATCCTGAAATGGTCACTGTACAGCTTGAGCAAAAAGATGGTGATATTTCCATCCTCGAACTTAACGTGACATTGCCGGAAGCCGAAGAGCTGAAATAACGTTCGATAAGAATATTCTCAAAGAAGGGCAGATTATTTCTGCCTTTTTTTGTGACTCAATTTTTATATTTTTAGCGCTTTTCAGCCAATAAAAAACCCAGACAAAATGCCTGGGCCTTAAAATTTGGACCGCCATCGAGGCCTCGAACCCCGTACCTTCCAACAATCCTTTTGTCGTTTGTCGTTTGCTCTTCCTGATGAGCTAATGGCGGTAATATTCGTCACCGGCAATTTGCCTGAGGGTAGCTAACTCATCCCCCTTGGGACCGGAGCGAATAATACACAAGACAGATTGTCCATGCAATAACTATAGTTTACATAAATACATCAGAAGGAATAATTGCCTGTTTTTTGCACTTAGCGCGCATAATTCACTCAACCAGTAATGATGAGCACACTTGCGCCACTAACGCTTTCTGGTGACTTATTACCACCATGCCCAATGCACGACGCTGACACAATTCCAGCAAGAACGTCCAGACATCACGCTGAGTTGCCGGATCTAGTTGTGCGGTAATTTCATCAGCAATAAGAAAGCGCGTACGTGGATCGAGTGCTCGTAACAACGCCAGTCGGGCAAGCTCACCGCCAGAAAGTTGACCCGGACGCCGCGTTAGCCATTCAGGTGCAATATGTAAGCGCGCCATCATTTCAGCATCCGGTGACCAGAAATCCTGTAAAGAGTCGGCAATGCTGCGCCAGGGATTAAACGTTAATTCCGGATGTTGTGGTACAAGTTGTACCGGGCAATAACCGCAGTTCGCAAGCGGCTTACCATCAACCAGGACCTCCCCTGACAACGGTTTTTGCCAGCCAGCCAGAACTCTGCCGAGTGTGGTTTTTCCGCTGCCGCTTGGAGTACTGAGCCCCAGCCGCTCGCCCGGTCTTAAGGAAAATGACAGATTCTGCCAAAGGACTTTCTCCCCCTGACGAATGAGCAGATCACGACAGCTAAGCATTCTTCTTCCCCATTCAGACAAAAAGTAGATTTTTTTCTGGCAATGCCTGCCACTGACGCTTTAATTGTTCGCTCATCTCGCCTTGCAGAAGTTGTTCCCGACTAAGGTTATCGCTGACTCGCCCCCGATGAAGCGAGACAATGCGGTCAGCATACTGCCCGGCCAGCATTAAATCGTGTGTCACCCATAGCACCCCATAACCTTGTTTGCACAAGTCCTGCAATTGTTGCATGAGCTGATGCGCCAGTGGTGCATCCAGCCATGCAGTAATTTCATCAGCCAGTATATACCGGCAATCGCTTAACGCTGCATGACAGGCCAGGACACGTTTCGCCATACCGCCAGAAAGCTGTCGTGGATAACGCCGAAGAACGGAGGATTCCAGTTGATTTTGTGCCAGCAGTTGCGTCACATGGTGGATATTCCAGTTTTTACCCGTTAATTGATACGCCCGTTGCAAATGTTTTTGCACATCCAACATCGGATTTAGCGCCTGCACGCCCTGCGGCACATAACTGAATGTTTTGCCACGCAGTTGTCGCAAACGATGATTATCCACAGGTGAGCCATTAAGGGATATCTTCCCCGTTAAGCGGATATTGTCTGGCAGCAAATCGAGTAGTGACTGCAATAACAGGCTTTTCCCTTCCCCACTGCCACCCACTAACGCCACCAACTCCCCTGGCGCGAGCTCAAAAGAAATATCCTCCAGTAAAGGAGACCAGCGTTTGGCACCAAACCAACGATAGCGTGCGACTTCCAGAGTCACTTGTTGCAAACTCAACATTTATCGTTCCTTAACCATAACTGCTGAACTGCTCTTGCCAGTTGATCAAATAACATCACCAGAATAAAGAGCATCAAACCAGGAAATAAAACCAGCCACCAGTTACCGTAGCTGATAAAACGCAATGCATCTGCCAGCAGTAAACCAAGCGAAGGTTCATGTGGTGCGAGGCCAAATCCCAGAAAACTCAGGGCTGCCGAATGCAAGACTGCGTGAGGAAACATAAGCAAAGTGCCTGTCAGCCACTGCGGCAGTAATGCGGGAAGATAGTGATGACGCCAGCAATACAACGCACGGCGACCTGCTCGTCGGGTTAACATCAGGTAATCACTCTGCGCCACCCGTTCTGCCTCCGCCCGCAGGATCAATGCCAGGCGCGGCCAGTGAGTAAACGCGACGGCCATAATCACACCGTTTTTCCCCCCTCCCAACGTAAAGCAAATTAGGATTAACAGCAGTAGATGCGGCATCGACAACATTGCATCAGTAAGCAGGCGAACGAGTGTATCGAAGTGTCGATTTATCCGCGAAATTGCCGCCATCATTAACGCAATGAATCCGCTACATAACGCAGCGCCAACACCAATTTGTAAGCTGGTTAATGCTCCCTGAAAGCATCGGATCCATAAATCACGCCCAAGGTTATCCGTTCCAAACCAGTGTTGTGTATCGGGAGGCAAATGGCGAGCCAACAGATTAACTGCCAGGGGGTCCTGTAATGCCAGCACGCCACAACAGGTTATGATGAGCAGCAAAGAGGCAGATACGAAGAGCCGAAGGAGAACTGGAGCTGGGTTATAAAGCATCTGGCCGCTCCAACGCATAATTCAGCCGATTCACCAGCCATGCAGACAGACTATTCCCCACAAAAACCAGCAACGTGCTAAAGAGTACAATGCCCAATAACAACGGCACATCACCACGCAATCCGGCATCGATAGTTGCCTGACCAAGGCCAGGATAAGCAAAAACCTTTTCAGCCAACAACGCTCCGCCAAGCAACTCCCCCAAAGAAGCAAATTGCAAACACAGAGCAGGCGTAATGGCATGACGCAGCACATGATGACCCAATAGTGACCAGCCAGCATCACCCTGTGCACGGGCAAAGCGGACAAATTCACTGCCCATTACACTGGCTATTTTTTCACGAGTATGTAGTGCGATCTGCCCCATACCCAAAAGGCTGAGAGCAGATACAGGTAAGATCAAATGGCGTATTCGTTCGGTAACAGTAGCGACATCGCCACTGTTACCAGGTTCCCAGGCACAGCAAACCGGCAAGACGGGCCAGCGAACGGCAAATAAGGCCAGCAGTAGCAGCCCTATCCAGAATGTAGGTAATGATGACAGGAGATAACTCGCTCGACAGATCAGTTTATCGGGCCAGCGGTGCAAATAGCGCCCGGCCAGAAATCCCGCTGAAATTCCCAGCAAGCCCGACAACAGCCATGCGCCGGCCAACAAGGCAAAGGAGGTAGCAAAACGCTCGCCGATCACTTTCGCAACCGGGGCGTTATACAGCATCGAATAACCTAAATCTCCCTGTAACAGACGGAAAAACCAGTGAGCAAAACGCTGCCATAATGGTTGATCAAGCCCCCAACGTGCGGCAATACGGGCATATTGTTCTGGTGGCACATGCAGCAGATCATTACCGATATAGGCACGGATGGGGTCAACGGGCGAGAAACTTAGCAGCATAAATGTACCTGCCGCCACCAGCATTAGCAGAGTTACCAACCGCAGCAAATGATGGGCAATACGCATCATTAACGACAAGTCCATTTCCAGTCAGACAAGTTATTTAGCAGTGACCAGCTACCATGAATTTCCGGTGCGCCTTTACCCAGGTCGATACATGGATTAGCAAGATAAGTGTGTTGAATATTGAGTAACCACGCCCACGCTGCATCCCCCTGTACCCCCGCACCGGTTTGACCATCCCATTCAACCTGCTGCCAGAATGGAACGGCTTTTTGCCAGTCCGGTGCATCCAGCGCCTGTTTTAAATGCTGTTCAACGGTGGTATTGCGGTAATAACCGGGGTTGTAATATTCGACACCCGCAGCCTGTCCACTATAGTGGTGAACCAGCTCCATAGGGTCGAGGCTTCCCCAGCCGAAAAGCGTCGGATTGGCATGCATATTCCGCTCTACCGTTTCCCAACTTCCTGACTGTAACGAAACCGCAATCCCCAGTGGTTGCAGCATTGCGCGGACGGCTTCCGCCAGATCCTGACGGGTACTGTCACCGCTGGCGTACCATAATGTAAGATTTGCTGCCTTCCCGTCTTTCTCTCGTACGCCGTTTTTACCCATTTTCCAGCCAGCCTGATCGAGAATTGCCCGGGCTTTATTGAGGTCGCCATCTTTGAATGTGCTGGCAGGATTCTGCCATGGTAGTCCCTGAACTGCGCTATAAGCCGGAATGGCATGACCTTCCATGACCTGCTGGGCGAGTTGCTTGCGGTCAATGGCGTAGTTAATCGCCCGACGGATGGCGACATCAGCGGTGATATCGTTACCAACAGGATAGCCATTCGCATCTTTTTTGCCGGCAGGCTCCATTGGAAAAACAATGCCACGGTTTTCTACACTATCACGTACCCAGAGTTTGAGATTTTTTTGCTGTGGCGAGGCAGCCATTGACGGGGCAATACGCACGAGGTCCAGTTGACCACTGCGTGCTGCAGCCCAGGCGTTATCTTCATCCAGGAAAACAAATACCAGTCGATTAAAGTCGTTTTTCTTTCCGGCATACCAGGGGTTGGCTTCAACAATCAATTGTTGTCCTGGCTGGAAACTTACGAGTCGATATGGGCCTGCACCAATAGGTTTCTGAGCGAACGTTTTCTCATCATATTCTTTTGCCGGAACAATGCCCAACGAACCCAGCACATTTACGAAGGTACTTTGCGGATGGCTAAGCGTGATTTCGACTGTGCGTTTATCGATCTGCCGGGCATTACTAAAGTTCCCCATATCGATTTTCCCACCGCTTTTCGCGGCTTTATTGTAGGTAAAAACAACGTCTTCGGCAGTGAGCGGAGAACCATCTGAGAAGCGAAGATCGGGCTTTAATGTCAGAGTCCAGGTTTTACCGTCATCACTGGTTGCAACTTTCTCAGTCAGTAAATTCCCCCAACTCATATCGGCATTCTGCTTTAACAACGGGCCATGAAGCAGAAAATAACTGCCGTGGCTCCAGCCAAGCATGGGATCAAAACCTTCGGTTGGTTCAGCACCAATCGCCAGTTTAAGAGTACGTCCATCTTGAGGTTGTTCTGCTGCGTAGAGTGAGGAAGTGAGTGCGAAAGTCAGCGCACATGCCACCAGTGCCCGTTTAGCCGTAATCATTTTTTTTCCCGATCAATCGTCAATTCATCCCCCTGACAACAGATGTCCGGGGCGCCTGGGAAGGCATTATGATTGACCCGGTCAATAGAAAATATGACACAGGACAGAAAAGTATGATCATTTTATAAAAACGTCATACCCTTCTGTCTGGTGTTTTCATCGACACTCTGTAGTCTTTGTGCGCTAATTTCATACGCAGCCGGTTAATAAGGTTAATTAAGAACCACATCACTGCGTTAATGAAATTGACCACAACCAGGAAATTGGCAAACCATGAGCCATGGGCGCCAAATAAAATCACCAGAAAGGTGAGGATAATAAAGAATGCCGAGATAATGGCGTAAAGTCTGACAATGTCTAACGGTTTGTTTTTGTTCATATTACTGCAATTCACAACCCTATCTTAAAGCTTGTTAATATTCTAGCAAGCAAATGTAAGAAGAATACAGACGGGAAATGTTACTGAATCTCTGAAATGATTCAGTATTGATTTATATTCGTTGAATATTTGATCAGCGACTTGTGCCGTGGTGTATTTTTCACCACGGCACAACCTTCTACAGGTTAGAATTTATATTTGAAACCAAGCATAACGGCGGTGTCATTATAACCATTGTCACCGAGCTGCACGCCGACGTTACCCCAGACACTGGCGGAAGGACTCAGATTACCGTTAACACCGAGTTTAATCTCACCCAGGTTTTTCGCCCCTTCCTGCTCAACTTTCACGCCATTCATGGAAACGGCGAAATCTTTGCTGTTATGGATCCAGTTCATCTCAACAAAAGGTTCGAAGTCATCACCATGCGGACCACTGTTTTTATCCTGCGTGCGGATAAAGGTGCGAAATCCCAATCGGGTCTGAAAGTTGTTGCTCGCTTCGTTTTCGACACGAGTACCATTGGCTTCAGTATGGGCGTTATGATCAACATCCATCCAGATAGCCTGAGCCTGGGGTTGGAAGATCCATTCATATTTCGCGTTTTCTAAACCTGAGTGTTTATTCAGGGAAAAACCGTATCCTGCTTCTATAGATGCGGTTGCCCCTTTCGAACTGTAACTTTCGTAGGCCAGCTCATCGCCTTTCACACTGTTTTTAAACCAACTGTACTGCGCCCAGGTGTCGAGGTAAGCCCCTTTTTTGCTGACCTCATCAGCAAACCATGTGGCGTACAGACCGGCACTGTAACCTCTAACGCTACCCTTTGAACGGTAACCGGAAATCGAGGAATGAGTTGAGTTATAGTCACGGGCATAGCCTCCCATCACACCAAAGCGCCAGCTATCTTTTTCGCAGAATGTACCGGTTAACAGATCCGCGCCAAGCTGTGTTACATAGCGATGTGAAGTGGTTTTCAATTGTCCACTACTATCACGCCATGCGTTATGCCCACCGATCTGGCGTAGCCATAATCTGCTTGTGCGTTCCTGTTCTCTGGCAGGATCGATATAACGCGTTTCACCTGCTCGATCATTCAGGCGCATCAAAAACAGATTGTTTGCCGCTGCCAGGTTGGCAACATAACTTCCCCCTTCCGGGCGCAAAACAGGAATGCTGTTTCCGGCTGGGTTGATGTTGTTACCGGAATCAGTGTCCGGGAGAACACTGTCGTCATTACCTTCGTCGGGATTTGGTATAGGATCACCACTGTCCGGCGGAGTAACATCTTCATCGTCGGAATCCGGTGGAGTAATGTCCTCATCGCCGGTATCTGGCGGAGTATCATCATCTGAGTCTGGCGGAGTTACATCATCATCACCTGATGGGGCGTCATCAATCAGGAAGTTTGTCAGATACCAGTTTTTATTGATTTTGTTTAACTCATATTCGTAAGCTCCGGCGGTGATCCTGCCAACCTGATTAAATACACCACTGGAATCACCGCCGACTGTGATCAGCTCAATACCATTGATTGTTGCTTCACCTGTACCGCCGGCATTTGTGACATAAACATTCGTTGAACCAGATGTATTTCCTTTGACCTCTAGTTTATCTGTTGGCGAATCATCTCCATTTAATACCGTTCGAAAATAGAGCGAACCATTATCACCATGATAGTCACCATTAACTATTAACTCACGACCTTTATCAAAGGTTTGACTCTCGTAGTTTGACAGATAGATTTTACTCTCAGAGTTTGTCAGATTGGTTACTGTAGAGGAATCTGACATATACCATCGAGTACCTGCAGAAAGTGAAAGATCAGTTTTAATCTCTGATGCCGTCTCATTATTTATTAACGCCGCACCATAGAGGGTCGAATCAGAAGCCTTAACTACCAGTTCACTTTCAGTGTTATTGATTAAAACATTATTAGCTGATGACAATATACTCTGATTTCCTATCTCAATCGAAGCTAAAGAATTATTAACTTCTATAACTTCTGAGGAACTGTTAAGCTGTGTATTTGACAGTGTGACATCAGCAGAATTTATATTTCCTGAGAATGACAACCCTGTTCCTTTATCTGTGGTTGCGATGACATTTGTTAAAGTCAACGTGCCACCATTATGGATTTTGGCAATGCTTGCGCTTTCTCCTTCCGTAGATATCAGGCTATTTTCAAACGTTATACTCCCCTGCCTGATAGCAATTGCATGACTTTCTTCACCATGAGTGGCAAGCATTACATCATCTAACTGGATAAAAGATTTTTCCCTGTTAGCATATGCACCATAGCTTCTATCTCCTGTGGTCTGTATTACCCCCCCTGTCATTTTTAAGTCTGCACGGCTAACAATTTCATGATCATTCTGCTCATCCTTAACATCATCCACTTCATCAACACAGGTTCGATTATCGCCAGGATTGGAGCAAGCCAAAACGCCTGACGCATTTTTTCCTTTTGTAATAATGATATTCAAGCCATTTGCTTTGATTATAGTGTTTTGATCAGCGACATCAGAGTTATCGAAATCTTTATCATTAACCTGGCTTAATAGTCCTGCTGAATAATCGCCTGATGTATATACAATATTAACCCCATCCATAGTGGTTGTTGCACCATACTCACTAACGACAGCGCTGGAGGTAATCCCATTTTCTCCTTGCCCCCCAGATGTTACTATTAATGAGTTCTCTATAGTTGCCTCAACTCCAACATCACTAACAGAAACCCCATAACTTGAATTACTATTAGTATAGACTATGGAATTTGACACCTTCTTATTGACGGTATCTGAATTTATTATCACTGCATGCTGATTATCATCTGAAGGCGTTATCACAATATCAGCATATGCACTATTCACAGCCAGAGCGATTAATCCCAGGCTAAACCCTGGTAATTTATTTTGTTTCATAGATTAGCCATCCATTCATTGGATAAAAACATTCCTGATTACGTAACCTATAAGCCCAGACTACCAAAACTGACTGTAAAGGCAAAAACAAAAAAACAAGAAATCTAAATACATTAATATACGTAAGAAATAATAATATAATCAGTAACACTTAATAATTTTTATTTCTTCTGACACTGTACATAACTGAATAACAGAGTTATGGATTATACTGAAATAAACAAACTTTACACACACTAATCATTTCACCATGAAACCATTATGCCAACATATTAAATATATTGTAATAACTATACTGTTGAAATATAAATCTCTGAGAGCTCTGAAAAGTAACCTGCCGAATTTCTCGGCAGGTATTACTGTATTTTAATGTAGTGTCAACAGATGTTACTCAAGCTCCGACGTTGCTGCTACCAGATGAGCCATCACCCCCGTGCGCATGGTGGTTTCATCTACGTTAAATTTATCACTGTGATTATTTTGTACATCAGACGTTCCGGCAGCATCAGCACCGAGAAACATAAACATACCCGGTGCTTTTTGGGCATAAAAACTGAAGTCTTCAGATGCGCCAGGATTCCAGTTGTTGATCTCAGCATCAATGCCCTGTTTTTGCAGCAACGGAACCATCGTCTCGACCAACTGCGGATTATTCATTGTCACTGGATATATTTTCACAATTTGCGTTATAGCTTTCGCTCCGGCCGCGTCCGCAATACCTTCGGCAACCTGAGGAATGCGCGTTAACAAGGTTTGACGAATATCGGCATTATTACTGCGAATTGTACCAACCATCTCCGCTTTCCCGCTCATCACATTTGCGGTTTCACCTGCGGTCAATTTGCCCACAGTGATTACGCCCATTCCCGAGGATAAATCAGCATTACGGCTGACAATCTGTTGTAACGCGACAACAATGTTTGCAGCTGTAAGCGTGGCATCACTTCCGGCCCACGGCATCGCACCATGAGACTGTTTACCTTCAACCTTAATAATGAAATCATCGACACTATTCAACGCCGGTCCTTGCGCAATCCACATTTTCCCTGCAGGTAGCCTTGCCATAACGTGAATACCAAACACGCGCTTAATGGCATATTTTTCCATTAAGCCATCCTGCACAAGAGCATTGGCCCCGCTTACAGGAAGATTCTCATCAAAAAGATCATGGATACTGTCGCCCTCTTCCGCTGGCTGGAAAATTAACACTACCCGGTTATTAAACTTGTCTTTGTTCTGTTGCAATATTTTTGCTGCAGAAAGCAACATTGCCATATGCACGTCGTGACCACACATATGTGATACCGGCACTTCTTGCCCCATAAATTGCCCGGTACTCTGACTCGCAAATGACAAACCGGTGTTTTCTTTAATCGGCAAAGCGTCAAGCTCACTACGCAGAGCAACTGTGTTCTTTTTATCAGGGTTAATGATGCCAATCACAGCGGTAGGTGCATTTTTCCAACCGGTTACGACCTCTATACCTTGTTGTTTAAGGTAATTAACCACTTTTTGTTGGGTATTTATTTCCTGATTACCCAACTCTGGATGCCGGTGTATATCTCTGCGCAACTGAACAGTTTCGGCGTAGTTTTTATTGATGCCCTCTTCCATCCATGTTGTTGATGCAAACGATAATCCCGTACAGAATAATAACGAGGTAAACAGTGTGGCTTTATTAAGTTTCACATAATCTCCAGATGGTTATTTTATTGTGCAATTGAGATTTGCGTAAAACCTGAAAATAGTCAATAAAAATCAAATTATTAAACACGACATGCAAATATCAACATTGATGATTATTAACTTTTTAATGACTTTATGACATATTTTAATAACGTATGAATTTAGTTGATTCAAGAGTTGTTAAAAGAAATTACCCGCGTTGTTTGCGATAAGCTTAGAGAGCGTAAACTCATCTGTAAGGTTGCTGAGATGATGGCTGGCTATTTGTTTGTTGAGAGAAGAATTTAGTTACTAAGAAATGAAACACATCCACCACAACTTATTATATTATAATAATTCATCGTTATAACCCTGACAAAGGAGAACACACATGAAAATCAAGGGCATTAGCAAAGCCGCTTTTCTTTTTGCACTGTTGACCTCAACGGGCTTTGCTTCAGGTAAGGATGTCAATGTCGAGTTCAGGAAAGGTCATAGCAGCGCCCAGTACTCAGGCGAAATAAAAGGATACGATTACGACACATATAACTTTTATGCCCATAAAGGTCAGAAAGTACACGTCAGTATTTCTAATGAGGGGGCTGATATTATCCTCTTCGGGTCAGGCATCAGCGACTCAGTTGATCTCTCAAGATATTCCACTGAACTTGATAACAATGGTCAATACACCCTTCCCGCAACGGGAAAATATGAACTGAGAGTGCTTCAAACACGTAATGATGCCCGTAAAGATAAAACTAAAAAATACAATATAAACATACAGATCAAATAAATCGAAACTGACGGGGACAGCCCCGTCATTATTTCTGCTAACTTTAATCAAAGATTCAGAAATCTGCCATAAAGACAGACTTCTTTAATTTATAATTAGAGATTTGCAACGTTATGATATACTTTTTGAACATCATCATCATCTTCAAGGGCATCAACAAGCCCTTCAAAGATTTCTAAATCTTCTGGTGAAAGTTCAACTTCTGATTGAGCAATCATTTCTAATTCTGTTGTTGAGAATTTAGTAATACCCGCTGCTTTTAGAGCTGCAATGCCTTTGTGAAGGTCTGTAGGTTCGGTATAAATAACGATGTTTCCTTCTTCTTCGGTCACATCACGAACATCAACTTCAGCATCAAGTAAAATTTCAAAAATATGGTCAGGATCTGTTCCTTCAAATACAATCATGCCAGTATTGTCAAACATATAACTGACAGAACCTGCCGCACCAATGTTCCCGCCTTTTTTATTGAAAATTGTGCGAACATTTGCAATCGTACGATTAACATTTGAAGTCAACGTTTCAGCGATAATCATTGAGCCATTTGGTCCAAAGCCTTCATAACGTCCTTGTACGAACGTTTCATCGCTACCACCTTTGGCTTTATCAATAGCTTTATCAATAACGTGTTTTGGGACTTGTGCCTGCTTCGCACGTTCAATAACGAATTTTAAAGATGTGTTTAATTCTGGGTCCGGTTCACCTTGTTTGGCAGCAGCATAGATTTCCACACCGAATTTTGCATATACTTTAGACGTTGCACCGTCTTTAGCCGTTTTTTTAGCAACAATATTGGCCCATTTACGTCCCACTGGAATAATCTCCTCGGAAATTTATTTACATTACTAACAGATTGATAACCTGCATTTTTTCAGCATATTATATCACAACATAAAAATTTTCGTCTATGAGAATTAAATATAAGTTAAATGTAAAGCGGCACTTTAATTTTTCATTAATTAATAATATTACCCGATTATTTTTCTGATTTGATTTTTGCTATTTATTCTTAATAATTGAAACGCTGTAATAATATCTAAGACAATAATAATGTGATAATCCCTACTAACCATCTGGAAAGCGTTTTAAAAACAGTTTTATTCTTAATCAACTGATATTTAATGATAAGTATCATTAAATTGTCCTTTTATTAGTTGAAATCATATTTTTACAACCATCTGATTTAATTGATATTTCCATTCATTTTTAGGGGGTTATACTATCATTTATATCAAAATAACGTTTCTTTTCACCAGCGATTAAGAAGAACTTTTAATGATTACGGTTGAGCAAGTAAAAATGAATTATCCAGGAGCAGATGCCTGGCAAACAGGTGACAGCCCGGAACTGGCTAGCAAGCTTGCAAATCTGATCAAAAAAGGGATCAAAAAGGCCACCTGCGGATCTTTTGCTTCTTATCTACACATCATTCGGTCAGAAACCGGCTTTGGTGAGTGCGTCGAAAGCAGCCTTTTGCAGATTGACCAGATCACGGCGACGGCGATCTGGCATATGGCACTCGATGCGGATTTTCACTGGCATAGCCCGGTCGATATCCAGCATTGAGTCTTTGGTAATTCGGAGGAGGCCAGTAAGCAGTATCGTCAAATCCACAGTAACGCCTTAACGGGCTGATTCTGTCATCTGCCTCCCATAATACAGGGGGATACGGTGTTTACCGGATTTTCAGCAGGCATAACGCCCGGCAGACTGGGATCCTCTTTCCTCTGATACGATGAGCCTGCTATGCATGGTACTTCCGGCAACCCGCCTCCCGGCCGACACATTTTTTTCCCGGCAGCACCTCTGCCCTGCCCTTACCCCTGCTGTCTGACCGTTTTTTATTGCCCCGTTTTTCTGCGCCGACTGCCGGACGCTCTTCCTGTGCCCCTTGTTAAGGGCAGAGGAAGACCGTCTGCCGGTGGCTGCGGGATATCAGAACAGATGACATGGAGAATGTTTTATGAATGAAAACACGTTTCGCCACAGACCGCTGACACGGGCGGTGGCTTTTTTGTGTATCGCCACCCAGGTGGCCTTTCCGGTGGCGGCGACAGCCACCGGGACTTTCCGGGTGACAGCACCGGTGGCAGACACCACCACCGCAGCGACTGCGGATGAGGATGCCCGGCTGGCCGGACTCGCCTCACAGGCCGGCAGTATGCTCACCAGCGGAGTCAGTGGCGACCAGGCGGCTGACATGGCCCGGGGTTATGCCACCGGCGCGGCACAGGCGGCCTTTCAGGAATGGCTGAGCCAGTGGGGGACTGCCCGGGTGACACTGAGCGCTGATGAGCACTTCACCCTCAAAGGCTCGGCCCTTGATTTGCTGCTGCCCTGGTACGACACCCCGGAAAATATCATCTTCACCCAGCACAGCATTCACCGCACTGATGACCGCAACCAGCTCAACACCGGCACCGGCTGGCGTCACTTTATGCCGGATTACATGACCGGGGTGAACCTGTTTTTCGACCACGACCTGACCCGTTACCACAGCCGGATGGGCCTCGGGGGTGAATACTGGCGCGATAACCTGAAGCTCGGGGCTAACGGTTACCTGCGTCTCACCGGCTGGCGGGATGCACCAGAGCTGGATTACGACTATGAAGCCCGTCCGGCGAACGGCTGGGATGTGCGGGCGGAAGGATATTTACCCGCGTACCCGCAGCTGGGGGCGAAGCTGATGTATGAACAGTACTACGGGGATGAGGTGGCGCTGTTTGGTCGTGACCACCGGCAGAAAGACCCGCATGCCTTCACCGCCGGGGTGAGTTACACCCCGGTGCCGCTGGTCTCCCTGAGTGCGGAGCAGCGTCAGGGCAAGGGGGGTGAGAACGACACCCGTTTTGGCCTGAACCTGAGCTACACGCCGGGGGTGAGCCTGGCCCGCCAGCTTGACCCGGACGCGGTGGCATACCGCCGCAGCCTCTCCGGCAGCCGCCATGACCTGGTGGAGCGTAACAACAACATTGTGCTGGAGTACCGCAAGAAGGAGCTGGTGAAGCTGCAGCTTAACGACCCGGTGACCGGTAAAGGCGGCGAGCAGAAACCTCTGGTGGCCTCGCTGCAGAGTAAGTATGCCCTGAAGACATTGCAGACCGATGCGGCAACATTAACGGCAGCCGGAGGTGTTATCAGTACCGCGGACAACCAAGTGACAGTGACCCTGCCGGCGTACCGTTACACAGCCACCCCGGACACCGATAACACCTACCGGGTGGCGGTGACGGCGGAGGATGTGAAAGGCAACCGCAGTAACCGGGAAGAGAGTACCGTGGTGGTGCAGGCGCCACAACTGAGCGCAGAGGACTCGGAAGTGACCAGTGACAAACCCATACTGAAGCCGGACGGGGTGGACACGGCACACCTGACCTTCCTCGCCCGGGACACGGACGGTAAGGCGGTCAGTGGTTTGAAGGTGACTGCCGGATTCACGGCGCCGGAGGGACTGAATTTCAGCCTGAGTGAGTTCTTCACGGAGACGAAAACCCCCGGTGAATACACCGCCGGGCTGAAAGGCAGCATGAAGGGGACGGTGAGCGTGATGCCCCTGGTGGACGGTAAACCTGCGACTAAAGCACCGGTCACAGTGACGCTCAGTGATGTTGTGCCAGTGGCAAAGTATTCAACAATAACCCTGTCATCAGCCGCCACCAGGGCAGACCAGGCCGGACAGAATTTCCACGCAGGGGAGCAGGTATTCGTGACGGTAATGCTGAAAGATACGCTGCAGCATCCTGTGAGTGACCAGAAAGCCCTGCTGCAGGGAGAAGTGGTGACTGTGGAAGGGATGTCATCAAAAGACGGTGCGGAGTGGCAGGAAGAGGAAGATGGTACTTACAAGATGCTTTATGTCGCGCAGGGAGCGAAGGAAGGTCACAGAGCGACGCTGAAGCTTACCGACGGAAACAAAACCACTGCCCCGTATACCATCCATCCAGGTGACGTTAATATCGATAAATCGACACTTGGCAGCGACAAGGAAGAGATTGCTGCAGATGGTCAGGAGGAAGCGATAATCACCTACAACGCGCAGGACAGCTATGGTAATGCGATAGACAACCTGGATGTAAAAGCAGCGATTGATATGCCTGTGGGAATGACTATAGCCCTGCAGGATTTCGTGAAAGGTGCGGAAAAAGGAGTCTATACAGCAACCCTGAAAGGGACATCGCAGGGTGAGGTGAGTATCATGCCGCAGGTTGGCGGAGAGAATGCGGCGCGTGACGCGGTGAAGGTGACGCTGAGCAGGACATTCGATGAGACAAAATCATCTTTTACTACCAATTACAGTGAGTACGAAGACGAAGAACCTATAATTCTGAAACTGTCACTGAAAGATAA
This sequence comes from Escherichia fergusonii ATCC 35469, assembly GCF_000026225.1. Taxonomy (NCBI): domain Bacteria; kingdom Pseudomonadati; phylum Pseudomonadota; class Gammaproteobacteria; order Enterobacterales; family Enterobacteriaceae; genus Escherichia; species Escherichia fergusonii. The sequence goes on from NC_011740.1 coordinate 1,845,316, forward strand.
GGATGGAAAGCCGATCAGTGGGATGGCAGGAAGCCTGAATAAAGATGCCCTGTTGTCTGTTGAACATGCCTTGCAGAAAAATAGCTGGACAGAAACCGGGGAAGCCGGTGAATACACAATAGAATATATAGCTGATAGTGTGGGCAATGGACTGATGGCATCACTAAAACTTATGTCATGGAAGAACGAGAAAACAGCCACATATAATATCACTGCGCAACCGAGAAACATGGATGGCTCTATAATTGTTGGAGGGGTGGGTTTTGCTAGTTCTCAAACGCCAAGGTTCCCAACCACAGGTTTCAGAGGGGCAACCTTTACAATAACTGGCAATAATTTCATTGTAGGTGTTAATAATTATAATCTACGAGTCACGTGTGGTGACAAAACAAAAGATTGTGATTGGGTCACAGTAAATAAACAGAGCGATTCTGCTATTGTTAAATTTATTTCAAATCCTACCTCCGGGTCTAAAGTTAGAATAACCGCAATCCCCACAGTCGAAGGAGCGTTAACACTTATGTACGAATTTCAAATTAGGAAATGGTTTAAACCGGACAGTAACTCTATTGGGAATCCTGTCGGACTCGTTGACTCCTGTATAACAGCCAACGGAAAAGTGCCAGAGAAATCTGAACTGAATAATGAAGCAAATATACCTAAGGTTGGGACGTTATGGGCAGAGTGGGGAAAAACATTAGTAAGCGAAGGTTTGGTTAGCCATCCAACCATATGGACCCCCAGTGCTCAAGCAGCGAGTGGCTGGGCGCTTCTTAGTATCGAAAACAATGTATTCCCTGGCATACAAGAAGGTAAGTTTAATGAGTTTGATGGCGAACTTACAAGTGCCAATATTTATGGTCGCGTGTGTGTTTTTGAACTTTAGAGGTAATAGTAAGTAGCTGAGGATAAAATGTAGGACTGAGGAACAGTACTTGTTACTCAGCCCTACGTATATAGTTGTACATATAGCACTTCAGTTAACTTGTACCCACTCAGACTCGAACTGACAGTATACGTAGCCAGAACTATCAACTCTGACAGTTCGCTTTGAGTCATGTATAGACTTTTTGACATCAACTAATCGTTTCTTTATACAAGTTGGTAAATAAAGGAGTATTGAAATAAAGATTTATACTTACCCTAAAAGTAGATCTCTCAGAGTACTTTGGGCACTTGAAGAAATTGGAATATCTTACGATACCGTAAGAGTTGATCTTTTTAATCCAGATTCTAAAGTGAAATCACCACACCCTTTTGGGAAAGTTCCTTTTTTGATAGACGAAGAAGTTTCAATAAGTGAGACTTTAGCCATATGTACCTACCTGTGTGAAAAACATCAAAATGTCACTCTTTACCCCGCAAACTTGGTTGAAAAAGCCTCTGTTAATTCCTGGTTAAGCTTCACCCTCACCGATTTAGAAGCTCCGGTATGGGGGTTGCTCAAACACATCACATTCACTCCAGAAAATCAACGCTCCACAAACTTAATGAATTATCTTAGAGAAGAAGCAGCCAAGGTTATCAACCAAATTCACTTCAACACGGCTCATACTTGGATCGCGGGAAATAATTTTACTCTAGCTGACATTTTTCTCTCACACACGTTGCAATGGGCAAAACTGTGCGGATTAGACGTTAACACAGAAACTAACTGCTATATAGTTAGAACCCAGAGCCGACCAACTTTCGTGAAAGCTTGTGAAAAGAATAATCTTTAATAAAGTTTGTAACATTATGGTATTTAAGCACAGTTGTATTCCCAAATTCCGTTCCTGGCACAGAGGGGACAAACTGTAGTAATTTACTGAATTTGCCCACCTGAACAGAGGTGATATGCGACCTCAGAACAATCCAGGTGCACAAATGAAAAGAAGAAATTTTAGTCCTGAATTCAAACGCAAATCCGCTCAACTATTACATTGGATCATTAACTTTTAGGACAATAAAAGTTGAAAAGCAACATCCGCTCCTGACACGGAGCGAACTGCCAGCCCCACCATCAGGTCTGCCATGATCAAACAGCAGACCTGACTTTCGAACAACATCCCGTATGTTCTAGCGCAACAGTATTTTACCCGCCAGGTACGTTGTTGCCTGCCCGCCGATGTGGACACGTTCCCCGACTTGCTGGCAGCGTAAATCCCCGCCGCGCTCGGCGCCCTGATACGCCATCATTTGTGTCTTATTAAGTTTTTCCGCCCAGTACGGAATGAGCATACTGTGCGCTGAACCTGTGACGGGGTCTTCCACTACGGCTTCACCCGGACAGAAGAAACGGCTGACAAAATCGTATTCCCCTTCCCCCGGAGCGGTGATACAAACCATTTTTCCCAGAGGCAGCATGGCATTAATATTCGGTCGTACTGCTTCAACCTGCTGTTGATTCTCCAGCACCACCATGTAATCACGCGCCACGCGCACTTCTATGTATTCTGTAATACCTAACGCTTCCAGCAGTAATGACGGTGGTGTGACGGGTTCAGTTTTCCAGGCAGGAAAATCAAGCGTCAGCCATTCACCGTTGCGTGTCACCGTCAATGGACCAACAAACCGGGTATCAAACTGGATAGTCTCGCCCGGATGGTTCAGATGTTCAAAGATGACGTGAGCAGCGGCCAATGTTGCATGTCCGCACAGATTGATTTCCGCCTGAGTGGTGAACCAGCGCAGCTCAAAACCTTTTTCAGTCGGGACAAAATAAGCGGTTTCTGATTGGTTATGCTGTTTAGACATTTTCAGTAATGTCTCATCGGGCAACCATTCTGTGAGAGGACAAACAGCTGCGGCATTACCTTCAAATGTGGAAGTAGCAAAAGCATCTACCATGTAAAAATCGATTTGTCGCATTACAAAAACCTCTGGATCGCCACCGGAATAGCCCATACCTTACCATGTGTTAACAACGTATTTTTTGAATTCTTTCAACGTCCGCAGAGAACGCGACAAAACAACCGCGAAATCGAGTAAACCGCCAAAGATTATCACTGCCCGAATGGCAGGCAATATTTGACAGCGTAAGCAGACGGCAGCCCTATTTAAAATGCGGGATGCTACTTGCTCTTGTTACTGGACAACGTTTAGGCGATATCTGCAATTTGAAATTCTCTGATATCTGGGACGACATGTTGCACATTACTCAGGAAAAAACCGGTTCAAAACTTGCTATTCCGCTTAACCTGAAATGCGATGCTCTGAATATTACCCTTCGTGAAGTTATATCTCAGTGCAGGGATGCTGTTGTTAGTAAATATCTGGTCCATTACCGTCACACTACCTCTCAAGCAAACAGAGGAGACCAGGTTTCTGCAAATACTCTGACAACGGCTTTTAAAAAGGCCAGGGAAAAATGTGGCATAAAATGGGAGCAAGGAACTGCGCCCACATTTCATGAGCAGCGATCTCTGTCAGAACGGTTATATCGGGAACAGGGTCTGGATACGCAAAAGTTACCAGGTCATAAATCCAGAGAAATGACCGACCGATACAATGATGATCGTGGTAAAGACTGGGTTATCGTAGATATCAAAACAGCATAGAAAATAGCCAGTTTTGGGGAAGGGTTTTGGGGAAAGTTTGGGGGAAAATTTTACATCATCATAAAACAACGGGCGTGTTATACGCCCGTTTCAATATTTAACACATGTAGAGATTACATGTTCTTGATGATCGCATCACCAAATTCTGAACATTTCAGCAACTTAGCGCCTTCCATCAGGCGTTCGAAATCATAGGTTACGGTCTTCGCATTGATTGCGCCTTCCATACCTTTAACAATCAGGTCAGCTGCTTCAGTCCAACCCATATGGCGCAGCATCATCTCAGCGGAGAGGATGATAGAGCCTGGGTTAACTTTGTCCTGACCAGCATACTTCGGCGCAGTACCGTGGGTGGCTTCAAACAGCGCGCATTCGTCACCGATGTTTGCGCCTGGGGCGATACCGATACCGCCAACCTGCGCTGCCAGAGCATCAGAAATGTAGTCACCGTTGAGGTTCATACAGGCGATAACGTCGTATTCAGCCGGACGCAGCAGGATCTGTTGCAGGAATGCGTCAGCAATCACGTCTTTAATGACGATCTCTTTGCCGGTGTTCGGGTTTTTGACTTTCAGCCACGGGCCGCCGTCGATCAGTTCACCGCCAAACTCTTCACGCGCCAGTTGGTAGCCCCAGTCTTTAAACGCGCCTTCGGTGAACTTCATGATGTTGCCTTTGTGCACCAGGGTCACAGAGTCACGATCGTTAGCAATTGCGTATTCGATCGCGGCACGAACCAGACGTTTGGTGCCTTCTTCAGAACACGGCTTAATACCAATACCGCAATGTTCCGGGAAGCGAATTTTCTTCACGCCCATCTCTTCACGCAGGAATTTAATTACTTTCTCGGCGTCGGCAGAGTCTGCTTTCCATTCGATACCCGCATAAATGTCTTCCGAGTTTTCACGGAAGATAACCATATCGGTCAGTTCAGGGTGTTTAACCGGGCTTGGGGTGCCCTGATAGTAACGTACCGGACGCAGGCAGATGTAGAGATCCAGTTCCTGGCGCAGGGCAACGTTGAGAGAACGAATACCGCCACCAACCGGAGTGGTCAGCGGGCCTTTAATGGCAACGCGATATTCACGAATCAGATCAAGGGTTTCAGCAGGCAGCCAGACATCCTGACCATAAACCTGTGTGGATTTTTCACCGGTGTAAATTTCCATCCAGGAGATTTTACGCTCGCCTTTATAGGCTTTCTCGACTGCAGCGTCGACCACTTTCAGCATGGCTGGGGTTACATCTACACCGATTCCATCACCTTCAATGTAAGGGATAATCGGATTTTCAGGAACGTTGAGTTTGCCGTTTTGCAGGGTGATCTTCTTGCCTTGTGCCGGAACAACTACTTTACTTTCCATTCACCTCTCCTTCGAGCGCTACTGGTTTGCTCGTCTGCCACCACGTTGCATATGCGTTTGCGTCCTGCGATACGGATGCGTTAGAGCAATTTTTTGTTAATGATTTGTAATTGGCTTGTCAATACTACCCTATTGTTTGCCGTCATGAAAGATGCGCGTTATTAGGCTATAATGCGGCAATTCATAATCTCTGAAAATACCATGCAAAAAACTTCTTTTAGAAATCACCAGGTTAAGCGATTCAGCTCGCAACGTTCTACCAGGCGAAAACCTGAAAACCAGCCCACGCGTGTGATCCTGTTCAATAAACCCTACGATGTTCTTCCGCAGTTCACCGATGAAGCCGGACGCAAAACATTAAAAGAATTCATCCCGATTCAGGGGGTGTATGCGGCAGGTCGTCTCGACCGCGACAGCGAAGGGTTACTGGTGCTGACCAATAACGGCGCTTTGCAGGCGCGTTTAACCCAGCCGGGTAAACGTACCGGGAAAATCTATTATGTACAGGTAGAAGGTATTCCCACGGAAGACGCCCTTGAAGCGTTGCGCAATGGCGTAACCTTAAATGATGGCCCTACCCTGCCCGCAGGTGCGGAGATGGTTGAGGAGCCGGAATGGTTATGGCCCCGTAATCCGCCAATTCGTGAACGAAAAAGTATTCCCACCAGCTGGCTTAAGATCACCTTATATGAAGGACGTAATCGCCAGGTGCGCCGCATGACCGCCCATGTTGGTTTCCCCACGCTGCGACTGATTCGCTATGCGATGGGTGATTACTCTTTGGATAATCTTGCCAATGGCGAATGGCGAGACGTGACAGATTAAGGATGCAAAATGTTTAAACCGCACGTTACCGTTGCTTGCGTGGTGCACGCAGAAGGCAAATTTTTAGTCGTTGAAGAGACGATTAATGGTAAAGCGTTATGGAACCAACCTGCCGGGCACCTGGAAGCCGATGAAACCTTAGTGGAAGCCGCCGCCCGTGAGCTGTGGGAAGAAACTGGCATTAGCGCGCAGCCGCAACACTTTATTCGTATGCATCAGTGGATTGCGCCTGATAAAACGCCGTTTTTGCGTTTCCTGTTTGCCATTGAGCTTGAGCAAATATGCCCGACGCAGCCTCATGACAGCGATATCGACTGCTGCCGTTGGGTCAGCGCCGAAGAAATTTTACAGGCCTCAAATCTTCGTTCGCCGCTGGTGGCGGAAAGTATTCGTTGTTATCAAAGTGGGCAACGCTATCCACTGGAGATGATTGGCGATTTTAACTGGCCTTTTACAAAGGGTGTCATCTAAAAGGCTGCGTGATAGAATACGCCGCCTTGAAGTTCAATGTCGTGAGTGATCCAATGTCTGAAACCGCAAAAAAAGTAATCGTCGGCATGTCCGGCGGTGTCGATTCCTCCGTTTCTGCCTGGCTGTTGCAACAACAGGGATATCAGGTCGAAGGCCTGTTTATGAAGAACTGGGAAGAAGACGACGGTGAGGAATATTGCACGGCGGCAGCGGATCTGGCTGATGCCCAGGCTGTCTGCGACAAGCTCGGCATTGAACTGCACACCGTCAACTTTGCTGCCGAGTACTGGGACAACGTCTTTGAACTGTTCCTTGCCGAATATAAAGCCGGTCGCACGCCGAACCCCGATATTCTGTGCAACAAAGAGATCAAATTTAAAGCCTTCCTCGAATTTGCCGCCGAAGATTTAGGTGCCGATTATATCGCTACCGGCCATTACGTACGTCGGGCAGATGTCGATGGCAAGAGCCGCCTGCTGCGTGGTCTGGACAGCAATAAAGACCAGAGCTACTTCCTTTATACGCTCAGCCATGAGCAGATTGCGCAAAGCCTGTTCCCGGTCGGCGAACTGGAAAAACCGCAGGTGCGTAAGATTGCTGAAGATCTCGGTCTGGTCACCGCGAAGAAAAAAGATTCTACCGGTATCTGTTTTATCGGCGAGCGTAAATTCCGCGAGTTCCTGGGCCGTTATCTCCCGGCGCAACCGGGCAAAATCATTACCGTCGATGGCGATGAAATCGGCGAGCACCAGGGGCTGATGTATCACACACTCGGTCAGCGTAAAGGTCTGGGTATCGGTGGCACCAAAGAAGGCACCGAAGAACCGTGGTATGTGGTCGATAAAGACGTCGAAAACAACATTCTGATTGTTGCGCAGGGCCATGAACACCCGCGTCTGATGTCTGTCGGTCTGATTGCCCAGCAGCTGCACTGGGTCGATCGCGAACCCTTCACCGGCACTATGCGTTGCACGGTAAAAACCCGCTATCGCCAGACAGACATCCCTTGCACCGTCAAGGCGCTGGACGATGATCGCATTGAAGTGATTTTTGATGAGCCGGTTGCCGCCGTGACGCCGGGACAGTCTGCCGTCTTCTATAACGGTGAAGTGTGCCTCGGTGGCGGTATTATTGAGCAGCGTCTGCCGCTGCCGGTCTGATTATTTTCTTTACTTAAAACAAGGAAGCAGTGAACGTGGCAAAGAATTACTATGACATCACCCTCGCCCTGGCCGGAATTTGTCAGTCGGCACGCCTGGTGCAACAACTCGCTCACCAGGGGCATTGTGATGCCGATGCGCTACACGTCTCACTCAACAGTATTATCGATATGAACCCCAGCTCCACGCTGGCGGTTTTTGGCGGCAGCGAAGCTAACCTGCGCGTCGGGCTGGAGACCTTGCTCGGCGTGCTCAATGCCAGCAGTCGCCAGGGCTTAAACGCGGAGTTAACCCGCTACACACTCAGCCTGATGGTGCTTGAGCGCAAACTCTCCTCAGCGAAAGGTGCGCTCGACACTCTGGGCAACCGCATCAACGGCCTGCAACGTCAGCTCGAACACTTCGATCTACAGTCCGAAACGCTGATGAGCGCGATGGCCGCTATTTATGTTGATGTGATTAGCCCGCTAGGCCCGCGCATTCAGGTCACCGGATCTCCTGCTGTACTGCAAAGCCCACAGGTGCAGGCGAAAGTCCGCGCCACCCTGCTGGCAGGCATTCGCGCCGCCGTGCTCTGGCACCAGGTCGGCGGCGGACGTCTGCAACTGATGTTTTCTCGTAATCGCCTGACCACTCAGGCAAAACAAATTCTTGCTCATTTAACCCCGGAGTTGTGATCTATGGAATTATCCTCACTGACCGCCGTTTCCCCTGTCGATGGACGCTACGGCGATAAAGTCAGCGCGCTGCGCGGGATTTTCAGCGAATATGGTTTGCTGAAATTCCGTGTACAAGTTGAAGTACGTTGGCTGCAAAAACTGGCCGCGCACGCAGCGATCAAGGAAGTTCCTGCTTTTGCTGCCGACGCAATCGGTTACCTTGATGCAATTGTCGCCAGTTTCAGCGAAGAGGATGCAGCACGCATCAAAACCATCGAGCGTACAACTAACCACGACGTTAAAGCGGTTGAGTATTTCCTGAAAGAAAAAGTGGCGGATATCCCGGAACTGCACGCAGTTTCTGAATTCATCCACTTTGCCTGTACTTCGGAAGATATCAATAACCTCTCCCACGCGTTGATGCTGAAAACCGCGCGTGATGAAGTGATCCTGCCATACTGGCGTCAACTGATTGATGGCATTAAAGATCTCGCCGTTCAGTATCGCGATATCCCGCTTCTGTCCCGTACCCACGGTCAGCCAGCCACGCCGTCAACCATCGGTAAAGAGATGGCAAACGTTGCCTACCGCATGGAACGTCAGTACCGCCAGCTTAATCAGGTGGAGATCCTCGGCAAAATCAACGGCGCTGTCGGCAACTATAATGCCCACATCGCGGCTTACCCGGAAGTTGACTGGCATCAGTTCAGCGAAGAGTTCGTCACCTCGCTGGGTATTCAGTGGAACCCGTACACTACCCAGATCGAACCGCACGACTACATTGCCGAACTGTTTGATTGCGTTGCGCGCTTCAACACTATTCTGATCGACTTTGACCGTGACGTCTGGGGTTATATCGCCCTTAACCACTTCAAACAGAAAACCATTGCTGGTGAGATTGGTTCTTCTACCATGCCGCATAAAGTTAACCCGATCGACTTCGAAAACTCCGAAGGTAATCTGGGGCTTTCCAACGCGGTATTGCAGCACCTGGCAAGCAAACTGCCGGTTTCCCGCTGGCAGCGTGACCTGACCGACTCTACCGTGCTGCGTAACCTCGGCGTGGGTATCGGTTATGCGCTGATTGCGTATCAATCCACCCTGAAAGGCGTGAGCAAACTGGAAGTGAACCGTGACCATCTGCTGGATGAGCTGGATCACAACTGGGAAGTGCTGGCTGAGCCAATCCAGACAGTTATGCGTCGCTATGGCATCGAAAAACCGTACGAGAAGTTGAAAGAGCTGACTCGCGGTAAGCGCGTTGACGCCGAAGGCATGAAGCAATTTATCGACGGTCTGGCGTTGCCGGAAGAAGAAAAAGCACGCCTGAAAGCGATGACGCCGGCTAACTATATTGGTCGCGCCATCACCATGGTTGATGAACTGAAATAAGCCTTAAATCAGTGCCGGATGGCGATGCTGTCCGGCCTGCTTATTAAAAATCCATTTTTTATTTTTTCACTTTACCTCCCTTCCCGCTGGTTTATTGAATGTTTACCCCCACAAACACATAATCGCGTTACACTAATTTCATAATTAAGACAGGGAGAAATAAAAATGCGTGTGTTGGTTGTCGAAGATAATCCATTGTTGCGTCATCACCTGAAAGTACAGCTTCAGGATGCCGGACATCAGGTCGACGATGCGGAGGATGCTAAAGAGGCTGATTATTTCCTTAATGAGCATGAACCAGATATCGCAATTATCGATCTTGGTCTTCCCGATGAAGATGGTCTTTCATTGATTCGTCGCTGGCGTAGTAATGATATTTCACTGCCTGTTCTGGTATTAACCGCCCGTGAAGGCTGGCAGGATAAAGTGGAAGTGTTGAGTGCCGGGGCAGATGATTACGTCACCAAACCGTTTCATATTGAAGAGGTGATTGCCCGTATGCAGGCATTACTGCGCCGTAATAGTGGTCTTGCCTCTCAGGTAATCTCCTTGCCACCATTCCAGGTTGATCTCTCCCGCCGGGAATTATCAATCAATAATGAGATCATTAAACTTACCGCTTTTGAATACACCATTATGGAAACGTTGATTCGTAATAATGGCAAAGTGGTGAGTAAAGACTCATTAATGTTGCAACTCTACCCGGATGCAGAATTACGTGAAAGCCACACTATTGATGTATTAATGGGGCGACTACGTAAAAAAATTCAGGCCCAGTATCCGGATGAGGTCATTACCACTGTGCGTGGTCAGGGATATTTATTCGAACTTCACTGATGAAAAAACTATTGCGTCATATTTTTCCCCTGTCGTTACGGCTGCGTTTTTTGCTGGCAACGGCAGCGGTTGTTCTGGTGCTTTCACTGGCTTATGGCATGGTGGCACTTATTGGCTATAGCGTCAGTTTCGATAAAACGACCTTCCGCCTGTTGCGCGGTGAAAGTAATCTTTTCTATACGCTTGCCAAATGGGACGACAACCAGTTGCATGTTGAGTTGCCGGAGAATATTGACCGGCAAAGTCCAACGATGTCGATCATTTATGATGAAAATGGCAAATTGCTTTGGGCGCAACGCAATGTACCGTGGTTAATTAAACAGATTCGACCGGAGTGGTTAAAAACAAACGGTTTTCATGAAATCGAAACGGATGTTAATTCCACCAGCAGTTTACTGACTAAAGATCACAGCGTTCAGGAGCAGCTTAATGAAGTACGGGAAGATGATAGTGACGCCGAAATGACGCATTCGGTGGCGGTAAATGTGTATCCGGCAACCGCGCAAATGCCGCAGTTGACGATTGTGGTGGTGGACACTGTTCCCGTAGAACTTAAACGTTCTTATATGGTGTGGAGCTGGTTTGTCTATGTGTTGATAGCAAACCTGTTACTGGTAATTCCTCTTCTTTGGGTCGCCGCATGGTGGAGTTTGCGTCCAATTGAAGCGCTGGCCCGTGAGGTGCATGAACTGGAAGAGCATCACCGCGAAATGCTCAATCCCGATACCACCCGTGAGCTCACCAGTCTGGTGCGCAATCTTAACCGCCTGTTAAAAAGCGAACGTGAACGTTATGACAAATACCGCACCACGCTCACAGACCTTACCCATAGCCTGAAAACGCCTCTCGCTGTTTTACAAAGCACCTTGCGCTCTCTGCGTAACGGAAAAATGACCGTCAATGATGCTGAACCCATAATGCTGGAACAAATCAGCCGTATTTCGCAGCAAATTGGTTATTATTTACACCGAGCGAATATGCGCGGCGGCGGATTACTCAGCCGGGAGCTACATCCTGTCGCGCCGCTGTTGGATAATCTCATTTGTGCATTAAATAAGGTTTATCAGCGTAAAGGGGTGACAATAACTGTCGATATTTCCCCAGAAATCAGTTTTGTGGGCGAGAAAAATGATTTTGTCGAAGTCATGGGAAATGTGCTCGATAACGCCTGCAAATATTGTCTTGAGTTTGTTGAGATTTCCGCCCGCCTGACTGATGATGCGTTGCATATCATTGTGGAAGATGATGGCCCTGGTATCCCACCTGAGAAACGAGAAATGGTGTTTGATCGCGGGCAACGAGTCGATACCCTTCGTCCTGGTCAGGGGGTTGGACTGGCTGTGGCACGCGAGATCACCGAACAGTATGATGGGCAAATCATAGCCGGAGAAAGCCTACCTGGCGGTGCCAGAATGGAGGTCATTTTTGGACGTCAGCAAGCAGGTCAGAAAAATGATTAACCTGCATGTAATAAATATGAGCAGATTGCCCTAATAAGGTTAAGCATCCGTTATAATCGCTGACAGATATCAGTCTGTGGATGCTCATTATGGAATACCAATTAACCCTCAACTGGCCCGATTTTCTGCAACATCACTGGCAAAAGCGCCCGGTGGTGATAAAACGCGGCTTTAATAACTTCATCGATCCTATCTCCCCGGACGAACTGGCTGGGCTGGCGATGGAAAGTGAAGTCGATAGCCGTCTTGTAAATAATCTCGATGGCAAATGGCAAGTCAGTCACGGTCCTTTTGAAAGCTATGATCATTTGGGTGAAACCAACTGGTCACTGCTGGTACAAGCCGTCAACCACTGGCATGAGCCTACAGCCGCGCTGATGCGGCCCTTCCGCGAGCTACCGGACTGGCGTATTGACGATCTCATGATCTCCTTTTCGGTGCCTGGCGGCGGTGTTGGCCCCCATCTCGATCAATATGATGTGTTTATCATTCAGGGCACGGGGCGTCGTCGTTGGCGTGTTGGCGAAAAACTGCCGATGAAGCAACATTGCCCACACCCTGACCTGCTGCAGGTGGAACCATTCGAAGCGATTATTGATGAAGAACTGGAACCAGGCGATATCCTGTACATTCCACCAGGATTTCCGCATGAAGGCTATGCGCTGGAAAACGCCATGAACTACTCTGTTGGTTTTCGTGCGCCAAATACCCGTGAGCTAATTAGCGGTTTTGCTGATTATGTACTGCAACGTGATCTTGGCGGTAATTACTACAGTGATCCTGATCTGCCTTCCCGTAGCCACCCTGCCGATATCCTGCCTCAGGAGATGGATAAACTGCGCGGAATGATGCTTGATCTCATCAATCAGCCGGAGCATTTCTCCCAGTGGTTTGGTGAGTTTATTTCTCAGTCACGTCATGAGTTGGATGTTGCACCGCCGGAACCGCCTTACCAACCCGATGAGATTTACGATGCGCTTTCCCAGGGCGAGTCATTAGTCCGTCTTGGTGGTCTGCGGGTATTACGTATTGGCGATGATGTCTTTGCCAATGGCGAGAAAATTGACACTCCACATCGCCAGGCACTGGATGCTCTGGCCAGTCATATTGTCCTGACAGCCGATAACTTCGGCGATGCGCTGGAAGATCCCTCTTTCCTTGCTATGCTGGCAGCACTGGTAAATAGCGGTTACTGGTTCTTCGAAGGGTAAAAAAATGCCTGAGCATCTTTACTGGGCTCAGGCATATCTTATCTCCAGTCACACCATATCCAGTGCCGTTTTGCCTTGCGGTGCTGGAAAAGCTTTATCTAATAACGTTAATTCTTCACTGGAAAGTGTCAAATCCAGTGCCGCAGCATTCTGTTTAACGTGGTCTACCGTTGCCGCTTTCGGAATAGCCATCACGCCCTGGTGGCTGATCACCCATGCCAGTAAAATTTGCGCCGCCGTGGCGCTATGCCTGTGGGCAATATCAATAACCACGGGGTGATTAAACAAGCCATTTCGTAGCCGTCCGGCTTGTGCTAATGGACTGTACGCCATTACTGGCATATGTTGCTGCTGGCACCATGGAAGGAGATCATATTCGATCCCGCGTGAACCGAGATGATAAAGCACCTGGTTAGTGGCGCATTGCTTACCCCCTGTGGTCTGCCACAACGCCTGCATATCAGCATAATCGAGATTAGAAACACCCCAACGACAGATTTTCCCTTGCGCGATAAGCGTTTCCATTGCATCCACAGTTTCTTCAAATGTGAAACTGCCTGACCAGTGCAGCAAATAAAGATCAAGATATTCGGTATTCAGACGATGCAGACTATTTTCACAAGCTGCAATGGCTTTTTTGCCACCCGCATTCCACGGATAAACTTTAGAAACGAGGAATACGTTATCACGCAGACCCGTCAGCGCTTCGCCAACCACCTTTTCGGCACCGCCGTCAGCATACATTTCTGCGGTATCAATCAGCGTTAACCCCAGCTCAATGCCCGCACGCAGTGCAGCGACTTCCTCTTTGCGCTTGCCTGCATCCTCGCCCATATACCAGGTTCCCTGACCCATTGCTGGCAAAGATGCTCCACCACTAAAAAGAATCGATTTCTTTTGCATCACATCCTCCTTGTTTATGCACCACCGTAATGCAAAACAGGGCATGACGCCCTGTTTTTATGCATAAAATGCGCTTTGGAGGAGCACAATCAGAATTTGTACGTGATCCCGGCAGAAATCAGACCAGTCCAGGATTTATCCACCATCGGGCTGTCGGTGACTTCGTCAGACAGGCGAGTGTAACGTGCTGAACCGTAAACGCTCCAGTCACCAGTGAAATTGTAGTTGGCGCTCAGTTCGAGGTACGGGCTCCAGCTATCGTTCGGGTTATAGCCGCGCAGACCACTGCGGGCAGACTCTTTGCGCGAAACACCGTAGTAGTATTCGTTCTGGTTTTCGCTGTTCCACTGAACACCGATACCCGGCGTCAGGGTCAGGCCACCGTTGGTGTAACGATAAAGCCAGGCAAGATCCCAGACCAGTCCATTGCTGTTATCCAGAGTGTCACCGGCAATGGTAGTACGCAGGTAACCATACTGGGTGAAGTGGGCATAAGAGAGACCTGCCATCATGGTGCTCTTACGATCTTCCAGACGACGCATTTGGTGATCACCACTGTCTTTCGCTTTGAAATAGAGCGGAGACCAGTAAGCAGTTACCGAGAGTTTATCCGTCGCGTCATTCCACAGGTAGTAACCACCACCTAAACCACGAAACCAGAAGTTATCGCCTTCGTAGTTAATGACCGGAACCGGGTACACGTCAGTGTCATAATCTTTATATGGGTGCTCAACCACACCTACCCCAGCGCCCAGAGAGAAGTTGCTTTCAGCCTGCGCCACACCAGCGGACGTTGCGATCAGCACACCAAGTGCCAGAAGTTTGAGTTTGGTCACAATCTATTATTCCTTAAACCAATGTTTACGGGCGGCAAAGTTTACCCGGCAATATGTTTAAACCCAACTATTTTGCGTATTCCTTTAACAAGGTAACTGTCTAATTTCCCTGACAGTGATAACGCGAACATGACAGCAGAATGTCAATAATGTGATCAACACCATTTTTCTGAATGTTAGTTATGCATTTTTTACGCTTGAATCGCGCCTATGCCATTGAAACGCATTTGCAAGTACAGGCAATTTTCTTAATTGCCATCTACGCTTAATTTTAGAAGGCGTATCCAGGAGCACGTTATTCTCTTCGTCATGAAAGTGGCACGAGAGTTGCTGTTGATTAGCATCAGACGTCGTTCAGTTTACCTCTTCCGGGAGCCTCTACTATTCATATGAACGGCTCTTAACCTGTGCTAAAAAACGAAAGGACGGCATACCATGAATATATTCGATCACTATCGCCAGCGTTATGAAGCTGCCAAGGACGAAGAGTTCACACTGCAGGAGTTTCTTACCATTTGCCGGCAAGATCGCAGTGCATATGCCAATGCGGCAGAGCGGCTACTGATGGCTATTGGTGAGCCAGTCATGGTCGATACGGCCCAGGAACCCAGACTTTCTCGGCTCTTCTCTAACCGGGTCATCGCACGTTATCCGGCCTTTGAAGAGTTTTACGGCATGGAAGACGCGATTGAACAGATTGTCTCTTATCTGAAACACGCGGCTCAGGGGCTGGAAGAGAAGAAACAAATCCTGTATCTGCTGGGGCCTGTGGGTGGGGGTAAGTCGTCACTTGCTGAACGACTGAAATCATTAATGCAACGCGTGCCTATTTATGTATTGAGCGCCAACGGTGAACGAAGCCCGGTGAACGATCATCCGTTCTGTCTGTTTAATCCACAGGAAGATGCGCAGATTCTTGAAAAAGAGTACGGTATTCCGCGTCGCTACCTTGGCACTATTATGTCGCCGTGGGCAGCTAAACGGCTGCATGAATTTGGCGGCGACATCACTAAATTCCGGGTGGTAAAAGTCTGGCCGTCCATCCTGCAGCAAATCGCCATCGCTAAAACTGAACCTGGCGATGAGAACAACCAGGATATTTCAGCGTTAGTGGGCAAAGTCGATATTCGTAAACTCGAACACTATGCGCAGAACGATCCAGACGCCTACGGCTATTCCGGTGCACTGTGTCGCGCCAACCAGGGGATTATGGAATTTGTCGAGATGTTTAAAGCACCGATTAAAGTGCTGCATCCACTGTTAACCGCCACTCAGGAAGGTAACTACAACGGGACGGAAGGTATCTCCGCCCTGCCGTTTAACGGGATTATTCTTGCCCACTCGAACGAATCCGAATGGGTCACTTTCCGTAATAACAAGAACAACGAAGCTTTCCTCGACCGCGTTTATATCGTGAAAGTACCGTATTGCTTGCGTATTTCCGAAGAGATCAAAATCTACGAGAAATTGCTTAATCATAGTGAACTGACTCACGCCCCGTGTGCGCCTGGCACACTCGAAACACTATCACGCTTTTCGATTCTTTCGCGCCTGAAAGAGCCAGAAAACTCCAGTATTTATTCAAAGATGCGGGTTTATGATGGCGAAAGTCTGAAAGACACTGATCCCAAAGCCAAGTCGTATCAGGAATATCGTGATTACGCAGGCGTTGATGAAGGGATGAACGGTCTGTCCACGCGTTTCGCGTTTAAGATCCTCTCCAGGGTGTTTAACTTTGACCATGTGGAAGTGGCGGCAAACCCTGTTCATCTGTTCTACGTACTGGAACAACAGATAGAACGCGAGCAGTTCCCCCAGGAGCAGGCAGAACGCTATCTGGAGTTCCTGAAAGGTTATCTGATTCCGAAATATGCCGAGTTTATCGGTAAAGAGATTCAGACTGCGTATCTTGAATCCTATTCTGAATATGGACAGAACATTTTTGACCGTTATGTCACTTATGCAGATTTCTGGATTCAGGATCAGGAGTATCGCGACCCGGATACCGGGCAGTTGTTTGACCGCGAATCTCTCAACGCTGAGCTGGAGAAAATCGAAAAACCGGCGGGGATCAGCAATCCGAAGGATTTCCGCAACGAGATCGTCAACTTTGTACTGCGCGCCAGAGCGAATAATAGCGGACGGAATCCAAACTGGACCAGTTACGAAAAACTGCGCACGGTTATTGAGAAAAAAATGTTCTCCAATACCGAGGAGCTGCTGCCGGTGATTTCGTTTAACGCCAAAACCTCGACAGATGAGCAGAAAAAACACGACGATTTTGTCGACCGTATGATGGAGAAAGGCTACACCCGTAAACAGGTACGTTTACTGTGCGAATGGTATTTGCGCGTACGTAAATCGTCTTAACAACCATGGCCCGGTACGCATGCTACCGGGCCTACAACGACAGCGAACCGTGGGCCAGAGAAGCGGCAACACAGGCGTAGCATAAAGTTGGCAAATGCAGTACGGGGGGCATATGACCTGGTTTATTGACCGGCGTCTTAACGGCAAAAATAAGAGCATGGTGAATCGCCAGCGCTTCTTACGCCGTTACAAAGCGCAAATTAAACAGTCGATCTCCGAGGCCATTAATAAGCGTTCGGTTACCGACGTAGATAGCGGCGAGTCCGTTTCTATTCCGACGGAAGACATTAGCGAACCGATGTTTCATCAGGGGCGTGGTGGTTTACGCCATCGTGTGCATCCAGGAAACGACCATTTTGTACAGAGCGACCGTATCGAACGTCCTCAGGGCGGTGGTGGTGGTTCAGGAAGCGGTCAGGGCCAGGCCAGTCAGGACGGTGAAGGTCAGGATGAGTTTGTTTTTCAGATCTCGAAAGATGAATATCTTGATCTGCTCTTTGAAGATTTGGCCTTACCTAATCTCAAGCGTAACCAGCAACGACAGTTAACAGAGTATAAAACGCATCGCGCAGGATATACCGCTAACGGTGTTCCGGCGAATATAAGTGTTGTGCGCTCGTTGCAGAACTCACTGGCACGTCGTACCGCTATGACCGCAGGTAAACGACGTGAGCTACATGCTTTGGAAGAAACACTGCAAATCATTAGCAACAGTGAACCCGCTCAGCTTCTGGAAGAAGAGCGGTTGCGTAAAGAAATTGCTGAACTGCGGGAGAAAATCTCTCGCGTACCATTTATCGATACTTTCGATCTTCGTTACAAAAACTACGAGAAGCGCCCTGACCCTTCCAGTCAGGCAGTCATGTTCTGCCTGATGGACGTTTCAGGATCGATGGACCAATCCACCAAAGATATGGCTAAGCGCTTCTATATCCTGCTATATCTGTTTTTAAGCCGTACCTATAAAAACGTGGAAGTGGTGTATATACGTCACCATACTCAGGCGAAGGAAGTTGATGAGCATGAGTTTTTCTACTCGCAAGAAACCGGCGGTACTATCGTTTCCAGCGCATTGAAGCTGATGGATGAAGTCGTCCAGGCGCGTTATGACCCGGCGCAATGGAATATTTATGCAGCACAAGCCTCAGATGGTGACAACTGGGCAGATGACTCGCCACTTTGCCATGAAATTCTGGCGAAAAAACTACTCCCCGTTGTGCGATATTACAGCTATATCGAAATAACCCGACGTGCTCATCAAACGTTATGGCGAGAATATGAGCATTTACAATCAACTTTCGAAAACTTTGCAATGCAGCATATTCGCGATCAGGACGATATTTATCCGGTATTCCGCGAATTGTTTCATAAGCAAAACGCTACTGTTAAAGATTAATGACTAATTTCAGCCAGCAATTGATCGCTGGCTGAATCATTAGCTTTTATGTAAATTCATACGTTATTATAAAGACAAATCATGACATACTGATATTATAAATTTCGTTATCTTTACAATTGATTGTTAAAACAATCATTCGGAAAAAACTTCATATACTCTCTGGTTTTCTCGCGCTATATTTTATTTATTAAAATAGCAGTAAGAAAAATTGATCTTCGTCAAAACTGCAAATTTGATGCATCAATAAAATCCAATCCTCACAGTCCCCCTTATTAATGGTATTTATGGGCACACAAAAAATTAAAGCGCAAAGCTTTTTTATATTCACGTTGTTATTGACACTCATCCTTTTTTGCATTACCACGTTATACAATGAAAATACAAATGTAAAACTCATTCCCCAAATGAATTACCTGATGGTTGTAGTGGCATTATTGTTTCTTAACACCATCATTTTCCTTTTCATGTTGATGAAGTATTTTACCAATAAGGATATTCTTCCCACGCTTATCTTAAGCCTGGCATTTTTAAGTGGATTAATCTATCTTATTGAAACTATTGTAGTTATTCAAAACCCAATCAATGAAAGCACACTCATTCAAACCAAATCGAATGATGTGTCTATTTTTTATGTTTTCCGTCAGTTAAGCTTTATCTTTCTGGTGGGATTAGCGCTCATTTGCTCAGATCAAAAAACTCAAGCACTAATTAATAATAAAAGAAAATTTTACATTCTGCTGGTAGCGATGGTGCCATTTTTAGTCTTCCCTTTTATAGCACACAATCTGAGTAGTTATAATCCCGATTACGCTTTATACGTGGTGGATTATTGCCCAAATAACCATACAGCGACATGGGGAATTAATTACACCAAAATTTTAGTATGCCTGTGGGCATTTTTACTTTTTTTTATCGTAGCACGTACTGGTTTGACTTCGGATGTTTGGCCATGCATTGCCCTATTATGCCTTGCATCACTTTGTTGTAACCTCTTATTATTAACCCTGGATGAATATAACTACACCATTTGGTATATAAGCCGTGGTATAGAAGTATCGAGTAAACTTTTTGTTGTTTCATTCCTGATTTACAATATTTTTCAGGAACTGCAATTATCCAGTAAATTAGCGATTAATGATGTATTAACAAATATTTATAACCGTCGTTATTTTTTTAATAAACTCGATAGATTATTAAACAGCCATCAACTGCCCGTAATTTGCATCATGATGATTGACATTGATCAGTTTAAAAAAATCAATAATCAATGGGGACATCAGGTTGGCGATAAAGTGCTGGTATCGGTCGTTGACATTATCCAGCAGAGCGTCCGGCCGGATGATATCTTTGCACGATTAGAAGGCGAAGTATTTGGCTTGATCTTCACCGACCTGAATCATGCACAGGCAAAAATCATTGCTGAACGTATACGAAAAAATGTGGAATTTCTTAGTGCCGCTGGCAATATTTACGATATACCTCAGCAAATGACTATCAGTATCGGTGCTGTCTATACCGAATGCCAAAATCTCACTGTCTCGCAAATTATGACAGCCAGTGATGCCGCCCTTTCTAATGCCAAACATAATGGTGGCAATCAGGTGATTATTCATCGGATATAAATGAGAATTTATTCACAACCACGTCATAACGACGTGGTTGTTGATACATTTTTTATCAAACTAACTCTAAATTTCCCTGTTTCTTGGCCGCGCGCTGAGTATAATTACCCGCCTTTGCGCCGTTCGCTTCGCGTATTTCATCTGATTTTCTCATTTCCCTGACAGGAGGAGTGCTAAATATCATGAAATTGCACCATAGAATGCTCCGGCATTTTATCGCCGCAAGTGTCATTATACTGACTTCTTCCTTCCTTATTTACGAACTCATTGCCAGCGACCGGGCAATGACCGCCTATCTGCACTACATTGTGCAGCGAGCTGATTCGTCTTTTTTGTATGATAAATATCAGAACCAGAGCATAGCCGCGCACCTGATGCGGGCCTTTGCTACGCCCAGAGAACCCATTAGTGATGAACAAAAACAGGATATTTGCCGTTCCTGGGAAAGCATGAACGGCATTTACGGTATGAACCTTGTGCGTCATACCTACCCAGGTTTGCACGGTACACTGCAATCGACTTCCGCAGATTGTAATGATCTGGCCGAGGATATTTCCTTGCTGCCTGCTTTTGACCAGGCCGTAAAAGCAAATCGCCATCAGGATGATTATGGTAAAGGCTTAGGTCTCACTGAAGAGAAGTTTCACTATTACCTCGATCTCAGTAATCGTTATGTCTATTTTTACGAGCAGATCGACTCCGAAAATTTCATCATGAACAACTGGTCCTTTTTACATCGGGGCACCATGGGGATCGACCATAAAATACTCGACAATGTCTTTACCGGCAGAACGGTGCTTTCCAGTATTTATAAGGATAATCTTACCGGGAAAAATATCATGAGTTTTTTAACCCCGGTTTATCGTGCCGGGCAGTTGAAAGGTATGGTGCTGGTCGATATTGACAACGAAAATCTTTATAACATTTTCTATACAAGAAACCGCCCACTGGCGTGGCAATATCTCAATGTCACACTGAGTGATTTGGATTCTGGCCAGGATATTGTCGTTCACAAAAGTGAAAGCAATCTCTTTTCCTACGTTAAATACGTCCAGGATTTACCTGGCGGTATGCGCATCACTTTATCGCTGGATATCCTCTATTTCTTTGCTTCTTCCTGGAAAGCCTTTGCTTTCTATTTAGTGGCGACTGCCCTGCTGCTAAATATGGTACGCATGCATTTTCGTCTCTACTTCAATGTTACGCGTGAAAATATCAGCGATGCGATGACGGGATTGTATAACCGCAAAATTCTGACCTCATCCCTTGAGCAGCGTTTGCAACGATTAGCTGAAACGGGAAAAGCCGTATTTTTTATCTCGCTGGATTTAGACAACCTGAAAGTGATTAATGACACGTTGGGTCATCATGAAGGGGATCTGGCTATTTCTCTGCTGGCAAAGGCAATAAAAAGCTCGGTGCGTAAGAGTGATTATGCAATTCGCCTCGGTGGTGATGAATTTTGCGTGATCTTGATCGATTCCACCGAAGAGACCGCCTCTGGCCTCGCTGACCGTATTGCGAAAAAAATGCATAGCATTGCGCCGGATAAAGATTTCCGCTTTTCTTCTGGCTATTACAGGATGAAACCAGGCGATACGCTTAATGATGCTTATAAAGCTTCCGATGCACAACTCTATATCAACAAACATCAACATCACATGTCTTCGTGATACCCTTGATGGTTGTTTTTGTAGGAAAATCGGGAGTTATCGATGACTGAAGTTGTAAAAGGCATGGCGACTCACCAACGGTTGATTGCCTTGCTGACACAAAAAGACGCGCAATACCGCGTGGTCAGCCATGAAGCAGTGGGTAAATGCGAAGCAGTTTCAGAAATTCGCGGCACTGCCCTTGGTCAGGGCGCAAAGGCACTGGTATGCAAAGTAAAAGGTAACGGTGTTAAGCAACATGTGCTGGCGATTCTGGCCGCTGACCAGCAAGCTGACCTCGACCAGCTTGCGAAACATATCGGTGGCCTACGGGCTTCTCTTGCCAGCCCGGCGGAAGTAGATGCGCTGACCGGATGTGTTTTTGGCGCAATTCCGCCTTTCAGTTTTCACCCGGAGCTTAAGCTGGTTGCCGATCCGTTGCTCTTCGAACGTTTTGACGAAATCGCTTTCAATGCAGGCGTTCTGACAAAATCGGTCATTCTCAACACCGCTGACTATCTACGGATCGCGCAACCAGAACTGATTACCTTTCGTAAGGTGCAGCAGTCTGACCTCAACTTCCCCGTTCAAGAATCAGCACCGAAAGCACAATAATTGCTGCAATGACAAAAAAGGATGATGTGATTATCAGTGTCTCAACAAACATTTGATCATTCATGGTGTCACCCCGTGATGACAATGAGAACAGCTCACTGAATATTCATAGCGCTGATTGATGGCACTTTGATGACAACTTGCTCGTCATGGTTATATTTTCACCACACATCATCCACCAAAAAACGGACAAAAGATAAAAAAATCTGAATAAGCCTGCCAACAGTTGTAAAGTAAGCAGGCTTATTATTTTGGCAAGGAAACCACGATGTTTGATGTCACCCTGCTGATCCTGTTGGGATTAGCTGCCCTTGGCTTTGTTAGCCATAACACCACTGTCGCAGTTTCAATTCTGGTTCTGATTATCGTTCGCGTAACGCCTCTGAGTACCTTCTTTCCGTGGATCGAAAAACAAGGCCTGACGATTGGGATAATTATTCTGACCATTGGCGTAATGGCACCTATCGCCAGTGGCTCACTGCCCCCCTCAACGTTAATTCACTCATTTTTTAACTGGAAATCACTGGTCGCAATTGCGGTTGGGGTGATTGTTTCCTGGCTGGGCGGTCGTGGCGTCACTCTTATGGGCAGCCAGCCACAACTGGTCGCCGGTCTGCTTGTGGGTACGGTTCTTGGCGTAGCACTGTTTCGTGGTGTTCCCGTTGGCCCGTTGATTGCTGCAGGACTGGTCTCGCTTATTGTCGGAAAACAGTAGCATTCGATTAGCCAAATCAAACCAATTATGTCATACCTCCGAAAACTCGCAGCAGGTCAGCCACTGCCGTAGTTAAGGTATGTCTCAACTGATTTCATGGGAAGACGATGTCCTCTTCATCAATACAACGTGGCAAAAACGGTTTTCTTTTGATTGCCGGAATGCTGATGATCGCCACAACTCTTCGCGTAACGTTTACTGGCGCAGCGCCTTTACTGGAGGCGATTCGTGCAGATTACGGTCTTACAACTGCCCAGACCGGCCTGTTGACTACCCTGCCTTTATTGGCATTTGCCCTGGTGTCTCCACTTGCCGCATCGATAGCACGTCGCTGGGGTATGGAGCGAAGTCTGTTTGCCGCCTTGCTGCTTATCTGCGCAGGTATTGCTATTCGTTCATTACCCTCTGCGGCATTGTTGTTTTGTGGCACAGCCATTATTGGCTGTGGAATTGCACTGGGGAATGTGCTCTTACCTGGCCTGATTAAACGTGATTTTTCCGGGTATGTTGCCAAATTGACAGGCGCTTATTCGCTCACTATGGGCGCAGCAGCGGCAATAGGATCTACACTGGTGGTTCCGCTGGCACTGCATGGTTTTGGCTGGCGTGGCGCATTGCTGATGCTGATGTTTTTTCCGTTAATGGCCTTTATCGTCTGGCTGCCGCAATGGAAAAGTCAGAACAACGCCTCGCTGGGAAATTCCCCGGCACTGCAACCACGTGGGATATGGCGTTCTCCACTTGCCTGGCAGGTTACACTTTTTCTCGGCATTAACTCACTCATCTATTACGTTATTATTGGCTGGCTTCCGGCAATTTTACTCAGTCAAGGATTCAGTGAGGCACAGGCTGGTTCAATCCATGGTTTGTTACAGCTGGCAACCGCAGCACCAGGTTTTCTGATCCCGCTTTTTCTTCACCATGTAAAGGATCAACGCGGCGTGGCGGTTATAGTCTCGTTAATGTGTGCCGTTGCCGCCGCTGGCCTGTGGTTTATCCCTGGGCAAGCTATCTTCTGGACGATTCTTTTTGGCTTTGGCTCCGGCGCAACCATGATCCTCGGCCTGACATTTATCGGCCTGCGTGCCAGTTCAGCACATCAGGCGGCGGCACTCTCGGGAATGGCGCAATCCGTTGGTTATCTGTTAGCCGCTTGTGGGCCGCCGCTAATGGGTAAAATTCATGACAGCAGTGGCGACTGGCATATCCCGTTGATCGCTGTCGCTGCGCTTTCAACCATTATGGCTATTTTTGGTCTGTATGCCGGGCGTGACAAGGAAATCCAGGCATCGTGAACATTCGCCATTGCTATAGTTTAGTCTGCCGTAAAAAGGTATCAGGAGTGACAAATGAATATTCAGTGCAAACGTGTCTATGACCCAAAATCAGAAAGCGACGGTTATCGGGTGCTGGTAGACAGACTTTGGCCTCGTGGAATCAAAAAGACGGATCTGGCTTTAGATGAGTGGGATAAAACCGTCTCGCCATCCACGGAGCTACGCAAATTATTTCACGCCGAACAGATCGATTTCGCTCATTTTAGTGAACTTTACCGGGAAGAACTGGCTAGCCATAAAGACGAAGGCGAACGACTGGCCAAAATCGCTCGCCAGCAAACGTTAACCTTGCTCTACTCCGCCAAAAATAGCCAGCAGAATCATGCGATTGTGCTGGCTCAATGGTTACGTACTCTGTAATTTTCGGTCGGTCATCAGTCATTCGTTTACTGATGACTGATGGTCCCGACGCCATAAATCCCATTCATCCAGAATTTCACCTGTGGGCAACTTGCAGTCTGCCCGTTCCCCTGCGGCTTCTTTGACGATAATCCGTGTACCACCTTTCTCATCACAATAAACCGATGCAGGATTCGCTATGCCAACAACGGGGGGTTTTGGTGCTTCAGGCTGATTCGCGGTTGAGCAGGCAGATAGTAGTAATGCACATGGCAATACCAGTGATGCTAATTTCATGGGTAATTCCTCTTCCTGATTTTTGATTGTCAGGGTATCGCGGCCTGATTCTTAGCACTATCAATTTTCAGCATAACGTCCAGATATAATTACCTTATGAATATTTTGCCAGGTATTATATTTGTTGCTTATGTTTTATCATGTCAGCAAAGCTGAAATTTTCAGCACAATCTTTGGCACCCTCTGGAGAGAATCGTGTCGGATAAAATCCTCGCTCGTGTATCGCAATCATTAGCCTCAGAACAATCACTTGAAAGCCTAGTCCGCCAGCTTCTTGAGATGCTTGAAATGGTTACCGATATGGAGTCAACGTATCTGACAAAAGTCGATGTTGATGCCCGCTTGCAGCATATTCTGTTTGCCCATAATAGCCAGCAGATGTGTATCCCGGAGGATTACTCTGTAATGTGGGATAACTCACTGTGTAAACGTGCGATTGATGAGAACTGCTTTTACAGCGATGAAGTTAATGTTCGCTGGAAGGATTGTATCGCCGCAACGACTTTGGGTATCACCACTTTTCTCAGCACGCCAATACATCTTCCAGATGGCTCTTTTTACGGTACTTTATGTGCCGCCAGTAGTGAGAAAAAGCCCTGGAGTGAACGCGCTGAGCAGGTCTTACAATTGTTTGCCGGTTTAATCGCACAGTACATTCAGAAAGAATCGCTGGTCACGCAACTGCGTGAAGCTAATACCGCACTGGTTCAGCAATCCTGTACGGATGCACTAACGGGTTTACCCAATCGTCGGGCGATTTTTGAGCATTTACCAACACTGTTTACACTGGCACAAAAACTTGGTCGCAACGTGTTGCTGGCTTACATCGATCTGGATAATTTCAAAAAAATAAATGATCGCTTTGGTCATAGTACAGGTGACCGATTTTTAATTGAGATCGGTGAACGTCTGAAGGCGATTCCCGATAAATACGATATCCTCGGACGTCTTGGTGGCGATGAGTTTTTGCTCGCCTGCCTGGCTGAAATTAAAAATGATGACTCACTGAATCTACGTCAACAGATGAAAATGCGCATTCAGCAACAGATTCGCGGTGAGTACTATCTTCCCGATGCCGCGTTTTATTATCCTGGCGCCAGTATGGGGGTGTTGGAAGTTGATCCATCCATAACAGATATAGATTCAGCACTGAATGCGGCTGATCGTGTTATGTATGAAGATAAAAAACAGCGGGCGAAAACTCCTTTTGTCGTTCACGAAGCCCTGCTATCCTGACGCGTCCTCAGTATCTCTTCAGGTGGAACCATGAGAATTGGTATAATGTTCCCCGTTGTCATATTCATCACGGCTATTGTATTTCTGGCGTGGTTTTTTATTGGCGGCTATGCAACTCCGGGAGCGTAAAGGTGAAAAAAACAACGATTATTATGATGGGCGTCGCGATGATCGTCGTCCTGGGTACTGAACTGGGTTGGTGGTGATCATCCCTGTTTTCTGAAAAAGGCTACACCTGGTAGCCTTTTTTCGTTTCTGTTAGCTTTTGATTTTCCTGTAAATCAACAGCACAACTATCGCGCCAATTACGGCGACCACGAAGCTGCCGAAGTTAAAGCCATCAACTTTCCCGTAGCCAAAGAAAGTACTAATCCAACCACCAACAACAGCACCTACAATCCCCAAAATGATGGTCATAAAGAAGCCACCACCATCTTTACCTGGCATGATCCATTTCGCCAGGATACCAGCAATCAAACCAAAAATAATCCATGACAGAATGCCCATAATTTCCTCACTTGTTGTTATCCATTAGCGGGTTAGTCGCCGTAAACAAGAATAGCACAAGGTTGAAAAAACAATATCTGTGATGAATATCACTTAAATAATTTATTTGTTTTACGAATGATGGATGACGGAACAACCGCCATCCTTTTCTAACGGAGATGAGAATTACGACTGCAAGGTTGCCAGGCGGGCGGCAAATCCGACGAAAATTAAGCCAATCAGCGAGTTTCCTACCTTCGCCAGTTTCTTCTTCGTGCGAATATACTGTGTAACGAAGGCACCGGAAATAATCAGGAAGCTCAGATAGCAGAAGCTAACCACTTCCAGCGTCGTTGCCAGAATAAAGAATGACAGCCCGGTATGTGGCGCATTGACATCAATAAACTGCACAAAGAACGACACATAAAAAAGGATCGCTTTCGGATTGGTCAGGCTGAGAACTAATGCACGTTTAAAAATAGCGCTAAAATGCACATCTTCGCTGGCTGTTTCTCCGCCTTTTGCTTTAAGGGTGGCATAGAGAATTTTTGCTCCCAGCCAGAGCAGATAAAATGCGCCCAAATAACGAACGATATTAAATAATAACGGTGTGGTTTTAATGAGTGTTGCGACGCCCGCATACGCCAGGAACATTAATATCGCATCGCCAATAAATACACCACACGCAGCGAGATAGCCACCTTTGATACCACTGCCGACACTATTTTTTAATACAAACAGCGTGTTAGGCCCCGGCACTAATACAATAAAAATTGCCCCAACCAGATAAGTCCAGTAATTCAGAACTCCGAATTCAGCGAACACGTTAACCTCTTCCTGAAAAAACCATGCGTAACTGCAGGGCGATATGCTAACCAATGCATACTCTGATAGAAAGAAAAATCAGGTGAATTACCCATGCAGCAACGCAATACGTAGCAGGAAGTATAGACACTCCAGGAAAAGGGATGAAAAAAAGCCCCTCAGCCTGAGCGAATGAGGGGCCAAATTGCAGAGTACAGCTTTTTTATACTTTGTTAGTCAAAATTAACTGTCCGTTACTATCGAGTGGAATTTGGCTGCCAGGATCTTTATCCATGCGAATTTTGCCCTGCTGATCACCTATTTTATAGGTCACGTCATAACCGAGCATTTTTTCCGATTTGTCATAAACCGTTTTACAGCGCTGTTGGGTGGTGGTGTAAGTATCACTATTCTGTAATGATCCCTGAATTTGGTTTCCGGCATATCCCCCACCTAATGCTCCGACAACAGTCGCGACATCTTTACCTCGCCCACCGCCAAATTGATGACCAATAACGCCACCTGCGACAGCCCCCAACACTGAACCTGCGATACGATTTTCATCCTGAACAGGACGCCGATGGGTGACCGTCACATTTCGGCACTCCTGACGCGGGGTTTTAATCGTCTCCTTAATAGGAGTGGCAGAAACAACCTGTGCATATTGCGGGCCACGCTCAAAGACATTAAGACTGGCTACCGCCGCCACGCCCAGCGCAGCAACTACGCCAATCCCTATCCCCGCCAACATTGATTTATTCACGGGATACCTCCTATTTTCTGGTTGTAACAATATTGCAACCAGAAATAACAGAAGCCAATGAGACAGAGGATGAAAAAAGATGAGCTGGTTAAAATCACCCGCAGTTTGAGATTCTTCTCAAGTGATGAGTCAGACGGTGATGCAGACTCATCACCGTCTGACCAGCAGATTAATGAAGTTTAAGTCGTGGGCGAATAACGCGGTTAATGCTACCCACCAGCATCATTAACCCGGTTTTGAAATAACCGTGAAGGGCAATCTGGTGCATACGATAAAGCGAGATATACACAAAGCGAGCAATTCGCCCCTCAATCATCATAGAACCTTTGGTCAGGTTGCCCATCAGGCTACCGACTGTCGAGAAGTTTGACAGCGAAACCAATGAACCATGATCTTTATAACGGTAACTTTTCAGGGGCTTACCGTTCATTTGTGCCAGAATATTCTGTAACGCACAGGTTGCCATTTGATGGGCCGCCTGAGCGCGTGGCGGTACAAAGCCTCCTTCCGGGCGAGCACAGGACGCGCAATCACCAATTGCATAAATATCTGCATCGCGCGTGGTTTGCAACGTCGGCTCAACCACCAGTTGGTTGATACGGTTTGTTTCCAGGCCACCAATATCTTTGAGGAAATCTGGTGCTTTGATGCCCGCTGCCCAAACCATCAGGTCTGCTTCGATATATTCGCCATCTTTGGTATGCAAGCCACCAGCATCCGCGCTGGTTACCATTGTTTGCGTCAACACTCGCACACCCAGTTTGGTCAGTTCGTTATGCGCGGCACTGGAGATTCGTGGCGGCAGAGCAGGCAGAATGCGCTCTCCTGCTTCAACCAGCGTGACGTTCAGGGCTTCGTTCGTTAGCCCTTTGTAGCCGTAACTATGTAACTGTTTTACTGCATTATGCAGTTCTGCGGATAACTCAACCCCGGTTGCCCCACCACCAACAATAGCAATATTAACTTTGCCGTTAGAGCCAAGGTTAGCGGAGTACTTCAGGAACAGATTCAGCATCTCCTGATGAAAGCGACGAGCCTGATGCGGGTTATCAAGGAATATGCAGTTCTCTTTAACACCTGGTGTGTTGAAATCGTTGGAGGTGCTTCCCAGTGCCATGACCAGTGTGTCATAAGCAATTTTGCGCTCCGGTACCAGCAATTCACCTTTTTCATCGCGCAGTTCGGCAATGGTAATGGTCTTCGCTTCACGATCGATATCTTTCACTGAGCCTAGCTGGAACTCAAACCCATGATTACGGGCATGAGCGAGGTAGCTCAGGGCATCTACTCCTTCATCCAGAGACCCCGTCGCCACTTCGTGCAGCAGCGGCTTCCACAAATGACTGTGGTTTCTGTCAACAAGCGTAACTTTCGCTTTTTTCTTGCGCCCCAGTTTATGACCCAACTGCGTTGCCAGTTCCAGTCCGCCAGCGCCTCCGCCGACAATCACGATTCTTTTCAATGGCGTAGTCAACGTGACCCCCTTAAAATGATTAACCAATTGTTAACTAAAGGTTATTAAAATAGCCTTTAATTAACAATAGGTTACGCTAATGAAAACGTTCCTCGCATTTGAGAATAACACGAATGGTGCATTGGTCATACCAAAATTGATATGAATCAAGTTTTCTTGCTGAAAAGATAGTCAAAGGTATGTGGTTAGATCAAAAAAACCAGTCCGAAGACTGGTTTCATAGCAACATTTTTGACTGTTTTAGCCGAGGGTTTTAAACGCTTTGATACGCTGCAAATGCGGTGAGATATTTTTGAACTTATGAGTCTGCTCTTCATCCCAGACAATTTCATAAAAGTGATGAAGTTCATCTGCCGAACGCTGGCTATTAAGGGCCTCATCATGACGTGACAGAATCACCAGGCAGCGATCGCGGTTTTTTTCACGGAAATTGGTCACGCACTTGGTGGCAATATCAGCATACTCTTCCGGGCGATCAATTTTGCCTTCCATATTTTCATAGGGGAACAGGTTAGGATTAAAGACTACCTGGCGGATATCACACAAAAAACCAATTCTTTCCGCCCAGTATCCCCCCAATCCGACACCACAAATCAGTGGCCGGTCATCCACATTTAACTGCAACATTTTATCCACCTCTTTCAGCAGATGTTGCATGTCATGTTTTGGATGACGGGTGCTGTAGCTTATCAACCTGACATCCGGGTCGATAAATTGCAGTTGCAAAACTTTTTCGTGGTTACCCGGACTGTTTGAGTCAAAACCGTGTAAATAAATTATCATCGCATCCTCACCTTGAGTCAGGGTTAGTGACCTGCTTTCTCTTCCTGCCAGCGTTCATGTAACTGATTTAATTGGGCGCTAATGTTTTTCCAGCGCGGCGAGTCCATCAGTTCCTGACGCGAAAATGAACCTTTATGATACAAACGTGTAACACGTGGCGCATTGATCGGCGACAGATTATCTAAAACACTGGTTGCTCCCTTACGATTATTGCAGACCAGGATCATATCGCAACCGGCATCAAGTGAAGCCTGCCCACGCTCGGCATAACTCCCCATAATTGCTGCCCCTTCCATCGACAGATCGTCTGAAAAAATCACACCATCAAATCCAAGCTCTCCGCGCAAAACGGTTTTAAGCCAGTGCGGTGAACCGCTTGCCGGGCGCGGATCAACCGAACTGTAAATTACGTGAGCGGGCATAATGGCATCGAGTTTATTTTCGCGGATTAACTGACTAAATACCGACATATCTTTATTACGGATATCCGCTTCTGGACGAGGATCACACGGCGTTTCTTTATGCGAGTCGGCCGTCACAGCACCATGTCCCGGGAAATGTTTGCCGGTCGTTTTCATCCCTGCTTCATGCATACCATCAATAAATTTACTCGCTATCGCCAGCGCTTTTTGCGGATCAGCATGATACGAACGCTCACCAATTGCCGCGCTGATGTGCCCGACATCCAACACTGGAGCAAAGCTGATATCAATATCCATGGCGATCATTTCGCTAGCCATCAGCCAACCGGCTTCTTGTGCCAGTTTGCCCCCTTCGTCCATCCCCAGCAGTGCAGCAAAAGATTGGGCCGCAGGTAATCGCGTAAAACCATCGCGAAAACGCTGTACACGACCGCCCTCCTGATCCACGGCAATCACCAAATGATTGCGTGATGCCGCGCGGATTTGCCGTACCAGTTCACGTAATTGCTGCGGATCGTGGTAATTACGCGTAAAGAGAATCAGCCCACCAACCAGTGGATGTGCCAATATTTCTCTCTCTTCCGCGTCCAGTTCATAACCTTCGACATCCAACATTACTGGACCCACACTGCTCTCCTTATTCTTCTATTAAAACTGATGCCAGGTTTCATCGGCCAGCCTGATAAAGTGTTCTTCGCCGGTCTGTTGCCAGCGGTACTCAAACCACCCTGCTTTCAGCATCTGTAGCCATGGTTGCCAGCGTCTAACCTGACGCCACAACTGCCCGGCGTCTATCCTGGCAAGGTGCGCATAATCGTTAACTAGTGCCCGTTGCTGTTGTTCGTTTTCAACCCAAACCGCAGCCAGCTCCAACGCCACATCACCATCACCAGCATACTCCCAGTCAATCAACCGCAGTCCTTTTGCAGTAATTACCAGATTTGCGGCATGAACATCCATATGCAATGGGCTTAATCGTAATGGTTGCGGTTCACGAACATGACGTAAACGTTTAAGCCAACGTAACCACAACGGCGTGCGACGTGCAGGATCACTTCCCTGCCAGTATTGTTCCAGAAGGGGTAACAGCAATATCCGCCAGCCAAAACACGGTTGTTGATGCAGATGATACAGTAAACACACAAGTTCGTTGGTATCTGGCAGGCAGGAAGGCACTTCTCCCACGAGATAATCGACTGCCATCCATCCAGGGCGATACAACCGAGGCCTTGGCGCCAGCGTTTCTGGCAGACGGGAAAGCACATGATACTGGCGCAGAAATATTGATTCAGCTGATGAGGGATCATGCGGACGGCGCAAAACTAAACGCTGCTCATCATTTTCAATAACAACACTACTGCCGCTAAGCCCACACTGGCAGGACTCCACAAGATAATATTGCGGGAAATAGCGCGACAGTATCTCGTCGCGCGTTAGCGAATTATTGCTGCTGTACTGCACCTTTACCTGACCAGATGATCTCGCCGGTCTGTACCAGCATCAGTTGCATTTGTAAGGTTGGTGCGTTGACATTGCCAGACGCACTAGAGTAAAGCACATAATGAGCACCTACATTGCGTGCAATACCTATCGCCTTGCTCCGGGTTCCAAGGCTGTCCTGAGGTGATAAACCAAGCTGCTGTTTTGCCATCGAAAGTTGCTGGGCAGACACTAAGGTGAATTTACCGTTATTCGCCAGAGCATTGCGTAAGGTCTCTGTAGCTTCACCCGCATTCAGCGTACCGTTAGTCCGGTTGTTGACGCTGTCCACCAACAGGACGCTACCGGCACTTACGCCATCAGCCTGCAGCATTTTACCAACCATTGGTTGCATCGCCCCATTCCAGTCGTAATGTCTGACATGCGGTGCTGGCGGAGCTGTTTGGTCTTCATGCTCTACCGGCCCTGGTTGTTGCGGGATCGTCGGCACAGATGGCACGGTGGTTACAGGTGGTTGTGGTTGCACTGGCTGCTCCGGTGTAGGTTTTACTTCTTCGACTGGTGCAGGTTCTCGTTGCAATGTACAACCGGCGAGGAACATCGCCAGCGCGGCAACTATGGCGTAGCGATTGATTTTTATCATCAAGTTTCACCCCTTATAAATAAAGATAAAGTCTGACTTTGTGCGCCCCAAGATATCTGGCGCTGCCGTACAACGTTACCGACGAACGTGCCGGTATAGTCACGCTGCGCGGCGCTTCCAGAGGATGCATCTCCAGTCCTCTGGCGTCATACCAGTAAAACCGATAATGGACGGTTACAGGTTCTTGCCGTTCGTTATAAAGTGTTGAGGATGCAGAAGGCTGGATATCCGACGTTTTTAGCTCTGGCTTTTGCGCCGTCACTCCTGCAGCCAGTAAAGTGGATTCCATTACCAGCGTCTGCTCGTCATTAACCGGAATTTCCGGATGCGATCGGCAGCCCGCCAGAAGCATAAAAATCACAGATAGCGCAATGCATCCTCTGGACATTATTACAGACCTTTATGTGCCAACATTGGGCCGAGGGCTCGTCCACCGAGCAGATGCATATGAATATGGTACACCTCTTGCCCGCCATGACGATTGGTATTCATGATTAAGCGATAACCATCCTCGGCAATACCTTCCTGTTCGGCAATTTTCGCTGCGACGGTAATCATGCGCCCCAACGCCTGTTCGTGCTCAGCGGTAACGTCATTAACCGTGGGGATCAGAATGTTAGGGATGATTAAAATATGGGTAGGAGCCTGCGGTGAGATATCGCGAAATGCGGTCACCAGATCGTCCTGATATACGATATCGGAGGGGATTTCACGACGAATAATTTTGCTGAATATTGTCTCTTCTGCCACGACATTTTCCTTCTTCAAAGAGTCACTGCGTTGCGCCATGCTACGCTAACCATAATGCGAGTATAGAGTATGAGCGACTTCTTCCCGCCCTTTCAACCTTAAGCCCCGATTTTTTAAGCAGAAAGTCTGTTCACCGGTGTTCTTATAACCATTTCTTTCGTTTAATTCGAACAGAACAAGGTAAATACGCTCTCTTCATGTGACCCAGTAAACAAAAACTTCTCTTTGCAAAGTATATGAACGACCTGTTCAGCCCACCGCGCAAATCTGGTAGATGCTCAAATATTAAAAAAGGCAGCCATTCGGCTGCCTTAGTCTCCCCAACGTCCTACTGCTTAGTTGTTACGGATGTATTCATCCATTTCAGTTTTCAGGTTATCGGATTTAGTACCGAAAATAGCCTGAACACCGGAACCAGCAACAACCACGCCAGCTGCGCCCAGTTTTTTCAGGCCTGCCTGATCAACTTTCGACACGTCAGCCACGCTTACACGCAAACGAGTAATACAAGCGTCAAGGTTGGTGATGTTTTCTTTACCACCGAATGCAGCAACCAGTGCTGGTGCCATTTCGCTGGTAGCACCTGCTTTCGCATCTTCAGTGGCATCCTCACGGCCCGGAGTTTTCAGATCCAGCGCTTTAATCAATACGCGGAAGATAGTGTAGTAAACAATCGCGTAACCGAGACCAACAATCGGGAACAGCCACAGTTTGCTGCTGTTACCAGAAAGTACGATAAAGTCGATCAGACCGTGAGAGAACGACGTACCATCACGCATACCCAGCAGGATACAGATTGGGAATGCCAGACCTGCAAGAATCGCGTGGATAATGTACAGGATCGGCGCCACGAACATGAAGGAGAACTCGATCGGCTCGGTGATACCGGTCAGGAACGAGGTCAACGCGGCGGAGATCATGATACCGCCCACTTTCGCGCGGTTTTCTGGTTTAGCTGAATGCCAGATGGCAATTGCAGCCGCTGGCAGGCCGTACATTTTGAACAGGAAGCCACCAGACAACATACCCGCAGTCGGGTCACCCGCCATATAACGCGGGATATCGCCGTGGAAAACCTGGCCTGCAGCGTTGGTGTATTCGCCGATCTGCATCTGGAAAGGTACGTTCCAGATGTGGTGCAGACCAAATGGCACCAGGCAGCGTTCAATAAAGCCATAAATACCGAACGCGACTACCGGGTTCTGGTAAGCAGCCCACTGAGAGAATGCCTGGATTGCAGAACCGATTGGTGGCCAAATGAAGGACAGCACCACACCGGTGAAAATAGCAGCCAGACCAGAGATAATCGGTACAAAACGTTTACCCGCGAAGAAGCCAAGATACTCAGGCAACTTGATACGGTAGAAACGATTGAACATGTACGCTGCAATCGCACCGGAAATAATCCCCCCAAGAACACCAGTATCTGCCAGGTGTTTTGCGGCAATTTCTTCAGCGGGTAAGTGCAGAACCAGCGGCGCAACCACAGCCATGGTTTTGACCATGATGCCATAGGCAACAACAGCGGCCAGCGCCGAAACGCCATCGTTATTGGTGAAGCCCAGGGCCACACCGATAGCGAAAATAAGCGGCATATTTGCAAAAACGGAACCGCCTGCTTCTGCCATGACATGTGACACAACTGCTGGCAGCCAGCTGAAGTTTGCCGAACCGACGCCAAGCAGAATACCTGCGATTGGCAGTACGGATACCGGCAGCATCAGCGATTTACCGACCTTTTGCAGGTTAGCAAATGCATTCTTAAACATAATTGAGAGTGCTCCTGAGTATTGGTGCTTTTCTACGTTCTCACGCATTGGCGAGGGGGGAGAACCTCGCCCTGTACAGGGCATCTAAGTACCCTTTATTTATTACACAGAGTAAAATAAATCAGTAAGATTTTGTTTGACGGCTATCACGTTTCAAATTCACGTAACCAGCAAAGATGCACAAACGGACAAAAAACATGTCTGAATGTTTCAGTGCGGTTATTCACCGCGCAAATTACGGCGGTGAACTTTACTCGTTTTATGTATTAATTACGAGGACTAAAATAAGTCAATTATTGGTCAGATTGCAGACGAGACGGTTCGATGTGAAACAGGCGGGCAAAGTTTTCAGTGGTGACCTGCGCCAGTTCATCCACAGAAACACCTTTCAATACGGCCATATATTCTGCAACGTCACGCACCATGGCTGGCTGGTTTTCTTTACCCCGGTGCGGTACCGGAGCAAGATACGGCGAGTCGGTTTCCACCAATAAGCGATCCAGCGGTACATAACGGGCAGCATCTCGTAGCTGCTCAGCATTACGGAAGGTCACAATACCGGAAAAAGAGATGTAAAAACCTAGATCCAGCAACTTACCTGCCGTTTCTCTGTCCTCTGTAAAACAGTGTAGTACGCCACCGCAATCCGTCACTTTTTCTTCGCGCAGAATTGTCAGCGTATCGGCTCTTGCATCTCGTGTATGCACAATAACGGGTTTGTTAAGCTCCCGACCGATCTGAATATGTTGAATAAATGACTCTTGCTGGCGAACTTTAGTTTCTGGAGTGTAGTAATAATCAAGGCCAGTTTCACCCAAAGCCACAACGCCCTCTTCTGCCGCCAGGCGACGTAAATCTTCAACATCATAAGGATCGTTCTGGTTGAGCGGATGTACTCCACAAGAAAAGACAACGTTATCGCGTTCGCCAACCAGATCTCGCATATGAAGGTAACCCGGTAATGTTGTGGCAACCGCAAGGCAAAATTTCACATCACGAGCAGCGGCTTTTGCCAGCACGTCATCCACGTCCTTATGCAAGGATTGATAATCCAGACCATCAAGATGACAGTGTGAGTCAACTAAAAACATAATATCTCGCTTAAAGATGGGGAACAGGCAGCACTGTGCCTGGTTGCAGGTAATTCTCAATACGAAGAAGGAGATCGGTTAACAACAGCTCGCGATTCAAACTGTTTACCGTTAATAACTGTTCGCGAGTCTGGCAGACGTCACGAAGGATCGCCTGAATTCGCGTTGCAGAAAGTTGCCGTGCGATAGTTGCAATCAGACTATACGCATCAGCATTGG
Organism: Escherichia fergusonii ATCC 35469; assembly: GCF_000026225.1. NCBI lineage: Bacteria > Pseudomonadati > Pseudomonadota > Gammaproteobacteria > Enterobacterales > Enterobacteriaceae > Escherichia > Escherichia fergusonii. Next base: position 1,882,199 of record NC_011740.1, read on the forward strand.
TCATAGAAGACGCGCCATGCTGATATTTTAGAGCATCTGTTAACAACGTCGCCAGCCAGTGCAATCTGTCAGGAACGTGTTCATGATTCAGACTGGGTAACAATGAATACCAGTCACCATTTTGTACACTGCCGGACAACGCCTGGCATAAGGTGTCTCTTTGCGACCATGCTTCAGATTGCAGCAATGTCAATGCCGCTCCTGGCGCTCCTGAGCTTAAACGCAACGCAGCAAGTAACACTTCTTGTGACGCCGTCACTTCCCGGGCAAGCCAGGTAATCGCATACTGTTCTGGCGGTGGTGCCAGATGATGCACCAGACAGCGGCTACGTAAAGTTGCCAGTAAACGCGCAGGTTCTTTAGTGGCAAGGAAAAACCAGGTATCTGCCGGCGGCTCTTCCAGCGTTTTTAACAGTGCATTCGCTGCAGCATCTGTGAGCAAAGCGGCATCAGGTATCCAGACCACTTTTGCCCCCCCAAGCCGGGAATGCTCATAGAGTTTTTCGCTAACCTCACGCACTGCGTCAATGCCCTGCGCATTTTTGCCTTTTTCAGGAATGAGGGCATAGTAATCCGGATGCGTACCCGCTTGCATGAGTTGGCAGCCACGACAGTGCCCACAGCTTTTATTACCCTGGGGTTGTTGGCAAAGCAGGTAACGGCTGAGCGCATAAATTAATGCGTCATCGCCCATACCTGGCAGCGCCTGAATCAGTAGCGCATGGTGACCCCTTCCTGCCTGATAGTTCGCTACCAGTTTTTCGAAGTCTGGTCTTAACCATGGATACCATTTCATGCGCCCTGCTCCTTCACCCAGGTTGTCACAGTTTGTCGAATATCAGCCATGACACACTCAAGCGATTGCGTGGCATCGATAGTGCGGATGCTGGCATCCTGAGCTGCAAGTTCCAGATAACGCGCACGAGTACGGTTAAAGAAGTCGAAGGACTCCTGCTCAATACGGTCCAGTTCACCACGCGCTCGTGCACGTTTTAGACCTACTTCAGGCGTAACGTCGAGATACAGAGTCAGGTCCGGGCGAAAATCACCTAACACGGCATCACGTAGTGTTGCCAGCATGGTTTGATCAACACCACGACCGCCCCCCTGATAAGCCTGAGTCGATAAATCATGACGATCACCAATCACCCAGGTACCTTTCGCCAGTGCAGGCTTAATGACTGTCTCCACCAACTGGACGCGGGCTGCATAAAACATCAGAACTTCAGCCTTCTCAGTGATGACTTCATCACCGACGGATTTTATATCCAGCACCAGGCTCCTCAGTTTCTCAGCCAACTGCGTCCCTCCTGGTTCACGGGTAAAAATCATCTCACGAATGCCCAGTTGCTCAAGTGTCTCCACCACAACGTTACGCGCAGTGGTTTTACCTGCACCTTCCAGCCCTTCGATGACGATATAGTTACTGCGCATTTTTTTCCTTAAGCACTTTTAAATAGTCCTGCACTGACCGATTGTGGCTGGCAAGATTAGTGTTAAATGTATGACCACCTTTACCATCGGCGACAAAATAGAGATATGGCGTTTTCGCCGGATGTGCCGCAGCCTGTAATGAGTCTTCGCCAGGTGTGGCAATTGCCCCCGGCGGCAGGCCATTGATGGTATAGGTATTATAAGCCGTCGGCGTTTCAAGATCCGCGCGGGAAAGATTGCCATTATAGCGCTCTCCCATACCGTAAATCACGGTAGGATCGGTTTGTAAACGCATTCCCGTACGCAAGCGGTTAATAAACACCGAAGCAACACGATCACGTTCACTGGCTACCGCAGTCTCTTTCTCAATGATAGAGGCCATGGTGACCAGTTCATTTTTATCTTTATACGGCAACCCTTCTGCGCGCTTTTCCCAGATACCATCGACAACTTTCACCATTTTCTGGTGCGATCGCTTCAATAACGCCACATCGGTTGTGTTTGCGGTATACATCCAGGTATCTGGCCAAAACCAGCCTTCGATCCACTCAGGTTTTTCCAAATCTAACGCTTTAGCGACAGTTTCGTACTGATCATCGCTCAGGGTATGTTTGATATAAGGCGCTTCACGTAGTTGCTTGAGGTAATCGCGTAGACGCATTCCCTCGACCATTCGTAACGGAAACTGAGCTTCTTTACCGCTTTCCAGCAATTGCAGCATCTCGCGTACCGTCATTTGTGGCGTAAAGCGATACGTTCCGGCTTTGAAACGCGACAGATCAGGCTCGATACGTAACAACCACTGGAACACTCGCGGTCGATTGATAATTTTCGCCATGTAGAGCTGCTCACCGAGTGCCAATCTGCCAGTACCCGATTTAAGCGTAAATATTGCTTCGTTTTTAATTAACAATTTACTGTCAGCGAACTGACGAACTTTCCACATGCCCACGCCTGCGGCAATGCCCAGTACAATCAACAACAGCAAAAGGACAAATAACAATTTTTTCATAATGAATTCGGGTGCTCACAAAGTGGGGCTAAAAACTCAAATAATTGTCTCGAAGACAGCAACTTATCACCACAGGTGCGTACGGGAATGACGGGCATCAGCGCATTACAAAGCAAAATTTCATCTGCCGCCATTACCTCTTCCGGTCGAGCCTGAACTTCGACAACACGATAAGAAGATTGTGCCAATAAATGGATACAGAATTGTCGCATAATGCCCTTCACACCGGCATATTCAAGGCTCGGTGTATAAACCACATTTCCCTGTCGCCAGAATAAATTAGCTGCGCAGCATTCCGTAACCCATCCTTCGCTGTCAAGAACAAGTGCCTCGTCAGCAGTTGTCTGATCGAGATGTGTCCGGATCAACACTTGCTCCAGCCGATTAAGATGCTTAATTCCTGCAAGTAAGGGATTGCGGCCCAGGCGAACAGGGCTGAGAGTTAGCGTAATTCCCTTCTGTCGCCAGCGGGAATAATGCTCTGGATATGCAGAAACGGACAAAATTCGGCCTGGTGAGTGACAACTGCCAGGACTGTAACCACGACCACCACTACCACGAGTGATAATCACCTTAAGCACACCACTTTTATGTTCCCTTGCCAGAGTTTCCATTTCCAGTTGCAGTAACTCCCACTGCTCAAAGGTAATCATCAATTTAATGCAGGCATCCTGTAATCGCCGGATATGCTCTGTGAGCATAATTACATGTCCATCCTGAATACGTGCGGTGGTGAAACATCCATCACCAAACTGCGTCGCTCTGTCACTCGCGGCCAGCCATGTTTGTTTTTGACCATTTATTAAGAACATACTGGCTCCCTATCGTTTTGAATAAGTTTGGCAGTTTGAACACATCAGGACAAGTCTGTTGCATATACATGAAAAAAGGCCCGCAAGCGGACCTTTAATAGAAGAGTGATACGGATATTAGATCTTTTTAAAGATCAGCGAACCGTTAGTGCCACCAAAACCGAAAGAGTTACACAGCGTATACTCCATACCGCTTACCTGGCGCGCTTCGTGTGGTACGAAGTCCAGATCGCAACCTTCATCCGGATTATCCAGGTTAATGGTTGGCGGAACAGCCTGATCACGCAGCGCCAGGATAGAGTAGATTGACTCTACCGCGCCCGCTGCGCCTAACAGGTGACCGGTCATAGATTTGGTGGAACTAACCAGCACACGGCTTGCTGCATCACCAAATACAGACTTCACAGCCTGCGCCTCAGCTTTGTCGCCTGCCGGTGTGGATGTACCGTGAGCATTGATGTAACCAATCTGACCTGGTTCAATAGCTGCGTCACGCAATGCGTTAACCATCGCCAGAGCAGCACCTGCACCATTTTCTGGCGGTGACGTCATATGGTAAGCATCGCTGCTCATACCAAAACCAACGACTTCTGCGTAAATTTTTGCACCGCGAGCTTTAGCATGTTCGTACTCTTCCAGTACCAGCATGCCTGCGCCATCACCCAGTACAAAGCCATCGCGATCTTTATCCCATGGACGACTTGCCGCTTGAGGATTATCGTTACGGGTAGAAAGTGCACGTGCCGCGCCAAAGCCGCCAACACCTAGAGGTGTACTGGCTTTCTCTGCACCACCAGCAACCATTACGTCAGCATCGCCAAATGCGATGATACGCGCAGCATGACCGATGTTATGCACACCAGAAGTACAGGCGGTTGCAATGGAAATGCTAGGGCCACGCAGGCCATACATGATGGTCAAGTGACCAGCCACCATGTTTACAATCGTCGACGGAACGAAAAACGGGCTGATTTTACGTGGACCACCATTTACCAGAGAGGTATGGTTTTCTTCAATCAGGCCGAGACCACCGATACCAGAGCCAATCGCGGCACCAATACGGGTTGCGTTCTCTTCCGTTACTTCGAGGCCAGAATCCTGCATGGCCTGAACGCCAGCGACAATTCCATATTGAATGAAGGCATCCATCTTGCGCTGTTCTTTGCGCGAGATAATGTCATCACAGTTAAAATCCTTTACTAAGCCAGCAAATTTCGTTGCATAGGCGCTAGTATCGAAATGGTCGATTAGGCTGATGCCACTCTGACCGGCAAGGAGAGCTTTCCAGGTAGACTCTACGGTATTGCCGACAGGAGACAACATGCCCAGTCCGGTCACAACTACACGACGCTTAGACACGTTTGTCCTCCAGGGAGGGAAAAATAAAAAAACTAGTGGGACAAAAGAAAAAACTCAGGCGGTCGAATGACCGCCTGGAGATGTTCACTTACGCCTGGTGGCCGTTGATATAATCAATGGCAGCCTGAACGGTGGTGATTTTCTCAGCTTCTTCGTCCGGAATCTCAGTATCAAACTCTTCTTCCAGAGCCATTACCAGCTCAACGGTGTCAAGAGAATCCGCGCCCAGGTCTTCAACGAAAGAAGCATTGTTGGTCACTTCTTCCTGCTTAACGCCCAGCTGCTCGCCGATAATTTTCTTAACGCGTTCTTCGATAGTGCTCATACTCTTAAATTTCCTATCAAAACTCGCTTTCGCGATGGTTTTCGTAGTGTATAAAATGTTGAAAAATTTGCAACTAAATCCCGGCAGGTCTTACCACGATTTTGCGTTATTTTGAGGCCTTCCCCCCTATTAACGCAAATCTTTTTATACGCTTTTGCCTTCAAAATGCTTCTGCGTTGCTTTCGCCAGCAATTCCCGGTCACTTAGTAATCTATGCTCCCGGAGTATCGTGCTATGCTTCAGACGCAAACTGAATGATTATGCGTATAAAACGGTTAAACCATATACATTCCGCCGTTGACGTGCAGTGTTTCACCAGTGATGTAACCTGCTTCGTCAGAGGCTAAAAATGCAACCGCACTAGCGATTTCTTTCGGAGAGCCTAAGCGCCCCGCCGGAACTTGCGCCAGCGTACCCGCACGCTGTTCTTCAGTCAGCGCACGCGTCATGTCCGTTTCAATAAAGCCCGGAGCAACAACGTTGACAGTAATACCACGAGACGCGACTTCACGCGCCAGTGATTTACTAAAGCCAATCAGACCCGCTTTCGCCGCAGCGTAGTTGGCCTGACCCGCATTTCCCATGGTACCAACCACGGAACCAATAGTGATAATACGTCCATGACGCTTTTTCATCATAGCGCGCATTACCGCTTTTGACAGACGGAAAACAGACGACAGGTTGGTTTCGAGGATATCGTTCCACTCATCATCTTTCATTCGCATCAACAGATTATCACGAGTGATACCGGCATTATTGACCAGGATATCCACTTCACCAAATTCTGCGCGAATATTTTCCAGAACAGATTCAATAGATGCAGGATCGGTCACATTCAATACCAGACCTTTACCATTGGCACCTAAGTAATCGCTAATGGCCTGAGCACCGCTTTCACTGGTTGCTGTACCAATAACCTTTGCGCCTCGCTCAGCGAGAGTTTCCGCGATGGCACGACCAATGCCACGACTGGCTCCCGTTACCAGCGCAATTTTTCCTTCAAAATTCATGGTATTCCTCTTTAAAGCTCGAGCGCCGCTGACATTGCCGCTGGCTCATTCAGTGCAGATGCAGTCAGTGTGTCAACAATTCGTTTCGTCAAACCAGTAAGCACTTTACCCGGTCCGACTTCATACAGGTGCTCAACACCTTGTGCTGCCATGTATTCAACGGATTTAGTCCACTGTACCGGGTTATACAACTGACGTACCAGCGCATCACGAATAGCATCACCCTCGTTTTCGCACTTCACATCAACGTTATTCACCACGGGAACAGTCGGGGTGTTAAAAGTAATTTTAGCTAATTCTACAGCCAGTTTATCTGCAGCAGGTTTCATCAATGCACAGTGAGACGGTACACTCACAGGCAAGGGTAACGCACGTTTGGCCCCAGCCGCTTTACAGGCAGCACCTGCACGTTCTACGGCTTCTTTATGGCCAGCAATAACGACCTGCCCCGGAGAGTTAAAGTTTACCGGGGAAACCACCTGACCTTCTGCAGCTTCTTCACACGCTTTTGCGATGGAAGCATCATCCAGACCAATAATCGCCGCCATTGCGCCAGTTCCTTCTGGTACGGCTTCCTGCATGAACTTACCACGCATTTCAACCAAACGAACAGCATCAGCAAAATCAATCACCCCAGCACAAACCAGCGCAGAGTATTCGCCAAGGCTATGCCCGGCCATCATGGCTGGTGATTTACCGCCCTGCTGCTGCCAAACACGATATAAAGCAACGGAGGCTGTTAACAATGCTGGTTGAGTCTGCCAGGTTTTATTCAATTCTTCTGCCGGACCGTTTTGCGTAAGCGCCCATAAGTCATAACCGAGAGCTGCAGAGGCTTCAGCAAAGGTCTCTTCCACAATGGGATAAGTTGCGGCCATATCAGCCAGCATCCCGACAGTCTGGGAACCCTGGCCCGGAAACACAAATGCAAATTGCGTCATGTTTTAATCCTTATACTAAAAACGAATCAGCGCGGAGCCCCAGGTGAAGCCACCGCCAAAGGCCTCAAGCAGTACCAATTGCCCGGCTTTGATACGCCCGTCCCGCACCGCTTCATCCAGTGCGCACGGTACAGAGGCTGCGGAAGTATTGCCATGGCGGTCGAGAGTAACAACGACGTGATCCATTGACATACCTAGCTTTTTCGCAGTCGCGCTGATGATTCGCAGGTTTGCCTGGTGTGGCACCAACCAGTCAAGTTCAGAACGATCAAGATTATTTGCTTCCAGTGTCTCATCGACAATATGAGCAAGTTCAGTTACGGCAACTTTAAAGACTTCGTTACCTGCCATCGTCAGGTGAATCGGATTGTCCGGATTCACACGATCGGCATTCGGCAATGTGAGTAATTCACCGTAGCTGCCATCAGCGTGCAGATGAGTAGAAATAATACCAGGTTCTTCAGATGCTCCCAGTACTACCGCTCCGGCACCATCACCAAAAATAATGATGGTTCCACGATCAGTTGGATCGCAGGTTCGTGCCAGTACATCAGAGCCAACAACCAGTGCATATTTAACCGCACCAGATTTAACGTATTGATCAGCAATGCTCAGTGCATAAGTAAAACCAGCGCAGGCTGCTGCGACATCAAATGCCGGGCAACCTTTAATACCGAGCATGCTTTGAATCTGACACGCTGCACTGGGAAATGCATGAGTGGCAGAGGTCGTTGCAACCACGATCAGGCCGATCTCGTTTTTATCGATACCCGCCATCTCAAGCGCACGGTTAGCTGCTTCATATCCCATGGTCGAGACAGTTTCATTTGGTGCAGCAATATGGCGCTCACGAATCCCCGTACGAGTGACAATCCACTCATCGGAGGTATCTACCATTTTTTCCAGATCGGCGTTAGTCCGCACTTGTTCGGGCAGATAGCTGCCAGTACCAATAATCTTCGTATACATGTACGCTCAGTCACTTTTCGGTTATATACCGCCACTTACAAACTGCCGATGCGTTGGCTTCCTTACCACAAATTGTCATCTGTGGTTGGGCTTTTTGCCTCTTTCATCTTCCAGCAATTCGAAACCAGCCGGATATACAGATTTCAGGCGAGCGGCAATTCGCTGAGGAACTTGTCGCTGCACCGCCTGCACTGCCTGTTCAATCGCGACCGCAAAAGCTCGCTGATTGGCTGCACCATGACTCTTAATCACCGTGCCACGCAATCCTAACAGACAGGCGCCGTTATACTGGTCGGGGTTGAGGTGACTGAATCGCCTCGTCAGGCTTTTTTGTAGCCAACGCTTTAATAACAGTAGCCACCACGACCGTTTTTTCCCTTCCCCCTGAGATTTCAGCAGAGAAAGGAACATTCTGACAACACCTTCCATCGTCTTTAATGTGACATTGCCTGTAAAGCCATCACAGACCAGCACATCAGTTTTTCCAGTCAATAACTCATTGGCTTCAAGATAACCGATATAATTGACGGAAGAGATTGTTTTTAGCACTGCTGAGGCGTCCCGGATACTGTCGAGACCCTTAACTTCTTCTTCTCCAATATTAAGCAACGCGACACGAGGGTTGGGAATTCCCACCACTTCTTCCGCTAAAACGGAGCCCATAATCGCAAATTGCACTAACATGGTGCTGTCACAATCGACGTTAGCCCCCAAGTCCAGGACTACCGTTTTACCCTTTTGTTGGTGCGGTAGAACAGTAACCAACGCCGGGCGCTCAATCCCCTCAAGAGGTTTGAGCAGTAGTTTTGCCAGCCCCATCAGCGCCCCGGTATTTCCGGCGCTGACGCAAGCTTGCGCTCGACCTTCTTTTACAAGTTCCAGGGCCACACGCATTGAGCTACCACGACTGGCGCGAATAGCCTGCGAAGGCCGTGCATTACTGGCGATAACTGACTGTGCAGGAATTATCTGTAAACGCGAACGCTGTTCAAAGTCAGCTTTAGCAAGTAATGGCGTGATGGTGTCGGGGTTACCGACTAAAAGAAGAGTGAGTTGCGAATTAGAATTCAGTGCCTGCAAAGCCGCAGGCACTGTCACGGAGGGGCCGAAGTCGCCCCCCATGACATCTAACGCCAGGGTTAGACGTGTCAAGGTATCGTCGCCGCCCGGTTCGGTGTTTCCCCAGTTACCCGGGGAAAATCCTCACTAAGCTTCATCACGCAAACGCGCGATTACTTAGCGATGACCTTGCGGCCGCGGTAGAAACCGTCGGCAGTGATGTGGTGACGCAGGTGTTTTTCACCAGAAGTTTTATCTACAGACAGGCTGGTGACTGCGGTCAGCGCGTCATGGGAACGACGCATGCCACGTTTGGAACGGGTTGGTTTATTCTGTTGTACGGCCATGGACCTTACTCCTCAATTACGGTTTATCCCCGATCCAACGGGGAGCACCAATTACTTACGCTTTAAGCTGGCTAATACGGCAAATGGGTTTGGTTTTTGCGCTTCTTCAGGCAGTTCACCAAAGACCATGTCCGCTTCGGACACTTCACAGTGTTCAGAATCATGCACCGGAACTACTGGCAAGGCGAGGATGATTTCATCTTCTACCATTGCAAGCAGATCGATTTCACCGAATTCGTTAACCTCAATCGGTTCATACGCTTCCGGCAGTGCTTCAGCCTGTTCGTCTGAACGCACAGGACTAAAACAATACGTTGTGTAGACATGATGGGTAAACGGCTTCCCGCAACGCTGACATTCGAGCGTTACCGTTACCTTCGCATCACCAGTAATTACGGCGAGACGTTGGTTATCGATAGCGAACGACATGGAGCATTCCACATCACTGTCCACACTGACCACAGATTCGGCGACACGCTCAACCTGATCCGGAGTATAAATACCCTGGTAATCAAGTCGTTTTTGAGCCGTGCGAACCGGATCAAGAGTCAGGGGTAATTTTACCTTTTGCATAGGGCGCGCATATTAACTTCGTAACGTCGTATAGTCAAAGAAAAAGGCAGCCTGCGGTTGCCTTTTGCCAATAATTCGCACACATTGCGGGTTACAGCCTTATTTTCGTTCAGTGCTGGCAAAGTTGCCAGTCAGCAAAACGAAGCGCATAGTTTAAATTGGCTTACATCATTACGCTATATCTGGTGGAAAAAAATATGTATGGACTTATTTTAGCTTCGACATCGCCCTGGCGTCGCGCTCTGCTGGACAAACTGGCCGTTACGTTTGAGTGCGCAGCGCCAGAAGTCGATGAAACGCCACTGCCAGGTGAATCTCCGCGTCATTTAGTTTTACGCCTGGCACAAGCAAAAGCGCAATCTTTAGCCGAACGTTATCCGGCCCATTTAATAATTGGTTCCGATCAAGTTTGTGTGCTGGATGGTGAAATTACCGGCAAACCGTTAAGTGAAGAAAATGCTCGCCTGCAATTACGTAAAGCGAGCGGCAATATTGTCACTTTTTATACCGGGCTTGCGCTTTATAATTCAGCAACTGGCAATTTACAGACGGAAGTCGAGCCGTTTGATGTTCATTTCCGCCATCTCAGTGACGCGGAAATAGACAATTATGTGCGAAAAGAACATCCACTCCAGTGTGCTGGCAGTTTTAAAAGCGAAGGTTTGGGTATTGCACTCTTCGAGCGTTTAGAGGGGCGCGACCCGAACACACTGGTCGGTTTACCCTTAATCGCGCTCTGTCAGATGTTACGTCGCGAAGGGAATAACCCGCTAATGGAGTAACAACTGCCCGATAAGCCGGATAAGGCGTTTACGCCGCATCCGGCAATCGATGTTGACTGCCTGATGCGACGCTGCGTATTTTGGTGGAACTCAAGTGCGAGTTTTTTATTAACGTGTGGCACGCAGTTTCTGCAAACAGCGCTTCAACCCATCATCCATTGGCGCTTCGATACGCATCACTTCTCCCGTTCCTGGATGAGTGAATTTCAATGCTGCTGCATGCAGAAAAAGGCGTGACAACCCCGTGTTTGCCAGTTGTTGATCAAATTCACGGTCACCGTAACGATCATCGAAGGCAATTGGATGCCCGGCATATTGTGTATGCACACGAATCTGGTGCGTACGTCCGGTCACAGGGCTACAACGAACCAGCGTGGCAATTGCATAGCGCTCTTCAACTTTAAAACGCGTTTCCGACGGTTTACCTTCCTGGCTGACTCGCACAATACGTTCGCCGCTTTGTAGAATATTCTTTAATAAAGGTGCCTGGACGCTTTTAACGTGCGACTGCCACTGACCACGCACTAACGCCAGATAATCTTTTTGCATCCCCTTTTCACGCAACTGCTCGTGAAGCGAACGCAGTGCTGAGCGTTTTTTAGCCACCAGCAGAACACCTGACGTATCACGGTCCAGACGATGTACCAGTTCGAGGAAACGCGCTTCCGGGCGCAACGCCCGCAAACCTTCAATAACGCCGAAGCTTAAACCACTGCCACCGTGCACCGCAGTACCAGAAGGTTTATTGAGCACCAGGATATGATCATCTTCATATAAGATGACGTCTGCCAGCGCCGCCACCTTTTGCAGATGTGGCGAAACAGCATCTTCTTCCCGCTCAGCAACGCGGACCGGTGGAATGCGAACTTCATCACCTGCGGCCAGTTTATACTCGGGCTTGATACGTTTTTTATTCACCCGCACTTCGCCTTTACGCAAAATGCGATAGATCATGCTTTTTGGCACACCTTTTAACTGGGTACGCAAAAAGTTATCGATACGTTGCCCCGCTTCATCAGCGGTTATAGCAACAATTTTTACGGATGGAGTCTCTGTTTTCATGGTGGGCGATTCTAAATAGCCAACAAGATTCGCGCCACACATTTTTCTATGCTTATATTTAGTTTTGTACCTTATTACTTCACTACGTGAACACTTTATTGTTGGTTATTAAATCAATCGCCACCAGGAAGTGAAGAAACTGTGAGTAAGCGGGTGATAAATGGTAAAAGTCATCTTGCTATAACAAGGTGAGCAGTGGAATAATGAGAACGTTTCCGTGTTCTACCTTGTTAAAACAAGAATTTTTACGGAATAACCCATTTTGCCTGACCGATCATCAACGCAGCAATGGCGTAAGACGTATTGATCTTTCAGGCAGTTAGCGGGCTGCGGGTTGCAGTCCTTACCGGTAGATGGAATCTTCTCTGGAGAATATTTCCCAGGCTGTTTCCCCTGATAATTGCGCTGTTTTTCCATATGAAATACAGGCAACCGACACTCTGCGCCTCTTTGAGCTGACGATAACCGTGAGGTTGGCGACGCGACTAGACACGAGGCCATCGGTTCACACCCGGAAAGGTGATACTTTGCCCGCAGCTTAGTCGTCAATGTAAGAATAATGAGTAAGTTACGATGAAAAGAATGTTAATCAACGCAACTCAGCAGGAAGAGTTGCGCGTTGCCCTTGTAGATGGGCAGCGTCTGTATGACCTGGATATCGAAAGTCCAGGGCATGAGCAGAAAAAGGCAAACATCTACAAAGGTAAAATCACCCGCATTGAACCGAGTCTGGAAGCTGCTTTTGTTGATTACGGCGCTGAACGTCACGGTTTCCTCCCACTAAAAGAAATTGCCCGCGAATATTTCCCTGCTAACTACAGTGCTCATGGTCGTCCCAACATTAAAGATGTGTTGCGTGAAGGCCAGGAAGTCATTGTTCAGATCGATAAAGAAGAGCGAGGTAACAAAGGCGCGGCATTAACCACCTTTATCAGTCTGGCGGGTAGCTATCTGGTTCTGATGCCAAATAACCCGCGCGCGGGTGGCATTTCTCGCCGTATCGAAGGCGACGACCGTACCGAATTAAAAGAAGCACTGGCAAGCCTTGAACTGCCGGAAGGCATGGGGCTTATCGTGCGCACCGCTGGCGTCGGCAAATCTGCTGAGGCGCTGCAATGGGATTTAAGCTTCCGTCTGAAACACTGGGAAGCCATCAAAAAAGCTGCCGAAAGCCGCCCTGCTCCGTTCCTGATTCATCAGGAGAGCAACGTAATCGTTCGCGCCTTCCGCGATTACTTACGTCAGGATATCGGCGAAATCCTTATCGATAACCCGAAAGTGCTCGAACTGGCACGTCAGCATATCGCTGCATTAGGTCGCCCGGATTTCAGCAGCAAAATCAAGCTGTACACTGGTGAAATTCCGCTGTTCAGCCACTACCAGATCGAATCGCAGATTGAGTCCGCCTTCCAGCGTGAAGTCCGACTGCCGTCCGGCGGTTCCATTGTTATCGACAGCACCGAAGCGTTAACTGCCATCGATATCAACTCCGCACGCGCGACCCGCGGCGGCGACATCGAAGAAACCGCGTTTAACACCAACCTCGAAGCTGCCGATGAGATTGCTCGTCAGCTGCGCCTGCGTGACCTCGGCGGCCTGATTGTTATCGACTTTATCGATATGACACCAGTACGCCACCAGCGTGCGGTAGAAAACCGTCTGCGTGAAGCGGTGCGTCAGGACCGTGCGCGTATTCAAATCAGCCATATTTCTCGCTTTGGTCTGCTGGAAATGTCGCGTCAGCGCCTGAGTCCGTCTCTGGGCGAGTCCAGCCATCACGTCTGCCCGCGCTGCTCCGGTACCGGCACCGTGCGTGACAACGAATCTCTGTCGCTCTCAATTCTGCGTCTGATTGAAGAAGAAGCCCTGAAAGAGAACACTCAGGAAGTCCACGCTATTGTTCCTGTGCCTATCGCTTCTTACCTGCTGAACGAAAAACGTTCTGCGGTAAATGCCATTGAAACGCGTCAGGACGGCGTGCGTTGTGTGATTGTACCTAACGATCAGATGGAAACCCCGCACTACCATGTGCTGCGCGTACGCAAAGGGGAAGAAACTCCAACCTTAAGCTACATGCTGCCGAAGCTGCATGAAGAAGCGATGGCGCTGCCATCTGAAGAAGAATCTCCTGAACGTAAACGTCCTGAGCAACCCGCACTGGCAACCTTTGCGATGCCAGATGTCCCCCCTGTCCCACCAGCGCCTGCTGAACCGGTAGTTAAAGCTGCTCCGGCACCAAAAGCTGCTGAACCCGCTGCTACACCTGCTCAACCCGGTTTATTAAGCCGTTTCTTTGCTGCATTAAAATCTATTTTTAGTGGCAGTGATGACGCTAAACCAGCAGAGCAGCCAGCACCGAAAGCGGCAGAAAAACCAGAGCGTCAACAGGATCGCCGTAAACCGCGTCAGAACACACGTCGTGACCGCAATGAGCGTCGTGATACGCGTAGTGAACGCACTGAAAACAGTGATAATCGCGAAGAGAATCGCCGTAACCGCCGCCAGGCACAAGGTGCCGAATCGCGTGATAATCGTCAGCAAGTTAATGATATTGAAAAAACCAAGCCTACGGATGAACAGCAAACACCGCGCCGCGAACGTAGCCGTCGTCGTAACGATGACAAACGTCAGGCACAGGCTGAAGTTAAAGCGCTGAATGTTGATGAGCAAGCGACTCAGGAAGTCGAACAGGAAGAGCGTGTACGTCAGCCTCAGCCTCGTCGTAAACAGCGTCAACTGACACAAAAAGTTCGCTACACCAGTGAAAGCGCGGTTGAAACCGTCACCACTCCTGTTGCTGAAGAAGCCCCGGTAACTCAGCAAGCTGCGCCAGCAGCACCTGCTCAACGTACTGAACTGGTGAAAATTCCTCTGCCTGCCGTCACCGAAGTGGCACAAGAGCAGCAAGAGAGTTCCGACATTCCTGATAACCGTGACAGCAACGGTATGCCCCGTCGTTCACGCCGCTCGCCTCGCCATCTGCGTGTGAGTGGTCAACGTCGTCGTCGTTATCGTGATGAACGTTATCCGAATCAGTCACCAATGCCATTAACCGTTGCATGCGCTTCCCCGGAACTGGCTTCAGGTAAAGTTTGGATCCGCTATCCGGTAGTACGTCCGCAAGATGTTCAGGTTGAAGAACAACGTGAGCAAGATGCGGTGCAGACACAGCCAGCTGTTCATGATGCACCGGCCATTGCCGCTGTTGTACCAGCTGCTGTTGAACAGGTAACAGCCCCTGTCGTTCAGCAGGAGGCCTCTGAAGAAGTGAAGCCTGTCGTAGTGGAAACTACGCATCCTGAAGTGATTGCCGCTGCCGTAGATGAACAACCACAGGTAATCGCCGAGGCCGATGCGACTGTTGCCGAGGAAACGGCTCAGCAAGCTGAACCTGCTGTTGAAAGCGAACCAGAAGCACCAGTAGCTGAAAACACAGAAGTTAATGTGGTTGAACCAGAAGCGCTTTCTACACCTGTTGAAGCCGTACCGGAAGTTGCAAAGGTTGAGGTTGAGCAACCTGTTATCAAAACTGAGTCTCAGCCTGTTGAGACTGCCGAAATTGCAGCGGTATCACACAATCACGCTACTGCGCCAATGACCCGGGCTCCAGCACCGGAGTACGTTCCGGAAGCTCCGCGTCATAGCGACTGGCAACGTCCTGCCTTTGTTTTTGAAGGTAAAGGAGCAGCTGGTGGCCACGCAGCAACGCACCATGCTGTTGCAGGTCCGACTCGCCCACAACCGGTAGAGTAATCCATTTATCTGTTGTAAGCCGGCCGTTTGGCCGGCTTTTTTATTACGTACTTATCAACCCGCAAGAATAAAAAAATGCCTGTCGCGGTATTCACCGGGACAGGCAGAAAAACATATCCAGTTTCACGATATGTTTAAAGTGGTGGATTATCTGTTCAGTTGAAACAGCGACATACCCTGCATATCGGTAAACGCTTTATAAGATGCTTGCAGAGCAGCCTGTTGCATAACGTATGATGAAATTGCCGCATTCCAGTCAACATTGATCAGGTCGCTCATCTGTTGAGTCTGACCAAGTGCACGATCACTGCCCAGCGAATCCAGAGCATCAAGTTCGCTAAGCTGAGTGCCCAGTTCCGCACGCACCGTCAAAACGTTGTTGAGGCTATTTTTCAATCCGCGATTTGTTTTATCAATTATCCCAGCGGCCTTTTCCTTTTCAGTTTCATTCTCAGCAACAGGTGTTTTTAATGCGCCAATGGCGGAATCGAGCATTTTAAACAGATTTGTTTCCTGAGTACTGCCAGCAGGTTCAGGGATAGCATTGCTGGTAAAATGGTCAAAAATTTTATCTCCGGTATGCCCAATCACCATGCTTCTGGAAGCATCAACTTGCTGTGTTATGCTCTCTTTTCCACCGTTATATTCACCACTTGCCTGGTCAAACGGTGCAGCTTCCGTTTTATATCCGGCAAAAATATAGCGCCCATTGCCATCGGTACTATTTGCAAGGTTCATTAACTGGTCACGAATCCCCTGGAGATCCGTGGCAAGGGAAGCCCGGTCATCATCACTCAGCGTACCGTTTCCGGCATAAACAATTTTTTCCTGAGCATTTTGCAGTGCGGTAGTCACCTGGCTGAGCACATTCTCCTCAAGCGAAACTTTCTGCGTTGCAAACGTTCTTGCCAGTGCATACTGGTTGTTTTGCGCCTGTGCCTGAGACAGCACAACAGCCTGGGAGGCCGCAATGGGATCGTCAGAGGGATTAATCACTCGTTTACCGGTGGACATTTGCTCACCGTATTTCATCCATTCTGCCTGAGAATTGGTAATGCCCCGCATATTTTGCTGGTACATCATCTGGGTACTGATACGCATCGAATAGCCCCTTCCTTAACGAATATTAATCAGAGCGTCAAACAACGTATTCGCGGTCTGTAAGACTTGCGCATTTGCCAGGTAATACTGTTGAAAACGTTGTAAATTACCGTACTCTTCGTCGAGGTTAACGCCGGAGATTGACTGTTGTTGATTTGAAAGTTGGGTAACCACGTTATTTTGTGTGGTGCTACTGGTTTTCAGCGTAGCCGTTTTGTTACCAACATCACTGACCAGTGTGGCATATGCATCGTTAAACGATTTTGCCCCGCCCACTGTTTTACCATTACTCTGTAAATCCAGCAGTTTTTGACCATTACGATTATCGCTATCCCCGGCGCCTGCTTCCTGAGCTAATGCGATTTGTGATTCGTCTTTCACTTTGACATCCATGTTTACCACTGCATCGCTCACTGGTTTGAGGGTGAAACTGTTGTTATCTTTCGGTGTTCCACTGAAAGTCAGTTTCAGACCGTCAAACTCAACATTTCCGGCAGCATCCGGCTCGACAGTGAAGCTGGTATTACTCACCAGTCGTGTCACCTGCCATTTGCCTGCGCCCTGCCAGGTAATTGTGTAATCTGTAGCCAGCACTTGTGATCCGTTAATCACTTCAGCTTTTATTGCAGCATCACTGTTATTTTGTGTATTGCTCAAAACCAAAGGTTTGCCAATGGCAAAGAAGTCTTCACCTTTCGCCCCAGTCGCATCAAACCCTGCCTGGTGCTGCTTATTGAAAGCATCAGCAAAAGCCAACGCCAGTTGCCCCAGAGTATTACGCGATTGATCCAGGTCCTGCGAACGGAAAGTCAACATTCCACCTAACGTACCGCTGGTAAGCAACTTTTCAGGGATTTCGATCTCTCCGGCAGTTGCATCAACATACGCGACCGTCACACGAGAAGGATCAGCATGAGAAGGCACCGCAGCCAGTTGCCGTGCGCTGCTACCCTGTACCAGCGAATAGCCGTTAGCCATGGTGATGTTATAAGTACCACCATCCTGAACACTGACTTCAACACCAACAACTTTGTTGAGCTCGCTCACCAGTTGATCGCGTTGATCCAGCAAATCATTCGGTGATGCTCCTGCACCCACGCCTGTCAGCCGTGATATCTGATCATTCAGGCTGGCAATCTGTTTCGCGTAATTGTTGATCTGATCAACACTGGCACCTATCGCAATATTGACCTGTTTGTCTTGATCGCGAAGATACTGATCTGTGGTTTTAAACTGATTCACCAGGCCGTCCGCTTTACCAATCAGAGCCTGACGGGCAGCGGGATCTTCTGCATTGCTGACCAGCGTTTGCAGGCTGGTAAAGAAACCTTGTAATGAGGTCGATACGTTGTTGGTTTCGCTGGAGAGTAAATTGTCGATTTTCGACATCTGTTCATAACGCGTAGTCAGGCCGCTGCTTTGGGTCTGTGCCGCGCGTAACTGGTTGGTAATAAAAGCATCATACTCACGCTGTACGCCTGAAACGTAGACGCCATTACCAACCCAACCACCAGCACCCAGCGTGCTGTTAGCCTGCGCCATAATGGTGGTTTGCCGTGTATAGCCAGCAACGTTATAGCTGGAAATATTATTACTCGCCGTATTCAGCGCCGCCTGGGCCGCGCTAAGTCCGCTCATGGCGTTATTGATCAAGCTGGACATGGTAATTCCTTATAAGCGTTCAATTACAGAATATTATCGGCAGCTGCCCGCAGGACTTGAGTTATTCAAAACAGATTATCGATGCTCATACTGTAGGTTTTACTGACCTTATCGCTTATCGATTTCAGCTGCTGAATCATGCTGGTTAATTTACGGGCATAGTCAGGATCGGTAGCATAACCTGCGTCCTGTAGTGCCTGTGCCCCCTGCTCAGCACTGGTCGCTTTCGTGACTGCCGCGTAACGCGGATTTCGCGTTAAAAGTCCAACGTAATCCGACAATGCTTCGAGATAAGAGCTGTAAACACGAAACTTCGCCTTCACTTTCTTCGCTTCGCCGTTTTCATATTCGGTAGTGGTAATTTCAGTAACCGGTCCTTTCCAGTTGCCAGAAGCTTTGACGCCAAACAAGTTGTAGCTTGGCTCGCCGTTTTCGCGGCGAATTTGCCGTTGCCCCCAGCCAGATTCCAGTGCTGCCTGAGCGAGGATCAGATGATGCGGCACTCCACTTTGCTGGCTTGCCAGTTGTGCTGGCAACGAGAGTTGGGCAAGAAACGCTTTGCTGTCGCCAGGAAGCGAATCGCTGTAGTTGCGTGGTACCGCTTTTTGCACCAGTTGTGTGATCGCCTTATTTTGATAACTCATCACGGTTTCGAGCGGGAATTTCATCGGTACGGTGAGGGCCTCTTGTGCGGGTAATGGCTGCTCTGGCGTCATCTGTTTCACCATCATCTCAGCCAGCCCCAAACCTTTCCCTGCCGTCATCTGTTGGGCTATCTGCTGGTCATACATACTGGTGTAGAGGCGGGTTTGTTCGCTGCTGAATAAGCCGTCTTTTGGCAAGGCTTCGCGCATGCTCTTTAGCATCATCTGCACGAACATCCCCTCCACCTGGCGGGCAACCGGACGGATATTGGCCGCCGGATCTTTACCCGCTTTTGCTTTCAGTTCATTAAGCGATTGCGCATCCCAGGCTGCACTCGCCAGTAGTTTGCTATCGCTAATCATCAGATGATTTCCAGTTTTGCCCGCAGACATCCTGCACTTTGCATCGATTGCAGAATAGACATTAAATCCATTGGCGTAGCGCCTAACGCATTAAGCGCACGGACGACATTGTTAAGATTGGCGCTGGAGCGCACACTTTGCAGCGAACCGCCGCTCTGGCGTAAATCGATCTGCGTTTGTGGCGTAACCACAGTCTGCCCACCACCAAATGGTGTATCTGGCTGGCTGACATTGGCCTGACGATTGACTGTAACTGAGAGATTACCCTGGGCCACCGCGCAACTGTCCAGAGTCACTTCGCGATTCATCACCACCGAACCGGTGCGCGAGTTAATAACGACTTTAGCGTCCTGCGGAGTGACATTGACCTGCATATTCTGGATGTCGGCAAGGAAACGTACCTGGGAACTATTGCCACTCGGCACATTTACTTGAATAGTCCGCGAATCTAATGCCGTGGCGCTGCCATATCCACGCGCACGGTTGATGGTGTCCGCAATTTGCTGCGCCATGGCGAAATCTTCATCATTGAGTTGCAAATTGAGGGTATTGCCCGCGCCAAACTGGCTGGGCAATTCGCGCTCTATTATTGCGCCGTTGGTGATCCGCCCACCGTTCAGTTGGTTAACCTGGACACTACTCCCCCCCGCCGACGCACCTGCACCGCCCACCAGGATATTGCCCTGGGCCAGTGCGTACACCTGACTGTCGACGCCCTTAAGCGGTGTCATCAACAGCGTACCACCACGCAGACTTTTAGCGTTACCCATCGAGGAGACCACGACATCGATAGTCTGCCCCTGACGTGCAAATGGTGGAAGTGACGCTGTCACCATTACCGCCGCAACATTTTTGAGTTGCATATTGGTGCCAGCAGGAACAGTAATGCCCAGCTGCGAGAGCATGTTATTAAGCGTTTGTGTAGTAAACGGCGTTTGGGTCGTCTGGTCACCTGTACCGTCCAGCCCGACCACCAGACCATAACCAATCAGCGAGTTTTGCCGCACACCCTGAACGCTGGTGAGATCACGAATGCGCTCAGCCTGGACCACAGTCGTTACCAGCAACAACATAAATGTAGAGAGAAATTTAATCACCACAACCTCACTTACATTGGCGACAGGTTAAGGAAGAAACGCTGCAACCAGCCCATATTTTGCGCTTCGTTTATGTAGCCATTTCCAACATACTCAATGCGTGCATCCGCCACCTGAGTAGACGGTACGGTGTTACTGCCGCTGATGGTGCGTGGATTGACGACGCCAGAGAAGCGTATAAATTCAGTACCTTGATTTATAGCGATCTGTTTTTCGCCCACCACATGCAGGTTGCCGTTGACCAGCACCTGGTCGACCGTAACGGTCAACGTGCCACTAAAGGTATTGCTGGCATTAGCCCCACCTTTGCCGTTGAAGCTATTACCGCCAGAAGCATCGACATCGGCACGAGCGTTACCAAACAGCCCCTGCAAATAGCGCGGCACGGTATCAAAGCCGAAATTCGTTTTCCCATCACGGCTGGCATTGGCGGATGAGCTCTTGCTGGCACTGACGTTTTCCTGCAACACGATGGTCAGTGTGTCGCCAATATTGCGTGGTCGGCGATCTTCAAACAGCGGCTGATAGCCATAGTTAATTGGCTGGGCAGACTGGAAAATAGAACCGTTGGCAACAGGTGTTGGGCCAGGGACAGGCTGTGCAGTGGTCGCCCCCTGTACCAGCGGTGTAGACGGGATCCAGGCACAGCCAGTTAGTGAAAACACCAACAGACTGGCAATAACGTATGTATGCGCAGCGTTTTTATGCATGGCTATCATCTTCAAAATCAGTAACCCGGTGAGAATCCCCACCGGTTATGCCTTAGAGTTGCGTCAGTTTTTGCAGCATCTGGTCGGTGGTAGACACCGCTTTACTGTTAATTTCGTAAGCACGCTGCACCTGAATCATGTTGACCAGTTCTTCCGCCACGTTGACGTTAGACGTTTCAACATACCCTTGATACAGCAGACCCGCGCCGTTCAGACCCGGCGTGCTTTCATTGGGCGCGCCGGAGGATTGGGTTTCGACGTATAAGTTTTCCCCAATACTCTCCAGTCCGGTATCGTTCATAAAGGTCGTGAGATTGAGCTGCCCAACCTGTACCGGAGCTGCCTGGCCTTGCTGGGTTACGCTGACCACGCCATCACGACCAATGGTAATACTTAACGCATTCGCCGGAATGGTGATCGCTGGCTGCACCTGAAAACCACCAGCCGTCACCAGTTGCCCGTTCTGATCCACCTGGAAAGAACCGTCACGGGTATAGGCGGATGAACCATCTGGCAACATCACCTGGAAAAAGCCCTGTCCTTTAATCGCCACATCTTTGCTGTTGTTGGTCTGCGACAGATTGCCCTGACTGTGTAAGCGCTCAGTAGCAACCGGACGCACACCGGTGCCGATTTGTAACCCGGAAGGTAAAGTTGTTTGTTCGGAAGACTGCGCGCCCGGCTGGCGAATGGTTTGATAAAGCAGATCTTCAAATACTGCTCGCTGGCGTTTAAAACCGTTGGTACTGACGTTTGCCAGGTTATTGGCAATGACGTCCATATTGGTTTGCTGGGCATCAAGGCCCGTTTTGGCGATCCATAATGAACTGATCATAAAATGTCCTGTTGTGGAGTGCTGACAAAGTGCATATGTCTTCTTGCCGGATACGGCCTATAAGATCCGCAAATTCAATAAATTGCGATGTAACCCGTAGATCGATAAGTTTGCGCATCGGGCAACTTATGCTTGTCAGCTATCCTTTCAATTAACTCATCGACAGCAGTTGGTTGGCGCGGCCTTCGTTGTCATCGACGCTGCTTATTACCTTCATCTGCATTTCAAAACGCCGTGCGTTGGCAATCATGTCGCTCATTGCTGAAACAGCATTAACATTGCTGCCTTCCAGCACCCCCGACATCACCCGTAACGACGGATCAGCCTGCAACACCGGTCCACGCGTGGCCTGGCTTTCCGCGCTTAAACGGAATATACCGTCATCACCACGCTGCACTTCATTGTCCGAGGCTTTCACCAGTTTTAACTTCCCGACTGGCGCGACGGTATTTGCCGGATCGCCCGGATTGAGCGCCGAAATGGTGCCATCGGCCGCGATGGTGATTTCTGCTCCTTCCGGCACAGCAATCGGTCCTGCCTCGCCAATCACCGGATGCCCCTGAATCGTCAGTTGTCCGCCAGGATCAACCTGAATGCTGCCGTTACGCGTATACCCCTCGCTACCATCGGCGGTCTGCACGGCCAGCCAGCCGTCCTGCTGTAATGCGACATCCAGAGGACGCTGGGTGTAATCCATCTTACCTGGCGTCATATCTGCTCCCGGCGTAGAGGCCGTCACCAGCGTGCGCGTCGGCAGGGAAAGTCCTTCAACAGGCACTGCACGCAAGGCGTTTAACTGGGCGCGAAAACCAGGTGTGGAGGCATTCGCCAGATTGCTGGCGGTCACTGCCTGTTGATTCAGCGTCTGACTGGCAGCGCCCATCGCGGTATAGATTGCGTGATCCATTAAGCTATCCCGTCAACGATTAGCGTAAGTTAACCAGTGTGTTAAGGATCTGGTCCTGCGTTTTGATGGTCTGGGCGTTAGACTGATAGTTACGTTGTGCAACGATCATATTGACCAGCTCTTTACTGAGATCGACGTTAGACGCTTCCAGCGCGCCATTGGTCAGCGTGCCAAAATTGCCAGTTCCGGCAGTTCCCAACAATGCTACACCAGAGGCTTGCGTTGCAGACCAGACGTTGTCGCCTTCTGATGCCAGGCCTTCATTGTTGGCGAAGTTCGCCAGTACAATCTGCCCCAGCAGTTGGGTTTGTTCGTTGGAATAGTTGCCTACCACAGTGCCATCATCATTGATTTGGTAACTCACCAGATCGCCCGGTTTGTAGCCATTCTGGGTAGTTGCCACAATGTTGTTAGCACCGGTGTTTTGCTGCATGGAGTTGAGGAAACTCAGGGAGAATGTTGCAGGAACAGCACCATTAATGGCGCCAGTCGTGATATTTGCCGTCTCCCCCTTAACTAACATGCCATTGGCATTAAATTCCAGTGTTGTCGCCTGAGTTGCCTGGCTTGCGGCATCACTGCTGTCCTGGGTATAAACCTGCCAGGTATTATCCTTTGTCTTCACAAAGTAAACGCTCATATCATGCGCATTCCCCTGACTGTCGAAAACAGTCACGGAGCCTTTTTTGTTATAGCTGTCCGCATTACTGGCGTCGAACGCTTTAACGGTGGGAAGCGGATCACTGGAGTTAAGGTTGATTTGCATCGCCGCCGTAGTTGTGGTTTTCGCTGCCATCAGGGTATTGGGGATCGAAATATTGGTCGGATTCGCCCCCTGCTGAATGGTTGGCGGTGTTCCTGCTGCCGGGTAGCCCGTCAACTGTAAGCCCTGCATATTGACCAGGTTGCGGTTTTCATCAAGTTTGAACTGCCCGTTACGGCTGTAAAACACCGAACCGTTGCTGTCTACCAGACGGAAAAAACCGTTCTGACTGATGGCGATATCCAGCCCTCGCCCGGTATTGGTGGTGGTGCCATCCGTAAAGTCCTGGGTAATTCCGGCAACCTTTACCCCCAGCCCCACTTTAGAACCGGCAAACATGTCTGCAAAAGACGCCGTACCGGATTTAAAGCCATAGGTGGCGGAGTTGGCGATATTGTTGCCAATGACATCGAGATTTGTGGCGGCAGCATTTAAACCGCTAACCGCTTGTGAAAAGGCCATGACTGACTCCTGAAATGTGAAGGCTTAAATGATCTGCCGTACTTCGTCGAGGGTGGTAGTACCGTAAGTGCCGAGATCCAGCGTGTTACCGTTATTGCCGCGAATCACCCCCTGAACCAGAGCAAACTGCAGTGGCTGAGCAACCAGTTGCGTACCACCGTTGCTGGCGCTGATCGCTACGTTATAAGAACCATTGGGCGCGGTGCTGCCATCGGTCAGCGTGCCATCCCAGGTGAAGCTATGAACCCCCGCCTTTAACTCACCGATATCGATCGTGCGTATCACGACACCATTTTTATCGGTAATGGTGGCTGTGACTTTGTCTGCGGACTGTTGTAGCTCTACCCCAAATGGCGTGGTTGTGGTTACAGCAGCCTCATCTGTTCCCTTCCCTGCAAGGATTGTCGTGCCAGGGATCATCACCCCATGACCAATCAGGGAACTGGCTTGTAAAGACTGGCTGTTATCAATCTGCCCGGAGATAGCGCCCAGAGTGGTGTTGAGTTTTTCAATGCCACTGACGGTACTGATTTGTGCGAGCTGAGAAGTCAGCTCGTTATTCTCCATGGGATTCGTTGGATCCTGATTTTTAAGTTGTGCCACCAGCAAAGTAAGAAAACTGCTCTGTAAATCTGCGGCATTGCCGCCAGTCAGTGAGTTGTTGCTGGTGTTAGAGACGCCGTTATTGCTCGCGTCATTCATCGTTACGGCGATAGACATTACGGGCTCCTTTATTGACCCAGCGTCAAAGTTTTCAGCATCATACTTTTCACGGTATTCAGCACTTCAACGTTGGCCTGGTAGCTGCGTGAAGCTGACATGGTGTTGACCATTTCCCCCACCACATCAACATTAGGCATCTTCACGTATCCGTTAGCGTCTGCCAGGGGATTACCCGGCTCATAAACCAACTTATCCGGTGCCTGACTTTCGACAACACCCGCAACTTTTACCCCACCGGTTGCCGCTCCAGGCGCATTATCAACCTGGAAAACCACGTGTTTTGCACGATAAGGTTGACCGTCTGGCCCTGTCACGCTGTCTGCATTCGCCAGGTTACTTGCTGCTACGTTAAGACGCTGCGACTGTGCCGTTAATGCCGAACCGGCGATATCAAAAATATTCAGCAGTGCCATACGTTAATTTCCGCTCTGTAATACGTTCATCATGCTTTTGATTTGCCCACCCAGAACGGTCAATCCCATCTGGTATCTCAGGCTGTTATCGGCAAACTGGGTACGCTCACGATCCATATCGACGGTATTGCCATCCAGAGAAGGTTGGTCGGGAACGCGGTAGAGCAACTCAGCACCAGGTGCAGTCAACGCCTGAGCGGGAATGTGCTGCGTCGATGTCAGCGTTAAAGAAACGCCTTGCGCTTCATTACGACCACGAACCATGATTTTTTTTAATTCACTGGCAAAATCGAGGTCACGCGCCTGATAACCTGGTGTGTCGGCATTGGCAATATTCGCCGCCAGCACTTCCTGGCGCTGCGCGCGTAGATTCAGTGCTTCTTGTTGAAAACGTAAAGCGGCATCGAGTCTATCGAGCATATCTCCCCCGCAAAGGACAAATTTCAGTGGACAGCTTAAATCCTCGCCGGCATACGTCATCGGCGGAATAAACACAAAATGGGTCGCTATTTGTGGCGTTGATGAATGCAGCAGGCGAGTAAACTTTCTTCATCAGAATTCTGGTGGGAGGAGAGTATGCGAAGGTTTTGTCCGCCTGTGGCGGCGATAGTGCTATTGCTAAGCACTTACTGTCATGCTCAGGATCTCAACTTGCAGTTGAATAACTGGTTTGCGGCGCGCCTAGCCGGCTTAAGTGATAATGTGGTTGTTACGCTTCGCACTCCTCCAGAAAGACAACCCAAGTGTGATAATCCAGCATTGAGCATGAGTAATAATTCCCGGTTGTGGGGGAATATCAATGTATTAGCTCAATGCGGTAATATCCGGTACTACCTGCAAGTCAATGTTCAGGCCAGTGGGAATTATGTTGTTGCCGCTGCACCTATTACACGTGGCGGAGTGGTGAATGCCAGTAATGTGACGTTGAAACGAGGCCGTCTTGATCAACTTCCTCCCCGTACTGTTCTGGAAGTTGCACAAGTGCAAGATGCAATTAGTCTGCGTGATATTGCCCCAGGACAGCCCGTTCAACTAAATATGTTGCGTCAGGCATGGCGCATTAAAGCAGGCCAGCGCGTACAAGTAATAGCGCAAGGCGACGGCTTTAATGTAAATGCCGAAGGACAAGCGCTAAACAATGCAGCTGTGGCACAAACGGCCAGAGTAAGAATGTTGTCAGGGCAAGTGGTTAGCGGCATTGTGGGCGCTGATGGGAATATTCTTATAAACCTGTAATGCGTTAAAGATTTCATCATCGATGCCGATAGATAAGCAATAAATACGATAGCTGAACGCCACAGCCTGCAACCTCAATGAGGAAAGAATATGAGTATTGATCGCACTTCCCCTTTAAATCCGGTTAGCAATGTACAACCGCGAGAAACAACTGATCCAGCAGTAGCCAAAACACGTGCGGAAAAGTCCACGACCACGAATAGCACCAGCGTAAATCTAAGCAGCGCGCAGAAAGAGTTAATGCAACCCAGCACCAGCGATATCAATAGCGAACGCGTTGAGGCGTTAAAAGCAGCCATTCGCAATGGTGAATTAAAGATGGATACCGGGAAGATTGCTGATGCGCTGATCCGCGAAACTCAGAGCTATTTACAGAGTAATTAATTGTATGTCGCGCCTGGCCGAAATACTTGATCAAATGACCACCGTTCTCAATGAACTGGAAGTCGTCATGGATAATGAACAGCAGCAGCTTTGCATGGGGCATATCAACGGCAGCCTGCTGCAGCGGATCACTGAAGAAAAAAGCTCGCTTCTTGCAACGCTCGATTATCTTGAACAGCAAAGACGTCGAGAGCAGTTAACGCAACAGAGTGCCAATGACGATCACGCACAACGCTGGCAGGTTATTACGGAAAAAACCCGGCAACTGCGCGAACTCAATCAACATAATGGCTGGTTGCTGGAAGATCAGATTGTGCGCAATCAACAGGCGCTGGAGGTGTTGAAGCCTTATCAGGAACCGACACTCTATGGTGCAAATGGCCAGGCATCGTCGCCCCATCGCGGCGGCAAAAAATTCTCAGTTTAAGCAGTGAATGGAGTTGCCCGAGGGCAACTCCATTTTTTTATACTGTGCGACGAGCGAACTCTTTAACTCTAAAGCCCAACACCGCCAGGGCCGCAAAATACCCGGCGATACCGGCAACCACTACAGCCATCAAACGCAGTAAACGCCAGGGCATCGTACCCAGCGACCAGTCAGGCATAATATGCAGCATACCCAGCAATACTGCCGCCATCACCACCACAGCAACAACCAATCGCGCCAGAAACGCCATCCAGCCTGGTTGTGGGGTAAAGATTTTTTGCTTACGTAATTGCCAGTACAGCAAGGACGCATTCAAACAGGCAGCAAGGCCAATGGAGAGCGATAGCCCGGCATGTTTCAACGGGCCGATAAATGCCAGGTTCATCAATTGCGTCAGGATAAGCGTAACAATGGCGATTTTTACTGGCGTTTTAATGTCCTGGCGGGAATAAAACCCTGGCGCCAGCACTTTAACGACAATCAGACCAATCAGGCCTACGGAATAAGCGATTAATGCCCGTTGGGTCATTAATGCATCAAATGCCGTAAATTTTCCGTACTGGAACAGTGATACTGTCAACGGGCCAGATAAAATCCCCAGAGCAACCGCACTTGGCAGTGCCAACAGAAAACAGAGGCGCAAGCCCCAGTCCATTAAGCGGTTGTATTCTTCATGATTGCCGCTGGCAAAACTTTTTGACAGTGATGGCAACAAAATAGTGCCAAGTGCTACACCCAGCACACCGGAAGGAAACTCCATTAAGCGGTCAGCGTAATACATCCAGGACACAGAACCGGATGCCAAAAACGAAGCGAAAATGGTGTTAATGATCAGTGAGATTTGACTGACAGACACGCCAAGAATCGCAGGCCCCATCTGTTTGACCACGCGTAAAGCTCCCGCATCACGGAAATTAATGCGCGGAAGTACCAACATGCCGATTTTTTTCAGATGTGGCAGTTGGTAAACCAGTTGCAAAATACCGCCCACCGTTACGGCCCATGCCAGCGCCAGCACAGGCGGGTTAAAATATGGCGCGGCAAACAGTGCAAAGCCAATCATGCTGATATTAAGCAGTGTTGGAGCAAACGCCGGAATCGAGAAACGGTTCCAGGTATTCAAAATCGCCCCCACCAGCGATGCCAGTGAGATCAGCAAAATATAAGGGAATGTGATGCGTAAAAGCTGCACGGTCAGCGCAAATTTGCCTGGATCGGTATGATACCAACCAGGAGACGTTGCGAGGATAACCCACGGCGCAGCGAGCATCCCGGCGACAGTGACGACTGCCAGCGCTAACGTCAACAAGCCAGAGATATAAGAAACAAAGACGCGCGAGGCATCTTCCCCCTGCTTGCTTTTATATTCC
This sequence comes from Escherichia fergusonii ATCC 35469, assembly GCF_000026225.1. NCBI lineage: Bacteria > Pseudomonadati > Pseudomonadota > Gammaproteobacteria > Enterobacterales > Enterobacteriaceae > Escherichia > Escherichia fergusonii. The sequence continues at coordinate 1,910,734 of NC_011740.1, forward strand.
GCCAGAATTGGCACAAACGCCTGGGAGAATGCGCCTTCCGCAAAAATACGCCGCAGCAAGTTAGGAAGTTTGAATGCGACAAAAAAGGCGTCGGTTGCCATCCCTGCGCCAAAGATTCTGGCGACAATAGCGTCACGTGCGAAGCCAAGCACACGTGAAAACATGGTCATCGAGCTGACAGCTGCCAGCGATTTTAATAAGTTCATCGGTGTTCTAATCCAGACCCTGAGGCAAAACGCCTGCAAGGCAGGCGCTGAAAGAGGCGAATAGTCTACCTGGATTATGGTGAATTGCTACCGCCAGATGTTACAGGGTTTATTCACTCATCGCATCGCGCCAGATCTTCTCCACGACACGCTGCGCCAGCAGTGCCTGCTCCCCGGAAGTTTGCGGAACTGTCTGATTTTTCACGCATTCAATAAAATGATGGGCGCAACCGACAAATCCTCGCTGCTCCAGAGTGCTCTGCCAGCCAGGAACAGGTTTGTGAATCACCCCCTGTCCTCGCTCCTCACGCCACTCACGCATGTCTGTGACATCAATTAGCGCTCCGTCAGTCACCGCCTGAACATACTCGCGCTGACTTCCTGCACGACGATGCATACTGGTGGTCAGTTGCAAATGGCCTGAGGAGAAATGGTGTTCGGCGTAAAGCATTTCACCCGCATCATTGGTAATCAGTTGACCGCCATCAATCTGAGTTTCCTTTTCTGCCAGCCAAAGGATGGTATCAATGACATGCAGATAGTCATCCAGCAATGTAAAGCGCAAATCATGTGGCCCGACACTATCAAGGCGATGCTTATCCATCCGTACAGAAGCCGCAGCAGAAAGTTGTGTTTTTAATTCACGGTATAACGGCGAGAAGCGGCGATTAAACCCGACCATTAACGTCAGTCGGTTACGTGCCGCTAACTCCACCAGCCGCTCGGCATCACGCAGATTTTCGGCAAGAGGCTTATCGACACAAACATGAACCCCCGCATTAAGTAACGCACTGACGACGTCGAAATGGCTGGCAGTACTGGTATGGACAAAAACAGCATCGCAGTCTGCAGCCAGTCGTGATAACGAATCCACACAGGGGATGCGCCAGGTTTCGCACACACGTAAGGCCTTTTCGCGCGAAGGAGACCATGCACCTTGTATACTCCAGTCTTGCGCAGCACTCAGCACCGGTAACCAGGCTTTTTGTGCAATATTGCCCAGACCGACGACACCAATGCGTAATTTTTTCACGTTAATCTCCCAGGTGGGCCAATAGAGAATCCAGACGTTGTTTCAGTTCTGCGACTTCGTTTTCCAGTGCTTCGACCCGCGCCTGAAGTTCGCCCGCTACTGGTGGTGTCTCTTCGGCAAAACTCGCGGTATCATCGACTTCACCACAAAACAGATGCATATAGCGGCTTTCCCGCTTGCCTGGCTCGCGCGCCAGTCGAACAACAAACGGACCATCTTCGCGCTGCGCCAGCTTTTCCAGTGTACTGTCAACTTCAGACATATCACTGAATTCGTACATTCTTGCTGCACGGCTACGTAGTTCACCTGGCGTTTGCGCTCCCCGTAACAATAAGGTGGTGATTAAGGCCACTTCTGCCGGACTCAGTTTTAAATCACCAAATTCTGAGTTACAAAAGCGCTGCTCATATTTCGTAACTCGGTTACCAAAACCGCTTACGGTACGCAGAAAGTGGCGTTTCACCAGATTATCCAGCTCAGTTTGCACCTCTTGCTCGGATAAATTCATCACTGGTTCACGGTTCGTTTTTTGGTTGCAGGCGGTCACCACGCCATTCAGCGACAGTGGGTATTGCTCAGGTGTAGTCACCTGTTTTTCCAGCAGGCAGCCGATAACGCGCGCTTCCCGCGCAGTCAGTTCATATTTCATATTTTCTCCTAACGCCCCGGTGTCCATTCAGGTGTTGTCAATGCGGTTAACACGTGATCCCGCCAGACACCATCAATCTGCAAATAATTTTTGGCATAGCCTTCTTTTTCAAAGCCCAGTCGCGCCAGTAGATCACCACTGCGTTTATTATGCGGCATATAATTCGCCATGATGCGATGCATATGTTGAGTCCGTTGCATATAACGAATAGCCGCTGTCAGAGCTTCAAACATTAGCCCCTGGCCCTGGCATTTTTGGGCCAGCGAGTATCCCAGATAGCAGGCATGAAATGATCCACGTACCACATTGGAAAAGTTGGCAACGCCGAAAATCTCTTTTTCGTCTGGATCAAGAAGCGCGAAATAGTAAGCAGAGCCTTGTTTATGGAACTCCTCAATCATGCTGAGTCTGGCGTGCCAACCAGATGGATAGCAATGGCTTTCATCGCGAATCGGTTCCCAGGGTTTTAAGAATTGACGGTTTTCAGCGTAGTAATCCGCCAGTCGCCACGCATCGCGGTCATGCACTAAACGCACCACCATGCGATCAGTCACTAACCGCACTTTGGGGACGTTGCTACGATAGCCAAACATGTTAACCACTCCTTCTCGTAACATTTTCAATAGACTAATGCTCGCTACTATAACCGCCCCATTCTTGCGGTGTTATCGGGAAAAATATCTTTTCTATTAATATTCACATATTTTGATAAAAACTCTCGATTAACCATGACTTTTTGATAAAAAAATATCATCCCATTGATAGTAGGAAAAATAACAACAGCACAGCAGAATAGAAATTGCTCAACTTTGGATTTCCCGGGAGGGGAAATGGCGTGCGTATCGCAGGCGAGGAACCTGGGTAAATATTTCCTTCTTGTTGATAATATGCTGGTGGTGCTGGGCTTCTTTGTTGTCTTTCCGCTAATCTCCATTCGCTTCGTTGATCAGATGGGCTGGGCTGCCGTTATGGTCGGTATTGCTCTCGGCTTGCGTCAGTTTATCCAGCAAGGGCTGGGCATTTTTGGCGGTGCAATCGCTGATCGCTTTGGTGCCAAGCCGATGATAGTAACCGGTATGCTTTTGCGTGCTGCCGGATTTGCCACTATGGGTATTGCCCATGAACCATGGTTACTGTGGTTTTCCTGTTTTCTTTCTGGCCTTGGTGGCACTTTGTTTGATCCTCCTCGTTCTGCCCTGGTGGTTAAACTTATCCGTCCTGAACAGCGCGGGCGCTTCTTTTCGCTATTAATGATGCAAGACAGTGCTGACGCAGTCATTGGGGCTTTGCTGGGAAGCTGGTTATTGCAGTACGATTTTCGTCTGGTTTGCGCTACAGGCGCAATTTTGTTCGTTATGTGCGCTGCATTTAATGCCTGGCTGCTACCAGCATGGAAATTATCTACGGTTCGTGCACCTGTACGCGAAGGAATGAGCCGGGTTATGGGCGATAAACGTTTTGTAACCTATGTGCTGACACTGGCTGGCTACTATATGCTGGCTGTCCAGGTGATGCTGATGCTACCGATTATGGTTAACGATATTGCCGGAACACCGTCAGCCGTAAAATGGATGTACGCTATCGAAGCGTGTCTCTCGCTAACATTGCTCTACCCTATCGCCCGTTGGAGTGAAAAACGTTTTCGTCTGGAGCACCGCTTAATGGCTGGCTTACTGGTGATGTCACTCAGTATGCTCCCTGTTGGGCTTGTCGGTTCTCTTCCGCATTTATTTACGTTGATCTGTATCTTCTATATTGGATCGATTATTGCGGAACCTGCCAGGGAAACACTCAGTGCTTCGCTGGCTGACGCCAGAGCGCGCGGAAGTTATATGGGTTTTAGCCGTCTTGGATTAGCCATTGGCGGCGCCGTGGGATATATCGGTGGTGGCTGGCTGTTTGATATGGGGAAAGCACTGCAACAGCCGGAATTACCATGGATGATGTTGGGCATTATCGGCATTATCACCTTTCTGGGGCTGGGATGGCAGTTTAGCCACAAACATACGGCCAGCAGAATGTTAGGACCTGACGCCCGATCTTAATCCTACGTGACGAGCGTTACATGGTAAGATGCGCACCGCAGTTTGAAACACTGTGGTTTAAGTTTTTTCTGCTGGAATGTATTTCCCCGGTGCCCCATGCTGCATCGCGTCAGGATGTTAAAGACACCAGGTTGAGGAACCCCGATGAAAAAGATTCTTTTTGCCGCTGCACTGCTGGTGAGCGGACTGTTAGTTGGTTGTGATCAACTTACGCAATACACGATTACCGAGCAGGAAATTAATCAGTCGCTGCAAAAGCGCAATAATTTCTCAAAAGATATTGGTTTACCCGGTGTTGCTGATGCCCATATTGTACTGAAAAACCTGGCCAGTCAGATCGGTCGTGAAGAGCCAAACAAGGTGACTTTGACCGGTGATGCCGATCTCGACATGAACTCCCTTTTTGGCAGTCAGAAAGCAACGATGAAATTGAAACTTAAAGCGTTGCCTGTGTTTGATAAAGATAAAGGCGCCATTTATCTACAGGAGATGGAGATTGTTGACGCCTCGGTAACGCCAGAGAAAATGCAAGCGATATTGCAGACGCTGACGCCTTACCTGAATCAGGCCTTGCGTAATTATTTTAATTCTCATCCGGCGTATGTATTGCGCGAAGACAGTAGCAAAGGTGAGGCGCTGGCGAAAAAGCTGGCGAAAGGTATCGAAGTCAAACCAGGGGAAATCATTATCCCGTTCACTGATTAACCCATGAGGGCGCATGGCGCCCTTTATTTTTCGTGCAAACGAAAACGTTTCCGCTTATCCTTTGTGCCCGGCAAAAACATTCCCACAGCCGGAGCTAATAAGTAATGACTGCACCATCCCAGGTATTAAAGATCCGCCGCCCAGATGACTGGCACCTCCACCTTCGCGATGGCGATATGTTAAAAACAGTCGTCCCTTATTCCAGCGAGATTTACGCTCGCGCGATTGTCATGCCAAACCTCGCACCGCCTGTTACAACAGTTGATGCGGCCATTGCCTACCGCCAACGAATTCTTGCTGCTGTTCCTGCCGGGCACAACTTTACCCCGCTGATGACCTGTTACCTGACAGATTCGCTGGACCCTGACGAACTGGAGCGCGGATTCCAGCAAGGCGTTTTCACCGCGGCAAAACTCTACCCGGCTAACGCCACCACCAATTCCAGCCACGGCGTCACCTCAACAGCGGCTATCATGCCTGTCCTGGAGCGTATGGAAAAAATCGGTATGCCGTTACTGGTACATGGAGAAGTCACCCATGCGGATATCGATATTTTTGATCGCGAAGCGCGATTTATCGACACCGTAATGGAACCATTACGCAAGCAGCTACCCGGCCTGAAAGTCGTTTTTGAACATATCACGACCAAAGACGCGGCTGACTATGTGCGCGAAGGCAACGATCAGTTAGCGGCAACGATCACACCGCAGCATTTGATGTTTAACCGCAACCATATGTTGGTTGGTGGTATTCGCCCACATCTCTATTGCTTACCAATCCTGAAACGCAATGTGCATCAGCAGGCACTTCGTGAACTGGTTGCCAGCGGTTTTGAGCGTGTTTTCCTTGGCACGGACTCCGCCCCACACGCACGTCATCGCAAAGAAGCCAGTTGTGGTTGCGCCGGATGTTTCAACGCCCCCACCGCGCTTGGCAGCTACGCCACCGTTTTTGAAGAGATGAACGCCCTTCAACATCTTGAAGCATTCTGTTCATTGAACGGACCGAAGTTTTACGGGTTGCCTGTTAACGACTCCTTTATCGAACTGGAGCGGCGAGAAAGTCAGGTGCCAGACAATATCGCCTTAAATGATGATTCGTTGATTCCTTTTTTAGCTGGCGAAACGATCCACTGGTCAGTGAAGAAATAAAAATGTAGCTCCCTGTTGTCATTGGATTATTTTACCTGTATAAATAACCAGTATATTCAACAGGGGGCTATTATGCGAATTGAAGTCACCATTGCTAAAACTTCTCCATTACCCGCCGGGGCTATTGACGCCCTGGCAAGTGAACTCTCACGTCGTATTCAGTATGCATATCCTGATATCGACAGTAAGGTTAGTGTGCGCTACGCCGTCGCCAATAATTTATCGGTTATTGGTGCTACCAAAGAAGACAAATCACGCATTAGCACAATCCTGCAAGAAACGTGGGAAAGCGCTGATGATTGGTTTCTAAATGAATAATATGCAGTAAAACTTTTGCCGGGTCGCCCCGGCTTTTTTTATTTTTAATGTTATCGTTTCATTGTTTGATTTTTAAACTTTCCTCAAAATAATTGTTCAACATGCTAAAAAAATATGAATGACATGCTGGAATAATGTTCACATAATTCTTAAAAACAAGAAATTTATACTCTCACCCTTTAAAATACAGGTGAATGACCTTATTTATTGATATACTGAAGTTGCTTCAGATAAAAACGCATTGAACCTCGAATAACGTTGTCTTGTAACACGAATTAGGGGGCTATGATGGAAAAAAATAATGAAGTCATTCAGACTCATCCGCTTGTTGGATGGGACATCAGCACCGTAGATAGTTATGATGCACTGATGTTGCGTTTGCACTACCAGACCCCAGACAAACCCGAACCGGATGGGACTGAAGTTGGTCAGACGCTCTGGTTAACCACCGATGTTGCCAGACAATTTATTTCGATACTTGAAGCAGGAATCGCCAAAATTGAATCTGGCGATTACGAGGTTAATGAGTATTTACGTCATTAATCTTTGATGACCAACCACTATCAAAGGCACCGTTCAGGTGCCTTTTCTTTTTTGCAGGTTGTATATCCCGGCGCACTTATTTACCCTGCGTCTATGGCGATAGCAGAGAGAAAAAAATGAAATACGACTTAATCATCATTGGCAGCGGCTCCGTAGGCGCGGCAGCCGGATATTATGCCACTCGCGCCGGTCTAAACGTTCTGATGATCGATGCCCATATGCCTCCCCATCAGCAAGGAAGCCACCACGGTGATACCCGGCTCATTCGTCACGCTTACGGCGAAGGTGAAAAATATGTGCCATTAGTATTACGTGCTCAGCAACTGTGGGATGAGCTTTCCACCCATAATGAAGAACCTGTTTTTGTCCGTTCCGGGGTTATCAATCTTGGGCCTGAAAACTCTGAATTTTTAGCGAATGTCGCTCATAGTGCTGAGCAATGGCAACTTCCTGTTGAACGCCTTGATGCAACGGCCATTACGTCACGCTGGCCTGAAATTCGTGTACCTGAAAACTATATCGGGCTGTTTGAAAGCGAATCTGGTTTTTTGCGAAGCGAACTGGCGATTGAGACATGGATTCGTCTGGCAAAAGAAGCTGGCTGTGCTCAGCTCTTCAACTGTCCGGTTAGCGCAATTCGCCATGAGGGCGATGGCGTTACCGTGGTAACTGAAGATGGTGAATACAGTGCAAGAAAGGTGCTGATTAGTGCCGGTACATGGGTGAAAAGTCTATTGCCAGAGCTTCCTGTTCAGCCAGTACGTAAAGTGTTTGCCTGGTATCAGGCTGATGGGCGTTACAGTATTAAAAATAAATTTCCGGCATTTACCGGAGAGCTGCCGAATGGTGACCAATACTACGGCTTCCCTGCTGAGAACGACGCTTTAAAAATCGGGAAACACAATGGTGGGCAGTCAATCAGCAATGCTGCTGAGCGTCTTCCCTTTGCTGAAGTGGCAAGTGACGGTTCTGAAGCCTTCCCGTTTCTTCGTTCTGTTTTACCCGGAATTGGATGTTGCCTGTACGGGGCAAGTTGTACTTATGATAATTCACCGGATGAAGATTTCATTATCGATACCCTACCCGGTCATGATAACACCCTGGTCATCACGGGTTTAAGTGGTCATGGCTTTAAGTTTGCCTCCGTGTTGGGTGAAATAGCGGCCGATTTTGCCCAGGGTAAACCTGCTGCATTTGATTTAACACCTTTTAAATTATCCCGCTTTAAATAATATCCGAAGCGGTCTCTGTATTGAGACCGCTTGCAAAAAGATTTCATACTTCGGGCAGGAAGCTATTTAACCCAAAATTATCGCGTTTAATTCCACCATCATTACTTATCCCTTTTTGGACTACCAGGATTGACATAAATTGACAAATATTGAATTTTCTCTGTTTTTTATCGGGAAAATTTGAACGAGTTATTTCTTAAACCTGTCTTGTTTTAGGGATAACGCCTCCCTTTCACTCTAATCTTCTGAGCATTACATTCAAACTCAATCAATTTTTTTGAAGTAATAATAAATATTATTAGTTTTGTAATTTATTGATTGCAATCTTGCTTCACACGCGCCATTTTCATGCACTCACGAATAAGTTACGGATGTGCTTATGCAATTTTCGAATACGCCCCAACGCTATGGAGTTATTTCTGCTGGTCTGCACTGGCTAACCGCCATTGTGGTTTATGGCATGTTTGCGCTGGGTCTTTGGATGGTCACCTTGAGTTATTACGATGGCTGGTATCACAAAGCACCAGAAATACATAAAAGCATTGGTGTCATGCTGATGATGGGGCTGGTTATTCGCCTCGTCTGGCGTGTCATTTCTCCGCCTCCGGCCACATTAACCAGTTATTCTCCCTTAATTCGTCTGGGTGCCGCACTGGGGCATTTCGCGTTATATGCCTTGTTGCTGGCCATCGTGATAAGTGGATATTTAATTTCCACCGCTGACGGTAAACCAATCAGCGTCTTTGGCTGGTTCGATATCCCAGCGACGCTAGCCGACGCCGGTGCCCAGGCAGATATTGCGGGCACGCTGCATCTCTGGCTGGCCTGGAGTGTGGTCATTCTTTCTCTTCTACATGGGCTTATGGCCTTAAAGCATCATTTCATCGATAAAGACGTCACCCTGAAACGTATGTTGGGGCAAGCGTCATCTGACTATGGAGTTCAAAAATGAAAAAAAGTCTGGTTGGCTTAACCTTCGCTTCTTTACTGTTTTCTACCGGATCTGCACTCGCGGCAGATTACAAAATCGATAAAGAAGGCCAGCATGCCTTCGTCAATTTCCGTATTCAACATCTGGGCTACAGCTGGCTATACGGTACTTTTAAAGATTTTGATGGTACGTTCACCTTCGATGAAAAGAATCCTTCGGCGGATAAAGTTAATGTCACCATTAACACCACAAGTGTTGATACCAACCATGCCGAGCGCGATAAGCACCTGCGTAGCGCCGATTTTCTTAATGTTGCCAAATATCCACAAGCAACATTTACCTCCACCAGCGTGAAGAAAGATGGTGATGAGTTAGATATTACCGGTAATCTGACCCTCAACGGTGTTACCAAACCGGTTACTCTGGAAGCAAAACTGATCGGTCAGGGTGATGATCCGTGGGGTGGCAAGCGTGCAGGCTTTGAAGCGGAAGGTAAAATTAAGCTGAAAGACTTTAACATCACCACCGATCTCGGCCCTGCATCGCAAGAAGTCGACTTGATCATTTCTGTCGAAGGTGTACAGCAGAAATAACGTGCGTTTCTCCTGAATGGCGAGGGTGTTATCTCGCCATCTTTTTTCCTTAAATTTTTAGTTCAGGAATACCTTGTTGCGTGTTTAGTCGCCCACGGGATTTATTAAAAATTTTGTTCCCATTCTCGCGCCCCGCCCGAAGACGACGTTGTTCTTCCGGCGGCAAGGCGCTTTCTGTACAACAAAGTTCACTGCAACAACCATTAAATTTCTCCGCACATACCGGACACTGTATAAACAACAAATGGCAACCATCATTTTTGCAATTAGTATGGCTGTCGCAAGGCGTGCCACATTGATGGCAATGTGCGATGACATCCTCAGAAATACGCTCACCCATACGTTCATCAAAAACAAAGTTTTTACCAATAAAGCGCACTGGCAAACCCTGTTCACGCGCTTTACGCGCGTATTCAATAATACCGCCTTCAATGTGCCAGACTTTTTCAAAACCGTTATGTTTCATCCAGGCACTGGCTTTTTCACAACGAATGCCTCCGGTGCAATACATGACGATCTTCTTATCTTTATGCTCCTGCATCATTTCAACAGCTTTCGGCAACTGCTCGCGAAATGTATCAGCCGGAATTTCCATCGCGTTCTCGAAATGCCCTACTTCATATTCATAGTGGTTACGCATATCAATAAACAGCGCATCAGGATCATCGAGCATAGCATTGACCTGGGCCGCCTGAAGATAATTACCCACATTACTGGCATCAAAATCTGGATCTGTAATGCCATCGGCCACAATGCGCTCACGCACTTTCATGCGCAGCACCCAAAATGATTTCCCATCATCATCCAGTGCAATATTAAGACGCAGATTATTTAATGCCGGATCAAAGGAATACAACTGTTGGCGAAACTTATCAACATGACTCTCGGGAACGCTAATTTGTGCATTGATCCCTTCATGCGCCAGGTAAACCCGGCCAAACACATTCAGCGCAGTAAATAATTTGTACAGTGCATCACGCGTGGTTTGTGGATCGGCAATGGTGAAATATTTATAGAACGAAATAGTAGTACGCGGTTCGTTCTCGGCGAGCATTTTGGCTTTCAGCGCGTCATTAGAGATGCGGTTATGTAACACTGGCATGGTGTACGGTTCCTGAATGGGAAGTAAAATCGGCCGCATGATATAGCAATTCTTTCACAGTAACATCCACACATTTTACGCTACATTTGCATCTTAAAATTAATCAGTAGCTTACAATTGTGGTAATTTCACCCATTCTGATAGCGTATATTTTAGTTACGGACGAAAAAGTGCAACAATACATAGAATTGCCAGTTATAGGTTCAAACACAGGATTGACATGACGAATATACCCAAGTTCTCCTCAGCTCTACTTCATCCACGTTACTGGTTAACCTGGTTGGGTATTGGCGCACTTTGGTTGGTCGTGCAGTTACCCTACCCGATTATCTATCGTCTGGGCTGCGCGATGGGGCGTCTGGCGTTACATGTTATGAAACGACGCGCCCAAATTGCTTATCGCAATCTGGAGCTTTGCTTTCCAGAAATGAGTGAGCAAGAGCGCCATGAGATGGTCGTGAAAAATTTCGAATCCGTAGGCATGGGGCTGATGGAAACCGGAATGGCATGGTTCTGGCCAGACCGTCGTATTGCGCGTTGGACAGATGTGATTGGTATGGAGCATATCCGTGAAGTTCAGGCGCAAAAGCGCGGTATCTTACTGGTCGGCATTCATTTTTTAACACTTGAACTTGGTGCTCGCCAGTTTGGTATGCAGGAACCAGGGATTGGTGTTTATCGCCCGAATGATAATCCGCTGATCGACTGGCTACAAACCTGGGGTCGCTTGCGCTCCAATAAATCGATGCTTGATCGTAAGGATCTGAAAGGCATGATCAAGGCGCTCAAAAAGGGGGAAGTCGTGTGGTATGCCCCCGATCATGATTACGGTCCACGGGCCAGTGTGTTTGTACCGCTGTTTGCTGTAGAACAAGCCGCCACCACCTCTGGCACCTGGATGCTGGCGAAAATGTCAGGTGCCTGCCTGGTACCGTTCGTTCCCCGCCGCAAACCTGATGGTAAGGGGTACGAACTGATTATGCTGCCACCAGAATGCTCACCACCGCTGGATAATGCCGAAACGACCGCTGCGTGGATGAACAAAGTCGTCGAGAAATGCATCATGATGGCCCCTGAGCAATATATGTGGCTGCATCGTCGCTTTAAAACGCGCCCGCAAGGTGTTCCTTCGCGTTATTAATTCATTTCCTCGTAAATCGGATAAGATGCAACCCGCATCTTATCCGGCAACAACCGCTCTGCCGTAATTTAGCGATAAAAGCTCTCCACATTGCAGCATCTATATGTCAGGCGCATAATTAGTGTGCTTACCTTTTTCTCCTGTAAATACAAGTGCCCCCTGCTTACAAACTGTGGATTACTATGTCTCCTTCTGAATCTGACGACGCTATAAACTGGAAACGAAATCTTATTGTTGCCTGGCTGGGCTGTTTTCTCACCGGCGCTGCGTTCAGTCTGGTCATGCCTTTCTTACCTCTCTATGTCGAAGAACTCGGTGTCACTGGTCACAGTGCCCTGAACTTATGGTCCGGGATCGTCTTCAGCATTACCTTCCTTTTCTCCGCGATCGCATCACCGTTTTGGGGCGGACTGGCTGACCGTAAAGGTCGAAAAATCATGCTATTGCGCTCAGCCCTGGGAATGGGGATCGTCATGATTTTAATGGGGATGGCACAAAATATCTGGCAGTTTTTGATCCTGCGTGCACTGCTGGGATTGCTGGGTGGCTTTGTCCCTAATGCGAATGCGTTGATCGCAACACAAGTGCCCCGCAACAAAAGTGGTTGGGCGCTGGGCACACTCTCAACCGGTGGTGTAAGTGGCGCACTACTTGGTCCCTTAGCTGGCGGTTTACTGGCTGATCACTACGGTTTACGCCCGGTGTTTTTTATAACAGCCAGCGTGCTAATGCTCTGCTTCGTGGTAACGCTCTTGTGTATCAAAGAGAAGTTTCAGCCCGTCAGTAAGAAAGAAATGCTGCATGTGCGCGAGGTCGTGTTCTCGCTGAAGAATCCCAGGCTGGTGTTGAGTCTTTTTGTTACCACGATGATTATTCAGATAGCTTCCGGCTCCATCGCCCCCATTCTTACGCTCTATGTCCGTGAACTGGCCGGTAACGTCGGCAATATCGCTTTTATCAGCGGCATGATCGCCTCTGTACCTGGTGTTGCTGCTCTTCTTAGCGCCCCACGTCTTGGTAAACTTGGAGATCGCATCGGGCCGGATAAGATCCTGATTGCTGCGCTGATCTTCTCTGTTCTGCTGTTGATCCCGATGTCGTTTGTTCAGACACCGTGGCAACTCGGCATCCTTCGTTTTTTACTGGGAGCTGCTGACGGTGCATTACTTCCCGCTGTTCAAACATTGCTGGTGTATAACTCCTCTAACCAAATTGCCGGGCGTATTTTCAGTTATAACCAGTCATTTCGCGACATCGGTAACGTTACCGGCCCGTTAATGGGGGCCGCGATATCGGCTAACTATGGTTTCCGCGCAGTTTTTCTGGTCACTGCATGTGTCGTGCTGTTTAACATAATTTATTCCTGGAATAGTTTACGTCGCCGCCGCGAACCTCAAGTATTAGGTTGATTTTTACCCATTCAGACTTGCAAAACTGGAGAATCAGCTATTCTTTTCCCTGAAACCTCATCAAATTAAAGGGAGAAACGTGATGACCATGTACGCAACACTTGAAGAAGCAATTGACGCTGCACGTGAAGAGTTTCTTGCGGATAATCCAGGTATCGAAGCCGAAGAAGCGAATGTGCAACAGTTCAATGCGCAAAAGTATGTTCTACAGGATGGCGACATCATGTGGCAGGTTGAGTTTTTTGCCGACGAAGGGGAAGAAGGCGAATGTTTGCCTATGCTAAGCGGTGAAGCAGCACAAAGTGTTTTTGACGGCGATTATGATGAGATCGAGATCCGTCAGGAATGGCAGGAAGAGAACACACTTCACGAATGGGATGAAGGCGAGTTTCAACTGGAACCACCGCTGGACACCGAAGAAGGCCGGGCAGCGGCTGATGAATGGGATGAGCGTTAATTATTCATACGGCCCGTGATGAATATCAACCGGAAGCAGGAGGGTATCGAAAACCAGTGAGAACGGCAGGTCGAGGATTGTGACATAACGCCATGCAGAGTCACGTACATCCCACTGCACGCCGGGATAATACTGGTTGCCATGCCCCTGCCCCGGAATGGTACGGCTAATAATACTGCCACAGCCGCTAAGCAGGGTGATCATGATGCTTACCGCAATGAAACGCATTGGATACCTGCTCCGTAAAAAATACCGGCGTTACGCCGGTATATGTCGGATGCGATATGAATGCCTTATCCGGCCAACAAAATCATGCAAATTTAACACGTTGCAGGAAGATTGCAGGCCTGATAAGCACAGCACATCAGGCTATTTTGCCGTTACTGAGAAGCTTCATCTGGCTTACGTAATGCCAGAGGATCCAACGTCAGTGTCTCGTAGTAATTGACCCAGGATGAATATTTCTCCGGGGAATTCCAGACCCGATAATGCAGGCGAGCCATCGTCACTGGATCACTCAACAAGACCAGACGACGGTCACGATTGAGTTTTTCAGGCGTTTCATTGAGCGCCTGTTCAACATGGCGATCACGAGCAATTTCCAGTACTTTGCTGGCACGGTGACGTGCAGTCGCCATTGCTGTAGCCAGTGCGTTAAACGACGGGTTAAACACGGCATGCATAAAGCCATCTTCAAGCGCACGCTGGCGATTCATCTCAAGGAAGCGATCGGTATCTACCAGCACCTGCGGTGGTGAATACTCTTCCGGGATAAGGAACAATTTCCAGCGTTTGGTACGCAGTCCAACAGTTGCACGACTGGAGATCACCGACACAAATGGCGACAGGATCAGCGAGAAGACAATCGGCGCCAACCAGAACAAGAAGCGTAAATCCAGCCACGCCATGCCAACTGCCCATACCAATCCAAGCAGCAACTGTGAGCCGTGACGTTTAAACGCTTCCACCCATGAAGTGGAGTCATCGTCACGTTGCGGCGAATTCCATACCACCTCCCAGCCAAGGAAAGCACTGACCACGAACACGGTATGGAACAACATACGCACTGGAGCCAGCAGGACAGAAAACAGCACTTCCAGCAGCAACGATAATGTGACGCGCCAGAAACCGCCGTACTCTTTGGTGCCTTTACACCAGATGAGCATAATACTCAGTAGTTTTGGCAAGAACAGCAGCACCATCGTCGAGGCAAACAACGCGATTGCCAGTTCAGGTCGCCACTGTGGCCAGACCGGGAACAACTGACGCGGCTGGAGGAAGTATTGTGGTTCTGTCAGCGCATGTACCACCTGCAACGCGGTAGAGAGCGCAAGGAACATAAACCACAACGGCGCGGAGAGATAAGACATTACCCCTGTCAGGAATACAGCGCGATGTACCGGGTGCATTCCTTTTACCAGGAACAGACGGAAGTTCATCAGGTTACCATGACACCAGCGGCGGTCGCGTTTCAGTTCATCCAGCAGGTTAGGCGGCAACTCTTCATAAGAACCAGGAAGGTCATATGCAATCCATACGCCCCATCCGGCACGGCGCATTAATGCCGCTTCAACGAAGTCATGTGAAAGAATTGAACCTGCAAATGAACCTTCACCTGGCAATGGCGCCAGCGCGCAATGCTCGATAAACGGTTTCACGCGGATAATCGCGTTATGTCCCCAGTAGTGCGATTCCCCTAACTGCCAGAAGTGCAACCCGGCAGTAAAGAGCGGCCCATACACACGGGTAGCAAACTGCTGACAACGAGCATACAACGTATCCATCCCGGATGCTTTCGGTGATGACTGAATAATCCCGGCGTTCGGGTTAGCCTCCATCAGGCGTACCAGACCACACAAACAATCACCGGTCATCACGGAGTCAGCATCCAGCACCACCATATAACTGTATTGGCTACCCCAACGGCGACAGAAGTCGTCAATGTT
Organism: Escherichia fergusonii ATCC 35469; assembly: GCF_000026225.1. Taxonomy (NCBI): domain Bacteria; kingdom Pseudomonadati; phylum Pseudomonadota; class Gammaproteobacteria; order Enterobacterales; family Enterobacteriaceae; genus Escherichia; species Escherichia fergusonii. The sequence goes on from NC_011740.1 coordinate 1,926,195, forward strand.
ACCGCTCTTACGCTTCACACGGCGGCGGCGGCGGCGATAGAAAATCTGTCCTTCGCCACCCACTTCAGCGATCAGCTCCATCCACGCTTTTTGCTCTGCCACGCAGATATCGGGGTTGTAACTATCGCTTAAAATGTACACATCAAAGTGCTTCGCATTGCCTGTGGCTTTTACTGATTCCCATGTTGCACGCAGCCCCGCAAACACACGGTTAACGTCTTCGTTGCAGATAGGCATGATCAGTGCAGTACGATGCTCAGGATTTAACGGTTCATCACCGACAGTTGATGCAGAAATACTGTATTTATCGCGACCAATCAGCAGTTGCAGAAAGCCCATTAATGCTGTCCAGAAGCCTGCCGAAACCCAGCAAAAGAGGACAGCAAAAAGGATCAGAATCCCCGTTTGCAACATGTAAGGCAGAAGCTGCATAAAGGAGACCCACAAATCCTGGTCAAGCATATCTGCCGGGTTAATGAATGCCCAGCCCTGATACGGCAGAATTGTCTTCATGTACCAGGTGGCTACCACCGTTTGCGCCAGCGTCAGGATCAACAGAATATAGCGACGAATCGTGCCCACGGTACGCCACTTCTGCTCGCTGACCTGCTCCTCTTTGGTCAACCTTGCAAGGTAACGCGGGGTAACATCACGGCCACGCAAGCGATCCCAAAAACGCCCTACCGGGTTTGTACGCCAGGGATCAGGAAACATTGATGAGCGTTTCGCTTTCGGCATAGCATTGAGCTGATCACGACCTTCATCATCTTTAATCAATTGACCATCGGCCAGGGAATCTGGCCAGGCCTGCTCAAGACGAGCTTTTACCGAACCTTGCGGAGAGTCATCATCTCGAGGCCAGTCGCGATGCTCGGCATCCAGCGCCTGATGTACAGCGCGGATATCAGTTTTCGGCAATGCCGCTTTTTCGATATCCGAAAGCGGCATCGCGTCAATGTACTCAGTTGTCTTATTCATTGGCAGGTAACTGGTAGCTCCAGGTTTCACTCAGCGTTTTATCGGCAGTGGCCAGCGCTGCACGCATCTCAGTAGGTTTCTTGGCATCTTTTACTTTTACACGCATGGTAAGACGCCAGCCCTTGATGGCCGGGTTATAACGCACAGAACTTTCAACAATCTCACCGTTATCGCCAATACTGGTTTGCGCCGTAACTGGAGTATCCTGAGGCAGTTTTTTCATCTCTGTGCCCGTAAAATCCACCACAAATGCGATAGTTCCGTCAGGCTGACGAATCAGGTTCGATTGCTTGACATCCCCCGTGGAGCGACGGGTTTGCTGCACCCAGGCGTTATCCGGTGCATGGAGTTTGTCTTCATCGCGGCTAAAGGTGATGGTGTACTTGAAATTCATCTCTTTGCCCGGTTCCGGCAACTGGTCAGGAGTCCAGTAAGCCACGATGTTGTCGTTCGTTTCATCATTGGTTGGAATTTCCACCAACTCTACTTTGCCTTTACCCCATTCACCTTTTGGAGTGACCCAGGCGCTTGGACGCAGATCGTAACGATCATCCAGATCTTCGAAGCGAGAGAAATCGCGCCCACGTTGCAGTAAGCCAAATCCCTGCGGGTTTTCCATCGCATAACTGCTGATAGCAAGATGTTTCGGATTATTCAGCGGACGCCAAATCCATTCACCATTGCCAGCATGAATTGACAAGCCATTTGAGTCATGTAATTCCGGGCGATAGTTGGTTGCCGGAGAAGGCTGGTTCGGACCAAACAGGAACATACTGGTCAATGGCGCAACACCCAGTTTGCCTACTTTGTCGCGCAGATAAACTTTTGACTGCACGTCTACTACCGTGTCACGGCCTGGCATTACCACAAAACGATAAGCACCCGTAGCACGAGGGGAATCAAGTAATGCGTAAATGGTTAAGCGTTTGTCGGTCGGTTTTGGACGTTCGATCCAAAACTCGCGAAAGCGGGGAAATTCTTCACCTGATGGTAATGCTGTATCTATTGCCAGCCCACGAGCAGAAAGACCATAGACCTGACCTGCGCCGATCACACGGAAGTAGCTGGCGCCGAGCATACTGAGAATTTCATCGTTTTTATCTTTGCTATTGATCGGATAAAGCACTTTAAAACCAGCAAAACCAAGATCTTTTACGGTGTCTTTATCATGCTTAACATCGCCAAAATTGAAGTAATCAGGGCTATATTTAATGCGTTTAACCGTAGTTGCGGTAACTTCGTTTATTTTAACAGGCGTGTCGAAGTACATCCCCTGATGGTAGAACTCGAGCTTGAATGGAGTCTTCAGGTTGCTCCAGTATGCTTTGTCACTGTTAAACTGGATCTGCTGATAGTCCGCATATTTCATATCGCGGAAGACGGAGGGCAAGTTGCTTTTCGGCGCCTCATAGCCTTTCCCGGCTAAGGATTGAGCTTGCTTCGCCACATCATCAATACTGAACGCCCAGCTTGACGACGTATACAGGGTTAACATTACTGCAGCACTCAACCAACGCATTTTCATCATTTGTAGTTTATGTTTCATAATTTCTAAGCACTTCCCCCTTTGTGTGCTTATATCGATCCGATCTATTTTAATGGATAAGCAGGCATTACGACAACTGAATCCCGGCAACGTTCAGCGTGCTGGCTCATGGATTAAGCACCTTTCGGACCCCCTGGCGTCTTTGTGTAATTATCCTGGAGACAGATCGCCAGAGTTCGTGTAGGGTTGCCACCGCAATGTAACCATTATCCTGCTTACGGATAAGACGAATAGTCCGAGATACCATAATCATCTATGAATCCAGTACCCACACAGCGTGAATATTTTCTCGACTCCATCCGCGCCTGGCTGATGTTGTTAGGGATCCCTTTTCATATTTCCCTGATTTATTCAGGACACACCTGGCATGTAAATAGCGCTCAGCCATCCTGGCTGTTGACACTGTTTAACGACTTTATCCATTCATTTCGTATGCAGGTGTTTTTCGTTATATCGGGCTATTTTTCGTACATGTTATTTTTACGCTATCCCATTAGACGCTGGTGGAAAGTTCGCGTAGAACGTGTCGGTATTCCGATGTTAACCGCTATACCTTTGTTAACCTTACCGCAATTTGTTATGTTGCAATATGTAAAAGGTAAAGCGGAAACGTGGCATACGTTGTCGTTATATGAAAAATATAACACGCTGGCCTGGGAATTAATTTCCCACCTCTGGTTTCTGTTAGTTCTGGTGGTGATGACATCACTTAGTGTGTGGATTTTTGGCCGTATCAGAAAAAGCCTGGAGGATCGACCTGATAGCACGCCAGGGTGGTGTTCAATGAGTAAGCTATCACTCATTTTTTTGTTACTCGGCATTGGTTATGCGGCGATTCGTCGGCTTATTTTTCTTGTTTACCCGCCAATTCTCAGCGACGGGATGTTCAATTTTATTGTCATGCAAACGCTGTTTTATATGCCTTTTTTTATTCTGGGCGCGTTGGCGTTTATTTATCCCAAACTTAAAGCATTATTCACCACGCCATCGAAAGGTTGCACAATTGCCGCAGCACTGGCATTTGTTGCTTATCGCTTAAACCAACAATATGGCAGTGGTGATGCGTGGATGTATGAAACTGAATCGGTGATCACCATGGTTATGGGCCTGTGGATGGTTAATGTGGTCTTTTCTCTTGGTCATCGTTTATTAAACTTTCAGTCAGCGCGGGTGGCTTATTTCGTCAATGCCTCACTGTTCATCTATTTAGTTCACCATCCATTAACGCTATTTTTTGGTGCTTATATCACACCCCATATCAGCTCAAACTGGTTAGGATTCATTAGCGGGATGATTTTTGTGGTGGGTATTGCCATTATTTTGTACGAAATTCATTTGCGCATCCCACTGTTGAAGTTTTTATTCTCCGGCAAACCAGCAATGAAGCGTGACAATAATAATGCGGTGGCACGCTAAGTACAGGTCACAATAACCATTCAACCGGCAAAAGCCTCGCCAGTTTCACCAGAGCCCGTTTCCACAATGTGGTCGCGGGTTCTTTTTTTAGCACAACATCCCTGTCTTGTTGGTGCTCGATCCAGTTAATTCGCCCCCATTTATCCAGGCGCAACTGCCAGGCAGCATCATGCAAACTTTGTAAAAAGCGCTTGTGAATCAGCGAAGCCAAAGCTTCGCTTTCAATGACAAATCCCATTTCCGTATTAAGTTGTATTGAGCGAGGATCAAAATTAAACGAACCGATAAATACTGTTTTACTATCTATACTGAAAGTTTTGGCATGCAAACTGGCACCAGAGTTACCGGTAATTCCGCGATCATGAATAACGCTCGGTTGCTCACGAGTTGGTTTTAGCTCATATAACTCCACTCCATAACGCAACAGTTTCTTACGCCAGCGGGCATAACCTGAGTGCACCACTGCCACATCATTGGCGGCAAGTGAATTAGTCAGGATGGCGATTTTCACCCCTTTTCGCACCAGCCTGAGTAACTGCGCAACACCAGCACGAGTAGGGACAAAATAGGAGGATATGATATCCACGCGCTCGGCGGGCGAGCCCATTACATCAAACAAACGTTGCGGCAACAGAGAATGTCGTTGCGCTTTGCCCTCACCTTTTGCCGGATCATCACTTAACAAACGTGTTTTTGCCCAAATCAGTGGCAATGAGCGATTATAAAGATGAGTCATAAACTGACTGGTTTCCAGTATATGCATATAGCGCTGAGCCATCGGATCGTTTTGCCAGGAGTCTGGTACAACAATCCGTTCTGAGATCTCTTGCTCAGAAAGCGAGAGCACCTGTTGCAACGAAGCGACAGATCCACAATGCCAGTAACGTTCAAAATCATCTGCCACATCGCTGACTACTGGGCCAACAGCCAGCACATCAAGATCCGAAAACAGAGGTTCTTCCCCTGCACCGAAATACGCATCGCCAATATTGCGCCCACCCACCAACGTGACAACACCATCAACAGTAAAACTTTTATTGTGCATCCGGCGATTAAGACGGGCGAAATCCGTCAAATAGCCCAATGGGCGCAAGAGGCGAAAAGAAAAAGGATTGAACAACCGAATCTCAATATTCGGATGGCTATCCAACAGCCGCAAGGTGTCATCAAGACCAGGTGTATTATTATCATCCAGCAGCAAGCGCACATGCACGCCACGTTTCGCCGCAGCAAGGAGCGCTGCAAATAGCAAACGACCAGACATATCGTCCTGCCAGATGTAATACTGCACATCCAGGGTACGCTCTGCCATTTCGGTCAATCGATAACGGGCAGCAAAAGCATCCAGGCTATCATCAAGGGGCAGCAATCCACACTGCCCCGGATGTTGTGCGCACAACGGTTCTACCGCTAGTGCCAGACGGGGCAAATCACTCATCTCCTTGTTGGGTAAGGAGTCTGTTATAAAGGCGGGAGTTTTCTTCATCATAACAGACAAAGTATATCTGCTCCGGTAAGGCGTGACGGGTTATAAAATCTGAAACTGTTTTTACAGCAATTTCTGCCGCAGCTGCTCGTGGAAATCCATATACCCCGGTACTAATGGCAGGAAAGGCGATTGACTTATAGCCATTGGCTTGCGCCAGCTTCAGGCTGTTGAGATAGGCATCATGTAATAATTGATCCTCGTTGTGCTCACCATCACGCCACACAGGGCCTACAGTATGAATCACCGCCCTGGCAGGAAGATTTCCGGCAATAGTAATCACCGCATGACCCGTGGGACATTCCCCTTGTTGGCGGCGAACTTTCTGGCAGGCTTCGAGGAGTTCCGGCCCCGCAGCACGATGAATCGCACCATCGACCCCACCGCCGCCCATTAATGATGAGTTCGCAGCATTAACTATCACATCAACTGCGAGCTGGGTAATGTCGCCCTGCAATACATGAATTCGCGATTTCATAACTCCTCCTTGCAACTTGTCTTGTAAGTGTACAGCAGGGTTTTAGCTAAAATCGCAGTTTTTATTCGCTGTTAAGATAATCCTCACGCCAGTGCTAACGATATTCGATAGTCATAATTGCCAATTTTTTGTCTTTATCAAGATAATGCATATTTACATTTGCTGTCGCTGCCAGTTGCGGTGATGTTTTAGTGAGTTGCTGGAGAGTAAAACGTGATGTTTTGATCTGACCGTTTTGTAGACAACTCATAACCACATGCTGATTATCAACAGATGAATCACAGGGTGGTTCGACGACTTGTCCACGAAACTGGATCACACCACCAGTAACATTACTGCCTGCCAGTACCGGGTAAGAGATAATAGCTATGGTAGCCAGACAGATTCTCAAATGATGTTTTGCCAACATAAATGCATCCTTAATAAGGACTCATCCTTAAGTGCGAGTTTTGCGTGAAAAGGGTCACAATAGTTATGACAGCGGTCTGCATTTCCTGCCAGTCAGCAAAGAATAAATTCTCCGGTTATGAAGAACTTGCAGAGGACGGCCATTGTTGTGATAAATGCAGTGATTTTCCGTCAGAAACAGTAACAACTATTTTAACTGTGTCTTCAGGTGAAATATTTAGCTTAAGCGTCGTTAAATCAATTGGCTGATTGGCCGGTATTGAGCGTGTTTGTTGTTGCTGAGTTTGACTTTGCCCACCACTTCCCTGGCGTAATGACATTATTTTTATCTGGCATACACAAGACTCTGTGAGTGTGACCTGAGGAATAATAGTGTAAATATCCCCCTGTTGCTGGGCATTAAACGTAATTTGACTGGAAAGTGCCGCCAGTAATAAGAGTGTGTTCATTGTATACCCCCGAAAAAAAACAGGGCTTCCGCCCTGTTTTCTGTAATACAGATTATGTATTAGTACTGATGGGCAGTAGCGTTGTTGCCAAAGCCAACCTGGGTAACATTTACTTGAGAGTTAGAAGCAGTCTGGTCAACAGCGGCGCCGTTGCCACCACCGTATTGTTTAACTTTCATAATAGAATCTTTGCTGTTCCACTGGTCCAGAGTAGCACTGTTACCAAAGCCACGCTGCAGCAGATCGATTGAGCTGTCATCAGAACCTTGTCCAACGTCAGCACCGTTACCGCCGCCGTGTTGAGTGATTGTCAGATCAGAGTTTTTAGCATCAGTTTGCAAGGCAACAGCAGAGTTACCGCCACCGTACTGATAAATGTTCAGTTCTGAATTCGGGCCGTTGTTATTACCATTACCCGGGTTATGACCGCCACCGCCGCCAAACTGCGGAACAGTACCTGCCAAAACGCTACCAGAGAACACGATTGCTGCAATTGCTGCTACTTTGAAAAGTTTCATCTTAAACCCCCATCGGATTGATTTAATAGTCGCTAAGGTATTAACGTTGTGTCACGCGAATAGCCATATTCGACTGTCTCTGCACTACAATTGCCGTTTTTTGAGTACCATACTGCGTAATATTTGCTTTATTCCCAGAACCTTTCTGGAGAATTATCGCTGTATTACCATATGAACCTTGCGAAATACTGGCATCGTTCGCACTGCCTGACTGATCAATATAAGCAAGGTTATAATCTCCTGATTGGTCAATCTTCGCCCGATTACTTCCACCTTCTTGAGAAATAACCGATAAAAGTTTTGAGCCTCCCTGGCGTATTTGTGCACTGTGGTCAGTACCATATTGACCAATAATGGCTGCCTGATTTAATGAAGACTTGCTTAATTCATTAACCGCAAAATTATATTCTGAGTTAGCCATATCAGTTGCGGTTGCAATCCCAGGCGCACCCAGTATTGTAAACATCATAAATAACAATTTGTTTTTCATGTTGTCACCCTGGACCTGGACATACATTTAAGTTCCACTTTATGTTAACCCGAATCGTTTTTTGTTAACGCCGAGTTACGATGAAGAGTATGTCTGCGGAAACATTTTTAATAACTCACCCGCCAGTTGTATTTTTATTACCTTTGTCACACCAAAGTATTAATTAACGCATAATCATGCTGCCAGACATGGCTTTTATTTGCTTATAAATGATTGTGATATTTATCGTTTCACAATTTAGTTAAAAATATTTTTATGGCTATTTTCCATGTCTGCAAGGCATTTTTTGATGAGTGCTCGAGCATGACGTGACAAAGCTCGTCTTTTTGTCGCAAAAATTTGTCCAGAAGCAGGAAGATAAATTTCCAGTAATTCACCAGGACAGAAAACTTCATCAAATAATATTAATATATCTAAATATCAATTAGTTACATGTATTTGTATGATTTTTTAAATCTGTGCAACAACTATCAGATGTACAACTTTTCTATTAAATTCGAACTTAAGAAAAGCTTAAGATTAACATTTAAATATATAGAATTACATTTTGTTACAAGTTTAACGCTTGCTTTAAGATTTGTAATGACTAGATTGAAATCAGATGTAGTTCATTAGTTTTATATTTTACTTATTTAAGTAGTATTTATTCTACACACAGCAGTGCCACATCTTTCAGTACTTCTGGTGCCTTTTTTTTCAAGAGGCAGCTGTTGGATGTGTGACAAATAAAAAAGTGGGGTTTCATCATGTTCAGTGAAGACCATAGTATTCATACACATACACTGTTATTGATTACCAAACCATCTCTGCAGGCAACGGCATTACTGCAGCATTTAAAGCAATCACTGGCGATACCTGGAAAACTGCATAATATTCAGCGGTCTCTGGACGATATATCCTCCAGTTGTATTGTTTTACTTGATATGATGGAAGCAGACAGAAAACTGATTCACTACTGGCAGGACAACTTAAGTCGGAAGAATAACAATATCAAAACGTTATTGTTAAATACTCCTGACGACTATCCCTATCGGGAAATTGAAAACTGGCCGCACATCAATGGTGTTTTTTACGCAGCAGAAGATCAGGAATGCGTGGTAAATGGATTACATGGCGTTTTGCGTGGTGAGTGTTATTTCTCGCAAAAACTGGCCAGCTACCTGATTACCCATTCTGGTAATTATCGTTACAACAGCACGGAATCAGCATTACTCACTCATCGGGAAAAAGAGATCCTTAATAAACTGCGTATCGGCGCCTCCAACAATGAGATCGCGCGTTCTCTGTTTATCAGTGAAAATACGGTCAAGACACATCTTTATAATCTTTTCAAGAAGATATCTGTTAAAAACCGTACTCAAGCTGTCTCATGGGCAAACGATAACCTCAGGCGATAGAGCCATGAAGCGCTATTTAAACTGGATGTTAGCAGCACAACTTATGTTTGCTGCTGGTAACCTTCACGCCGTTGAAGTGGAGGTTCCTGGATTATTAACTGACCATACCGTGTCCTCAATTGGCCATGATTTTTATCGCGCCTTTAGTGATAAATGGGAAAGTGAGTACACAGGAAACTTATCCATTAATGAAAGACCCAGCGCGCGGTGGGGAAGCTGGATAACGATAACGGTTAATCAGGACGTTATCTTCCAGACTTTTTTATTCCCCATGAAACGTGATTTTGAAAAAACGGTAGTCTTTGCGCTGCTGCAAACCGAAGAAGCGTTAAAACGTCGGCAAATAGATCAGGCGCTGTTAGGCACCGGTGATTTGGCGCACGATGAATTTTAATACTAATCAGTCCGGAGGCTATAATGCGTGTCCAACATGCGGTAGTACTGCTTATGCTTATTTCGCCACTCAGTTGGGCCGGAAATATGACATTCCAGTTCCGTAATCCTAACTTTGGCGGTAATCCCAATAATGGTGCTTTTTTATTGAATAGTGCCCAGGCACAAAACTCCTATAAAGATCCCAGCTATAACGACGATTTTGGTATAGAAACGCCCTCAGCACTGGATAACTTTACCCAGGCGATCCAGTCGCAAATATTAGGCGGCTTACTGACCAATATAAATACCGGCAAACCAGGCAGACTGGTCACCAGTGATTTTATTGTTGATATTGCTAACCGTGATGGCCAATTGCAATTAAACATTACGGACAGAAAAACTGGCAAAACATCAACTATTGAAGTCTCTGGTTTGCAAACAAACTCTACCGATTTTTAAGCCACAGCAACGTAAGGACCAACATCATGCAGCGCTTATTTGTTTTAGTGGCCGTTATTTTATTGAGCGGATGCTTAACCGCGCCGCCAAAAGAAGGGGCAAAGCCGACATTAATGCCGCGGGCGCAGAGTTATAAGGACTTAACGCATTTGCCTTCGCCAACAGGTAAGATCTTTGTTTCGGTTTACAATATTCAGGACGAAACCGGGCAGTTTAAACCCTACCCGGCCAGTAACTTCTCTACCGCTGTTCCGCAAAGCGCCACCGCGATGCTGGTTACGGCACTAAAAGATTCACGCTGGTTTGTGCCACTGGAGCGCCAGGGCCTGCAAAACCTGCTGAATGAACGCAAAATTATTCGTGCAGCTCAGGAAAACGGAACAGTGGCGGTAAATAACCGTATTCCGCTCCAGTCACTGACAGCGGCGAATATCATGGTTGAAGGCTCAATTATCGGCTATGAAAGCAACGTGAAATCTGGTGGTGTGGGGGCCAGGTATTTCGGTATTGGCGCAGATACGCAGTATCAACTCGACCAAATTGCAGTGAACCTGCGCGTCGTCAATGTCAGCACGGGGGAGATTTTGTCATCCGTGAATACCAGTAAAACCATTCTGTCTTATGAAGTACAGGCAGGTGTATTCCGCTTTATCGACTACCAGCGGTTACTGGAAGGGGAAATTGGCTATACCTCTAACGAACCTGTGATGCTGTGCCTGATGTCAGCCATTGAAACAGGTGTTATCTTCCTGATTAACGATGGTATTGATCGTGGTTTGTGGGATTTACAAAATAAAGCCGACAGACAAAACGACATTCTGGTGAAATACCGTCATATGTCTGTTCCCCCAGAATCCTGATGTGATGTATAAAAGCGTGCGGTTACCCCGCACGCTTTTATTTTGGTGTTACAGCCTGGGAGATACTTTTTTCACGGCGAGCCGCTAACCACAATCCACTATTTTTCATTGCGTATCCAAACACCAACCCCAGGGCCAGAGATGGCAGCACCAATTTCCAGTCGCCCTGCCCGGCGAACGTGGCACATGCGCCAATAAAGGTGCCTGGTACAAAAGAAAGCAGTAGCTGTTTAGCCTGCACACACATCAGGAATGCCACAATACCGGTCAGCACATAACTGACTATTTCCAGCTGTGGTGCCAGCGAACTACCATGAATGATTACCAGCGCCCACACCACTCCACTTAACAGCGTACATGCAGAGATCGCCAGCCCCTTCAGGCCTCCTTGCGGACAGGCAAAATAGGCTGTACAGCCCAGAAAACCCGCCCAGCTTAGCAGACCCAACGAAACTGCCACCCATCCCCAAATACCGGAGAGAATGCCAGTTGTTATTGCAATTGAGATAAGTATGTTCATGCGGCGCATGATAGCAGAAAAGTGCGCAACAAATGAGATCGCGCACACATTTTATGCAATGCAACACTCATGTTGCATTGCACAGTGATTTAGATCACATTTACTCTTCGATTTCTTCTTCCAGTTCGTCCCACATCGCACCAATGGCATCACGCGTAAGTGGAGCCATCGTCCGCCAGAACGGCGTAGTTGCGTGTGCTTCCACTTTTCCGAGGAAAGTACCGCACCACGGCAAAATATATTGCGCAAACAGTGTTTCCAGTGTTTCGCTTTCATCTTCTGTTGAGTGATCTTCCAGCCAGGATGCAGCAAGTAGCAGTGTACCGATATGATCAGCAGGAGTATCTGCCAGCGGCATTCCGCGCCCGGAAAGGAATGCACGCACTTCAGCCTCTGTAGCACCTTCGACCCAGGCACTACGATATGGCGAAACAGCGCACTCATCCCCGACAAACAGCGCATTATAATCAGCAGCCAGTTGCGTCATATCGCAGCTTTTTTGTAAACGCGCCAGCAACTCATCCTGCTCCAGCGGCCAACTGGCTGCCAGTTTACCTTCCCGAATCAGGTTAAACAGCGGTACCAGCAACGGATCCTGCGGTTGACGATAGTAAAGTGAGCCAAGAACACGACACAGGATAGAAAACTCGTTCATCAATATATTCCAGTAACCAGTAATTAAAGTTCAGCAAATTCAGCAATTGGCGTCATACCGCGAGATTCAAGGAATCCCAACATACGTGCAGGCGAAACGTTGAGGATACGATCCTCAGGAAAATCTACCGCTTCGATAATTTTAAGCGCTTCATCAAACTCGCCAAGGGTATAGGCGGTGTGCGAGTCAGATCCCAGAGCGATCCAGCCACCTGCATCACGGACTGCCGCAGCTACTGCCCGACAATTATCTTCACTACCTTTACGCGAGTGTATAAATGAGGAGTTATTGATCTCCAGCGCAACCTGGTGTTTAGCTGCCGCCTCGGCAACTGCCATGATATCGATAGGATATTTGGGATTGCCGGGATGGCTAATAATATGCACGTTGCCACTGGCAATGGTGGCAATCATCGCCTGGGTATTGGTGGCTTTATCATGAGGTGCGAACACAGGCTCATGGAAGCCTGCAATAATCAGGTCCAGAGAATCATACATCTGACCAAAGCAGTCAATTTCACCTTCGGTATTTTTGATATTGGCCTCAATGCCACGCAAGATCCCTACTCCATCAACGATACGAGGCCAAATTCGCATATTAATAAAATGCCAGTGATGTGGAGCATCGGCCATATCAGGGCCGTGGTCAGTAATGGAAAATAACTTAATGCCTTTGCGTTTGGCTTGCGCAATATAATCGCTCAGTGTGCTATATGCATGAGTACTGGCAACAGTGTGCATATGCAAATCGACGGGATACATAGTTCTCTCCGGTAGTCATTTTGCGACAAGGATAGCAGGAATCGCAGGTGTTTATTAGTTGAAACCCGGCTTTCACCGGGTTGTCATCAGTAGCCACGGATACGATCAACTTGACCGGTAACAGGTTCACCTTTCTCAAGACGGTTAATCGTTTTTGAAATATACGCCACAGCTTCAGCCGGACGTGTTACTGCTGCGACATGTGGTGTCATCGCCACGCGCGGATGTTTCCACAACGGGCTTTCGGCTGGCAGAGGTTCCCGACTAAAAACATCCAGCATCGCACCTTTCAGTTTGCCGTTATTCAGGGCAATCAGCAGGTCATCTTCGACAACATGTACACCCCGCGCGAGGTTAAGCAGGTATGCATTGTCCTGCAGTTGGTTGAGCAAATGCAGATTAATAATACCGACGGTTTCTGGCGTGTTGGGTAACAGGTTAATTAATACTCGCGTCTTACGCAGAAAAGCGCCCAACTCCTCTTTCCCGGCAAAACTTTCGACGCCTGGCCAGGATTTTCGGCTACGACTCCAGCAACGTAGCGGGAATCCCCAGACTTTCAGGCTTTCTGCTACTTTACTGCCCAGCACACCTGCGCCCATGATCCCGATACTAAAATCTTCCTTGCGATATTCTGGCAGGGGTTCCCAACGAGATTCATTCTTCAGTGCCTGATAATCATCAAACCGACGAAACCAGTGCAACACCTGGCTTACGGCATATTCCTGCATCTGCTCGCCCATCCCGGTATCTTCGAGTCGAAACAGTGGGACGGAGGGGGCTAACATTTCAGGATGCGCCTGTAACTTACTCAAAATCGAATCGACACCGGCACCGAGAGCAAACACAGCCTTCAATGTTCGCCCAGCCAGCATCTCAACGGGCGGATGCCAGACCAGCGCATAATCAGCTGGATCGTGATCGCCGCATTTCCACTCACGCACTTTTGCCTCAGGCAACGCCTCTCTCAGGGCATTAATCCACCATGTGGTGTCGAACGTTGGGTGATAAAAAAGGATATCCATAACTCACTCCTGAGGGTTGTTGTGCAAAACTTACTCGCACTTATTGTCATAATTATTTAGAGCCATCAGCATAACAAATTCACTGCCGGTGGCAAAAAAAGCAATAACTGATTGATAAACAAACTTTTTGATTGAAAATTGTCTAAACGATCGATTTTTAAAAAAAGTTTGTTGACCTTAAGCGCTGATTTCCCTAAATTAACGCCCGTTCCAGCGATGCTGGAGAGAAAATTTGGTGAGGTGTCCGAGTGGCTGAAGGAGCACGCCTGGAAAGTGTGTATACGGCAACGTATCGGGGGTTCGAATCCCCCCCTCACCGCCATATTTAAGAAAGAGCCCGTACGAAAGTGCGAGCTTTTTTTTCGCATATTGCACACCAGGGGGATGAGAAGCCCCGACCGGGGTTCGACAACTGGCGCAGCCAGTTGGACAGACCACGAACGCAGTGAGTGGGCTGCCCGCAGGGCGAGCGAAGCGAGTCAATCCCCCCCTCACCGCCATATTTAAGAAAGAGCTCGTACGAAAGTGCGAGCTTTTTTTTCGCATATTGCACACCAGGGGGGATGAGAAGCCCCGACCGGGGTTCGGCAACTGGCGCAGACAGTTGGACAGACCGCGAACGCAGTGAGTGGGCTGCCCGCAGGGCGAGCGAAGCGAGTCAAGCCCCCCCTCTCCGCCATATTTGAAAGTACGAGTTGCCCTTCCTGCTACAAAAAAAAGCCGCTCCACCAAAGCGAAGCGGCATTATCTTTTTCTTATATTAAGAAAGGACGATTATTTCTGTGGGCGCATTGCCGGGAAAAGAATAACGTCGCGAATAGTATGACTGTTAGTAAACAGCATAATCATTCGGTCGATACCAATCCCCAGGCCCGCGGTTGGCGGCAGACCATATTCCAGCGCAGTAACGTAATCTTCGTCGTAGAACATGGCTTCGTCATCACCTGCGGCCTTAGCATTAACCTGTTCCTGGAAACGTTCGGCCTGATCTTCTGCGTCATTTAATTCGCTAAAACCATTACCGATTTCACGACCACCGATGAAGAATTCAAAACGGTCGGTAATTTCCGGGTTAACATCATTACGGCGCGCCAGCGGCGATACTTCTGCCGGATACTCCGTAATAAAGGTTGGCTGAATCAGATGTGCTTCTGCCACTTCGTCAAAGATCTCCGTGACGATACGCCCCAGCCCCCAGCTTTTCTCTACCGTAATACCGATAGATTCAGCTAATGCTTTAGCGGCATCAAAATCATCCAGGTCGGCCATATCGGTTTCCGGGCGATATTTTTTAATTGCCTCGCGCATGGTGAGTTTTTCAAACGGTTTGCCAAAATCAAACACATGCTCACCATAAGTGACTTTAGTGGTACCCAGTACATCCTGTGCCAGGGTACGGAACAGCGACTCCGTAAGCTCAATCAAATCGTGATAATCCGCATACGCCATGTAGAGCTCCATCATCGTGAACTCTGGATTATGGCGAACAGAAATACCTTCATTACGGAAGTTACGGTTGATTTCGAATACCCGTTCAAAACCACCAACAACCAGACGTTTCAGATACAACTCCGGCGCAATACGCAGGTACATATCCAAATCAAGGGCATTGTGATGGGTAATAAACGGACGAGCAGATGCCCCACCCGGGATGACCTGCATCATCGGGGTTTCTACTTCCATAAACCCACGGGCGACCATGAATTTGCGGATAGCCGCCAGAATTTTTGAGCGTACGACAAAAGTTTGGCGTGATTTATCGTTCGCGATCAGATCCAGATAACGCTGGCGATAACGTACTTCCTGGTCTTGCAGACCATGGAATTTATCCGGCAATGGACGCAGTGCCTTAGTCAGCAGACGTAACTCAGTACAGTGAATGGAAAGTTCACCGGTTTGCGTCTTAAACAGCGTACCGCGGGCACCGATAATGTCCCCCAGATCCCATTTTTTAAACTGATCGTTATAAACACCTTCTGGCAGGCTATCCCGCGCAACATACAGTTGAATACGTCCTCCGACATCCTGCAACGTTACAAAGGAAGCTTTCCCCATGATGCGACGGGTCATCATTCGACCAGCAACCGAAACTTCAATGTTTAAGGATTCAAGTTCCTGATTATCCTTTTCATCATATTCAGCGTGCAGCTGGTCAGAGGTAGAGTCGCGGCGAAAATCATTTGGAAAAGCTACGCCTTGTTGACGCAGCGCCGCCAGTTTTTCGCGACGATTTCTCAGTTCATCATTAAGATCAATTGCCTCATTGGCACCCTGTGCTTCTCGTTCAGACATTTTGGTTCCTCTTAACCCTGCTTTCGATTTAGCGTTGATAAAGAGTCTGAGCACGTTCAGATATAGCCCGACTCAACTACCCCGGCTTCGAATTATCTTATCGAAGCCGGCCCAAGGTTCAAGCTGATATCACTGAGAAATCATCTGCCAGCCAGTTTATATAGCTAACAAATTCTGATTTATCAGGTCATCAGCCTGACAAATTCCGATTCATCACCACCATTATCTCCGGGGTGAAATCACATTTTTCACCCCAATTTTCAAACTGTTAGTCGCGAGATGTCTGGGCCACATTGGTTGATGTGCTAAACAACATCCGGGTAGCAAAGGCCAATACCACAATGATCGCGACACAACCCAACGTCCACTCCCCCATTTGGGAAAAGAACCGCTGATACGCCGCAATCGCCATGCCGTTAATTTGCGACTCTGTCGTCTGCTGTGCCACGACGCCTGCCAGCCAGTTGGCAACCGCGCCTGTTGCCAGCATATAAATACCGGTTAATACGCCAGACATTTTCAGACGCGTGATTTGCGCAATCGCCACCGGGTCAATAAAGAGTTCAGCAAAGCCCATTAGCGCCAGCCCGGATATCATCACGCCCATTGACGCTTGACCGCCAGCCGCTGCATGTCGGGCATCAAATGCCAGCAACATAAAGCCACAAGCCATCAGCAGTAAGCCAAAGGCAAACTTCAGCCAGACGCGCAATGCTGAATTGCCGCGGCTTTCTGGCGACGCCAGCCAGGCGAGTACAACCCCTGCAAGCATCACCGCAATCGCATTCACCGACTGGAATAGTGCTGTAGGTACTTCAATATTGAATGCCTGACGATTCACAAAGCGATCGATAAACAAGCTGATGGTACTGCCGCCCTGTTGTGCCAGTACCCAGAACAATGTCCCGACGAACATCAACAATACAATTTGCCAAAGAGCACGGCGGTGTTCGGGGAATTTGATCATCATGCGGGCAATGATTTGTGCGGCAATAAGGCAAACGATCGCCAGTAAATAGCCTGACCAGTTATTCTCCAGCAACAGGGTAAAAAAGACCGGGGCAATACAGAGCATCACCACCAACCAGCCCCATACCGGTAAGGCAAACTTCACGGTGGCGAGCGCTTTTTTATCGATACCGCGGGTAGTCTGGAAATGACGATGGCCACTTAAGAAAATTAACAAGCCGATAAACATTCCCCCACCCGCCAGGGCAAAGCCAACATGCCAGCCATACCACTGCGCAGCCAGACCGCAAGCAATCGGCGCGGCGATAGAGCCGATATTGCCCGCGGCATAGAGCAGCGAAAAACCGCCATCACGCCGATGATCATCCTCGTCGTAGAGCTCACCAAGCAAACAACTGATATTTGATTTAAATAAACCGTAACCACAAATAATGATTGCCAGCGCCAGATACAGACTAAACGTTGAATTCGAATCGAAGCCCAGCACCACATGGCCAAGGGTCATTAACAACGCGCCGGCAATTACCGCAGTACGATTGCCGAGCAGGCGGTCGGCAAGCCAGCCGCCGAGAATAGGGGTAACGTAAACCAGAGATGCATATGCGCTGAACAGGCTGATGGCATGGTTATCATCAAAACCAAGCTGATGGGTGAGATAGAGAATGAGTAAGGCACGCATGCCGTAAAAACTGAAGTACTCCCAGATTTGGATCGCCACGATATAGTATATCGCGCGCGGCTGTGAGGGTGTTTTCATGTGTTCTCCTTACGAGCGAAAAAGGGAAGTGGCAAGCCACTTCCCTTGTACTAACTAATTATTTTTTGTTTTCTTCTTTCAATACCTTAACGGTATAGCGACCATCAGCCTGACGGTATGCACCGTGAATATCGGTTTCAAAGCCCGGATAGTGAGCGCCGATTTCACACAGCATCTGCAGGAACTCCAGAACCGGACGGCTTTCTTCGGTGATCATTTCACCCGGCATTACCAGAGGAACTCCCGGCGGATACGGAAGGATCATGTTGGCGTTAACACGACCTACCATTTCGTCGATGTAAACTTCTTCGGTCATACCGTGCAGCTCTTTCTGGAACGCAGCATACGGGGTCATTACCATAGTCGGCAGGACTTCAAATGCGCGATACATCAGATCCGGCAGATTGTGGTGAACAATCAGTTTGTGGATATTCTGAGCCAGTTCCTGAATACGCATGTTTTCATAGAATTCAGGATCTTCACGATACAGAGACGGCAGCATGTTTTTCACACGCAGGTTCAGGTCGAACGCACGTTTGAAGTCAGTCAGAGCACGCAGCAGGCTCAGTGCTTTGGTCTTATCGATACCGATGCTGAACAGGAACAGCAGGTTATACGGACCGGTTTTCTCAACAATGATGCCATGTTCGTCGAGGTATTTCGCCACGATGCTGGCCGGAATACCGAAGTCGCTCATGGTGCCGTCTTTTTCCATCCCCGGAGTCAGCAGAGTGACTTTGATCGGGTCAAGATACATATGCTCGTTATCGATGTTTTTGAAGCCGTGCCAGGAGCTGTCAGAACGCAGCGGCCAGCATTCAGTGGTATCGATATGATCCGGCTGCCATACATCAAAGAACCAGCCATCAGATTCCGTTCTCAGACGTTTGATCTCTTTACGGAACTTGATCGCACGTTCAATGGAACCGTCGATCAGACGTTTACCTGCATTACCTTTCATCATCGCCGCCGCGGTTTCAGTGGAAGCCACGATACCGTAGTGCGGAGAAGTGGTGGTGTGCATCATGTAGGCTTCGTTAAAGGTTTCTTCGTTTACATCACCTTTAACGTGGATCATGGAAGCCTGAGAGAACGCCGCCAGCAGTTTGTGAGTGGACTGGGTTTCGTAAATCACTTTCCCTTCTACACGGCCACCGCTCATACCGCATTTACCTTCGTAAATCGGTGAGAAGTTGGTGTAAGGCACCCACGCGGAGTCAAAGTGGATGGATTTCACATCCAGAGTTTTCTTGATGAAGTCGGTGTTGTACAGCAGACCATCATAGGTAGAGTTAGTAATTACGGCATGTACCGGCCAGGTCGCGTTTGGTGTTTCTTTCACGCGCTTAGCAATGGTAGCGTGCTGGAATTCACTCTGTGGGATACCACCAAGAATACCGTAAGCGTTACGGGTCGGGCGGAAATAGATTGGCGTAACATCGCTCATCATCATCAGATGGGTCAACGATTTGTGGCAGTTACGGTCAATCAGAATGGTGCTGCCTGCCGGAGCAGAGTACATACCGACAATTTTGTTCGCAGTGGAAGTACCGTTAGTCACCATGTAGCTGCGGTCTGCGTTAAAGACGCGAGCGATATACTGTTCTGCTTCTTTGTGTGGACCGCTGTGATCCAGCAGAGAACCCAGTTCAGATACTGAAATGGAAATATCAGATTTCATGGTGTTCGGACCAAAGAAATCATAGAACAGGCTACCTACCGGGCTTTTCTGGAATGCAGTACCGCCCATGTGGCCAGGAGTACAGAAAGTATATTTACCTTCACGTACATATTTAAACAGCGCTTTAGTCAGTGGAGGCAGAATAGTGTTGATATATTCGTCTGTGGTCTGCTTGATCTTATTAGCAATATCATCAGCAGCACCCAGCGCATATTCAAAGAAGCTAATCTGTAAACGCAGATCGTTCAGGCTTACATCGAGTGTGGAATACGTATTAGCGAACGCGTACAACGGTAAGTTCTCGTTCATTTTGCTAATTTCTTCGCACAACTCGAGATTATATTTATCCCAGTCAAAAATAACGCCGCACAGACGCGCATTGTTTTCGATCAGTTTTAATAAGTCGTCACGGTCATTCGGGTAAACAATCTGGAAGTTCAGACGCTCAAGCGCACGATGAAGTTCACGGATGGGTTCTTCTTTAAAGTAAACCCCCATGTGATTCAATATTGCAATAACGTTCATAGTAATATCTCCAGGTAAAGAAAGCCCCTCCCAACACATGGGACAAATGAAAGGAGGCGCTTTCGGAAAATACTTTTAATTAATGGGCGTTAGACGCTGTGTGGTTATCCATTGAGTGGCTCTGGCGCTCATGCATTTTGCGAGCGTAGAACATCAGGATAATCAGGCTGACGATGAAGGTACCAGCCAGTTCGAAGGAGCTTGCCCCCATCAGCGCGATGAAGCAGAACACGCAACCCAGTACAGAGCAGATCAGGCTGGCAAAGTTGCGGATGTTAACGCCTTCGAAGCGAATCAGGTCAACGCAAGAGTAGAAGTACGGCAGCATAGTCAGCAGTACTGCGATACCGGTCAGTTCACCGAACAGGTCAGATGCTTTACCACCAGCAGAGTTCATCAGAGTGATAAGGATCATCAGGGCAGTCATTTTCACTGCAGCCAGCAGCAGACCTTTTTTCGGAATACCGTTGCTGTCGACTTCACCATAAACTTTCGGGAAGTTACCGTCGTTAGCGGCACGCACACCTGCCTGACCTACCAGCATCATCCAGGAGCCCAGAGAAGTCAGGCACGCAAACGCGGTGAATGCAGAAACCATCGGCGCAGCCCAGTTACCCAGGATAGTAGAAGCACTGATTGCAAACGGAGCACCGGAGCCTGCCATTACAGAAGACGGATACATACCGGAAAGCACCTGAGTCGCAGCGATGTAAACAATACCTGCTAAACCAGTACCCAACATGGTTGCCAGCGGAACAGTACGTTTCGGGTTTTTAACCATACCAGTACTTACCGCTGCGGATTCAACACCCACGAAGGCCCACAGGCAGAGCAGAATACTTTTAATGATCGCATGACCATCAGTGGTTTGTGCAGTATTCCAGTTAGCTGCATAAGTAGCAGAATCAAACCAGTGCCAGCCGACAATAGCGGTCATTACTACCGGAATAAGAACCAGTACCAGACCAATTGTGGTTAAACGGCTTACCCAGGTACCACCGAGCATATTTACAAAGGTAAATACCCAAACAATGGCAATACAGGCAATACCTGCCGGAACCGGGTCATTTAATACCGGGAAGAAGGTGGAAAGATAAGACACGGCGGTAATACCAATCGCCAGGTTACCAATCCAGTTAGCATGGTAATAAAGAACACCCGTCTGGAAACCAAATGCAGGAGAAATTTCCCCGGCATAAGCAATTGGGCCACCTTGCTGCGGGTTTTTGGTTGCCAGTCGGGCATATACATAAGCCAGCGACATTGCACCAATAATAGAGATAATCCAACCCCAGATAGCAATACCACCGATACTTGCGAGGTTCGCAGGTAATAATGCAATACCGCTCCCCATCATATTACCGGCAACCACACCGGTACAGGCAAATAGCCCGATCTTCTTGGCAGAACTCATGCTTTCTTTTCTCCTAAGTTCATTTTGGAAGTCCGGATCATGATGTAGAACCATTTATTGACCAGACCAAACTGGCGATAAGATTACTCACGAAAAAGGGATTAATCCTAAAGATTAGGTGAAATAACGCAAAAGTTTCTGTAAGTGATAACTTGAGGTTTTTTATTAACACATCAGGATCGCAAGTTGATATCACGAAAAAATAAACATCGATAATTTACAGTAACTTACACCACACTGATTAGGTTATACATATGTAGCAAAACACGCCAATTAAATACATTATCGCAACATATTAAATTGATAAAATATACATGAATTCAACATCAGGCATACCCATAACTGAGTATGCCTGATGTTTACTTATTCTGAAGCGAGGAAATTATCGAGATAAGGAACAACATGAGAGACAGAAGTCTGAAATACGCCGTTTTCAATCCAGTAAAGTGTATTTTCACCAGGGCGTAAATTAAATGCTGTCAGATATGCATCAGCGGCTTCACGGTTCATGCCTTTCATTTCATAAACCTTGCCCAGCAATACATAATTTAACCACGACATTTCAAGTTCAATGCCGGTATTGATCGCCTGATACGCTTCATCTATTTTCCCGCTTCCCAAAGCACTGACTGTTTTAATTTGATAGAAAATAGACATATCATTCATGCCAGGCATCGCTCCTACTTTATCAACTTCCTCATACAGAGCCGCTAATTGTTTTTCGTCTAAAGGATGCTGAGAATGGCGTAATACATCAACCAATGCTTTCTCTGCCCGCACGTAGATAAAATCTGGAGCTTCCTCAAGAATCTCACCTAACAATTCACTGGCTCGACTCAATGATTCGACATCACCCCGCATTAAATAATCATGCGCCTGGTAAAAACTGGTTAATAATGCCCCGCGGCGAGGTTGAAATTGTTGAAACATCTCTTGCATTCGTTGTGGCCACGGTTGATTCAATGCCTTTGACAAGCTCGCCAGTAAATCATTCTGAATCGATAACTGATTATCGTTAGTAATGAAGTAGCGTTTATCCAGCATGGTTGAGCCATCAGCATTGTCCACCAGTTTTACCGACATAAAGCATTGTTGCGCGCGGTAATGACGCTGATTAACAAACTCAATGGTCAGCGTCTTACCGGAACTGCTCGGTTCATCAATGTTGTAGTTCGTTTTGTCATGCACCATAAAGGTGGAGAAGGTGTTAAGCGAGGTTGTTACCAGGCTACCCAGCCCTACCGCGTAAGAGCGTTGTGAAGTCCAGTTGTTACATGGACTCTTATTCACCAAATGGATATCTATATCGCGTGGGTTGAGCAAAATACGCGATTTACTAACAGGAAGACGTGTTTCAAAACTCGACAATGCCACCAGCGCCACGCAAGTTCCCAGGGCAAGAAGAAAGAAACACCATACCCAAAAGGTAGTGAATCGTTTGCGTTTAACTGTGGTTGTCTGAGGTGGCGGTGTCGTGGTTTCAGCAATGGCAGGAGGCGAAGCGGAATCAGGTATTGTCTCTGGTAGTGCGGGAGGTGACGCCGACATTATTTCTTCGCTCTCCTCCTCTGTACACCAGATAACCGGCACCATTAATTTATAACCGCGCTTCGGTACAGTAGCGATATAGACAGGGCTATTTTCATCACCATCTTTAAGCGATTTACGCAGCTCTGAAATACTCTGCGTCACGACATGATTGGTAACGACACTTCTCGTCCAGACATTATCGATAAGTTCATCTCTGCTAAGTACTTCTCCACTATGGCGAGCAAAGAAAACCAAAAGATCGATTAACCGAGGCTCCAGGGTAAGCTGACGTCCATTGCGACTTATTTGGTTTATCGACGGAGTAACAAGCCATTCCCCAACGCGAACTACAGGTTGTTGCATAATAGAAACTCATTCGAAAAGGGACTGGCGCAATGATAATTGCCCTCACCTATTTTTACCATCTATCAATAGCCAGCAAACAATTTATATGAGTGTTGTTTTAACCTATTTATGCAACATTTTATCAACATGCGCGCATGTGAATAAATATTTCTGTAGATATTTTCACTGGCCAGGTCATTTGATAAAAATCACATACCTATGGTCACGATTCATTTACATAATCAATACCTGATAAATTATCCATTCAAAATGTGTGGCTAAGTGCGCATAACACATACTTACAGGCAAAAAAAACCATCCTGCAGGATGGTCAAATATGCAACATGAAAGGAACTGTTATGCGTAAGCATCAGGCAGGCGGCCATCTGTCACGATGACTTTATTTCTTCCGGTTGCTTTAGCATTATACAAGGCATTATCGGCCAGCCG
Organism: Escherichia fergusonii ATCC 35469; assembly: GCF_000026225.1. Taxonomy (NCBI): domain Bacteria; kingdom Pseudomonadati; phylum Pseudomonadota; class Gammaproteobacteria; order Enterobacterales; family Enterobacteriaceae; genus Escherichia; species Escherichia fergusonii. The sequence continues at coordinate 1,949,979 of NC_011740.1, forward strand.
GTAAATATCATTGGGATGAAGCACATCTCCTTGCGTCACCACTACGCCAATACTGATCGTCACTTTTTGTGCTATTGCATACTGCGGATTGTTGTCTGTTAATTGCTCAACATTTTTGCGTATTCTCTCAGCTAATTCTTCACCTTCTTTACGCTCAAGATGAGTCAGCATAACGCCAAACTCTTCGCCGCCAACACGGGCTAACACATCGTCCGGGCGGATACTTTTACCGATAATATCCACTACGGCCTTAATCACTTTATCTCCTTCCGGGTGCCCCCACGTGTCATTAACGCTTTTGAAATGGTCAATATCCATAATCATGACGCAAAACGGTTTATTATCACCAGAATTGACCTGACCTTTCAGTTCATTGAAAAAATGGCTGCGGTTAAAGATATTGGTTAATGGATCCCGGTGGGCGATATCTTTGGTTACTCTCAAGGCATGAAAAATATGACACATAAAAATCGACATTACCGTGAGTTTACTAAAAATCTCAACTGAACGACTGACATACCAAACAAAAGCACTGTTTCCGCTCGAAAACAAAATTGCCATATTGTATAACACTGCTGAAAAAGCAATAACTGACACCCCATTCCAGATATCATATCTAAAACGATTATAATATAAATTTGCCAAAAGCAAGGCTAACCACATAACAATAATCACTGTAATATGAATAGTATCCAGATCAACTTTCTTATACGCACTGACATATTCAACGAGGTCCAGACTCAATATTTCATGATGGCTACTGACTACATGCGAAACAAACGGCACAATAAATAAACATGTCAAGCTAATGATTAACATTGTTTTTTTCAATCTATTAGCACGTTGCTTTCGATTTTCAAAAACTTTGCAAATCAATGCCAATACAATTAGTAAACATAAATTAATCTGACGAAAAAGATAGTAAATAGCAACATCATTGGTGATAATGGATATGTCGGCATGACTATCTACTGGTTGTTGCACAGTAATAACCGTCTGGACAAAATAGATAAGGCAGCTTAAGAAAGCCAGACTAAGAATACAGTTTGAAAACTCCTGTCTATTATAGATGAAATACAACTGCATAAAAATAAATGCAATGGTATCAATAAAGAACAGAGCAATCATAACAATCAAATAAGTCGATTGTGGCACTCCCCATTCTACGGGGTGTTGAAAAAACCAGCTATTAGCTAAAATAAAAGCAAAGCCCAATATTAAGCTGAATATAACCGTGCTGCCTATCCTGACGTATTCCTTTTTCATATTTCTAATGTTCCATAAGATGACAATATCCATTTTATATAATGAAATATAAGAATCACATTATGTCAATATGATTTTCTCATAGCCAATTCATAAAGCCAGATATAATTAAAATGGAAATTATTTAATATTCTATAGTTTGTGAATAATTTATGGTTGAAGTGTAATCTTAATCTCCATTGCCGCTTATGGTACAAATGAGCGAAAATAACTTCAGATAGATGGATGTGGAATATAAAACAACAAAACACGCCTCAAAACCGCATGACATCTGCTCTATCGAAAAAACCGAAAGCTAACATCCAAAATTCCTGATTTAATTTTTTTTATGGTTATCTATTTTTAATAGTACATAAGGATGTATGTCTCAAAACCCAATTAATTAACCCTTCTGCTGGGTTTTGCGTCACAAAAAGGACTTTAAATGGATATGAAACACTCTCTTATTTCTCTTTTTTATCAACTACACACTTCACTTTTCCGCAATTAACCTTACGGATGTTGAGGTACAGAACTCTTTATTTTCAAGCGACTGGAATCACTCGCTTGAGGAGTTCTTGTTACAAATGGGGTAATACAGGATGTATTCAAACACCAGTAAAAGGCGCACCCGTGCAATCTTTGCCTTAAATTTTTTTACCGCAACGCTGTTAACACTCAGTCCCACGGCTATATCCGCTACTACCAGCCAGTATGATGCATTGATCATTGAAGCTCGTAAGGGAAATACCCAACCAGCATTAAGCTGGTTTGCAGATAATACCGATCTCAATAGCACTCAGATTGCGGACTGGTTGCAGATTGCCTCCTGGGCCGGTCAGGACCAGAAGGTTATTGCCATTTATAACCGCTTTGGTCATCAACCATTACCTGCTCGTGGTTATGCCCCTGTTGCAATGGCATATCGCAATTTACAACAGTGGCAGAAGTCGCTTCAGCTCTGGCAACTGGCGGTGTCAAAAGCGCCACAAAATACCGATTATCGTCGTGGGCAAATTCTCACCCTGGCCGATGCAGGCCAGTTCGATATCGCGCTTAATAAGCTCGAACAGTTGCAACGTGAAGCACCAGACAAAACTAACACACTGGTTGCAGCGTATATCTACAAGCTGGCAGGTCGCCACCAGGATGAACTACTGGCAATTACTGAAACCTTATCGGCGCCATCATCGTCCAACAATCTTGCGCAGGAATACGCCCAGGCGTTACGTAATAATCAGCTGTCCGCCGCAATTAATGACGCCAGTTTAACCCCGGATATTCTCGCGGATATTCATGCGGAACTGGTCAGGCTCTCATTTATGCCAACCAGAAGTGAAAGTGAACGCTACGCTATTGCCGATCGTGCACTGGAACAATACACCGCTTTAGAGATCCTCTGGAAAGATAACCCGGATCGTACCCTGCAATATCAACGCATTCAGATAGATCATCTCGGGGCATTATTAACCCGCGATCGTTATAAAGACGTCATTGCATACTATCAGCAATTAAAACAAGCGGGTCAAACCGTACCGTCCTGGGCGCAATATTGGGTGGCATCGGCCTATCTCAGAGATCACCAACCACAAAAAGCTCAGGCCATGATGTCTGATCTTTTTTACCATCAGGAAGTTCTGGCCAGCACTTTATCGGAAGAAGAACGTGCGGATCTTTTTTATAGCCATCTTGAGAGTGAAAATTACGCCAGTGCATTGGCTGTTACCCGCCATACGCTTAACAACACACCCGCCTGGCGTCGGGTAATGGGCTCACCGGTAACTTTGCCAAATGACAGCTGGTTGCAGGGATATTCGTTTCTCTCTTCCGTGGCGCAATATGGCAATGATCTTCCTCAGGCGGAAAAAATAACCCGCAACCTGGCAACCAATGCGCCTGGAAATCAGGGCTTACGCATCGATTATGCCAGCGTATTACAGGCGCGTGGCTGGCCGCATGCGGCAGAAACGGAATTAAAAAAAGCCGAGGTGCTCGAACCGCGTAATATTTATCTGGAGGTTGAGCAAGCCTGGAATGCCTTAACATTACAAGAATGGCAACAGGCTACGGTATTAACTGACGATGTGGTGGCCCGTAATCCGCAAGATCCTGGCGTGGTACGTTTAAAACGCGCCGTTGAGGTACATAATCTTGCTGAACTGCGTATTGCGGGCGCCTCAGGTCTGGATGCTGAAGGCCCGGACAGTGGCAAACATGATGTTAATTTTACCAGCGTCATTTACTCACCTCCGGTGAATGATAATTGGCGCGGTTTTGCCGGTTTCGGCTATGCCGATGGGCAATTTAGCGAAGGAAAAGGCATTGTCCGCGACTGGCTGGCGGGGGTTGAATGGCGTTCACGTGATCTCTGGCTGGAAGCAGAATACGCCGGACGCTATTTCAATCATGAACATAAACCCGGCGCAAGATTATCAGGCTGGTACGATTTCAACGACAACTGGCGTGTCGGCTCAGAGCTGCAACGCCTCTCCCATCGTGTACCGTTGCGGGCAATGAAAAATGGCATTACCGGCAATAGCGCACAAGCATATGTACGCTGGTATCAACATGAGCGCCGCCAGTACAGCCTCTCCTGGGCATTTACTGATTTTTCCGACAATAACCAGCGGCACGAAGCGGCAATAGAAGGATCAGAACGTATCTGGTCTTCGGCAAATTTAATTATCGATTTCCAGCCAACTGTCTATTACCAACAGAATACGGAAACAGATACCCCTTACTTTAACCCGCGAAAAACGATCGATATTGTTCCGGCTTTTGAGGCCAGTCATTTGCTCTGGCGTAATTATGAAAATAGCTGGCAACAAATATTCAGTGCTGGTGTGGGCGCGTCCTGGCAAAAAGATTATGGCACGGATGTGATTACGCAACTCGGCTATGGGCAACGTATTAGCTGGAATGACGTCATTGATGCCGGAGCAACCTTACGCTATGAGAAACGACCTTACGACGGCGACAGAGAACATAACTTATATGTTGAATTTGATATGACATTCAAATTTTAAGGATCATTATGTTACGCAAAGGAAAAAGATCTCTCTTTATGCTGGTAAGCATTTTTATGCTTTCGGCATGTCTGAGCCAGCAAAAAAATGAATTCACGCCACCACAACAACGTGAATCATTACAGGCTGAGCAACCATGGCCGCGTAATGGTTTTGTGGCGATTTCATGGCATAACGTCGAAGACGAAGCTGCCGATCAGCGTTTTATGTCGGTGCGTACTTCTGCCCTGCGTGAACAATTCGCCTGGTTACGTGAGAACGGTTATCAACCTGTCAGCATTGCTCAAATTCGTGAGGCACATCGTGGTGGCAAACCGCTACCTGAAAAAGCGGTATTGCTGACTTTCGATGACGGTTACCAAAGTTTTTACACCCGTGTTTATCCACTCCTCAAAGCGTTCCAGTGGCCCGCATTATGGGCCCCGGTCGGCAGTTGGATCGATACACCACCTAATCAGCAAGTGAAATTTGGCGATGAAATGGTTGCCCGACACTATTTTGCCACCTGGCAACAAGTGCGTGAAATAGCACGTTCGAAACTGGTTGAAATAGCCTCCCACACCTGGAATTCTCACTACGGCATAGAGGCTAATCCCACCGGTAGCCAATTACCCGTTTTTGTTAATCGCATGTATTTATTAAATAATGGGCGGTATGAAACCGAAGCGGAATATCGCCACCGTATTCGTCAGGATGCAATAAAAATGACCGCGCAGTTGCAGAAGAATGCTGGCGTAACTGCCCAGGTCTTTGTCTGGCCCTATGGTGAAGCAAACGGTATTGCGATTGAGGAATTAAAAAAACTGGGCTATGACATGTTCTTTACGCTAGAGTCCGGGCTGGGAAACACTTCCCGGTTAGATTCCATTCCGCGTGTATTAATCGCCAATAATCCATCACTTAAAGAGTTTGCTCAGCAAATTATTCGTGTGCAGGAAACATCACCAGAGCGAGTTATGCACATCGATCTCGATTATGTCTACGATGCTGACCGCCAACAACAGGAGCGGAATCTCGATGTGTTGATTCAGCGGGTGAAAGATATGCAAATTTCCAGTGTGTACTTGCAGGCTTTTGCCGATCCGACAGGTAATGGTCTGGTTAAAGAGGTCTGGTTTCCTAATCGCCTGTTACCCATGAAAGCGGATTTATTTAACCGTGTTGCATGGCAATTAAGGACTCGTGCCGGAGTGGCCGTTTACGCCTGGATGCCGGTGCTGAGTTGGGATTTAGATCCTACATTACCCCGGGTGGAATATTTGCCCACTGATAAGAAAACATCACAAATTCATCCGTCGCAATACCGTCGTCTTTCTCCTTTTGATGACCGGGTACGTGAACAAATTAGCACCCTTTATGAAGATCTTGCAGGTCATGCGTCTTTTGACGGCATTTTGTTTCATGACGATGCCGTGTTGTCAGATTATGAAGATGCCAGTGCCCCTGCAATAGCCGCTTATAAGAAAGCAGGTTTTTCGACAAGTATTCGTGAAATCCGCGAGGATCCTGAGCAATTTAAACGCTGGACGCAATTTAAACGCCAGGCCTTAACAGACTTCACATTAGCGCTAAGTGCCAAAGTCAAAGCGGTTCGCGGTCCACAAATTAAGACTGCGCGAAATATTTTTGCCCTCCCCGTTATGCTCTCAGAAAGTGAAGCATGGTTTGCCCAAAACTATGCCGATTTTCTACAAAGTTATGACTGGACGGCAATCATGGCAATGCCCTATATGGAAGGCATTAATGAGAAATCTGCTGATAAGTGGCTGGTTCAACTGGTGAATCACATTAAAGCGATTCCACAGGCAAAAGATAAATCAGTTTTAGAATTACAGACACAAGACTGGAAAGCGAATGGTCAACATCAGGCTATTCAATCGCAACAAATCGCTCACTGGATGAGCCTTCTACAACTCAATGGAGTGAAAAACTATGGTTATTACCCTGATGATTTTCTGCGCAATCAGCCTGAAATAAAGGTCATTCGTCCTCAGTTCTCCACAGCCTGGTATCCAAAAAATGACTAATCGCATCGTATCGTTTTTTATATTGTGTCTGGTGTTATTTATTCCTCTGAGTGTTGCGTTCTTCCACTCTGGCGAATTAATGATGAGATTCGTGTTCTTCTGGCCATTTTTTATGTCCATTATGTGGATCGTTGGTGGTGTCTATTTCTGGTTTCACCGCGAACGCCACTGGCAATGGGGGGAAAATGCACCAGCACCGCAACTTAAGGATAATCCACCGATCTCAATTATCATTCCCTGCTTTAATGAAGAGAAAAATGTTGAGGAAACTATTCATGCGGCTTTAGCGCAGCGATATGAAAATATTGAAGTGATTGCCGTTAATGACGGTTCATCAGATCAAACTCAGGCGATACTGGATCGGCTGGCCTCGCTACACCCCAAACTGCGCGTCATTCACCTTGCGCAAAACCAGGGTAAAGCGATTGCCCTGAAAACCGGTGCAGCAGCGGCAAGAAGTGAGTATTTAGTCTGTATTGATGGCGACGCCTTGCTGGATCGCGATGCGGCAGCCTATATAGTGGAGCCCATGCTATACAATCCGCGCGTCGGCGCGGTGACCGGAAACCCGCGTATTCGCACACGATCCACGCTGGTTGGCAAAGTTCAGGTTGGCGAGTTCTCATCAATTATTGGTCTGATCAAACGTACCCAGCGCGTCTACGGTAACGTTTTTACCGTTTCCGGTGTTATCGCCGCATTTCGTCGCAGTGCACTGGCAGAAGTTGGTTACTGGAGTGACGATATGATCACCGAAGATATTGATATTAGCTGGAAGCTGCAACTGAATCAGTGGACAATTTTTTACGAACCACGAGCGCTGTGCTGGATATTAATGCCGGAAACGTTAAAAGGGCTGTGGAAACAACGGTTGCGTTGGGCGCAGGGGGGCGCGGAAGTCTTCCTGAAAAATTTAAATAAATTGTGGCAATGGAAAAATCATCGGATGTGGCCGCTATTTTTTGAATATTGTCTGACCACCACCTGGGCTTTTACCTGTTTGATTGGTTTGTTCATCTTTATTGCCCAACAACTTGGCGTACCTGTAAATGTTGAGCTTAGCCATCTTGCCGCGACTCACACTGCCGGGATATTGCTATGCACATTATGTCTGCTGCAATTTTTAGTGAGTTTGATTATTGAAAACCGCTATGAACAAAATATGGCTTCATCATTGTTCTGGATTATCTGGTTCCCGGTCGTCTTCTGGACGCTTAGTCTGGCAACGACTCTGGTGTCTTTTACCCGGGTTATGCTGGTGCGTAAAAAGAAACGCGCCCGTTGGATAAGCCCGGATCGTGGAATAATGCGAGGTTAATATGAATAATTTGATTATTACCACTAAGCGCAGCCCGTTACGGAAATTATTTGATTATCTGGCGACCTTTGTATTATGGATTCTGTTCGCATTTTTTATCTTTCATTTTCTTGATGCAATGCTAAGTGGTGTTTTCTGGGAAAGTGAAGCAAGGAACAGATTGCAATTTTACTTCATGTTGGCTGTCGCCAATGCCATCGTGCTCATTCTCTGGGCGTTCTATAATATGCTGCGTTTTCAGAAGCAGCAGTATAATGCGGCTCTTCATTATAATTCCCGGCAATTTGCCCAGAGTCTGGGGATATCAGAAGAGTTGTATCAGCAAATACAGAACAGCCGCAAAATGCGCGTACATTTTAATAACCACGGGCAAATTAAATTGGTCATTGCCGAAAAATTGTTGGGAAGAATGTAAACAAAGCCCGGTTCGCCCGGGCTCTGCGCTTATAACACACTTAACTGTAGGCATGTAGCGTACGTTGGCAAAGTGCCGAACGTACGCAATCCTCTTTACCGAATCGGATGATCCCGACCATTTCATCTTCTTCGAAACGTTCCAGCGCGTCACTTAATCCGGAGCGCACGCCACGAGGTAAATCGCATTGCGTGATATCACCGTTGACAATAACCGTCACGTTCTCCCCGAGGCGGGTTAAAAACATTTTCATTTGTGCGGCAGTCACATTCTGCGCCTCGTCAAGAATGACGACTGCATTTTCAAAGGTACGTCCACGCATATAGGCGAACGGCGCGATTTCGACCTTCCCTATTTCTGGTCGCAGACAGTACTGCATAAAGGAAGCCCCTAAGCGCCGGACCAGCACGTCGTAGACCGGGCGAAAATAGGGAGCAAACTTTTCTGCGATATCTCCAGGTAAGAAGCCAAGATCTTCATCGGCTTGCAGAACTGGACGGGTGACAATAATCCTGTCGACATCCTTATGTATCAGGGCCTCTGCCGCTTTTGCGGCACTGATCCAGGTTTTTCCGCACCCGGCTTCGCCCGTGGCAAATATTAGCTGCTTACTCTCAATAGCCTTCAGATAGTGCAATTGCGCTTCATTTCGCGCGAGGATGGGCGAGGTATCGCGACTGTCGCGGGCCATACCAATGGCTTCTACGCCGCTCATCTGCACAAGCGAGGTGACCGATTCTTCTTCACGCTGCTTATGGCTGCGCGAATCCCGTCTCAGCACACGTTTTGCCTCGCGACGAGCTTTGATCACTGCTTTTTGTCTTCCCATGGAGAGCACCTTGAGTTGTTTGTATTCATCACACGCGCCGTTGGCAGCGCGATTATGCGCACGAACATCAGAGGGTTGGCTTCCTTGTAAGCCATAGTTTGCTGTTGGATAAAATGCCGAAAAACGGCTACGCACACCGTTTGCGGCGTCGGTAACACGAGTAAAGAGAGGAAGTGAGAAAAATACAGAGTGACGAAGTTGCTACCGGAGGAGAAATCTCCGCGAGTGGTGGAGCGTTGCTTAACAAAACATTGTCCAGAACAGGACGTTACCATCCGCGATCTCCATAGTGACTGACTATCACTGCCGGGAACTTCCGCTGCTACCTAATAATTACAACAGAACTCGTATTCATTGCAACAATATATTCACCTATATTTAACGATAAACACCCATTTCAGTGACATTAGTTTCTACTGGAAAGATGACAGAGTGATGACAGTGATGAAAAAAGCTGTGTGCTTTCAGCAGGATTCGCAGGGCTGATAAAATGTGCCTTGTGTTTGCCAGATGCGGCGCGAACACCTTACCCGACCTGCAAGTGATTGATAATTTGTACACAAAACTCATGCCCGATAAACCTGCGCATCGGGCATATTTGCGTCGATCAAACCTGTAATAGCGCCCTTCCAAGATAATCGCTCGCGTCCTTCACCCCCGGCAGCGCAAAAAAATAACCGCCGCCGATGGGTTTAACGTATTCCTCCAGCGCTTCACCATTGAGCCTTTTTTGTACTGTCAGGAAGCCCTTTTCCAGATCGTGTTGGTAGCAGACAAACAGCAACCCCATATCCAGTTGCCCGGAGTTGGTGACGCCCAGTGAATAACTGTAGCCACGACGCAGCATCAGACTGGACTCGCTCTCCGTCGTGCGGGGATTCGCCAGCCGGATATGGCTGTCCAGCGCGATCACCTTCCCTTCCGGGTCGCTGGCATAATCCGGCACATCGTGCTCATGCTGCATTCCCAGCGGCGCACCAGTTTGCTTATCTCGACCAAAAATTGTCTGCTGTTCTTTCAGCGGCGTTCTGTCCCAAAATTCCACTCGAAACTGAATCAACCGCACCGCCTGGTAGCTGCCGCCGATAGCCCAGGCAGGCTCCTGCTGATCTGCCGTCACCCACACCACTTTTTGCATCAACTTCGCATTCTGGCTATCGGGATTGGCGGTGCCGTCTTTAAAGCCCAGCAAATTTATCGGCGTCTCTTTGCCTTTACTGCGCGCCGCGTGATCAGAAATAAACCCTTCCCGCTTCCAGCGCACACTGAGCAAATCCGGCGTGTGTTTAATGATATCGCGCAGTGCATGGATCACCGTGTCCTGGGTATTGGCGCAAATCTGTAGCAACACATCACCATGACATAACGCCGCATCAAGCGAGTCGTTAGGGAAACGTGTCATCTTCTGCAACTTTTTCGGCATCTGCTGCGCAAGGCCAAAACGCTCATCAAACAATGAGTGGCCCACCGATAACGTGATGGTGAGATTATCGGGCGCAATGTAGCCGCCAAGAATGCCGGAATCGCGTGGTGGCAGGCGTGGATTTGGCGTTTCTGGTGCCGCTCCGCCCTGAGTCAGAAAAGCAAAACGCTGAGTCAACAAGCGAAACAATCGCTCAAGATCAGCTTTATCGCTGGCAAGCACATCAAACGCCACCAGCATCATTGCGGCCTGTTGTGGCGTCAGGATCCCTGCCTGATGTTCGCCATAAAACGGCTGCGCTTCACTGCGCGCATCCGGTGAAAGCGTCCCCGGCGCACTTAGTGGTTTTTGCGCATGCGCTACCGGGCAACTTCCCGCCAGTGCCAGCGCGCCAATCCCTTTCAGTAAACGTCGGCGTGACGGTTCATTCACACCGTTTTCATCTTCATACTGCATAACGCTTAATCCAGCCCCAGCACACCGCGAAGTTGCGCCAGATCTTCCGCCAGCGCAGTAATCGGCCCTTTCAGCGCATTACGATCGGCATCGGTCAATTTGTCGTAGGTTTCAAAACCGTCTTTAGTACGGTATTTCGCCAGAATGGTATCAACCTTTTTGAAGTTGGCATCGACTTTTGCCAGCAGTTCCGGGTTGGCTTTTTGCAGTTGCGAACGCAGCAGATCGACAATTTTCTGCGAGCCTTCAACGTTAGCCTGGAAGTCCCACAGATCGGTGTGGCTGTAGCGATCTTCTTCACCGCTGATTTTGCTGGCTGCCACTTCCTCAATCAGTCCGGCTGCACCGCCGACCACTTTTGAAGGAGGGAAAGCCAGTTCACTGATGCGTTTTTGCAAATCGACCACATCGGTATAAAGCTGGTCAGCGTACTGATCCATTCCTTTGGTAGTGTTGTCGCCAAACAATGCTTTTTCCAGACGGTGGAAACCGGTGAATTTCGGATCGCCGGCTTTTTGCTCGTAATCATCTTCACGGGCGTCAATGCTACCATCCAGATCAGAGAACAGCTCAGCAATCGGTTCAATGCGCTCATAGTGCTGGCGCGTCGGTGCATACAGTGCTTTCGCTTTTTCGATATCGCCTGCTTTAATAGCGTCGGTAAAGGCTTTGGTGTCGGTCACCAGCTGCGTGGTTTCCGCCATGACATACGCTTTATATGCAGTAATTGCACCACCAAGACTTAACAGCGCATCGCTCTGCGCCGCATCCGCCGTTGCTTCACCTTTGACGATCAACTTCCCTTTCGGGTTAGTCAGCAGACCGCAGGTCATATCGTATTCGCCTGGCTGTAAATTCGCCGTCATTTTCTGGCTAAAACCAGGGGCGATATTTTCCCGCTCTTCCACCACCATCACGCCTTTGAGGATCTCCCACTCCAGCGCCTTCTGGCTGTGGTTCTGAATAATGAACTGTGTTTTCCCGGCGTTAACCGTAATGGTCATCGGTTCGCACTGTTTATCCGTCACGGTCACTTTGACCTGCGGAACATCAGCAGCGTTAGCCATAAAAGCAGAGGAGAACAGCGCAGCCACGCTTAATTGCAGTGCACTATGGCGGAAGTTAATGGTCATGACGAGACTATCCCTTTAAAGTATGTTGTAACTAAGCAAGAGTTTGCGTCATTTTCGTTACGCGGAGCGAGACGCTGTCGCCCCTGCGCGCGGCGGCAGAGCAAATGCCACCAGCGCCGGGATGAGATAAATAAACCAGACGGCGACTTCGCTGACGCTCGGCGCTTCCTGATAACCAAAGATACCTTCCATCAGCGTACCGAACAGCGAGTGAGTTGAGAGCACCGCGCTCATATCGAAGGCGATTTCCTGAAAGTGGTTCCACAGCCCGGCTTCATGAAACGCGCGAATAGCACCTGCCGCCAGACCTGCGGCGACGAAGAGAATAAACAGGCTGGTCCATTTAAAAAACGCGCCAAGATTGAGGCGAATACCGCCCCAGTAGAGCAGGAAGCCGAGCACCACGGCTGTAGCAAGACCGAGCATTGCACCCAGCGGAGGCCAGATCCCGACATCTTGTTGAAACGCCGCCAGCAGGAAAAAGACCGACTCCAGTCCTTCCCTTGCAACGGCAAAAAAGACCATCATCACCAGCGCCCAGCCATGATGATTCCCACGCTGCAATGCGCTATCGACTGCCTGTTCCAGTTGCACTTTGACGTTGCGCGACACTTTACGCATCCAGAAAACCATCCAGGTGAGGATCACCACGGCAATCACCGCCACGATACCTTCGAACAATTCCTGCTCTTTTTGCGGAAATTCGCCGGTGGTTTCATTAATGAAGATACCCAGCCCCAGGCACAACGCAGCGGCTAGAAACACGCCAATCCACATGACACCAATCCATCGACCTCGCTGGGTACGATTAAGATAGCTGGCAATCAGGCTGACAATCAGCGCGGCTTCAAGTCCTTCGCGCAACATAATGAGAAACGGAACAAACATGCCACCCACCCTTAAACGTTTTTCTGAGTCAATCTATGCAAAGAAAAGTAAATCGCAGTGATAGCGATTATCATTACGCTGAAGAAAAACACAAGCGGAATGTAGTGATAATGATGAGGAAATGTAAAAATATTTTGAGGAAAAACGCAGAGGGCAATCACTGATTGCCCTCTGCCTGCTTCTGATTATGGCGTAGGATTTTCGGGAAAACGCCTTCCCTTACTCTTCCTGCAACCGTGACGGCGGCGCTGAATGATAGTGCGCATCGGCGTCAGCAAAGCGTTTTTGCATTGCCGCTGACGGTGCTTTACCCAGTAAACTAAACACCACAATCCCAATGCTACCGAAGATAAAGCCCGGAATAATTTCGTACAGACCCAGCCAGCCGAACTGTTTCCAGACAATAACCGTCAGCGCGCCAATGATCATCCCCGCCAGTGCACCGTTACGCGTCATGCGTGACCACATCACTGAGAACAGCACCACCGGACCAAACGCCGCACCGAAGCCTGCCCACGCGTAGCTTACTAAGCCCAGCACACGGTTTTCCGGATTCGCCGCCAGCGCAATTGCCACCAGCGCCACCACCAACACCATCACACGCCCTACCCACACCAGTTCTTTCTGGCTGGCATGTTTACGCAGAAATGCTTTGTATAGATCTTCGGTAATCGCACTGGAGCACACCAGCAGCTGGCAACTTAACGTCGACATCACCGCCGCCAGAATCGCCGACAACAGAATCCCGGCAATCCACGGGTTAAACAATATTTGTGCCAGTTCGATAAACACGCGCTCAGAGTTCTGGTTTACCGCACCGGCAACCGCTGGATTATTGTTAAAGTATGCAATGCCGAAGAAACCGACCGCCACCGCGCCTGCCAGACAGAGGATCATCCAGGTCATGCTGATACGACGCGCATGGACAATACTATAGTGAGAATCCGCCGCCATAAAACGCGCCAGAATATGCGGCTGACCGAAGTAACCCAGCCCCCAGCCCATCAGCGAGATAATGGCGACAAAATTCAATCCTTTGAGCATATCCACGTTTTCAATGCTCTTTTGTTTGATCACTTCCAGCGAGTCGCCAAACCCACCGACGCTAATGATCACGATAACCGGCGTCAGGATCAGGGCAAAAATCATCAGGCTGGCCTGTACAGTGTCAGTCCAGCTCACCGCGAGGAAACCGCCAATAAAGGTGTAAAGGATCGTCGCCGCAGCGCCCGCCCACAGAGCCGTTTCGTAGCTCATGCCAAAGGTACTTTCAAACAGACGCGCGCCTGCCACGATGCCCGAAGCGCAATAAATGGTGAAGAACAGCAAAATCACCAGCGCGGAGATAATACGCAAAATACGGCTTTTATCTTCAAAGCGCCCGGTGAAATAATCCGGCAATGTTAAGGCGTTATTGTTGTATTCGGTATGCACACGCAACCGCCCGGCCACCAGCTTCCAGTTAATCCATGCGCCTAATGTCAGGCCAATGGCGATCCAGCTTTCGGAAATCCCGGAAAGAAAAACCGCGCCCGGCAACCCCATTAACAGCCAGCCGCTCATATCCGACGCACCTGCCGATAATGCCGTCACGAATGGCCCAAGGCTGCGACCGCCAAGAATATAGTCGTCGAAGTTTTTGGTTGATCGCCAGGCGATGAACCCAATCAATATCATGCCAAAAATATAGACACAGAATGTCACCAACATCGGTGTGCTAATAGCCATCTAAAGTCTCCAAAAAATTATTATCGGCAATGTCGAAACTTGCCGTTATATCTGCCACCGGAACGGGGTAACAGAGTTTATGTTTTCCCAGGGCGACCGTATCCTGCCGGAAGCGCTGGTTATTCACAATCGATTTAACACACCATTTACATTAAATTTTAGTGCTCAGCGATACTATTTTTCATCAGGTTGCACTCCCTCACATTTTTTGCGGTTGCACCTTTCAAAAATGTTAACTGCCGCAGAGAAAAAGTCTGAGTTATTTTTTTAATCCCTGTCATATCGATTTCTTTTATTAACATTTCATTCATTTTTAAGCTTGCTACGCAGGTCACATTTAACATGGTTGCACAAAGTTGCAACATCATGGATATTTCACGATAACGTTAAGTTGCACCTTTCAGAACAACAGGAGTAATGGCATGGGAACCACCACCATGGGGGTTAAGCTGGACGACGCGACGCGTGAACGCATTAAGTCTGCCGCGACACGTATCGATCGCACACCGCACTGGTTAATTAAGCAGGCGATTTTTTCTTATCTTGAACAACTGGAAAACAGCGATACTCTGCCGGAGCTACCTGCGCTGCTTTCTGGCGCGGCCAATGAGAGCGATGAAGTACCGAATCCGGCAGAGGAACCACACCAGCCATTCCTCGACTTTGCCGAGCAAATTTTGCCACAGTCGGTTTCCCGTGCGGCTATCACCGCCGCCTATCGCCGCCCGGAAACCGAAGCGGTTTCTATGCTGCTGGAACAAGCTCGCCTGCCGCAGCCGGTTGCTGAACAGGCGCATAAACTGGCGTATCAACTGGCCGATAAACTGCGTAATCAAAAAAATGCCAGTGGTCGCGCAGGCATGGTTCAGGGATTATTGCAGGAGTTTTCGCTGTCATCGCAGGAAGGCGTGGCGCTGATGTGTCTGGCGGAAGCGCTATTGCGTATTCCCGATAAAGCCACCCGTGATGCGCTAATACGCGACAAAATCAGCAACGGTAACTGGCAGTCACACATTGGTCGTAGCCCGTCGCTGTTTGTTAATGCTGCCACCTGGGGGCTTCTCTTTACCGGCAAACTGGTTTCTACCCATAACGAAGCCAGCCTCTCCCGTTCGCTGAATCGCATTATCGGTAAGAGTGGCGAACCGCTAATCCGCAAAGGTGTGGATATGGCGATGCGCCTGATGGGCGAGCAGTTCGTCACTGGTGAAACCATCGCGGAAGCGTTAGCCAATGCCCGCAAGCTGGAAGAGAAAGGTTTCCGTTACTCATACGATATGCTGGGCGAAGCCGCACTGACCGCAGCGGACGCGCAGGCATATATGGTTTCCTATCAGCAGGCGATTCACGCTATTGGTAAAGCCTCCAATGGTCGTGGCATCTATGAAGGTCCAGGCATTTCAATCAAGCTGTCGGCGCTGCATCCGCGCTACAGCCGCGCCCAGTATGACCGGGTAATGGAAGAGCTTTACCCACGTCTGAAATCACTAACCTTGCTGGCGCGTCAGTACGATATTGGTATTAACATTGATGCCGAAGAGGCCGATCGTCTGGAGATCTCCCTCGATCTGTTGGAAAAGCTTTGTTTCGAGCCTGAACTGGCAGGCTGGAACGGCATCGGTTTTGTTATTCAGGCTTATCAAAAACGCTGCCCGCTGGTGATCGATTACCTGATTGATCTCGCCACCCGCAGCCGCCGTCGTCTGATGATTCGCCTGGTGAAAGGCGCGTACTGGGATAGTGAAATCAAACGTGCGCAAATGGACGGCCTTGAAGGTTATCCGGTTTATACCCGCAAGGTGTATACCGATGTTTCTTATCTCGCTTGTGCGAAAAAGCTGCTGGCGGTGCCAAATCTCATTTACCCGCAGTTTGCAACGCACAACGCCCACACGCTGGCGGCGATTTATCAACTGGCAGGTCAAAACTACTATCCGGGTCAGTACGAGTTCCAGTGCCTGCATGGTATGGGCGAGCCACTGTATGAGCAGGTCACCGGGAAAGTTGCCGACGGCAAACTTAACCGTCCGTGTCGTATTTATGCTCCGGTCGGTACCCATGAAACACTGCTGGCATATCTGGTGCGTCGCCTGCTGGAAAACGGTGCTAACACCTCGTTTGTTAACCGTATTGCTGATACCTCTTTGCCACTGGATGAACTGGTTGCCGATCCAGTCACTGCAGTAGAAAAACTGGCGCAACAGGAAGGGCAAACTGGATTACCCCATCCGAAAATTCCCCTGCCGCGCGATCTTTACGGTCACGGGCGCGACAACTCGGCAGGGCTGGATCTCGCCAATGAACACCGGCTGGCATCACTCTCCTCTGCCCTGCTCAACAGTGCACTGCAAAAATGGCAGGCCTTGCCAATGCTGGAACAACCGGTCGCGGCTGGTGAAATGTCACCCGTTATCAACCCGGCGGAACCGAAAGATATTGTGGGCTATGTGCGTGAAGCCACGCCGCGTGAAGTAGAACAGGCGCTGGAAAGTGCAGTTAATAACGCGCCAATCTGGTTTGCCACGCCTCCGGCCGAACGCGCGGCGATTTTGCATCGCGCTGCCGTACTGATGGAAAGCCAGATGCAGCAACTGATTGGTATTCTGGTACGTGAGGCCGGAAAAACCTTCAGTAACGCCATTGCCGAAGTGCGTGAAGCCGTCGATTTTCTCCACTACTACGCGGGACAGGTGCGGGATGATTTCGCTAACGAAACCCACCGTCCATTAGGGCCTGTGGTGTGTATCAGCCCGTGGAATTTCCCGCTGGCGATTTTCACCGGGCAAATCGCTGCCGCACTGGCGGCAGGTAACAGCGTACTGGCAAAACCGGCAGAACAAACGCCGCTGATTGCCGCACAAGGGATTGCCATTTTGCTGGAAGCGGGTGTACCGCCAGGCGTGGTGCAGTTGTTGCCCGGTCAGGGTGAAACCGTAGGCGCGCAACTGACGGGTGATGATCGCGTGCGCGGGGTGATGTTTACCGGTTCAACCGAAGTCGCTACGTTACTGCAACGCAATATCGCCAGCCGCCTGGACGCTCAGGGCCGCCCAATTCCACTCATTGCGGAAACCGGCGGCATGAACGCGATGATTGTCGATTCCTCCGCCCTGACCGAACAGGTCGTCGTGGATGTACTGGCCTCGGCCTTCGACAGTGCAGGTCAGCGTTGTTCGGCGCTGCGCGTGCTGTGTCTGCAAGATGAAATTGCCGACCACACGTTAAAAATGCTGCGCGGTGCAATGGCCGAATGCCGGATGGGTAATCCGGGTCGCCTGACCACCGATATCGGTCCGGTGATTGATGGCGAAGCGAAGACCAATATTGAGCGCCATATTCAGACCATGCGTAGCAAAGGCCGTCCGGTGTTCCAGGCGGTGCGGGAAAACAGTGAAGATGCCCGCGAATGGCAAAGTGGCACCTTTGTCGCCCCGACGCTGATCGAACTGGATGATTTTGCCGAATTGCAAAAAGAGGTATTTGGTCCAGTGCTGCATGTGGTGCGTTACAACCGTAACCAGTTGCCGGAACTGATCGAACAGATTAACGCTTCCGGTTATGGTCTGACGCTCGGCGTCCATACGCGCATTGATGAAACCATTGCCCAGGTCACTGGCTCGGCCCATGTCGGTAATCTGTATGTTAACCGTAATATGGTGGGCGCAGTGGTTGGGGTGCAACCATTCGGCGGCGAAGGGTTGTCCGGCACCGGGCCGAAAGCAGGCGGTCCGCTCTATCTCTACCGTCTGCTGGCGAATCGCCCGGAAAGTGCGCTGGCGGTGACGCTCGCGCGTCAGGATGCGGAGTATCCGGTCGATGCACAGTTGAAAGCCGCATTGACTCAGCCGCTAAATGCACTACGGGAATGGGCGGCAAACCGTCCAGAATTGCAGGCGTTATGTACGCAATATGGCGAGCTGGCGCAGGCAGGAACACAGCGATTGCTGCCAGGGCCGACGGGTGAACGCAACACCTGGACGCTGCTGCCGCGTGAGCGTGTATTGTGTATTGCCGATGATGAACAGGATGCGCTGACTCAGCTCGTCGCCGTGCTGGCGGTGGGCAGCCAGGTGCTGTGGCCGGATGACGCTCTGCATCGTCAGTTAGTGAAGGCATTGCCATCAGCAGTCAGCGAACGTATTCAACTGGCGAAAGTGGAAAATATTACCTCTCAACCGTTTGATGCGGTGATCTTCCACGGGGATTCGGATCAGCTTCGTGCATTGTGTGAAGCGGTTGCCGCGCGGGATGGCGCAATTGTTTCGGTGCAGGGTTTTGCCCGTGGCGAAAGCAATATCCTGCTGGAACGGTTGTATATCGAGCGTTCGCTGAGCGTGAATACCGCTGCCGCTGGCGGTAACGCCAGTTTAATGACGATCGGTTAAACAGGTTGCCGGATGCGACGTGCAACGCGTCTCATCCGGCATGATCGGTAGCAACGCTCATTTCATCAGCTGCTAACCAACGCATGGTAATGTCATGGATACGGGTCAACCTCATTAGGCTTGCGTGTTTTCAATAATTTCAACATCCAGGTATATTGTTCTGGATTTGGTCTGATAAAACTTTCTATCTCTTCATTTATCCGTCGGGCTATCGTTTTATCATCTGCTGTCGATAAATCGACCATTGGCGTGTGAATTTCAATGGTCAGGATATGTTTTTTTGCATCGTAGGTAGGAAAGAGGGGGATAATCTTCGCCTGAGTTATTTTAGCCAACCGTCCTGGTACAGGTAATGTCGCTTTATAAGTTGCGAAAAAATCAACAAACTCACTATGCTCTGGACCATGATCCTGATCAGGTAAGTAATATCCCCAATATCCCTGACGTACAGACTGAATAAATGGTTTTATCCCGTCATTTCGGGCATGTAGCCTTCCACCGAAAATACGGCGTACAACATTCCAGGTATAATCCAACACCGCATTACGCTGGTTATGGAACATAGCTGCCATTTTTTGGTTCTGAAAAGCCATCAACATCGCCGGAAGATCTACACACCAACCATGCGGAACAAGAAAAATTACTTTGTCGTTGTTATATTTTATTTCTTCCAGGATATTTTTATTTTTCCAGTGTACGCGCGGAAGGATTTTTTCCGGCCCGCGAATAACTAACTCTGCCAGCATCACGATAGATTGCAATGCTGTGGCAAACATAGCGTCAACAATGCTCTCGCATTCTTTCTTACTACGTTCCGGGAAGCAAAGAGCCAGATTAATCAATGCCCGCCGACGAGCATTTTTCCCCAACCGTCCGACCACACGCCCAAGTTTACCCAGAGCAGGATCACGAATTGATGGAGGAATGAACGCAAAGATTACTATGATTATCAGGCCACACCATGTACTCCAATAACGCGGAAGTAAGAAAGATTTCTTAAATTCAGGAATAAACTCAAACTGTTTTTTTCTCATTTTTTATATAAGCTGGCTTGTTTTATTACATTACTGGCGAGGCAAGATGCCAAAAGTGTTACCTGCCAGACTCTGACTAATTCAGGCGGGCCGTAATCTCCTCACGAATCTGATCCAACAATGCATACCGTTTTCTATATTCTGACCTTTTTTTACTGGGAAGATCATCAAGTGGCTTACGTTCGACACATATCGGCAATCGATACCAGTTATTGTGTGGTCGGCCAGCAATAGATTCCCAAAAATCACTGTATACGGCAACAAAGGTTTTACTCTTTTGGTAGCGGTATCTCAACTGTTTGAAAACATGACTCTGCTCGCTGACGGCTAAAATATCAGTAATACCACAGAATCCCATCAACGAACAAAGAACCTCAAAAATAATTCGCTTCGGAAATAGCCCATAACAGGCTTTAGTGGCATCCCGAATAACTTCCGGGCCAATATTTTTTGGCGCCCCCTGTAGTCCGCCAATAAACGCACAACGGCCGTTCTTTGTCATAATAATGGAACACGATAGTCGGGCAACAGGTATCTTGTTGAAATAAAGTGATAGCATTAATTCCCCTTCACGGTCAAAGTTGCATGGAGAACACTGAATATCAAAATGTTCACCATTTTTTCCCGCGAATTGAATGAGCGATACTGTCTCACACGGAAATAAAAACGTCTGATATTTATGCGGTAAACTCTGAACAAATCGATAATGTCCGATAATATACTCCCCGCGGGTATGTGCACATCCCCCTTTATGTAAATAAGGTCTATGGATTTTTGCAGGTAATGTAGGGTGTATCTCCAGGAGTTTATCGATGGATTGTAGTGAAAGTAACTTATAATAATACTGAACGCTGGCAACAGGATTTAATATGCATCGCAGAAGATACATGAATCTAAATTTCTTGTTCTCCCATTTTCCATGCAGAGAACCACGGGCCAAAAGAACTTCTTTCAGGAAAGCTGAAAATAGCAAGCTGGTCATAAGATATCCGTAAATATGGCACTAATGGAATATACTGGAAGTTATTTATTCACAACTAGCAAAACCTGGAATAATCGATACTGTTTTGTTAATATCAAAACGGTTTGCCACATCATATTTTGCCTGATGTGCCATTTGGCAGAAGTGTTCTGGTCGTTCAAAAAAATCATTCAGTGCACTTCTCCAAACTTGCATATCCCCGGCGGGTAACAATGTTCCCGTCCGGTTATGCTGAATCACATCGGGAAGTCCTCCAACGTGATTTGCAAATACAGGTATGGAAAACACGGAAGCCTCAGCAGCAACCATGCCAAAAGATTCGTTTTCAGAAGGCATGACGATCAGATTAGCAATTTTATATATTGATGATACAGGGAAAATACCACCAGAAATCAACACATTATCATGCATATCTAAATCATCAACGATAGCTCGCAGACGTCTCTCATTCTCAACACTCCCGCTGCCAACGACCAACCATCGAAACTTTCGGCCTTCCTTTTTCAGGCGGAATAACAAATTCAGCATGAATTCATGTCCTTTCTCAGGACGTAACATACCGATTTGTACGATAACCGGCCCCTCCCCTGAGTCTGCTAACCACGCCTTTATATGAGGAGGAACAGGACTGTGGGACTCTTCATATATCTTATCGAAATCAAAACCAGGGGGAACGATAGTAATGTTTGTGCGGACACCGCAGTGCATCAAGTGTTTTCTGGTCGCTTCTCCAGGCACTATTATGTCATCACATAAATAATTTAATGAAAAATTTTTTGTTCTCTTTGTCAGGTATGTCTTCTGCCTGATAATACGGAATCTGTCTTTCCAGCATAGCAACCGTGTCAAACCAACAATATTACTGTCATGACCACTATGGCAAATAACCACATGTGGTCTAAAACGTTGACATATCCCCAGTAATTTTAATACCGATGAAATGTGAAGACTGTTTTTAAAGGGAACAAAGATAACATCAATATTTTGTTTTTTCGCTTCGGAAGCTATTTTACTTTTTTCCCTGCAAACCAGTAAGACAGAATGCCCTTTTTTTCTTATAGCTACCATTTGGGCCACAGTCTGTAGTTCTTGCCCGCCAATATTGGGCGACGATTCAGTGAATAATATATTCATTGTTTGGTAATCCCTCTACTTTTTAGCTATGGCCAATAAAATTTGTCGTGACTTACTGACCATGCAAACATCCTTTTACATCGGAATATTGCTCATAGATCACTGGCGCAGAAATTTTAGAAACCTTCCATTCGAGAAATATTTGAATCCAATGCTTCTCTCGTTCTGTTGCATTCTCATAAATGTTATAACACATGCAAATTGAAGCATGACGACTATATTCATCAATCAGTTACTCTGGGGCCTTTATAAAGGGCCAACAAAGAAGAAAACAGTGGTGTCGTATAACAGAAAAGACGTCTTTTAAGCCATGCCGAGTGTTCTCGCTCTTTAGTGCTAATCCGTCCCAAACGCAAGGTTCCATTTGTACGGTTATTCATTCTTCTTTCTGTTGTGTATAAATACGAAAACCCAAGCTCTTCAGCCACTTTAATATAATCGCTATTGTAATACCCTTCTGGCCAGCAAAAATGTTTACTGCACTTCCCTATTTTATCCAGAAATACTTTTCTGCTCTCCAGAATATCTTGCTTAAGATATTGGCATTGTTCTTCCCGATAACTGTACATTTTGTCCCAGCGAATATGAGAATGGGTATGAATGTGGAATTCAACCAATCCTGAACTCAGCATTACATCAACTTCTGACCAACGGAGCATCACATCATCAGCATTATCTTTATTTATTATTTGCTCACAATCCTGATGAGAATACTCTCTTTTCTGAAATGACCGTATCGGACCATCACCTATAAGTCCGGCAATCAAAAATATATGAGCTTTGAGATTAAACTCTTTTAATACCGGATAGACCTGAAACCAGTTATCCAGATAGCCATCATCAAAAGTCAACATTACACTTTTACGAGGAAGTTCACCACCTTCGTAAAAATATTCAATTTCATCTGAAGTCACCGTTTTCCATTTATGATCAGCCAACCATTTCATCTGCTCCCGAAATGTTTTTGGCGAAAGTGTGACAAGCCCTGGACAGTTACTGACATGATGGTACATCAGCACAGGGAGATTTTTTGCCTTTAGCATATATTTCTTTTTTTTCAGAAAAAATTCTATTAAATTGATAGATTACAAATATTACATCATCGGGCGCTATAAAATAGTGCCCGATAATTTTTATGTTCTTGTATTAGATATTAGCGAATTGGAAGTGATATAAAAATCAGGTCAATCATGTATATTCGATACATTGTTGCCAGACCATGTTTACCTTACACAAAGAAGATCCGAGGCTCGTGTTGTATATCGTGGTGACAACATCCCACGCTTCATCTTCCACTCTTGCTGGATGCCCTGCCCGGCAAAATAGAGCGTGCCACGACCTTCCCTGGCATTGAGCATGTCGAGCACAGCCATCAACTCCTCACTACCAGCGCGCGGTGCGTTGTCATCAAACAAATTCAGTTGCGCCACTCCACGACTAAAAAAATCCCCCAACATCACCCCCGCTTTCTGGTAGCGATGCTCCTCTTGCCATATTGCATCCAGGCATCGGATCGCCGCCTTAATAATATCCCTGCTGTCCTGAGTGGGCGTCAGCAGCTTCACCGAAGCGCTATTGCTGTAATACGGTTCATTAAGCGAAAACGGCGATGTTTTTACAAACGTGGAGATAAAGCGGCAATACTGGTGCTCGCTACGCAGTTTTTCTGCCGCGCGTGAGGCATAACTGCATATAGCCTGGCGCATCGCCTCATAGTCGGTTACGCGTTCGCCAAACGACCGCGAGCAGATGATCTCTTGTTTTGCTGGCGCAAATTCTTCCAGCTCCAGGCAAGGTTCACCACGCAACTCCCGTACTGTTCTTTCAAGCACCACATTAAAGTGTTTTCGAATAAAGCGGATATCCGTATCCGCGAGATCAAGTACGGTTTTTATTCCCATCGCCTCCAGCTTTTTGCTGATGCGTCGGCCAATCCCCCAGACTTCCTCAACCGGAAGTACCGCCATTAATTTGCGCTGACGCTCGCGGTTCGATAAATCCACCACGCCCCCAGTTTGTCTTTGCCATTTTTTAGCCGCATGGTTGGCGAGTTTGGCCAGCGTCTTGGTTTGTGCAATGCCGACGCCAACCGTTAGATGTGTACGCTGAAAAAGGGTCTGGCGAATTTCACGACCAAAATCTGTTAAATCCCGGCAGTTACGCACACCGGTTAAATCACAAAATGCTTCATCGATACTGTAAATTTCGACTCTGGGCGACAACTCCTCCAACGTACACATCACCCGGTTGCTCATATCGGCATAGAGTTCATAGTTACTGCTGAAACAGACCACACCACTGCGATGAAACAGATCCTTTTGTTTAAAATAGGGCTCCCCCATTTTGACACCGAGTGCTTTTGCTTCTGCACTGCGGGCAATGACGCAACCATCGTTATTGGAAAGCACAACCACCGGTTTTCCCCATAAATCCGGGCGAAACACGACCTCGCAGCTGGCATAAAACGAATTCACGTCACAAAGGGCAAACATCAGCGTACGGCCTTCACCACATGCGTGACTACCCCAAATACGTTCAGCGATTCTTCGCTGCCAAGAGTAATGGGCGAATAAGAACTGTTCATCGGCACAAGCTGTACAGAGGGGCGCAGTTGCAATCTTTTGACGGTGAACTCACCGTCCACGGCAGCAATAACAATATCGCCGTGGCTGGCAGTAATGGCGCTGTCAACCACTAGCAGATCGCCATCGCCAATCCCGGCCTCAATCATTGAATCTCCCGCTGCTTTAACAAAATAGGTCGCGCTGGGATGTTGAATCACTAACTGGTTAAGATCGATTCGCTGCTCAACGTAGTCAGCTGCCGGTGATGGAAAACCACACGGCACAAGGTCACTAAACAAAGGAAGTGTAATGATTTCACGAAGTTCCGCAGGCTTGATAAACAACATGATAATCCGCCTAAATATACTGTTTTTATATACAGTATATTCTTATGGCGAATAGATCAATGTGAGTAGTGGCTATCAATTGCGAGCACAGAGGGAAAAGTGTAAGGATAGCCTCAGATGAGCAAGGGGCTTTTCACGCTGAAACAGCCAGGGAATTAACTCATTTTAAACCAGAAATTGAGCGAGTTTGCCCCAGCACTGCGCCACGCGGTGAGTTTGGATGTCATTAAACAAGCACAATCAACACGTAACACAACCTACACCTGCATACTCATCACTTCCTGGTACGCCGCCACCAGCTTATTACGCACCTGAATCCCCATTTGCATAGACACTGAGGCTTTTTGCATATCGGTCATCACATCGTTCAGTGCCACGCCAGGCTCGCCGAGCGTGAATTTTTCTGCCTGCACGCGGGCGGTGTTTTGTGTGTCGCTAATACGATCGAGTGCCGCGTGCAGTTGCCCGGCAAAACTGATCGTCGGTTGCGGCATTGGCTCCTGCGCGCGGGCGCTCATTGCCGTTGCCTGTAACTGGCTGATAACGCCCTGAATACCCTGTATTGCTGACATATTCATCTCCCGGATAATTTCTGGTAGCAAAGCCTACCAGCAAGTCAATAAGACAAAGGCGTTAAATAACGACAAAAAATCGGGTTAATTGGCGCATAGAAAAAAACAAAACCACAAATAATGTGACGGTCAATTTTTCGAGTTTGCTGACCCGGGAGTGAGTCTTGTTCCACTTTGCCAATAACGCCGTCCATAATCAGCCGCGAGGTGCGCGATGAATGCGACTGCAGCCCAGACGAAATCTCTTGAGTGGCTTAATCGCCTGCGCGCGAATCCCAGAATTCCATTGATTGTTGCCGGTTCCGCGGCTGTAGCGGTTATTGTCGCTCTGATTCTGTGGGCAAAAGCCCCTGACTACCGCACGTTATTTAGCAACCTTTCCGATCAGGATGGCGGTGCAATCGTCAGCCAACTGACGCAAATGAATATTCCTTACCGCTTCAGTGAAGTCAGTGGCGCCATTGAAGTTCCCGCGGATAAGGTCCACGAGCTGCGTCTGCGCCTGGCACAACAAGGTTTGCCAAAAGGCGGTGCGGTCGGTTTTGAACTGCTCGATCAGGAAAAATTTGGCATTAGCCAGTTCAGTGAGCAGGTAAATTATCAGCGGGCGCTGGAAGGTGAACTATCCCGCACCATCGAGACCATCGGCCCGGTAAAAGGGGCTCGCGTGCATCTGGCGATGCCAAAACCGTCTTTATTTGTGCGTGAGCAAAAATCCCCTTCTGCATCGGTGACAGTAAATCTGCTCCCAGGCCGCGCACTGGACGAAGGGCAGATCAGCGCCATTGTGCATCTGGTTTCCAGTGCGGTTGCCGGGCTGCCACCAGGTAACGTCACGCTGGTGGATCAAAGCGGGCATTTGTTAACCCAATCCAACACCAGCGGGCGTGATCTTAATGACGCTCAGTTGAAATATGCCAGCGATGTCGAAGGGCGTATTCAGCGTCGTATTGAAGCGATCCTTTCACCTATTGTCGGCAACGGTAATGTTCACGCCCAGGTAACGGCGCAACTGGATTTCGCCAGTAAAGAACAAACCGAAGAGCAGTATCGGCCAAATGGTGATCAATCCCAGGCAACGTTGCGTTCTCGCCAGGTCAATGAGAGCGAGCAGAGCGGTTCTGGTTATCCGGGCGGTGTACCGGGTGCACTATCGAATCAACCGGCTCCCGCAAATAGCGCGCCGATCAGCACGCCTCCGGCAAATCAAAACAATCGTCAACAACAGACGAGCACCAGCAGTAACAGTGGACCGCGTAGCACGCAGCGTAATGAAACCAGTAACTACGAGGTCGATCGCACTATTCGCCATACCAAAATGAATGTGGGCGATGTGCAGCGCTTATCCGTTGCGGTGGTGGTGAATTACAAAGCAACGCCGGATGGCAAACCGTTGCCACTGAGCGCCGAACAGATGAAGCAGATTGAAGATCTGACCCGCGAGGCGATGGGCTTTTCTGAAAAACGTGGCGACTCACTGAATGTGGTTAATTCGCCATTCAACACCAGCGACGAAAGCGGTGGAGAATTGCCGTTCTGGCAACAACAGGTATTTATCGATCAGTTGCTGAGCGCCGGACGCTGGTTGCTGGTGCTGCTGGTGGCGTGGCTACTGTGGCGTAAAGCGGTACGCCCACAATTAACTCGTCGCGTCGAGGCAGTAAAAGCCGTACAGCAACAGGCACAGGCCCGCCAGGAAGTGGAAGATGCGGTGGAAGTGCGCCTGAGCAAAGACGAGCAGTTGCAGCAACGTCGCGCTAATCAGCGGATGAGCGCAGAAATGATGAGTCAGCGTATCCGTGAAATGTCTGATAACGATCCGCGCGTAGTCGCGCTGGTCATTCGCCAGTGGATAAATAACGATCATGAGTAACCTGACAGGCACCGACAAGAGCGTCATCCTGCTGATGACCATCGGCGAAGACCGGGCGGCAGAGGTGTTTAAGCATCTCTCCCAGCGCGAAGTGCAAACCCTGAGCGCAGCGATGGCTAACGTCAGCCAGATCTCCAACAAGCAGTTAACCGATGTGCTGTCCGAGTTTGAGCAAGAAGCAGAACAGTTTGCCGCACTGAATATCAACGCTAACGATTATCTGCGTTCGGTATTGGTGAAAGCCCTTGGCGAAGAGCGTGCCGCCAGTCTGCTGGAAGATATTCTCGAAACCCGCGATACCGCCAGCGGTATTGAAACGCTCAACTTTATGGAGCCGCAGAGTGCGGCCGATCTTATTCGTGACGAACATCCGCAGATTATCGCCACTATCCTGGTGCATCTGAAACGCGCCCAGGCCGCCGATATTCTGGCGTTGTTCGATGAGCGTCTGCGCCACGATGTGATGTTGCGTATCGCTACCTTTGGCGGCGTGCAGCCTGCCGCACTGGCGGAGCTGACCGAAGTACTGAATGGTCTGCTCGACGGTCAGAATCTCAAGCGCAGCAAAATGGGCGGCGTGAGAACAGCAGCCGAAATTATCAACCTGATGAAAACTCAGCAGGAAGAAGCGGTTATTTCTGCCGTGCGTGAATTCGACGGCGAACTGGCGCAAAAAATTATCGACGAGATGTTCCTGTTCGAAAATCTGGTGGATGTCGACGATCGCAGCATCCAGCGTCTGTTGCAGGAAGTGGATTCCGAATCGTTGCTGATCGCGCTGAAAGGGGCCGAGCAGCCACTGCGCGAGAAATTCCTGCGCAATATGTCGCAGCGTGCCGCCGATATTCTGCGCGACGACCTCGCCAACCGTGGTCCGGTGCGTCTGTCGCAGGTGGAAAACGAACAGAAAGCGATTCTGCTGATTGTGCGCCGCCTTGCCGAAACTGGCGAGATGGTGATTGGCAGCGGCGAGGATACCTATGTCTGATAATCTGCCGTGGAAAACCTGGATGCCGGACGATCTCGCCCCACCACAGGCGGAGTTTGTACCCGTGGTTGAGCCTGAAGAGATCACCACTGAAGAGACCGAACCCAGCCTTGAGCAGCAACTGGCGCAACTGCAAATGCAGGCCCACGAGCAAGGTTATCAGGCAGGTATTGCCGAAGGTCGTCAGAAAGGCCACGAACAAGGCTATCAGGAAGGCCTGGCCCAGGGGCTGGAACAAGGTCTGGCAGAGGCGAAGTCTCAACAAGCGCCGATTCATGCCCGAATGCAGCAACTGGTCAGTGAGTTTCAAACTACCCTTGATGCGCTTGATAGTGTGATTGCTTCGCGCCTGATGCAGATGGCGCTGGAGGCGGCGCGCCAGGTGATCGGCCAGGCGCCAACGGTGGACAACTCAGCACTGATCAAACAGATCCAACTGTTGTTACAGCAAGAACCGTTATTCAGCGGTAAACCGCAGTTACGTGTACACCCGGATGATCTGCAACGTGTTGATGAGATGCTCGGCGCAACCTTAAGTTTGCATGGCTGGCGCTTGCGTGGCGATCCGACACTCCATCCTGGTGGTTGTAAAGTCTCCGCCGATGAAGGCGACCTTGATGCCAGCGTCGCCACTCGTTGGCAAGAACTCTGCCGTCTGGCAGCACCTGGAGTGGTGTGATGACTGCCCGACTGACACGCTGGCTGACCATGCTGGATAACTTTGAAGCCAAAATGGCGCAACTGCCCACGGTGCGTCGCTACGGGCGATTAACCCGCGCGACCGGACTGGTGCTGGAAGCCACCGGCTTACAACTGCCACTCGGGGCGACCTGTGTCATTGAACGTCAGGAAGGTACGGAAACCCGCGAAGTAGAAAGCGAAGTGGTTGGCTTTAACGGTCAACGGCTGTTTTTAATGCCGCTGGAAGAAGTCGAAGGTGTTCTGCCTGGTGCTCGCGTTTATGCCAAAAATATCTCCGGCGACGGACTGCAAAGCGGCAAACAGCTCCCACTTGGTCCGGCGTTGTTAGGTCGCGTTCTGGATGGCAGTGGTAAACCGCTCGATGGCCTGCCCTCCCCCGATACGACAGAAACCGGTGCGCTGATCACCCCGCCATTTAACCCATTGCAACGAACACCGATTGAACATGTGCTGGACACGGGCGTGCGCCCAATCAATGCCCTGCTTACCGTTGGTCGCGGGCAGCGTATGGGGCTATTTGCTGGTTCTGGTGTCGGTAAAAGTGTGCTGCTGGGGATGATGGCACGTTACACCCGCGCCGATGTCATTGTCGTGGGTTTGATTGGTGAACGTGGGCGCGAAGTAAAAGATTTTATTGAGAATATCCTCGGTGCCGAAGGGCGTGCACGCTCCGTGGTGATTGCCGCTCCGGCGGATGTTTCTCCGCTTCTGCGAATGCAAGGTGCCGCCTATGCCACGCGTATTGCCGAAGATTTTCGCGATCGTGGTCAGCATGTGTTGTTAATTATGGACTCCCTCACCCGCTACGCGATGGCCCAGCGTGAGATTGCGCTGGCAATTGGCGAACCGCCTGCCACCAAAGGTTATCCACCGTCGGTATTCGCCAAATTACCGGCGCTGGTCGAGCGTGCCGGTAACGGTATCAGCGGCGGTGGCTCAATTACGGCGTTTTATACCGTGCTCACCGAAGGCGATGACCAGCAGGACCCGATTGCCGACTCCGCACGGGCGATCCTCGATGGTCACATTGTGCTTTCTCGTCGTCTGGCGGAAGCCGGACACTATCCGGCGATTGATATTGAAGCGTCGATCAGCCGTGCAATGACGGCGTTGATCAGCGAGCAACATTACGCGCGGGTACGCACATTCAAGCAACTGTTGTCGAGTTTTCAACGTAACCGCGATCTGGTCAGCGTCGGTGCGTACGCCAAAGGCAGCGATCCGATGCTTGATAAAGCCATCGCCCTGTGGCCGCAACTGGAAGGGTTTTTGCAACAAGGTATTTTTGAACGCGCGAGCTGGGAAGAGTCTCTCCAGGGGCTGGAGCGTATATTCCCGACCGTGTGAAAACGCAGGAGATAACAGCAGATGGCAGAACATGGCGCCCTGGCGACCTTGAAAGATCTGGCAGAAAAAGAGGTGGATGATGCCGCCCGCCTGCTGGGAGAAATGCGTCGCGGATGTCAGCAGGCGGAAGAACAACTCAAAATGCTGATCGATTATCAGAATGAATATCGCAACACGTTGAGCAACGATATGAGTCAGGGGATCGCCAGTAATCGCTGGATTAACTATCAGCAGTTTATCCAGACGCTGGAAAAAGCCATCACTCAGCATCGCCAACAACTTAACCAGTGGACGCAAAAAGTTGATATCGCGTTGAGCAGTTGGCGGGAGAAAAAACAACGTTTGCAGGCCTGGCAGACACTCCAGGAACGGCAATCGACGGCGGCACTGTTGGCAGAAAACCGCCTCGACCAAAAAAAGATGGATGAATTCGCCCAGCGCGCCGCGATGAGGAAAAGCGATTGATTATACCAGCACTGATCACCACTGATGTGGACCTTACCACTCTACTTCCAGGTGCCAAAGGCACTGATGTCGCGCAGGATTTTCTCGCCCTGGTGGCAGAGGCGTTAGGTACGGAAAAAACTGTTCTTTCTGCAGAAGAACAACCATTGCCAAAAGGCGTTCCGGCAAAACTGACAGAGAATGTGCTTGAGCTGTTGCCTGATGAAATGGCAGATAAGCTAAGTGTGTTGTCTTCTCTGACGAATACGTTGCCTGCTCCACTGAAAAGCAGCACACCGTTAGCTGCCCCACAATTATTTCGTCCGGGTGAAAAGGCCGCAGAAACAGAATCAACGGATGATGATGTTGCCGCACTCAGTGCGCTCTTTGCCATGCTGCCAGGCACATCCCCCGTTGCAGTGACGTCAGGTGAAAGTGCAGATACCGTGCAAACTGCGCAAAATAATGCTGAGTTAACTCAGTCAGTTAACGTACGTGCTGCCTTAGCCGATAAACCACAAAATGAATCTGCTGGTGAAGCGTTAACTGTGCCACTCGCCACGCCAGTCAACAATACTCAGCCAGACAACGTTCCGCACAGTCCGGTGGCGAATCCGCTGCCGCTAAACGCGGGGGATAATGTCGCGGCGCCACAGCCAACAGCAACCGTCATGATGACCAGTAGCAGTACCCCGCAGCCGCTTTCGCCAGCTTCATCGCCCACGCCCGTGGTCAGCGCCCCGCTGGGTAGCCATGAATGGCAGCAGGCAATAAGCCAGCACATTACGTTATTTACCCGCCAGGGTCAGCAACGTGCAGAGCTTCGCTTACACCCGGAAGATCTGGGCCAGGTGCAAATCTCGCTAAAAATCGATGATAACCAGGCGCAAATCCAGATGGTTTCTGCTCATAGCCATGTCCGGGCCGCACTGGAAGCGGCATTGCCCGTTTTACGCACGCAACTGGCAGAGAGCGGTATCCAGTTGGGGCAGAGCAATATCAGTGGTGAGAGTTTTAACGGTCAGCAACATGCGTCTTCTCAGCAACCACAACATGCCCGTACGCCGCAAGCCGGTTTAAGTGCAGAAGATGAAGTCACACTGGCTGTCCCCGCTTCGCTGACACGTGTCGGTCATGGCGACGGCGCAGTAGATATTTTTGCTTAAAGGCAGAGATAGCGTGAATAACCCTGTCTTTTCCACGCTTTGTCACGCGCAGGACACGGGATAATCACGCTATAAGCTGTAGTGAAACAGGAATCTCACATCAAATGACTGACACCGCATCGGGCATAAAAAGCAAGCGTTCTCTCTGGGTGCCGCTGCTGGTATTCATCACGGTTATAGCCTGTATTAGCGCAGGCTATAGTTACTGGCGTTTGCAACATCCGCCCACCAGTAAAAAAGTCACGCCGCCGACATCACCTGTGTTTTACGCACTGGACACCTTTACGGTGAATCTCGGCGACGCCGACCGTGTTTTGTATATCGGTATTACATTGCGCCTGAAAGATGAAGCCACGCGTTCGCGTCTTAGTGAGTATCTGCCTGAAGTGCGCAGCCGTTTATTGCTGTTGTTTTCCCGTCAGGATGCCAGTGTGCTCTCAACGGAAGAAGGAAAACAGCAACTGATCAAGGCAATCAAAGAGACTCTGGCCGTTCCCCTTGTTGCCGGGCAACCTAAGCAGGACGTTACCGACGTTTTGTATACAGCCTTTATTCTGCGGTAGAGACATGGGTAATAGTATTCTTTCTCAGGCTGAAATCGATGCGCTGCTCAACGGAGACAGCGAGACCAAAGACGAACCTATAAGCGGTATCACTAATGAGAGTGATATTCGCCCGTATGATCCCAATACCCAGCGGCGAGTTGTGCGTGAGCGCTTGCAGGCACTGGAAATCATTAACGAGCGTTTTGCCCGTCATTTCCGTATGGGATTGTTCAACCTGCTACGCCGTAGCCCGGATATTACCGTCGGTGCGATTCGTATTCAGCCATATCACGAATTTGCCCGCAATTTGCCGGTGCCCACTAACCTTAACCTGATCCACCTTAAACCGTTACGTGGTACAGGGCTGGTGGTGTTCTCCCCTGCTTTGGTGTTTATCGCTGTCGATAACCTGTTTGGTGGTGACGGACGTTTCCCAACGAAGGTTGAAGGCCGGGAGTTTACTCACACCGAACAGCGTGTCATTAACCGCATGTTGAAGCTGGCCCTGGAAGGTTACCGCGACGCATGGAAAGCCATTAACCCGCTGGAAGTGGAGTATGTGCGTTCGGAAATGCAGGTGAAGTTCACCAATATCACCACCTCACCAAACGATATTGTGGTTAACACGCCATTTCATGTGGAGATTGGCAACCTGACTGGTGAATTTAATATCTGCCTACCTTTCAGCATGATTGAGCCGTTGCGGGAGCTGCTGGTTAACCCGCCGTTGGAAAACTCGCGTCATGAAGATCAGAACTGGCGCAATAACCTGGTACGCCAGGTGCAGCACTCGCAACTGGAACTGGTGGCGAACTTTGCCGAAATTTCGCTGCGACTTTCGCAGATATTGAAGCTAAAACCTGGCGACGTTCTGCCAATAGAAAAACCTGACCGCATAATTGCCCATGTCGATGGCGTTCCGGTGCTGACCAGTCAGTACGGTACTCTCAACGGCCAATATGCGTTACGAATTGAACATTTGATTAACCCGATTTTGAATTCTCTGAACGAGGAACAGCCCAAATGAGTGACATGAATAATCCGGCCGATGAGAACAACGGCGCACTGGACGATCTGTGGGCTGAGGCATTAAGCGAGCAACAAACAACCAGTAGCAAAAGCGCTACCGATGCGGTGTTCCAGCAACTGGGTGGCGGTGACGTCAGCGGTACGTTGCAGGATATCGATCTGATTATGGATATTCCGGTGAAGCTGACGGTGGAGCTGGGCCGTACACGAATGACAATTAAGGAGTTGTTGCGCCTGACACAAGGTTCTGTAGTAGCTCTGGATGGTCTGGCTGGCGAACCGCTGGATATTCTGATTAATGGTTATCTGATTGCCCAGGGGGAAGTGGTGGTAGTTGCCGATAAATACGGCGTGCGGATCACCGATATCATTACACCTTCTGAACGTATGCGCCGCCTGAGCCGTTGATATGCAAACCCAGGCCACTGTCGTCCAGCCTTCTGCCACCACAACTCCGTTGCTACAGGTGAGTGGCGCATTGTTTGGCATTATTGTGTTGATACTGGCAGCAGCCTGGCTAATAAAACGGCTGGGATTCACCGCTAAAAATACGGGGGTCAATGGCCTGAAGGTCAGCGCCAGTGCTTCACTGGGAGCCCGTGAGCGGGTGGTTATTGTCGATGTCGAAGATGCCCGCCTGGTGTTGGGTGTTACCGCATCGCACATCAATTTGCTGCATACATTGCCGCCGGCAGCACCGCTGGACCAACCACCAGCAGTGGATTTTCCCAGCCTGATGAAAAATGTCCTTAAGCGGTCCGGGAGATCCTGATGCGCCGTTTGTTAACGCTTATTCCCGCCATTTTATGGCTGGTGACGCCTTGCGCACTGGCGCAATTGCCCGGCCTTGTCACCCAACCGTTGCCCGGTGGAGGACAAAGCTGGTCGTTACCGGTGCAGACGCTGGTGTTTATCACCTCGCTGACTTTTATTCCGGCCATTTTACTGATGATGACCAGCTTTACCCGCATCATCATCGTTTTTGGTTTGCTACGTAACGCCCTGGGAACGCCGTCTGCACCACCAAACCAGGTGCTGCTGGGGCTGGCGTTATTTTTGACCTTTTTTATTATGTCGCCGGTAATCGACAAAATTTACGTCGATGCATATCAGCCATTCAGTGAAGAGAAAATCTCCATGCAGGAAGCGCTGGAAAAAGGCGCTCAGCCGCTGCGTGAGTTTATGTTGCGCCAGACACGCGAAGCCGATCTTGCGTTATTTGCCCGGCTGGCCAATACCGGGCCGATTCAGGGACCGGAAGCCGTACCCATGCGTATTCTGCTGCCTGCTTATGTTACCAGTGAGCTGAAAACAGCATTCCAGATTGGTTTCACTATTTTTATTCCATTTTTGATTATCGATCTGGTCATTGCCAGCGTGCTGATGGCGCTGGGGATGATGATGGTGCCACCGGCCACTATCGCTCTGCCGTTTAAACTGATGTTGTTTGTGCTGGTGGATGGCTGGCAGCTGCTGGTCGGTTCGCTGGCCCAAAGCTTTTACAGTTAGGGAGCACTATGACACCCGAATCGGTGATGATGATGGGGACAGAAGCGATGAAAGTCGCACTGGCCCTTGCTGCCCCGCTGTTGCTGGTAGCGTTGGTCACTGGCTTAATTATTAGCATTTTGCAGGCTGCCACGCAGATCAACGAAATGACGTTATCGTTTATTCCCAAAATTGTGGCGGTGTTTATTGCCATTATTGTGGCAGGCCCCTGGATGCTAAGTTTATTGCTGGATTATGTGCGTACCCTTTTTAGCAATATCCCGTCGTTGATTGGTTAACAACACGATGATTCAACTGACCAGCGACCAATGGATGCAATGGCTGAGCCTCGGGTTTTGGCCACTGTTACGCGTACTGGCGTTGATCTCCACCGCTCCTATTCTCAGCGAACGCAGTGTGCCCAAACGGGCAAAGCTGGGGCTGGGATTGATGATTACACTGGCCATTGCACCGATGCTGCCGCCACACGATGTGCCCATTTTTTCTTATGCTGCCGTCTGGGTAGCGATACAGCAGATTTTGATAGGTATTGCGCTGGGCTTTACGATGCAGTTTGCATTTGCCGCTGTACGTACCGCCGGGGAGATTATCGGCCTGCAGATGGGGTTATCGTTTGCAACCTTTGTCGATCCTGCCAGTCATCTCAATATGCCCGTGCTGGCGCGCATTCTGGATATGCTGGTTTTGCTGCTATTTCTGACATTTAACGGTCATTTGTGGTTGATTTCGATTCTTGTCGATACCTTTCACACCTTGCCTATTGGCGGTGAACCGCTAAACAGTAATGCCTTTCTTGCCCTTACCCGTGCTGGTGGATTGATTTTCCTCAATGGGTTGATGCTGGCGTTACCGGTGATCACGCTATTATTAACGCTTAATCTGGCATTAGGCTTATTGAATAGAATGGCACCGCAGTTATCCGTTTTTGTTATTGGCTTCCCCCTGACACTGACCGTGGGAATTTCATTAATGGCGGCATTAATGCCATTAATTGCACCGTTCTGCGAACATTTATTTAGTGAAGTTTTTAATTTATTAGCTGATATTGTCAGCGAGATGCCTGTAAATAATTAACCATTCTTTTTATAGCATTATCCTAAGGATTATCTGAAAATTAATATCAGCAAACATCCACCAGGATATCGTTGCGTGGGTTTATTTGTTTTTATCTTCCTCACATAACGTAACATTTACTTTACTTTGAGATGATTCCTGGCAAATTATAGGTAACTTTACGGGATAGTAAGTTGCCTGAAAAATCGCGTAAAGCGTCACCTGAGGTCATTAATTATTTCTACAACGATATTCAGGTAAGGGGAATTATCGTTACGCATTGAGTGAGGGTATGCCATGTCAACGATTATTATGGATCTATGCAGTTACACCCGGCTGGGTTTGACCGGGTATCTTGTTAGCAGAGGGGTTAAGAAAAGGGAAATCAACGACATCGAAAGCGTTGATCAACTTAAGGTCGCTTGTGACTTACATCATCCTTCAGTGGTGTTTATTAATGAAGACTGTTTTATCCATGACCCGGCAAACAGTCAGCACATCAAGCAAATCATTAATCAACATCCCAACACTTTATTTATTGTATTTATGGCGATTGCCAATATCCATTTTGATGAGTATCTGCTTGTCCGCAAAAATTTATTGATCAGTTCCAAGTCGATTAAACCGGAATCTCTTGACGATATCCTTGGCGATATTCTGAAAAAAGAGGTCGATATTGCCAGTGTAATTAATTTACCCACGTTATCATTAAGTCGAACTGAATCAAGCATGTTACGTATGTGGATGGCAGGCCAGGGTACGATTCAGATTTCTGACCAGATGAATATCAAGGCTAAAACGGTATCGTCACACAAGGGAAATATTAAACGTAAGATTAAAACGCATAATAAACAGGTTATTTATCATGTGGTACGTTTAACAGACAATGTAACTAACGGTATATTTGTTAATATGCGCTAATAGCTGCTGACTGGTGGCTACACCACCAGTCAGATGTACTCGCTGCCCTATTCCATTTTCTCGACAAAAATACCATCCGGGTGCCCTGACTCATTAAAGAACCAGATACCGAGCGGGTAGTCTTCCAGCGAAACCAGGTACATTGTGCCTTCGTTAAATTCTTCTACCGCCAGTACCACGCCAGGACGACGAGGGCCGCCATCCGTTTTGACTGTGACCCGATCATTCACCTTCATCAATGTCTCCTCCTGTTGCTTTCTGCCAGTTTAGAACAAATCGAATTATCTGACAGTGGCAGTTGGGCCGATTGGTGATTTTCTCAACGGTCTATACTTAAGCCATACTGGTCAGGCCCGGAACAAACTCACGGTTGCAAGAGGTACAGACATGAAAACCGCGAAAGAGTATAGCGATACAGCTAAACGCGAAGTCAGCGTTGACGTTGATGCCCTGCTGGCTGCCATCAATGAGATTAGCGAAGGCGAAGTCCATCGTAGCGGAAATGATCCTGAGAAAGTCAGTGTGGATGGCCGTGAATACCATACATGGCGTGAATTAGCCGATGCCTTTGAGCTGGACATTCATGACTTTAGCATTACGGAAATTAATCGTTGATTTGCCATAAAAAAATCCCGATCCTGTGAAGGATCGGGAGGAAACTTGCTTATGCAAGAAGCACTTGAAAATTCGTTACACCAGGAAATCTGATGTGCGGATTACCTTATATGCAATTTTTTTGCCTGACAAGCAAATATTTACACCGTGAATGATTAATAACCTTAATGGATGAGCGGGTAAATGCCCACAGGCTAGATGTGGTCTGGGATGCGCGGAATCGATACCAGAAGAATATATTTTTTACCGTTTCGCTTTTAAGAGTCGTCTGCCAACCGGAGAAACGTATCGCTATGTTGTCAGTGAATGAGCCCCTGCTGATCTTTACCGATCTTGATGGCACATTGTTAGATAGCCATACCTATGACTGGCAACCTGCTGCACCGTGGTTATATCGTCTGCGTGAAAGAAATATCCCGCTGATTTTGTGCAGTAGCAAAACTGCAGCGGAAATGCTGCATTTGCAGCAAACATTAGGATTGCAGGGTTTACCGCTAATTGCGGAGAACGGTGCCGTGGTCCAGCTTGATGCACACTGGCAAACTCAGCCGCATTACCCACGACGGATAAACGGTATCAGCCATAGTGAAATCCACATCGTGCTCAATAGCCTACGCGAGAAAATGCATTTCAAATTCACCACCTTTGATGATGTTGATGAACAAACCATTGTTGACTGGACCGGGCTTAACCGCACACAAGCCGCACTGACACGGTTGCATGAAGCCTCGGTATCATTGATCTGGCGTGACAGTGACGAACGAATGACGCTGTTTGCCGACCAGTTGGAGCAAATGGGCTTACAGTTTGTACACGGCGCGCGCTTCTGGCATGTACTGGATGCCAGCGTCGGCAAAGATCAGGCGGCGAATGAGTTAATTGCCATCTACCAGCAGCTCTGGCAGAAACGCCCCGCTACCCTGGGTCTCGGTGACGGACCGAACGACGCCCCATTGCTGGATGTAATGGATTACGCGGTTGTGGTGAAGGGGCTGAATCGAGAAGGAGTGCATTTACAACACATCGAACCTTCACGTGTGTATCGCACACAACATGAAGGGCCGGAAGGCTGGCGCGAAGGCCTGGATTATTTTTTATCCTCTGACAAAGGTTGATCACTGGCACACACGCGATTTCGTCCGGCCTGTTTTGCCAGATAGAGGCGACCATCTGCCAGTGACTGCAACTGTTCAAAATCGTAATCTCCCGTTTCTTCGGTACTGCTCACCCCCAGCGAGGCGCTAATCCGCAGCGTAGTGCTCCTGGCGATCAATATCTCTTTTTCATTCAGACGCAGACGAATACGCTCGGCAATTTCTTGTGCCTGCGCCAGATTAGCGCAAGGCAGCACGATACAGAACTCTTCCCCTCCTACTCGCCCGGCAACGTCTTGTGCACGCAGAGAGCGGCTGATAAGTCCTGCGGCATGAGAAAGTACCCGATCACCTGCCTGATGACCAAATCGGTCATTTATGCTTTTGAAATGATCGAGATCCACCTGAATAACCGAGAAGGGTCGTTGATTTTCCCGGCACTCCTGAGCAAGAAAACGCGCTTTTTCAAACAGGGCACCACGGTTATAGAGACGGGTTAAGGTGTCATGCCAGGCTTGCCATTGCAGCGAACTTTGTAGCACAAACATATTGCTGACCATCTTGCGAATCACTATCCAGGAGATAATCAACATGGTGGTAAACAGTGCCCAAAGCAGGGTTAGTGCAATACTGATACTACCAAAATCGCCATGAACACCTTCTTGTAACGTATGCACACGCACTAATACGCCGTCGAAATGATCCAACCGTTCCCAGCTGATAAATCGACTGTTCATTCTGATGCCACCCTGCGTATCGTGTTCGATATCCTGTGCCAGTAATGCCCGTTCCCGATCGTCAAAGGTGTTTATTTTCCGTTGTTCTGGCGTAGAGGTGGTCAGCAAATTAAGTTTGCTGTCGTAGAGCTGGTATTCGCCGTCGGTGTCATTATGGGTAGCATTTACCAGCAGAGATCGCATTGCCGCCAGTGGAATGCTCATTGCCAGGACACCATGCCAGTATCCCTGGTTATCCAGGGGAATGCTGGCGGTAATTTGTGGTTTAGTCTCGTTAGTGTGATCACCGGGGGTACTAAACCAGCGCACTCCGCGCGATTTGTTCATGCGCTCAGACTGTTCGTTAAACCAGGGCTGAGTAACGAAGTCGAAGTAGCGGGTTAAAATATCTTTGCTGTTTGACGTGGGTTGAGTGGAGAGGAAAAAACCGGCACGTGAAACATATATGGCCTGTTGTGCTGCCGCCCCCGGAGCGTGCGACAAACGCAGCAGATACCCCACTTCCAGCGCCGCCGTCAGTTCATTATGTAAATCATCATCCGCTCGTGAGAGAAGATTGCTCTGGCTGACAAAATCATCAGACACACCATTGATCATCAGTGTACGGCGACGATCGAGACCAATTTGCCAGTAACGCTTATTTCGATTTTGTTGGAATTGGGTAATGGCATTTTGTAGTGCCGAGAAGTTCAGCGGCGTCATCAGTGCTTCGTGCATACCATTACGCAAAAACAGAAGTTTATCGACGTTATATTGCAGTTGTTTATCTAATGCGTTGGCAACATTTTCCAGATGATTTCGCTGACTGGAGATATAAGCATCTTCCAGTACCACCACTTCTCGCCAGGTCAGCAATGTGGAGCAAAGCAAAACAACCACAAAGCAAATATTAACGATATTGCCTGGCCCAAGACGGCGCGCCAGCTTTTTATGCCAGCTTCTGTTTTCCACTGATGTCTGGTGAACCACCGGAGCACTCCCAACTTCTTTTTTATAATTCTGGCATAAGCAAACAATGTCGTGAGGCCACGAGCCACTCTTTTATCTCTGTAAAGCAAAACGCCTGGCATTAACCAGGCGTTTATGCGTCAGGCTTCTTCGAGTCGCCTCTCATCACCAGCTTGCAGTTCGCTTTCATGAAAGGCTTCACGTTGTACCGCGAAACCATCATACCAGCGACATTCCACCATGCCACTGGAATATCCGGTGACGATCATGCGAGGACCACCCTGTTTGACGATTACTTCATCACTGACCAAAAAGCGCATACCTGCCTCCTCTATCATGTGAAACTTTTTCACCTTAGACGACGATGGCAGATTTTGCATAATTTCTACTTCAACAATTAATGCGCAACGCCCCGCACGCGGGCCACGGCTTTAACGGCCATAAGAACAATCCCGCCAATGATAAACCCCAGTACCAGATTCACGGCTGTAGGCAGGATCATCGCCACCACTGCGCCTTGCTGAGTGGCGAAATGTTCAATTGCATGAGCAAGCGGCGCAATGCCATGTACCACAATGCCGCCACCAACCAGGAACATCGCCAGTGTGCCCACTATCGACAATGCTTTCATCAACCAGGGCGCGATCACCAACAAGGCTTTCCCCATAGCTTGTACAATCACACTGGATTTCTCAGCCAACCAGTAGCCCAAATCGTCCAGTTTCACGATCATACCTACCAATCCATAAACCCCCAGCGTGACCACCAGCGCAATACCGGAAAGCACCAATACCTGATTTAACAATGGCGCTTCAGCTACAATCCCTAAGGTGATCGCCACAATCTCCGCCGAAAGAATAAAGTCGGTACGTACCGCACCTTTGATTTTATCTTTTTCAAAGGTAAGAGGGTCTTGCGCCGCCAGCTCCTCCAGGCGTTTTTGTCGTTCTGCCGGGCTTTCCTGATGCTTTCTCGCCTCAAGCATATGCATGACTTTCTCTACCCCTTCAAAGCAGAGAAACGCACCACCAATCATCAATAGCGGTGTAATCGCCCAGGGAATAAACGCACTGATCAGTAACGCCAGGGGCACGAGGATCACTTTGTTTATGAGTGAACCTTTTGCCACACTCCAGACCACCGGCAATTCGCGGTTGGCCCGCACACCTGTAACTTGTTGGGCGTTGAGTGATAAATCATCCCCCAGCACTCCGGCGGTTTTCTTTGCCGCCAGTTTCCCCATGACGGAAATATCGTCCAGCAATGTGGCGATATCGTCGAGTAATGTAAGTAAGCTACTTCCTGCCAAAGTTTATCCCTCTATCTATTTCTGTTGATGCCATAGTATGAATCAAATCGTGCCTTGCTGACACCTGCGCCATTCGTCAACACTTTTTTAACAATGCGTGGCAATTATAACACTCGCCAGCGTTATCATTTTAACGTTAACTATATTCCACCTTGTTATTCCCTCCGTGAGGATGTATGCGTTTTCGGCAGTTATTACCACTTTTTAGCGCGCTATTTGCGCTCTATATCATTTGGGGTTCGACCTATTTTGTTATTCGCATTGGGGTGGAGAGTTGGCCTCCGTTAATGATGGCGGGTGTGCGTTTTCTGGCAGCGGGCATACTGCTGATGACGTTTTTGTTACTACGCGGGCATAAACTGCCGCCCATGCGCCCGCTTCTTAACGCCGCATTAATTGGTGTTCTTTTGCTGGCGGTAGGGAATGGTCTGGTGACAGTGGCGGAACATCAGAATGTGCCATCAGGAATTGCTGCTGTGGTGGTTGCGACTGTGCCACTGTTCACGCTTTGCTTTAGTCGTTTTTTCGGTATCAAAACACGCAAGCTGGAGTGGCTTGGTATCGCAATTGGTCTTGCTGGCATTGTAATGCTTAACAGCGGAGGTAACCTGAGTGGTAATCCGTGGGGTGCCGTGTTGATTTTGATTGGCTCAATCAGTTGGGCATTTGGTTCGGTGTACGGTTCACGAATTACCCTTCCGGTTGGGATGATGGCGGGGGCAGTTGAAATGCTGGCGGCAGGCATTGTACTGATGAGTGCGTCGATGCTATCCGGCGAAAAATTGACTGCCACGCCGACTCTTTCAGGTTTTCTGGCGGTGGGGTATTTAGCAATTTTTGGCTCGATTATTGCCATTAACGCTTATATGTATCTGATTCGTAACGTTAGCCCGGCTCTGGCAACCAGTTACGCTTACGTCAATCCGGTGGTAGCTGTACTGCTGGGGACTGGATTTGCTGGTGAAAAACTCGCCCCGATTGAGTGGCTGGCACTGGGGGTAATTGTGTTTGCCGTGTTGCTGGTGACGCTGGGAAAATATCTGTTACCGGATAAATCCGCTGCGGTTTGTGCTCCCACGGGCAAACATTCAGAGTAATTGAATACCGAGAGTGTCGATCTGCGCGTCGGCGTCAGCGCCGCAGATCCACTCTTCTAAGCGCTCAGATAACGCGGCGTCACTGAGTTTTTCTCGCCCCCGCAACGCACACTCCCAGACGATCAACACTCGCCAGCCAAGCGCCTGCAAACGCACCTGGTCACGACGATCACGCTCAACATTTTTGCCAATCTTTTCCAGCCAGAACGCCGTGCGTGTCGCCGGAACTTTAAACAGGTGACAATGATGCTGGTGCCAGAAACAGCCATGGGTAAATATAACGCACTGATAATCATCAATAATAAAATCAGGTTTGCCTGGCAGCGAGGCGTCCTGAACGCGATACGGTATACCAAGCTCGTTAAGCACACTGGCAAGACGCTTTTCGATGGCGGTGTCGCGGGTCGCGATGGCCCGCATGTTTTTGCTACGTGTGGCTTTATCGTGAACATCGGCCATTTGCAACGTCCTTATGCTGATGATTTATCGAGTAAATGTGCAGATAACGTTTTGATCCAACGAATCATAGTCGCCGTTTAATTCCGCACTCAACTTCGCCATAAACGTCACGAGGAAATCCGCATTTTTCCGGGCGAGTTGTTTACCCAGTGGGGTTTGCATGGTTTCCGGTAAGGTTAATAGCTTCATCTGAAAATGGTCGAGAGCATACTGTTTGTCGTTCAGTGAGCGATGCAGGGCGAAGGGATCGTTGGCATCAAACAGTGCCACCCCCAGTGCGCCAGAAACAGCAAATACCCGTGCCAGACCAATCGCCCCCAGCGCCTCCAGTCTGTCTGCATCCTGAACTATTTTCGCTTCCAGGCTTTGCGGGGGGATTTTTGCGCTAAAGCTATGCGCTTCAATGGCATGGCACACCGCCGGGATTTTATCAGCCGGAAACAGGGGAAATTGTTGCCTGAGCAC
The DNA here is from genome assembly GCF_000026225.1 of Escherichia fergusonii ATCC 35469. NCBI lineage: Bacteria > Pseudomonadati > Pseudomonadota > Gammaproteobacteria > Enterobacterales > Enterobacteriaceae > Escherichia > Escherichia fergusonii. The sequence continues at coordinate 1,993,786 of NC_011740.1, forward strand.
GCGCGCCGTCTCTTGCGCAGCAAGGATAGATGAGCGATGACGTTCGGGATGATTTTTCGCCAGACTGATCAGATCGTGAAAGTAACAGGCGGTCAGGATCACCAACTTATCGACGGGATGATCTGCCGCCAGTTTTTGCGATGTCGCCCAGACACGGCGAAAGTGAGCGATGTCATGGGCGGCATCAAGCTGTTGGTGATGGCGCGTGAGCCAGGATTCAAATTGCGTTTGCCAGTGTGATATGTCCATTGCGCCTCCGAATGTTTACGCAAGGCCACCTTAGCAATTTTCAGCCTTTGCTTCACCTGCGGCAGTTGCGTGGTCCGGTATACCAGGCGATGCCACCAAGGATTGCACCTACCAGGGCAAATATCATAAAGCCCAGCAATGCACCCAGCCATTTTCCACTGGTGGAACCTAAATCGCTTTCGAAGCCAGCGATAGGCGCAGACTGTAGTGAGCTGATGGTCCAGATATAACGCACCATCGCCCATGCAAAGTAGATGCACCAGGCATAAAAGGCACATAGCGCCAGTTTGCCACCGGGGCTACGCGAGGTTCTTGTTTCCATAGATTTGACGCTCTCCATTTATGTTGTTACCCATAACACAAGCCCTCTCATTTTATGTGAAGTAACTCACGCTTTTCTACCCTTTTGCCTTTGCTTGTTACACAATTCATACACCCACTAAATAAATTAATGAGTAGATATTGTATTAAGTGGGGTGATATCAGGCTTTTTTGCTTTAAGTATCGCCGGGGTCTGGTTGGTAATATTTATTGCAGAAATATTACCAACGTTTGTATTCGGACTTTGGCTTTCACATTTTGTATGCAATGATAGCCCGGTTATTAGCCTTTTATCATCTACAATCTGTTACTACCCTATTTACCGACATTAATTTGTCGGTTTTTTTTCGCACAAAGATATTAAAAGACCCGTTAACCCCTTCTTGATTGTATTATTTTTATTGCTTGCATGAATGTATTCATAAAAACAATAACTTATTGATATATATACCATACATAATGTAAATACATCGAAACACAATCATTATATTTAAATTATAAATAGCGCAATAGAAACATTTTGCAATACTTTAAATAGAATTGTTACATGCAAGTCTTAAAATAAAATGAACTTCATAGAATAGTATCCAAACGTGCTCTTTTTTGGATAACAGCACTTTATCTATATATTCATAGAAATTATTATCACAAGGGAATACATAATGAAAAGAAAAGTTCTGGCAATGCTGGTCCCGGCATTATTAGTTGCTGGCGCAGCAAATGCGGCTGAAATTTATAACAAGAATGGTAATAAAGTAGATTTTTACGGCAAGATGGTTGGCGAGCGTATCCTGACTGATCGTGAAAATGGTGAAAAGGGTGACAACTCTCAAGATACCTCTTATGCCCGTTTTGGCGTGAAAGGTGAAACTCAAATCAATCCTGAACTGACTGGTTATGGTCAGTTTGAAGTTGACCTGGAAGCATCTAACGACTCAAACAATGATCAGACTCGTCTGGCATATGCTGGTCTGAGCTACAAAGATCTTGGTTCTTTTGATTACGGTCGTAACGTCGGTGTTGCTTATGATGCTGAAGCGTTTACTGATATGTTTGTTGAGTGGGGCGGCGACTCATGGGCAAGCACTGACCTGTTTATGACCAACCGTACCAACGGTGTTGCAACCTATCGTAACACTGATTTCTTCGGCATGGTTGAAGGTCTGAATTTTGCTCTGCAATATCAGGGTAAAAATGAAGGCAATAACAGCTCAGCTAATGGTGACGGTCATGGTTTATCTGCAACTTATACCATTGATGGTTTCTCATTTGCTGGTGCGTATGCAAACTCTGACCGTACTGATGCTCAGTCATCTGACCTTAAAGGCGAAAGAGCAGAAGTTTGGGCACTGTCATCAAAATATGATGCGAACAACATTTATGCAGCTGTAATGTACGGTGAAACTCACAACATGAACTCCGATGCTGGTAATGTTGTGAACAAAACACAGAACTTCGAAGCTGTTCTTCAGTACCAGTTTGACTTCGGTTTGCGTCCGTCCATCGGCTACTCCTACTCTAAGGCACTGGATGTTGCAGGTTATAAAGACTCTGACCGTCTGAACTACATTGAAATTGGTACATGGTACTACTTCAATAAAAACATGAACGTGTACACTGCTTACCAAATTAACCTGCTGGATAAGAGCGATTACGTTCTTGATCATGGTTTGAATACCGACGACCAGTTCGCAGTGGGTATCGTTTACCAGTTCTAATTTTCTGCTGCAAAATTCCCCAGCCCGCCATGTGCGGGCTTTTTTCTGTCTGTTATTTGTTATTACGCATTCCTGTAATCGAAAAGGCTCTCTTTCTCTGAGTGTAATGATAAACGTAAACAGAATTTATTAAGCAACGCTTATTGTTCAAACATTAACCACGCCTCATTCTTTATCTATTACCTGATATTTTTACCCATCGATATAAATAGCATCCTAACCACAATAATACATTAATAAAGCTAAAGAATATCCTTATCTAACTATCTGATAAATCGGCGTAAAAATACAAACAATAACGCACACAATTTTATCAAACAAAATTCTTATGACACTAAAAATACCGCAAGAAATTATATTTAAGACAATATTTTCTTTTTATTCAGCCCGTATTTTTTGTTCAAAAATTGTTAAATACTAAGAATCACAATTAGGAATAAGTTATAAAATGTGACTGTGATCACAGTTATTAATACTCTGATATATCTATTTCTTGAAATGAACACATTGGCTAGATGAATATTTGTATGCAGTGACATTTTTATAAAGAATTAGTTCAAATAAAAAGGATTGATGATGAAAAAATTAACAGTGGCAGTTTCTGCTGTAGCTGCGTCCATTCTGATGGCGATGTCTGCACAAGCAGCAGAAATCTATAACAAAGACGGCAATAAGCTGGATCTGTACGGTAAAGTTAATGCTAAGCATTACTTCTCCTCTGAAGCCTCTGATGATGGCGACACCACTTATGTTCGTATGGGCTTCAAAGGCGAAACTCAGATCAACGATCAGTTGACTGGTTTCGGTCAGTGGGAATACGAATTCAAAGGCAACCGTACTGAATCTCAGGGTTCTGATAAAGACAAAACTCGTCTGGCATTTGCTGGTCTGAAATTCGGTGAATACGGCTCCATCGATTATGGCCGTAACTACGGTGTTGCTTACGACATCGGCGCATGGACCGACGTTCTGCCAGAATTCGGTGGCGATACCTGGACTCAGACTGATGTATTTATGACTCAGCGTGCGACTGGCGTTGCAACCTACCGTAACAACGACTTCTTTGGTCTGGTTGACGGCCTGAACTTCGCGGCTCAGTACCAGGGTAAGAATGATCGTACCGATTATGAGAACTTCTACGAAGGTAACGGTGATGGCTTCGGCTTCTCCACCACTTACGAATACGAAGGCTTCGGCATCGGTGCTACTTATGCGAAATCTGATCGTACCGACACTCAGGTTAAAGCGGGTAAAGTGGCACCAGCACTCTATGCTTCTGGTAAAAATGCAGAAGTTTGGGCTGCTGGTCTGAAATACGACGCGAACAACATTTACCTGGCAACCACCTATTCTGAAACCCAGAATATGACTGTCTTCGGTGATCACCTGATCGCAAACAAAGCTCAGAACTTTGAAGCAGTTGCTCAGTACCAGTTCGACTTCGGTCTGCGTCCGTCCATCGCTTACCTGAAATCCAAAGGTAAAGATCTGGGGGTTTGGGGTGACCAGGATCTGGTTGAATACATCGACCTGGGTGCGACCTACTACTTCAACAAAAACATGTCCACTTTTGTTGATTACAAAATTAACCTGATCGATAAGAGCGACTTCACTAAAGAAGCTGGTGTTGCAACCGACAACATCGTTGCTGTTGGTCTGGTATACCAGTTCTAATCTGGTAACGGCATAATATGTTGGGGAAGGTCAGCCTCCCCAACATATTTTAGTGACTCCCTCAAGTCACTTATCTTAAGAGACAGTTCCTGTCTCTCATTTAAACAAACCTTCTGTTATATATTACCCTTTATTTTGGGGGCGTTTTCACGTCCCTTTTTTTATGCCGTTATAATATTCAACTCTCCCCTTCACACTCCCTCCTTAACAGAAAATGACTGATTTTTATTCCTAAAGATATCACCATTAAGAATGACCTGATAACTTGCCTGTATTTTGCGCCGCGTCTTTTATCATGGTTAAAGATTAAACAGAACCCGGTGAGCCATTTTTGTATTGACGAAAGGTAATCGTGAGCGAGTTTAAGCGCAGCACATGCAACTTGAAGTATGGCGAGTATAATAGCCGCCAAACTGAAGGCATAACACTGGAGGTATAATTGATAGGCCATTCATCTATGAATACATCTCATTTGCGAGTTGTCACTCATATGTGCGGTTTTTTGGTCTGGCTTTATAGCTTATCTATGTTGCCACCGATGCTTATCGCCTTGATCTACAAGGAAAGAAGCTTTTTCGTTTTCCTCGAAACATTTCTGGTATTTTTTAGCCTTGGAGGCATTGCCTGGCTGGCGACAAAGAAAGCGGGGATTCAACTGCGCACCAGGGATGGTTTTCTGATCATTGTGCTGTTCTGGATCTTATTTTCCATTATCAGTGCATTTCCTTTGTGGATTGATGATGAGTTTAACTTAAGTTTTGTTGATGCTTTATTCGAAGGTGTTTCCGGGATCACAACTACCGGTGCCACTGTCATTTCCGATGTGAGCACTTTACCTTTTGCTTTTCTATACTATCGCGCACAACTGAACTTTATCGGCGGCTTAGGCGTCATCGTTCTCGCGGTTGCTGTACTACCTTTATTAGGCATTGGTGGCGCAAAACTCTATCAATCTGAAATGCCGGGGCCGTTTAAAGATGACAAACTGACTCCTCGCCTGGCAGATACATCTCGTACACTTTGGCTGACTTATCTTTTGCTCGGCATAGTATGCAGCGCATCATATTTTGTTGCAGGTATGCCGTTGTTTGACGCTATTTGCCACGGTATATCGACAGTTTCTTTAGGCGGCTTTTCAACACATAGTGAAAGCATTGGTTTTTATAACAGCCATGCCATTGAGTTTGTTGCCGGACTGTTTTCATTGCTCTCTGCGATTAATTTTACCTTGTGGTATGTGGTCATCGTTAAGCGTCAGTTCAGACCTTTACTACGTAACAGTGAATTGCACTTTTTCCTGCTTGTCGCCTTTATAGTCATTGCGATTACGGCATGGCAAGTCTGGCATGCGGGAATGTATGATATCTCTTCCAGCATTATTCATGCCTTTTTTCTCACCAGTTCGATGATGACAGATAATGGTCTGGCAACTCTGGATTACGCAAACTGGCCTTCTCACACCATTATTTTCTTAATGCTGTTGAGTTTTTTTGGTGGTTGTATCGGTTCAACTTGTGGTGGCATTAAGGCGTTACGTTTTCTCATTTTATTTAAACAGAGCAGAAATGAGCTGCACCAGTTAGCTCATCCCAGAGCATTACTGAGTATCAAAGTCGACGGCAATGTCGTTACGGACCGTGTCCTGCGCTCGGTATGGAGCTTTTTCTTTCTCTATATTCTGTTTACGGTATTTTTTATCTGCATATTAAACATGATGGGCTATGATCTATTAACGTCATTCGCTACCGTCGCGGCATGCATTAATAACATGGGGCTTGGATTTGGCGAAACTGCATCGACATTTGGTACATTAAATGATGCAGCAAAATATCTTATGTGCACAGCGATGATTCTGGGCCGACTGGAAATTTATCCGGTATTAATACTGTTTTCACGATTTTTCTGGAAATCCTGATATACCACTTTGGATAGATTGACAGCATTTTTGGGTGTTGGTAGAAATAGCGCCAACTCAGTCGCGAAGATAGTGACTAATATCCCTGAGAAGTAATAGGAGTACACTATGACTGTTCAAAAAAGTAAAAATCCGCAGATCGATGCAGCAGAAAATGATGCTTTTTTTCCTTCAGAATACTCACTAAGTCAGTATACCAGCCCGGTATCAGACCTTGAGGGGGCCAATTACCCGAACCCCTATACAGGGCCGCAGAAGATTCTGGTTATCGCCGCTGATGAACGCTATCTGCCCACTGATAATGGCGCTCTGTTTTCAACGGGTAACCATCCTATTGAAACACTTCTACCTTTATATCATCTACATGCCGCTGGCTTTGAGTTTGAAGTCGCAACTATTTCCGGTCTGATGACGAAGTTTGAATACTGGGCGATGCCGCACAAAGATGAAAAAGTGATGGGCTTCTTTGAGCAGCATAAGCATCTGTTCCGTAATCCGCTGAAGCTGGCAAATGTAGTCGCAAACCTTAACGGCGATAGCCCTTACGCTGCTGTATTCATCCCCGGTGGCCACGGCGCATTAATTGGCCTGCCTGAAAGCCCGGAAGTCGCAGCTACTTTGCAGTGGGCCATCAACAATGACCGGTTTGTTATTTCTCTTTGCCACGGCCCTGCTGCATTTCTTTCCCTTCGTTATGGAGATAATCCACTAAACGGTTACGCAATTTGCGCCTTCCCCGATGCAGCAGACAAACAGACGCCAGATATCGGCTATATGCCTGGCCAACTGACGTGGTTTTTTGGTGAGGAACTGCAGAAAATGGGCATGACTATAGTAAATGACGATATTACTGGTCGGGTTCACAAAGATCGTAAGCTGTTAACGGGTGACAGTCCGTTTGCTGCTAATGCACTTGGTAAACTGGCGGCGCAGGAATTGCTGATGGCTTACAGTAATTAATCTGACAATTATCGATAAGTTATTAATCACCAACCGCAGCCCCTGCGCTGCGGTTCAAGGTTGCTCAAAATGGTGCATCATATTTATTGCCCAACCAATTTAAGATTTTTAGGCTGACAGCCACCAGCAAACAATTCGCAATGCATGATGCCGAATTATTTACCAGAATTTATCAACATAACTGCACGGTTAATCAAAGATGGCATTAACATTTAAGACATCCCTACGCAAAGACCTGCCTCACATAAATATCTGCTGTTAATGTTTCTCATTAATAATTTTTCTCATTGAATTTTCTCAATGGGAGTTATGTCACTGACACGAGGTGGGCTAAGCGCTTGAATAGTGGCGGAGAGAGGGGGATTTGAACCCCCGGTAGAGTTGCCCCTACTCCGGTTTTCGAGACCGGTCCGTTCAGCCGCTCCGGCATCTCTCCGTTAAGATGGTTGCCATGATGCCAGGAATTTTGGCATTTTAACAGACCCTGTACCTGCAATTTTGTTCAAGTGACGAGTTTACGAGCAAAACGATGATTAAGTGGCCCTGGAAAGCACAAGAAACACCCCAACAAGATAATCCTCCCTGGGAAGATGCGCTGGCAATCCCCATTTTGCACAGCCTGACGACAGAGGAACAAACCCGATTAGTTGCTTTGGCTGAGCGTTTTCTTCAACAAAAACGTATCGTTCCGCTGCAAGGTTTTGAACTTGATTCGCTTAAGAGCGCGCGTATTGCCCTTCTGTTTTGTCTTCCAGTCCTTGAGCTTGGTATCGAATGGCTTGATGGCTTCCACGAAGTTTTAATTTACCCAGCTCCTTTCGTGGTTGATGACGAATGGGAAGATGATATCGGTCTTGTGCATAATCAACGTATTGTTCAGTCCGGGCAAAGCTGGCAGCAAGGCCCTATTGTGTTGAACTGGGTTGATATTCGTGATTCCTTCGATGCTTCCGGCTTTAATCTGATTATTCACGAAGTAGCGCACAAATTAGATATGCGAAACGGCGATCGGGCCAGTGGGATCCCATTGATTCCTTTACGTGAAGTCGCCGGTTGGGAACACGATTTACACGCTGCCATGGAAAACATTCAGGAGGAGATCGATTTGGTCGGTGAGACCGCTTCCAGTATCGACGCGTACGCCGCAACAGATCCCGCAGAGTGTTTCGCCGTATTGTCTGAATATTTTTTCAGTGCCCCGGAGCTGTTTGCCCCGCGTTTTCCTTCTCTGTGGCAACGTTTCTGCCAATTTTATGGGCAAAATCCATTACTGCGATTACGTAATAGTCCAAATAATGATGCTTCACCCACAACAAATGTTCATTAATTCACTATTTTGCAGATTAAATAATCAATTGAATTAGCATACGAAAGATAGTGTTGACATGGAATAAGGCGCTCAGTATTATGCGCCTCGTTCCAACGATTCCTCTGTAGTTCAGTCGGTAGAACGGCGGACTGTTAATCCGTATGTCACTGGTTCGAGTCCAGTCAGAGGAGCCAAATTCTGAGAAGCCCGCTTTTAAAGCGGGCTTTTTGCTTTATATCTGATAGTCAATTTCTGTTTCTTCTGTTGCCATTACCTGGCGTTTAATATCCTCTACAGACAGTCCTGCATTACAGAGCTCAAGAAATCGCCAGACATAATTGCGTTGCAGTTGTCCGCGCTTAAGGCCAAGCCAAACAGTGTTGGCATCAAACAGGTGACGCGTATCCAACTGTGTTAGCCCCTTCTCTTCCTGTTCACCACCTGATTGCTCCGCCACCAGACCAATCCCCAACCCCAACTCAACATAGGTTTTTATGACGTCTGAATCCTGAGCACTCAATACCACATCGGCGATTAACCCTTTTCGGGCAAAAGCCTCATCGATTCGTGAACGCCCGGTAATCCCCTGACGATAGGTAATCAGTGGCCATTTAGCGATAGCCTCCAGGGTGAGCGGCGTTTCTGCTATCAGCGGATGATTATTTGGTACCAGCAGACTGTGATGCCAACGAAACCATGGAAATGCCACCAGCAATGGATCATTACTCAACCGTTCACTGGCTATCCCAATATCTGCACCACCATTTTGCAATAATGCATCAATCTCTTGTGGTGTCCCCTGAATCAACTCAAGGCGTACTTCCGGAAATAATTCCCGAAACGCTTTAATCACACCTGGCAAGCTGTAACGCGCCTGAGTATGCGTTGTCGCTATTGTTAGTACACCTGATGCATCGTTAGTAAAAAGATCCGCCAGCCGCCGGACATTACTGGCCTCATTGAGAATACGCTCTGCAATCACTAACAGCGCTTTGCCTGGTTCCGTCATACCTAACAGACGTTTTCCTTTGCGGATGAAAATCTCAATGCCAAGTTCATCTTCTAGCTCACGAATATGCCGACTTACGCCAGACTGGGATGTATAAAGCATGTTTGCGACTTCAGTCAGATTAAAATCCTGACGTGCCGCCTCACGGATTATTTTGAGTTGTTGGAAATTCACTGTTCGCTCCGGATACATCAGACATTACGCTATTGTTAAAGTCTGATGTCCGGCTGAACAAATAATAAAAACCTGCATCTTATTCCAAAGCGGAATAACAGTTAGCTCACCATTTGCAATTCATGTTTATCCAGAGCCGGGCAAGTAATAAGCGATAGCAGAATATCTTTCACGGCCTGAGCCTGCGGTGTCAGGGATCCTTTAGCTGCCATATTGAGCGATAACGAAAGATTCATAGAAGGTGTAGTGATCCGCGCCATCCAGCCATTTGCCGCACTACATAAAGCTCGCGCAGCTGATTCAGGCAATACCGTGCTCCCCATTCCACTGGCGATGGCTGCCGTCAATGTGGCGATGGATTCAATTTCACCGATCACTTTTGCTGTCAGGCGACGTAATGAAAACGCCTCATTAACCCGCAAGCGAACAGCACTAAAATCGCCGGGCAAAAACAGGTTCATTTGAGCAACAGTGATTAAATCAACGTTTTGCCCAGGGCAATCTTGTGTACCGACTAAATAAAGATCTTCTTTAAGTAACGGCTGGCAATGAATGCCGTCAATGGGAGAGCGTTCGTACATTACAGCCATATCCAGCTCGCCATTGAGCAACTTATCATTAAGTGCCGCACCACTATTTTCATGTAAATAAACCAACACATCGGGCAGTTCAGTACGTACAGCCTGTAACAATGGCATTGTCATTGAAGATGCCGCTGTACCAGGCGCAAGGCCAATTGACACCTGACCGCTTAAACTCTGACAGGCATTATGTACTGCCAGTTGCGCTTGTTCGCACTGGCGTAATATCGTTCTGGCGTGAGCATAGAGAATTTTCCCGGCTTCCGTTGGCGTTACTCCGCGTTTAGTACGGATGAGCAGTTGCTGATCCAACTCACCTTCAAGCGTCGCAACCTGCTGGCTGAGCGCAGGCTGGGCAATATGCAGGACTTCTGCAGCCTGAGTCAGGCTACCGATATCGACGATTTTGACGAAGTATTTCAGGCGTCTGAAATTCATTTATGGCCTCCGGTTCAGAATGCCAGTTATTAGCTGGCTTTTTATCTGAATGGATTTTGCAAGATACTTGCCAATTTGTTCATTACGAAGGATCCCATGCTAATTGTCGGTTAAATAAGCATTTATTATGATGAGAAACCACTAAATGGCTGGCAAAGAAAATCGGTGATGCCCCGAATAAGGTAGCTACGCACCATTATGGAGCAAAGATAACAGTATAAAATCACAGCACATTGCCGATTTTGCCAACAAACGAATAAAAAAATGAAATTACCCCTTTGACAAGCCGGATCACCATCGCTATTATGCGCCCCGTTCACACGATTCCTCTGTAGTTCAGTCGGTAGAACGGCGGACTGTTAATCCGTATGTCACTGGTTCGAGTCCAGTCAGAGGAGCCAAATTAAGGGAAGCAGACGTTCACTGACGTCTGCTTTCTGCTTTTATATCAATTGGTTATCCCCTTCTTCAGGTTCATCTTCGTTCGTTAAAAACCGCTCGAATCCACACTACTTTGCAGGTAAAGCTGGTTCGATTTGCGTTTTACCAGTACGCGGAGGGAACCGTCATGTCACTTACTGATACTAAAGCAAAAAATGCCAGACCAGCGGAAAAAGCCGTCAAGCTCACTGATGGATTTGGTCTCTACCTTCTTGTGTATCCCAATGGTTCAAAATACTGGCAGTTAGGCTACCGCTTCACTGGTAAACAGAAAGTGTTTTCCATTGGTGTCTACCCTGCGGTTTCTCTTGCTGATGCCAGACAAAACGCAAAACACGATGCGTTATATCAACTCGCAAGTACAGGATACATCCTCGCAATCAACGAGCAGCGTTAGTCATTTATATTATTAAAATCTTGATAAAGTAAAATAATATCATCTGTCATTAATGAAATTGAATACACTTCTGTATTTATGGCATATTTTTTCTTTAACTCATCATTACGCTCTGACAGAGTTGTGCAATATTTTGTTATATTACTTTTATATCATCTGTTATTTCATTTTGTGTCACTGCAAATGACAGATAAACATGGCAATAATCAGTACCATAGCTTCTCTGACGGACAGAATTTGCTATCCGCGTGGATAATCATCTTTATTGAGCACTGCGGGTGCACCCGCATCTCCAGCGACTCCAGCGACTCCAGCGACTCCAATGCAGAGCGACCTGTGTTCCCATTCATATTCAAAATCCACAGGATGACCTTCTGTCCATAACATCGATTTTATCCATATCCAGTCCGGACGAATATCTCATCTAAAAGCAGAGAAAATTCGTAGAAAATTAAAACTAATATAATGTATTAATATTCATTAATGTACTGACAACACAGGTTAAAATGCAATATTTTAGCCAAATGAACACCTGCAATTTTTAAAAAATTAAACATATCATATTCATAAGAGATATAGAAACAATACTTCGATAACCATATCATCATTTGACTGCACAATTTTTTCTTTTTTATAATCCAGATATATTATTACTGTGTCATCATATATTGATAAAATTGACAAGATATATTTATCACTATACTTTCCTTTAAGGGAATTAAGTTTCCCCTCAATGTCAGAGCAATTTTCTTTGATAAAATACTCATCATTAATACTAATACCATATTCACAACTATCAGCAACATCAACAAAACCTCTGATCTCTTCGGGCAACTTATAATAGGTATTTCCCGCAGCATTTACATCAACAGAACGGAGCACCAGAAATGTGATAAAAACAATCAATGAGAGTTTGTCATTCATTTATCAACCACCTATATTGAGTCTTTAATCCATTTAATTTGAGTTAAGTTCATATCTATCATGCAATATAGTCTGGCTATGGCCAGATGATTACCTGGAACTTCACCCAGCCTTAAGACTGCATAACTGCATTGATTTTGCCGATGTAGTATATATTTTATATGTAATTCAGGAAACTGCTCCAGCGCACGATGTGTGTAGGAATCATAGATAAGTTTAGGTTCCTCATGTTCAATCAGAGTATAGGAATGTTCCTTATCCATTCGGGCGAGTTTAGCCTCTGCCTCTTTCTCTGTTTTTTGTAAAATAAGCGCACTTTCATGATATTTATTCATCAAGCACCAATAACGTTCTCCTTGATTCAGCAATATCGGGTCACAATCATCTACGTTAATATCATACTCGCTGCTTGCTCCATGAGAAACACTTATAAAGAAAAACGACAAGACCATTAAAAATATTTTTTTCACTCTCAACCTCTACTATTTATTAACTTTACCGCTTTCACTTTCCAAAATTATATGTTACAGAACAACAAATTACGCAGTTTAAGCAAAAAAAATATATGCCGGAATGGTAAAAGATCTGGTAAACCGCTATCAGTAATCAGTTCTGCCTGCCGCCAGTGATTCATGGCGGCAGGTTAATTAAACGTTTATTCCATGACGGCCTCATAGCAGAAATAATCCGTGAAAAATTAAACATCATATCATGCAGAAATACTTTCAAAGATTTTGTCTGTACATACGAATTTGACTTTCAAGCTTATGATCACCTGAAAAACACCAGTTTCTTTACATAAAGTCCACACACCATAACACAAAACACGGCGGTTATATCAACTCACAAGTACAGCCTACAGACTCGCAATAAATAGACAGTATTATTTATTTACTTTATCATAATCGTGATAAAGTAAAACAACATCATCTGTCATTGTTAAAATTGAACACACCTCACTATTGCTGGCATATTTTTTCTTTAATTCACCATTGCGCGCTGAAAGAGTTGCGCAATATTTTTTTATATTATCTTTTATATCATTTGTTATTTCATTTTTTGTTAACGCAAATGACAAATAAACATTGCAATAATCAGTATCGTAGCTTATCTGACGGACAGAATCTGGTATCCGTGTGGATAAATAATAATATATATTCGAATCATATGTTTTGGGATGCCAGGACTCATCATGCGAATATGATGGCATACAAATAAAAATAACAAAAAACAACAATAACCGAACCATGGCCATTTAGCTAATCCTTTGCATAATCAGGTATATCTGCATTCATTAATTGCTTTGCTCGTTGTCTGTTGAGTTCAGCCATGCAAGAAAATATACGAGTAAAACTTCCCACTCCGTTCCCCCATGATCCAGCAAACGCGCACTGAGTGAAGCGATAACGAACGAATGCTTTATGGGACTCATCCAGTTTATAAAGTGCAACAGGGATAGCCTCATCCAGCGACGCACTTTTTTCAGCAGACCATTTTTGTATGCGTTGTTTAATATTATTCTCTGCTTCTTTAAGCATTATTGTACTTTCTATTAACTCATTTCTCAGGCAATCAGCAATTTCAGGTTGTTCGCCATATTCACAGTTATTTTTGCTACTATAGTAACTGGTGTTAGCATATACTCTGCCGATCATAAAAAAAATGACAATGAATAATAACACCCGTAAAAATTTAAAAAGACTGGCCATTATTTTTCACGCCCCATAGAGCCTGACAATAAAGAATGCACATAGTCTACCTTTGCCTCATAAGCTGCATCTCCACCACCATTGTATTGTTGTGCAATAATTTTAGCATTTACAGGAAATCGCCATCCAAAAATAACCCGCTGCTTACTCCCCTTACAGTATCTCAACTCCTGGCCATTATGTAGTCTGGTTGGATTAACACCAGGATTCTCCCTCTCCAGAATCTCCTTTGTTGTACCTATTCGACGCCTGTCAAGAGCAATTGCATCCATAGTACCGTGACCATCAGCTGTAGATACTTTTACTGTATAAATGGTTTTATCATTCGGATCATCAACAGATATTTGATCCGAGAGACTCAATTTATTCATTAAATATATAATTGCTGCTCTAATATTTGAATATGGATCATTAGTAATTTTACTTAATGTTAAATTTTGCCATTCCGCACCAGTAGGAATGACCAGACTGATGGCTTCATCTTTATTGAGCAATGCGGGTGCACCCGCATCTCCAGCGACTCCAATGCGGAGCGGCCTGTGTTCCCATTCATCTTCAAATTCCTCAGGATTACCTTCTGTCCATAACATCGATTTTATCCATATCCAGTCCGGGCACAGATCTGAGTTAAAGTTATCATATTTTTGCAAATACTTTTTCATTTCAGACATAGCTTGCTGAATGAATCATATTTATTCCATATTTCTTTTTTTTCATCATAAGCATCTTTCCTTGCTTTTTTCCAAATAGCAAATTTTTCCTCTGCGGTTAAAGATTTTTTTCAGGTTTAGGTTTAGGTTTAGGTTTAGGTATATTTATCGATGGTTTTTCATTTTTAGATACCATACTGCCCTCCATATTTTTATTTAATCAAAAGATTCTCTCATTCCATAAACTATATCCGCTTGTCCCGGCTGTGCAATGCTCCCAGTTTATGGTTTCATATACAAATGATATCGTTTCCTGAGTTTGCCCTGAATTATCATTAATAGAGTGAGGTGCATATAAATGAATATCGCTAATTCTGGCATTAGTGAGTTTTATCTTGTAGTATTTTTCGTTAACCCCAAAGCGATTTGTCCGGTAAAAATCAAAATCGCAGGTTAGTATTTCATTGTCGTTAATCGCTTTACCGAGTAAAGGCGATGATTTATCAATTGGCTTTTTTATGGTGACGGAATGATGATTGACATTCTGGTTACGACTTAAACCGTGCGTTAACTCAAACACCATAATCTGGTCAAGATGTACCAATTGGGCTTTATTACCAATAGAGTCCAGTGAGGAACATCCTGCTGATATCAGTCCCTGGTTTTGTCCATTCAGTGTCAGATAAATTAAATTAGCCATAAAAATACTCCTTCAGTTCAGTTATTACTGCCGGATTTTGCTCCGGTCGCCGTCTCCGGCATCGTTTGATTTTTCAGCAATAGCCAACGACTTAACACGCCGTCCAGCCGCTCATTAATCTGTTTTTCCAGCACGTCGGTATTCTGCCCCTGCGCACGGGCGTCCTGGTACTGCGTCAGCAGGGACTCAACGGGTGTTTCCTGCCCCAGCCCCCGCTCCGCCTGCCAGATAACATTTTTGATGTAGGAAAGGGTTACCCCCTCTTTCTCACGTTTCATCACGAGGTCTGCAAAGGCATGTAAGTCCTGGCGGGTCTGTAACCAGCCGCGTAACTGTGGACTACTCTGTGCGCGGGTTTTCAGCGTCTCATTCCACTGTGCGGTAGCCTGCTGCTGTTGCAGGCTCTCCGGCCAGCGACTGTCGGCGGTACGCGCCATCTGCACGCCCGTATCCAGCGGCTGAACCGGAGGGGCATCAAGGAGTTGCTGTAGCCTGCGCTCATAGTTTTCCAGTTCAGGCGACGCCAGCCAGACTGTCGCAGCGCCCTGCGCGGTGTCACGGACCTGGTTGAGTTGTTGTTGCATGGGAGAGACCAGCCACCAACAGAGCGCGGCGACGACAGCCGCAGAGCAGACAACACCCGCGATAAAACCTTTCGCCGCACTGCCCTGCTTTGCCACACTGGCCAGTGGCGTGCTGTCAGCCAGGCTGCGCACTTCCACCTTCATCTCCGGCAGTTCGGGCAGCGGCGGCATCACCGTTTCAGTTGCCAGCGCAGTGCCGTTTTCCGGGGCATAAATCAGCGTTCTGACCGTGGTCTGTGCGGTGTGTTCAACGCTGCTTTTCGGCTGCGGCTCAAGCCGTTTACGGGTGTTCTGGACAAAATAAAGCAGGTTTTCCACACGCGGCTGGCGCTTCAGTTCCACCTGCTGGAGTTTGTCGCAGATAAGCTGTAATGCCCGTTCTGTACGGTATAACAGGGGCAGGTCAGCCTCCACAAAGGATATCTGCTGGCGCAGGATATTCCCGGTGCGGGTGTTGAACCAGTCCAGCATCTCGGTCCGCGCCGGGCCGCCCTGCGGCCAGAAATTATCCCACTCGTGAGTCACCATCGCCGCCAGCAGCTCCGCCCCTTCGCAGAATCCCGTCAGCCCCTGTGTCCGGGTCCGGGCCAGCGTGTAGTAGGTGGCGGTATGCAAATCCACGCCGTTGGCCTTAAATATCGCCAGCGCCAGCGACTCCACCAGTTTCCAGTTCAGCTCCGGCTGCGACGGATGGCTGGCCTTGTTGATTTCCTCGCGGATGGCGCTGAACTCTGGCAGGCCACGCGGGTCACTGCCGGTAACGATAGTTTGTGTCAGTACGTTATTGCTCATCCTTGTCTCCTCAGTACAGCGTGTCCGACAGCCTGAACTGGCTGAAAAGCCCGCCACTGAATGGATTGTCCTCGGTGTCAGCGTGTATCCGGTAGACCATCGCGCCACCGTCCACGTTAAACCGCACGCTGAATGTCCCTGCCTCAACGCTGGTTAACTGCCCTGCCCCGAACAGGCGGAACTGCGCCCACGGCCCGGTGAAACGGATACTGCGCGGCGCTCCGCCACTGACGCCTATCAGCGTCAGTTTGCTTTCATTGCCTTCCCGCATGTTGTTCGGCCAGACCAGGTGGGCGGTATAGTTGCGGCCCTGGCTGTAATCGACTAACTGACCATCGAGGTTCAGCACGCTGCGGCGTTTATTGCCGGAGAGCGATACCGTTTCCACCGCAAACTGCGTTCCCAGGCCGTTTTGTTTACTGAAGAAGATGTCGCGAATCTTCTGTGCAGTATCCAGTTGCCGGATGATGTCCTCGCGGATAATCACCCCGTTATCGCCATCACGGCTCAGGTCATTTTCAATAAACAGTTTCAGATTCTGCTGCCAGAATGTGTCCAGCACGCCATCCGGTTTAAAGAAACGTTCAAACGCATCCAGTGAAGCATCCTGCGCCGAGCGCGGATTAAACGGATAGTTACCGGCAAGCTGTTCATTGAACGGTTTCACCACGTTGTCACGCCAGTCAATTTCCATATAGTGAACGGCCTCCACCATCACCACATGCCAGGCCTGGTCGGCCAGCTTGCCCACCCAGCGGTTAAGTGGCGCGGGCAGGGTTTTCGCCATCTGGCGGGTGGCGAATATCGGGTCGCTGCTGTTCTGGTCCAGACGTAGCTGGACAGCTTTCAGCGCCGATTTCCCCGGCACCGGCGCGTTCTGGATCGCCAGCAGATAGCGGTGCAGTTCCGTTAACTGCTGGTACACCGCCTGCATGGTACTTTCTTTATCCTTCTGTACCGCGAGCGTGCTGTTTTCCGGGGCGAATTCATGCCCGAGGCGGGTCAGCAGGCGGAAGTCCGGCTCCGCCAGTGCATTCTCCCGTTCTTTATCAGAAATTTTTTCAGAGAGTACCGCAGGCTGCGTGTTATCACGCAGGGCAGTCAGCGCTCGCTGAAGTGGCTGGTCACCGCTGATTATCTGCTCCAGCGCACTGGTCAGTTGCGCAATGGACACATAATTCCTGACGTTAAGATTATCCATCCCGGCCCGCCAGGTAGCGGTGTAGTCACTGAGATACTGTTCAGTCAACTGACGCTGAATCTCTGTCCGGTCAGCGTCGCTGTACTTCACGTTATGAGTGATGTTCAGTACCCAGGAGTCCAGCGCGGTCAGTTCCACCAGTTCATCGCGCTGCTTCACAAAGTAGCGTTGCAGGCCGTAACGGGTGAGAAACTGCGGAACAACCAGTTTGTTGTCATCGGCAGATGTGAACACCTGCTCAAAGGTCGGCCCCACCTGGTCGCGCAGGTTAAGATCTGCTGGCAGTACGCCCAGCGCCCGCGTTTTCAGACTCTGGTAAACCCGCTGGTAAACCGACAGTTTGCTAAGTTCTTTCTGTGCTGACACAACTGACTTGTCATAAGGTATCCAGCGGTTGATGGCATCACTGTCTCCCGCCTGACGCTCTGCGTGCCAGTCCGTGTGCGCCAGCGCGTAATCAAGATGGGACATCAGTTGCGCCTGGATATCGCGCTGGCCGTGGAACTTTTCGCTCCAGCGTTTCGCCATATACTGCTTCACCACCTCATTATTGCGTCCGCTTTTATCCTCCAGCATTCGTATCACGCGCAGCACAGCGAGTTTTTCCTCGCTCTCTGGCGGCGCGGTGTTCATCTCTTTCACCAGCCCGTTAAACAGGGCGGGCAAATAACGCTGCTCCAGCAATTGCAGGTAGGTCTGCTCCACATACGGCCCGACACGCCGCCCCTGGTATAACCCCATATCCGCCAGGCGGCTTCGGTCGCCCCAGTCACCATAGGCGAGAGTGGCATCACGTACCGGGTTCAGCAGCGGCAGTTGCAGGTTGCCATAGTCATCCATCCCCTGCGGGGGCGTGATATCCATAAACGCTTTAGCCTGCTTCAGCACCTGGACGCCGGAGGTATAGTTGTCATTGTAATAATGGTGCCAGCCAGTGATTAACAGCAGCGCCGCCACGCCGCCCGTTGCGGAAAAGATGGTCAGGCGGCGACGACTGCTGGTCAGCCAGGTCCGGCTCTCCGTTGCCAGGTTAGGCTCTGCCAGTAATGCCTGCGGAAACAGGTTGCGGGTGAAATACGGCGTGGTATCCACCAGCGGCCAGGCCGTCAGCGGGCTGCTGCCCAGCCGGTACTGGCGAGCTGCGGACTGAGTAAAGATGTCATCCATCTGGCCGCGTTGCAGGGACGAGGTGAGATAGACCCCGCGCAGCATGACATCCATGTTTTCCCCATCCAGCAATCCATCCAGCAGCGCCACCAGGGATTCCTGGCTTCCCTGCATCTGGCGGGCAAAGCTAAACAGGGAGCCACGCATATGGCTCTGCGCCAGCATCAGATCCGGCAGCGCCTGGTTCATTCGGTCACACCACGACTGCCAGAAGGCATTAAGTTCGCTTCGCCAGTCCTCGTTTTCATGGGCACGACGGGTGAACGTGACGCCCAGAATGGTGTCACGATCTTTTTTATCCAGTGACTGAAACAGCGTGGCAAAACCATGCAGCAGATCCAGCCGGGTCAGCACCACATAGACCGGCAACTGGCAGTGAAGCTGCTGGCGTACATCCTGGAGGCGGCTGCGCAGCGTCTGTAGCAGATACTCACGGCGGCGCTTGTCGGCGGTCAGCAGGTCAGGTAAATCGAGGGTCAAAATGAGTCCGTTCAGCGGCTGACGGGCGCGCTTCTCTACCAGCCAGCCCAGGGTATGTTCCCATAACCGGCGGTGCAACACATTTGCATCCGGCTGTTCACAGAGCGAGCCATCAATATCGAATATCACCGCCTGTTGCCCGACATGCGGGATGAGATACAGGCGCGGCTCCGCCCCACGCACCGCTTCGGGGGTATAAATTATGTCAGACGGAAAACCCTCGCGCAGCAGTGTCGTTTTGCCACTGCCCGCCGGACCGATAACCATATACCAGGGCAACTGCCACAGGTAGCGGCGGTTGTCGAGATGGCGTTGCAGGCGCAGTAACCAGCGGTCGAGGTAACGCTGCTGGGCGTTCAGCTCCACGCTGAGCGGATCAACGGCCTCTTCGCGCTGCTGTTTTTGCTGTTTTTCAAGCTGTTGCAGGCGCTTCATTACCCGGACAGTAAGCCACACCAGGGCAATAATCCCCCATGCTGCCGTTGCCAGCCAGCGGTTAGCCAGTGGTTTGAGCCACTGTTCTTCATACAGCGTCCACGTCGGGCCTTTCCACCAGATCCACACCAGCAGGAAAATCCACGCCAGTATCAGCAGCCAGAATGCAGAAACCTTAAACCGGGGCATCGCCGGGCGCAGGACTGATTTGAGTCCGCTGAATAGTCGGGGTGTTGGTAATCTGAACACAAAAACTCCTGTTCTCTTTTATTGTTCTGCCGTGAATTTTTGTTCAAGCTGCGCAAGTAACGATGGCTCCCAGTCGGCCACCATCGTCTGCCCCCCCATCATCAACAACATCCGGTACTGTTGCTGCGCAAGCTGTACCAGCCCTGCCTCTTCCGTCAACTGGGCGGCAAGGAACTGGCGGTGAAACTGATCGCGGGGATCGCCTTCGGGTAGCATGTCCAGATACCGCAGCGCCGCCTCCAGCCCCTGTTCGGCAAAACAGGTCCTGGCCGCCTGCGATTCCTCACCGGTCTGCGCAATCGGTGCCACTTTGCCGTCGGGCGAAGCGGACAACCATTGTTTCGTCTGCTCACTGATAAACGGTGTGCGGTCATTAAACAGCAGCCCGGTAAGCTGGGGCAGACGCTCAAGAAAGCGGGTGAGCTCATCGCGGATGGCGTCTGCCACCTGTTTGTAGCCCAGACGCTGTGCCGTCTGTGCCGAAAGGCAGTGACCATCCAGCCAGTAAGGTGCCAGCAGTACGCTTTTCTCCACCTGCTGCCACAGCGTCATATCCGCGCTGGCAAGCCGGGACTGATAATCCGACACCATATCGGCAGAAACCGCAGCCAGTGGGGTACGGCCATCGCTTTCCACCTGGGGTGTGCTGGTGATGTTCTGCCACAGTGCATGGCGGCGCAGGCGATAGCCCTGCGGTGAGTCCGGCTGGCGTTCACATAAAATGGCAGCCACTTTTAACAGCGTGTCGCGCCAGGCTTTATCGTCGTGGCTGTCAACGATGACCTGCGGGATTGGAGTAGCTGCAACAGAAGGCTGAGCGGCAGCCGTGTGCGGTGACATATCCGGTACAGCTCCGCTCGTGGCCTGCGGCGCACTGGCGGCGGTACGTGCAGATGACGACGTTTCAGGCGCTACATCACGAAACGCGCGCTGAAACAAGGCAAATAAATCGTCTGTAGCCTTGGCCAGCTCCGGCGCGTTGTGTGCCTGCCAGCACTGCGCCAACTTCGCCAGTTCCCCCAGCAGCGCATCGCGCTGTGCCGTGGCTGCACTTTCCGCAAAAGACGTGACGCCCGCCTCAAAACGTTTTATCACCTGACTGGCAAAGCGTTTTTTATGCGCTATATTCTGCGGCGCAGCCACCGCCCAGTAATGTTCGACATACAGAGCCAGCAGGCGCAAGGCCAGGAGCGGATCACCGGCATGTTGCAGGGTTCTCAGCAGATGCGCCAGCAGGCGAAAATCCTTACTCTCCGAAGCCAGAAGGACCAGCCCCCGGTGCTGGAGTTCAGGGATATCCAGTTGGCTGTGCGCCAGCGATCCCAGTTTGACAATCCCACCGTCGATATACTCCCAGTCCGGGTTGTCATCTTTCAACGCCGAAGCCAGTTTCTCTTCCGGCAGGTTTTCCAGCAGGTGCGAAATCCAGGTATCCGGGTTACGTAAATCCATCTTTATTCTCCCGCCCAGTGGCAGGCATCGCGCAGGGGAGCAATATCCCTTGCCAGCCCGTCAATGTTAAAGGTCAGCTTTCCGGCGGCGTTGTCTGCGCCGGTATCCACCGTCAGTGTTTTAGCGCCGAACAGTTGCTTAATTTCATCAATACCGGATAACCCCCGGCTGGACTCCAGCAGGGTGCCGTTCTCGCGTACAAACCAGTGGCTGCGTAATGCCCGGCTGTCAGCATTCAGGGTGACGGCGATATCATGGGCATCCAGAGGGTGCATCAGCGCCACCTGCATCCGGGTGATATTGTCCACACAGCTGAACATTAGCACCGGGCGCGGTGGAACATGCCCAATAGCCGGAGTGGTGATCACCACTGTCGGGCGCTCTCCTGGCACCTGCGTCACCAGTAGCCCTGTGGTATTGCCCTGGCGGCGTTTTTCCTGCTCTGTGGCGCGGGTCCAGGCTTCGCCCTGGTAACGAGCTTTCACCAGTGCAGCCCCACCAAAGGCTGGCTGCTCTGGCGAAAGAATGCGGTCATAACAGTCGAGCCGTTCCAGCGCCGCAGATTCCCGCCGACAGGACTGCATGGACTGTAACGTAGCTGCCGCATCCGAAGGGGTCGTTGTAGCAGCGGCTACCGCCACACCAGCCATTGATGATGTCTCTGCGGTCGCGGCACTGGCGGGTAAGCCCACCATCAGGCCCGCGATAAACCATCCTGTCTGCCGGAAAACGCGCAACCTGCTCATAAAACAGCTTCATCCTCTGTGACGGACTCGTCGTTCTGAGCATCTTCCACGTCTGCCGTGAATGCACCGTCTGCCGCCGACAGACGAATCCGGGCAATCGCCGTGTTGGCCGCCATTTTCTGCAACAGCAGCAGGGAGAGCGGCGGCAGCATGTCGCCGTCGATGACCGATTCGAGCATCCTCGCGCCGTTTTCCGCGCGGGTGACGCGGCTCATGATTTCGTCCGTTACTTCCGGTTCAATAATCACTTCTGCACCAAAGCGGCTGCGCAGCACGTTATCCAGACGGGTGAGTTTCCCGGCAATGATGGTGGCGAGCGTCTCTTTCGACAGCGGCAGGTACGGCACCACTTCCATACGCGCCAGCAGGGCAGGTTTAAAGAAGTCCGCCAGCACCGGATACAGGGCTTCCTGCATGGTTTCTGGGTCACCGGCGTGTTCGACAATCACCTGATAGCCGAGGTTGGAGGTGAGGAAGAAGACGATGTTTTTACAGTCAATCAGGCGGCCTTCGCCGTCTGCCATCTCGCCCTTGTCGAACGCCTGGTAGAACAGGTTAAGCACATCCGGGTGCGCTTTTTCCACTTCGTCGAGCAACACCACAGAATAAGGTTTCTGGCGAATCGCTTCGGTCAGCACGCCGCCTTCACCATACCCGACATAGCCCGGAGGGGAACCAATCAGCCGCGAGACGGTGTGCTTCTCCTGGAACTCGGACATATTGATGGTGGTCAGATACTGGCGACCGCCGTAGAGCAGTTCTGCCAGTTGCAGGACGGTTTCGGTTTTACCCACGCCGCTGGGGCCGGCCAGCAGGAACGCGCCCAGCGGGCGTCCCGGACGGCGCAGGTCGGCGCGTGCAGTCAGCAGGTGTTTATGCAGGCTGGCAATCGCCAGGTCCTGTCCTTTGATGGTGTCACCAAGCCACTTCGGCAGGTCGGTGATGACCGACATTTCATTCTGCGACAGGCGGTTAAGCGGAACGCCAGTCCATTCGGCAATCACCGCCGCAATCTGTTTTTTATCGACATGCGGGGAAACCAGCAACCGGTCGTTATGCAGGGTGTCCAGTTCGGCGGTGAGCTGGGTCAGCCTCTGCACCGGGGAAACTGTTTCAGCGGTCTCTTCAGGCTGTGTGCTGCCAGCATCATCAGTCGATTCAGCATCGGTATTATCCTGTTCTGACTCTGACGGCGTATCCTCCATGGCATCCACGCCCAGTAACTGCTGGCGCAGCGCGATAATTTCCCGTACCAGCGTCTGCTGCTGGTGCCAGGCCGCTTCCAGTTCATCCAGCGCCGCCAGTGTTTCATCATACTGCACCAGTACCTCGGTCATCCGTGAGGTGTCGGTACGCAGCCCGATGCGAAGCTCGCGCTCAAGCTGGCGAATTTCCGCCTCCTGCTGGTGGCTCAGAGTGGTCAGCACCGAGATTTGCTTCGGCGGCGATGACAGGTTGATGGCCACGCGGGCGCAGGCGGTATCCAGCACATCAATGGCTTTGTCCGGCAACTGACGCCCGGAGAGATAACGCTCACTTAATGTCGCAGCGGCCTGCAAGGCGTCATCATCAATCAGCACGCCGTGAGACTGTTCATAGACCGCCGACAGACCGCGCAGAATAATGGTGGCTTCGGCGGCGTTGGGTTCGCTGACCTTCACCAACTGGAAGCGGCGCGACAGGGCGGCGTCTTTCTCGAAGTATTTTTTGTATTCGCTCCATGTGGTGGCGGCGATGGTTTTCAGTTCGCCGCGCGCCAGCGCTGGTTTCAGCAGGTTGGAGATATCCAGCCCACCCTGCTGGTTGCCCGCGCCAATCAGGGTATGTGCTTCGTCGATAAACAGAATGACCGGCACCGGGGAGGAAATAACCTCCGCCATCAGCCCCTTGAAGCGTTTTTCGAATTCGCCCTTCACCGATGCCCCGGCCTGTAATGCACCCAGGTCAAGGGTCATGATATCGGTGTTTTTCAGCTTGTCCGGCACCTGGCCTGCCACGATGCGCAGCGCCAGCCCTTCAATCAGCGCGCTTTTACCCACGCCTGCTTCACCCACCACTACCGGATTGTTTTTACGGCGGCGGCAGAGAATGTCGAGCATCAGGTCGATTTCGTGGTCGCGGCACAGTACCGGGTCAAGCCTGCCGTTACGGGCGTCTGCGGTCATGTTTTTGGCGTAGCGGGCAAGCAGGCTGTCCCCTGTATCCACCATCGTATTCATGGTCTGACCGTCAGCATTCCGCATCGCGGTTTCTGCTGACTCGCGCGTCCACTGCGCAAAATCCTGTTGCAGGCGGTCGCGGTTAATGCCGGTCAGCAGTCGGGCAACGGCGGGCGGAACATAACGCAACGGCGAGTGCAGAAGCGCCAGCAACAGTACACCGCCACGCAGTTCGTTGTGCTGCATCTCTGCGGAGGCCAGCAGCCAGCCCTCTTTCAGCCATTCAACCAGCATCGGAGAAAATGCCGGGTAGCCGTCTGCCATTCGTACAGTGGCATAGCGCTCCTCTGTTAACGACTGGCGTAGCGTGTCCACGGTAATGTCCACCTGCTCTGTAATAACCCGCAGATCGCTTCGCGGTATGGCGAGCATCTGAATAAGCACATGGCTGACGGTAATTTCTGCCGACTGCTGGCTCATGCATTCTGAAGCCGCCATTTCCAGCGCCTGTTTGGTGAACGGGTTAAGGCGCTTAACCAGTGCAGCTAAATCAATCTGAATCATATGTATCCTTACCTGGCAAGCAGCCGGTTTAACTGGTGAAGAATATCCTGTGTCTGACTGTCCAGGCGGAGCAGGTAAAACAGATAAAACAGCGCCAGCACCACCACTCCCCCCAAAAAGAGGTGCCTGATGGTCAGACGTTGCATCAACTGGTAGCGTCCACCTTGTGTTTTTTTGTCCTGATGCAGCAGCGGAAAGGGAGCATCGCCACGCAGTTTGTGCAGCACGTGATGCAGACGACGGTAGATTTGTTCAAATTCATCCGGGTTCTGTACCGCAACCTTATAGCGCCCGCGAAAGCCCAGAGAAAAACAGATATAAAGGAATTCGAGTAAATCCTGATAACGCTTCGGTTCACGCAACAGGCGTTCCAGCAGAATGAAGACTTTCTCACCGCCCCAGGCTTCGTTATGGAAATGCACCAGCAACGACTGTTTGATCCACTCGTTTTTATTTGACCAGCCATTCCCCAGCGCGGCTTCATCAATAAAAGTGCAGAGGATGTAACGGAACGAGACAATGATGCCGGGCTCATAACCCTGCTCCTGGAGTAATTGCTCTACTGCCTGCACATCGGTGACCACCTGGCTGAACAGGTGATCCGGCATCGTCTGGCTGTTCATGGTTGTCAGGCGCATCACCATCCCCAGCAGCGGCGTGGCGGCATCGATCATTGGATTCAGGCTGTTGCCTCGCAGGGGAAGACGATACTGGCGACAGGAGATCTCCTCCTGAAAAATATCAGGCGCCACCAGCGGCCTCTTTTCCACCACCGGAGTGTCGCTATTTTCAGGTAACAGGGCAGCCTGTTCACTCATGAGCCTGGCCCCTTATCGCCCACAGTTGCATGTCCAGCTCCGGGAAGGTGCCGGAAATATGCAGTGACAGCGCACCGGCTTTCACCACGTCCTGCCAGGCTGATGCACCTTTATCCAGGTCGAAATAAACAAAACCTTCATGGTATGGCAACTGACGCGGTGCTGCGGTCCGTGGAACCAGCGGAATACCCGGAACCTGTACGCTGACCACATCGCGAATTTTATTGCTGGCGGCAACTTTCGACTGCTGGGTAAACTGGAGAATAATCTGGTTATGCGGCATTCGCGCCCGGACAGCCAGCACAAAGGAAGCAGACTGCAACAACGTCGGATCGTTAACAGTGGCGGTATAAATTCCGTCCATAAAGCGCAATGGCAGGTTTTGAGCCCGTGGCATCAGCACGATATTAAGCGTCCTGCGTAATTCCGGGATCACTGTATTAAACGACAAGGTGAGATCGTGGTGATCGTAAGGCTCCACAGGACAGGGCAAACGACTGTTCTCAGTGAAAGTCATCAGTTCGCCCAGTAATTTCACCAGATCCAGATAAAAATCCTCCGGATGCAGGGTGTGCAGGTGTGAGCGGTGAGTGAAGTGCATCTGGTTACGGTTGAGGATCTGCAACATCATAAACTCGGCCACATCGGCAATGCCGCTTTGTTCCGGCGAACCAATACGACTTGCCAGTTCAATTGCCCGGCTGGCGACCAGCCCCTGAATCTCTCCGGCAAACCGACCCAGCGTGTTGCTAACGCGAACAGACTGGCAGGTGGGAATAAAGTTTTCATCCAGCACCAGTGCGCCATTAGCCAACCTATCGCGGATACGGCACAAAGGCAGCGTGACCATACCGCTCCGATCCTCACCACCGCCGACAATCCTGGGGGTAAGCTGCGCCAGCAACAGTTGCCTGACATCCCCTTCATCGGTGTGTAAATCGCGTACATCGGCATAGTTAAGACGATAACGTCGGGAACTCTGCCCGGCGCTGTGGTGGCCATCCACTTCATTAATAACATCACTAATAACGGGCAAGGCCAGATAAATGATGTGGCTTTCAGGTGTATTCAGTACCTTTGGTTCTAATGGCTCTGGCAGTAAATCCTGATCAGGAATGCTGAAAACCGTGCCGTCCGGCATACAGCCTTCAGCATGATCAATATGAATTTTACCCTGGCTCAATAAGTCGATATTGAGAGACAACCGGGTGAATCCCCAGAAAAAGTCACTCTGAGCATTCAGGCGATTACCAAGGATATAATCGTTATAACGTTGCTGTTGCTGAAAATGCTGTGGCTGAACAAATAGCCCCTCCTGCCAGATCACCTTATTTTTAATGGTCGCCATTATCAGTTGTCCTCTTTTTTCATTTCGATACTGCCCTGTCGTACATGTACCAGCAGGCGGTAGTTGTGGCCGACGCCATCCACCGGCTCTATCTGTTTCCACTCGGTGGCCTGGTCATCAGAAAAATAGGCCACAACGCCAATAAACTGCGTTTTCTCATCCAGCTTCACTGGCGGCAGGGTTTTGATGGTGTCCGGCAGCAGATTAAAATCCTGATGATCGATATAGTTTTTACCCAGCACATCCGGCAGTGGCGTACTGGCAATCTGGTCATAGTCCGCAGCCTGCAACTTCGAGTCGTCACTCAGATAGACCAGTTGTACATCCACAGCCGCTGCTTCGCCGTCCGCATTGGTATTCGTGTCCGGTTCGGTCAGCAACGTAACCGTAACCTCAGAGGGTTGTTCAGTTATCTTCCCAACCGGGATATCCGGGTTTTTGATCACCTGACTGATTTTTTTCACTGTTTCGCATCCCGTCAGAGTGATGTTGAACAGCATCACCATTGCGCAGACACGGAAAAAACGCCCAGTCATGCTTCTGGCTCCCGCTGTTTTTCACGAAGAACCCGGTCATAGACCTGGGCGTAGACTTCGTTAAACAACATCTCAAACCCCTGCTGGCGATCTGACGCCAGTTCATCGTAGTAGTTGCAGTACATCTGCCATGCCCCGGCATCATCCAGTGGCTGGCGTAACTCATGGCTTCGACGGTACTGGACAAAACGTCGTATCAGACTCTGAGGGGAAAATGCGTCCAGCAACACACGCAGCGACTCCACAATCGCTGCCCGGTTGGCATCATCGTGATGGCGGATATTACGCAGGCTTTCCCCCACAGCTGCGGGAGCAGCCAGGTGTACAGGACTTTTTCCTTCGGCAAACATGACATCCAGCGCCGAGTCATAACTCATGTTCAGGCGCAACGGGTTATCCTCCAGCGGGCGCAGATGTTTATCTGACAGGCTGTTACGCCGCTGTTGCAGATCCAGCAGACCTTTAATGGCTGCCTGCAACGTTCGCCCGACTTCCTCAAGGAAATCATCGGCCTCTTTGGAGTTATGTACGGTCAGAGAACAGCCCAGCCCACGTAATAATGGCGTGACGGCAAGATGCCTTTGTGCCATCTCAACAGGCGTATCTTTATCCCGAGGTTCGGCATATATCGGAGGCAAATCCATAAACGGGGTATCAATCTCATTATTACGCGCAGTGCCGGATAAGAGGGACGATGACCTGCCCGGAGGCGTATCGGAGAACAGGGAACCCGCTACGGTCAGACTCTCCGTCTGGAGTACCTGTAAAGGATCAGTCGAGAAACTGTTAACTACCGTATCTGCCATCTGATGTTTGCGGGACATTCCCGGATATTCAGGCTGGCCTTCTGTCGTCAGCAGGATATCCACCAGGCGATCACGGTTAGTCACAATCGTTTCAGGCGCAGCCATCTGTTCGTCATAATCCGTGTGTTTTCCTTCGGACAGAAAAACTTTCAGGAGCAGTGATCCCAGTAAAATTTCATCGCCCTGCCGCAACTGGATTAGCGCGGAGGTGGCAGCAACAGGTGCCTGGTTGATCCAGATTTGCCCACTGAGATTTTTCAGGCAGAAGACACTACCCGACATCACTACCGCGCAGGCTTTGTCAGTAACCGTCTGCTCTCTGTCCTGTACAGACCAGTGGCAATCCTCTGCACTACCAATAGCACCTCCTTCACGGGTAAACAGGCATTTTGCGGGCCGCCCACTTTCCAGTTCACCACCATTCATCACCTGTAACAGAAGTGAAGGAGAAGATTGTTTGTTCTCAGCCATACTGGCTCCATATTGTTATCTGGTTACGACCTGACATTGATAATGACGCCGGATTCTGGCTCCGGCTGCCCGATAAAACTGGTCCATCCCAACAGGGAGTTTTGTGCCCGCCCCAGGACCATGCCCCCCGCCTGCTCCGGAGCAAAACCAAGACGCAAATCCCAGGCCAGTTGATCCCGCAGGATAAACGCCACAAACAGGGTCAGCGGTATAAAATTCAGGCCATTTGGCAGGAATGACAACAGACGATCTCGGGAAAGATTATTGATACACAACAAAAACTTACCGCTGCGATCCGGTATACGGCTACCAAGCGTAAAATTGCTTCCCAACACCGACTTCTCAATAAATTTTTTACCGGTGCGGGCGGTCCGTATTCCCAAACGGTTTTGCCTTTCTGGCGTAATATCCACCTGGCGTAACTGCCATCCTTCAAGGGAGACATCAGGTAAATCGAAGCAGTGAGAAATCAAACTACAGATGACTTCAGGTGAGCGCCCCGGACTTGCCAGCGTTCCGGCATAGGCCAGCATTTTGCTGTGGTTAATCGCAAGCTGATCGCGGAGAGATTCGCTTCCCAGCCCGACCAGTGCATACATACGCCGGGAAAAATCATCCACACCGCCATTACGAAAACAGACGTAATAACGGTATTTTCGCCAGATGTGATACAGAAATTGCGTCCAGCGATGAGCAAACAGATCAAGAAAACCTGCCAGCCCCTCTTCTTCCTGAGCAACCTCCAGCGCCAGTTCATCCAGGTAATAACCGGGCAATGGTGACTGACTGCCGTGCAGACCTGAAAATGAAACGGTGATGGCATACTGGCCGTTCTCTTTTTTCGTCAGGCTCACCACATCACTTTTAGGGAAGACAAGACTGGCATCAGCGACAAAATGCGCAATTTCGTCCTCCGGCTCCGTATCCAGAGAAACCACTGACCTGTGTCCGGTATGGCGATACAGGGACTCCATCAGCGCAAAAAAGTTATAGCTGCAAGCGTCTGAAAAAACGGTGTCCTGCCCTATATCAGCGTGTGCTGACCTGTCCTTTCCGGCCATTCATAGCACTCCTGGTTATCCATATTCATTATTTTTAATTCGTGGAAACTGTTCACGCTGGCGTACAACGAAAAGAAATGAGACAGCACCGTACCCAGTAGATAAATCTCCCCTTCACAGGCAAACGGTTCTGCGCGGATATACAGGGTGGAGGTCAAACCGCGTACGGGAACACCTTTAAACAGGTAGTCAACCGGGCGGGTGTCAATCCGTTCGATGGCATCCAGTTTTTGCCGGGAGAGATGCGCTGTCTGAGGATTGTGGATACCGGGCAAGTCATAAATGCACAGCACCTGTTTAAGCGCATCTTTGTTCAACAGGGAAAGGTAATTCATACTCATACTGGACAAAAGCTGCCAGTGCAGACGCCCGTCCAGAACAGGGTAGAGCGATGGCGTCGGACGAGTGATATTACGAAATGAAGCCACCGCAGCATTTTTCTCTGCCGAGAGGGAAATATCGCCAGAATGTAATTTTTCAGGAAGATTACGGTTTGTACAGGTTAACGACACCGAAACAACCTCCTGCGTATTCCATGAGGCTGGCGGAGTGTTATCAGCAAGAACAAAAGATAGCGAATGATCAAACCCGGAGTGAAAAAGCGACGATTCCGTTCTGATCCGGTAATAAATGGTTTCCCGGTTACGGGCAAACTCGATCTGGTGCTGAAAACTTTCAAACGCAGGGTATCTGCGTGAAGAGACTGGCTGCCGCGCTTTTCCGTATTTGTTTTCTGACCGCCGGGAGCTTTCAACGCTATCAACAGAAAAAATGTCATAACACTCGCTATGCATATAACTCGCCCGCAGAGGG
Organism: Escherichia fergusonii ATCC 35469; assembly: GCF_000026225.1. NCBI lineage: Bacteria > Pseudomonadati > Pseudomonadota > Gammaproteobacteria > Enterobacterales > Enterobacteriaceae > Escherichia > Escherichia fergusonii. The sequence continues at coordinate 2,024,637 of NC_011740.1, forward strand.
TACTCTTCACGGGAGTCTACGATAGCAATGGGTTCACTTTCACAGGAAAACAGATTAATGGCCGGTGCACAATACAACCGCAATGATGTTTTTCGGATACGGGTGTCCAGTGGCAAAGGACGCGAGAAATGCAGTCGAAGGGTAAACCTGTTCACATCCTTATCAGTAACAGGCAGCGAGTGAATTCCCTGCACATTAAAGAAGAAAAAAGCGTCCTTAAAACACAGGTATTCCTGCAATATACGGTAACCACTGTAGACATTACCGGGCCAGGGTAAAAGCGCATCCTGTTTACTGAACCCAACCTGCTCCAGTGCGAAGTCTGGTAAACGAACGGAGTCGCCTTCTGTAACAAATTCAGCATCCGCCAGATATTCACTCAACCAGAGATAGAGCTGGTTGCGGGTGTATTCATCTTCATCGCCCAGCCAGAAACGCAGCTTGTTGAAATCAGTTCGCCCCGGATTGATTCCGTTTTCAGCAAAAAAAGCAATCTCAATACATCCCTGCTGCTGATTATTATGCAGGGTGATATTTTCCACCGTGACGGGCAGCAGCCAGATATCCCGACAAAGCGTGAAGATACACGGAGGCTGAAGAGTACTGTCGTCATCATTTCCGGGAGCGAATGGATAACTTCCCTCCCCGTTCATCATCTGTGCACCACGGGCAATCAACACCGGGGTGTCAATCTTCCGCGTATCTGGTTCATATTCAATGATGGTCATGCTGGGTGTGGGCCGTAAATAATTCGGCCACAACATGTTAATCAGGCTGTGAGTGACTTCGGGAAATTCATCATCAATTTTGGCGCGCAGATTGCCGGCGAGCAGGGCAAATCCTTCCAGCAAGCGTTCTACATCAGGATCGGCTCCTTTATCGGCCAGAAAGCGCGCCAGATGAGGCTTATCCTTTGCCAACAGTTTCCCGGCCTGACGCAGGTAATCCAGCTCTTTTCGGTAATACCGTTCCTCAAATAACATACTGATCAGTCCACCAGGTAATGTTGTTTATTATCAAGGGATAAGCTGAACTCCAGAACATCCCTGACGTTCTGGAATTCCACCGTTGCCGTAATATGAAGGCGCAGATCCAACGGTCCGTTTCCGGTATCACTTTTTTCCATATAAACATCTGCATGTGTTATCCGGGGTTCGTGCTTTTCGATGCACTCTTTTACCGCCCGTTCAATAGCAGCATTAAATCCCTGGGATGTTGTGGCGGCGTCATTAAAATCGAGTACGCCCAGCAAAGGAGAAGCCCGGCAGCTACCAGGCCGGGTATTCAAAATATTATGCAGATTATGTCGGATGGATAACTGAAGCATCCCGGCATTAACAGGACGAGGAACCGGTGATCGGGCCGCTTCACGTACACGTTCAAATAAACTTCCCGAAGCCCGTAATCCCCGGTCCTGATACTTCATAATTATTCCTTGTCCAGACGTCCGACCAGGGCAAGTTCAAATGTCGCCCCCATATATTTAAAGTGCGGCCTCACGGCGAGCGCGACCTTGTACCAGCCCGGTTCACCTTCAACATCCTGCACTTCAATCTTCGCAGCCCTGAGCGGTTTGCGGCTGCGCACATCTGCTGGCGGGTTTTCCTGGTCGGCCACATACTGGCGAATCCAGATATTCAGTTCCCTTTCCAAATCGGAACGTTCTTTCCAGGAGCCAATCTGCTCACGTTGCAACACTTTAATAAAATGGGCGAGGCGGGTAATAATGAACATATAGGGCAACTGAGTACCCAGTTTGTAGTTAGTTTCGGCCTCTTTCCCCTCCCTGGTGTTTGGAAACACTTTCGGTTTCTGCACCGAGTTGGCGGAGAAGAAACATGCGTTATCACTGTCCTTACGCATGGTCAGGCTGATAAAACCCTCTTCTGCCAGTTCATATTCCCGGCGATCAGTAATCAGGACTTCGGTTGGAATTTTGGCTTGTATCTGACCAAGTGATTCATATAAATGTACAGGTAAGTCTTTTACTGCACCGCCACTCTGTGGCCCGATGATGTTGGGACACCAGCGATATTTTGAAAACGAGTCCGTCAGGCTACAGGCCAGCAAAAATGCTGTATTTCCCCATAAATAGTCTTCATGTCTATGACGGACATCTTCCTCATAGCAGAAAGATTTAACCGGATTTTCCGTTGGAGAATAAGGAAGTCGCAGCAGGACACGGGGAGCCGTGAGCCCCAGATAACGAGAATCTTCAGACTCACGCAGCGCACGCCATTTTGTATAAGCCGGGCCCTCAAAGACAGAATAAAGATCTTTAATGGTCGGAAGTTCGGTATATGAATTAAGTCCAAAAAATTGCGGTGCCACGGAAGACAAAAACGGCGCATGAGCCATTGATCCTACAGCACTGACATACTGCAACAGCTTCATATCCGGCGTGGTGTTTTTAAATTCATAAGCCCCCACCACGGCAGCCACGGGTTCGCCACCAAACTGGCCATATCCCGATGAGTAAATATGCTTGTAAAAGCCAGACTGAACAATTTCTGGAGCAAATTCAAAATCTTCCAGCAATTCTTCTTTGGTGGCGTGGATCAAATGAATTTTGATATTTTCTTTGAAATCGGTTCTGTCAACCAGCAACTTCATTGAACGCCAGAATGATTCCAGCTGTTGTACGGGTTCAGAGTGCAGGATCTCGTCTGTCTGAGCACTGAGTTTTTGGTCCAGTACTGTAATCATCCTGTCTACGGCCAGCCGATTAATTGCATCACCGGTATCAGATGTCAGAATACTTCTGATAAATGCCACAACGCCCTGCCGGGCTACATCATAACCATCTGACTCAGGCTGGATGCGGGTTCTGGACATGATTTCATCCAGCAGAGAGTGCTGTGGAGCAACCGATTCAGCAAGTGGAGAAGTAAGCTCTTCCTGTAATGACATACCAACATCCTTCCTTATTTCTGATCGATGATATCCAGTTCCCGGAGGAGCTGCTCACGGGTTTCTTCGTTATCCAGCAAAGCCTGAAGCTGGGCGCGGAATGCAGGGACATTCCCCATTGGTCCACGTAAAGCAACGAGAGCCTCACGCAGTTCCAGTATTTTCTTCATTTCGGGCACTTGCCTTGCGATATTGTCTGGTGAAAAATCATCCAGTGATTTAATGTCCAGGGTGACACTCATTTCGCCGTCAGGTTTTTCACTGAGCTTGTCAGCAACCGTCACCGTGGTTTTGATCCCGACTTCTGCCATTACAGAACGGAAATTGTTTTTATTAATGGACACCGCCTGGCGTTCATCAATAGGTGTTTCATCCAGAGCGCCTTTTGTGTCGCCAACCACCACAATATTAAGTGGGAGCTCAACTTCAGCGGCCTGATCATTAGTGCGTGGCACATAGTGGATATTAATTCTCTCGCGAGGCGCAATACTGCCGCCGTATTTTTGGCTGCTCATATGATTAGTCCATCTTGTTGTGGCCCTGAACACAGCATGATCCGTACCAAACAAAAATACCGGCAATGCCGCTCCAGTGGCGATAAAAATAAGAATCACAAATTATCATTGCTCCGCATTCTACGCCTGAAAATAAATTTTAAAAACCTTTTTCTTTGTTTGAAACAGATGTATTCTCCTTTCAACAATATGCTTAAACACAATCACATAATGCAATTAAAGATGAATGTAAAACAAAAATTACCGCCAAATAAAATATATTATGTTATTGATTTTATTGGTGATTTTAACGAAGCATTATCACGATAAATATTTATTTATAGAAACATTAACTTTACTTATGTATCGTGAGAAAATCCTCACGAAACGCCTTAATAATCAGCAAGAGGTAATCCAAAAAAGAAAGGCATAATATTATTCACGATACAATAACACTTATTTTTATCGCGGTTAAACCTACCCTGCGAGAGTAAAGCACATGCACATAAATTGATGTATTAAGGTTAAATGAACCTGTTATTTATAACTTATTCAAATTTCTTTTACGAATACCAAATAACAGATCTATTGATCATCTGAATACTTAATAATGACGCGACTCTTAGTATAAAGTCGTATCGTTATCCGTTTGCCGAAAATAACCGGCAGGCAATTTATATTAATAGTCAACACCTTTACAAGGAATTCACAAATGCCAACTCCGTGTTACATCTCTATTACTGGTCAAACCCAGGGGAATATTACCGCAGGTGCTTTTACCGCTGATTCCGTCGGTAATATCTATGTGCAGGGTCACGAAGACGAAATGCTGGTTCAGGAGTTCCTGCATAACGTCACCGTCCCGACTGATCCGCAATCCGGTCAACCTGCGGGTCAGCGCGCCCACAAACCGTTCATCTTTACCGTGGCGTTGAACAAAGCTGTTCCGCTGATGTACAACGCACTGGCCTCAGGCGAAATGCTACCAACCACAGAGTTGCACTGGTGGCGTACCTCTGTTGAAGGTAAACAAGAGCATTATTTCACCACCCGTCTGACGGATTCGACGATTGTGGATATGAAACTTCATATGCCGCATTGCCAGGACCCGGCAAAACGCGAGTTCACCCAGTTGCTCGAAGTGTCTCTTGCCTACCGTAAAATCGAGTGGGAACACGTCAAGTCTGGCACATCTGGGGCTGATGACTGGCGCGCACCTTTGGAAGCATAAATTAAACCAACAGCATTCTGCCCTGCCGGGCGGAGTGCTGTTTTTTTTGCATCAAATTCAAGCGAAGTCGAAAAAAAATCTTTTTAAGCAAATGGTTATGTTTTTACGGGAGATGGCGGTCGCCGGAAACTTCGGCGGTAGCGTGCCTGAAGCCCGGCGGTCACCACATTGCCAGAACCGCTATTTTCCTGCCAACAGAGGAGATTACTATGCCAGAAGGAACGCGCTTTACCCTGGAGGCCAGCGGGCTTCCCCCCGACACCTTCGCCGTTGTCACCTTCCACCTCTCCCAGTCCCTTTCCTCGTTGTTCACCCTCGACGTCACCGCCGTCAGTCACGACCCCGCCATCGATTTCTCCGCCATCATCGATGAGGACGTCACCCTGACTATCTGGCAGGGCGACTCCCCACAGCGACGGGTAAAAGGACTGGTCACATGGTGCGAACAGGGCGATACCGGTAAACACCAGACTCAGTACCGCATGCGTATCCGCCCTCCTTTCTGGCGCTCATCCCTCCGCCAGAACTGCCGCAGCTACCAGAACCAGGACATCCGCACCATCCTCTTCACCCTGCTCAGAGAGATGGGCGTGCTTTATTACGATGCCCTCTTTGCACTCCCTCACCCCGCCCGCGAGTTCTGCGTCCAGTTCATGGAAACCGACTTCGATTTCGCACGCCGCCTCATGGCCGAGGAAGGGATTTACTTCTTTGAAGAGGAAGACCTTCAGGCCGCCACCCAGAAGCTCATCATGGCCGACAAAGCCGGTTACCAGCAGTCCGCCCTGTCTCTGCCCTATAACCCCAACGGCGACGTCACCCCTGAATACTGTATCCGCAGCTTCCGCCGCAGCACTCAGATCCGACCGGCTAAAGTGGTTTCCCGGGATTACACCTTTACCGCACCCAACTGGCGCGGGCAGTTTGAGCGACGCGGTGACAACATGCCTTTCCAGCGTCCCGACTACGAGATTTTCGACTATCCGGGGCGCTTCAAGGATGAACAGCACGGCGCGGGCTTTACCCGTTACCAGCTTGAAGGGCTGCGTAATAACGCCGAGTGTGCTGACGGCTCTTCGAACTCCCCGCAACTGTGGCCGGGAATGCGCTTCACGCTGTCAGCCCATCCGCGCGCGGACCTGAACGTTCTCTGGCAGGTGGTGGAAAGTGAGCTGCACGGCGAACAACCCCAGGCGCAGGTCGGCCACGGCGGTTCCGGCACCACCCTGGTCAATGACTTTACCGTCATTCCCGGACACCAGACCTGGCGTCCTGTCCCTGAACCCAAACCACTGATTGACGGCCCGCAGACCGCCGTTGTCACCGGACCGCCGGGCGAGGAAATCTTCTGCGACGAACACGGGCGCGTGCGCGTGAAGTTCACCTGGGACCGCTACAACGCCGCTGACCAGGACAGCTCCTGCTGGGTGCGGGTGTCGCAGGCATGGGCCGGAACCGGCTTCGGCAACCTCGCCATCCCCCGCGTGGGCCAGGAGGTCATCGTGGACTTCCTCAACGGCGACCCCGACCAGCCCATCATCATGGGCCGCACCTACCACCAGGATAACCGGTCGCCGGGCAGCCTGCCGGGAACGAAGACACAGATGGCGATACGCTCAAAAACCTACAAGGGGAGCGGTTATAACGAACTCATGTTTGAGGACAGGACCGGGCAGGAGCTGCTCTCCATGCATGCACAGAAGGATATGTCAACCGTGGTGCTTAATCACCGGGTGACGACCGTGGGAGCCAACCATGTGGAATCGGTCACTGGCGTTCAGACCATCGATGTCCAGGCAGGCCAGGCAATCAAAGTCCATGCCAGCCACGATCAGAAAGTGAAGGCGATGCACAACACGCTGGTCGGTGAAAATAAAGTCGAGCTGGTCGCCGGGAAATACCTGATGAACAGCGCGTCAGAAGTCACCATCGCCTGTGGCGATGCCGCCATTACGCTGACCCAGGACGGCAACATCAACTGGTACTGCAAAAACTTCAATATCTATGCGGACGGAAAAGGTGAGATCACCGCCACCGATACCGTGGATATCAACATGGACGGGGCAAAACCCGGAAAGATTGGCGCACACTTTGGCCCCGACGATATCAATAACGCCGTCAAAGCCGCATTTCCCCCGCCAGCCCCTGAGAAATAAAAAAACAACAAGGAATAACGCATGAATTACATCACCCATGAAGGCACACTGACGCTCCCCGGCTGTGACGGTTTCGTTGATGAAACGGTCAATATTCTGAAACTGCCACAACATCAGGCATCGCTGGTGATCAGCCGTGCCCGGCTGAGCGAAGGGCTGCTGCCGGACGTTTACCTTTCCCGCCAGATAGCAAAACTGAAGAAAGATACCCGCCATTTTCTGAGCAGTGAACCCGTACCGGTCATGCTGGGAGACATTCCGGCACTGGAATTAAGCTGCTCATTTGAAAAGCAGAACGTAAAAATTTACCAGCAACTGCTGTGTACACAGCAGACGCCCGCATTGCTGGTGCTCTCATTTACCCGTCTTGCCCCCCTGGATGAAGCCGCCACGCAGTGGTGGCAGCAGGTCAAAGCCAGCTTTGCTTCCCGCCAGGCATAACAGCACCATGACAAAGGGGCATCACAATGGGCAGTGACTTTCTCGCAGCCAAAAAGGACGATCTGCTGGTACATACCTCGCTACTGGCCGATTTTGTCTCGTCGTTTGTCAAAGGGGCCATATATGTCGCCGTCGCCGTAGGGGCAGCCGCTGCTGCCACGGCTGCCGTGGCCGCCACGATTGGTTCCGGCGGGACAACAGGCCCGGTTATCGCCTTTGTGGTCAGCGGGCTGGTGGTTAATGGCGTGGGGGCCGGATTTGGTGATCTGATTGATGATATTGCCGACGGTGCCGGAGAGCTGGTGGATGACGCCCTGGAGTTCTTCGGTATAAAAGGCGATCCCGATGGCAGGATTATCACCGGCTCCCCAAACGTAACCATCAAAAAGAAACCCGCCGCCCGGGCAGCCGGTAAACTGCCGTCTGCCGGTGAACTGGCAAAACTGGAAGCGGAGGACGCGAAGAAGCAGGATGCCGGTGATGTCGCCATGCATATTGCCTCCACGATTTTTTTCACAGTAGTACCGTTTGCCGGGCTGGTGAAATCGGCATGGGATTTTCTCAGCCATCCCCTTGACTCGTTACAGGAGATGATGGCCCCTACCGTTGCCAGCGCCAGTCCTCATGCCACACCGGCAAATGAGGACAGGATCTCCTGCGAAAAGTGGCACGCCATGTCGCCGGAAGAGTTGCTGCTGGCGGAGGGGTCGCGCACCGTCCACATTAACAGCCAGCCTGCCTGCCGTAACGGCGACCGCAGCACCTGTGAGGCGGTGATATCTCATACACAGAGTGGCAGCAGGGTGCGCATTGGCGGCCCGTCTGAAGTGGTCAGGGATATCCGCAGCGGAAAAAATCCGTTTATCAAACTGGCTGCCGATATTGTGGTGGCGATCGTCGCCCGTAAAGTGCTCAGCAAGTTCCGTAAAACCGGCGAAAAGGAATCCTGTTCCTGTAAGTGTCCCGAAGGCTCATTCGGCAACCCGGTGCATGGCCCCAGCGGGGCTAAAATCCAGATGGCAGAGAGTGATCTGGACTTTGCGCTGGATGGTCGCATTCCCCTTCTCTGGCAGCGATTATATGACAGCCGTAACACACAGACCGGGATGCTGGGCCGGAGCTGGCGTCTGCCTTTTGAGGTTTCGGTCTTCAGGACGGAAACACCGGATCTCACCACACCGCCGCTGGGCGATGTCACGGAAAATGGTCCGGAACAGTTTTTTTATGTGGATGATGCCGGGCGGGCATTAAAGCTCGGCGGGCTGACGCCCGGCGACAGTGCGTTTTATGTGGACGAAGGATTCCGGGTCTGGCGCAGCAAACAGGATTATTTTCTGATCCAGACGCTGGCTGGAGAGTATTCCTGCTTTGCCCCCGATCCGCTCCGCCCCGGTCACTGGCGGCTGGAAAAGATCATGGACAGGCACCTTAACAGCCTGACGATGGTCCGGGACGCCACCGGCACACTCACCCACATCCATGATGACGACCACCTTCTGGTTGTCCGCCTGCACCATGAAAACGGACGCCTGCGTGAGGTCTGGCAGCAGAGTGAGGATAACAGCCATGAACGCCTGCTGGTCAGCTATACCTTCACGCCGGAGGGACAATTGTCCGGCGTCAGTGATGCCGACGGCAATGTCACCCTGCGCTGTGAATACGGGAAACCACATGGCCTGATTCAGGCACTGTACTACCCCGGCGGACGGGGATCACACTACCGCTGGCAGCATTTTGCGGCCTGGACGGATGACACGGGAGATGCGCGTCCGGCGCACTGGCGGGTGGTGGAGCACTGGATACAGGAAGGTGCAACAGGCAACACGCCCCCGGTCCGGCTGGAGCATTACCTGTTCGACTATGACGTACCGGGACAGAGCCTGCGGCTGGTTCAGGAAGGGCGGGGAGAAAGCCTCTGGCGCTGGGACGCGCTGGGACAGATAACAGAACAGACGGATGAACTGGGCGCGGTGTGGAAAAATGTCTGGAACAGTTCGCGCCAGTTACTCAGCCACACCGATCCGCTGGGGAATACCGAAACGTATTCTTATGATGACTATGGCAATGTGGCCGTATTCACGGATGCACTGGGGCAGAAAACCGCCATCACCTGGCTGCCCGGTTTTTCGTTCCCCGTGAAATGGATACAGCCCGGTCAGGCAGTATGGACATATGACTATAACAATGCAGGGGATGTACTCAGCATCACCGATCCCCTGAACAACGTCACCCGGCTGGAGTGGGATACTGACGGTAATAACACCGTTGTCCATGATGCGGCAGGTAACACCCTGCACAGGCGTTATAACGGGCGCGGCCAGATAACGGAGTACCGGGACTGCTCTGACCGTCTGACGCGCTGGCATTACGACGAATGGGGCAGGCTGACGCATGAGGTCAACGCCGCAGGCAATATCACCCGCTACGGATATACCACAACAGACCGGCTGAACACCCTCACCCGCCCGGATGGCTGCACCATGCAGTTTGCGTATAACCCGGCAGGCGAGCTGCTCCGCCAGCAGGGTTTTGGCGGAGAGGTCACGCTCTTTACCCGCAACGCCAGAGGCCAGGTCACGCTGCGCACCGATCCGGCGGGGTATCCGTTGCGGTTCAGCTACGATCCGCTGGGGCGGCTGACGCGCCTGTACAATGAAAAAGGGGAAGCGTATTCGTTTGAATACGATGTGCGCGACCACCTGATAAAAGAAACGGGGCTAACTGGCACAGAAAAGACATATCAGCGCGATGTGCTGGGTAATCTGCTGGCGCAGACAGAAACGCCGGTGGATGGCGGCGCTCCTCTCCTCACCCGCTTTGAATACGATGCGCTGGGGCGGTTAACCGCCAGGAGTACCGCCTCGCGGCGCACGGAATACCACCACGACGCGTGGCAGACCACGCTGCGGGATATCACAGAAGACGGTGCCACAGAACTGCGTTTTGAGTATGACAAACTGGGGCAACTGACCGCCGAACATAACCACAGCGGCTGTTACCGGTTTGACCACGACGCGCCGGGCAACCGGACGGCAGAGCACTTCCCGGATGGCCGGACGCTGCGCCACCTGTATTACGGCAGCGGTCACCTGCTCCAGACCCGGCTTGACAGCGACCGGGGCAGCGAGGTGATAGCAGAGTATGAACGGGATGAACTGCACCGTGAAATCCGGCGCAGCCAGGGCAGACTCAGCCAGTACCGGGCGTACAACATCTGTGGGCACCTGACGCGCCAGAGCAGCGGGCTGAACGCACCGGAGCTGGTGACGCCACTGCTGGACAGCCGCTACCACCGGGACAGCCGGGATAACCTGCGCCGCCTGAGTTGCCAGTACAGCCAGACCATGCCCATGCTGCGTGAGGGCGCACCGCAGGAAGACGAGTTCAGCTACGACGCGCGCGGGCAGGTTGTGCGCCACGACCAGGACGGCCACAGCGAGACATTCCGTTACGACGCGGCCATGAACGGGCTGCGCTCCGGCGGTTACCCTCCCCGCCTGCCGGATGCGCCAGCCAACCAGGTGACGCTCGGCGGCGAGTTCCGTTACACCTGGGACGGCTTCGGGCGGCTGGCGCGGCGGGAAAACGTGCGTACCGGCGTGAAACAACGGATGCACTATGATGACGCGCACCGGCTGGTGACAGTGGAGATACTGAACGACCGGGACTGGAGCCGGGTGACATTCAGTTACGACGCGCTGGGCAGGCGGACGGAAAAACGCGCCTGGCGTCAGGGCGCAGAAAAACCGGAAAGGACGGTGTTTGAATGGAGCGGGATGCGGCTGTGCGGTGAGCACAATGAGAAAAGCCCGGCGGCGCACACCCTGTATCTGTATGAGGAAAACAGTTACCAGCCGCTGGCGCGGGTGGACCGTTCCAGTGGCGGCAATGAACCCTGGCAGCGGGTGCTTTACTACCACACACTGCCAAACGGGTATCCGCAGTGCATGACGGACAGCGACGGCGGGATAGTGTGGCGCGCGCGGGTGCAGTTATGGGGCAATATCCGTTTTGAGGAAAACCGGGATATTTACTCCGTGCATCCGCAGCAGAACCTGCGGTTTGCGGGGCAGTACCTGGACAGGGAAACGGGGCTTCACTACAATACATTCAGGTATTTTTTGCCGGAAAGTGGACGGTTTTCGCAGCCTGACCCGATAGGGCTGGCGGGCGGGCTGAACTTATATGCTTATGCGCCTAATCCGCTAAGTTATATTGATCCTCTTGGTCTTTGTAAATTAAGGGGAAGCGATGGGCGCTACAGAAGTGCACAGAATATTCAGGAAGAAATAGGTGGCCTACCCAATTTTGCAGGAAAAACGCCAGGGGAAATACGACAAACTTTGCGTAATCGAGGTTATTCGTCGGTACAAGCGCATAGCGGGGGAGAAGTCTGGACAAAAGCATTACCTGACGGAAATACTGTTGCAGTGAGGCTTGATCCTGCTAAGCAAAGAACTCGCCCCAAAAGTTTTGCAGATGAAGTACCTCATGCTCATATAGAATCATTACCTACATCAGGGGTTGTAAATGGGAATTATGGTGGCAAGAATAATCCAGTTGTTCCAATAGTAAAATATGATGCTTCAGGGAATATAGCTGTTACGTCGCCGGATGCACATATACCAATGCAACCAGGTCGAGGGCCTTACAGGTAATATATTATGAGTACCATTAGTCGGAATGAGCTTGTTTTTCGTTATGAAACACTTGAAGATAGTTTGAGAGACACCTTATCAAATGAGCAACTACGCGCGTTAATTGATATATATGTTCTAGCATTGGATAATTATGAGCGAGATATTATGGATGCAATTTCACTCTATATTAATGAGTATGGCAATGATGACACAAAAAAATATATGATGGAGCTTATTGAGAAAAAGAATGATGCTTATTTAAAACAAGAATTGAATTATTTAATTAATTTGATTTGAACTCTATATATTTAATAACGTGCCGGGATGGTTTATTCTCCCGGCTTTTTATTATTTAACTTTCATTCAGCACACTAAACATCCCGTCACGCATCCCCTTAACCACCAGGGAAAGATCACGTAACGCTGCTTTTTTGTACTAAATAATTCGCATTTTATGTTCATAAATTGAGATATTCCTCATTACCTGAAGCTGTTTTTTATTGCTTATACATGATCAAATACTCCTTACATAATTAAGGAGAACAAAATGGTACTTAAAAAATTGATGGAACATATTTCTGTTATCCCCGATTACAGACAAGCCTGGAAAGTGGAGCATAAATTATCGGATATTCTACTGTTGACTATTTGCGCCGTTATTTCGGGTGCAGAAGGTTGGGAAGATATAGAGGATTTTGGGGAAACACATCCCGATTTTTTGAAGCAATATGGTGATTTTGAAAATGGTATTCCTGTTCACGATACCATTGCCAGAGTTGTATCCTGTATCAGTCCTGCAAAATTTCACGAGTGCTTTATTAACTGGATGCGTGACTGCCATTCTTCAGATGATAAAGACGTCATCGCAATTGATGGAAAAACACTCCGGCATTCTTATGACAAGAGTCGCCGCAAGGGAGCGATTCATGTCATTAGTGCGTTCTCAACAATGCACAGTCTGGTCATCGGACAGATCAGGACGGATGAGAAATCCAATGAGAATAGAGTTACAACTCAAGATGATGGCAGAACATTAGCGACAAGAGGTTGCAGCTAATATGATTGTAAAAGCGCTAGAAACAAAATATGGTAAAATATATGGTCGAGATGCGATGATTTTAACTGGAACAGAGTTAAATCTATATCCATTTAATTTCACCATCAAAGTTTCATTATCGTTATCTGCCTGCAAACCTATATTAAAGATGCTTGTGATGTTATCCTCGTATTTTTTATTAACAATATTGAAAAGCTCTCTATATATAAACTTGATGATTATCCGTTTGAAAAATATACGAAATCAAGTTTGGATTTAGTAGAGGATATCCAAAAGGATGGAGTTCAGCACATAATTATCAGCACTTATGACCATGTTTTCGATATTATAGGGAAATATAAAATTAGATATTCTTAAATAATAAAAGGGGGCAAAATCAACTTCCCCCCCCCCTCTTTTTGCACATCAAGATTAATTCTTAACGGAATGGCGGTTCATTAAACGTACGTAGTTTACGAGAGTGCAGCCGTTCTCCCTCTGCACGTAAGAGATCAATAGCGCGAATGCCTATTTGCAAATGCTCAGAAATAGCGCCTTCATAAAAGCGATTTGCCTGCCCCGGCAGTTTGATCTCGCCGTGCAATGGTTTGTCCGATACACAAAGCAAAGTACCATACGGTACACGGAATCGGTACCCCTGAGCGGCAATGGTGGCACTTTCCATATCGATAGCCACCGCACGGCTAAGATTAAAGCGCAATGCCGAGGCGGAATAACGCAACTCCCAGTTACGGTCATCTGTTGTAACCACAGTTCCTGTACGCAGCCGTTGCTTAACTTCTTCTCCCGGCATCCCACTGACCAGCTTAGTGGCGTCATAAAGCGCACGTTGCACTTCTGCAATGCTTGGAATTGGGATATCTGGTGGAAGTACTGCATCAAGTACATGATCGTCGCGTAAATAAGCATGGGCAAGAACGTAATCACCAATCATCTGGCTTTCACGCAAACCACCACAGTGACCGATCATCAGCCAGACATCCGGCCTGAGCACCGCAAGGTGATCACAAATTGTCTTCGCATTCGACGGACCAACACCGATATTGACCAGCGTAATCCCCTGTCCATCGGCGGTAATTAAATGCCAGGCAGGCATCTGGTGTTTTTTCCATGCCAAATCAGAAATTGCTTCTTCTGGTGCTTCAGTTTCGGCTGTGATCCAAATTCCCCCTGCACATGAAAGCGCAATATATGGACTGTCAGGATCAAGTATTTGACTACATCCCCAACGAACAAATTCATCTACATAGCGGGTGTAGTTAGTGAACAAAACGAAAGGCTGGAAATGTTCAACCGGCGTCCCGGTATAGTGCCGCAATCGTGCCAGTGAAAAATCAACACGGCGGGCATCAAAATGCGAAAGTGGCGAAAACTCCGCAGGATGATAAATACCGTCTGCGGTTTCATCTCCAATTTGTGCTAACTCGGTAGTGGGAAAATGACGAGTCAGCCCGGCACTCATCGAACGATCCAACGATAATTCAGAACCGTCGATCACGTAGGGATAAGGGATCTCATGCTGTGAAGGTTCGACTGTAATTTGCGCACCGTAATCCTGATAAAGCAACATCAATTGCTCTTCCAGATAACGACGAAAAAGTGCCGGGCGGGTAATAGTGGTGCTATAGCTCCCTGGATGAGTAAAACGTCCAAAAGCGCGCGCTTTAGGTGGATTCGTGGTGTTTCCATCCCATTTAACCGTAAGCGATGGATAAACAAAAAGACCGTGCTGTCGGGCGTTAACGTCGGGAAGCTCTCCACTTTCAATGTATTTGCTAATAGCACTACGTAAAGCGTTTACCGATTGCTCATACATTGCGTTCAGTTTATCCAGTGCCTGAGTTGGGGTCAGGCCAATGCCCTGATGATTCATGACTGTCTCCTTGTTTCACAGATGTACTGCTCTTTCGATAGTATGTCACAGTAATGTGAAACTAAAGTGAGACTTAAAGAAGAGATATGCGAAGGCCGGAACACCTTCGCAATTAATGTGATAACAGTTACTTATCTTTCATTAATGATGCTGTCGCCGCTGAGATAAGGCAACCAACAAGCAGGTAAATAGCTACGCTCCGCCAGTCACCCGCAGAAAATGTGACAAGAGCTGCGGCAATGAATGGTGTAAAACCTCCCCCCACCACACTTGCGACCTGATACCCCACACCAGCACCACTGTAGCGGTAACTCGCGCCAAACATGCTGGTAAACATCGGTTGCTGCACACAAACCACCATATCATGGGCAATATTCGCCAGCATTATTGAGAAGAACACGATCCAAAAAATAGATTGGGATTCCAACGCTATAAAAAACGGGAAAGCACTGAGTGTGCCAATTAACGCTCCCGTAATATAAACGCGACGACGACCAAAACGATCTGCAAGCCATGCAAAGCACGGAATGGTCAGGCAACTTAGTCCACCCACCAGCAGGCCGATATTCAGAAAGAGTTCGCGTGGAAGCCCGAGATTTTGTGTCGAGTAGTTCAGTGCAAACGCAGTGACGATATACATGGTCAAAAGTTCACACAAACGCAAGCCGATGATTTTCAAAAAAGCGCCGGGATGGCCGCTAAGTGCTTCCAACACCGGTAAACGTGTTTTTGGTGATGTTTTTTGTTGCTGCTTTTCAAACTCGGCAGATTCTTCCATTCCGTTACGAATCCATAATGCGCCAAGCACCAGCACGATGCTGAATAAAAACGGAATACGCCAGCCCCAGCTTAAAAACTGTTCATCTGTGGTCATCATGCTGATCAGCGAGACCAGCCCGGTAGAGAGCAAAAGACCGACACCATAACCGACCTGTACCCCACTGCTATAAAAGGCTTTTTTGTTTTCAGGTGCGCTTTCGACCGACAGCAACGCCGCACCGCCCCACTCCCCACCAACGGCAAATCCCTGGATTGCCCGTAAGGTAACAAGCAGAACCGGAGCCCACCAGCCAATTGCAGCAAACGATGGCAGAATGCCAATCAGTGCCGTCGCAATCCCCATCATCCAGACGGTAAGCATCAGCATCCGTTTGCGTCCAAGGCGGTCGCCAAAATGACCAAAAATCACGCCACCCAGTGGACGAAACAAAAAGCCGACGCCAAATGTTGCAAAAGCAGCCAGTGTGCCCATGGCCGGACTAATTTGTGGGAAGAATTCACTGTTAAACACTAACGCGGCAGTGATGCCATAAAGCAGAAAATCGTACCAGTCAACCACTGCTCCGGCAAAACTACCGAAAGCAGCACGACGAGCACGGGTAAGCGATGGAGTGTCCTCTTTTGGAGGCGTTGAAATAAGTGTGGAGTCCATGATTGTCCTGTCAGTACTGGTTTTTTAGTTATAAGTATAAAAATGGGTTACTCACATTGCAGCCGTTGTATAACCGACTCAGATTGCTGACAAATCGCGCTTTATCCTGCCTGTGAAATCTCGCAAATTCAATGTATTGCAGGAACTGTCCAGGTCAGATGAGAACCAGCTCTTCAGGTAAATTGGCGTTTGCCATTAGGCTAAGTCGATGCTTAAACGACTCTTTTGAGACTACCTCGCGAAAAGCGAAGTGAAAATGATTTTCTTTCCCAAAATGGGCAAGATGAAAAAAATGAAAGATAACCGGGAGATGTGAGATCGCAAAAAGCCCGCTTTAAAAGCGGGCTTTTCAGAATTTGGCTCCTCTGACTGGACTCGAACCAGTGACATACGGATTAACAGTCCGCCGTTCTACCGACTGAACTACAGAGGAATCGTGTGAACGGGGCGCATATTAACGATGACGATATGCAATGTCAAAGGCTGAATTCATATTCCTGATCGTTTGCTGAAATATTCCTCATTTCGCATTAAATTGCGCCACAAACGCTTATTTTTCCACCTTTTCAAGGTGTGTCCTGGGATATTTCCATAACCATTTACCGGTTTTCATCCGACGATAAAAGAGAATTGCCCGGACTGCCCAGTCTGAGAACATTCCCATCCAGACACCCACAACGCCCCAGCCAAGAACAATACCCAGCGTATAGCCCACCACGACCCGGCATCCCCACATCCCTAACATTGATACCCACATTGCATAGCGTGCATCCCGTGCGCCTTTAAACCCGGCAGGCACAACCCAGGCCGCTGTCCAGATTGGCATAAACGCCGCATTGAGCCAAACGAGGACCACCACCACATGAATAACTTCAGGATCGTGGGTATAAAAGGAAGCCATCAGACTGGCAAATGGTGCGCTCAGCCAGGCTATTGCGGTCAGACCAATGGTTGATAACCAGAACACATGACGCAGCTGAATTGCAGCCTGAGCAATTTGACCGTTACCTAATCGCCGTCCGGTAATAATTGTTGAGGCCGAGGCCAACGCATTACCAGGAAGGTTGATAAGTGCAGCAATTGAAAAGGCGATAAAATTACCGGCAATAACACTGGTTCCCATCCCGGCAACAAACATTTGTGTTAACAGACGTCCACTGGTAAAGAGAACTGATTCGACACTCGCCGGGATACCTATTCCCATCACTTCCCAAATAACAGAAAAATTCAGTGGCCTGAAATAGCTTTTCAAGGTGATACGCAGCGCCGGATTAAAACCGATCATCAACACCCATATAATGGCAACAGCTCCAATATAGCGGGAGATTGTCAGCCCCAGGCCCGCCCCTTCAAAACCAAGGCCTTGCCATGAAAAAATGCCATAAATAAGTATGCTGCTAATGATGATATTGAGAATATTCATGCCACCGTTAATGAGCAGCGGAATTTTCGTGTTACCGGCCCCTCGCAACGCACCACTACCAATTAGCGCTATGGCTGCCGCCGGATAACTCAGTACCGTCAACTCCAGATAGATCAACGCCAGCGCTTTGACGTGTTCTGTAGCCTCTCCGGCAACAATATTGATGATCTGCTCACCAAAGTAATGAATCACCGCCGCCAACAATATGGCAAATAACGTCATAATGACCAGCGACTGCCTCGTTGCCGTTCTGGCGCGTCGTCGGTTACGTTTCCCGAGGCTAAATGCCACTACCACCGTCGTACCCAGGTCAATAGCAGCAAAAAAAGCCATAATCACCATGTTAAAGCTGTCTGCAAGGCCCACTCCCGCCATTGCATCCTTACCCAGCCAGCTCACCAGGAACGTGCTCAATACCCCCATTAACAGCACACAACCGTTTTCCAGAAAGATGGGCACAGCAAGCGGTGTAATTTCACGCCAGAAGAGAACTTTATAACTCTTACGTTTGGCGTACCAGGTCGTGCGGGTTACGGCATGGCGTACAGCAGAAGTGATATTCAAAGCAGACCTTAAAGAAAAATGTGAAACCGCATTTCAAATGATGAGGGAGAATCGACAATCCTGCAAAATTATTTCCCGTTAAAATTGTCTGGAAATGCAACAAATTGTTGAGAGATAAAGCAATTAAACACAAGAGTTGAAAATGGGGTTTGACAAAAGATTTTTCGCCGCTAAGATGTGCCTCAACAACGATTCCTCTGTAGTTCAGTCGGTAGAACGGCGGACTGTTAATCCGTATGTCACTGGTTCGAGTCCAGTCAGAGGAGCCAAATTCTGAAAAGCCTGCTTCCGAGCAGGCTTTTTGCTATGTGCAGTCTTACGTCACACTCAATGTCTCTCCCCCCTCCTTCTGCATTTCAAAAATCATCATTCAGCCATTGCGACTTGCCTGTCCGCTTTTTGTGAGTTTTCTGTTCATCGAAAGAGTAACACCTTACTGCCATCGCGCAGACCAGGAGTATTAACAGCAGCAGTGGGATTTATACGACAAATTGTGACCTCACACGCAATACCCACACTCACTTAATGGGTAGCCGCTTCTCCTTGATAGCGATCAAAAAAAAACATACCGTCTGGTCGGTATGCTTCTGCCTATGAATACAGAAACCCAACATCGTAAAAAAGATCCCATCCGTCTGTATCAGCAGTTGCTGGAGTCTGCAGCTATGATTGCTGGTCGTGACGGTATCGCTGCCCTCTCGCTGAATGCGGTTGCCCGCGAAGCTGGCGTGAGTAAAGGTGGATTACTGCATCACTTTCCGAACAAGCAGGCGCTGATCTACGCCTTATTTGCCCGGTTGTTGGCAATAATGGAAGAGGCCATCGCTGCCCTGATGCAAAAAGACAATATCAGCTATGGCCGTTTTACTCGCGCATATGTGAACTATCTTTCTGCACTGACTGACACACAAGAAAGCCGTCAATTGATGGTGCTTTCGCTGGCAATGCCCGATGAACCGGTGCTGCGAAAATGCTGGCGAGACTGGATGCTTGGTCATTTAGCGAATGGCGATGAACTGGATAATAGCCCAACCGGAACGCTGGTGCGCTATACCGCGGATGGCATCTGGTTGTCTGAGTTAACGGAAGGGATCACCATGAGCCCCGAACATCGTCAGGCACTGGTTGATTCACTGAATAAGATGACGCTTCCCGCGTGAAGTCCCATGGATTGAGGTCGCGATGCGCTATAACATCAATGCCCGTTTCATTTATGACGCTACGGATGGCACGCTTACGCTACCGCAAAGCACGGAGCCAGACTGCCAACTCTCGGTAACGTCCAGCGCCCTGCTCAACTTTTTTTTGCATCATACCGATATCGTTAGTCGCGAAGAGGTACTGAAAAAAGTTTGGGATGACAACGGATTAACTTCTTCTAACAGCAATCTGAATCAGTATCTCAGTATGCTGCGCAAGACGTTCCGTCACTATGGTATTGATAATATTATCATTACCGTTGCACGCGGCTATCTGCAGCTAAACCCGGATGTCTCCATCGAACCACTGGATGAAGCCCCTGCGCCACCTGCAATTATAGAGCCATTCCTAATCCCTGATGTTGACGCACCAACATCCAGTGAGGATACCGAGTCTGCGCCATCAACATTAACGCCTGTCACCCATAGTCACGACGCTTACTGGTATTTTGCAGGTGCCTGTTTGTTAACCATTTCGATTTTGTTGGTAGCCTTCAATTTGTTCGGTATCAGCGAGGCGCGCCCCATCGCGTTGACGCAACTTTCTCATAGCCAGTGCGAATTACTGGCAAGCGACGAAATGCGCCGTTCAGTAAGCGTGAAGGCGTATGAGAAAAATTATGACGAAGTCCGTAAGCGTCTGAATATCGCCTGCAAACCAGGTGAGCGTTTTCTTTTTTTCTACGGTGACAGGCTGGAAACCAACGGCCTTGGGCGAGTGTTCCTCGCGCACTGCGCTATGCATGAAGATAACCCGTTTAGTTATTGCGATAACTACTTTTATTACTCCTGGAAACCGTAATGAGAATTGCACCGCGCACCTTCTTTGCTATTTCCGCCCTGACGTTTATCGTCGCCTCCGGGTTTAGTTTCTGGCGGTTGTCCCCTGCTGAAAATACAGGGATTATGAGTTGTTCAACAAAAGGCATCATGCGTTTTGAGAATATGGAAAAGGAGAACGTTAACGGTAATATTCACTTTAACTTTGGCAGCCAGGGTAAAGGTTCTATGGTGGTCGAAGGCTACACGGACTCTGCCGCTGGCTGGCTGTACCTGCAACGCTATGTCAAATTTACCTATACCAGTAAACGTGTTTCCGCCACGGAACGCCATTACCGCATCAGCCAGTGGGAATCCAGCGCCTCATCGATAGATGAATCACCAGATGTGATTTTTGACTACTTTATGCGTGAAATGTCTGACAGCCATGACGGGCTGTTCCTCAACGCCCAGAAGCTGAACGATAAAGCGATTTTGCTCAGTTCTATTAATTCACCGCTTTGGATCTGTACCCTTAAATCTGGCAGCAAATTAGACTAGTTTTTTCTGGCTGCCTTACGCAACGAATTGCTCACCACTTTCATCGTCCCCCCTTCGCCTGACGAGAAACACGACTCTTTAACTTAGTGATCGCACAGGCGATTTGTGATGTACCACGCATTTCATTTTCCCCTTCTCAACGACCCTGAGCAAAAGCGCATTTTTTGCGTTTAGGGTTTGCGCCAAAGTATGAGCCCCAACACACTTCACCGCTGTAGCTGTTACCCCCTTTTCGTAATTATTTAGCAACTTAGCAACAAACATACCCGGCGAAAAAAATACGCCAAAAAGCGCATTATTAAAAACAAAATCCTCCCCACCACTCCAGCACAAATACATAAATCAGAGTGTATTGAAAGCTAAATTTCAGAATTTAATTCTAAATCATTGCTGTCAGCAGATTTAAATTCCACAAAATCCCATGAGCTCTATAGTGACATTCGAACGCCGCTTCCGTGAGTTAACGCTGTGTCACGGACGGTTTTCCTGAATCACAAAACCTGTTCTGAGGAGATCACCATGGGTGATGCATTAGGGCTTATCGAAACCAAAGGCCTGGTGGCCTGTATTGCCGCAGCGGATGCGATGTGTAAATCCGCCAACGTTGAACTGATTGGCTATGAAAACATCGGCTCTGGTCTGGTGACCGTGATGGTGAAAGGCGACGTTGGCGCAGTGAAAGCATCTGTCGATTCTGGACTTGAGTCCGCACAGCACATCGGGGAAGTGGTGACGTCGCTGGTTATCGCGCGTCCTCACAACGACATCAACAAAATCGTTATTAAACATAAGGCTTAAGGCCGGAGGGAAGAAACATGGGTGATGCATTAGGTCTGATTGAAACCAAAGGTTTGGTGGCTTGTATTGAAGCAGCTGACGCGATGTGTAAGGCCGCCAACGTTGAGTTGATTGGCTATGAAAACGTCGGTTCTGGTCTGGTCACCGCAATGGTGAAAGGTGATGTCGGCGCAGTAAAAGCGGCGGTGGATTCCGGTGTTGAGTCCGCACAGCGCATTGGCGAGGTGGTGACATCGTTGGTTATCGCGCGTCCACACAATGACATCAACAAGATTGTCTCGCACTACAAAATTACCGATTAACCGGAGAAAACATAATGAGAGAAGCGCTTGGTCTGATCGAAACCAAAGGTCTGGTGGCCTGTATTGAGGCGGCAGACGCGATGTGTAAGGCCGCCAACGTTGAGTTGATTGGCTATGAAAACGTCGGCTCTGGCCTGGTCACCGCGATGGTGAAAGGCGACGTTGGCGCAGTGAATGCCGCGGTGGATTCCGGTGTTGAAGCAGCAAGACGTATCGGTGAAGTGGTGACCTCCCGTGTCATCGCCCGTCCACATAACGACATCGAAAAAATCGCGTCGCAGCATAAAGCATGACCTGACAGGGCACGCCCCGTCTGCACTCTTTTAGTCTGATGAAGGATAGACTCATGATTGAACTGGATACCGATTTGCGCTCCCGTCAGAACGCGCGGGTGCTGGTGCGTAACGCCAAAAAAGCGCAAGCGATTATGGCCACTTTTTCGCAGCAGCAAATCGACGCCATCGTGAAAAACGTGGCCCAGGAAGCAGCACACCACGCTGAAGCACTGGCAAAAATGGCCGCAGAAGAAACTGGCTTCGGCAACTGGCAGGATAAAGTCCTGAAAAACCGTTTCGCCTCGCTGCGTGTTTACGATGCCATCAAAGATATGAAGACCGTCGGCATCATTCATGACGATCAACAGCAAAAAGTGATGGACGTGGGCGTGCCGCTGGGTGTGATTTGCGCCCTGGTGCCGTCAACCAACCCGACTTCGACCATCTTCTACAAAACGCTGATCGCCCTGAAAGCCGGTAATGCGATTATTTTCTCTCCGCATCCCGGCGCACGTCAGTGTAGCTGGAAGGCGATAGAAGTCGTTAAGCGTGCCGCAGAAGCTGCTGGTGCACCTGCGGGTATTGTCGATGGTGTAACCGAGCTCACGCTGGAAGCAACCCACGAACTGATGCATAGCAAAGATGTTTCGCTGATTCTGGCTACCGGTGGTGAAGGAATGGTACGAGCAGCATATGCTTCTGGCACACCGACCATCAGCGGTGGTCCTGGTAACGGTCCGGCATTTATTGAACGCAGTGCGGATATCCACCATGCGGTGAAAGATATCATCACCAGCAAAACCTTCGATAATGGTGTGATCTGCGCTTCTGAACAGTCGATTATTGTTGAACGCTGCATTTACAACGAAGTACACCGCGAGCTGGAAGCTCAGGGTGCTTACTTTATGAACGAAGATGAAGCGGCAAAAATGGCAGCTCTGCTGCTGCGCCCGAACGGCACGATTAACCCGAAAGTGGTGGGAAAAACCGCACTGTATTTAAGCCAGATGGCCGGTTTTTGTGTGCCCGCCAGTACCAGAGTACTGATTGCCGAACAAACTACCGTTTCTCACAAAAATCCCTACTCACGTGAAAAGCTGTGCCCGGTTCTTGGTCTGTATATCGAAGAGGACTGGAAAGCTGCCTGCCACCGCGTGGTGGAGTTGCTGACTAACGAAGGTCTGGGCCACACACTGGTGATCCATACCCGCAACCAGGATGTGATCCGTCAATTCTGCCTTGAAAAACCGGTTAACCGCATTCTGATCAATACCCCTGCGGCGCTTGGCGGTATTGGCGCTACCACTAACATTACCCCCGCCCTGACGCTTGGATGCGGTGCGGTAGGTGGTGGTTCCTCTTCCGATAACGTCGGGCCAATGAATCTGCTCAACATTCGTAAAGTGGGCTATGGCGTGCGTTCCATCGATGAGTTGCGTTCTCCGGGTAGCCGTGCAGAACCGCAGCCAGCCATCGCCGCGCCGGTAGCGGATCCGCATCGCAGCATTCTTGACGATGCCCGCTTCACCTCCCCTGCCCCGGCAACCACATCTGCTGATGATCGTTTTACTGTGGCAACGACTGATCCCGAAGGCGAGATCAACGAGCAGAACGTTGAGCGAGTCATCCGCCAGGTGCTTGAGCGCTTAGGCAAGTAATTCATTGAGATAAGGCGATAAAAACGATGATTCTCGCAAAGGTAACCGGACATGTCGTCGCCACGCAAAAGTGCGATGAGCTGCGCGGCAGCAACCTGTTGTTGATCACCCAACTGGATGATAACCAACAGCTGATGAAGGACCGCTCCTGGGTCGCTGTCGATAGCGTCGGTGCAGGCGTTCATGACGTTGTGCTGGCGGAGGAGTACTTCGCACTCAATAAAGATCGTTACAAAGCGATGTCAGTGGTCGCCATTGTCGAGAAGGTTTTTCGGGACGCTTAAGGAGTGAAAAAACCAATGAGTGAATTTTTGCTGAAACCCCGGATCTGCTTCGGTCAGGACGCGCTGTCAGTCCTGGACGAGCTAACCGCCTGTCATGTTTTGCTGGTTACCGATCAGGCGATGGTCAAATTCGGTCTTGCTGAACGTGTCACGCAGCGTCTCTGTGCGCGCGGCATTGACTGGCAGGTGTGGGATGACGTTGTCGCCGATCCGGATATCGCTACCGTGGTCCGAGGGATGAAGTTGATGGACAGCTGCTACCCGGATCTGGTTATCGCACTCGGCGGTGGTTCGGTCATTGACGCAGCCAAAGCGGTTATTTTCGCCCTGGCGCAAACCCGTCCGGAAGCAGGACGTGAACGCCCCTGCTTTGTGGCTATTCCAACCACCAGCGGTACGGGCTCAGAAGTGACCAGTTTCTCGGTGGTGAAAGCCCATGCCGAAAAACTGGTGCTGGTTGACTCGTCGCTGCTACCGGATATCGCCATTCTTGATCCGTCACTGGTGGCATCCGTGCCACCTGCTATCACCGCTGACACCGGAATGGATGTGTTGTGCCACGCTCTGGAGGCTTATGTCTCCCTTGCCGCCAGCGACTTTTCCGATGCACTTGCTGAAAAAGTGGTGCAACAGGTGTTCAGCTACCTGCCGGGCTGCTGGCGTAACGGCCAGGATTTGCAGGCTCGGGAGAAAATGCACAACGCCTCATGTATGGCAGGAATGGCGTTTACCAATGCCTCTCTTGGCATCACCCATAGCCTGGCTCATGCCCTTGGTGGTGTTTTCCGTGTCCCTCATGGGCGCGCAAATGCCCTGCTAATGGCACACGTTGTGGCATGGAATGCTGACTACCACGGTCAATGCGACACCCTTGCTGCGCGGAAATATGCACGTCTGGCACATCTGTTGGATCTGCCTGCCAGCACGCCTCGTGAAGGAGTAACAAGCCTGCTGGTCGCAATCCAAACGCTGAAAGATGAAATGAATATGCCCAGGGGGATTAACGACACCGGCGTGAATGCCGCTGATTTCGATCAGCGCCTGGCGGAGATGGTTGCCCAGGCACTGCGTGACAGTTGCACCCCAACCAACCCGCGCGAACCGGATGCCCGCGCCCTGACTGAACTTTATCGCCAGGCCTGGAGCGGCAATATCGCTCAATGCCACTGATAACAAGAACTGGAGACCCTTACCTTATGGCAAACTACAATTTAACACCGCGCGTAAAAGTGCTGGCTGAACGTTTACTGGCTCACCCCAGTACCCTGTGCGTTGAACATGCCGGGATCCTGAGCGGGCTGGATGGTGATATCGCGGGCATTCCCGCCGCAGTAAAACCCGCTCGCCGTTTCTATGAACTGATGCGCCAGCTACCGCTCGCTGTTAGCCCCGATGAACTGATTGTTGGCAACCAGACTCATCGTCCGCATGGCGCGATTTTCCACGACGAAAGTACGGCCCACCGCCCGTCTGTTTTTCAGTTTCTTAATCTAAATAGCGACCTCGATGCCCCGGATTATAAACTGGTGATCGAAAAAGGCGTGCTGGCAATCAAACAGCAATTGGAAGAGAAAACCCGCTCACTGGGCAGCGCCGTTAGCCGCAGTGGTATGGATGAAGTCAACGCTTGCCGCGCCGCGATTTACGCCTGTGATGCCCTGATGCAGTTAGCGCAAAATCTGGCCACCAGCGCCGAAAAACTGGCTGCAACTGAGACAAATGCGTATCGCAAAGCTGAGTTATCTGAAAGTGCCGCCATTTTGCACCATATCCCAGCGCATCCTGCTCGTAGTTTTAAAGAGGCTTGCCAGGCATTTTATCTGTTCCAGTTAGCACTCCAGTTAGATAATGGTAGCTATGCTGTTAACCCGGAAGGCGCAGATAAAGCGCTGCTGGCGTATTATCAGCATGATATTGCCAACGGTCTGCTGACCGAGGCGCAGGCTTACGAAATTGTCGAATGTTTGTGGTTTAAACTGGCAGAACTGAGTGAAGTCCGCGCAGCTTGTGCTATCGATGGCTACCCGATGTTCGATGCTCTGTTGCACGGTGCAAGCCTTGAGAACGCAGTGATTAACCCTCTTTCAGAGATGTTCCTCAATGCACAACGTAACCTGAGCGCGCTAAATCTGCCCGTACGTCTGTTCCATGGTGCCCACAAAACCGTTACCACACCATTTGCCGCCTGTAGCGAAACGCCAGTGCTGGAAGGCCTGACACCACGTATCCAACGTCTGCGTAACCACTACCTGACTGTCCGCCCGAGTGTTTCTATTTACCGTGCACTGGCTTTTACCGAAGTGGTGAAAGCGAATCCAGGAATGCCAGCCATCCTGCTGCGCGCTAAAGCGTTCCGTCACGCCTGTGAAACTGCGCCGATTTTGATTCAGAACGATGAGCTGATCGTCGGTCATCCTTGCGGTAAACCGCGTGCTGGCGCATTTTCACCTGATATTGCCTGGCGCTGGGTGCGTGACGAACTCGATACCATGAGTACTCGCCCGCAGGATCCGTTTGAAATCAGCGAAGAAGATAAAAAAACCATTCGCGAAGAGATTGTACCGTTCTGGGAGGGTCGCTCGCTGGATGAAATTTGTGAAGCACAATACCGCGAAGCTGGCGTTTGGTCGTTCAGTGGCGAAACATTCGTCAGCGACCTCTCCTATCATCAGGTTAACGGCGGGGGTGATACCTGTCCGGGCTACGATGTGCTGCTGTTTACCAAAGGGATGAATGGCATCAAAGCCGATGCCGAGGCGCATCTTGCCGAACTGAGCATGGAAAACCCGGAAGATATCGATCGCATTTACTACTACAAAGCAGCGATCGAAACCTGTGAAGGGGTGATCAACTATGCGCATCGTATTGCCGCCCGTGCCCGTGAACTGGCTGCCGTTGAACAGAACGCCCAGCGTCGAGCAGAGCTACTGACTATCGCAGAAGTTAACCAGAACGTTCCGGCGAATCCGCCGAAAACCTTGCAGGAAGCGCTGCAAAGTATCTGGACGGTAGAGTCACTGTTTGAGATTGAAGAGAACCAGACAGGCCTGTCACTTGGGCGTGTTGACCAGTACTGCTACCCGATGTTTGAAGCAGATATCCGTGAAGGTCGCCTGACTCATGAAGGTGCACTGGAGCTGATGCAGGCATTTATCATCAAATGTGCCGAGCTGATGTGGATGTCCAGCGAACTGGGAGCGAAATATTTTGCGGGTTATCAGCCATTTATCAACCTGACTGTCGGTGGTCAAAAACGTAGCGGTGGCGATGCCTGCAACGATCTCACCTATCTGATTATGGATGCAGTCCGTTTTGTGAAAGTGTATCAGCCATCACTGGCTTGCCGTATCCATAACCAGTCGCCGCAAAAATATATGGAAAAAATTGTCGATGTGGTGAAAGCGGGGATGGGCTTCCCAGCCTGCCACTTCGATGACTCCCATATCAAAATGATGCTGCGCAAAGGTTTTGACTTTGAAGATGCCCGTGATTACTGCCTGATGGGCTGCGTGGAACCACAAAAATCAGGTCGTATTTACCAGTGGACTTCCACCGGCTACACCCAATGGCCAATTGCCATCGAGTTTGTCCTCAACCGTGGTCGTATGGTGCTGTTTGATAGCTATCAGGGGCTGGACACGGGCGATCTGAAAGATCTGCGCACATTCGAAGATTTTGATGCCGCGGTGAAAAAACAAGTTGCTCATATCATACGCTTGTCCGCCATCGGTACGGTCATCAGCCAGCGTGTGCACCGGGACGTGGCACCAAAACCGCTGATGTCGCTACTGGTTGAAGGCTGCATGGAAAAAGGCAAAGACGTCTCTGCCGGTGGCGCAATGGTAAACCACGGACCTGGGCTGATTTTCTCTGGTCTGGCTACCTACGTCGATTCAATGGCGGCCATCCGCAAACTGGTTTACGAAGATAAGAAATATACCCTTGAACAGATACGGGACGCTCTGCTGGCAAACTTTGAAGGTTATGAAGGCTTGCGTCGCGACTGTCTGAACGCACCGAAATACGGCAACGACGATAACTACGTTGACCAGTACGCTCTGGATATCACCGAGTGGACTGAACGAGAGTGCCGCAAGTACAAGATGCTCTACTCCACTCTCAGCCACGGTACGTTGTCGATCTCCAACAATACGCCGATTGGTGAGCTGACCAATGCCACACCAAATGGTCGTCTGGCGTGGATGCCGCTTTCTGACGGGATCAGCCCGACTCAAGGGGCGGATAAGCATGGCCCTACAGCGATTATCAAGTCTGTGAGCAAAATGAACGTTGAAACCATGAATATCGGCATGGTGCATAACTTCAAATTCCTCAAAGGGCTACTTGATACACCGGAAGGTCGCAACGGCCTGATAACTCTATTGCGTACAGCATCAATTCTTGGCAACGGTCAGATGCAGTTCAGCTACGTCGATAATGAAGTACTGAAAAAAGCACAACAGGAACCGGAAAAATACCGTGATTTGATCGTCCGCGTAGCCGGTTACAGCGCCTACTTCGTGGAATTGTGTAAGGAAGTTCAGGACGAAATCATCAGCCGTACGGTGATTGAGAAGTTCTGATAAGACGGATCGCAACCGGACAAGGATGTCCGACATTTTCAGGAGGCAAGCGTGAGCGCAAATAAAGAATTAAGCGGACGAATTTTCAATATCCAGAAATATTCGATCTACGACGGTGACGGTATCCGCACACTGATTTTTTTTAAAGGCTGCAATCTTCGCTGCCCGTGGTGTGCCAACCCGGAAGGGTTAAGCAGCCAGTTTCAGGTGATGTTCTCTCAGGATAAATGCATCAACTGCGGCGACTGCGTCAATGTATGCCCGGCGGGGATCCACTACCGTGCGGAAGTCAACGGAGAAATGAAGCATTTCGTCAACCGTAATAAAGACTGCATTGGTTGTCGCAAGTGTGAAGAAATTTGCACCCAAAATGCACTGGATATCATGGGTAAAGATGTCACGGTCAGTGAACTGATGGAGATCATCATGCAGGACTATGACTTTTACGTCTCCTCCGGCGGTGGTGTCACTATTGGGGGCGGTGAGATGAGCTTGCAAACTGATTTTGCCGTTGCCCTGTTCAGTGAATGCAAAAAGATGATGATCAACACCGCCGTTGAAACCCAGGGTACAACCCCGCTTGCAAACTATCAGAAGCTGGCTCCGGTCACCGACACCTTCCTGTTCGATATCAAACAGATCGATAGCAATCACCATAAAACGCTGTTCGGAATTGGCAACGAAGGCGTGCGTCGCAATCTGGAGTGGCTGGTGGATTCGGGTGCCAACGTGATTGTTCGTATGCCGCTGATTCGTGGTTATAACGATTCGTGGGAAGCGATTACCGGTGCTATCGACTACGTCCAGAAACTGGCCAAACGCGGCAATATTCGCCGAATCGATATGCTGCCGTACCACCAGCTGGGGCGCAAAAAGTATGAACGACTGGAGATGCCCTACCCGATTGTTGAAGACCCGTCATACAGCGTGGAAGAGCTGGACAAACTGGAGGCATTTTTCGCCCAGTTCGATTTTGATATTCGCTTAGTTCGTCATTAAAGGAGCCGTAAATGAACAGTTTAGGCGTAATTGAAACACGTGGTCTTGTAGCCGCAATTCAAGCCGTAGATGCCGCCTGCAAAGCAGCCGGGGTGAGCTGTATTGGTTATCGCAAAGTAGGTTCCGGGCTGGTAAGCGTCTGTTTTGAGGGGGAAATCAGCGCAGTTTACACGGCCATTGAACGTGGTATTGCTGTGGCATCCGCAACCGACCATCAGGCCAAATCACTGGTGATCGCTCGCCCGGAACGCTGTGTGGTTGAAGCACTCAGTAACCTGAAAGGTCATCCGCCACGTGTCGAATCAGGCCAGAAACCTCATGCAGAGCTGCCGACAGTAGCAGAAGTAGCAGAAGTTGCAGAAGTGACTGTCTGCGAAGAAACCGCTGAAGTTTCTACAGATACTGAAACTGCAATGCCTGTAGCTGAGAAAGAAGTGCAAGCCCCCATTGTGGAAGTGAAAAGCCACGGGCATAAGAAAGGGAAAAAAGCATGATTGACGCACTGCTACAGGAAAAAATCACCACGCGACTGATCGATACCGCCCCCACAATTCCGGTCGGTGTTTCTAATCGTCATGTGCATCTGTCGCAGCAGGATGTAGAAGCGCTTTTTGGTGTTGGCTACCAACTTACGCCCTTTAAGCCGTTGCGCCAGCCAGGGCAATTCGCCGCTGAAGAGTGTGTGACGGTTGTCGGCCCGAAAGGTTCTCTGACTCACGTCCGCGTACTTGGCCCGGTTCGCCCGACAAGCCAGCTGGAAATCTCCCGTGCCGATTGTTTTACTCTCGGCATTAAAGCGCCAGTGCGTGAATCCGGGCAACTGGAAAATGCCGGTGACGCACTGTTGGTGGGGCCGAAAGGTCATGTTGAGTTGCATTCACAAGTCATTTGCGCCTGGCGGCATATTCATATGTCTCCCCAGGATGCTCGTCTGTTGAATGTCAGCAATGGGCAGAAGGTGAGTGTTCGCAGTCACGGTGAACGCCAGTTAACGTTCGATGAAGTGGTGGTACGGGTGCGCAATGATTTTGCCCTTGAACTGCATATCGATACGGAAGAAGCCAATGCTGCCGGACTGAAAAACGGGGCACAGGTAACACTGATTCGCTAAGGGAGGCCATCATGACCGAACAACAGATCGACACCATCGTCAACCTGATCCTCCAGCGGCTGCAACCTGCGGTACTGGTCATGGTGACATCAGCGGATGGCTATCGGGATTTGATTCATCAGCGGCTGGCTCGTTGTGGCGAACGGTTGCATCTGGCGCTGGATGAAACAATCAGTGATAGCCAACGGTGGCAGCAAATTGGTGACGTGATACCTGCTAAAACATGGCAGCACAAATTGCCTTCAACGCCCTATAAAGCGTTATTGCTGCCGTTTTTGAGTTACCCGCTGGCTGTAGATGTTGTCAACGGTACGCTGCAAAGCCCGGTAGCGCAAAGGGTTCACGATGCGCTACTGGCGGGTATTCCGGTACTGGCACTGCGTTATTACTGCGATCCGCACAGCGAATTAAACGCGCTTCGCGGTACTGTTCACAGCGACTACGCGGCGCATCTTTCCGCCACGCTCACCGGCCTTAGCGAATGTGGCATTACGTTATGTTCCATGAATGAAATGCTGGAGAAACTGGCAACAGGCGTCAGCAGTCAATCGCCTGTAAGTCATCAGCGGCGTTATCTGACTGTCAGCGATATCGTCAATAATCCGGCACTGGCAAAATCACCCGACGCCGTACTGACCGATGCTGCGGTCGATTTTTTGAAAGCACAGAAAAAATAACCTTACCTCGATAACAAACCTGGAGTTTAGATATGTCTTCGAAAACAAAATGTTGGCTATGGATGTTACTGGTCATCCTGTCTGAAACCTCTGCAACATCCACACTTAAAATGTTTGATAACAGTGAGGGGATGATAAAAACGCTGCTGCTGGCCCTGATCGTCGTACTGTATTGTATTTGTTACTACTCGCTTTCACGGGCAGTAAAAGATATCCCCGTTGGTCTGGCTTACGCCACATGGTCCGGTACTGGCATTTTGATGGTCTCAACCCTTGGGATTTTGTTTTACGGTCAACACCCGGATACCGCCGCCATTATTGGTATGGTCATCATCGCAAGCGGTATTGTCATTATGAATCTGTTCTCAAAAATGGGCAGTGAAGAGGCGGAAGAAACGCCAGTTACCAACCTCGATAAAAAAATCGCTAACTAACAAAAGGAATTGCTCATGTTTAATATTGGATTTTTATGGCTGGCACTTTCAATCGGTTCTGAAATAACCGGTACGTCGATGATCAAAAAAACCAACGGTTTTAGCCGGCTGTGGCCTTCTGTTCTGGTGGTATGTGCTTATTCAATGTGTTATTTCGCCCTGACCAGGGCAATGAGTACTATTCCGGTTGGTGTTGCCTATTCACTCTGGTGCGGCTTTGGGATTGTCGGCGTGACAATTTTCTCGATGATTCTGTATAAACAAAAGCCCGATTTACCCGCCATTTTTGCCATGCTGCTGATTATTAGTGGCGGCATTATTATGAATGTATTCTCAGGTATGTAATGACGTAAGGGTGTTTTATACAGCGCCATTTGTATTGCTTACAAATGGCGCATTCTAATTTACATATCAAAATGCTGTACGATTGATATTCACCGGCATTCCTGATCGACGTTCCATAGCGGCATTGGCACGTTGCACATCTACCTCTTGTCCGTTGATAAAAGCACGCAGCGCAGGGGTAATTGGTAACGGCACCTTTCTGTCAGACTCAAACTCCGCACGATTTCGTGATAACGGTTCATGAACTTCCAGCCAGTTCGAGCCATCTGGTTCTGTGGTGTATTTCACTGGCTGGTCAATAATTTGTACGCGCGTCCCAACAGGAACATTATCAAACAGATATTTGATATCGTTATCGCGCAGACGAATACATCCCTGACTTACCCTCAGTCCAATACCAAAGTTGGCATTCGTACCATGAATAGCATAAAGGCGACCAATATAGATGGCATACAACCCCATTGGGTTTTCCGGCCCGGCAGGAATAAATGCAGGCAGACTCTCCCCACGCTTTGCATATTCACGGCGGGTGTTTGGCGTTGGTGTCCACGTTGGCGCTTCCTGTTTACGCTCCACCGTCGTTACCCAATTGCGCGGCGTTTCACGCCCGGCCTGACCGATGCCAATGGGAAAAACTTCAACGGTCTGGCTGTCTGGTGGATAATAGTAAAGGCGCATTTCAGCCACATTCACCACCATCCCCTTACGGACTGTTGCCGGAAGAATAAGCTGTTGCGGCACGACCAGTGTTGAGCCTGATTTCGGTAAAAAAACATCAGTACCAGGGTTTGCCTCCAGCATATTGCTAAGCCCTTGCCCGTACTGCGCTGCAAATGTTTCCAGTGGTTGTGTGTTATGTTCAGGCACCTGAATGGTTAATGGTGCACCCACTAATCGGCTACCTTCTGGTGGAAGTGGGTAAGTTACCGCCAGACTCGTTTGCCAGACGGAAAGTAGAATAAAAGAACCAAGAATACATACACGACGTATCATTTCCCTTTCCTTAGTCGCGACAGATATTCAATAAGTATAGCTTTTATCAGACTTTTCGCTGGTAGCAGGTCAACAAGCCACAGCGACGCAGTAAAGGTTGTCGCTTAACTTAAAAGATTATTGACCTCGCATTCTTTGTTCATGCCGGATACAGCGTAAATGCTTTATCCGACAACATTGCGTTTGTTATCCGTCTCAGGATAGAGTCACTCCGCTACCTTGAAGCCACCAGCCTTGCTTCGCAAACCATATCGCTCTGTCGATGATATCCACGGATTAACGGCTGGCAAAAAACAGACTTACCTGATGAATTCTCATACCTGAACTCTGCAATGACGTTATTCAGATACTGTATTAGCGATGTCGCTTTACCTGAAGAACTGGATAATGTACGAGCCTGGTAATCGCTGAGTTTTTCAATCAAAATCAACGCTGGCCCTTCAGGATAGTGGCTTATTTCTGGCACTGCTGTTGCACTATTAGCAATAAAAATCAGCACCGAATAATCCGTAAAAGCATCCCTTAACGATTGCGCTGGCCCACCGTTAAATGGCAAAAATTCCTGTTGCCACTCCTCACCAATAAAACAGGTTATCGGCAACACATCCGCCAATCGGTTTGCCAGATTTATGTCGCCCTGTAAGAAGCAAAACAAAGCTATCGAGTCAGGCTTTATCGTTTGCATACCATAAGCCCCCACCTGACGCTTTGTTGTGAGTAGAATTTAACTCCGCCGTAAAAGCAGTTTGTAACTTTATGAATTGAATCTCTTTTGTTATCACTCTTTTGAGTGATTCACCTACATTTGCCGCCATACCCTGATCCTTTCTCAGGGTGGTAGGGGTGTAAGACGCGTCAGTACTCTGCCAGACGCTTCCGGGAAACCCACTTCCCACCGAAGTTGTTGGTTATAACCGACAGGCAGGTCTTCTGGCTTAGCGTCATCCTCTCCCGCCCTTCCCGACCTCTCAGTCAGTGGTATTTGCGGGGTTGTCAGCATCACAGCAGCGGGGGCTGTGAGGGATTCTCACCCTCTTCCCTGGCACAAATGTGCCAAACCTGTCAGCTAATGTTATGAGCTGATTTCATTTTGCTCATAACACGATATTTACGTCTGTACTTTAAATAATTCGCGTTGCAGCATATGCAACCTGAAGCATGACGAATTTACAAAAACCTCCATATTATTTACCAATTAATCAGGCCATCTGTGCAATAGCATTTTCGTTGATTTGCTGACGATATGCTTGCGGTGTTATCTGGTATGTCTGACGAAACACTTTGCAAAAATAGCTGGTTTGCGAGAAACCGAGATTTCGCGCAATGCTGCTAATACTCCAGTCACTGTGGCTAAGTAATTCACGGGCGCTGGCCATTCTCTGTTGATTAACCCAAGCATTAAAACCAATTCCATTATATTTTTTAAATAATTTACTGAAATAATAAGGGCTTAGATAAACGTGAGAGGCCACATCCTCCAGACGCAAATCGTCTGATAAATGTGCATCGATATAACGCAATGCTTTTTTCATTTTATTATCGTGCGGACTTGATGCTCGACTTTGACGGGCTATTTCAGAACCTGGCTTACTCTCTTTGATAACAATAAAATTGAGCTGATTCTTAAGACAGTTTTCAACAATAAGCTTCAGCAGGTCGGCTGACGCCATCACTCTTGAATAATCCATCTCTGGAACTTTGCGAAATTCATTCAGTAAATCAGGATCAGCTTGCCAACAATTATCGATATTTAAAATATCAACTAAATCAGCATCGCCATCATTACGTAAACGCACCTGACCACATAACACAAAACCAACCAAATGACCGGCAATCACCAATGGAATCGAAAAATCTGTTAACCCCGCATGGCAGCGATAAATACACGGCTTTTCAGACTTTGACGACTCAAAGCCACCGCAGCGATCACTCATTCGGCAGCGTTCGCTATGCTGAGGATGTTGGCGCATCAGTTGGCAAAAAGGGGTAAAGTTAAAAAGTTGCGAAATTTCGTCACCGTGGATGTTCACAATGACAACCGCCAGGCTGGTAGCTTGTGCAAAATCCTGCGCGATTTTATTAATGAGTTCTGAGTTTAATGTACTGGCAGAAATCATATAAAATCCCTTATTTGAATTATTGATATAATGAATATATAAAGCGAATTTTGTTTTTCTGCGTTACCATTCCATTTCATTGCCAGAAAACAAAACGGACAATAACAAAAGTCTCCTTTTGAGGGGAGACTTTTTGTTCAGTTCGGGAAAGCAGATCACGAAATAGCGTTATAAAAATGGCTAACAGCTTAAAATCACACCGATTCATTCGTGGGTAAGTTGTTACCAATAAAATAACGATAAATTGCAGCGCCGCCACAGGCACCTATTACCGGAGCTATTATTGGCACAATAAAATAGGGAATATCACGGCCACCTGTCATCGCTACATTGCCCCATCCGGCAAGCCATGCGAACAGTTTTGGACCAAAGTCACGCGCCGGGTTCATTGCAAACCCTGTCAACGGTCCCATGGAGGCACCAATGACCGCAACCAGAATACCAATTAACAAAGGCGCTAACGGCCCTTTCGGCACACCGTTACCGTCATCGGTTAATGCCATGATTAAGCCCATCAGGATAGATGTGATGACTATTTCCACCAGCAACGCCTGCCAGATACTCAGCGCTG
Organism: Escherichia fergusonii ATCC 35469; assembly: GCF_000026225.1. Taxonomy (NCBI): domain Bacteria; kingdom Pseudomonadati; phylum Pseudomonadota; class Gammaproteobacteria; order Enterobacterales; family Enterobacteriaceae; genus Escherichia; species Escherichia fergusonii. The sequence goes on from NC_011740.1 coordinate 2,060,524, forward strand.
CCGCCGGGTAAGTACTAAAGACACCCGCAACAGCCAGACTTTCTACGCTGCCACGCACCATATTGTGTGCCGTTTCATACTCGACAAAAAGGTTGCTGTACAGGAACCATGCGAGCACAGCTCCACTAAAAGCGCCAGCAAACTGCGCTAACGAATATGGCAACACCTTATGCGCAGGAAAACGGGCAAATAACCACAATGCGATTGTGACCGCAGGATTTAAATGCGCACCCGAGATCCCTGCTGTCAGGTAAACCGCCAGGGAAATCCCCAGCCCCCAAATAATACAAATTTCCCAAAGCCCAAGGCTTGCCCCGGCAAGTTTTGCTGCACAAACGCAGCCAATGCCGAAAAACAGAAATAGCCCGGTGCCTAAAAACTCGGCGATACATTGCGCTTTCAGTGAATCTTTCATCATGACACCTTCCTGGTTGAGTCTGTCGCTGATTAACCGTAGTTACGGGCGTTACTATAGAAACGCCTGCATATGAATTTGTTGCTCACCTGCGAAATATTTTTAATAAAATTTGGTCTTTTGATATTAAATTATTGCTTTCAAATTGCTTAATATTTGCGTATTCCTACTGAAAGAATCTCTATTACATCTCATGTTGTTAATAACAAAAAACCGTTATTTCTTAATGTTTGTTTTTTTTACATCCATCACAAGCTTTTTCGCGCGTAGCAAATTTTTTATTTAAAGTCACCAATAATAAAATTATTCTGCAAGGACAATCTCTAAAAAATGCTATTCACATCATTTTTATTTTTCTTTTAAAACATGACGATATAAAAACATACAGCAATTTTATACTACGCCTTTGCCACTAATTTTTTCATTCCATCCTGCAAGTCAGCCATTCTTTTTCTTCGCCAGTTTTTATAGTTCATAGCATCGGAAAAACCATGCGAGGTCTTTATGCAACAAGAAGCATTAGGAATGGTAGAAACCAAAGGGTTAACCGCAGCAATTGAAGCGGCTGATGCCATGGTGAAGTCTGCCAATGTGCTGCTGGTCGGCTACGAAAAAATCGGCTCAGGACTGATCACCGTAATCGTGCGTGGCGATGTCGGTGCAGTAAAAGCAGCCACAGATGCAGGTTCTGCCGCCGCACGCAATGTAGGCGAAGTTAAAGCTGTTCACGTCATCCCACGCCCTCACACCGACGTAGAAAAAATCTTACCGAAGGGAATTAACCCATGAGTAGCAATGAACTGGTGGAACAGATCATGGCACAGGTAATCGCCCGCGTGGCGACGCCGGAACAAACGGTTACCCCTGATACCCCACAAACCAAACGAGAGACGGCTATGGCAGGAAAATGCAGTTTAACGGAATTTGTTGGCACCGCCATTGGCGACACTGTAGGTCTGGTGATTGCCAATGTTGATAGCGCATTGCTCGACGCAATGAAACTGGAGAAGCGCTATCGCTCTATTGGCATCCTGGGGGCCAGGGTCGGCGCGGGTCCTCATATCATGGCGGCAGACGAAGCCGTTAAAGCAACAAATACCGAAGTGATTAGTATCGAGCTTCCTCGCGACACCAAAGGCGGCGCTGGTCACGGTTCGCTGATCCTGTTAGGTGGCAATGATGTTTCCGATGTGAAACGCGGAATCGAAGTCGCACTGAAAGAGCTGGATCGCACCTTTGGTGATGTTTATGCCAACGAAGCCGGCCACCTCGAACTGCAATATACCGCCCGCGCCAGCTATGCGCTGGAAAAAGCCTTTGGTACCCCCCTGGGCCGTGCATGTGGCGTGATTGTTGGCGCTCCGGCATCCGTCGGCGTGTTAATGGCAGACACAGCACTTAAATCCGCCAACGTTGATGTGGTGGCGTACAGCTCCCCCGCCAAAGGCACCAGCTACAGCAACGAAGTCATTCTGGTGATTTCCGGTGACTCCGGCGCCGTACGTCAGGCCGTCATTTCTGCCCGTGAAATCGGCAAAACCGTGCTGGCGACGCTGGGTTCAGAACCGAAAAACGATCGTCCGTCCTACATCTGATATCCGTGAGGCAGTTTCATGAGATCGAAAAGATTTGAAGCACTGGCAAAACGCCCCGTAAATCAGGACGGTTTTGTTAAGGAGTGGATCGAAGAAGGCTTCATTGCGATGGAAAGCCCGAATGATCCCAAACCATCCATCAAAATAGTCAATGGCGCAGTCACAGAATTGGATGGTAAATCCGTCAGCCAGTTTGACCTGATCGACCATTTTATCGCGCGTTATGGCATTAACCTTGCCAGAGCGGAAGAAGTTATCACCATGGATTCGGTCAAGCTGGCGAATATGTTGTGCGATCCCAACGTTAAACGTCGTGATATCGTGCCGCTGACCACCGCGATGACTCCAGCGAAGATTGTCGAAGTTGTCTCCCACATGAACGTGGTTGAGATGATGATGGCAATGCAAAAAATGCGTGCGCGTCGTACACCATCCCAACAGGCACACGTTACTAACGTAAAAGACAATCCGGTACAAATCGCTGCAGACGCCGCAGAAGGGGCATGGCGTGGATTCGACGAACAGGAAACCACTGTCGCTGTTGGTCGCTACGCCCCCTTTAATGCGATTGCGTTGTTGGTTGGCTCTCAGGTTGGTCGCCCAGGCGTTCTGACTCAGTGTTCTCTGGAAGAAGCCACCGAACTGAAACTCGGTATGCTTGGTCACACTTGCTACGCTGAAACCATTTCCGTCTATGGTACTGAACCCGTCTTCACCGACGGTGACGACACCCCATGGTCAAAAGGTTTCCTCGCCTCTTCGTATGCATCTCGCGGTTTAAAAATGCGCTTCACTTCCGGTTCTGGTTCAGAAGTCCAAATGGGCTATGCCGAAGGTAAATCGATGCTTTATCTGGAAGCTCGCTGCATTTACATCACCAAGGCGGCTGGCGTTCAGGGATTACAGAACGGTTCGGTAAGCTGCGTCGGTGTGCCTTCTGCTGTGCCATCAGGTATTCGGGCCATTCTGGCAGAAAACTTAATCTGTGCCGCACTGGATCTCGAATGCGCTTCCAGTAACGACCAGACCTTTACACACTCAGATATGCGTCGTACGGCCCGTTTCCTGATGCAGTTCCTGCCAGGTACTGACTTTATCTCCTCCGGTTTTTCTGCCGTGCCGAACTACGACAACATGTTTGCCGGTTCGAACGAAGATGCAGAAGACTTCGATGACTACAACGTCATTCAGCGTGACTTAAAAGTAGACGGTGGTTTACGCCCTGTACGCGAAGAAGACGTTATCGCTATTCGTAATAAAGCTGCTCGTGCCTTGCAGGCTGTATTTGCGGGAATGGGACTGCCACCGATCACGGATGAAGAAGTCGAAGCCGCGACTTACGCCCACGGTTCGAAAGATATGCCTGAGCGCAACATTGTTGAAGATATCAAGTTTGCTCAGGAAATTATCAACAAAAACCGTAATGGTCTGGAAGTCGTAAAAGCGCTCGCTAAAGGCGGCTTCACGGATGTTGCCCAGGACATGCTCAATATCCAAAAAGCGAAGTTAACCGGGGATTATCTGCACACCTCCGCCATTATCGTTGGCAATGGTGAAGTGCGCTCGGCAGTAAACGATGTCAATGATTACGCCGGTCCGGCAACAGGTTACCGCCTGCAAGGCGAACGCTGGGAAGAGATTAAAAATATCCCTGGCGCACTTGATCCCAACGAACTTGGCTAAGGGGTGAAAAATGGAAATTAATGAAAAACTGCTGCGCCAGATAATTGAACAAGTGTTATGTGAAATGCAAACCAGCGATAAGCCGGTTTCCTTTCAGGCATCCACAGCAACCGCAGCTCCGGCAGCTTCAGACAGCTTTCTGACTGAAATTGGGGAAGCCCGCCAGGGGACACAGCAGGATGAAGTCATCATCGCTGTTGGCCCGGCATTTGGTCTTTCACAAACGGTCAATATCGTGGGCTTGTCGCATAAAAGCATTCTGCGGGAAGTCATAGCGGGTATCGAAGAAGAAGGCATTAAGGCCAGGGTGATCCGCTGCTTTAAATCTTCCGATGTGGCCTTTGTCGCGGTTGAAGGTAATCGCCTGAGCGGTTCTGGCATATCTATCGGTATTCAGTCTAAAGGCACCACCGTTATTCACCAACAGGGGCTGCCACCGCTGTCTAACCTGGAGTTGTTCCCACAAGCTCCCTTGCTGACGCTGGAAACGTATCGCCAGATTGGCAAAAACGCTGCGCGCTATGCCAAACGTGAGTCACCGCAACCTGTACCAACGCTTAATGATCAGATGGCACGCCCGAAATATCAGGCTAAATCCGCCATTTTGCATATCAAAGAGACCAAGTACGTCGTGACCGGTAAAAACCCGCAGGAACTGCGCGTGGCGCTTTAATAAAGGATTTCCTCATGAATACCGATGCAATTGAATCGATGGTTCGGGACGTACTGAGCCGCATGAATAGCCTGGAGGGCGCAGCTCCTGCCCCTGCTCCGGTGACTACCCGCGGTTCTGCGCACCATGCAAAAGTCAGCGATTACCCGCTGGCAACAAAACACCCTGAATGGGTTAAAACCGCTACCAATAAATCGCTGGATGACCTCACGCTGGAAAACGTTCTGAGCGACAAAATCACCGCTCAGGATATGCGTATCACACCGGAAACCTTGCGGATGCAGGCGGCGATTGCCAAAGACGCCGGACGTGACCGCCTGGCAATGAACTTTGAGCGTGCCGCGGAACTGACTGCTGTTCCAGATGATCGCATTCTTGAGATCTACAACGCATTACGCCCGTACCGCTCTACGAAAGAAGAGCTACTCGCGATTGCCGATGATCTTGAGCGTCGTTATCAGGCCGTGATTTGTGCCGCGTTTGTTCGTGAAGCGGCTGCCCTGTATCTCGAACGCAAAAAACTGAAAGGCGACGATTAAGGGCGGAGATATGCGATATATAGCAGGCATTGATATTGGCAACTCCTCAACAGAAGTGGCGCTGGCGAAAGTAAGCGAGGAAGGTCATCTCACTATCCTCACCAGTTCCCTGGCTGAAACCACCGGGATCAAAGGCACATTGCGCAATGTGTTTGGTATCGAGGAAGCGCTTTCGCGTGCCGCAACGCAGGCGGGAATCAGCGTCAGCGATATTTCGCTTATCCGCATTAACGAAGCTACGCCGGTCATCGGAGATGTGGCGATGGAAACCATCACCGAAACCATCATCACCGAGTCCACGATGATCGGCCACAACCCCAAAACGCCTGGCGGTGTAGGGCTAGGCGTAGGTGTCACTATCACCCCAGAGCATTTGCTGACCTGCCTGGCAGATGTTCCTTATATTCTTGTGGTGTCGTCAGCGTTTGACTTCGCTGATGTCGCAGCAATGGTTAACGCTTGTGTGCGTGCCGGATACCAAATCACGGGCATCATTTTGCAACGTGATGATGGTGTGCTGGTCAGCAACCGACTGGATCACCCCGTTCCGGTTGTTGACGAAGTGCTTTATATCGACCGTATTCCACAAGGAATGCTCGCCGCAATTGAAGTGGCGATTCCTGGTAAAGTCATCGAAACGCTGTCGAATCCGTATGGTATTGCCACTGTTTTTCATCTCGATGCGCAAGAGACCAAAAATATTGTGCCGATGGCGCGCGCATTAATTGGCAATCGCTCAGCGGTGGTAGTGAAAACCCCCTCTGGCGATGTTAAAGCGCGATCCATTCCTGCAGGGAACATCGAACTGTTGTCGCAGGGATTAACCCGACGAGTTGATGTGGCAGCCGGAGCGGAAACCATTATGAAGGCCGTCGGTGACTGCCCACGTCTTGATAATGTTATCGGTGAAGCTGGCACCAATATTGGCGGGATGCTGGAGCATGTACGCCAGACCATGGCAGAACTGACCAATAAACCAACCGGTGAGATATTTATCCAGGATTTACTGGCAGTAGATACAGCCGTTCCGGTTACAGTTTCTGGTGGTCTTGCCGGGGAATTTTCGCTGGAGCAGGCAGTGGGAATTGCCTCAATGGTCAAATCAGACCGTCTGCAAATGGCAATGATTGCCCACGAAATTAAGCAGAAAATTAACGCCGAAGTTCAGGTGGGAGGCGCAGAAGCTGAAGCCGCCATCCTGGGGGCTTTAACAACACCCGGAACAACTCGCCCGCTGGCAATTCTTGATTTGGGCGCAGGTTCAACCGATGCCTCCATCATCAATCCGCAAGGCGAAATTATTGCCACCCATCTTGCCGGGGCAGGCGATATGGTGACGATGATCATTGCCAGAGAACTCGGACTCGACGACCGCTATCTGGCAGAAGAGATTAAGAAATATCCTTTAGCGAAAGTGGAAAGTCTTTTCCACCTTCGTCATGAAGACGGCAGCGTTCAGTTTTTTCCACAACCGCTGCCACCAGCAGTGTTCGCCCGTGTATGCGTAGTGAAGCCTGATGAACTGGTTCCATTACCGGGTGATTTAGCGTTAGAGAAAGTACGTGCCATCCGTCGCAGCGCAAAAGAGCGCGTATTTGTGACCAATGCATTACGTGCCCTACGCCAGGTTAGCCCGACCGGCAATATCCGCGACATTCCTTTTGTGGTGCTGGTTGGCGGTTCTTCGCTGGACTTCGAAATCCCACAACTGGTTACTGACGCTCTCGCCCATTACCGTCTGGTTGCCGGACGCGGCAATATTCGTGGCACCGAAGGTCCACGCAATGCTGTCGCTACGGGTCTGTTGCTCTCCTGGCAAAAGGAGCTGGCTGATGGACGTTAACGCCTCAACGCCGGCAATTGTCATTGCAGTTTCAAAAGAATGCCTCCCCCTCTGGCAGGAGGTGCTACTTGGTATTGAGGAGGAAGGGATTCCATTTGTTATCAATGAATCCCCTTTTGACGACGTGACCAAAAGCGCATGGCAAGCCGCATGCCACTCTCCGCTGCTCGTTGGCATTGCCTGTAATGCGCAGCAACTGATTGTCCATTACAAAAATTTACCCCCATCAGCGCCGCTTTTTACGCTGACAACACAACACCCCAGCCACGCCCGGCGAAGCACGGGCAATAACGCGGCAAGGCTGGTTAAAGGGATTCCCTTCCGGGAATACCAGGCTTAATTCACAGGAGAATTGCAGTATGAACAACGCACTGGGACTGGTTGAAACAAAAGGGTTAGTGGGCGCTATTGAAGCCGCCGACGCCATGGTCAAGTCTGCCAACGTACAACTGGTTGGCTACGAAAAAATTGGCTCCGGGCTGATTACCGTAATGGTACGTGGAGACGTTGGGGCAGTGAAAGCGGCTGTGGATGCAGGTAGTGCTGCAGCAAGCGCCGTTGGCGAAGTGAAGTCTTGCCATGTGATCCCTCGCCCACACAGCGACGTCGAAGCCATTTTACCGAAATCAGCTTAAACAGGTTGTAAAGGAGGAACACCGCGTGAAGCAATCACTGGGATTACTGGAAGTTAGTGGTCTGGCTTTAGCCATCAGTTGTGCGGATGTCATGGCAAAAGCCGCTGCCATCACGCTGGTGGGCTTCGAAAAGACCAACGGCTCAGGCTGGATGATGATCAAAATTACGGGCGATGTGGCCTCGGTACAGTCGGCCATTATCACTGGCGCCAGCTTTGCTGAACAGCGCCAGGGGCTTGTCGCCCATAAAGTTATTGCCAGACCCGGAGAAGGGATCCTTACACCTTTCTCTGCGGCTGCTCCTGTAACTGAAGTTGTTACAGAGGCTGATACTGCTGAAGAAATCCCCGCTGGCGACCTGGAAGCAAGCTGTAATCTTTGCCTTGATCCCGCCTGCCCACGACAGAAAGGCGAGCCGCGTTCACTTTGTCTCTACTCGGCTAAGAAAGGTGAAATGTAATGGACAAGCAATTACTGGAAACCGCCGTAGGCAAGGTGCTGGAAGAGATGCGGGAACGCCCTATTCCACTGGGCATTTCCAACCGTCATATCCATTTATCAGCGCAAGATTTTGCTCATCTGTTTCCCGGTCAGTCTATTAGCGTGAAAAAAGCGTTAATGCAGCCTGATCAGTATGCTGCCGAACAAACCCTGACGCTGGTTGGCCCCAAGGGCAAGCTGGAAAAAGTGCGTTTGCTTGGTCCATTGCGTAGCGCAAGTCAGGTTGAGGTTTCCCGTACCGATGCCCGTACATTGGGCATTACTGCGCCATTGCGGATGTCCGGGGACCTGCAAGGAACACCCGGCGTACGGTTGGTCAGCCCCTTTGCTGAACTGGAGATCACATCAGGGGTGATCGTTGCCCAGCGTCATATTCATATGTCTCCACTTGATGCGCTGATCCTGAATGTCTCGCATGGAGACAAAGTGTCGGTAGCGATTAAAGGCGATGAACGGCGACTCATTTTCGATAACGTCGCTGTTCGCGTGTCACCCGATATGCGGCTGGAAATGCATATCGATACTGACGAAGCAAACGCTGCCGGAGCAGATAACCCACAGGTTTGCGCCATGTTGGTCAACAAATCATGAACAGCGAACTGCTGGCAAAAATAGTGGATGAAGTTGTCGCCCGTTTACAACGCCGGGCGACAAGCGTCGCTATGTTAAGCGTTGCTCAATTGCGGGAAGCAAATCAGCGAACACTTTTCTGCCAGTACTCTGCTCTGCATATAGTGCAAATGGATATGCCTCTCCTGAAGCAAATTGCTCAATGTGATTGCTCAGACATTGCAGCATCCATCATCCATAACGCACTGGCGATAGGTGTTCGGGTCGGGATCTCTTTGCGTCAAGAGTTGCTGATGTTTTTACCCATCCGGCAACTTTCTGCCCTTCCTGTCGAATTGCATAACGAGTATGGACAGCACGTGGTTTTACATCCCAGCAAGCTTCTTAGCTATACCGATGTACTGAAATCTGGCGGTGAAATAGTGGTGTTACGCCAAAAGTGTCTGGTGACAGCCCTGGCGCGTGAAGCCGCTGAAGCCCGAAACATCCAATTAATAAAGCAGGAGTGAATTATGCATCTGGCCCGAGTCACTGGCGCGGTGGTTGCTACGCAAAAATCCCTCTCCCTGGTGGGAAAAAAACTTCTGCTGGTACGCCGGGTAACTGCTGAAGGGGAATTGCCAGAAAATCCACTCATTGGTGATGAAGTTGCCGTGGACTCTGTTGGCGCTGGTGTCGGTGAACTGGTTTTGTTGAGTAGTGGCTCCAGTGCCCGTCAGGTATTCACTTCACCAAATGAAGCCATCGATCTGGCTATCGTCGGCATTGTCGACTCGATTTCTCGTTAAGGAGTGAGTAATGGCGATTTATACCCGTACCGGCGATAAAGGCACAACCGCCCTGTTTACCGGTCAACGCGTCAGCAAAACCCATCCGCGAGTTGAAACCTACGGCACGTTGGATGAGTTAAATGCGGCGTTGAGTTTGTGTCGCTGCGCGGTAGAAAGCCCGGAGCGCCGCAGCCTGCTGGAAGCCGTCCAGTTACAAATATTCTGGTTTAGTGCCGAACTCGCCAGCGAAAGTGAACAACCTTCAGCGCAACAACAGAGTATCAGTGCCAGAGAGATAGCCGAACTGGAGGCGGCCATCGATCATGCAATGAGTCGTGTTCCGCCTGTTCACAGTTTTATTTTACCTGGTCGTAGTGAAGCTGCCAGCCGACTGCATTTTGCCCGAACGTTAGCGCGTCGGGCGGAACGTCGCCTGGTGGAACTTAGCGAGCAGTTCCCCGTCCGGAATGAACTCCAGCGTTATATCAACCGCCTGTCAGACTGCTTATATGCTCTGGCTCGCGCAGAAGATCATGAAAATCATCAAAAAAATCTTATTCAGGAAGTGACCGCCCGCTATCTGGCTGCGGTTACCACCCAAACGCATAAGGAATCTGCTATGTCGCTCTCATTTCAGGAACTTCATCTGTTAACCCGTGCTGCAATTGCGCGCGCCGAAGAACTTCACATTCCGGTAGTCATCAGCGTCGTTGATGCTAATGGTACGGAGTCAGTCACCTGGCGGATGCCTGATGCCCTTCTGGTCAGCAGTGAGTTGGCACCCAAAAAAGCCTGGACTGCTGTGGCAATGAAGATGGCAACTCACGATCTTGCCGCGGCGGTGCAACCTGGCGCATCGCTTTATGGGCTTGATACCCACATGCAAGGCAAAGTTGTTACCTTCGGCGGTGGCTTTCCATTATGGCGTGACGGTTCAATTGTCGGTGGACTCGGAGTCAGTGGCGGCAGTGTAGAACAAGATATGGATATTGCTCAGACCGCTGCAGCGGCAATCAATGTGAGAACAATGAAATGAATACCCGCGAACTGGAAAACATCATCCGCAATATTCTGCGCGAACAACTGAGCACAACAGCAGATGCCCCGACGAATGGCATTTTTGATTCTGTTGATGAAGCGATTAATGCCGCCCATCAGGCCTTTTTGCGCTATCAACAATGCCCACTGAAAACCCGTAGCGCCATTATCAGCGCCATTCGCCAGGAGCTGACTCCACATCTCGATATGTTGGCGACAGAAAGCGCCAACGAAACAGGCATGGGCAATAAAGAGGATAAATTCCTCAAAAACAAAGCCGCGCTCGATAACACACCAGGTATTGAAGACCTGACCACAACCGCGCTCACTGGTGATGGCGGCATGGTGTTATTTGAATATTCGCCTTTTGGTGTTATTGGTTCTGTGACGCCGAGCACTAACCCAACCGAAACCATTATTAACAACAGTATTAGCATGTTAGCCGCTGGAAACAGTGTCTATTTCAGCCCACATCCGGGGGCAAAAAATATCTCTTTGAAATTGATTGCCATGATTGAAGAGATCGCTTTTCGCTGTAGCGGTATCCACAACCTGATTGTCACCGTTGCTGAACCAACATTTGAAGCCACACAGCAAATGATGACTCACCCCAATATCGCCGTTCTGGCGATTACCGGTGGACCTGGCATTGTCGCAATGGGCATGAAAAGCGGTAAAAAAGTCATTGGGGCTGGCGCCGGAAATCCGCCATGCATCGTAGATGAAACCGCAGATCTGGTAAAAGCTGCGGAAGATATTATTAATGGTGCCTCGTTTGACTACAACCTGCCCTGCATTGCTGAGAAAAGCCTGATTGTCGTTGAGGAGATTGCAGGTACGTTGGTGCAACAAATGCAGAATTTTGGCGCTCTGCTTCTCAACAAAGAGGAAACCGATAAGTTACGTGACGTTTGTCTGCCACAAGGAATGGCAAATAAACAACTGGTAGGTAAAAGTCCGGCAGCTCTGTTGCAGGCGGCAGGCATTGCTGTGCCGCTAAAAACACCACGTCTGTTAATTGCCCTTGTTGACGCCTGCGACAAGTGGGTAACCAGCGAACAACTTATGCCAATGCTGCCAATCGTAAAAGTTAAGGATTTCGATAGCGCACTGACGCTGGCACTGAAAGTGGAAGAAGGTTTGCATCACACCGCCATTATGCACTCGCAAAATGTTTCGCGACTCAACCTGGCAGCCCGGACCTTACAGACCTCAATCTTTGTTAAGAATGGTCCGTCATATGCTGGTATCGGTGTCGGTGGTGAAGGATTTACCACCTTTACGATCGCTACCCCCACGGGTGAAGGTACTACCTCGGCCAAAACGTTTGCCCGTTCCCGTCGTTGCGTGTTGACCAGCGGTTTTTCGATCCGTTAATGAGGGTGCAATGAAAACCTTTTCCCTGCAAACGCGCCTGTACAGTGGCATCGGTAGTCTGAAAGTACTGAACCGCTTTACTCACAGGCATATCTGGATAATTTGCGATGGTTTTCTGGCACATTCTCCGCTGCTGGAAACCTTGCGCGGCGCGCTGCCTGCGGATAACAAGATCAGCATTTTTACTGATATCACTCCCGATCCAACTATTGAGACCGTGGTTAAAGGGATTGCGCAAATGCAGTCCCTGCGCCCGGACGTCGTGATTGGTTTTGGTGGCGGCTCAGCACTGGATGCGGCAAAGGCCATTGTCTGGTTTAGCCGTCAATTCGGTATTGAAATTGAAACCTGCGTGGCTATCCCCACCACCAGCGGTACAGGCTCAGAAGTGACCAGCGCTTGCGTGATTAGTGATACACAAAAGGGCATTAAATATCCGTTGTTTGATAAAGAATTGTATCCGGATATGGCTATTCTCGACCCTTCCTTTGTGGTGAGTGTCCCCGCCAATATTACTGCAAACACCGGAATGGATGTTCTTACCCATGCGTTGGAAGCTTATGTTTCTCCTCGTGCCAGTGATTTTACCGATGCACTGGCAGAAAAAGCTGCGCAAATTGTCTTTCAATATTTACCCGTCGCAGTAACAAAAGGTGATTGCCTGGCGACGAGAGGCAAAATGCATAACGCCGCTACCCTTGCAGGTATGGCTTTTAGTCAGGCTGGACTGGGATTAAATCATGCCATTGCGCATCAACTCGGTGGACAGTTTCATTTGCCACACGGACTTGCTAATGCCCTGTTATTAAATGCTGTTATTCGTTTTAACGCCGGGGAGTTGCGTGCTTTAAAGCGCTATGCACGACTCGCCAAAGCCTGTCATCTCTGCCCGGACAACGCCAGTGACAACGCTGCGCTCAGTGCTCTTATCCAGCGAATTGAATCACTAAAAAAAGCCTGTGCAATTCCCTCCATTCACATTGCACTTAAAGAAAACACAATGCACTGGTCACAACGTATTCCGGTAATGGTTGAAGCGGCACTGGCTGACGCCACGCTTAAAACCAATCCCCGTGCCGCCAATGCCAGTGCCATCTGTGAACTGCTTGAGGAGTTGCTATGAACAGAGTTATTGATTGCGATGGCGACACAATCCGCGAGCGTGTCCGTGCTGCGGGAGTCGTCGGTGCCGGCGGTGCAGGTTTTCCAACATGGGTTAAATTACAGGCTCAGGTAGATACTTTTCTGGTCAACGCCGCTGAATGCGAACCCATGTTGAAAGTTGATCAGCAATTGATGGCGCAGCAAGCAGAACGTCTGGCGCGTGGTGTCTTGTACGGAATGAAAGCCACTGGTGCGAGTCACGGTATCATTGCCCTGAAAGAGAAATATCAACCTGCCATCAAAGCACTCTCTGAATTACTGCCAGCAGAAATCAGGTTACATATTTTGCCTGATGTCTATCCGGCAGGAGATGAAGTATTAACCATCTGGCTGGCAACGGGCCGTCGGGTTCCTCCCGCTGCGCTACCTGTCAGTGTGGGTGTAGTCGTTAACAATGTACAAACGGTACTCAATATCGCCAGAGCGGTTGAGCAAGGTCTGGCAGTAACACGGCGAACGTTAACAGTTAACGGCGCGGTTGCCAGACCTGTAACACTGACGGTGCCGATTGGTATTTCGTTACGTGAAGTGCTGCAAATGGCGGGTGGCGCAACAATTGACACGCCAGGTTTTATCAATGGCGGTCCGATGATGGGCAGCTTAATCACTTCACTGGATACCCCGGTCAGTAAAACAACAGGCGGATTGCTGGTACTTCCTGATTCTCACCCCCTTATCCAGCGCAGAAAGCAAAACGACAATGCCGTACTTTCCGTCGCACGTACTGTCTGCGAACAGTGCCGCTTGTGTACTGACCTGTGCCCACGACACCTTATAGGTCATGAGTTATCGCCGCATCTGCTGGTTCGTGCTGTTAACTTTCAATCTGTTGCAACACCACAGGTGCTACTAAGTGCCTTGACCTGTTCTGAATGTAACGTTTGTGAAAGTGTCGCCTGTCCGGTGGGTATTTCACCAATGCGAATTAATCGCATGATTAAACGTGAATTACGCGCACAAAATCTGCGTTATGAAGGGCCGTTAAATCCGCAGGATGCGATGGCGAAATATCGCCTCGTTCCCGTAAAGCGACTGATTGCTAAATTAGGTTTAGCCCCGTGGTATCACGATGCGCCGTTCAGCAATGAACAGGCGGAAATTACCAGCACCACGCTTTTATTGCGCCAGCATATTGGCGCCAGTGCTATTCCCTGTGTAAAACCTGGCGAACAAGTTACACGTGGACAGTGTGTGGCAGACATTCCTCAGGGAGCGCTGGGAGCGCCCATTCACGCAAGCCATGACGGCATTATCAGCGAAGTTACAGAGCACGCCATTACGGTGGTAAGAGGTTAAACATGTCGCAAGCAATAGGTATTTTGGAACTGACCAGTATCGCCAAAGGCATGGAAACAGGCGATGCCATGTTAAAGAGTTCCAGTGTGGATTTACTTGTCAGTAAAACCATTTGTCCGGGTAAGTTTTTGTTAATGCTGGGTGGTGATGTTGGCGCAGTTCAGCAGGCCATTATGACTGGTACAACGCTTGCTGGTGAAATGCTTGTAGATAGTCTGGTTTTGCCCAACATTCACGCCAGTATTCTGCCTGCGATTAGTGGACTGAATAGTGTTGAGCAACGCAGTGCTGTTGGGGTGGTGGAAACCTGGAGCGTGGCGGCCTGCATCAGCGCGGCTGATCGCGCAGTTAAAGCCGCCAATGTCACGCTGGTGCGTGTGCATATGGCATTCGGTATCGGTGGCAAATGCTACATGGTGGTAGCGGGTGATGTTTCAGATGTTGAGAACGCAGTCACCGTCGCCAGCGAATGTGCCGGGGAAAAAGGTTTACTGGTTTATCGTTCAGTGATCCCACGTCCCCATGAGGCAATGTGGCGTCAAATGGTGGAGGGATAATGGAAAATCAGCCTCAAACTGAACGTATGATTCAGGAATATGTACCTGGAAAACAGGTTACCCTGGCGCATTTGATTGCTAATCCTGGTAAGGATTTGTTCAGCAAACTTGGTTTACCCAATACAGTTTCAGCACTGGGTATTCTGACGATTACCCCCAGCGAAGCATCAATTATTGCTTGTGATATTGCCACCAAATCCGGTGCGGTAGAGATAGGCTTTCTTGATCGTTTTACCGGTTCAGTAGTACTGACAGGCGATGTCTCCGCCGTTGAATATGCACTAAAACAGGTAACGCGTACGCTGGGGGAAATGCTGCGTTTTACCGCCTGCCCCATTACCCGGACGTAGCATGATGAAACGTATGATGTTAATTGGCCCAAGCCAGTGCGGGAAGACCTCCCTGACACAGTGGATGCGGGGTGAAACGCTACGTTATCAGAAAACTCAGGCCATTGTCTGGACGCCTGCCACGATTGATACCCCCGGCGAGTATCTGGAAAACCGCAGACTTTACAGTGCGCTACTGGTTAGCGCATGTGAGGCAGATGTTATAGCTCTGGTGCTGAATGCCAATGCCACATGGTCGCCCTTTTCTCCGGGATTTACCGGACCGATGAACAGACCAACAATTGGTATTCTCACCAAAGTAGATTTGGCTGACGAGCAAAATGTTTCACGAACTGAACAGTGGCTCAAACAAGCCGGAGCACAGCAGATTTTCATTACCAGCGCAGTCGCCAAAAGTGGACTGGACGAAATATTTACTTATTTGAATGTAGAGGCTCTTCATGTCACATAAAATCATGGCGATTAACGCGGGCAGCTCATCGCTTAAGTTTCAGTTACTGGCAATGCCGGAAGGCGAAATCTTATGCCAGGGAATAATTGAACGTATTGGTCTTGCGGATGCACGCCTTGTAGTCAAAACAGCGACCGAGAAATGGCAAGAAATTACCCCTGTCGCCGATCATCGTGAAGCCGTCACTTTATTGCTTGAACAGCTTATTAATCGGAAGATTATTAATAGCTTACATGATATCGATGCTACCGGGCATCGTGTAGCCCATGGGGGTGAGACGTTTAAGGATTCCGCGCTGGTGACAGATGATGTTATGGCAGAGATTGAACGTCTTGCGGAACTTGCACCTCTACATAATCCGGTCAACCTGTTGGGGATAAATATCTTCCGCCAGTTGCTTCCCTCAGCCCCAACAATCGCCGTTTTCGATACAGCTTTTCATCAAACACTTGAAATGCCAGCTTATATTTACCCTCTGCCCTGGCGCTACTACCACGAACTTGGAATTCGCCGCTACGGTTTTCATGGCACCAGCCATAAGTATGTCAGTGGTAAATTAGCGGAAAAACTGGGCGTACCTCTCAGTGCATTGCGGGTAGTATGTTGTCATCTTGGTAACGGCAGCAGTGTTTGTGCAATAAAAGGCGGAAAATCGGTCAATACGTCTATGGGATTTACGCCACAATCAGGCGTCATGATGGGGACTCGCAGCGGTGATATTGATCCGTCAATTTTACCGTGGATTGCGTTGCGTGAAGGTAAAACACCGCAAGAGCTGAACCAACTCTTAAATAATGAATCGGGGTTGTTAGGGGTTTCCGGGGTTTCACCCGATTTTCGTGATATTGAACAGGCTGCAGAAAATGGTAATCAGCAGGCGCAACTGGCACTCGCCCTCTTTGCTGAACGCATCCGCGCCACCATTGGCAGCTACGTCCTGCAAATGGGCGGACTGGATGCCCTGATCTTTACTGGCGGTATCGGGGAAAACTCTGCCAGGGCGCGTGCAGCAATTTGCAACAATCTACATTTCCTTGGGTTGAGCATTGATGCCGATAAAAATCAGCACAATGCAACCTTTATACAGTCAGAACAGGCAATGGTTAAAGTTGCAGTAATAAACACTAATGAAGAGTTAATGATTGCGCGTGATGTGATGCGTATTGCTTTGCCAGAACCGGCATTACAGGAAGTGCTTGCATAAAAAAAAGTATGGTGAGGATCAGAACGATCCTCACCACTATAATCGCCATACTTCAAGTTGCATGTACTGCGTCTGCCTGCAACTTGAATTATTCAGAGTCTATAAAGCGTTATTCTGCTTTTGCTTCGCCGTTTTTCAGTTCGCCAATCGCTTTCAGCTTTTTGGAGATCTCACGACGTTCTTTCGAAAGTTCAGCATTTTTGATGATGTAATCATCAACACGGTCTTCATAATCACCTTTCATGCTGGCGATAATGCCCTGAATAGCTTCAACGCTCATACCCGGCTTAATGTAGTCACTCAGGTTATCCAGCAGCAGAACACGTTTCTGGTTGTCACGGATCTTTTTCTCAACGTCCTGAATTTCACGTTGCAGTTTGTTCTTACGACGGAACAGACGGACAAATTCCAGCACGTCCTGGAAAGAAGGTTTGTTAGTTTCCATTTCTATACCCCTGATAAAGTGAGAGTCGGATTCGTATGAGCAACCGCTTAAGGGTAAACATTACTTTTAGCCGTTGCAGATGACAATGATTTTATCCCTGGGCGTTATCATACCCGTAAACGATGCTGAATCGAAGCAGCAGCGGCGTTATTCACCTTGCATGCTCATTATTTGCGCAATGCCCGACTAATTAAATGCGAAAGCAACTCCAGTTGTCGTGCAGTTTCCATGCTTAGCCAAACATAGCCATGAATAGGGGTTTCAGCCACGTCCAACGCATGATGATGTTCAATTAATTGTCGAAGCTGCGCCGCCGTTTCGTTCAATTTTTCAGTATTGGCAAAAACGGTCTGAGGCTGACCATCATAAAGCGTATGCACAATAGTCAGTAACGTCTGCTGTACCGTAGACTGCGCCTGACGCAAATCTGGTGCATTCAACAAAACAAAGTGACTTGCTCGCGTGGCCCAGTAAGCATTGATTTGCAATTCAAGCATACAGACCAGATTACGGTTAATCGTGTGAATAGCCTCAAGAATCGATTTTGGTATGCCAGTCTCTTTACTGGCCGGTGCCAGCAGCGCTCGCATTTTCACGACTTCATTCAGCAACTCCTGGATCTGTTTATCCAGTCGCGGACGTTCAATTAAATTTGGCGAAAATGCAGTTTGGTACAGGCGGTTATAGTCAGTCAAAAAGGTCGCAGATTTGATACGCCAGTGCATAAACGCCCGCTGTGGCCAGATACCGGTAAAAATAATTGCCAACAATGATCCAAGAATGACATCACCACTTCGCCACAACGCCACATCCATGTTGCCCGTAGGCGCTCCCACCACAATTGCCAGCGTTACGCCAATCAACAGCGCCTGATAGGGTTTCTTGCCTAACGCCAGCCAACCGCAGAGGAACATAGCAGCGGCACACCACACCAACATCAATGGTAAAGAATAGAGCTCAAGTTGCAGTGCAATCAGGCCGGATATCGAGCCTAAGATCGTACCTCCGGCACGTTGTATGGCACGTGAAACTACATTTCCCCAAAACGAAATGGGCGCCATAATCACAACGGTGGTCACCAGTGCCCAGGTACTTTCCGGAATATTTAGCAGACGAGTCAGCAGGAAGGTCAGAACAAACGCCAGCGCGACCCGGATACCGTGAACCGTACGGTAATGATGGTAGACACGGATTTCAAAAGGACTTAAAGATTTGTCGGCACGCACTCGACACACTCCCGAAGGAATTACGAATGCGCAATTGTACTCATATTCACTAACTGAATGACAGCAGAGCGGGCAGCTTTAACCCGCTCTGTGTTGATCTGCGCCATTATTTAGGCAGTACCGGTACATACATTTCGATATCCCAGTAACCATCGACAGCACCATTGTTTAAATAAACCTCAAAGCACGGTTTGTGGGCCATCTGATACTGAGAATCTTCCAGCAAGCTATTAATAAATTGATACCATGGCGTGCCGAAATCATGCCCCTGAACACGGGCAACAGTAACGGCATATTGTCCACCCGCAATTTCAGTGACGTTCACCCCTTCACTGTTTTCCGGCAGACAAAAATTCTCTGGCACGGTCACCACTGTATCGCAACGTAATTTTTCTGCAGGCACCTCGTCCGGGTTATCGTAATAGACAGCGACCCACTCCAGCGGCTCAATGTTATGATTCTCAACCCACATCATGAGCTGATCAAAACCTTGCTTTACCGTTTTTTCCCACGGTCCAACCAGATGGAACCCGGCAATAGTGCGTTTCTTCTCTTGCTTAATCTCGTAATCCATACTTCCTCCGTCATTTACTGTGTTTTCATACAGTGAATGAGATGAACCAAAATCACAACAAAATAGTGATTATTATGTGAGCAGTCTCGCACATGTGCCACGTTGTCTGGCGAAAATCAGGCTTTCGGGTGAACGCCGGGTTGACTGTTGATATGAGTACGCCAGGATGGCAATTTTTGATACTCTTAAGCGTTCTGGCGCGCGCTAAAAGAGAGTAACGGACAGCGATTAATGATGAATGACGGCAAGCAGCAAGCAACTTTTTTGTTTCACGATTACGCGAAACACCCCTGAGAACCGCCATAAACAAGGGTTTCATGATTTGTGATTTTAGTTTGGTACGCAATTTGGTACACAACACAATTTTCACTTCAGCGGGTAGTCATCAAACTCACCATAACGAGCATCGTTAATGATGTATGTGATCACCACAAACATCACATCTGGACTAGTTCCGCTTTCATGCGCAGGTATTTGTTCACGCCTCCCTTTCTGCAAATCCTAAAGATGAGATTTTGGGGTTTTGGGATATCTTTTATCCGCAGTTCTCTATCCATTATGCAAACCAGTAATGAACCATCACCGTGTGATAGTGAGGCATCTGCCACGATAAGCGCAGAGAAATGATGCAGTGGTGGGCAGATTGGCTTGATGAAAAGGTGGAGTGATCCACCTTAACCCATATCGAAGAGCACAAAGCCTTGCAATCCAGTGCAAAGCTTTGTTCGTCTCAGATTACACAACCAAATACGTCAACTTAGTATCATTGGTAACACGATCACGCTATGGTACAGCTATCCAATCTATGTTTTCTTATTTTTTTGCTTGTCGATAAAAGAGCTTTTAGATGATAAAATTTGTCATCTCTTCAAACATTTAGTCAAAACATCCTGCATAAAGCCAGAAGTGTTTTAGGGCAGGTAAACCAAGAGAATAGTATGAAATCTGTGAAATATAGACCTGATATTGACGGTTTGCGCACATTGGCCGTGCTGATGGTTATCTTGTACCATATTGGTGTACAAAAAATAAGCGGCGGTTTTATAGGTGTTGATGTTTTTTTTGTTATTTCTGGATATCTCATCACTGGAATCATATATCCTAAATTACAAGACGGGACCTTTAGCTATGAAGACTTTTATCTGCGAAGGATAAAAAGAATTTACCCAACTCTACTATTAGTAGTTGCAGTGACATTCATTGCATCATATTTCTTCATGATGCAAACAGATTTTAAAGAATTCATAAATAGTGCTCTTGCATCGTTGCTTTCATTAAGCAATTTCTTTTTCATGTTGAACACTGGTGGTTACTTTGACCAGTCTACAGACAATCTCCCGCTTTTACACACATGGTCATTATCTGTTGAAGAACAGTTTTACATTCTTTGGCCGAT
Organism: Escherichia fergusonii ATCC 35469; assembly: GCF_000026225.1. Taxonomy (NCBI): domain Bacteria; kingdom Pseudomonadati; phylum Pseudomonadota; class Gammaproteobacteria; order Enterobacterales; family Enterobacteriaceae; genus Escherichia; species Escherichia fergusonii. The sequence continues at coordinate 2,080,826 of NC_011740.1, forward strand.
AATATTAACCATAGCATTTAAATTTAAGAAGGGAACAGTTATATTCATAGTTTCCCTTTTGTTATCCATTGGGTATTCTCAATATCTAACATTCACTAACCCTTCATTTTCTTACTACATGATACCATCTAGAGCTTTCGAGTTGTTAATTGGTGGTATGTGCTCAATTTATCTAAAAAATACATCCCCTACAATCAAGATCAGATCTTTACTTGCATCGTTAGGTGCAACAATTATTATTGCCTCATCATTAATACTGTCAAAGAATTCAAACTTCCCTGGATTGAATGCGCTACCAGTATGTCTTGGAACTGCAATGATAATAATTGCTGGTAATGGCAATATTTATCCATCAGTTAACAAAATCCTAAGTCTTAAGCCGATTGTTTACATAGGAAAAATATCCTATGCTGCTTACTTATGGCATTGGCCATTAATTGCTTTTTATAATTATAGAGGCATTCCTTTAACACCGTTAAATCAATTAATCATTATCATTATCACACTATTTTTATCAAGCGTAACATTTCATTTCATCGAAAATAAGACCAGATATCTGAATTTTTCATTTCAAAAAACAGTCCTGCTATTTTTCGTTTTACCTGTCATTGCGTTTATAGGAATCACCATTACTTCATATAAAACAGATGGGTTCGCTTACCGATTCAAAGGTTACATCGATGAACTGAGTGATGAAAATGATCCTAGTAAAATAAGAAGCAATTGCCATACAAACTATTATAAAAACAATTGGGATATCAAAAGAATAATCCCAGAGTGTAATATTGGTGACACATCAAGACCTGTTGATGGATATCTATGGGGAGATTCATTTGGAAATGCAAGCGCAGGGTTCTTTGACTCTTATGGGAAGGCTAACGGGCTTAACTTTCAAGAAAGAACAATAAGCTGGACCCCACCTATACCCGCAACCTCCTTTGGTCTCCCTAACTTTAAAAATGAATATAAAACCAGCACAGCAAACTTTACTTCTTGGATATTCAATGAATCTCTAAGATATAAGTACGTTGTATTATCTGCAGACTGGAGGCAATATGACAAATGTTCTCGTGATGAAATCACTGGTATACCTCATGAATGTGCTCTGTTTGATTCTAATGGTAACAACATCACCAGAGACTATAGAAATAGAGTTGAATCCATGATTAAAGAATACATCAATCACGGCGTGAATGTAATAATCTTTAACTCTGTTAATGGCATTGATTTTAATAAAATAAAATCAGGGAAAATAAGTGGAAAAGACATTTCCACAAAAGAATACATGAAAAAAGAGGTTGTAGGGAGTGATGAATTTATTCATTATCTTGTTAAAAAATACCCACAAATTACTTATATTGATCCTAATAATATTCTCTGCAAAAATGGTTTATGCACAGGTCAGATTAATGGCAAAATAATTTATAGAGACGGTGGCCATTTAAACTGGTCTGGTTCAAAGGAACTTGGAAAACTTTACGTTAAAGAGTAATCATAGAAAAGGCGCCGTTAAACGGCGCCTTATTTATATCAAACATTAAGAGTTTGAATTATATCAGTATTACCTTTATTGTCGACTGGATAGTTACATGATAAAGTTGAATTTATAGTCAAGTTTTCACCAAACCAAAATTTATTTGATGTCGATACTGATGAGGACCCAACCCCATCAATTTTTAAACACAACAGAGCATTTATGAAATTATTCCTAACACATCTAATTGTCTTATAGTGAGACAACCACGATTGTTCCCCATCGTCTCTAAATAATGTAGCAACACTCTGAGAGATAAATGATTGTGAGGTAATTGTGTTGCAAGTTAACTCCATAATACTATTGGGTGAACCAAGTGATATACCTGATGGTAAACTAGCAATAACATTACCACCCCTTAGTATATTTCTATTTACTCGAAGTATCTTTGGAGTATAACCGCTTGCGCTTAAATCAAGAAAAAATGATGAGACAGTACCTAACTGATTACCTGATATTTCTATAACGCAATCAGAAGAACATTTAACATTGAATCTATTATATGTACCAGTGAAATTGTTATTTGTTAATGATACTTTTTGATACCCACCTCCAGAGTTACTCCACATAGCTCCAAAAAATGGCGTAGATGGCAAAGATGATGACCATCTAAAGTCATTTCCATCAATAAATAGCTCCTTACTATAACTACCAAAACTTAAAGAGCAATTTCTTATTTCATTATCATGAATGAATACACGCTCAAAATTACTAACATGTAAGTTGGCGGTTCCTGATGTTAGTAACCTACCCATAATATTATTAGTAAGACGCAGGACTGAATTTGAAATTTCATCTTGATCTACGCCAATTATCATTCCAGTGCTTGTGATATTAATAATATTGTTATCTATCTTCCAGTCTGAGTTTGTAATATGCGTATACAAAGTTAAAAATGACGGCGCGGAAAAATAATTGTCCGATATGGATACATTATAAGAATTCATAATGTAATCATTATTTCCAGATATTCCTAAAAGAAGGATTCTATCCTTTGAACGGACGGTATTACCTGTAATTTCTATACTATGAGCCCATCCTGTGTCAAACCACTCAGTCCCCCTGTTGGTGTATACCATCATCCAATAGCCACTAGTTGTAGCAGTATTTCCAGATACTGTTATTTGCCCCCATGACTGTATAGCATATTCAGATCCAACCATACCATGCCCCGTATCGAATGCCATGCATCCATCAATACAATCAAACGTATTGCCGGTAACATCATATCTGTTAAACCCAAATCGACCTTTAACTGCACCATTTCCACGAGTATTTATTCTATTTCTGAAAGTATTGCCGGTTACTGTAATATCACCAATTAATATACCATTTCCTTGATTGGCAAATGCTTGACCAGCACAGTACACAGCATGGTCATACCATCCAAGAAATGAGTTTCCAGAAACACGCAAATTCCGCGCATTCCCTGCTATACAACTGCCAGGAGCATCTTTAAAAACCATATCAAAAACGACCAGTCCTGACGTTTTTTTGTCATGGTTATAATATGTCTCACCAGCAACTGGAATATTACCATCAGGACCATGTATATAAGGAGACGTACCACCTGGTTCGATATCACCATAATAAGTTTGGTCTGGAATTCCTGTAGTGCTGCTGGTTCCCGATGCCGCAACTTCAATTGAACGTGCATTACCATCAATTTGTAACCCATGCACCGACTGAGCACCTACAGCACCACTCAGGAATCGGAATAATTTACGGGTATCTCTTGCCGGATCAATCTCGGTCGTAGAACCTTCAACAAAGTATGTGCGATACCGGCGAGTAATAGTTGCTGAACCATCGCCCCATACTGAACGAACATATGACCATACATTAACAGCCGAATCAAAACAGTATATTCCAGTTGGGAAGTATACGGAGCATTTAAGATTATGCGCCTCATCCATGACCATCTGAACTTTAGGCTGATGGTTTATTGAAAGGTCACCAGATGCCAAAGCAGCCAGCTCTGCTTCGTTCATATATTTTGTAGCCAGAATACTTGGTGTCTTCTCTACATATTCATCAAGTGTTCCATATCGGGTGTTTACAAGAGAACCATTGCCATTAGCTAATTCAAGGCGCAACTGGTCAGGATCGTATTTCAGTACATTAGGATAATAGAACTGCTGTGCCCCGTACGCATCATAAACAGCCATAGAATGGCCTTGCACAGTTACGAACTTGGCAATCTGTCCGTTATATACCGGATATCCAGCGGCGTTAATGATGATTGGTTGCGATACAGGAACGTGAGAACCGTCTTCGTTTTCCACATAAACCTGAATCTGGTTTTCAGGATTTACAGGGTCAGTGTCAATTTTACCGATATAAATTTTGCCATTGGCAACCGCTTTAAAAGAACGCGCCATAGTGAAAAGTTGCGAAGGCATCGATACGATCACATTGGCTGTAATGTCTGTCATTTAATTTGCTCCAGATACAATGAATCGCCGCAGCGTGGCCACGGTGAAATTTGGGCATAAAAAAACCCAGCCGAAGCTGGGTCGTTGCGTTGGTTATCTGTCAGTAGTTATGTACTTAGTTAATTATTTATTCTATTGTTCTGCTGTAATTTGGCTTGAAAGTATAGGGCGTATCGCATTTGCAGCATTATTTAGCGCTCTTTCATAGGCTGGTGTTCCTGCTTTGGTGTTAGCCAAACGAAGAAGCATATTCCGTGCGGCTTTGGACTCATACAAGCGCATCATTGCACCGAAACCAGCCTCAAGCCCCATTGATACGCCAAGAGTTGCCGTTGCGCCAATCGTTCTTATCCGGTTGGCTTGCGATTGCCCTGTCTGAGTTACTACATTTGCGGTGTCTGACCTTGCTGTTTGCTGTAGAACTTCATGAAGAGCATCAAGCTCTTTCATGTGCTTTCCAGAAAAAATAGTGTTGTAAATTTCACCACCTGACTGAGATTTCAGCTTATTAACTTCCGTGATGAACTTGGCTGGAGAGTCACCGGCCTTTTCCGCTATTTTGCTGACGTAAGCTGCACGCATAGCATCTTTCCCCTTATCATCCAATGCGATCCAGATTCGTTTCACGTCAGATGGTTTTCTGCTTAATACAACGGTATTTATAAGTTCAGGGCTGGCTTCACTACTTGCCTTATTGAGCTTGTTAGCAATGTTTTTATTAAGCACCTTATTATAAACGTTTGCATAATCGGAATTTGCTTTAAGGTATTTTGCTGCGTCTGAAGCACCGAGGTTTTTAGCAACTGCGTTACGAAGGTCTTTTGACATTGCATTCTCTACCATATTGGTAGCTGCTTTTGCCTGGTTGGGGAAGACCATAGCATCTCCCTGAACATTAGATCTAAATGCCGTTCTGTGCTGACGCAGGAGATCAAACGTAACATCCAAATCAGTTGCAGGGTTTGCTAATTCTTCACGTAGGTTACGCAAGGATGTAAGCAGGCTTTGATTGGCAGACGTCCCAAGCCGTTCCTGTCTTGCGATCGCTGTATTCAGAGCATTCATAGTGTTTGTGGTATCAACTGCGGCATTACCCATTTTATTGGTGACGTCATTGATAACTGCGCCAGCAGAATCCTTCCGTCCCCTTAACGTGGTGGTCAGAGATTTCACCACATCATCAGGGTTGTACTCACCAAAACGGTCAAAATAATTACTTACCAACTTACTACGCGTTGCATATTGCTCTGCCCTTTTACTGCCAGTTCCAAGAATGGCCCCCTCAGCATCCTGAGTAAGACCACGAGTGAATGCATTTTTCGGTGGGATGACATCAGATGTCATAGGTGTCACGCCCATCGATTCTGATGTGGCAATTTTTTTCGCCACTTCTGGCGCAATATCGCCTTTTATAGCCGTTATTCCACGCCCTATTCCCTTTGCTGCTGCGGAAAGAACACCCTGAGCGGCAAGGTTAACTCCGGCATTTCTTGCTGCATTTTGTGCGAAATCGCCTTTCTGATTTGCGGCCTCTGCCAGTGATCCAATAGCCATGCTTCCTGCCGTTCCAACTCCTGGAACTAAATACCCACCAATTGTTTCACCTGCTTGTGCGTAGGGGTCTGTCGGTCTGTCTACTGGACGATAAACATCATCCAATACTTTTGGCCCACCAAGCCCCTGACTGATTGCATTAATCAGACTTGCGCCACCCTGCAATACGTCAAATGGTATGTTTACCAGACCACGACCAGCCTGTTCTGCAATTTGCCCTGCACTTTGACCACCAGTGAGCCAATCGCCAGCTTGTTGCATCAATGATGGTTCTTCCTGTGTTGGTGCATTATTGGCCTGATTAACTGTTTGTTGCTGAACAGCCTGACCAGCAAAATACTCATCAATGGCGGTGCCAATATCTTCGGTGCTCGTACCATCAGGAAAGGTAAATGTCTTACCGTTTGCAGTTACTTTCATCATTCCACCGTAAATTGAATGCCTGATTTTGAGGTATATGATCCAACCTGATTCCGTGGTTCTCCTGAAGGTGTCGAATCTTGTGCTGGCGCTGCGTCAGTATTCATTGACATATACCGCTTAACGGCACTCCCCAATGATTCACCTTTTTTAACATCCAACCCCAATATCTGACCGCCATTACGCGATTGTCCAGGGTTGCCATTCGCGCTCATCCACTCGGCTTTAAACTCATTAAACTGCGCGTTTCGTCGCTCAAGGTTTGCCATTGCATCAAGCCATCTTGCGACCGTCTCAGGGTTATCCATGTCAGTTGGCGCACCCTGTCGAACGATCTCAACGTCTTTATCCGTTGCTGGGCCGGGAGGTAGGAATTTAAGAACCTGACTGTTAACAAGGGCATTTTGGCGAATGCGCAAATCACGCAATGTTGTATCGCTTCCGGTAAGTTTTGCGAACATGTTCTGTGCGTTACCGAACAAACCTGTCGTTGGTTTTTCTGCTCTGAACTGTTGAGCAAGCGCACTCATAGAATTGGCTGAGTTTGATGATGCTGTAGCATTGTTTACAGCCGTCTCGATGCCTTTTTCCATGTTTACTGACAGCTTAGGTGCTTCGCTAATCAACTGCTGAGCCTTTTCCTGCGCTTGCTGCATCTTAAACCCGAACTCTTGCTGATCCAGAGCCAAGCGCTGTGCTGCGATATTGTGCCCAGTCATTGCTGACTGATAGGAAAGGTTTTGCCCTCTCGCCTGAAGTGCTTCTCCAGCCTGATTGCTGCGGATTGTCTCTGCCAGCCTGCCTCGGTCAATCTCACGACCAACCATCTTGTCCTGAACATTGAAGTAATCAATCGGACCAAGAGCAGCCATCCCAAGGTGATCAACAAACTCACCAAATCCTGAAGGGTTCTGCTGATACATCTGAGCAACGCTGTTAGGGTCAACACCGACGCGAGTCAGTTCCTTGGCGTTGTTTTGCAGCCATGATTGCATCGCTTCTGGAGATGATGACGCAAGGCGAGCGCCAGCCGCTAATGTGCCGATAGAACTGCGCTGGTCTTCGTCAGCCCACTTCATGCCTGACTGAATCTTCTCTAATTGACCAGGATATTTGGTCATCAGATCTCGCACCTGCTGTCGATCACCTGACTGGATGGCTGCCGCATATTCTTTTTGGAATGCAGCATCCGCTTCCTGTTGCTTTGCGGCTTTATATGTTTGAGCGACACTACCCAGCCCCTGCAACGCCTGAAGGCCGATGTTATTACGTCCTGAACGCTCCATCTCGTTATTCTGTCGAATGTATGCAAGCGTGGCGTCTGCATCACTTGCTCTTGGAGCGTTGGAGTTCATGCCGCCTAACCCGGCAAGAAGCGCGCCTGTATTACCAGCCTGTTGCCATGTAGCCAAGAGACACCTCCATTAAAAAAGTGAACCAAGAAGACCGACGCCGGCACCAATTGCTGTACCCCAACCAGGCATGATTGCAGTACCTGCAGCTGCACCTGCCGCCGCTCCACCCAAGGCGCTCTGAAATCCTGATGGTTTATTCGCATTAGCCGCAGATGCTGCCGCCTGCTGTTGATACAATTGGCTGACGTTGTTAGCGTAGTTCTGCCCAGCGTTTGCCTGACCTGTAAGAGCACCAAGGCCAATGTTTGCCAGATTGTTGTAGTTGTTCATCTGACCTGACAGCCAGTTTTGACCGAGTGTAGGTGCGATTGCAGCTAACTGGTTTCCTGTTGCTGTAGAGCCTAATCCACCAGTTGCCTCTGCTGCTGCCAGACTCTGGTAACGCGCCTGACCAGCAAGGTCTTTGTACTGCTGGGAGTTGTAATACTGGTTAAGCGCCTGACCTTGCCCCTGAAGAGAGGAAAGATTTTGCAACTGTGATACGTACTGCTGAGCGAGTGGTGTGAACGGTGCAAGGTTCTGCATGTTCGTTTGCCACATTTCACGCTGCAGTTCGATGCCCTTTTCAGTTGCGCGTGCCTGGGCTTTTGAACCGCCATCACTGCCACCTTTGCAGTAAACAGTTTTGCTGAGGTGCTTATTGGCAATCTGGAAAATTAACATTCTTTAGCTCCTCGTATTTTGAGCGCGGTAACTGATAAATCGTGATGCCTACAGGCTTTCCATTGCTGGTATAAGCATCATCAAGGTGACCAACACGGGTAGCGCCAAGCAAACGGATAATTGCCCGTCCGTATTTGGTGGTGTCAGGAACCATGGTGATGCTGTTAAGGAATGGTGAGTTTTCGAGAAGCCATTTGCAGAATAATCGATGACCTTGCAGTGCATATTCACCACGGAATCCGGGGTCGTACACCGCATGGCATTCAACAACGCTATGCCAGAAGTTACGCACTTCATGAACGCCAGCCAGCACTAATCCTTCGTAGATGCCGAGGTATACCGCATCAGGCTTGATGTAGTATTTATCTCCACTGTCTACGATATTTCCCGTGTTTGCCGGGTTGTTGAGGAATTCTGCAAGCTTCACCGGATTATCGATGAGCTTTATTTCCATCACTGCTCCGCAATGATTTTGATGGTTGTGGCAGTAAACGCCGCACCATTTGACTGAATGGTTAACGTGCTGCCATTTGTAGCAAGAAAGCCGTCTTTATCCACGCTGAAGAACGTAGCTAACAAGATGTTATCGGTTGTTGTCGCCGAGTTGCGACTGCTTACCAGAGTGTCAGGAACAGAGCCGGAAAATGTTAGCTGCATTGACCTGTTGGCGGTTCCGCTGGGCCACGTCCCGACAATCGACAGCTTGAAGAACAAGGTTTTGTTCTCGTTGAACACAACCATCTTGTTGTTAACGGTGTCGAAGAATGGTGCCAACGTGCCGGATGACGGCGTGAGCGTTTTCAGCAGGCTAACAAGGTTGGTCGGCGCTGTCGGGATGGTTACAGATACGCCAGAGTAAACAACTTCTGACTTCTTGCGCGTAGTGGCATACTCAAGAGCATCGATGCGCGTTTCATGGTCTGAAAGCGTGTTTTGAATGGCGACAACTTCATCCGTCAGATAATCAATATCGTTTTCTGCTGTCGTTAATCGTGAATCAAGTCCGACTATCGCCGCTTCTGCGTTAGTAATCCTTGTTTCGTGGTCCTGAATCTTCGCTTCAGCTGATGCCAGTCGAATTTCGTGATCAACCAGAATCACATCCTGCTCATCGTTCCTGACCTGTGCATCATAAGCGCCTTGTCCGGCCTCGTTGGCCTTGTTCGCCACATTACCAACATCAGCACCCTGTGCAATAACGTAAAGCAGATACGACTGCGAGAAGATATTGCGTGGAAGGATTGATGTATCGAGCCGCGTCGCCTGAACAATAACAGGTGTATTGAGATTCGAATCCGCCATTACTCAATCCTTATCTGAGCACCAGACAGAGTGACAGGTGACTTCGTGATAACGCGCAATTTGAAGCCAATGTTTTTCCTGATGCGCCCTACTTTCTTCCACAAAACGCGTTTGTCGTAAACGAACGGTTCATTCTGCTCAATCATCTGCTCACGCCCGTAATTGATGCCGTCAGTGGTTGCAGACAGAAACAGGCGGTCAGCGTACTGCGCAACACCCGTCGATGATTCCACCTCCAGATCAAAGCATCTGGCGTTATCTGCTTTGAAGAGTGGAGTAAACAGCAGGTGTTCTTGCTGTAGCCCATACTGGCTGCTGATGTCGAATTGCAATTTCCCGGTCACGGACTCCAGCTTATCGCCGCACGTTATCTGATTGCCTTCGTAAATGAAGTCGATAGCGCGGTACACATCGTCATACAGGCCTGTTTTCAGCACACACCATTGCGGACCATTGGCGCTTGAAGATGCGTCGTACACCAGAACATGGCGCGGAAGATGGATAATCAGCAGTTCATGAGCATCAAACCGCAACGATTCCATCACGCCATCAGCCAGTTCATCAGCAGTGTAGGAGCGTAGTATTTTCTCAATGCTCGCGCTGGCGATTGGTGATACCTGACCGGAGCCGATGATATACACAGACGGCGCACCTGTTGCCGGATTGCTGATAAACGCATAGGAATCAGCAAACGGCGTTTTGCAGTAAGTTCCGGCAATGCCTTTCTGCACCATCAGTGATGGCTGTGCGACATACAAAGCGGCACCAACGGTGGTTGCACCAGTCAGGGAGAAATATTCAATCGTCGATGAACCAAAGCAGACGATGAAGTCTCGCCATGTACCTATGCCGATGATGCCATCAGGCTGAGATTCTGCGCGATATTGTGCGCTGTATCGGTCAGGGTGTGATTCGTCTTCAAGGTCAGTGATAAACCATGAATCAGTACCGTCTTTTGACCACGCATAACGCCCACGTAAGCGCGTAATGTCACGAACTGAACCTAACTCGTACTGTGTGAATCCGCTGTCTGTAGGCCAGTTTGAGACGGTTTTAACCGTACCATCATAGCGATACTCGACCAGTTGACCATTAACGCCTACAGCCTGAGATGTTCGACCATGCGCCATTGATACGCGGCCACTTCCGGCGACGTCACCGACTTCGCTTTCGCCTTTGTAGAGCTTGCCGCCACACACACGATAAACAGCACTCTGCGCCATGTTGTACTCGACGCCGCGAGATACACCGTTCACATCAGAACGTTTGGCAATGCCCGGGAATGAGCGAAGATATCCGCTGCTGTTGAGGATTTCTTTGGGGGTTGCCAGCATATTCACTGGCAGATAGTCGATATAGTCGGCGTTTCGGAAGTCTTTGCCGACACCTTTCATAAGCGGAAGTTGCTGAATCGGCATTTATTCGCTCCCGTCATCGCAATGTTCCTTCCGGTGGAAGTAATTCCAACCGTTCCACTTCGCCAACTGGTTACCACTACCAACAGGCATACGGTTTGGATAACCGGACTTACATTTAGCGGCTTTTGCTCTGTCCATTGCAGACAGTTTGACGAGTCTCTCTTTCCCGTATCTGGCAGTGGTTATAAGTTTTGCAGACGCTTCCAGCGCATAATCCGGAGCAATGCGGCAGGCAAGGTTGAAAATGACGGCATTGATAGCGTTATTTGATAAACCGTGTTCATCGCCAGGATCTGGAGCGACATCTGCATCAGCGAAAATGTAGCCAACGTTGATACCTGGTGACGCATCACCGCCAAGCCACTCAGCCATCATCATTTCAAGGTCGTTGACGCCATCTTCCATGGACTGCGGTTCGACATCGGTTAACGTGGCATTTGATGCCACACCGAGCTTACGTAATGCCGCAAGAACTAAATCACCCTTCGTTGTCAGGTTCATCTGCTGCCGCCTTAGGTTTTCGACCAGGCTTTTTACGCTGTTTTTCTTCTGGCTCTGGCTCTGGCTCTGGCTCTGGCTCTGGCTCTGGCTCTGGCTCTGGCTCTGCAACATCCTTCAGAAGATCATCAGGATGTGCAAACCAGCCAGCATCCAGATATTCCTGAAGCTCTTCGGCTTTCACGATTTCAAAGTCGTATCCAACGCCTTTCCACTTCTTCATGTCTCCATGACGAAAGATCATGTGTGTCATGCTTGTCTCCAGATAAAAAAGGGAGCCGAAGCTCCCTCTGGTTATCACGCGGTCTGGTTAGGCAGACCAACACCAATTGCCTCTGGTCGTACAGCACATGCTGAATACCACACAGCAATACGGCACTTACCAGACAGAGTGTTGATATCACCCTGCGTTGCGAAGATGCCGTTAACACCAATACCAGGAATGCTGAAGGAAGAAGTTTTCATGCCAGCAAACAGTTCATGAGTTACCGGGATCGGCTGAGACAGCAGACGGATTGAGTCATCAGCCCAGAACACGTTAGCGGTGGTTGTTGCCACGTTCAGAACATTTACCGGAGTGGTATCAGCAAGAGAGGTGTTTACGTTAGCGTAAGCCTTCTCTTCTTTTGTCAGTGACGCGTCATCCAGTGCAATCGGTTTCGGCGTGATTTCGAGGTGAGTACCATCGATCACACGGGTGATTGAGAAAGTAGCATCATCAGTCAGCACGTTCTTCGCCATCTGAGACAGGAATTTCACACCAGTGAAGCTGATTTTGTCGCCGCGCTTAAATCCGGTGGTGGAGGATACGGTCACCGTTGCAACACGGTTGTCGACGTTCTCTTTGTTACCATCGGTATCAAGGGTGTATGCCTGCGGCTTAAACTTCTGCGCACCAGAAACAGTTACACCAGTAGCGGTTGACTTGGTAACTGCCGGAAGTTTCGGTGAGCGAAGAATTTCATCAAAGCCAGCAATCTGACGCTGAATAGTACCGTTGCGATACGCTTCTTCAGGAACGCGACCGAAGATGTCACCATCTACCAGGTTGCGGCCTGCTTTGCGGTAATCGTCAGGGTTCAGGAAGTAACTGATGCCCATATCGCGGTTTAGCTCACGGGAGAACATCAGGCGCTCTGCATCAGACACAAAATCCCAGCCAGACAGGCCAGTAGATGGACCAATTGCGCGGGTATCGTGAACAACAAGTGAGCCCATTTCGGTTGCCTGTTTGGCAATTGCTGACTCAATGTTATTCGCCAGTTTTTTGGCGGATGCCTGGATGCGGCGACGGTAAGAACGCTCATCACACAGGTCATCTGCACGAAGCTCGAAGAAATCGTTATCCGGATCGCCCATGTTGCATTTTACGGAGAGTTCCAGAATCCCGGTTGCGTTGCCAGTTAAATCCCAGCCAGTCTGAGTTGGCGCTTCCTGCTCAACAGGCATCCACACGGTGTTGCTTGAACGTTGCATGGATTCTGCCGGAGGGGTGTATTTTGTCACTTTGGACGCCATTGGCGTCAGGTTCTGGACGGTTTCGATGATTTCATCCAGAGCATACGTGACCAGTTGACCTTCATTTAATGCCATTATCGAATTCCTTTATTCAGTTGCGCCTTGAGCTTACGGTACGTCTCTACATCCCCTTTGTTTGCTGCCGCTTCCATCTGCTTTTCAATCGCAGAGATATTTGCAGCAACAGCGTGTCCCTGAATGGGTTCATCAGGTAACGGGGCTTCTGAAACAGGTTTGGCTCGAGGCTTTAGAGTTAAACGTTCTGACAGTCGAGTGAGTTCAATCAGCGCGGATTGCCCGTCCATCGCCAGCAACTGGCGTGTTTTCTCAGGATTAGCACCAAGGTGATACATGAGAGCGGCGGATTTCTCAGGGAAGAGGCGCATGATGTCGGCACCGACTGCTGGCGGCACCAGTTGCATGAATGCATCCTCTTTCTCCTGATAGTCAGGGATATTGAGCTTTTCCGCTGCGTCGTAGTGCTTACGGGCTGCCTCGACGTATTGCGCTGATTGCTGGGTGAACTCCTGAGTTTTGCGACCCTGCTCGGCGACAGCCTGGCTTCGTGCGTCCATAGCCTTGATCTGCCATTCACTGTTTGCCTGCTGGAAGGCAGCCAGTGCGCGGCTCTGGTCATAGTCGTACTTAGCCAGTGCGTCTTCGGAAAGATAATCGTTAGGGTCTGGTTGTTTTGGTAACTCAGGGTTCACCCGCAGGTGCTCCGGCAACTCTCCACGCTTAACCGCTTCCATCTGCTGCTCAAGCTCACGCTGGCGTTTGCGTTCGATGCGGCGACGGGCAAATTCAGCATTAGTTGCCGGGTCTTGTTTTGGTTTCTCATCGTCTTTCAGGACAATCTCGAAGCCTTCTTCCTGACCTGCGTTGTCGTTGGCATTATCGACAACTAAGCCATCAGCAGATGCCGCTGCATGATTGCCGGGCAGGGTTAATTCTTCAGAAGCCTGAATGTCGGTGGTTTGGTCCATGATTAACTCTCTCTTATTGAGGTGTCTCGGCTACTCCGCCGGAGGGGATTTGAACTTGACGCATAAGATTCGCGAAATCCATGCGTTGTGAATGAGTCTGGTCTGCATCTTTAAGAAGCAGCTCAGCGTTAGCACGAGCGTCCTTGCTGCGCTGTTGCTGGAATTGACCTACGAGCTTGAGGTACTCACGCAGTTCTGCCTGCTTGTCGAGGTCCATATTGTTGAAGATTTCTGCAATCTTCGCGGCGTTGAGTTGGTTTTGGGCTTCAACCTTGGCGGCTTCAACCTGAATCTGCGCCTGTTGGTTCTCTGCCTTGAGCAATTCAGCCTGACCTTGCAGAAGGATGCCCTGCGCCTGAATTTGCTCTGCTGATGGCTGCTGCGGCTGCTGTTGAGCCTGCTGTACCATCTCCATCTCTTCAGGTGTTTCTGGTTTCTTCAGCCCCATCATCACCAGTTGCTTGTTCGCGTACTCTCGCATCATCTCGACGCCTTTACCGTCAAGCAGCGTGAAGTATTGCAGCATCAGCATCTGGAACTCTGGAGTACCTTGCGGAACCTTGGTTAGCAACTCCTGAATCTCTGCGCGGTTCTGTTCCTTCATACTCTGGAAGGATGGCCCAACGTCTGTATAGCACTCATATCGACCGCGAATGTCGTTGAGTGTGACCACATTGCCAGACTGGTAATCGACAACTTGCGCATAGAGTTGAACGTCTTTCTCGCTTCCATCTTCAAGTGTCAGCGTTACATGACGAGGAACGTCATAAATATCGTTTACCATTGAGGCATAAATCTCGCCATCACGTCGCATTGCGGTAGCCAGGTTATCCTGAAACACGTATGTCTCAAGGTCTGCCCGCATGTTCAGTTGATTGACGGTATCGAAAGCGACCTGAGAGTTTGCTGCCTGCGCATCAACGCCAAGACTAGCCACCTCTTTCACTGCGTTGGTGGCAGCCTCAAGCATGTAAGCGTTGGCTTGCGGCACTTCAGGGTTTTCCATGTAGGAGATTGGACCAATCGGCAGGTCGTTACCGTTTTCATCGGTCCTGTTCTGCAGATAGTACGGATAGTCATCATTTCCACCGTACATGTATTCGTAGCCTTCGATTTGCTCAGGGAAGAAGGTAGGTTTCTTCTTCGGTGAACGAGCAACAATATCGGCGTTGAACGACATGATCATGTTACGAAGGCGCTGACCGTCTTTCGTCAGCCTTACCACTCCTTCGTAGCACTCCTTGTCACCAGCGAATGACCATTCGCCATACACTGGAACGATTGGAATATGCTCTCCGGCTATCTTCTCGCGGTCTTTCAGTATCTGCGTGCAGGTGATGATCGACTTATACACACGCCGACGCTTGACCTTACGCTCTGCTACCTTAATGAATCCACGATTAGCCAGGTCGTCGATGACGTCTTTGATATCCTGCTGGTAATAGCTGACCGGCTCACCTGTCAGCGGGTCGCGGTAGATAAAGACTTTCTCTTTCTTCTCTTCTACCTCGTAATACTCAGCGACGTAGACGACATCATTCGATATCCAAGGGAACAGCCATGTATCGTTCGGATTCTGGAAAGATGGCAAGGTATCCGGATCAATACCGTAATCCTCTGCAAACTCTTTCCAGCCATTGCGTGACAAAGCGTTAATCACCGTGCAATGCTTAGCGTCGCTCTTATCCATCTGCTTGCTGTTGGCGTCCCATATGACGTGTGAGCAGGCTTCATGGATTGGCAGGCGTCGAATTACCTGATTGTTACTTGTTGGATCGTTGTCTTCGTACTGCGTGACCAGACGCCATGCACCAACGCCGGACTCTATCTGCTCACGAACGCCAACGTTAACGGCAATTTTTGCCGTGTTATGGCGCATATCAGTACGATACATCCCCATCAGCACATCGGCAGCATCAGGATTAGCGCCGTCTTTTGGTCTGAAGAGAACGTCGATAGGGTTCCGGCGCATCTCTGCGACCAGTTTCCTGACCACCGGGCGAACAACATCGAATTGTCCGCGATATTGCAGGGTCGTGTAGTTTGATAGCCAGTCATCCCATTGCGACACTCGGCTAAAATACAGGTCATTTGTCGCCTCGGTTCTGGCTTCATCGCTCGCCATCCAGTCTGCGTCAAACTTACACAGAATGGAATTGAGTCTGTTTTCATCGGCCATTTAAGTTCTCCGTGCGATGGGCCTGATTGGGGCTGGTATCTTTTTCTCTTTTGGTTTTTTGATGTCGCGCATCATTTTGGCGAAGCGGCGCATCATGTATGCATAGCGAACGGCGGAGAGAACGTCATCGTTAAGCTTGACGATTTTCCCGTTTTCATCACGGTGATAGAGGCGGAACTCCTCAAAGAATGGCTCACAGGTGTTGAATACTTTGAAGCGACCATCGAGCATCATGTCGCGCAATTCAGTGATGCCAGGCTCCACCGCGTTACCGCCATCAGGCCATGTCGCATGCTCCTGCAACATCATAAAACCAGCATCTGCATACTGCCCTTTGAGCTGCTCACCGCCGCCCTTCTCGTGCTGATTTCCGTCATGAGGCCATGCTGTTGGCACTTTATGCGCCCATGATTTAACAGCTCCCCATGCCTGAACGGCTGTTTTTTCTTTCGCCTTCCACACGCGTGAAACGTAGATTGTGTCTGCGTCCTTATCCCACCAAAGCTGAACCTGCGCCTGTGGGTGATCCCATCCGAAATCCATCCCGCCAATTACGTAGAAGTGATCAGGACACTCGAACGGCTGGCACTTAATCGTCTCTTCCGGTATCTGGAAGATTCGACCGCTACCCATCGTAGGAATACCGCGAGCACGAGCCTCTCTCTCATGCTCGGGATAGGATGCGATGATTTGCTCTTTCTGCTCGTCGGTGTAGTGCTCAGCGTCGTAGATGGTCATGTTGACCACTTTCTGCGACTTGCTTGGATTCTTCAGGAACTTGGTAACAACGTCAGACATCCCCATCAGCGGGGTAAACGTCAGAATTGAGAATTGCCCGTATTTGTTGGTACGGGTAAGACCTTCGCCATAAATGCTGTATGGTGGTTCTTCGTCAAACCACACGCCGTGGATTGTGTCACCCTGCCAGCGAGCACGGCCTTGCGAGTATGGCTTGAAGTAGCAGATTGAAATGCCATCTTCAACGCCATCAGCCGTGTGATGCTTAACCAGAAGATGATCAACAAGGTTCGGAAAGAAAGGAGACTTCTTCCAGCTAATGATGTCTTCTTTCGGTATGGAACCGTAGCCAGGCTCATCATTCTCTTCAATACGACCGCACAGGATGCGTTGAGTCGTTTTGGTTACAGTCTCGTTTGTCTCGCCACCAATCCAGAAGACAACAGGCTCATAAAAACGCTTACCTTTCCACTCACCGCCATATTTACCATCAGCAGGATAGCCTTTTGTGCCCGGATAACGCCCTGTAAGGTGAAACGCTACTTCAGCAGCACCAGTAAATGACTTACCAAGCTGGTTACCAGCCATAAAACAGCGCTCTGGATAGTCATGCCCGGCGTCGATGAACTCACGCTGTTTGCTGTATGGCGTAAATTCATATAGCAGGTGTGTGTTCCGGTAGTTCTCTTCTTCTTCGAGTAGCTCGAGCAATTCGATTTGCTCTTCGTCGCTCAGGTTATCAAGAATCGCGTCCAGTTCCACGGTTGAATAGCTCCTTGATACGAGAGCGTCGCTTATCGCGATCTCCCTTATCAGGTGTCACGTCTTCAACTTGCGACTGCTCTTTGAGGCCCAAATCACGGGCGATGATGTTAGCGTTGAGAAGGTCAGCGGCTGCGCCAGAGAATTTCTGGTCGTAGATGACCTGCTCTGCTCGCGTAACGACTTCAGATAAATCTTCTCGCAGGCGATATGTGCGCCATGTTTCAAGCGTCACATCAATGAACAGAGTGAGGCCTGTAATAGTCATCGCTCGCATCTTGGCGATAGGCTCTTGTATCACTTCACCCTGATACGAGAACGCCTTCATCTCCCATAGCGGGTTAGCTTCTACCCACTCGAAGTATTCACAACAAGCAGCCCACAGCGCCTCAGGCGATTCGAATTTAGGATTTCGCCCATGACTACTGCGGGCCTCCCAAAATCGGTTGCCCTTTGGTGCTGCCATATTCATCTCACTTAGCTGTTATTTCAGGCTGAGGACTCTTTCGCGCCTTCAATCAATGACTGCTTCAGCAATTCAAGTGTGCCAATCGCCTCGCATAAACTGATTTCACCATCGTAATCATGGATGACGCTTTCCAGCCTCTCGTATAGCTCTTGAGTAATTGGGAATTTCTTCTCCTTACCCAAATTGATTACGCGGCTCACATCATGCTCCGGTAGTGAACAGGTCTAACGCTTCCTTCGATTTACGCACCGCTTCAAATGTGCGGATCGTGATATCCGAATTAGCGCCGCCTGACTGGAAGTGAATTTTGAATAGCTCAAGCTTCAGTTCGTCAGTGCCAATGAACTGAAATGCTTCTTCTGCGGCTGCGTTCTGGTTCATGACCAGTTTGTAAATCTCTAACTGGAATTTCTGTTCTTCAGTCATGGGAATAATCTCTGCCATTGTTGGCTCCGTTTATCCGTTAAAAGGGATATCAGTTAAGTTATCCCGTGTAGGGTATAAGCCATTGTCGAGACCATTCATTGAATGGCCTCTGCAATAACCGATGTCTTTCCATCAGTCCGCCACCACAAAGAATCTTTTTTGCCATAAGGCAGGAGGTTCATCTTTCAGTGGCTGCCAGTGTTATTTCCCCACTTACTGGCTTGGGTTGTGTCGCTGTACTTCCGTAACTGGTGGTGCACAGATTTAGTTAAATCTGTTCTCGCCTGAACTATCTTTTACATACCCGGATTGTGGGGATGTAAATCACGGTTTCATTATCAAGCCCACCCGTAGATGGGCTTTGGAATGGTCACTTTGGCAGTCCGGGGATCGATATTTGCGCCTGCTGCTCAAGCCTTTCGATTCTTGCTATGAGTTGCGGTTTTTTGATCCTGCCCCAGCGGTTCAGCAAGCGTCCTGACATACTGGCAACATCCTTTTCCTTCATGAACTCCAGCATTAACTCGTTGTGCTCTCTTTGGTATGAGTGAGCCATCTCCATCAGCCTGTCACGCATCCAATTAAATGCTTTGATAAACGCCTCTTTGATGGCGGCAGCTTTTTTGCCGGTAAACGACATGATGATGTACATCGCACCGTCTTTGGAAATTTCATATTCAACATACTGATTACCCTTGTGTTCATAGGTAACCCGCGAAAAGTTGCTGGTTAGAAATTCATCCGAACAGTCTAGCTTTTCGATTTTCTGAATGATGTGGTGATGCTGCTTGTCGAAGTAAGCTGCTACCTTGCGGGAGGTTGTGATCACGCGATCACCAGAAACAACCACCATGTCCCGGAAATCGAGATTAGCCAATTGATGATTCATAGCGTCTTTACCTTTTAGAAAGTGAGCCTGTCTCACAGAAAAGCCGCCCGAGAGAGGTCGCCACCTATAACGGCATTTCTCAGGCTCGCTTACTGAAAGGCTCTCGTTAATATGCGCGTGAGATGCGCTGTGAAATTCAGATATAAAAAAGCCCCGCGAATGCGAGGCTAAATCCTGGTGTTTGTGATGACTGGCTCTTATCTCAACGCAGCCCCTTACCGCGCGCCATATGCTTAACTTCAAGCATCAGCAATGAGATGTTTAATCTGGATTCACTCCAGAAGTGATCACCACCCTGTCTACAGAGCCAGATGTGAAGGATGATGAGTAAAATTATCGCTATCATCGAAGGCATTGCGTCCTGATGTATTCCTGAAGCGTTCTCAGTGCTGTTTGGTCGCGGATAATTCCGTCCCGGACACCGAGAACGTTTCGTCCAGCAACTGGAGAGAGTTCGACGGTGGCATCATTGCCCATGCCGGAGGTGCGGGAGGTTTCGGTTGAGGCTGGCACTTGACACTTTCCTTTGACGAGCACCCTGCCACCATTATCAAGCTTGCGCCGAAGAGCATCATTTTCAGCTTTCGCATCAGCTAACTCCTTCGTGTATTTAGCATCGAGTGCATCAGCAGAACGCTGGCGCTGCTGCATGTCAGCGATGGTGGCGGTCGCCTGCTTCAGCTCACTGACTTTTTTATCACGCTGTTCTTTATAGGTAATGGCGTTATCACGGTAATGATTAACCGCCCATGACAGACAGACGATGATGCAGATAACCAGAGCGGAGATAATCGCGGTTACTCTGCTCATTGTTGCCCCCACAAACAGACTTCACGCTCAATCTCACGGCGAGTCATCAGCCCTTTCCATTGCTTACCGCCAGCGTATGTCCAGCGCCGTAGCTGATCACATGCGCCTTTGATATCACCCTGGTTTATTTTGCGAAGAAGCGTCGATGTTCTGAAATTGCCAGCACCCACGTTGTAGACGAACGAGTAAAGAGCGCCGCGCGTTGTTTCCGGTATATCGACTTTGATGTACGGGTTAATTTGTCTGGCGACCGTGGCAAGGTCTTTATTCAGGAGGGCTTTGCATTCTGCTTCGGTATACGTTTTACCGAGCATGATGTCTTTTCCGGTGTGTCCGTGACATACAGTCCATACACCAACAATATCTTTGTATGGTATGTAGCTAACACCTTCCAAACCATCGTTACCACTTGGTCCAGTGATTAACACAGATGCTATAGCAATAGCCCCGCCACTTATCGCCGCTATTACGCTATTTCGTAGTGCCGGTGACATTGCCATTCAATCTGTCCTCGCGCTCTTTGCGCTTGTAGTACCAGTTGATGCCAAATGTGCCGACAGTACAAAGAATACCAATGATGACAGCCCAGTCATTCAGGGAGAGAATGCCACCCATCGCAGTCAGTCCTCCGAAGCTGTAACTGAACCATTCTCTGATTTTGTCCATACGGTACATGCTCTACCCCTTCATTGAGGGGATTTGCTCTATTTAATTAGGAATAAGGTCGATTACTGATAGAACAAATCCAGGCTACTGTGTTTAGTAATCAGATTTGTTCGTGACCGATATGCACGGGCAAAACGGCAGGAGGTTGTTAGCGCAACCTCTTGCCACCCGCTTTCACGAAGGTCATGTGTAGAAGGCCGCAGCGTAACTATCACTGATGAATTCAGGATAGCCAGTGGCTACGGCTCAGTTTGGGTTGTGCTGTTGCTGGGCGGCGATGACGCCTGTACGCATTTGTTGATCCGGTTCTGCTTCCGGTATTCGCTTAATTCAGCACAACGGAAAGAGCACTCGGTGCATTTAAGCCAAGCCCCATAAGGGAGAATGCTCTTACCTGTTGTGCAGATATAAAAAATCCCGAAACCGTTATGCAGGCTCTAACTATTACCTGCGAACTGTTTCGGGATTGCATTTTGCAGACCTCTCTGCCTGCGATGGTTGGAGTTCCAGACGATACGTCGAAGTGACCAACTAGGCGGAATCGGTAGTAAGCGCCGCCTCTTTTCATCTCACTACCACAACGAGCGAATTAACCCATCGTTGAGTCAAATTTACCCAATTTTATTCAATAAGTCAATATCATGCCGTTAATATGTTGCCATCCGTGGCAATCATGCTGCTAACGTGTGACCGCGTTCAAAATGTTGTCTGCGATTGACTCTTCCTTGTGGCATTGCACCACCAGAGCGTCATACAGCGGCTTAACAGTGCGTGACCAGGTGGGTTGGGTAAGGTTTGGGATTAGCATCGTCACAGCGCGATATGCTGCGCTTGCTGGCATCCTTGAATAGCCGACGCCTTTGCATCTTCCGCACTCTTTCTCGACAACTCTCCCCCACTGCTCTGTTTTTGCTATATCAACCGCGCGGCCTGTACCGTGGCAATCTCTGCATCTTGCGCCCGGCGTGGCGGCACTACGGCAATAATCCGCATAAGCGAATGTTGCGAGCACTTGCAGTACCTTTGCCTTAGTATTTCCTTCAAGCTTTGCCACACCACGGTATTTCCCCGATACCTTGTGTGCAAATTGCATCAGATAGTTGATAGCCTTTTGTTTGTCGTTCTGGCTGAGTTCGTGCTTACCGCAGAATGCAGTCATACCGAATCCGGCTTGTGATTGCGCCATCCCCATAGCAGCCATCACATCAGTACCGGAAAGAGAGTCAGAAGCCGTGGCCCGTGGTGAGTCGCTCATCATCGGGCTTTTTGGCGAATGAAATTTAGCTACGCTTTCGAGTCTCATGCGCCTTCTCCCTGTACCTGAATCAATGTGAGGTTTCCGCAGAACACTGCGCCGGTATCGATATACATCTGGTTGGCAAACTTGAGTGGTTTCACTGCTGGCGTATGACCAAAGATGAACGTGTCCGCGCCTTTGATTTCTTTCACGACCCCGTCTTGTGAGTTGCTGATTCGTTCGCGGTTCCAGATTACCTGCTGATGATCAACTGGCTTTCCAAACTCGTATTCGTCACAAGGATAATCGGCGTGGCAGATGACATATTTTTTACCTTTGCTCACCAGTTCAATGATTAACGGAAGTTCATCTGCTTTATGGGCAAGAGCTTTAGCCAGAATTTCTTTGTCGTAATCGAGATTAAAGAACCAGCCACCGCCATTAAACAGCCAGTGATTGACGTTTCCACGCTCTGATAAGCCATCAATCATCATTTGCTCATGGTTTCCACGTACAGCTTGGAACCAGGGGAATGTGATTAATTCCAGACATTCGACGTTCTCTGTACCGCGATCGACCAAATCGCCAACCGAGATAAGCAGGTCTTTTTTGGTGTCGAATCCTATCGTCTCCAGTTTTTTCATCAGGTTCGTGTAGCATCCGTGCAGATCGCCAACTACCCAAATATTTCGGTATTTGCTGCCATCAATTCTTTCGTAATAGCGCATCTCTTTCACTCCATCCGCGATGAACCATAAGAACGTCGTTGACGATGGCGTGCATTTTCCCGTCTTTATCATCAACGTATTTTCTTACCGTGCCGCGACTACATTTCAGTCTGCGTGCCACTTCTGTCTGGTTTCCGTATGCTTCAACGAGCATGTCTGGAATGGTTTTTACTGAGAACGTCATGCGGCCTCACTTCTGCTATTTCGCAGGTCTTTGAGTTTCTGTTGGTACTCTGCCTTGATCGCCTTGCACTCTTCGATAGTCCAGCGATGGCGGTTATGGTTTGATTCGATTTCGTCTACTGCTTCCTGCCCGATGCGATTAATCAGTTCGACGCGATACGGAACGAGATTTCCGCTTTTGTGCTGGTTGCACACCACGCATTGCTTGTGAATATTGCGTTCATCAAATCGGAGTTGAGGCGCCGCAGCAGTTGTCCGGTAATGCCCGGCATCCCACTGAGCAGACGTGAGCGTTCCGCACGAGATACATGGTAAGTCGCGGTCTCTTTCTCTGATGAAGGCGTTTACGGCTTGTTGGGCTTGTTTAATCCAGTAACTGCGGGGCTTTAAGGCGAGTTTTCGAATCTTAAGTTTATCTTTCTGTTTCTGCTCCTCTCGTCGTCGTTTCTTCTCTGCTGCCTTTTCCGCTTTTTCGCGTTCTTTACTTCGTCGTTCGAGTGCTATCTTGGTTCCACACTCTGGAGAGCACCACCACTGATTAGCGAATGCAGGGTGAAACCATTCCCGGCATTCATCGTTTTTACATCGTCTTCGCGCTGGTTTAGCCATGACGTCTCCCCCATTTCTCTTGGCATCTCCTCAACCACACTCGCATATTTTGGCTGGTAATATCGGTATGCTCTCCGCTGTATTCCTTTTGTGAGTGCTTGCATCTCACATAAACAAATACGGCAAGCAATGGATATGCGAATAACAAAATAAATAACAGAGCTGTAGCAACAGATACTTTCACAAAAAATGCAGGCAACTCTCTGACCTGATAGTCTGGAAAATCCAAGAATTCATCGATTATGTTGTTAGCAACATTGGTAGTTGCAATACATGCGACTGACAGACAATCAAAATAATTAAAGTCATATCCAGCCGCAGCAGCCCATGTTGGATTGTCTTGAAAATGTTTAAACGTTATTTGTCCGTATCGGCTAATCACCATCGTCTTCTTCCTCGTACATTGAGCTATTCGGATCGCTCATCAGTTCTGCACAGCAGTGCTCACACACGTGAACTTCCAGCACATGCAGCTTCTGACCGCAGTTATCGCACGTTAAAGCTCGCTCGACGCTTTCTTTCTGGTATTGAAGGGATTGGGATGGGCTAAGCATTATTGGATTCTCCGCATCATGAGAAAGACAATCATGGCGGCACGGAGTGGATTGTCATATGCGACACCAACATTCGGTCCGGCATCATCAAACAAGTCCCTTGCGTTGTCTGTAGCGCACGGCATTGAGGGATTGTCTAAAATTATGCTGATGTTGTTTTCAGTGATAATCGGCCATGCGTCTGCTGGGTTTGCGCATGGGTTAAAGGATCCGCGCTCAACTTCTACTTCAACTGCGTCTCCGTTTACAATGTCTCCCTCAAATGAGATAAACACCATCGCGCCATTCTCACCTTCTTTGTAATCCGGTGATCCGTTATGAATGGCTTCGAATACTGCCACGTTAATTTCAAAATCACTTAACTGTGAATAATCCATTGTCATTTCCTCGCACGATGTCTTAGCCACCGGATATCCCACAGGTGAGCCGTGTAGTTGAATGTTTTTACGTCAGATTCTTTTGGGATTGGCTTGCGTTTATTTCTGGAGCGTTTCGTTGGAAGGTATTTGCAGTTTTCGCAGATGATGTCGGTGATACTTCGTCGCTGTCGTCTCATTCGTACCTCCTGTCGGTAAATCTGACACCATGACCAATAGCCCAGGCTGTTGTGTACTCGATAAGACTTGCCATACGCTTCACACTCATCTGCGCGCTGCTTTCGCGAATGTTGACGTATTC
The DNA here is from genome assembly GCF_000026225.1 of Escherichia fergusonii ATCC 35469. Taxonomy (NCBI): domain Bacteria; kingdom Pseudomonadati; phylum Pseudomonadota; class Gammaproteobacteria; order Enterobacterales; family Enterobacteriaceae; genus Escherichia; species Escherichia fergusonii. Next base: position 2,105,497 of record NC_011740.1, read on the forward strand.
GCCTTCAAGCCCGGGAAAAACATCAGCTTCCTGTTTTGTTGCCACTGCATGACCGCTAATCAACAAAACCTTCCATTGTTCCGGTTTTAACCATTTGCCGCACCATTGAACCTGACGAGCGATATCCGCCAGCATCGCGTGAAATTTTGCGTTCTGGTCAAGGTTGCGCTTGTAGTCAGTAATGCGGATGGTAACTGGCTTGTCTTTATCGAGTGGTGTTGCGAGGATGGCGTTGATTGCGGCTTGCTGTTGTTGTTTACCACGGAGGAAGATTGTTTGCTTCATCGTCACTCCTTCACTTTGACTCCAGCAGCGCGGATGTTTTCCTCATAAGCATCCATTCCATCACCGAAGCCATTGGAATAATCAACAGTAAACCCTTTGGCTAAGGCTTCTCTGCTGTCGATAAACTTTGGCGCGGTTATTTCAATAGCTGCTCGCGATGCCTGCCATGCCTCCCATGCAATCTCAACCTTGATGTGCATAATCTTCATCACGTCACTTGAAACGTGATATTTGTTTTTAAACCATTCTTCAAACTGCTTTCTTGATTCGTCCATATCAATCCCCGTTAGTCGTTTCACTCACGAATCTGACAAAACCAGCCATGTTAATTTGCATGAGTTTTTTCAACACCTTGTCTCTTCGACTACGTTTTTGTTTTGGCCTGTGGTTGAATCTTTCACAAACTGGAAGGCTTGATGATTTCCAGTACCTATTTCGCCTTGCTCCATCTTCCGCCATATCAGCATGAATAAGGTCTGCGAGTGTGCTCATATTCATCTCTCCAGTTACATTGGTTTTGTAATGTTGCTAGTCATCGTTCGAATAACAAAATGCGTAAGTAACCTTGCTTTCCACATGTAAATCTCTTCAAGGCGAGATAAATCTACGAATACCGGACCTTTGTAATCTGGTCTCGATGCCCTTATGTATGAGCTAATAGTTTGTGCATCTTGCTCGTCAAGATTCATGACTTCCCTCTCTAACAGACTTCAGATTATTCCACTCCGTTACCGCACTGCGATAATTCGCGGCCGCCACAGCAGCGTGGTTAGCGCAGTAGATTTGGCACCCGTTCTCCATGTCGAATATTGTCGGTGATTTTCCGCATTTACATTTTTTGGCACGCGGTGCGTCTGAACACATTCCGTTAACGGTGTCCATCAGGATCCCCCTCGTTCTTAATCCAATAAAAAAGGGCTACTGTGTAAATAGCCCCTGTTATTAGCTCAGTGATGTAGATGGTCATACGTCAGCCCCTTGTGCATATCGTCTGCCACGTGCACCGGGTGCATTTGATGTTGTGCAAATCTGTCTGGCTTCATCCTGGTCACATGCAACAAAGTGTCCGTTGCAGAACTGCTGGTAAACCGTACCAAGCGAGCCAAAACGGTTTTTCGTCACGATGATTTCAGCAAATGGCGCGGCGCTACTGTTCTCGTCATATACAGCTTCCCGATAGAGCATGATGATTGAGTCTGCGTCCTGTTCAATGCTTCCTGAATCACGCAAATCTGCGTTTGTCGGGCGTTTGTTTGGTCGCTTCTCAACATCGCGCGAAAGCTGACTTAGGGAGATAACAGGCGTTTTCAGGTCTTTCGCCATCGCCTTCAGGCTTCCGGAGATGTGAGCAATTGCGAGGTCGTTGCGATCTGCTTTCGGCTTCTCAATCAGGCCAAGATAATCCGCCATGATGAGTGACAGGTTTGGATTTTCCTGTTTATGCCGTTCTGCGATTGAGCGTATTTCTTCGACCGATAACCGCGAGGCATCGACTACCCATACATCCAAATCCGCAAGCTGACTCATGCCGTTAGCAACACGTGCCCAGCCCTCGTCATCCATCGATGCAGGATTTCGCAGTACGCTAACCGACATCCTCCCGGCGTTGGCAATGCTTCGTTCTGCAATCTGCAATGCGCTCATTTCCATCGAGAAAATCAACACTCCTCGCCGGACGTCAGAACCAGGAATAACGCGGCTTGCAACGCCTTCGGCAATCTTCAGCGCCAGCTCGGTTTTACCCATACCAGGACGAGCAGCGATTATCACCAGGTCTTCCGCGTTCATCCCTCCGGTGATGGCATCAAGTTCTTCGATTCCGGTCTTCAGGGTATCGGACTCTTCTCCGTTCCTCAGACGCCTGTCAAGCGTGTCAGTGTAGTCAGTGATGATTTCACCCAACCGTACAGGTTTAACCTCGTCACGGGGCTTTCTGATGGCTGAGAGACGCTTTACAAGTTCATCCATCGCCTGACTCGATGCGTCGATGGTTCCGCTCTGAATTGGTTCACGCATTTCATCCATGATTTCCAGCACCAGACGGCGGTGATAGTTATCCGCGACCATTCCGGCATATCCCTTCAGGTTTGCGGCACTCGGGCAGTTTTTGCTGGTCATCAGGATTGACGTGAAATGCTCCTCTCCGCACGCCTCGGCAACCATCAGCGCGTCGATTAGGTTTCTGTTTCGCGCCTGCTTGCGGATAACCTCGAAGGCTTTCCGGTAGAGCGGAATTGAAAACGCTTCCGGCTCAAGCGTTGCCAGAACGTCACTGGCAGTTGGTGTTAATCCACCAATCAGCAGGCCACCGATAACGCTCGCTTCGATATCCTGTTTCATGCAATCCCCCTGTCTGCAAACTTCCCTTCACGAACTCCCGTTAACGAATCTTCTCTCAGCAGGTAATCAAAATCGGCCGTCCAGCCAGTGTCGTTGTCTCCGAAGTAAAACGGCTTGGCCTGATGTACAAACGCCCTGACATACGCTCTGAAACCGTCCACGTTTGGCGTTTTCAGTTGCGGGATGATTTTCTTCAGGCGGCGTTTGCGTTTCTCGTTGACCGCAACAGCGTGTGGCAGTCTGTCACCGACTTCGGTGTTGTAGGCGTTCAGGAAGGATTCGTAGTCGATTCGTTCTGCCTTGCGACGTTCAGGTTTAACCTTCCCATCACCTCCCCCATTGGGGGGTAGGGGGGTATTATTTATATTCTTGTTAATACCTTCTTGTTCATGATGTGCGGTTGTTTGTGCGGCTTCATGTGCGCTTTCATGTGCGGCATGTACTCTGAAAGCCGCGCCATTGCTGGCTTCGTCATGTGCGTCATCATGTGCGGTTGTTTGTGCGGCTTCATGTGCGGGTGAATTGTTCATTTTTTGAGCGTATTCATGGTAATTTGTGACGGTGATCACACGACCTTTTTGCTTCTCTCCATCAATGGAGATCATCCCCTCTTTCACAAAAACCTGAAGCATCCGCTCAACCTGATCACGGCTTGCCGGCTTGCCATGCCTGTCGCATAACTGAAGACCTAAATCAGCTGCTGTCACAACCAGTTGACCGGGTTGCAGATGCCATTCATGACCTTTGAAATTCGCTTTGTATGGCTTTCTGGCGGCATTCAGGAGAAGGTTTTCCCACAGGGTGCGAAGATAAACATCTTTCGCCCATGACTGTTTCAGAATGCTCCGGTACAACGGAATGTAACCAGTTTTCTGGTTCTCCATCCTGTTGCTCCTGCGCTCGTGTGCGGCGCTGAAATCGTAGATTTTTGCTGTATTGCTCATAACTACCTGCCTTGACGAAAGACCTTAAGAACATCGTTAAACTGACTTACGGATATGTCTTCTTTGAGCAGCTTTTCCAGAAATGCGTTTGGAATGAACGTATATCCCTCCTCTTTTGGTAGAGACGGGAGCAACGCCCTTGCCTCAGCCTTCAGAAGCTCAGTTCTGGCAACTTTCACAAAAGAGATTTGAGTTCTTTCATCAATGGAACGAAGGAAGCGCAAACGCTTAACTTCTTTGTGTGTATCAGGTGGATTAAAGCCTTTGTTTCGCATATAATTACCTCGTTGGATGTTGTTAAAATTCCATTTGTATTTGATCAGAACGCTCGGTTGCCGCCGGGCGTTTTTTATTGGTGAGTCCATCAAGCGCATACTTAAAAGCCCTGCTAATCGGACTGATGTCTGATGCCATTCCAAAAGCACACAGGACCGAAGCAATAAACCTCCAGTCCGTTCTGCTTATCTTCGATTCATGACAGCCAATCATCTTTGCCAGACCGCGCTGGGTAAGCGTTGACAGGTTGATGAGTAAATCTGTTTCTGCGCGATCAACGTCACGCTGTGATAGTTTGCTGTAACTTGTTTGTTCCATTTCTTACTATTTCCATAGGTAAATAATCACTAATACTCATCTTTCGATGAGTGCTTAATTAGTTACCGCGTTGTCGGCGGTGCAGATTGATAAAGAGCGGTGTTACTTATGCAGCCAGAAGGTTCTTTTTACTTATTTCAAGCATTTCGCTTGCTTGATATTTGCCACCAGAAATCTCTTCGATTTTTGAGGCGTATTTCGTTTTCCCAAAAAACTCAGTCTTAGGGAGGAAGCCGTTTTTGAGCCACTTATAGACAGCCCTTTCGCTAACTCCACAAGCCTTCGCAACTTCAGGTATGCCGACACCTTTAATCGGCTCATCAAGATTTTGCATAGGAATGTCCTTTTTCGTACTTTCAGTACGCATTATGATTGAACTGAAAGTTTTTGCAAGTGCTTTAGTATCGTACTCATGGTTCAGAATGAAAAAGTGCGCAAAGAATTCGCCCAGCGGCTAGCGCAAGCCTGTAAAGAAGCTGGTCTTGATGAACATGGTAGGGGAATGGCTATAGCCCGTGCCCTTTCTCTTTCGTCCAAAGGCGTTAGCAAATGGTTTAATGCTGAGTCTTTACCGCGTCAGGAAAAAATGAATGCGCTTGCGAAATTTCTAAACGTTGATGTTGTTTGGCTTCAGCACGGCACTTCCTTAAATGGAGCGAATGATGAAGATACTCTTTCATTTGTTGGCAAATTAAAAAAAGGGTTAGTGCGCGTGGTTGGTGAGGCAATTCTTGGTGTTGATGGTGCCATCGAGATGACCGAAGAACGCGATGGGTGGCTCAAGATTTATAGCGATGATCCAGATGCCTTTGGCCTTCGTGTAAAAGGAGATAGCATGTGGCCTAGAATAAAATCAGGAGAATATGTACTCATTGAGCCTAACACCAAAGTATTCCCTGGTGATGAGGTGTTTGTCAGAACCATCGAAGGACACAACATGATCAAGATTCTTGGCTATGACAGAGATGGAGAATACCAATTTACAAGCATCAACCAGGACCACAGGCCAATAACGTTGCCTTATCATCAAGTAGCAAAAGTGGAGTATGTGGCTGGTATTCTGAAGCAATCTCGCCATCTGGATGACATCGAGGCAAGGGAATGGCTGAGAGATTCCTGACATCAAAGTCATAGAGTGAGTTTTCTAGTTAGAAATAGTGGTCAATGGGTACGCTTAGGTAAACCGTTTAAACATAATAAACAAGCCATATAAGATGAAATAAATCATGAGCGATAAAGAGTTTAAAGTACTTAATTTTGATGATTTTGCTCATTATTTGAGCACATTGAACGGCGAACAAATTTGTCCAATGTGTATGGAAGAGTCATGGACGCTTTTCACCCCAAACAAGCTTCCTCCAGAAGACGAGGATAGGTATGTAATAAGTTCTATCCCAGGATCACTTATTTCAAGTAAAAAACCTGAAAAATCAAATCTCTTCTTCAGAAGTTACAACAACGATGTCCTCCTGATGCAATGCAGAAATTGTGGATACATGGCATTTTTTAATTATAAAAAAGTCCAAGAAAACCTTGAATCAGGGGATTATATAAAAAAAGAAGATATAGATATGGTGGATGAAAATGACAAATCAGAAGACTGATTTCTTCCGTCCAATGGAGTATGATAATAACTATGAGCAATTTGGTGTTATAGAAGCACACAGGAATGGTCGTTCTACTCCGTCATATCAGCCAGGCACCATTGGTAAGGATATCCCGGTTATTATTGCGCATAAGTTAAGCGATCAACCAGCAGGGGGTGAGCCACAGATGAGCGTAAAATCACTGTCACGTTGGGAGTTTTGGCTAGGGATTTTCACTGCCATTATTGGGATATTTTCCATTGTTGTAGGAGCAACGTGGACAATTTCTAATAATATCAATGATAAGATTAATGCATCAAGACAAGAGCTAACCGGGAACATCCAATCCAGTCGAGCAGAAATCACGGCAAGAATTGACAGGCTCGAAGATAAGATGGAGTCTAATTTCAAAGAAACATCATCGAATCTGTTCAAAATACAGGCAATTCTAGAAGCAAAATCCGACAAAGAAAAATAAGAAAGTCCGGCCTCAGCGCCGGGTTTTCTTTGCCTTACGATCCCCACACCTAATAACACCTTAACCAATTGTATTTATTGAAAAATTGATAGATACAACTTGCTAAACCACGCAATTCTGATCCCTGCAGCATAACCTTCATCCGCAACATTTACAAAAATAAATTTCCTTATATATCAAAATCATATTTCGTATAGTTAATAAATCACAAACAATTCGTACCAATAGTTCTTGATAATATCGAACTATTGGTTCATTATTATCGCCATCAGCAGGACGCTGGTAGCCAAACGGAACAGATTGGCAGGCTCTTTAACTTCGATGGGGCGCTGACAAAGCGCAAACAGATACCAAACGAGATGGGTTTGGCGGTGATGTGAATTGCAGCTGCAACGACAGCAACCAGAAGATCAGCATCTGGCGCATCACCACCAAAGCCATTTCACATGAGGAAAATATCATGACGGTAATCGTGTACGGGAAATCAACATTCGCAGGAAATGCCAAAACTCGCCGTCATGAGCGGCGCAGAAAGCTGGCTATCGAGCGTGATGCCATCTGCAACATCATCGATTCGATCTTCAGTACAGACAGTGAGGAACCTGTTCAGGAAGCCCCGAGAAAGCGTTTAAGCCTTTCTGAAAAAGCAATATCACTCGGAAGCCTTCGCTGCAAGAAGTCAGAAGAAGTCGAGCGTAAACAGAATCGTATTTACTACCGCAAGCCACGCAGTGAAATGGGTGTGACTTGTTCAGGTCGCCAGAAGCAACGCGGAAAATCAATTCCAGCTTATTACGATTGAGGTGAGATATGCTCAAGAAAGTCAAACGCCGACTTTACAAAGAAGGTAGATATTCATGCCAGTTGCCAAAATGCGACACAACAAAATGGAGTGTCGATGATTGGTGTAACTGGATAGATAGATACGGAACTTGGTGGGATAAATAACAGGTAACTTAAGCGTATTTACTTTCGCAGCAAACAACTTATTTGAGGTGAGATATGGAAGAAGAATTTGAAGAGTTCGAAGAGCATCCTCAGGATGTGATGGAACAATACCAGGACTATCCGTATGACTACGACTATTGATAAAAATCAATGGTGTGGACAATTCAAGCGATGCAATGGATGCAAGCTGCAATCGGAATGCATGGTTAAGCCTGAAGAAATGTTTCCTGTAATGGAAGATGGGAAATATGTCGATAAATGGGCAATACGAACGACGGCAATGATTGCCAGAGAACTTGGTAAACAGAATAACAAGGCTGCCTGATGGTGGCCTTTATTTTTGGCATAAACAACAGAATAAATACTGCTCCGTGTATTCATTCCAACGAGTGAATACACGGAGCAATGTCGCTCGTAACTAAACAGGAGCCGACTTGTTCTGATTATTGGAAATCTTCTTTGCCCTCCAGTGTGGGGGCTTTTTTGATGGAGGATATATGAGTGAAGTAACAGATTTAGTTGTTATTGAAAAAGCAAATGCAATGATTGTATTTCAGTCTGCTGACCAGATTGAAGAAATTCTCCAAAAGGTTGAACGTGAAGTTATGTCCTTTGTGCCTGATATCACAACGGCAAAGGGCAGAAAGGAGATCGCTTCTCTGGCGTATAAAGTTGCGCAGACGAAAACATATCTCGATGGTCTTGGCAAAGACCTTGTTGCTGAACTGAAGGAAATTCCAAAGCTAATTGATGCCAACCGCAAGACAGTGCGCGATCGCCTTGATGAACTGAAAGCCAAGGCACGCCAGCCTCTTACTGATTATGAGGAAGAACAGGCGCGAATTAAAGCCGAAGAAGAAGCTAAGGCAGCAGCTGAAGCTCTCGCAAAGCAAATTGAGTCTGACCATGAAATAGCGATTTTGATGGATCGCGAATTTGACCGCCAAAGAGAAGAGGCAAGACTCAAAGCGGAGCAGGAAAAGCGAGAGCATGAAGAACGCTTAAAAAGAGAAGCTGAAGAGAAAGCCAGAGCAGAAGCCGAAGCAAAGGCAAAAGCCGAAATTGAAGCAGCAGCAAGACGAGAAGCAGAGGCTAAGGCCGCAGCGGAACGTGCAGAGCGTGAACGCATTGAAGCCGAGCAACGAGCACAGCGCGAAGCAAAAGAGGCAGCAGAACGAGCTGAAAGAGAAAAGCATGCGGCAATTGAAGCAGAACGCCGAAAAGCACAGGAGGAGGCTGAACGAATCCGGCTCGAGGCTGAAGCAAAAGAGCAAGCCAGAATAGCAGAAGAAAAAAGAATCAAGGACGAAGAAGAGCGTAGAGCAAAGGATAAAGCTCACCGGAAAGAAGTAAATAACAAAATACTTGCTGACCTTATCAAGGTTGGCGCATCAGAAGATGTTGCTAAAAATATCATAACAGCCATCGTAAAAGGCGAAGTATTCGCAACAAAAATAACCTACTAATAAACCAACATAAGGAACCACCCATGATTTACGCAATCGCGGGAGGCGCTCGCATGGGTGCCTTCCAACTAAATGAATCTTTACTTGAACGAATCACCCGTAAATTACGTGACGGATGGAAAAGAGTTGAGGTCTTATTATGCGCAATGAAATAGCCATCAATCACCAGATACTTCGTGCAGCACAGAACAAAGCAGTAATAGCCAGATTTATTGGTGATTCCAAAATGTGGCTTGAAGCAAATAAAGCGATGAAATCAGCTATCAACCTTCCGTGGTATCGCAGGAAATGAGTTTTACAGATAACTGGTCAGACGAAGAATTCATTCGTCAGATGAAAGAATTAATCGGTAACGAAGGAGATATTCATGTCACTTGCAACCACAGTGAAGGAGAGCAAGTTACAGAGACGCATGTACACGCAGCAGGCGTTAATGTATCGCCAGAAGGGAGATCGTGAAGGTGTTCGCGTATTTTTAAATGCGGCAAAGACTGAAGTATTAAATCAGCGTTATTTCCTTGGGCCATGTCCATTCTGAGAACAATCATATGAGCAAAGAATTTTACGCAAGACTGGCAGCTATTCAGGAGAATCTGAACGCGCCAAAGAATCAGTACAACTCATTCGGCAAATATAAATACAGAAGCTGCGAAGACATTCTTGAAGGCGTTAAGCCGTTACTGAATGGCCTGTTTTTATCAATCAGCGATGAAGTTGTGTTGATTGGTGATCGGTATTACGTGAAAGCCACGGCAACTATTACCGATGGCGAAAACAGTCATACGGCAACCGCTCTTGCACGAGAGGAAGAAAGCAAGAAAGGAATGGATTCTGCACAAGTTACGGGAGCTACAAGCTCTTATGCACGCAAGTATTGCCTCAATGGTTTGTTCGGCATTGATGATGCGAAAGATGCAGATACAGACGAGCATAAACATCAGCAGAACGCAGCAGCAAAGCAATCAAAACCATCACCTACACCTGAACAGGTTCTAAAAGCATTCACTGACGCAGCATTGCAGAAAAACACCGTAGAAGAGCTTAAACAGGCGTTCGCCAAAGCGTGGAAGATGCTCGAAGGCACACCGGAGCAGCACAAAGCGCAGGACGTTTACAACATCAGACGAGGCGAATTAGAAGGAGCGGCTGCTTAATGGCACATTCGATTACTGTAAGACTAAACAAGCCCGCAAGAGAGTTTCAGACCGGGGAAAATATCGGATTCAACATCCGTGCTGGCGTTCAGTATTACGATCGCCAGACAAAAAAGAAAGAATGGACAAACTACAGCGCCGTTGTATTTGCCAAGCCGGGAGCGCAAGCGGATTACTACCGTAGTGTTCTTGTTGAAGGTGGCATTGTTGAAATTACCGGAGAAAACATCAGGGTTGATGTTTATCAGGGGCAAAATGGTCAATCAATCAATCTTGAATTACTGAATGCAAAGATTGGATTTGCAACTTCAGGAAACAGCCAACAGCAGCAAAGTAGCAATCATCAAAATCATCCTGAATACGACGATTCAATTCCCTTCTAGATTTGCAAAACAAGGATTCCATTATGCCAGCGCCTCTGTATGGTGCGGATGACCCGCGCCGCTGTTCCGGCAATTCCGTATCGGAGGTGCTGGATAAATTCAGGAAAAACTACGACCGGATAATGTCGCTACCGCAGGAAACGAAAGAGGAAAAGGAATTTCGCCATTGTATATGGCTTGCAGAGAAAGAAGAACGCGAGCGGATTTACCAGACATCAATCCGACCATTCCGCAAAGCCACATATACCCACTTCCCTGAATATATCGACCCGCGCCTGCGTAATTACCGCTCACGCTATGGCGCTATCAGTAATGACTGAGGAATTAACAATGAAAACAATGAAGCTAAACATCGACCTCGGAAAATACGTTATTACCGGAACCAAACACGACCTGATTCTTAGCGAAAGAGGAATTATCAAAGAAGGCGAGAATGCAGGGAAAGAAACGCTCAGTCGTATCGGTTATTACAGCAAGTTTGAGCATCTGGTTAAAGAGTTATGCAACCGTGAAATCCTGTTATCTCAGGCGCAGACGCTACAGGATATTCAGCAGCATATCGAGACTTTAGGTGTGTCACTTAGCATGGCTATTGACCAGTTCGTGGAGAGTAAATCATGAGAGGACTTGCATACAATCCCGGCATTCTTCCGGCAGAAATGATTATTCGCCAACGCGTAAAGCCAATGCCATCGAGAGAGGAATTGCTTAAGAGAAATTCTTTTCCATCAGTGAATCAAAACAAATATCTGAATGCGATGTGGCGCAAAGGAGGCAACCAGTGAGTGAGTCAAAATGCCAAATTAATGGCAATAAGATAGAACCGTGCGCGGTGTTGGCAAAATCTCTCGAATATGGAAATCCAACATTCAAGAGTAAAGGCATATTTATCCCGGAGCGTGTGAACATAAACACCGGCGAGTCAGGCATAGATATTGCTCAAATTCACTCGGGGAAATATATCGGTCGTGGCGTTGCAATGTGCTTTTGCCCGTTCTGTGGTGAAAGTTTGAAAACGTGGGAAGCGGAGGCAGCCAGTGAGCAAAATTGACCATCAGGCACTGCGTGAGGTGGCGGAACGTGCAATTCCAGCAATGGAACGCCTGTTAATGTTGCCAGCTGATGATGATTTGTTAAGTGAACAGGAACTTAAAGATTACGGTGTGGATATTGATGCGCTCAATGCCTTCAAATTTCTGACCGGACCAGAAACCGTGCTGGCGCTGCTGGATGAACTGGAAAGGAACCAGCAATACATCAAATCCCGCGACCAGGAGAACGAGGATATTGCGCTAACGGTAGGGAAACTGCGTGTTGAGCTGGAAGCAACAGAGAACAACCTCATTGATAGTGAATGCCATGTTGCTGAACTAGAAGAAGCACTACGCGACAAGCAGGCGTTACTTGAAGCCTCAGAAAAGCGCATAGCAGAACTGGAAGCACGGGAGGTTGTACTGCCGCGTGCGCACGATGTTCACCCATTAGGGCCGCAGTCGGCGAAAATTTTTTGTGAGTTTCACCGGAGTATCGTGAACAGATGCTCCGATGAGATTCGCAAGGTTGGCGTCAAAGTCAGCATCAAGGGGAATTAGGGATATGGCTGAACTAACCAAAGAATGGCTGAAGCAAACTATCGCTGAATACGAAGCCAATCGTGATGAATTACCGTTTGGACTGGATACCAACAGTGCCATTGAGCTTCAGGCGTTCAAGTTGGCGCTGGCATCGCTGGAAGCAGAACCAGTTGCTTATATTTTCAAACATCCGGCTGGAAAATTATTCTGGGCTTTAACGGATGAAAGCAATAAAGATCAATCGGACGTTATTCCTGTTTATGCCGCCCCTCCAGTGCCAGTAGTACCTGCTGCATTACCTGAGAACGACGATGAGGACGGGCATGACATTGATTATCTTGAGCCATCTGAAGTTTACTCGCTTGGGCGAACAGCTGGCTGGAACGCCTGCCGTGCTGCCATGCTTCATGGTGCCGAACCTGTAAGCCAAACTTACAAGTTGAACGAGCTATCTGGCAACTCTCCGGTAACTCCTGATGGTTGGATAAGCTGTAGTAAGCGAATGCCGGAGAAATACGATTTCGATATCTGGGTATTCTCTCTATCCAGAGGTGTTCTTGACGGGCTACAGTGGGATGGCTCGATGTTTACTGATGATGAATATCAGTTCGTTATTCATGACGCCACGCATTGGATGAGAAAAGCATATCCAGCAGCACCACAGCAGGAGGTCGAATGAGCAGGGTGAACGGGAGCAAGCCGCCTAAGTACATGCCGGTAATGAACTCCGCCAAGCCAGTAAAGCTAACCTATGAGCAAGTAATGGCGCTTCCGTTGATGTCGGATGTTTATGTAAGGATGAATGACGGTAAAATTTTGAATGGTAAGCTCGCTTCGCACTCAGATTATCTCGTCGGATGTCCGGTAGTCGACATAGGTGAATCGAGGAGCATTGGAATTGGATACGAGGGGGAAATTATCGCAGCAGCACCGAAGCAGGAGGTGAAGTGATGTACTCCTTCGCGAAATATACGGTTATTGACTGGATAGCATTCCTTCAGGTTTTGCTCATCTGGTTTTATATGGCTTACAGGAGTGGACAGTGGATTGTCAGTGTAGCCTGTAGCAAGGGATGGCGTTGGTGGAACCGAAAGAATAAAAAAGCACTGGCATTGGATTCGTTTTACGAAGCATTCAATCTTAACAGCCTTCAGCCTGGTTCTGTCATTGTAGTCACCACTAAAAGCGGCATGACGATACAAATTCACAAGCCAAAGGAGGAAGGTCGTGGCTAACCTGCAACTTGCCGTTAAAGGTGAATACTTCGATGCCATGATTCGTGGAGAGAAAACGGAAGAGTATCGCCTGTGTAATGACTACTGGAATAAGCGAATTATGTTCCGGGAGTATGACCGCCTGATTATCACAAAGGGATATCCGAAGCGCGACGACTTCAGTCGCAGAATTGACGTCCCGTATGAAGGGTATGAAATCAAGACAATCACACACCCCCACTTCGGCGATAAACCGGTAAAGGTGTTCGCGGTAAAGGTGAATATTGATGGCTAAATCAGCAGCAGAACGCAACTAACAAACCTCGCACCGTCGAGGTTTTCTTTTATCTTAACTCGCTACGGCGAGTTTTGTTTTATGGAGATGATAAATGCACTTCCGAGTCACAGGTGAATGGAATGGAGAGCCATTCGACAGGGTTATCGAAGCAGAGAACATCAACGACTGCTATGACCACTGGATGATATGGGCGCAGATAGCACATGCAGACGTAACCAATATTCGAATTGAAGAACTGAAAGAACACCAAGCCGCCTGATGGCGGTTTCTTTTTGCCTGGAGAATTAAGATGACCGATACCAGCCTGATTCCTGAGAAAGAAGTGATGAACAAGCTCGGTGTTTCATCACGTCAGACAATCTGGAACTATACCAAACGGCACGGATTTCCGAAGCCAGTCAGAACCCACCCCAAATCATACCTTCGTGAAGCTGTTGAAGGGTGGATTCTTAACGGTGGCGTTAATCAGAAATGCTCCTGATGTGCCAGAACAATTTATCAGCGTGAAGCTCATACGCTTTGCGCTGAGCCTCTATCCAGTCGTGTTTATTGTATACGGACATTATCCCGCCAAGTTCATGACCGAGCATTCGCTCAGTAACATGAGGCTCGACATTCATCTCGGACAGACGTGTAACAAGCGTTCTTCTGAAATCATGTGTTCGCCAGTAACCTATATCCATCCCTCCCCTTATTCTATTTACGAATCGGTTGGCTGCAGCGATGCTGATCGGTTTGTTTATGTCTTCTCCAGGGAAAAGAACATCATTGTACGTTGTCATGGCCTTTTCGAGAAAAGGCTTAATTTGTTCGAAGATTGGACGACGGATAACATTACCCATCTTGCTATGCTCTTTCGGTACGGTCCATACGTTGTCCAGCAGGTCAAATTCTGTCTTTGTTGCCAGCCTAAGCTCTGAGAGCCTCGCCCCCCACAGCATAAGCATCTGATGAAGGAGCTTATTTGACGTAGACGCACGGCTTCTTTCAATAGCAAGCCAAATCTTAGCCAGTTCGTGATACGACAGTACCCGATCCCCTACCTCAGCGCGGGAGCCGAAGTCCCTTGGCTGGATGCTCATAATTGCGCAACTATCTATCAACTGACGCCGCATGCACCAACTAATTGCTGATCTTAGTTGACTTAGCACCTGCCTTGCTCGGCGTGGATTATCTCTTTCTTCTTCGGTAAGCAGGTCAACCCATTGCTTAACCGTGATAGAAGATGCCGGACGATTAGGAAATGCGTCATGCATGCGCTTCATAACCGTTGATCGGTAAAGTGCCTGGGTCTTTTCTCTGAGAGTTGTAGAGACGTAGTTGTCGAACCAGTAGTCGAGACACTGGGCGACCGTCATGGAGTTCTCCACCTTCTCTTCAAAATAAGTGCGTGGATCCGTTCCTGAGAAATAGAGCTTTCGCAAGTCAGCAGTGATCTGTCTGGCATCCTTCAAAGACAGGGATGGGTATCGACCAAGCCCAAGTCGATTAGGCTTGCCATGCCAGCGATAGCGGTACTGGAACTGGATGACCCCCTTCGGTGAAATTCGCACGCTGAGGCCATCGGCATCAGCCACTTCTTGTGGGCCCGAATATGGTTTACCATAAATAGTACGAAGTTTTGTGTCGCTTATAGCCATAAATAATATTTGGTACACTCAAAAATAATGGTTTGGTACACATCTGGTACACAATATCACATGGACAACAGCGCACAGTAAACAACTATATTTGACGTTCGTAGACATACTCAGGTGAAAAAATGGTTGTTTTTCGAGTTATAACAGACAGTTAATTAACTACAGTGGACAATGCTAGACAATGACAGACACAGATAAACAACCTACCTTCCTCTTTCACGATTACGAAACCTTTGGCACCCATCCGGCGCTGGATCGACCGGCGCAGTTCGCGGCTATTCGTACCGATAGCGATTTCAATATTATTGGCGAGCCGGAAGTTTTTTACTGCAAACCTGCAGATGATTACCTGCCGCAACCTGGTGCAGTATTAATTACCGGCATTACCCCGCAAGAAGCCAGAGCAAAAGGGGAAAACGAAGCCGCGTTTGCTGCCCGTATTCACTCACTCTTTACCGTGCCAAAAACCTGCATTCTGGGCTACAACAATGTGCGTTTTGATGACGAAGTCACACGCAATATCTTCTATCGCAACTTTTATGATCCTTATGCCTGGAGTTGGCAGCATGACAACTCACGCTGGGACCTCCTGGATGTCATGCGCGCATGTTACGCCCTGCGCCCCGAAGGGATTATCTGGCCTGAGAATGAAGAGGGTTTGCCAAGCTTTCGCCTTGAACATCTGACTAAAGCCAATGGTATTGAACACAGTAATGCACATGATGCGATGGCCGACGTTTATGCAACTATTGCGATGGCGCAGTTGGTCAAAGCGCGTCAGCCAAGATTGTTTGACTATCTCTATACTCATCGCAATAAACATAAGCTGACAGCATTGATCGACGTGCCGCAAATGAAACCACTGGTGCATGTTTCCGGCATGTTTGGCGCATGGCGTGGCAATACCAGTTGGGTAGCCCCACTGGCATGGCATCCTGAAAATCGCAATGCCGTAATTATGGTGGATTTGGCAGGAGACATTTCCCCATTACTGGAACTGGATAGCGACACATTGCGCGAGCGTTTATATACCGCAAAAACCGATCTCGGCGATAACGCCGCCGTTCCGGTAAAACTGGTACATATCAACAAATGCCCGGTACTGGCACAGGCGAATACGCTACGTCCGGAAGATGCAGAGCGTTTAGGGATTGATCGTCAACACTGCCTGGATAACCTGAAAGTGTTGCGCGAAAACCCGCAAGTACGCGACAAAGTTGTGGCAATTTTTGCAGAAGCTGAACCGTTTACACCGTCAGATAATGTGGATGCGCAGCTTTATAATGGCTTTTTTAGCGACGCCGATCGTGCAGCAATGAAAATCGTGCTGGAGACTGAACCGCGTAATTTACCGGCACTGGATATCACCTTTGTTGATAAGCGTATCGAGAAACTCCTGTTCAACTACCGCGCCCGCAACTTCCCCGGCACGTTAGATGATAATGAGCAGCAGCGTTGGCTGGAGCATCGCCGTCAGGTATTCACACCAGCGTTTTTGCAAGGCTATGCAGAAGAGATTCAGATGCTGGCGCAGCAGTATGCCGACGATAAAGAAAAAGTCGCATTGTTGAAGGCACTATGGCAGTACGCGCAAGAGATTGTCTGATTTAAAGCCTCCGCCGCTGATACGGCGGAGGATAATTTAGGATCAGGCTTTTTGAACGGTGATGCTCCACGCAGCATCGCCAATCTGCTGATAATCGGTGATGGCATGTCCTTCTTCTGCCGCCCACTGCGGGATTGCTTCAGTTGCCTGGGTGCAATCAAACTCAATCACCAACTCATCGCCGCTGGCCATTTCTGCCAGTGCTGCTTTTGCTTCTATGAGTGGAAACGGACAGACCTGCGTCACCACATCCAGCTTTTTAATCGCCATCTTTACACCTTACTTAATTTGCCGCAGCAGTAGCCAGTCGCGCCTTACGCTGCGGTCGAACATACACAAGCCAGGACGCAGTCCAGACTCCGAGAATCATAAATACAAGGCCAATCCAGCCCTGCCAGGTCATCATTGCCGTCATGACCAGTCCATTACCGATAGAGCAACCACCTGCAATGCTGGCACCGAAGCCCATCAGCACACCACCTAACCCGCTACGTAATGTTGTTTGTGCATCAGCTGCGCGGACGCGGAACTCACGGCTCGCTTTGGCTGCAATAAATGACCCCAGGAAAATCCCTAACACCAGGAAAACGCCCCAGTTAATATATTTCACGTCACCCGCGACCAGAAATTGCAGAATATTGGCCGTTGGGGAAGTGATGCCTAACCCAAACATGCGTCCGGTTGCTTCACTCAGGGGCCAGGCCAGAAGCGCAATCAAACCGATGAGTACGGCAGTGACAAAGGGATGCCAGCGTTTTTCAAACAGAATATGAGCGATCCCGGTACGGCGCGGTGGTAAAGTCGCGACTTTTAATTTTGGTTTCTTCAACTCTTTCATCACTACCCAGAGCGTTATCACCAGCAAAACGGCAACCAACGGCCACACAGACAAATTAAAAGTCTCAGCAATAGAGTTATGTTCAGTACTGTAGTGCTGCAAGGTTTGATTTAAACCACTGGCATGTGGAGAACGCATCACCGCACTCATCACCATATAAGTGAAAAGCGCGATCCAACTGCCGATCAATCCCTCACCCGCGCGATACCAGGTCCCGGTAGCACATCCACCCGCCAGAACAATTCCCAGCCCGAAGATATACCCACCGATAACAGTGCCAAGCCACGGGAACGCCCCGGCTTCGTAAGTCAGTAGACCCGCCTGAATCAGCGCAAAAACCCCCACGCTTTGTACCGAAATTGCAATCAGCAAGGCGTAAAACATGCGATTATTTTTCGCAATATACATATCGCGAAAACCACCTGTCAGGCAAAAACGCCCACGCTGCATGACAAATCCCAGCAGAGCACCACAAATGAGCCCGCTTAATATCAATGAAAACATAAATTAATTAACCAGATGAATGTTAATGGGGAAATTATTCATGACTGGCGGGATGCAGACCAATAACCAAATTCTCTAAATTAGAACAAATGGTTATTAATGAGGATTTCGATAAAAAGAATAAAAAAACCGGAGCCAAATATTCATTCGACTCCGGTTTATTATTAGAAAAGATGATTACGCTACGTCTTCGTACTGCGGAACCGGGTTACGGAAGCTCTTAGTTACGCAAGCCAGGTAAATCAGACCGATTGCCGCCCAGATCAGACCCAGAACCATTGAGCTTTCTTCCAGATTAACCCACAGCGCACCAACGGTCAGCGCACCACACATCGGCAGGAACAGATACTGGAAGTGATCCTTCAGCGTCTTGTTACGCTTCTCACGGATCCAGAACTGCGAGATAACCGACAGGTTAACGAAGGTGAACGCCACCAACGCACCAAAGTTAATCAGCGCCGTAGCCATTACCAGGTCAAAGTTGATTGCCAGCAGGGCAATCGCGCCAACCAGGATGATGTTCATTGCCGGAGTACGCCATTTCGGGTGCACATAACCGAAGAAGCTTTTCGGGAATACGCCGTCACGACCCATTACGTACATCAGACGCGCCACGCCTGCGTGCGCCGCCATACCGGACGCCAGTACGGTAATGGTGGAGAAGATCAGCGCGCCAACCTGGAACGTTTTACCCGCAACGTACAGCATGATTTCAGGCTGTGATGCTTCCGGATCTTTAAAACGAGAGATATCCGGGAAGTACAGTTGCAGGAAGTAAGTTGCAAAGATGAAGATCATGCCGCCGATAAGCGCGGTCAGGAAAATTGCACGCGGGATCACGCGCTCTGCATCTTTGGTTTCTTCCGACAAGTTGCTGATGCCGTCAAAGCCGGTAAAGGAGAAGCACAGAATCGTCGCACCAGTGATCATCGGAATGACATGTGCATCACCAGACCAGAACGGACGAGTGCTCGCCAGCGTACCAGCGCCTTCACCTTCAAATACGCCGTAAACTACCATGCCCAGAATTACCGCGATCAGCACTACCTGCAACACTACAATTACAGTGTTGAAGTTCGCTACGGATTTCAGACTACGCAGGTTAAAGGCGGTCATAAAGGCCACCAGCGCCACCACAAACATCCACGATGGGATGGAAGGCACCAGAGCTTCAAAATAGATTTTCGCCAGCAGAATGTTGATCATCGGCGCGAACAGATAGTCGAGCAGAGAAGACCAACCCACCATAAAGCCGACAGTCGGACTAATGGATTTCTGGGCGTAGGTGTATGCAGAGCCAGCAGAAGGATAGCGGCGAACCAGCTTCCCGTAGCTCAGAGCCGTAAACAGGATCGCAATCAATGCGAACGCATAGGCTGTCGGCACATGACCATCCGTGAGGCCTGAAACGATACCAAATGTATCAAACAGCGTCATCGGCTGCATATAGGCAAGACCCATCATTACAACCGGAACTAACGTAAGCGTTTTACGCAATTCCACGCGAGAGGTGTTTGGAGTAACGTTATGCGACATGGTCATTCTCCTTTACGGTAATAACCGTCGCGTAAGCAAAAAATTGCCCCATTTTTTTGGATTCCTCAGCGACAACAACTGTCGATTTTTAGTAAATATCTATCCGGTACGAAGCCCGGCCTCTTGGTATGAATGATTGGTTTGAAGCAAAAAATAACCGACGCTAATTAAACGTCGGTTTTAGTCATTTTTTGACAGCGGCGCATTGTGCCTAAATGGGGGGTAAATGACAAGAGAATGAGAGGCTTGTCATAAAAAATTTTCTTTAACCGGCTGATTTATGGTGCGTGGAATTTGCATAGACTCCCGTGATCGCACTATTTGCTAAAATCTCGTCCCGCCACCAGGCGCTGGCAAGTCCTGCGGTCTGTTCGTTCCAGCCAATCCAGACAGGTTCAAAGAGAGTTTGGGCGACCACTTTCTTCTCGATTAACGCGCCACTATCGAGAAAACGTTGCGCCAGATAACGAGGTAAATAGCCGCAGCCGAGGCCGCTAATTTGCAGCTCCAGCTTGGTTTTAAAATCGAAAACGGTAATGGCTTCTTGTTCGTCGAGAAGTTGCGAGGCCGTAGAAGCGCCTGCCTGCGCAGTATCCCCCACCACAATCGCCCGATATCGTTTAATGATACGACGTTTTAACGGCTCTTCTTCCTGGGCTAACGGATGATGAGGCGCGACCGCAAAGACTTGTTCGAGATCACCCAACCGTGAAAAACCAAACTCACTGGAAGATGGTGGCTCATGCATCGCACCAACAATAATATCCGCTCGTCCCTGAGTCAGGGCATCCCAGGAACCACCGAGCACGCCATTGATAAACTTCAGGCGCGTCACGCTATGATGTTGGTAAAAAGCTTCTATAAGTGGCGCGAGGAGAGAAAAAGGGAAGGTGTCGTCCACGCCAATCACCAGCTCGTTTTCCCAGCCTTCATGCAGTTTTATCGCCTGCTTTTCCAGTTCTCGCACGGTATGCAGAACTTCCCGCCCCTTCTCTAATAACATTTTTCCGGTGCGGGTGAATTTAGCGCGGTGACCGCTACGATCAAGCAATTGAATGTTAAGGTCGCTTTCCAGCTTGTGAACGGTGTAACTCAGAGCGGACGGCGTCTTATAGAGTTTGGCCGACGCCGCCGCAAAACTGCCTTCTTTTTCTAAGGCATCGAGGATCATCAACACATCCAGCAGTGGTTTCATACACGCCCCCTTGCAGTGCATGCGGCGTCCTGCTGGCGTGATCGTTTACTCCAGCGGCATTACCAGCGGATCGGGATACTGGTATTCAAATCCCAGTTCATTACAAATCCGGCTGCCATCAATAATCTTACCTTTGCCGCTATCCAGACTATTTCTGAACTGCGGAGGTTCAAGCCCCAGTAAACGGGCCATTTGCGGATAAAAAACATTACGCGCAGGGTGAGCTGGCGCACATATATTATAGATGTGTCCGCCTTTAGGTGCCTGTAACAACAGGGTGATAGCGCCAATAACATCTTCTAAATGGACTAAATTGACACCATGTTCACCATCAGGCGCGGTTTTTCCGGCAAAAAAGCGACCAGGATGACGTTCCGGCCCGACCAGGCCCGCAAGACGCAGAATATCGACTGAAGTACCGGGTAAATTGTGCAGCCAGTCTTCAAGTTCTTTTAATACTTGTCCACTGTTGGTCACCGGATTACGCGGGGTCGTTTCTTTAACGGCGCCTTGTGCGTCGCCATAGACAGACGTTGAGCTGGTAAAAATAATTCGGGGAATATGATGAGCCAGCGCGGTATCCACTAACTCTTGTACCGCTTGTAAATAGAACTCATCGCCGGGGCCGCTACGACGTGCCGGAAGCGTGATGACCAGCGCATCGGCATCCATCAGGGCATCCAGATCGTCAGAATCGCAAACTAACTCAGGTGCCATGCGAAGCAGATAGCTATCAATGCCACTCATTCGGGCCGCTTCGACGCCATCTTGTGTGGTTTTACTCCCGGTGACTTGCCAGCCTCGCGCTGAAAGTGACATCGCCAGCGGCATGCCTAACCACCCTAACCCGACAATTGCGACCTTTTTCATCCGTTATCTCCTGATACACCTTAGATCTATAAGGCTACGCTAGCGTATCAAAACTGACAATTCATTCTATGAATGAATCTCTTCAATAATGATAACGACATGCTGCAATGAGCAGTGAATCATCAGTAACCGCGTATACCAGACGGTGCTCCTCTGTAATGCGTCGGGACCAGAAGCCTGACAAATTATGTTTCAGGGGTTCTGGCTTCCCCTTACCTTCAAATGGCGTTCTGCGAGTATCTTTGATAAGTTCATTGATCTTTTTAACAATTCGCTTATCTGTTTCCTGCCAGTACAGATAATCATCCCATGATTCCTCAGACCAGATTAGTTTCACTCAATAATGTCCTTTTCCGTTCCTTTGCCTGATTTCAGGCTATCGATTGAGTCCATCAATCTCCGGGCATTAGCGGGGGAACGCAATAGATAAGCCGTCTCTTCCAGGGAGTTGTATTCTTCGAGTGACATCAGAACACAAGCCTCTCCGTTCTGACGAGTAATGAGGATCGGGGCATGATCTTCAACGGCTTTCATCATTGTTGCCGACAAATTCTGACGCGCTTCGCTGTAACTAATTGTACGCATGTCAATCTCCTCTTTTGTACAGTTCATTGTACAATGATAGACGTTAATTAACTATTTATTAATTAGTTTGTAGATCAAGACATTGTCAGTGAGACGAAAAATCCAGGCTTCGCTATTTTTGGTGCCGTCAGGTTAGAGGACAGTCCTCTTAGCCCCCTCCTTTCCCCGCTCATTTATTAAACAAATCCATCGCCATAAAATATATAAAAAAGCCCTTGCTTTCTAACGTGAAAGTGGTTTAGGTTAAAAGACATCAGTTGAATAAACATTCACAGAGACTTTTATGACACGCGTTCAATTTAAACACCACCATCATCACCATCATCCTGACTAGTCTTTCAGGCGATGTGTGCTGGAAGACATTCAGATCTTCCAGTGGTGCATGAACGCATGAGAAAGCCCCCGGAAGATCACCTTCCGGGGGCTTTTTTATTGCGCGGTTGATAACGGTTCAGACAGGTTTAAAGAGGAATAAGAAAATGACAGACAACACTCGTTTACGCATAGCTATGCAGAAATCCGGCCGTTTAAGTGATGACTCACGCGAATTACTGGCGCGCTGCGGCATTAAAATTAATCTTCACACCCAGCGCCTGATCGCGATGGCAGAAAACATGCCGATTGATATTCTGCGCGTGCGTGACGACGACATTCCCGGTCTGGTAATGGACGGCGTGGTAGACCTTGGGATTATCGGCGAAAACGTGCTGGAAGAAGAGCTGCTTAACCGCCGCGCCCAGGGTGAAGATCCGCGCTACTTTACCCTGCGTCGTCTGGATTTCGGCGGCTGTCGCCTTTCGCTGGCAACGCCGGTTGATGAAGCCTGGGACGGCCCGCTCTCCTTAAACGGTAAACGTATCGCCACCTCTTATCCTCACCTGCTCAAGCGTTATCTCGACCAGAAAGGTATCTCTTTTAAATCCTGCTTACTGAACGGTTCTGTCGAAGTTGCGCCGCGCGCCGGACTGGCGGATGCGATTTGCGATCTGGTTTCCACCGGTGCCACGCTGGAAGCTAACGGCCTGCGCGAAGTCGAAGTTATCTACCGCTCGAAAGCCTGCCTGATCCAACGCGATGGCGAAATGGAAGAATCCAAACAGCAACTGATCGACAAACTGCTGACGCGTATTCAGGGCGTGATCCAGGCGCGCGAATCAAAATACATCATGATGCACGCACCGACCGACCGACTGGATGAAGTCATCGCCCTGCTGCCAGGTGCCGAACGCCCAACCATTCTGCCGCTGGCAGGTGATCAACAACGCGTAGCGATGCACATGGTCAGCAGCGAAACCCTGTTCTGGGAAACGATGGAAAAACTGAAAGCGCTGGGTGCCAGTTCAATCCTGGTCCTGCCGATTGAGAAGATGATGGAGTGATCGCCATGAGCTTTAACACAATCATTGACTGGAATAGCTGTACTGCGGAGCAACAACGCCAGCTGTTAATGCGCCCGGCGATCTCCGCTTCTGAAAGCATTACCCGCACTGTTAACGATATTCTCGATAACGTGAAAACGCGTGGCGATGAGGCCTTGCGGGAATACAGCGCGAAGTTTGATAAAACCACGGTTACCGCGCTGAAGGTATCTGCGGATGAGATCGCCGCCGCCAGCGAACGCCTGAGCGACGAGCTAAAACAGGCGATGGCGGTGGCAGTAAAGAATATTGAAACCTTCCACACTGCGCAAAAACTGCCGCCGGTAGATGTCGAAACGCAGCCAGGCGTGCGTTGCCAGCAAGTTACGCGCCCGGTAGCTTCAGTGGGTTTGTATATTCCTGGCGGCTCCGCCCCGCTCTTTTCAACGGTATTAATGCTGGCGACTCCGGCGCGTATAGCAGGCTGTAAAAAAGTAGTGTTGTGCTCACCGCCGCCGATTGCCGATGAAATTCTTTACGCGGCGCAGCTGTGCGGCGTGCAGGACGTGTTTAACGTCGGTGGCGCACAAGCCATTGCCGCACTGGCGTTTGGTACAGAATCCGTGCCAAAAGTGGACAAAATCTTCGGGCCTGGCAACGCCTTTGTCACCGAGGCAAAACGTCAGGTGAGCCAGCGTCTGGACGGTGCGGCGATCGATATGCCCGCAGGCCCATCGGAAGTGTTGGTGATTGCCGACAGCGGCGCAACGCCGGATTTCGTGGCTTCTGATTTGCTCTCTCAGGCTGAACACGGCCCGGATTCACAGGTGATTTTGCTGACTCCTGATGCTGATATGGCGCGTCGCGTTGCCGAAGCCGTCGAACGCCAGCTGGCAGAACTGCCGCGAGCCGAAACCGCCCGTCAGGCACTGAGCGCCAGCCGCCTGATCGTAACCAACGATTTAGCGCAGTGCGTGGAGATCTCCAACCAGTACGGCCCGGAGCACCTGATCATTCAGACCCGCAACGCCCGCGAACTGGTCGATGGCATTACCAGCGCCGGTTCGGTATTTCTCGGTGACTGGTCACCGGAATCGGCAGGTGATTACGCCTCCGGCACCAACCACGTGCTGCCGACTTACGGTTATACCGCCACCTGTTCCAGCCTCGGGCTGGCAGATTTCCAGAAACGCATGACCGTACAGGAACTGTCGAAAGAAGGCTTTTCCACGCTGGCTTCGACCATTGAAACACTGGCCGCCGCCGAGCGCCTGACTGCCCACAAAAATGCCGTTACTTTGCGTGTTAACGCCCTTAAGGAGCAAGCATGAGCACCGTGACTATTACCGATTTAGCGCGTGAAAACGTCCGCAACCTGACGCCGTATCAGTCGGCGCGTCGTCTGGGCGGTAACGGCGACGTCTGGCTGAACGCCAACGAATATCCCACAGCCGTGGAGTTTCAGCTTACTCAGCAAACGCTCAATCGCTACCCGGAATGCCAGCCAAAAGCGGTGATTGACAATTACGCGCAATATGCAGGCGTAAAACCGGAACAGGTGCTGGTCAGCCGTGGCGCGGACGAAGGTATTGAACTGCTGATCCGCGCTTTTTGCGAACCGGGTAAAGACGCCATCCTCTACTGTCCGCCAACGTATGGCATGTACAGCGTTAGCGCCGAAACCATTGGTGTCGAATGCCGCACAGTGCCGACGCTGGAAAACTGGCAACTGGACTTACAGGGCATTTCCGACAAGCTGGACGGGGTAAAAGTGGTCTATGTTTGCAGCCCCAACAACCCGACAGGGCAACTGATCAACCCGCAGGATTTTCGCACCCTGCTGGAGTTAACCCGCGGTAAGGCGATTGTGGTTGCCGATGAAGCCTATATCGAGTTTTGCCCGCAGGCATCGCTGGCTGGCTGGCTGGCTGAATATCCGCACCTGGCTATTTTGCGCACACTGTCGAAAGCTTTTGCTCTGGCGGGGCTTCGTTGCGGATTTACGCTGGCAAACGAAGACGTCATCAACCTGCTGATGAAAGTGATCGCCCCCTACCCGCTCTCGACACCGGTTGCCGATATTGCGGCCCAGGCGTTAAGCCCGCAAGGAATCCTCGCCATGCGTGAACGGGTAGTGCAAATTATTGCTGAACGCGAATACCTGATTGGCGCACTGAAAGAGATCCCCTGCGTGGAGCAGGTTTTCGACTCTGAAACCAACTACATTCTGGCGCGCTTTAAAGCCTCCAGCGCAGTGTTTAAATCTTTGTGGGATCAGGGCATTATCTTACGTGATCAGAATAAACAACCCTCTTTAAGCGGCTGCCTGCGAATTACCGTCGGAACCCGTGAAGAAAGCCAGCGCGTCATTGACGCCTTACGTGCGGAGCAAGTTTGATGAGTCAGAAGTATCTTTTTATCGATCGCGATGGAACCCTGATTAGCGAACCGCCGAGTGATTTTCAGGTGGACCGTTTTGACAAACTCGCCTTTGAACCGGGCGTGATCCCGGAACTGCTGAAGCTGCAAAAAGCGGGCTACAAACTGGTGATGATCACGAATCAGGATGGTCTGGGAACACAAAGTTTCCCGCAGGCGGATTTCGATGGCCCGCACAACCTGATGATGCAGATCTTCACCTCACAAGGCGTGCAGTTTGATGAAGTGCTGATTTGTCCGCACCTGCCCGCAGATGAGTGTGACTGCCGTAAGCCGAAAGTAAAACTGGTGGAGCGTTATCTGGCTGAGCAAGCGATGGATCGTGCCAACAGTTATGTGATTGGCGATCGCGCGACCGATATTCAACTGGCCGAAAACATGGGCATTAATGGTTTACGCTACGACCGCGAAACCCTGAACTGGCCAATGATTGGCGAACAGCTCACTAAACGCGATCGTTACGCTCACGTAGTGCGTAATACCAAAGAGACGCAGATTGACGTTCAGGTGTGGCTGGATCGCGAAGGCGGCAGCAAGATTAACACCGGCGTTGGCTTCTTTGATCACATGCTGGATCAGATTGCTACCCACGGCGGCTTCCGGATGGAAATCAACGTTAAAGGCGACCTCTATATCGACGATCACCACACTGTCGAAGATACCGGTCTGGCGCTGGGCGAAGCGTTAAAAATAGCACTTGGCGACAAACGCGGTATTTGCCGCTTCGGTTTTGTGCTGCCGATGGACGAATGTCTTGCCCGCTGCGCGCTGGATATCTCTGGTCGTCCGCACCTGGAATATAAAGCCGAGTTTACCTACCAGCGCGTGGGCGATCTCAGCACCGAGATGATCGAGCACTTCTTCCGTTCGCTCTCATACACCATGGGCGTGACCCTGCACCTGAAAACCAAAGGTAAAAACGACCACCACCGTGTAGAGAGCCTGTTCAAAGCTTTTGGTCGCACCCTGCGCCAAGCCATCCGCGTGGAAGGCGATACCCTGCCCTCGTCGAAAGGAGTGCTGTAATGAACGTGGTGATCCTTGATACCGGCTGCGCCAATTTGAACTCGGTGAAGTCTGCCATTGCGCGTCACGGTTATGAACCCAAAGTTAGCCGTGACCCGGACGTCGTGTTGCTGGCCGATAAACTGTTTTTACCCGGTGTTGGCACCGCGCAAGCGGCGATGGACCAGGTGCGTGAGCGCGAGTTGTTTGATCTCATCAAAGCCTGTACCCAACCGGTGCTGGGCATCTGCTTAGGGATGCAACTGCTGGGGCGGCGCAGCGAAGAGAGCAACGGTGTCGATTTGCTGGGCATCATCGACGAAGACGTGCCGAAAATGACCGACTTTGGTTTGCCGCTGCCGCATATGGGCTGGAACCGCGTTTACCCGCAGGCAGGCAACCGTCTGTTTCAGGGGATTGAAGACGGCGCGTACTTTTACTTTGTTCACAGCTACGCCATGCCGGTCAATCCGTGGACCATCGCCCAGTGTAACTACGGCGAACCGTTCACCGCGGCGGTACAAAAAGATAACTTCTATGGCGTGCAGTTCCACCCGGAGCGTTCTGGTGCCGCTGGCGCTAAGTTGCTGAAAAATTTCCTGGAGATGTGATGATTATTCCGGCATTAGATTTAATCGACGGCACCGTGGTGCGTCTCCATCAGGGCGATTATGGCAAACAGCGCGATTACGGTAACGACCCGCTGCCGCGCTTACAGGATTACGCCGCACAAGGTGCCGAAGTGCTGCACCTGGTGGATCTGACCGGGGCAAAAGATCCGGCTAAACGACAAATTCCGCTGATTAAAACCCTGGTCGCGGGCGTTAACGTCCCTGTGCAGGTTGGCGGCGGCGTGCGTAGCGAAGAAGACGTGGCAGCGTTACTGGAAGCAGGCGTTGCGCGCGTGGTGGTTGGCTCCACCGCGGTGAAATCACCAGAAATGGTGAAAGGCTGGTTTGAACGTTTTGGTGCCGATGCCTTAGTGCTGGCGCTGGATGTCCGCATTGACGAGCAAGGCAACAAGCAGGTAGCAGTCAGCGGTTGGCAAGAAAACTCGGGCGTTTCTCTGGAACAACTGGTGGAAACCTATCTGCCCGTCGGACTGAAACATGTGCTGTGTACCGATATCTCGCGCGACGGCACGCTGGCAGGTTCTAACGTCTCTTTATATGAAGAAGTGTGCGCCAAATATCCGCAGGTGGCGTTTCAGTCCTCCGGCGGCATTGGCGACATTGATGATGTGGCTGCCCTGCGTGGTACTGGCGTGCGCGGCGTAATTGTCGGTCGTGCATTACTGGAAGGTAAATTCACCGTGAAGGAGGCCATCGCATGCTGGCAAAACGCATAATTCCGTGTCTCGACGTTCGTGATGGTCAGGTGGTGAAAGGCGTACAGTTTCGCAACCATGAAATCATTGGTGATATTGTGCCACTGGCAAAACGCTACGCCGAAGAAGGTGCGGACGAGCTGG
Organism: Escherichia fergusonii ATCC 35469; assembly: GCF_000026225.1. NCBI lineage: Bacteria > Pseudomonadati > Pseudomonadota > Gammaproteobacteria > Enterobacterales > Enterobacteriaceae > Escherichia > Escherichia fergusonii. The sequence goes on from NC_011740.1 coordinate 2,133,808, forward strand.
TGTTCTACGATATCACCGCCTCCAGCGATGGACGCGTGGTAGATAAAAGCTGGGTATCACGCGTGGCGGAAGTGATCGACATTCCGTTCTGCGTGGCGGGGGGGATTAAATCGCTGGATGACGCAGCCAAAATTCTTTCCTTTGGCGCGGATAAAATCTCCATCAACTCCCCCGCGCTGGCGGACCCGACATTAATTACTCGCCTGGCGGATCGTTTTGGTGTGCAGTGTATTGTGGTCGGTATTGATACCTGGTACGACGCCGAAACCGGTAAATATCATGTGAATCAATATACCGGCGATGAAAGCCGCACCCGCGTTACTCAGTGGGAAACACTCGAGTGGGTACAGGAAGTGCAAAAACGCGGTGCCGGAGAAATCGTCCTCAACATGATGAATCAGGACGGCGTGCGTAACGGTTACGATCTCGAACAACTGAAAAAAGTGCGTGAAGTTTGCCACGTCCCGCTGATTGCCTCCGGTGGCGCGGGCACCATGGAACACTTCCTCGAAGCCTTCCGCGATGCCGACGTTGACGGTGCGCTGGCTGCTTCCGTATTCCACAAACAAATAATCAATATTGGTGAATTAAAAGCGTACCTAGCAACACAGGGCGTGGAGATCAGGATATGTTAACAGAACAACAACGTCGCGAACTGGACTGGGAAAAAACCGACGGACTGATGCCGGTGATTGTGCAACACGCGGTATCCGGCGAAGTGTTAATGCTGGGCTATATGAACCCGGAAGCCTTAGATAAAACCCTCGAAAGCAGCAAAGTCACCTTCTTCTCGCGCACTAAACAGCGACTGTGGACCAAAGGTGAAACGTCGGGCAATTTCCTCAACGTAGTGAGCATTGCGCCGGACTGCGACAACGACACGTTACTGGTGCTGGCGAATCCCATCGGCCCGACCTGCCACAAAGGCACCAGTAGCTGCTTCGGCAACACCGCTCACCAGTGGTTGTTCCTGTATCAACTGGAACAACTGCTCGCCGAGCGCAAATCTGCCGATCCTGAAACCTCCTACACCGCCAAACTGTATGCCAGCGGCACCAAACGCATTGCGCAGAAAGTGGGCGAAGAAGGCGTGGAAACTGCGCTAGCCGCGACGGTACATGACCGCTTTGAGCTGACCAACGAGGCATCTGATTTGATGTATCACCTGCTGGTGTTGTTGCAGGATCAGGATCTGGATTTAACGACGGTGATTGAGAACCTGCGTAAACGGCATCAGTGATTGCGGGGTAAGCGGATACGATGTTGTTGTCGCATCCGGCAAAAAAAGGGCAAGGTGTCACCACCCTGCCCTTTTTCTTTAAAACCGAAAAGATTACTTCGCGTTGTAATTACGTAGAGCGTTACGCCCCAGTACAATCCCCGCGCCAACCATGCCGCCCAGCAACACCGCCAGAATCAAGGTGATTGCCTTTTTCGGGCTATCGCGACGCACTGGCAATGTCGGTTTCATGACATAGCGATAAGCGTGAACATTAATGTTATCGACTTTCAGATCTGCAATATCCAACAAAGTTTGACGCGTCCGATAATATTCAGGAGAAAATACCAGAGGTCGGGTAGCTTCGTGTTCAACCATTGCATTGAGGGCATCGCTACCAAGCAAGAACATTGAATCCTGGGTTACGTCCTGAGTTTGCTGGATTTGAGGTTTAGTGACATTTGCCTGCATCGCATAACGAAGCGCTTCTTTAATCTGCTTGATACGCAAATCTTTCTGCTCCTGCGCAACCATTTCCTGAGTTTTTAAAGAGTCTTCAAGAGTCGTGGTTTGCAGTTTAATGTTATCTTGCAAATCGCCATCCAGCTCTTTGGCTACCAGCTCATCAACCTGCTGAAGATACTCAGCTAATTGCCGTTGCGCTCCCTCTGCGGTTTGACCGACATAGGACACCGCTAATGGTAAGCTTTGCCCTTTTATGGTTGGCTCAATGATAAGTTTCTCAGGTTTCTCTAGGTTATCTAAGTTCTCCCCTAATGCAAAAAGTGCAGTACTAAAACGGTTAAAAAAATCATATTGGACATCAGAAACTTTCGGTGCCCCTCCCCCATAGAGTACTTCAAGAGCATTGCTATAAGCACCAATCTGCGCCACATCAGGTTTAGTGATTATTGCTGTTGAAGTCCATTTTTCTTTAGCAATTACCAGGTACCCCACTGCAAGCGCAATAGCAACAACTATGCAAGCAATGATAGTGAGCTTACCGCGCCAGAGCTGCATCAAAAGATCAATCAAATCTATCTGTTCTGGGTCGTTGCTACGACCAGAGATATGGTTATTTTCCACTCTAATCAATACCCTATATAAAATTAGGTTTAGCCAACAGTAGTTTAGCTATAATTATGATTTATGCTATAGGATAAATGATAAAATTGATTGATGTTTAAATTAAGCGAACACACAATGATCATAATTTGGGATTACATTCACATAAATTATGTATTATATGATATCAGGCTTACATACCAAAATGCCTGAATAGTGAGGCTATCAGGCATAATTGGAATTATAATCAGGTCTGAAAAATTAATCGCTGCCAAAAAGGTCACGTGTATACACTTTTTCTCTTACATCGTCCAGTTCTGTAGACATGCGATTAGAGATGATAACATCAGATTGTTGCTTGAAAGTGGTGAGGTCTCGTTCCAGACGTGAGTTAAAAAATGATTCTTCTTTCATAACGGGTTCATAGATGATCACTTCCACGCCTTTCGCTTTAATTCGCTTCATAATCCCCTGGATAGAGGAAGCACGGAAGTTATCTGAACCACTCTTCATAATCAGACGATAAATACCCACCACTTGCGGTTTGCGTGACAAAATGGCATCGGCAATAAAGTCTTTACGCGTGCGGTTAGCATCGACAATTGCTGAGATCAGGTTATTCGGCACAGATTGGTAGTTTGCCAGAAGTTGCTTGGTATCTTTCGGCAAACAATAACCACCGTAACCAAACGAAGGGTTGTTGTAATGGTTGCCGATACGCGGGTCAAGACAAACACCTTCGATAATCTGTCGGGTATTCAAACCTAAACTTTCTGCATAACTATCCAGTTCATTAAAGTACGCTACGCGCATCGCCAGATAGGTATTTGCAAAAAGTTTAATCGCTTCAGCTTCGGTTGAGTCGGTAAACAGAGTCGGGATATTTTGCTTAATCGCGCCCTCCTGTAATAACGCAGCAAAACGTTCTGCGCGTTCTGAACGCTCACCGATGACAATACGTGAAGGATGGAGATTGTCGTAAAGTGCTTTACCTTCGCGGAGGAATTCCGGAGAGAAAATAAGGTTATCGATACCCAGACGTTCTTTAATTGATTTGGTAAAACCTACCGGAATTGTAGATTTAATCACCATTACAGCGTTAGGGTTAATCTCTGTCACATCACGGATGACCGCTTCCACGCTTGAGGTATTAAAATAATTTGTTTTCGGGTCATAATCGGTAGGCGTGGCAATAATAACGTAATCGGCATTTTTATACGCGTCATACTTATCTGTCGTAGCACGGAAATTGAGATCTTTAGTCGCCAGATACTCTTCAATCTCCTTATCAACAATCGGTGACTGCTTCTTGTTAAGCATGTCCACTTTGGCCTGAACGATATCCAGTGCAACCACTTCGTGGTTTTGCGCAATCAGAATACCATTTGAAAGACCAACATAACCTGTTCCTGAAATTGTTATTTTCATTAGCTCTGACTTCTTCCGGTTTAACATTTAGAGTGGTCATTAATCCACCACCACATCTTCATCCACTGCGGGATTTTTAACGCTGATGTAGATGAACTGTCAAGGCAGCGATCCTGCTGTGCGGCTCTGTATTATATCGCTTTTTTTAACCATAAATTATAAAAAAAGGCCATAACCTGCCGCTTTGTATAATAAAAAAGCCCGGAGGGTTTCTCCGGGCCTTGCATTGATTAATTGATTTAAATCAGATTAATCCAGCCATTCGGTATGGAACACACCTTCTTTATCGATGCGCTTATAAGTATGTGCACCGAAATAGTCACGCTGTGCCTGGATCAGATTCGCAGGCAGAACAGCGGCACGGTAGCTGTCGTAATAGGCAACCGCAGCAGCGAAGGTAGGAACCGGGATACCGTTCAGTACCGCATAAGCAACGACATCACGCAGCGCCTGCTGGTAGTCATCGGCGATTTGCTTGAAGTACGGGGCCAGCAGCAGGTTAGCGATCTGCGGATTTTCGGCATATGCATCGGTGATTTTCTGCAGGAACTGCGCACGGATGATGCAGCCAGCACGGAAAATCTTCGCGATTTCGCCGTAGTTCAGATCCCAGTTGTACTCTTCAGACGCCGCACGCAGCTGAGAGAAGCCCTGAGCGTAAGAAACGATTTTGCCCAGATACAGCGCACGACGAACTTTCTCGATAAACTCAGCCTTGTCGCCAGCTGCCTGTGCTTGCGGGCCAGAGAGAACTTTAGATGCGGCAACACGCTGATCTTTCAGAGAAGAGATATAACGTGCAAACACAGACTCGGTAATCAGCGACAGTGGTTCGCCGAGATCCAGCGCGCTCTGGCTGGTCCATTTACCGGTACCTTTGTTTGCTGCTTCATCCAGAATCACATCAACCAGGTAGTTACCGTCTTCATCTTTTTTGGTGAAGATATCTTTGGTGATGTCGATCAGGTAGCTGCTCAGTTCACCGTTATTCCACTCGGTAAAGGTCTGCGCCAGTTCTTCGTTGGTGAGGTTCAGGCCACCTTTAAGCAGAGAATAGGCTTCAGCAATCAGCTGCATATCACCGTATTCAATACCGTTGTGAACCATCTTCACATAGTGACCTGCGCCATCGGCACCAATATAGGTAACGCATGGCTCACCGTCTTCAGCTACTGCGGCGATTTTGGTCAGGATCGGCGCAACCAGTTCATAGGCTTCTTTCTGGCCACCAGGCATAATGGAAGGACCTTTCAGCGCGCCCTCTTCACCACCGGAAACACCAGTACCGATAAAGTTAAAGCCTTCTGCAGAAAGCTCACGGTTACGACGAATGGTGTCCTGGAAGAAGGTGTTACCGCCATCAATGATGATGTCACCTTTATCGAGATATGGTTTAAGGGAATCAATAGTAGCATCCGTCCCTGCACCTGCTTTCACCATTAACAGGATACGACGAGGCGTTTCCAGAGATTCAACAAACTCTTTCACCGTATAGTAAGGAACCAGTTTCTTGCCTGGATTTTCGGTAATCACTTCTTCCGTCTTTTCACGGGAACGGTTGAAAATAGAGACGGTATAACCACGGCTTTCGATGTTGAGCGCAAGGTTGCGCCCCATAACTGCCATACCGACGACGCCGATCTGTTGCTTTGACATTGTTTACTCCTGTCAGGGGTAGTCACCATAATTCTTATGCAGCTATAAGCTGATTCTGATGTTAACTCATATTAGATAATAAACAATATAAGTACACCAGGTTAAGTCAATTAAATTAAAGCTCAATAAACACTAGAGTTAATATATTATTTTTCGTGGCAAAAAGCATATACGTTCATCCAAAATACATTGGATGTGTGTATAGCGAATCAAAAAACAACAATTAATTTAAGCATATACTTTTCTACTACAGAACACCATGTTTTAAGTTAATTTATTTTAATCGTTAAAATCGCGTTTTTTCTTAATGTACTTTCATTTCATATCTCTACTTAAATATTAATCAAAAAATAGAGTTGTGATATTTAAGATATTATGAAGAGAGTACTTTACTATATTGTTCTATTTTCTTATTCTTGATAATGAATTTTGATTCTACTATATGCCATGAAAAAAAGCCAAAAATAAGTGATACTACGATACTAATAAAAGTACCTTCAAAAAAACCAAGGGTTAGCTTATTTATAATAATTTGTTGTATTGGAAATGAATATATATATACTCCGTAGGAATAATCGAAGCGTCCTGCAATTAAGTTGTCTTTAAAAATATGTCCAATTGCGATCGTGATTATTGCGATATTGATATAACCTATCACATTGATTTCATTTTTATAAGCAACAGCCATGAGCACTATTGTGGAAATTATAAGCAAATAACTTATGCATCTTTTGTTATACCAATAATTCAGAGTAAGCGCCATAATGGCACCTGTAAAAAAAGATAATGCACGAACAGGAAAAGCTTGTAATACAATACCATAAAATATTATATCGGTTTTATTGAAAAGAAAATAAATAGATATAAAAAGCAACGCGATAAAGGTAATTAATATTACTCTTAAAGTATTTTTAGATAAAAATACAATACATCCTAATATGAGATAACAAGTAAACTCCAGAGGGAGTGTCCATAAACTATCATTTAGAGAGTATGGATGTATAAATCCATTAAAAATTCCTGAATGTGCTGGAGCTCCTTGTAGGGTTATAACATTGAGTATGTTTTTTAGTATAGAAAAACTGATATATTCATCTAAAGTATCCCATTCCAAATACACTCCTAATACTAGATACATAAAAATGGAACAGGGAATTAATGCAGGAAATATTCTTCTAACACGTTTTAATAAAAACAAATCAAATCTTTCACTATTGATACAGGACTTTGTGATTAAAAAACCTGATATGGCAAAAAATATGATAACGCCAATACCTCCTAAAGTAGTCATACCAAGAAAGGTTGGTTCTGACAATCCAGAAAGTGAATACTGATGAGAAATAATTACAATAATTGCTGCAAACAATCTAATTATATCAAAACAGTTATTTCTATGTTCTCTACTATTCATTTTATGAACTTTCAAAGATTAATTTAACGATATTTTTTATATGCGTATCGAATAATAAATAAAGGCAATATATGAAAACAAAACTTTCCAAGCAAAACAATACTGTTATTAATATTAAACTCCCTGAGTTTTATCATATATTTAAAACGAATAGAAAACTCACTTATTGCTTTTCTAAGCCCCCTTCTCCGAGAAAATGTATTTTCATCAATTCTATAATCTAATAATACCTCAGGTAAATTATGGAAATGATATCCCTCCTCAAGAAGACAAAACCATAACGCCATATCTTCAGTAAATTTAGTGTTCAACGGATAACGGATTCCATCTTTAAAAATTGAACTTCTAAATATAACAGTTGGGTGTATGAAGGGGCAACGTATTATACTATACTTCTTCAACTCATCATGCTTGATAGGTACTGCCTTTAACTCTAATGCATATTCGCTGCCGAATTCGTGACAAAAAGTACCAAGCACATCAATTCCTTTATTTTCCTCCATGAATCTGAATTGCTGCTCAATTCGATTCGAACGTGAAATATCATCAGTATCCATCCGAGCAATATACTTATAACCTTTATTCAAAGTTATATCAATCAAAGTATTGAGTGCAAATGCAAGGCCTTTGTTAACCTTACCACGAATAACAAAGAAATTAGAGTGAACTTTAAAACCTTTAATTACATCTTCTAATAATTCATTCAAATCACCGTCTACATAGAGATAAATATCTGCATTCATAGTTTGAGTAAACAAACTAGAAAGGCTTTGTTTCAAATAATCTGGTTTCTCAGAAAAGTAGACGCTCATTATTATTGCTACACTATGATTCATCCTATATAAATATCCATTTAGTTTATTTATTATAATTAAGACCATGTTTTATAACATGGCCTTATGCTCAAAGTTAGTTTAATATTCTTAATATTTCATCTGTTTTCATAATCATGAGTTTAATATCGCCACGCGATTCTACATTCAACCGCACCACCGGTTCGGTGTTGGAGGAACGCAGGTTAAAGCGCCAGTCGGCAAAGGTCATGCTGATGCCATCGGTGCGATCCACCGCCAGCGCCTCGCGGCTAAAATGCTGTTCGACGCGATTAATCGCCTCAACGGGTTGCACCAGTTTGCTGTTGATCTCACCGCTTGCCGGGAATGCAGCCATGCGGTCGCGCACCAGTTCGCCCAGCGTTTTTCCTTTCAGGCACACCAGTTCGGCGACCAGCAGCCACGGGATCATGCCGCTGTCGCAGTAAGCGAAATCACGGAAGTAATGGTGGGCGCTCATTTCGCCACCGTAGATGGCGTCTTCCTTGCGCATACGTTCTTTAATAAAGGCGTGTCCGGTTTTCGACATCACCGGGGTGCCGCCTGCGGCAGTCACTACATCAACGGTGTTCCAGGAAAGACGCGGATCGTGGATGATCTTCGCGCCGGGATTTTTTTCGAGGAACGCTTCTGCCAGCAGGCCGACAATGTAGTAGCCCTCGATAAACTGTCCTTTTTCGTCAAACAGGAAACAGCGGTCAAAATCGCCATCAAAAGCAATACCCATATCCGCGCCGTGTTTAATGACCGCATTGCGGGTATCGTCGCGGCATTCCGGCAGCAATGGATTAGGAATACCGTTGGGGAAATTGCCGTCCGGCGTGTTGTGTACTTTGATCAATTCCACGGGTGCGCCGAGGGCTTTAAAGCGGGCTTCGATGGCGTCCACCACCGGACCCGCCGCACCGTTCCCTGAGTTGATTACCAGCTTGAGCGGCGTGAGGTTTTTGACATTGATATAACCGAACAGGTGATCAACATATGCGTCACGTAGGTTGATTTGCTGATAGCGACCACGTTTGGTTTCATCGACGGGAGGGAAGTCGTTGGCTTCTGCCAGACGCTGGACGTCGCGCAGTCCGGTATCACCGCTGATCGGGCGAGCCCCTTCGCGCACCAGCTTCATGCCGTTATAATCCATCGGGTTATGGCTGGCGGTAACTTCGATGCCGCCATCCACACCGAGATGGAACGTGGCGAAATAGATCTCTTCAGTGCCGGACATGCCGATATCCAGCACGTCAACGCCCGCATCCTGTAACCCTTTTGCCAGCGCCAGTTTTAAGGTTTCGCTGGTGAGACGGACATCACCGCCTAAAACAATGGTTTTCGGTTTGAGAAATTCGCCATAGGCACGCCCAATACGCCAGGCGATATCTTCATTCAGTTCTTCGCCTAATTTTCCGCGAATATCGTAGGCTTTAAAGCAGGTTAATTTTTTCATCTATTAGTCATCTATTTTGTAACGTTCTTTTTGACGAACAATATCATCCTCACCTAAATAATCTCCGGAACTAACCTCAATAAGATTAAGAGGAATTACGCCAGGATTTTCAAGGCTATAAGTAGCGCCCAGAGGAATATAAACGGACTCATTAGCAGTAACTAAGACGGTTTTATTATTTAAAGTTACTTTTGCTGTGCCTGAAAGAACAATCCAATGCTCTGAACGATGATGATGCATACGTAAGGATAGCCCTTCCCCTGGTTTAACGACAATCTTTTTGACTTTATATCGTTCCCCCTGCTCTATAGCATCAAATTTCCCCCAAGGCCGAAACTCCTCGCGATGTGATAGATATTCAGAACGTTCTTGCTTTTTGAGCATTTGGACAATTTGTTTAACATCCTGAACTTCAGATTTTTTTGAAACAAGAATTGCATCTTTCGTCTGAACAATAACTATATCCTCTACACCTACAGCGGCTACTAAGGCTGACTCCGAGTGAATATAATTATTTTTTGTATTATAGGTCAGGATATCACCTTTGCAAACGTCCCCTGTAGGAGTTTTGTCACTAACGTCCCACAACGATTGCCAAGATCCAACATCGCTCCAACCAATATCAAGGGGATAGACTATACAACGCTTTGTTTTTTCCATTACTGCAAAATCAATTGATTCCGATGGACAATTTTGAAAAACATCTTTCGAGAGTCGTATAAAGTCAAGATCATGGTAGGAAGAAGAAACTGTTTTTTCACATATATCGTATATATCAGATCTGTATTTTTTTAATTCCTCTAAATATACTGATGCTTTAAACATAAACATCCCACTATTCCAAAGATATTTATCTGAGGAAATATACTCTTCAGCCCTTGAGCGATTAGGTTTTTCAACGAATTGTTCTACTTGGTAAAATTTATTACCAACTCCACTGTCTGATTCTTTAATTACATTCCCTTTTTTTATATAACCATAACCGGTCTCTGCATAATGAGGAATAATACCAAAAGTTAAGATATTTCCTTGTTCAACAATTGAAATGGAATTTTTGATAGCGTTACAAAAAACATCTGTTTTGTTTATGACATGGTCAGCTGCAAGAACTAAAAGTATAGGATCTTGTTGTTCATTACGCTTCAAAGCCGTAAATGCTGAAAGTGCTATAGCTGGTGCAGTATTTCTTCCACATGGTTCAAGAATAATGTTATCGCTTAATTGGTTTATTTGACGCAATTGTTCTGCGACCACAAAACGATGCTGCTCATTAGTTATTACTAATGGAGTTTCGCAAGAAAGGGGGGATAGTCGTAATAAAGTTGACTGTAATAAAGTATTCTCACCTGATAATTGCAGAAATTGCTTTGGATAGTGCTCTCTTGAGAGGGGCCAAAGACGGCTACCCGTACCACCAGCCATTACAACAGCAATCAACGGTACATCAGACATTTTTGACATCCTTTTTATCTAAACCAATAACAGCACTTGGAGCATGATTAAAATAGGCTCGACTGTTAGCGTGAACATTGTCACTGGCGAGCAGCGCGTCCGGCGTCAGCCAGCGGTAATCGTCGTGCTGCTCATCCGGCAGTAACAGCTCATCTTCCGCGACTCTGAAGCGAAAACCGAGCACCACATAGTGAGTGGTGAAATCCGTGCCGGAGAAGTTATCGTCATAAAAGTGCTGCCAGACACCGTAAAACTGGCCTGCTGTTATCGGCAGACGCAGCCCCAGTTCCGCCATCGTCAACCGCTCAAATGCGGCTTCCAGCGTTTCGTCTTTCTGCACGCGCCCTCCCGGCACAAACCAGTAACCCTGTGCCGGGCGGTTGGTTCTTTTGCCAAGCAGAAACTCGCCGCGGCTGTTCTCAACAATAAAGTCGAGAGAGAGCAGCGGCGTGGAGCGCACTACCGTGGCAAAGTCTTCCTGACGTAAAAACATCATTACCCCCGAAAGCGGTCTTGATTCTCAAGGAACCACTGGTAAGTGCTGGCAAGCCCCGCTTCCAGTGAGATTTCGTGATACCAGCCAAGCTGATGCAGGCGCGTCACATCCAGCAATTTGCGCGGCGTGCCATCCGGTTTGCTGGCATCGAAAACCACCCGACCTTTGTAACCCACCACTTTAGCGATGGTTTGCGCCAGCTCGCGGATAGTGCAGTCAACGCCGGTACCGACGTTAATGTGCGACAGCATCGGCTGGGTGTTTTCCAGCCAGACTTCGTGCGCCAGCTCCATGACATGAATGCTCGCCGCCGCCATATCATCGACGTGCAGAAATTCGCGCATCGGTGTACCGCTGCCCCACACCACCACGTCCGGCGCATTCTGTGCCGTCGCCTCGTGGAAGCGACGCAGCAATGCAGGGATCACGTGCGAGTTACTCGGGTGGAAGTTGTCGTGCGGCCCGTACAGGTTGGTCGGCATGACAGAGCGGTAATCGCGTCCATACTGGCGGTTGTAAGATTCGCACAGTTTGATCCCGGCGATTTTGGCAATGGCGTAAGGCTCGTTGGTCGGCTCCAGCGAGCCCTGTAACAGCTCGCCTTCTGCCATCGGCTGTTTTGCCAGTTTTGGGTAGATGCAGGACGATCCGAGAAACAGCAGTTTGTTCACGTCGTTCTGATGCGCGACGTGAATGATGTTGCTCTCAATCATCATGTTCTGGTAGATGAAATCTGCCGGATATGTGTTGTTGGCAACAATGCCGCCCACTTTCGCCGCCGCCAGATAGACCTGGTCAATGCGCTCGCTGGCAAAGAAATCATGCACCGCGCGGCTGTCCAGCAGGTTCAGTTCGTCGCGGGTGCGTAATACCAGTTCCACATCACCGCGCTGTTCGAGCTGTCGCTTGATGGCAGAACCGACCATCCCGCGATGGCCAGCGATAAAAATGCGTTGTTTACTCATGCTTATGACTCCAGCGCGATCGCCACGTCGTAGCCGTGAGATTTCAGCAGAGAGTGTTTTTTCGCCGCTACGAGGTCATTAGCCACCATTTCAGACACCATCTCTCTGAGGGTGATTTCCGGTTTCCAGCCCAGTTTTTCGTGCGCTTTGGTCGGGTCGCCGAGCAGCGTTTCTACTTCAGCAGGACGGAAGTAACGCGGGTCAACCTTAACTATTACATCTCCCGGTTTAACGGCTGGGGCATCCTCACCAGTAACAGAAATCACTATCCCCTGCTCATCTACACCGGTGCCTTCAAAGCGCAGTTTGATCCCTACTTGCTCCGCTGCCATTTCCACGAACTGACGTACGGAGTACTGAACACCGGTAGCGATAACGAAATCTTCTGGCTGTTCCTGCTGCAGCATCATCCACTGCATTTTTACGTAGTCTTTGGCATGGCCCCAGTCGCGCAGGGAATCCATATTGCCGAGGTACAGGCACGACTCCAGTCCCTGGGCGATATTGGCGATTGCGCGGGTGATTTTGCGGGTAACAAAGGTTTCGCCACGGCGCGGGGATTCATGGTTAAAGAGAATGCCGTTACAGGCGTACATGCCGTAGGATTCGCGGTAGTTAACGGTGATCCAGTAGGCATACAGTTTGGCGACCGCATACGGAGATCGCGGGTAGAACGGCGTGGTTTCTTTCTGCGGAATTTCCTGCACCAGGCCATACAGTTCAGAAGTCGAAGCCTGATAGAAACGGGTTTTCTTTTCCAGACCAAGGAAGCGGATCGCCTCCAGTAAACGCAGTGTGCCCATCGCGTCGACGTCTGCGGTATATTCCGGTGACTCAAAAGAAACCGCAACGTGGCTCATTGCGCCCAGGTTGTACACTTCATCCGGCTGCACTTCACACAAAATGCGCGTCAGGTTGGAGGTATCTGTCAGATCGCCATAATGCAGATGAAATTTCGGGTTGCAGGTGTGTGGATCCTGATAAATATGATCCACACGCTCGGTGTTGAATGACGATGCACGACGCTTAATACCATGTACTTCGTAACCTTTTTCCAACAGAAACTCTGCCAGGTAAGAACCGTCCTGTCCGGTTATGCCAGTAATTAAAGCAACTTTCATTTTTGAATAACTCCTTAAAATTTAAATTAATTCACCAGGTAAGATAAAATTTCTCGTATCATGAATATTTAGCTTTTGAGGCGCTAATACAATACATCCTGGTTTGTATCCTAGCGCAGAAGCCCATATAGCAAATGTACTATTTGACAACACTTTAAATTGGGATTGTGCCAGTAATAAAAAATCATCGAGCATATTTCCATCAGAAAAAAAGTATTTAATAGATATTTTTTTCGCTATCTCAGTCGCATAATTCTTATCATCTGTCACAATTACGAATTGATCCACAGAATTCATTTCTTTAATTTTATTCAATTGCTCAAGATAATAATTCGTCGAAGCAATACCACTATATTTTTTAGTTAAAAAATCACCTCCGCGAATGTGAATCGCACATACGTTTGGTTTAATACTGAGATGCGAATATAGATAATCTTTTTTTAACAACTCAAGCATTTCATCAAAAAGAGTTTGATCCAAACAATTTTGGAAATAACCATCTAAATAATAGCTTTTGTTTGTAAGACTTTGATAGAGCACTCGATTAAAATTTAAGTCACCAACAAATCTATCTGTAAGGTTTGCTAAAATATTTATACGCGGCAAACGCAATTTAAGCAAAAATTTATTTTCTACATTTGAATTGGTCATTTTGAAATAATGTGGCAATTCATTACTTCTTGATGCTTTATAATTGTTTAACTCCGAATCATCAAGCTCTATATATTTCACATTACTTTTTTTGCTAATTAGTAATGAGGCGCCATATTGAAAAATTTGATTACCTAATCCTCCAGCTAACCTGCAGCATACCTTCGACATCTTGATACCCTTATTTATTAACAATAATTTCTTTTATGAACACAAGTATCATCATATAAAAAAATATTATTAGCATGATAAGCCAAACACTATTATTTAATGAAAGAAGATAAAGCAACAAAAAAACAACCGCCATAATAAAATAGTAAATTATCTTATATTTATTTTCATTACCAATAATGAAATGCATTAAACCAAATGACTTAGTCGAATATATTAATAATGCAGGTAGAGTATATATTAAAACTGAAAGTGGTATATATGCTAATTTCTCTGGTACCATCACGGATGAAAAAATTAGAATTGGAAATATAAACCGTGATGAAGACAAGATAAAAAAAGTTACTGTTTTAAAGGCATTTCGTATATTATTATGGAAATAATAAATTACACTAGTAAAAAAAGCATATGAGATTATTTTAATTATTATGATGTAGGGAGTAACATATAAAACAAGAAAAAGCAAAAAAACAAAAAAAAGAGTTCTAAGCAAAATAATACTATAATAATTAGTGTCAATAAAATCATATAACTCACCAACAATTCTCAATGTTGGATTTCTCTCTTTCTTAACGGTTTTTATATCATTTTGTATGTATCCATTTTCATAAAAAATATAAACACATACATAACTAACAACAAACCCCGCCCCTATCGAAAGATCTCTTTCTGAAGATGAAAGCAGCCCAAAATAAAAAAATACGAAGCACGGTATAGGTATTGTAAGTATAAAACTAATAAGTTTTGGAATTGTTTTAATCCTGGACAAATAGGTATATCCGAAGGGTAAATATAAAATATATTTATTCATCAAACATTCTTCTTTATGAAATCAATTTTGGATATATTGTTGTTAAGGAGTTTCGACCATTTTCGAATATTTTTATCATTATGAACTATAATATGACAATGATCGCACATTTTAACTAATTCAATATCGGTAAAATTATCAGTAACTACTATTGCAACTTCTACCTTATCAAGTAATTTAGATAGCATCACTTTTTTTTGGAGCAAAAGGTCTTTTTCAAGTTTACCACTACACATATTATTGGAATAACTCAATTTTGATGAGTAATATTCCACAGATAATTTATTAGCAATGGCTTTTGCTATAGGATCTATAGTGGCGCTAGCAATTACAATATTATATCCCTTACGCTTATACTCTTCCATTAAAGCAAAAGTACTTAATATACGATTATCTTCAAGACTATCGATAAATTCTATTGCCCATCTAGTTAAATCATAATACGAAAATCCAGCCAATTGTTTTATTTGAATATTCCTGTATAAATCAATACCGCTTAATGATGAATATATTTTATTGAGAGCACGTAAAATATAAGGCGCATTCATTATGCTTTTTTTATTTTTAATTATTCCTTTGTTAGATAACCAGATTAAAAAAGAATATGTTGTATTGTCATAATATAATGTGCCGCATATATCAAAAATAGCCAATTTCACAGAATTATCCCTCAAATACAGATAAGAAGAAGGCGCGTAGCTTTTTTTCTTTATTTTTCATAAAGACGTGATATTTATCTATAATTTTTACTTTATCGAAGTTACGCGAATTTATTTCCATAATTAACATACTGAGTGTCCGAGCATCATCATTCTTATATGAAAATAATTCATCAGAAAAATAATATTCCAATTCTGGCTGCTCTATTCCACTTGAGATAACGACACATCCATATTCCAGATATTGAAGTACTTTCGAAGGAAATGAATATAAAGAAAAATTACATTTTGATCTTAGTGGATTAATACTAATTTTTGCACTAGATAATAATGAATCATAATCAGCTTCGCTAAGAAATCCTTTAAATTTAATATTCAGCTCATTTGCATGAGCAACCACCTGTTCTTTTAATCCCCCATAACCTGTTATAACAAATTTATTTCTAATATCACTAGGTAGGTTACTTATTGCTTCTAAAAGTACCTCAACCCCCCCAACATAGTCTAACCTTCCAGTATAAACAATAGTATCTGATACACTTAACTTATTGTAAGCCTTGCTATTCCTTGTATTGTACCCATAATCAACTATTGATTTTGCTTTTTTTTGCTTAATAATTTTTTTAACATTCTCATTAACAACTATAAAGTTAAGACCATTTCTAAAAACAAACTTTTCTGAGTGAAGATTTAAAAGGTTCTTAATAAACGAAAAATTGTACATGCTATATAATTCTTCAACCTGAAAAATTGTTTTTTTCAAAAAACTCGGATATATATAAGACGCTATAAGATACGGAAAAATATGAACTGGCAATAAATTGTATATAAGGAGATAATTTTCTTTCTTTAAAGTTTTAAATAATAAATATATCATTAGACAGAGCGAAAGAAATATTTTTATAAGTATCCCTAAAGGATTTGAAGGAACAAAATATGTTATGCACTGTTGGTTGTTTTCAGTATTATTCACATTTCGTTTAATCAATAAAACATTTTTTTCTTTTACAATTGAATATATTATTGATTTGGTGGCATCCGGAAGACATCTGCAAACTCGGTCGACTCTGTGTCGAACTGAACTAGCTGCAGAACTATCCTTTATGTCAAAAGGATGATAATCATTTACTCTGTAGAAGAGTTTCACTCTTTTTATACCTCCTGGATTGAATAGCCATTGTTGTAAATAAGGCATAGCTGATTAGTAACATCATATTACCTTCAAGTACAACATCCTGACACATGATAATTAAAGTTATAAGTGATATAAAAAAATATGGATTTTTTATTCTTTTTCTATAATTCCTATATCCTAAATAGCTAATTAACACAATTAAATTTGAAAGTATAAATGGGATAAGCGATATAACCCCAGCGACTCTGGCGCTATCAAGATAAATATTATGATACCAATACCCACTATATTCGCTTGCATTTGGAGTAAACCCCCCCAGTGGATGAATTAGAAATTTTGTAATACCATCCTGTATAAGTTCAAATCTAGCCGATTTCAATCCTTCACTTCCAAATCGCTCAAATATTAAATCAAAATATTTATCAAAAAAAGGAATTTCTTTAACTAATAAAGAAAAAATGCAACCAAGGCATATTAATATAGTTAATCCTATGAGCGTTTTTATTTTAAAGTTACGACTATATTTATAAGTTATACATACTAATGCAATAATAAAGAATGCTCGCCCCCCCAAAAATATTGATGATAATAAAATTAATGGATATATAAATATAAGTAAGTACTTCAAGCTCAATGTATTTTTATATGCAACGAAGAAAAACATAAAAACAATTGCGAGTGAGTTACTAATGCCTGGAGAATTTATTTCCTCGTGATTAAATGGATCTAGCAATTTACCATATCCATAAACGCCGGAAGGATCTAGGAAGCTATAAACAACTATGGATTCAGCTCTAAAAAAGACACCTAATATAAAAAAGAAAAGCATGTACCAAGCATATTCAAAATTATTAATTAAGAGTAATGGTAAACATACTATCAAAAATATCATATACATTGCATACTTGACAGGGGATTCAAGTATTAATAGTTCTGAACCTATAGAAAACACACTAAATACAAATAAAACAATAAATAACACATTATAACTTGCAGCAGTACATCCTGCGTATAATGTTCTATTTTTAATCATTGATAGAATTAATGAAATTATTAATAACGGTATAAATACGTAATACAGACTAAACCCTGCAGAGAAAAAACTTAATAGAAGTAAAGTTTTATAAAAATGATTATTCACTGTTTGCATTAATCTAGCCTTTTAACTTTATTATATAATTTAGCTAACTCACAGATACTTTCATTAAAATCCTCTCGAAATAGGAATGAATTTTTTTTTAGGTCTTGTTCAGGCCAATCCCACCATTTAATTTTTTTTAAAATTTCAATCTGTTCAGTTGGAAAACGGTATCGTTTTATAATTGCCGGAACACCAACAACGATTGCATATGGTGGAACGTCTTTTGTAACAATTGCACCTGCACCTATTATGGCACCATCACCAATTGTTACCCCATCCATAATGATGGCATTCGTACCCACCCATACATCATTTCCTAATATTGTATCCGCATTTTCTAAAAAATAATCCTTACTAGTAAACGTAACCCCACATTGTTTCTTAGTAGAATAAAAGATAGGATGAGAAGATATGAAAGTTGTTGGATGCGCACCAAGCCCTCCTATTTTAGCTCCTTTTGCAATACTGCAAAATTTTCCCACTGTCGCATTTCCTATGCTTGCTCCGGCAACATAACTATATTTCCCAATATGAGAGTCATAAATTGATGATTTTCCAGTTATTCTGTTACAACCATCTAAAGTTGAAGACTCATCAATATAAGAAAAAACATCAACATATATATTTAAGTGACTTTTATTCAATTTTCTTTTTTTTAAATGTGATTTAATTCTACTTAGAAGTCCCATAGCACCTCTTTTTTACTATCTTTTTCACAAATGAATAAATTTTATAAATAAAATTTTGTTGATTTTTCCTGAAATAATGTAAGTGAGCTAAATAATAATCATAACTTTCAGTTAAGTCTTTTTTTAGTTCTAACTCGAGAGGTTCATTATCAATTAATATATCTTTATAAATATCATCTCCATTACAGTTTTCACCTGTCCCATCATAACCGATATTTTTTGCCATTACCTTTGATGGGAATAGAGTTAACCACTTATGAGAAGCCAGTGTTATATACCAAAATATAAACCAAGTATTAAGTTTACCTTTAGCATTTAGAGTGGCTTGATCAAAAAAATTAAATGCACCATCAAAGTTTATATAATTTTTTACATCCTTACTTATTAAATTTACGGAATTAATATCTTTTTTGAACATTCTCCATCTATCATCCCAAGTAGCCCACCCCCAACACAAGGGGATCCTTAAAAGATACGTTGACTCTAAATTGTTATTTATGGTTACTGGGTAACTACTACCAGAGATCGAGGCTACTTCTTTTATATCTGCATACATATCTAAAGCATCATTCATATACTTCAGAAAATAGGGTGATGTAATTATATCGTCTTCTAAGACAATAACTCTTCCATATTGTTTGACTACTTTTGTAACGCCCTGAATTATATTTTGAGCAAGACCTACATTTTGTTCCTGCTCAACGATAGTGATACTTCTGAAACCAGTTAACTTCCTGATAAGTTGCCGTACGGCATAAACACCAGGTTTATCTTTTTCTGATTTAGCACCATCAGAATAGATAATCAAATCTGTACATTCAGATAGACTATTCTTACTTAATGCTGACAGCATTTTTTTTGTATGCTCAGGGCGTGAATAGACAAAAACAACTACAGGGGAAATATTATTCACTTTTTGTTCCATTTATCTAAGGAAAAACAAACTTTTCAATTGCATAAAAAAAATCTTCTTCGCAAAACACAGATTAAAAATTGTAGAAGCTGTAATTTGTGAGAGAACTGACGCTATCGCTGCGCCTTTGATGCCATATAGCGGAATAAGAATGATATTTGCTATAACACTGACAACAAGCCCTGTAATTGACTTGTAAAGGATGAAAGTACCCTTTCTCTCATTAACAATCCAGAGACTCTGTGAAATTCCTAAACATATGAATAAATTGGTTATAACATGGATAGAAAGAACGCCAACGCCATCTTTATAATTGGCACCTAACATAAATTCTATTATGAATGGCGATAAAGTAATAATAGTTAATGTTATACACCATCCGATAATTGAAAATATTAAAAATATATTACACAGAGTTTGATAATATATCTGTTCACTTTCTTTTTTTTTCCTTGCCACATAAGGAGCTAAACTTACCGATAAAGTCAATGGGATAAAATTCCATAATGTAGAAAATTGTATTGCAGCTGAATAAATACCTAGCGGTTTTTCTCCCATTATATTTTTTATCAAAACTTGATCGATCCTCATGTATAATATGATAGATATTCCGCTTATTAAAAAAGGCCATGACTCTGACAGTAGCGCCTTGCATCGTAATAAACTTACGTGCCATCTATGCGCTGTTTTAAATGTTTTATAAGCAAACGTCAAAGCTAGAGCAGATAATGATGCATCAATACTTAGCAAAAGAGCAAAAGTCCATAATGGTGCATTATATATTATGAGGATAATCCGTAATATATTCGTAATTGTGTAAGAGCATAGCTTTGCTATAACAGTTCTTTTACTTTGGCTCTGACTTTGAAACCAAATATCTATAGTATCTGTGCATTGTAATAATAATCCGCCACTTGCCAATAATGTTAATACTCCAAAATATGCACCATTGAATATAGTTACACCACCAATAAGTAATACTATGCTTATACAACCAACAATGAAACGCATAAATATAGCGCTTCCTAAAATTTGGGCAGCTTCATTTTTATTGCACGTAATCTCACGCACTAAAATTGTATCCATTCCGAGAGATACAACAACTTGAAATAAACTTACAAGAGTAACAATATAAGCTAGCTGACCATATGTCCCAGGCCCTAGATAGCGTGCAATCCAGACACCAACTAACAAGCCGAACATTAATCGAATAAACTTATCAAATAACAACCATCCAGCATTTAAAATTATTTTTTGTATTTCAAAGTTGAGTTTTGTTTTTTTTATAAGAGTCTTCAGCATTAAGCACCTGATAGATATAAGTAAAATATGGCCTATATTGCTTGTATAATAAATTTGTAGTATTAGCTTTAACCAGACACGCTACCGCCCCTGGCTTTACAGCTACCAGTGCACTGCGTGCATTCTCATAAGATGTTACAGACTCTGCTACTAACGTCGCAAAGCTCTCAAAAATTTAAACGCCAATTGTCTAACCAAACGAGGTCAGACACAAGGAAAATCCGAAAATTTTTGGTCTCACTAAAGAGATATAACTCATTGTTATTATTACATTTACATAAGAAACGGCAGGAACATTCTTATTATGTAAGCATCTCTGCTTTTGAATGTTCACTGCCGTTCTATTCTTATTCAATCCCCCATATATGGGATGGTTAATTTTTATTCACTTAACAGCTTCTCAATCCCTTTGCGGAACTTCGCCCCTTCTTTCAAATTGCGCAGTCCATACTTCACAAACGCCTGCATATAACCCATTTTTTTACCGCAGTCGTAACTGTCACCGGTCATCAGCATTGCATCAACAGACTGTTTTTTCGCCATTTCAGCAATCGCATCGGTCAGTTGAATACGTCCCCATGCGCCAGGTTGAGTGCGTTCAAGTTCTGGCCAAATATCGGCAGAAAGCACATAACGTCCTACAGCCATGATGTCTGAGTCCAGCGTCTGTGGCTGATCCGGTTTTTCGATAAATTCAACAATGCGGCTGACTTTACCCTCACGATCTAGCGGATCTTTGGTCTGGATGACGGAGTATTCAGAGAGATCACCCGGCATACGTTTTGCAAGCACCTGGCTACGGCCCGTTTCGTTGAAACGTGCAATCATTGCGGCAAGGTTATAACGCAGAGGATCCGCAGAAGCGTTATCAATAATGACATCTGGCAGCACTACAACAAATGGGTTGTCGCCAATGGCTGGTCGAGCACACAAAATCGAGTGGCCTAAACCTAATGGTTCGCCCTGACGCACGTTCATAATGGTCACGCCCGGCGGGCAGATGGACTGTACTTCTGCCAACAACTGACGCTTCACGCGCAGTTCAAGGAGGGATTCTAATTCATAAGAGGTGTCGAAGTGGTTTTCGACCGCATTCTTGGACGCGTGAGTCACCAGGAGGATTTCTTTGATCCCAGCAGCCACAATCTCGTCAACAATGTACTGAATCATTGGCTTGTCAACGATCGGTAGCATCTCTTTAGGGATCGCTTTTGTGGCGGGCAACATGTGCATACCAAGACCAGCTACCGGTATAACTGCTTTTAAATTAGTCATTATTTTCATCCACCTGTAAAATGGTTGCTGAATTATAGCTTGTTAGTTTCTTTTCGCCAGCATCAATTACTTTTGCTGATATGCCACTGATGTTACGCCGCTCACAGTTAAATTTCAGTAGCCATAATCTTAAGTATGGTTCTAATTTTCCAGGAATGGTCGCAAATCTATCTAATGCGTGGTGGCAGCTCAAAACTCACCTTCTCCACATTAACCACATGGTGATTAATCCTGTCGATATCGACTGAATTTTGCCCTTTTTCATTCACTGCATGAACATTAACCAGAGATAGCAATGTCTCTTTTTTAGCCATGAATTTACCGCGAACGTCCTGGCGCAAGTCGAAGTTCATGGTCAATGCAGGCCCAACAGAAAATTCCTGCATCACATTGATATTTCTCATAAAAAGGTGTTGCGGCTGGTTATGTAGTTCCAGTGATGCGTGTTTCATTTCAATATTGGTGAGTGCAACAAAAGAGATCGCATTTCCGGCAGAAATCTGAATTCCGCGTAATTTTCTGGTCAGCTGTGTATTATCCAAACGAATGTTATTGAGCTTAAAATTTTGTGGGATCGATAAGTATTTTCCTTTGATTACGCCATAACCAATTAATAACCCAGCGCTATTAGCTATATCTATATTATCGATTATGAAATTATCACAGCCATATATGGCAATCGTTGCGTTATCAATACCTGCTTTTTTGCTGTAATCCGGTGTTATGTTCTTCGCATTTACGTTACGGATGACGAAATGTTTGCCGTTCTCAACATGAATCAACTGCCGACAGTCCGATCCCGTGATATTCGCCACGACAAAGTTTTTCACTGCCTGGTCTTCCGGGTAGTTGTTATCGTAAGTACTCCCCGCAAGGCCTATGCCGATGCCCCAGTTGATTTTGCCGTTGGTACAGTTGATACGCTCGATGAGATGGTCGGAGATCAAAATATCACGGTCGTTAATCGCCACATTCCATTCAATGGCGTCGCCCTGTAAGTCGCTGAACTTACAATTGGTGATATTGGCACCGATAATCTGGTTATGAAATCCCTGGCGTAAGATGGCGTAGTTAGCGTGGCTAACGGTGAGGTTATCGATGGTCAGGTTGCGCATAACCCGTTTGTTTTTGCCGCCAATATAAATCTGCGTTACCGGGCCAAAGCCGCTCATCGCCAGCCCTTTGATGGTGCAGTCAGAGCCGCGCACATCCAGGGTGATGTTATGCATACTGCCGCCCTTCTCCCCTTTCACCTGGCTGCCGTCCTGTAAGACAAAACGCCCTCTGCCGTTACCGCGCAGGCTTCCAAGGATGTGTAACGTTTTACCAGGGGGGATGAAGATGCCGGTGTTGATATTGTCACAAACCAATCCGGCAGGCACGACGACCGTTTGCCCTTCGCTGAAGGCTTGTTTAAATGAGGCGATCCAGTCGTGAGAGTTGTAGTCGTTAATGTTAACGCTTGTTCGGGCGGGAAGTGCGCGAGCGAAAGGGGTATGGAGGAAGGCAAGCGCGGAGCTTGCCGTCAGGAAGGTGCGTCGGGAGAGTTTTTTAAATGGCATACGTTCTCCTCTATAAAGCCTGCAATAAGCTGGCGAGTTCTCGATTAATCACCTGCTGGTTAAAATCGTGTTCGACTTTTTCGCGAGCACGTTTGACGACCGGAGCAAGTTCGTCGGTGTCCAGTTGGCTAAACGCCGCCAGTCGTTGCGCCAGTGCGCGAGCATCGTTCTCAGGCACCAGCCAGCCGGATTTATCGGCCTCCACCAGTTCCGGTATTCCGCTATGCAGAGTAGAAACCACCGGAATGCCGACCGCCATCGCTTCCATCAGCGCCACCGGAATACCTTCCATATCACCATCCGCACCCGTTACCGATGGCAACAGAAAGACATCCGCGTCGTCGAGCATCGCCTTCACTTCGTGGCTCGGTTTAAAGCCCGGCATCTCTACCACATCTTCCAGTTGATATTGTTCGATGAGGGTGCGCAGGCGTCGTTCCCACGGGCCAATGCCGAGGATGCGATAGCGAAATGCCACGCCCTGCTCTTTCAACTGACGGCAGGCTTCGATCGCCACATGCAGGCCTTTTTTCTCGGTTAAGCGTGCGACGGAAATAATCTCCAGCGGTGTTGCGGGCGCTTTCACCGGACGCGGGCTAAAGCGCGTCATGTCCACGCCCATGCGCGATACGGCAATTTTTTCCCTCGGGCAGCCCATTTTTTGCAGCCTTCCGGCCCACAGATCGCTAATCGGTAACATCAGGTCGCCACGGCGAAACAGTTGTTGATATTCGGGAGTGTAATGGTTGAGCACTTCCCGACTGGAGATATCAATGCCGTGGAAGATAGTGGCAATTTTGCCGCGAATGACACCCAGTTCCCGTAGTTTTGCTGCGGTTACCCCCGCAGGGCCAAAATGTGCGATAAACACATCAGCATGAAACGGTGTTGCGACCTGACCACAAATGGCAGACAAA
Organism: Escherichia fergusonii ATCC 35469; assembly: GCF_000026225.1. NCBI lineage: Bacteria > Pseudomonadati > Pseudomonadota > Gammaproteobacteria > Enterobacterales > Enterobacteriaceae > Escherichia > Escherichia fergusonii. Next base: position 2,158,124 of record NC_011740.1, read on the forward strand.
ATCAGGTTCCGCGACTCGGCACCATAGCGTTTGAGGTTGAGCGCCTGCCAGGTATTTTTGCGATGAATGCCGCGTAAGGTCTGGCTGGCGCGGTGGCGCAGCTTCGCCACTTTGCCCGTAGGTTCATCCTGTAACCAGCGGGTTCTGGCAGCAAGGTTGTATTTCGTCCATGCCGCGTGGGTGTTTTGCGTATCGCCTTTTTGCAGCGCGACAATCTCCACCTCAAAGCCCATATCAATAAACGCAGTGATTTGGTTGAGAACGAAGGTTTCCGACGACAGCGGAAATTTCAGTAAAAAGAAGCCGACCTTCATTTCGCCTCCCCGATGCGCTCAAGCACAGATTGCACCATCTGCATTCCTGTCTGACGCTCACGACTGACAGCTTCGCTAAGTCGTGCGTTCAGCGCCGGAAGCTGGCCTAAGGTATCCGCAACCATCGCTTGCAGGCTGCCGTCTAATAAATGATGAATATCAATCGCCATCTCTGGTAGCCCCAACTGCTGCATAATCCCGGCGGATTTATGTTCGTAGTTGATGGCAATTGCCGGAGTAGCAAAATTCATCGAGATAATAGCCGAGTGCAGGCGCGTACCGACGGTGAGTTCACAGGCACCGAAGATTTTGCCCATTTCCAGATCATTGAGCTCATCCATCACCACGTGATAACGGGCAGGATCGCTGATGTGCTGACGCAGGTTGAGCGCCACCATGCGGTCGTCTTTGTTATAACTGTCGATGCCCGTACAGGTGGAGAGCGCAATCACCTGATACCCTTCATCGAGAATGCGATTGACCACCCCGGCAAAGGCTTTTTCATACGCTTGTTGAGTGGTGCCGAGACGTTTGTCGAACGGTGCCAGTTCGCGCAGGGTAATTGCCACCGTTTTCTGTTGTGCGGCAACGTCCAGCCAGTGTTGAACGGCATAGCTGGCGGTGAAGTCTTCGGTGTGGTGATCGACCAGCCATGCGGTATCGACGCCATGTTCAACTTTTGCGGTAGTGATATTGCTGCGTTTCATTAGATCCAGGCTTACCGATTCGCGCAGGATCAGCGCGTCGCAGTGCCCGAATACGTAGTTCGCCAGTTGGTTAAATTGCTCATCCTGGAACGGGCCGACGCTGTGACCAATTATAAACAGCGGCTTTTTCGCCATAAACGTGCAAAGCGCATGTTCAAACTGCGGCACGCCGTAGAGATCAACAAAAAACGAACCGCCGACCTGGATAATGGCGTCGTAACCTGAAAGCAGGCGCACAAAGTCAGTAAATCCCTGGGCAATGGCGATATTACGCAGCTTGCCAGTGTCGGTGACGCGTGAGAGCAATACCTGGTGTTGATAACGGCGACGGAGGACTTTTTTTACGCGCCCGACCACACCCGCCGCGCTGTTGTGTTGTTTCATTTGCAGGAACAGCGGATCACCCATTACCGGGCGGTTGAGCAGCCAGGAAGAACTGACCGGATAGCGGCTCATTACGTCCACTTCGGCGTGTGGATTGAGGATGTTGATGGCATCAAGTAAGCCGCGCAAGATGGCGCTGTCGCCGCGGTTGCCGCAAGTGTGGTTGCCCAGAATAAGTAATTTCATTTTTTCCTCATAAATTTGATGCCAGGTGAGGCTGTGTTTGTTGTGTTCGTTGCCGGAACCGAAAACAACTATTCACCCCGCCCGTAAAAGCATTTTCATTTTTTCGCTGCGACAAAACTGACGCTTCACTTCCACCACCAGCGGATGGCGCGACAGCACAATCATCACCACAAACGCCAGCACGCCCGCGGCTATTTGCACCGCCAGCAGCATTCCCAGCACCAGTTGGCCTTTCAGCACAATGCCCAGTGCATAACTAACCACCAGCGTCGGCAGCGAGAGATAAAACGGCAGCCATAAACTCAGGATGTACTGGCGATAACTGGAACCGAGCACCGGTTTAATCATCACGAAATAACTCAGAATGGTGTTGATAATCTGTACCAGCAGGAAACCAAGCGTGACGCCGATTGCACCCGCCATCTGTCCGCCAATAACAATCGCCGGAATAAACAGAAAGGTTTTGAATACATTGAATTTAAAGCTGATATCCACCCGCGCTTTCGCCATCAGCAGCGAGCCAATGGGGTTACCCACGGAGCGCAGTAGCCCCACAATACACAGCAATTGCAGCACCGGAATAATGCTGTTCCACTTCTCACCAAAGACCAGCGGTACAAAGTTATTCGACACCACCATCAGCCCCAGCAGTGCCGGAAAATTGATAATCCCCACCACCGACAGCAGCTTGTAGAAGTTAACGCGCAGCTTTTCGGTGTCGTCCTGAATTTTGGCAAACGCCGGAAACAACACGCGGGTGATGATCGGGTTCAGTTTCATCGGCGGCACAACGGCCACGTTGTACGCCAGGTTGTATCCCCCTGCCACGCCCGCGCCGAGAATACGCGCCAGCACCAGCGTTGAAAGGTTGGTATTGAGATAGTTGATGATGCTGTCCGCCGTCAGCCAGGCACCAAAGCGTAAGTTCGGCACAACAGACGCCAGCGAGAAATGCAGACCGGGACGATAAATTTTGCGGCCAAAGTAGCCAAACAGCAGCGTTCTCACCGCACTATTGACCAGATAACCGAGGATGGCGGTCATCGCCAGCGGCCAGAAATGGGCGCTAACCACCGTAAAAGTAAAGCCCGCCAGCACCGCGCTGGTTTCGATCATGCCGATTTTGTTGAACTCAAGCTCCTTTTGCATCAACGCGCGGAACTGTTGCCCGTGGGGGATCACCACAAACGCCAGCGACAATGTTTTAATCAACGGCGCCAGATCCGGGTTATTCAGCACGTCACCAATGGCATCACTCAACAAAAACACCGCCACGCACACCACGATCCCCAGCCCGACGTTCAACCAGTACAGCGTGGTGAGTTCAAGATGGCTGATTTCTTTTCGCTGAATAATCGAGTTAGCGATACCGAAGTCAGAAAGCGTGTCTGCCAGCGCGATAATCACCAGCGAAACGGTAAGCAAACCGAACTGGTGGTTGTCGATAATCCGCGCCAGCACGGTCATCTGCACTAGCCCGAGGCCGATGATGATCACCGTAGCAATCGCCGACCACTTCGCGCCGCTGATGGTTTTTTCACGTAAGCTCATATCAATATGCCGCTTTGTTAACGAAGCCTTTGAATACCGTCAGGAAAACGATTTTGATATCGAACCAGACGCTCCATTCACGGATGTATTCAAGGTCGAACTCGACGCGTTTTTCCATTTTCTCCAGCGTGTCGGTTTCGCCGCGCCAGCCGTTAATCTGCGCCCAACCGGTAATGCCCGGTTTCACTTTGTGGCGCAGCATGTAGCCTTCAATGAGCTGGCGATATTGTTCGTTATGCGCCACCGCGTGCGGACGTGGCCCCACAATCGACATCCCCCCGGTCAGCACATTGATAAACTGCGGCAATTCATCCAGCGAGGTGCGGCGCAGAAAGTTCCCCACTTTGGTGACGCGCGGATCGTTCTGCGTCGCCTGAGTCACGACTTTGTCGTTCTCCATCACTTTCATGGAACGGAACTTCCACACTTTGATCGGCTTGCCATCCATGCCGTAGCGAGTCTGGCGGAAAATAACCGGCCCTGGTGAACTGAGTTTCACCGCCAGCGCAATACAGCACAGCACCGGGGAGATCAGCAGCAAGATCAGCGTTGCCAGCACAATGTCTTCCGCACGTTTTATCAGGCGGTTAACCCCGGAAAGTGGCGTGTCGTACAGCGGCACCACCGGAACGCCGTTCATCTCTTCGAGGCGTGAATGGAGAATGTTGAAGGTAAAGACGTCGGGGATCAGCAGCACCGAACAGGTGGTGTCCGCCAGTTGATGGACCAGTTTTTTCACTCGTGCGCCGTCGCACATTTGCATCGCGATATAGATGTTGTGAATCTTGCCCGCTTTTGCATCCTCGACCAGCTGTTGCAGATTGCCCGCCCAGTCGTTAGAAACGCCGCCCGGTTTCGGGTCGTGGTACACGCCCACCACTTCAAACCCTAACCACGGCTGATTACGGAAACTCTCCATCAGCATTTGTCCGGCGGCTAAATCCCCCGCTACGGCGATCATGCGCTTGTTATAGCCATGATTACGCAGCCAGCCCGCCCCAATGCGAATACACGAACGGCAAACCACCAGTCCGATGCTGGTCAGCCCATACCACGCCAGCCAGATTTTCAGTTGCGTGTCGAAATCATTGTTGAACGCCACCAGTCCGGCGCTAAAAATCACGCTTAAGGTCCAGTTTTGCAGCAGCAGGGCAAATTCTGTCGTTGCCCGAACACCGCGCCATGAGCGATAAAAATCGGTGATACCGCCCAGCATCTGGAACACCACCAGCGTAATCAGCGCCACCAACAGGTGCATGTAGAGGAATGACAGTCCGCTGACTTCGCAAACCAGCCATAGCCCGGCAAACATGATGGTGATATCTGAAAAGCGTTGCACCATAGAGATTAACGATGCATTGGTTTTCGCTCGCTCGCGCTTTTTTAGATTTGTCATCGTTGTTCCTGTTATTAGCCCCTTACCCGCAATGGGGTAAGGGAAGATCCGACATTACTCGTTCAGCAACGTCAGCAGAGTTCGCGTTCGCGCTTCCATCAGTGGCACATCGCCGCGCGATTCCACATTCAGGCGCACCACCGGTTCGGTGTTGGAGGAGCGCAGGTTAAAGCGCCAGTCGGCAAAGGTCATGCTGATGCCATCGGTGCGATCCACCGCCAGTGCCTCGCGGCTAAAATGCTGTTCGACGCGGTTAATCGCCTCAACGGGTTGCGCCAGTTTGCTGTTGATCTCACCGCTTGCCGGGAACGCCGCCATGCGGTCGCGCACCAGTTCGCCCAGCGTTTTTTCTTTCAGGCACACCAGTTCGGCGACCAGCAGCCACGGGATCATGCCGCTGTCGCAGTAAGCGAAATCACGGAAGTAATGGTGGGCGCTCATTTCGCCACCATAGATGGCGTCTTCCTTGCGCATACGTTCTTTAATAAAGGCGTGTCCGGTTTTCGACATCACCGGGGTGCCGCCTGCGGCAGTCACTACATCAACGGTGTTCCAGGAAAGACGCGGATCGTGGATGATCTTCGCGCCGGGATTTTTTTCGAGGAACGCTTCTGCCAGCAGGCCGACAATGTAGTAGCCCTCGATAAACTGTCCTTTTTCGTCAAACAGGAAACAGCGGTCAAAATCGCCATCAAAAGCAATACCCATATCCGCGCCGTGTTTAATGACCGCATTGCGGGTATCGTCGCGGCATTCCGGCAGCAATGGATTAGGAATACCGTTGGGGAAATTGCCGTCCGGCGTGTTGTGTACTTTGATCAATTCCACGGGTGCGCCGAGGGCTTTAAAGCGGGCTTCGATGGCGTCCACCACCGGACCCGCCGCACCGTTCCCGGAGTTGATCACCAGCTTGAGCGGCGTAAGGTTTTTGACGTTGATATAACCGAACAGATGATCAACGTAAGCGTCGCGCAGGTTGATTTGCTGATAGCGACCGCGTTTGGTTTCATCGACGGGAGGAAAATCGTTGGCTTCTGCCAGACGCTGGACGTCGCGCAGTCCAGTATCACCGCTGATCGGGCGAGCCCCTTCGCGCACCAGTTTCATGCCGTTGTAATCCATCGGATTATGGCTGGCGGTAACTTCGATGCCGCCATCCACGCCGAGATGGAACGTGGCGAAATAGATCTCTTCGGTGCCGGACATGCCGATATCCAGCACGTCAACGCCCGCATCCTGTAACCCTTTTGCCAGCGCCAGTTTTAAGGTTTCGCTGGTGAGACGGACATCACCGCCTAAAACAATGGTTTTCGGTTTGAGAAATTCGCCATAAGCGCGACCAATACGCCAGGCGATATCTTCATTCAGTTCTTCGCCTAATTTCCCGCGAATATCATAGGCTTTAAAGCAGGTTAATTTTTTCATATCGTTACCCTTTTTCAGGCAATAGTGGGCCCTGACCGAAGCGGCCAATTTTGTTTTTGTCGTTATTTACATCGCTGTTTTGCATTCATTGCCTGATGCGACGCTGTCGCGTCTTATCAGGCCTACAAACCCGAACCGTAGGTCGGATAAGGCGTTCACGCCGCATCCGACAGCCATCGCCTGATGCGACGCTGTCGCGTCTTATCAGGCCTACAAATCCGTACCGTAGGTCGGATAAGGCGTTCACGCCGCATCCGACAAACAGCGCCTGATGCGACATTTACACCCGTCCGTAGCGATCCGCGAAGCGCACCACATCATCCTCTTCGAGATAAGAGCCGGAGCGCACTTCAATTAAATCGAGGGGAATTTTCCCCGGGTTTTCCAGGCAGTGTTTTGCCCCCAGCGGAATATAAATGGACTCGTTTTCACCAAGCAGTTTGATATCACCGTCAATGGTGACTTTTGCCGTTCCCGCGACCACTACCCAGTGTTCCGCGCGGTGATGGTGCATCTGTACCGACAAGCCCTCGCCCGGTTTCACGGTGATGCGTTTCACCTGGTAGCGGTCGCCCGCGTCGATAGAGTCATATTTGCCCCACGGGCGATACACTTCGCGATGCACCCGATGCTCATGGCGACCATCGGCTTTGATCTGCTCGACCACTTTTTTCACATCCTGCACCGCGTTACGGTCTGCAATCAGCACCGCGTCTTTGGTCTGCACCACTACCAGATCTTTCACCCCGACGGTGGTGACCAGGCCAGATTCGGCATACACGTAGCTGTTTTCGGTTTTGTGATTAATCACATCGCCGTGGCAAACGTTGCCTTCCGCGGTGTGGGCGCTGATCTCCCATAAAGAGGACCAGGAACCGACATCGCTCCAGCCCGCATCCATCGGCACCACAACGGCATCTGCCGTACGTTCCATGACCGCGTAATCCACCGACTCTTCCGGGCAGGCAAGAAACGCCTCTTCATCCACACGAATAAAATCGAGATCCGGATCGACGGCACTCATCGCCTTTTCACAGGCATCGAGAATATCCGGGCGATATTTTTTCAGTTCTTCGAGATAACGTCCGGCGCGGAACAGGAACATGCCGCTGTTCCAGTAATATTCGCCGCTTGCCACATAGGCCTGAGCGGTTTCCAGATTCGGTTTTTCGACAAACTGCGCCACTTCAAAGGCCACCGTATCCTGCTCACCCGCCGACACTTCACCGCGACGAATATAGCCATAACCGGTTTCTGGTAGATCCGGCACAATGCCGAAGGTGACCAGCTTGCCCGCTTCGGCATACGGCATGGCATTACGCACGGCGGCGCGGAACGCGTCTTCGTCGGCAATCACATGATCTGCCGCCAGGACCAACATTAACGGATCGCTGTCCGGGCTATGACGTTTTGCCGCCAGCGCCGCCAACGCAATGGCAGGTGCAGTGTTACGCCCTGCCGGTTCGAGAATAATGTTCTCGGTGAGTTTGTTTAGTTGACGCAGCTGTTCCGCGACAATAAAGCGGTGCTGCTCATTGCAAATCACCACCGGGCTTTCGCACTCCACGCCGTTCAGGCGGCAGATGGTGGTTTGCAGCATGGTAAGATCGCCTTTCAGGCATAAAAACTGCTTGGGATAAAGTACGCGGGAAAGCGGCCATAAGCGGCTACCGGAGCCACCTGCCATCACAACTGGATAGAGTTTCGACTGCGACATAATTATCCCCGAATATCATGTATAAATTGACGTAACACGTTCTCTTTATCGAGCGTGCGTTCGGCATATTCACGTGCCACCGTGTTGTGTTTGGGCAGCAGGAGCGCCTGACGAATCCCAGCAACCAGCGCCTCGACCGATTCCGGTTCTACGCAAACCGCAATTCCTGGGAAGGTTTCGCAAAGCTGCCCCAGTTCTGTGTGAGCTTCTGCGGTAATTACCGCGTTACCGCCTACCGCCAGAATATTGGTCAGTTTCGACGGCAATACGGCATCTGCCGCACCGCGTTTTTGCACCACCAGATGGCAATCCCCCATCTTCAGCAGTGCAGGCAAGGCGTCATACGATTGCAGCGGGAAAAATTGCATATTGCGCAGTCCGCGCTGCTGCGCCATTTTTTCCAGCCGCGCTTTGCCGCCGCCCTGCCCGACAATGGCAAAAATCAGCGGTTCATCGCGCAGGCGATCGGCAGCTTCAATAACGTTTTCCAGCCCCTGCTTTTCACCAATATTGCCGGAGTAAAGAATGATTTTTTTGTTATCCGGCAGGCCAAGTTGGTTACGAAGGGCAGCAACATCGGCGTCTGCGACATGCTGAAAACGAGCAATTTCCGACCAATTGGGGAAGAAGATGACGTTTTCCGCCGCCACGCCTTTTTCGATGGCTTTATTCATCATCGAGCGCGAAATCGTGGAAACGTTATCGACGTTATGCAGTCCGCTACGTTCGAAGGCTGTCGCCAGCTGTGCCACTTTGCCGCCTTTGCCTTTTCCGGCAAGGCCCAGCCCCAGCATGGCATCCACTTCGTAATCCTGAATATGCAGCACGGTACGCGCACCAGAGAGTTTCGCCAGCAGGCGCATTCCCGGCGTGCAAAACAGCGTTGGTACTACGCCGATAATGCGATCCGGCTTCCAGCGACGTTGCGCCATCAGGGGAAAAAAACTGCTGGCGGCAAAGCTGCCGAGATGTAACAGGCGTTTCACGGTGCTCGGCTGTTTTGGCACATACAGCGGGCAGCGCCACACCGTGGCGGCCCCCTCTTCTCGTTTGTACCACCATGCGGAATAGTTCTCGCCCACCTGCCACTGCGGGTAGTACGGCGGTGCGGTAATGACCCGCACCTCATGACCTTGTGCCGCCAGCCATTCCACCATCTCGCCGGTGTATTTGCCGATGCCGGTTAACTCCGGCGAGTAGTTAATGCCGTAGACCAGTATTTTCATAATCCGGGTACTCCGGCACGCTTCTCAGCGAGAAAATAGGCGCGGCTGTTAGGGTGAACATTGTCACTGGCGAGCAGTGCGTCCGGCGTCAGCCAGCGGTAATCGTCATGCTGCTCATCCGGCAGTAACAGTTCTTCTTCCGCTACTCTGAAGCGAAAACCGAGCACCACATAGTGAGTGGTGAAATCCGTGCCGGAGAAGTTATCGTCATAAAAGTGCTGCCAGACACCGTAAAACTGGCCTGCTGTTATCGGCAGACGCAGCCCCAGTTCCGCCATCGTCAGCCGCTCAAATGCGGCTTCCAGCGTTTCGTCTTTCTGCACGCGCCCTCCCGGCACAAACCAGTAACCCTGCGCCGGGCGGTTGGTTCTTTTGCCAAGCAGAAACTCGCCGCGGCTGTTCTCGACAATAAAGTCGAGAGAGAGCAGCGGAGTGGAGCGCACTACCGTGGCAAAGTCTTCCTGACGTAAAAACATCATTACCCCCGAAAACGGTCTTGATTCTCAAGGAACCACTGGTAAGTGCTGGCAAGCCCCGCTTCCAGTGAAATTTCGTGATACCAGCCAAGCTGATGCAGGCGCGTCACATCCAGCAGTTTGCGCGGCGTGCCATCCGGTTTGCTGGCATCGAAAACCACCCGACCTTTGTAACCCACCACTTTGGCGATGGTTTGCGCCAGCTCGCGGATAGTGCAGTCCACGCCGGTACCGACGTTAATGTGCGACAGCATCGGCTGGGTGTTCTCCAGCCAGACTTCGTGCGCCAGCTCCATGACATGAATGCTTGCCGCCGCCATATCATCGACATGCAGAAATTCGCGCATCGGCGTACCGCTGCCCCACACCACCACGTCCGGTGCATTCTGTGCCGTCGCCTCGTGGAAGCGGCGCAGCAATGCGGGGATCACATGCGAATTACTTGGATGGAAGTTGTCGTGCGGCCCGTACAGGTTGGTCGGCATGACAGAGCGGTAATCGCGTCCATACTGGCGGTTGTAAGATTCGCACAGTTTGATCCCGGCGATTTTGGCAATGGCGTATGGCTCGTTGGTCGGCTCCAGCGTGCCCTGTAACAGCTCGCCTTCTGCCATCGGCTGTTTTGCCAGTTTTGGGTAGATGCAGGACGATCCGAGAAACAGCAGTTTGTTCACGTCGTTCTGATGCGCAGCGTGAATGATGTTGCTCTCAATCATCATATTCTGGTAGATGAAATCCGCCGGATACGTGTTGTTGGCGACAATCCCGCCCACTTTCGCCGCCGCCAGATAGACCTGGTCAATGCGCTCGCTGGCAAAGAAATCATGCACCGCGCGGCTGTCCAGCAGGTTCAGTTCGTCGCGGGTGCGTAATACCAGTTCCACATCACCGCGCTGTTCGAGCTGTCGCTTGATGGCAGAACCGACCATCCCGCGATGGCCAGCGATAAAAATGCGTTGTTTACTCATGCTTATGACTCCAGCGCGATCGCCACGTCGTAGCCGTGAGATTTCAGCAGAGAGTGTTTTTTCGCCGCTTCGAGGTCATTAGCCACCATTTCAGATACCATCTCTCTGAGGGTGATTTCCGGTTTCCAGCCCAGCTTTTCGTGCGCTTTGGTCGGGTCGCCGAGCAGCGTTTCTACTTCAGCAGGACGGAAGTAACGCGGGTCAACGGCGATAATCACATCGCCCGGTTTAACGCCCGGCGCGTCATGCCCGGTGACGGAAACCACAATGCCCTTCTCTTCAACGCCCGTGCCTTCAAAGCGCAGTTTGATGCCCAGTTGTGCTGCCGCCATTTCCACGAACTGACGCACGGAGTACTGAACGCCGGTGGCAATAACGAAATCTTCTGGCTGTTCCTGTTGCAGCATCATCCACTGCATTTTTACGTAGTCTTTGGCGTGGCCCCAGTCACGCAGGGAATCCATATTGCCGAGGTACAGGCACGACTCCAGCCCTTGAGCGATATTGGCGATTGCGCGGGTGATTTTGCGGGTCACGAAGGTTTCGCCACGGCGCGGGGATTCATGGTTAAAGAGAATACCGTTACAGGCGTACATGCCGTAGGATTCGCGGTAGTTAACGGTGATCCAGTAGGCATACAGTTTGGCGACCGCATATGGAGATCGCGGATAGAACGGCGTGGTTTCTTTCTGCGGAATTTCCTGCACCAGACCGTACAGTTCAGAAGTGGAAGCCTGATAGAAACGGGTTTTCTTTTCCAGACCAAGGAAGCGGATCGCCTCCAGCAGACGCAGTGTGCCCATCGCATCAACGTCTGCGGTATATTCCGGTGACTCAAAAGAAACCGCAACGTGGCTCATTGCGCCCAGGTTGTACACTTCATCCGGCTGCACTTCACGCAAAATACGCGTCAGGTTGGAGGTATCACTCAGGTCGCCATAATGCAGATGGAATTTCGGGTTGCAGGTGTGCGGATCCTGATAAATGTGATCCACGCGCTCGGTGTTGAATGACGATGCACGACGCTTAATACCATGTACCTCGTAACCTTTTTCCAGCAGAAACTCCGCCAGGTAAGAACCGTCTTGTCCGGTTACACCGGTGATGAGAGCGACTTTTGACATGTCTTATTCCTCTGTATTTTTTGAATTTATTCAGTTTCAACGCGTTCGCGTATCACCACTGCGGGATTCCCCCGGCAAACTCTATTTGCCGGAAGCGATTTAAAAACACTGCTTCGCGCACCCACGACGGTGCCGTCGCCGATCGTGACGCCAGGAGCAACAAAAACATCGGTTGCCAGCCAGCATTTCTCGCCAATCACAATGGGCGTGGCGTTTATGGTGAAATGTCGACTTGCATGGTCGTGGCTCCCGGTGCATAAATAACTTTTTTGCGATATCACCGAATGTGCGCCAATGGTTATTTCACCGAGGGTATATAAATTGACCTCATCGCCGACCCACGCGTAATCACCTAAGGTTAATTTCCACGGATAGGTAATTTTTACTGACGGACGAATAACTACGTTTTTTCCTATTTTTGCGCCGAATAAACGTAATAAAAAAGCCCGCCAGCGATATAATATTTGTGGCGACCAGGCAAATATTGTTGCCTGTACTGCCCACCACAATTGCACTTTAATAGCGTTGCCGCCCCGGAACCCTTTCGGCACCGAGAAACCGCTTAAATCTTGCATTGGTATTCCTTATATTCAGACTTTGTTATATAAGGCTTTCGTCTTTGAGGTCGTGCGCTGGCGTAAATGCCAGGATAATTCAGCCCAGAAGCCAGGCACATGTAATATTTGCCGTTGGACTTTTTTCGCGTCAGCACACAATTCCATATTATTGGTGGTAGATACCCCACCCATAGAAAATTCAGACACCAGCCCATTGAGTTTTTTAAACGCATAACCGGCTTTATACATTTTGGCCGCCAGCGCATAATCGGATGAAACTTTATATTCCAGATCATAACGCCATTTTTTCAAGCCGGATACCGGGAAAAATATCGCCTGATGGCTGGCGGGCAGGCTGTGATAAATATACCAGCCCGGTTTAGCGCGACGTTTAATTTTATGCCCGTCGCCAAAATCCAGCAGCGCATCGCCGGTAATCATCACGTTATCTTTTTGCATTTTTAATCTACGGACAAAATTTGCGGCATCCTGATGAAAAATATCGCCCGAGTTGAGAAACAGCGCAAACTTGCCTTGTGCCATCGCAATGCCTTTGTTCATGGCGTCGTAGATGCCCTTATCTGGTTCACTGACAAAGCGTAGGTTATAGATACCATTGAGATTTTCCAGATACTCACGGGTGCCGTCATTGGAACCGCCATCGACAACAATCCATTCGAAGCTGATATCGTCAGCCTGCGCCAGATGCGCCAGCGAGGCATGTGTTTTGACTATCCCTTCAAGGTTACGAAACGCGACGGTGATTATGCTAAGCAACATTTTTTACCTCGTAATACCCGTCATACTTCAAGCTGCATGTGCGTTGGTTTTCCTCGCTCACCCCAGTCACGTACTCGTGTACGCTCCTGGGGATTCGCTGCGTCACCAACTTCCTGCAACTCGAATTATTTAGGGTGTATATTTAACGCTTTTCGCAAAATAAATGGACAGACGATTAAAAATGCATATTCCGGGCTAAATATCGAACCGGTAAAAAACAGCGACACCGGAGTAAAAAGATAGAGCTGCACACGAAAATTGCGATTATCACCAAAAGCGTTGATCATCATTTTTATCACTTTCCCCATATACCACAGTGATAAAAGCACTGCGAACCAGGAAAAATAAATAATCAGCAGATACAAACCATTGTCTATGGTTTTTCCGACATCCGCACCGTTAAATATTCCGAATGATGCGACATATTCATAAAGTGAGCCAAATCTGACTACACCGTCAATATGGCTCAAAGAATAACCGACCATCACCAGTGGACCGACAATACGATAATACGATGACGATCCTTCCGTACCTAAATCGCCCAAGCGGGTGGAAATATAAGGAAACGCGATTACCACACCAACCAGGAATACAGCCAGAGAAATCAATGCTAACGGTAACTTTTTCTTAATCGCCTCTTTATTCAGATATTGAAACGCCCACTCCAACAAATAAAACAGGATAAAGGTCATAACCCCTGAAAACGATCCGGATAATATTATCCCTGCGAGAATCATAGCATCGGTTTTAGGCGTTTTGATACCAAACTGTTTGATACTGAGCCAAATTGAGATTAATGCCAGAGCGAAAAATGCCGGTTCGAAATAAAGTGCTGTCGTGCGCTTGCCGCCGAATTTAATGAAATTCAGCACATAACTGTTGCTGTAAATCAGATATTTCGAAATCGACTCCATAATACTGCTGCCGCCAGTGAGGATAATTTGCGCCATCTCCACCGCCGCCAGCGCCACCACCAGCCCGACCACCAGATAAAAGAAACGTAATATCTTGCGATGGTTGTGTGGCGAAATCGTTTTAAAGCGAATACTCCACACCATGCCAATAATGATCACAATATAGACAAACAGCATGGTTGAAGTGACGTATTTACTGGCATCCAACGACTGACCAAACAAGTAGTTAAACGCCGTGAGTCCCGCGCCAATCCCTAAGGCAATCATCAATTTTTTAACGCTGATGCGCTCTAAAAACAGCAGTAACAAGACAGGTAAAAAAGTGACGATGGTGATGGGGAAACTTTCGCCAAGCTGGGCGATTTTGACGTTAACCAGCAGGTAAATCAGCGGCAGCAGCAGGTAGCTACAGATTCTGATAGAAGTTGACATACTCCTCCAGCATCTGTTGTCCACTGTAGGCGGCGCGGCTGCGCTGGCTGAACTCAGCCAGCGTGGTACCAAATATCGCCTGCGCGATTTCCGGTTTGCTTAACTGCACCAGTTGCAGCACCTCTTCTTCGCTGACGGTTTTACCGCCGGATTTTTGCAGCACTTCCCGCGCCGCATCACTATGGGTGGCAATCACCGGCACACCAATTGATAACGCCTCACACAAAATCAGCGGGTAGTTATCGACGCGAGAACTGAACACCAGCGCATCCATCTGATTAAGCGCGCTCATCAACTTGCGCTTGTCAGTTTCAAAGCCGTGATTAACAACGTTACCAGCGGTGAACGGTGAAAACTTACCAAAGGTATGCAGTTCTATTTTGTCACCCAGCGCCATCATCTCGCGCACCAGTTGCTGGTTAGTTTTGCCGTCGTAACGCAGGTCATGCGCCACCACTGCGATTTTCGGCTTGCCCTGAGTTTCGCGCACCGGAGGCAGGTCCGCCAGAATCGCTTCGGTTGCCATATCAATGCCATTATTGATAATCCGGCAACGCCCTGGACCGTACAGGCTATTGAAAGCGTCAGCCACATGCTGGCTGGGGGAAATAAACTGACAGCCCAGTGCTAGCATCTCACGGAATAACTGGCGTTTGCCCGCCACCAGCTGGTGTGCGCGATCAATCTTCACCGGCGGATAGTTATTTAAGGTCGGGCATTTCTGACAGCCCGTTTTCCAGCCTTCGCAACCGTCGGTAAAAGCGCAGCGTCCGGTAACGCTCCAGTGATCGTGCAGTGTCCAGACCAAAGTGACATCCGGTTTGTGGTTTTTCACCTTTTCGCAAAAGCGCACCACGCTCTTAAGATTCAACCAGTAGCTGTGCAGCACATGAAAATGCAGGACTACCGGTCCCGGTGTGCGAGTAATGGTGCGATATAACTCATTGAAGTTGCCGAACAGATCGCGATTAAACAGACGAAACAGGGCCATGTTCGCCATCGCGGTCATCCGCGGCGTATGTTTGATGACCTGCGGATAGTTCTGATGGCTGACGCTCTCTTTGCCGCCTTTGCCGTAGCCGTAGACAAAATGTGACGCCAGCCCCTGTTGCAGCGCGCGCTGGTGGAGATCTAACGCCACACCTGCCGCCCCGCCTTCCGCCAGTCGCACATTAAATTGCAGAATATTCATTTAATTACCTTCACTCGCGCTTTTTCTCCCACCACCAGCGCGTTGTCCGGGACAGAGTCGAGCACCACGCTGCCCGCGCCCACGGTGACGTTATTACCAATCATGATATCGCCGAGAATAATGACGTTGGCACCAAGCTCGACGCCGTTGCCAATGTGTGGACATGCCATGTTATCGGCACCACGATTGCCGATAGTGACACCGTGGCGAATGGTGAAATCATCCCCCGCTACCACGTTTTTATTGATCACTACGGCATAGCCGTGATGGATAGTAAAGCGTCGGCCAATGGTCGCGGCGGCCTGGATTTCATAACCGAAAAAGCATTCGGTGATAATGCGATACAGCATCAACAGCGGGGCCGCCCACAGATTGTTGAGGACGTTTTTTTTGCGCCACACTGAACAAAAATGAGCAACGCGATAGGCAAGAACCATGCAGCACGGGCGTAAACTCCAGCTGTTGGCGCGCAGATCTTCCAGCATCTTTAGCGCCCCCGAATTCCATCAGCCAGACGTTTGCCGTTACGCACCGACAGCAGCGTCAACAAGGTGCGCCAGGTCATGCGTTTATTGCGGATCTGGTAGAGGGTAAACAACTGATATTTTTTGCTGGCGCGGTCGAATTTGTCTTTGTGCTTACGATAAAAGTGGAAGTACCCGGAGAATTTTTTCGGTGACGAGGTGATCTGCATTTCGCCGTGATTGATATGCAGGATCTGCGTCGCCTCTTCCACTTTCCACGGTTCGCCGTACTCCACCACCATTCGCAGGAAGATGTCGTAATCCTGTGCCGCTTTCAGTTCGGTATCGAACAAGCACTCTTTGAAACGCCACGCCCAGCTGAACACCTGATTACCAATGATATTGCGTTTGTAGAACAGGCGGCGTGAATACGGCGATTTGGGATACAGCGGCAAGCTTGCCGGTTGGGAATAAACTTCGCCCTGGCAAACGTAGTCGTTGGCGTACAAGAACGCATGTGTGACCAGTTGCTGTTTATGGGCGAGGAAGACGCTCAGGCGGTTGGGTGTCCATTCATCATCGTCATCGATCCCGGTGATGTATTCCCCTTGCGCCAGCATAATCGCCTGGTTACGTACCGCGCACGCCCCGCTGTTAATGTCGTTGTGAATGTACGTAATGCGCGAATCGTTGAGGGCGGTGACGTACTGTTGCAACTGTTCCCAGGAGGTGGAGCAATCATCCACGATAATCATCTCCCAGTTGCTGTAGTCCTGGCGCAGGACCGATTTTATCGCCCGAATCGCCAGTTGTTGGCGGTTCCAGGTCGGCATATAGATTGAGATCAGCGGATTGTCTTTCATAGGTTGTTCTCCCGGAGTATCGAGATGTTCTGCCGGTTTATAAGCTGGTTTACAGGTTCTGTTGCCGGATGCGGCGTGAACGTAGGTCGGATAAGATGCGTCAGCATCGCATCCGACAGCGGATCTCGTTATTTCGCGTCCGACTTATATTCGTATTCGTAATAGCCATAATCCTGATACGCGCTGGCGCGGCGAAAGATAGAGTTCAGAATCACCCCTTTCACCGGAATTCCGTTTTGCTCAAAGCGGCTCAGACTGGTTTCCACTTCTTTCAAGGTGTTGACCGCATAACGCGCCACCATTAACGTGGTTCCGACGTGACGCCCGACAATTGCGGCATCGGTCACAGCCAGAATCGGCGGCGTATCAATCAACACCAGGTCGTAGTTTTTACTCGCCCAGTTCACCAGTTCGGTAAAGCGTTCGCTCATCAACAGTTCAGAAGGATTTGGCGGCACCTGGCCGCGCGGGATCAGGTCAAATTTGGCAATAGAGGTCGGTTTAGCAGCGGTAGTAATATCGCCCTGACCAATCAGAATTTCCGACAGGCCATTGACGTTATTGGTGCCCAACAGCTCGTGGGTGTAGCCTTTGCGCATATCGCAGTCGATCAACAACACCCGTTTATTGGTCTGACTGATCACCGCCGCCAGGTTAGCGCAGACAAAGGTTTTACCGATTGACGGGCTAACCCCGGTCATCATCAACACATTGTTCTGCGCCTGCATCATCGCGAAGTGCAGACTGGTACGCAGACTGCGGATGGCTTCAATCGCCAGATCGGTTGGATTCCCCACCGCCAGTAGCTGGCTCTGTTTATAGCGTTTAACCCCTTTGATGGTTTTGACGCTATCGCGCGCTTTTTGCCATTCCGACAGCGGGATGCTGGCATAGACGCTGATGCCGTGTTCTTCCAGCACCTGCGGGCTTTCGATGCCGCGATTAAACAACGAGCGCAGCAGCACACCCACGATAGAGAGCATCAGGCCGAGGATAATTGCGCCGAGGATAATCAGCCCTTTCTTCGGTTTTAGCACGCCAGGCTGGGTGATTGCCGGGTCAACAATGCGCACATCGCCGACGGTGCTGGCTTCGGTGATTTTCAGCTCCTGCTCTTTATTCAGCAGTTGCATATAGACTTGCTGACCAGACTCGACATCGCGCGTCAGACGCACAATTTCCTGCTGAGTCTTCGGCATCGCCGTTACGCGACCGTTAAGTTTGGCTTTCTCTTCTTCCAGCGCCTGACGTTTCTCCAGCAGCGTGCGGTACGCCGGGTGAGCTTTGGTGTACAACTTGGAGATTTCCGCCTCTTTAAAGGTCAGTTCGTTCAACTGCGCGTCGATGTTCACCATTGAATCAAGCACCGCTTTCGCTTCCAGCGGCAGATCAACAGAATCTTTATCCTGACGGAAGGCATTCAGTTTGTTTTCAGCAACATCAAGGCGGCTGCGTACTTCTGGTAACTGTTGCGCGAGGAAGGCGAGGCTTTTCGACGCTTCCGCCGATTTGCGCTCAATATTTTGTTCCTGATAGTTACGGGCGATACTGTTAAGAATGTCGCGGATCTGTTCGCGATCTTCACCGGTATAAGTCAGGCTCAGTACGCCAGCGTCTTTGCCATTCTCTGTTACCGTCAGGCTGTTTTGCAGTTGATTGATCATCCCCAGCGTGGAGTATTTAGTGACGGTAAACTCACTGCCCTGGCTGGCGTGAATAGCTTCAACCATCAGCGTGACGCCTTCTTTTTTCAGCATCTGACCCGCTTGCCCACGAGCGCTAAAGCCGCCGTCGCTGCTCAAAGTGTAGTTTTTGTCATCAAGCACATTAAGCGTAAACACCTGATCCGCCATCTCTTTCGGGCGGTTAAAGGTGGTCACTTTCACCGTCTCGTTCTGGCGTCCCATCAGGCGATCCCAGCCCGCACCGAAAATCGGGAACGTGTTTTTGCTCACAGCAATATCGAGGTCGAGATCGTCCACCGTTTTACCGAGCACCAGACGCGAGCGAATCAACTGGATCTCGGCGTCCGATGCTGGCGGCTTGTTGGCTAACGCCGAGCCGATATCCTGCACTAACGAATTGCCGCTGCTTTGCTCGATTTGTACCAGTGCGTCGGCGCTGTATATCGGCGTAGCGAAGAAGGTGTAAACCACAGCACAGAGGGCGAATACGGCGGTGATGCCAATTACCCACCAGCGCGCTTCAATGACGGTGCCGACCAGGCGACCAATATCGATTTCATCACTGCCCGTTACCGGAGCGGCATGTTGTTTTACTTTTTCTGTCATTGTTATACCTGCTCTGCGTTCAATGCCTGCGCCCACTGGCGGGCAGACCGTTCAAGTAATGTGTACACCGCTGCAAACGTTTCCCGGCTTTTGCGATACGGATCGGGGATTTCACATTCGTTATCCCAGTGACCAAACAGCATCACTTTGCCGCGCATCTCAGGTGCCATCTCGCATAAGCGTTCGATATGGCGCTTTTCCATGGTCAAAATCAGGTCGTAGTTGCGACACAGGCTGCGGCTGATTTGACGGGCACAGTGACCTTCCAGAGACAGTTGATGTTCTGCGGCGACGCTGATAGCGGTAGGGTCAGCGCCCTTACCGACCAGCGCACCGAGTCCAGCGGACTCCACTTTCAGCTCAGGGTGATAACGTTGCAGTAAGCGTTCCGCCGTCGGGGAACGGCAAATATTGCCGACACAGACAACTAAGATGTTGTTAAACATGACGATTACCAGTTATGAATGTCGCTGGCTGTATCCGTCATGTAACGGACACCGCTAATAGTTGGCAGCAACTGATTGATCAGACGGTTCCAGCGGGAAACCGGGGCGGTGGTGACATACACCACGTCATAAGGCTGCAGGCGGAATTCTGTCGCCATCACCAGCGACGTGGCATCGGACATATCCAGCTGATAGATATTGGCAATCTTGCCGTTACGCCCGCCCTCGCCTTTCAGCGGACGAATGACAAAGATGCCGCTGGCGTTGGAGGTGGTCATGTCGATGCCTTCAGCATTGCCCAGGGCTTCAGTCAGGGTCATACCGCTAAAGTCCATTTTCAGGG
Organism: Escherichia fergusonii ATCC 35469; assembly: GCF_000026225.1. Taxonomy (NCBI): domain Bacteria; kingdom Pseudomonadati; phylum Pseudomonadota; class Gammaproteobacteria; order Enterobacterales; family Enterobacteriaceae; genus Escherichia; species Escherichia fergusonii. Next base: position 2,177,880 of record NC_011740.1, read on the forward strand.
TGCTCTGTTTTTTCACTTCACCCATCACAAATACTTTCAGATCATCATTACGCGGCACGTAGAGAATATCGCCAGGATAAAGCAGTCGGTTCTGATTGAGGTCGCCGTTTTGCATCAGCGCCTGCAAAGAAATGCGTTCTTCACGACCATTGTGTGTTAGCACCACGTTGCGCCAGTCAGCGGTGTCGGTCAGGCCACCTGCGGCGTTGATGGCATCGAGAATGGTCAGTGGTACGTTGGTGATCGCCTGTTGACCGGATTTATTCACCTGACCGGAGATATAGGCCTTTTGTGAGCGGAAGGCGGCGATATTAACGTCCACCTGCGGGTCAGCGATGTACGTCGCTAAGCGCCCGGTAATATCACTGCGGATTTCAGCGAGCGTTTTCCCCACTACGTGAACCTTGCCAATATACGGGTAGAACATGGTGCCGTCAGGCTGTACCCAGTTACCGGTGTCGCTGGAGCTGCGGTACTGACCAGCTGGCGTGGTGAGTTCCGGGTGATCCCAGACGGTGACATTAAGAACGTCGCCCGGCCCGACACGATATTGATAATTGGCAATCTCGCTTTCCAGCGTCATATTGGGGCGCGCGACGTTCGGGCGTGGGCGTAATTGATCAATCAGGCGCGGGGTCAGCGGATAAACATTCACCATTTTGTCGAGATCGAAATCAGCATCCTGCTGTTTGATGACGTCTTTACCCATCGTCGACATATTGCTGCCCGGAAGTACTGTGCAACCGCTTATCAAGGTTACTGACACCAATAATGGTATCAATTTCATTTTGGATTTCATCATTGTTTATTTATCACTTTGGCAGAGTAATTATCCTGTGCACTATTAATAGCAATGTTGCCATGCACATTTACCTTGCAGTTAATTGAATAAAAATTTAACTGGCATCAGTCCTAAAAAAATTGATTTCATCCGCAGGCTATTGACAGAATAATTCAGACTGGTCTTTCAGGCGTCCAGACACGCTACCGCCCCTGGCTTTTTAGCTACCAATACACTGATTTAGTTTAGATTTTCTAACTCTTTCATCATGCAGTCGATTATGAAAAAGCGTTATTCCGTGAATTAATTTTCCAGATATAAGGTGGCATTATGGTAATTGAATATTGGCTTCCAATAATGCAGGAGGAAGTGTTACAGCTAACGGAATAGCAGGCAAGGTAACAATTCGGCAATTGGCTATTTTTAAGAATTATATTAAGTGTCATTCAATATGGTTTTTAGGAGTTTCTTTAGGTTGACAATAATTAATATAGTGCCTCCATATGCGATATTTCTTAAATAATGTTTTATTATTGCCACTTTTAATTCAGGGATAATGCGATGTTATAGCCCTCAAATAAAGTCAGATAAAAAGTGCTGTGACATTGCATTTTTTCCCTGATTTATCCATGATCGAATTGTGACATTTGTCATACAACGAATAGGTTTTGTACTTACTATGGAATGGATTGCCGATCCGTCTATCTGGGCCGGGTTAATCACGCTGATTGTGATCGAACTGGTCCTCGGCATTGATAACCTGGTCTTTATTGCCATCCTCGCCGAAAAACTACCGCCGAAGCAGCGCGACCGCGCACGGGTTACCGGGCTGCTGCTGGCAATGTTAATGCGCCTGTTACTGCTGGCGTCAATCTCCTGGCTGGTCACCCTGACTCAACCACTGTTCAGCTTCCGCTCGTTTACCTTTAGCGCCCGCGACTTAATCATGCTGTTTGGTGGGTTCTTCCTGTTGTTCAAAGCCACGATGGAGTTGAACGAACGGCTGGAGGGGAAAGACAGCAATAACCCCACGCAACGCAAAGGTGCGAAGTTCTGGGGCGTGGTGACGCAAATTGTGGTGCTGGACGCCATCTTCTCACTCGACTCGGTGATTACCGCCGTCGGGATGGTCGACCATTTACTGGTAATGATGGCCGCCGTCGTTATCGCTATCAGCCTGATGCTGATGGCAAGCAAGCCGTTAACCCAGTTCGTTAATAGCCACCCGACGATCGTTATTCTCTGCCTAAGTTTCCTGTTGATGATTGGCTTTAGCCTGGTGGCGGAAGGTTTCGGCTTCGTCATTCCGAAAGGCTATCTGTATGCTGCCATTGGTTTCTCGGTGATGATCGAGGCGCTCAATCAGTTGGCTATCTTTAACCGGCGACGTTTTCTTTCCGCTAACCAGACACTGCGCCAGCGGACTACCGAAGCGGTAATGCGCCTGCTTAGCGGGCAAAAAGAAGATGCGGAACTGGACGCCGAAACCGCGTCCATGCTGGTGGATCATGGTAACCAGCAGATCTTTAATCCGCAGGAACGGCGGATGATTGAGCGGGTACTTAATCTTAACCAGCGTACTGTCAGCAGCATCATGACGTCACGCCACGATATTGAGCATATCGATCTCAACGCGCCAGAAGAGGAGATCCGCCAGCTGCTGGAGCGAAATCAGCACACGCGTCTGGTCGTTACCGACGGCGATGATGCAGAAGATTTGCTCGGTGTCGTTCACGTTATCGACCTGCTACAACAATCGCTGCGCGGCGAGCCTCTCAACCTGCGGGTGTTGATTCGCCAGCCGCTGGTGTTCCCGGAAACCTTGCCGCTGTTACCTGCTCTCGAGCAGTTCCGTAATGCCCGCACACACTTTGCTTTTGTGGTGGATGAGTTTGGCTCGGTGGAAGGGATTGTGACATTAAGTGACGTCACTGAAACCATTGCAGGTAACTTGCCAAACGAAGTGGAAGAGATCGATGCCCGTCATGATATTCAGAAAAATGCCGACGGTTCCTGGACAGCGAATGGTCATATGCCGCTGGAAGATCTGGTGCAATATGTGCCGCTGCCGCTGGATGAAAAACGTGAATATCACACCATTGCCGGGCTGCTGATGGAATATTTACAGCGTATTCCAAAACCTGGCGAAGAAGTTCAGGTGGGGGATTATTTGCTTAAAACGTTGCAGGTGGAAAGCCATCGCGTACAGAAGGTGCAGATTATTCCGCTGCGTAAGGATGGCGAGATGGAGTACGAGGTGTGATGGTATCGGCCATTTTACCCAATGCTGCGTAACGCCTTATAACTTCAGCAATGAAGCGTTGTCTGTGGTACATGGACATCACAGCGGGGGTGTGGGTCCGGCTGTAAATCGCCGAATCGTTTCCTGTAGGCCGGGGCAGCCCACATGGATGTGGGCTGAGGGCGCGTTTTACAGGGATAATGAGATGGACGCTCCAGATTTTACGGTATCAAAGTACCAGACTGGATCGTTGCAATACGTCCTGAAAAATTAGGAGCGTCCACATGAAAGTATCAACTCTTGGTATCGACCTGGCAAAGAACGTTTTTCAGCTTCATGGTGTCGATCATGAAGGCCATACTATTTTGCGTAAAAAGCTCACCCGGGCTAAGTTTGTTCAGTTTGTGATTCAACTGGAACCTTGTCTGATTGGCATGGAAGCCTGCTCATCCAGTCATTATTTTGCGCGATTATTCACCCGCTATGGTCATGAGGTAAAACTCATACCTCCGCAGTATGTGAAGCCTTATGTGAAAACGAACAAGACGGATGCAGCAGATGCTGAAGCAATCTGCGAAGCGGTAACCCGCCCGAATATGCGTTTTGTTCAGATAAAAACCGAAGAGCAGCAGGCCGTTTTAGCGTTACACACTGAACGGGGAATACTTATCCGTGAGCGGATTGCCTGTGCCAATAGTTTAAGAGCCACACTTGCTGAGTTTGGTATTACGATTGCGGCCGGACAAAGCCATTTAACACGTGAGCTGCCAGCCATTCTGGAGGATGGCGAAAATGGTTTATCTCCCTTTGTCAGAACCAGCATCTACAGACAGTCTAAACATATCCGGGAACTTGAAGAACAAGTTAAACAGGTAGAAGAAGCTCTGGCCTCCTGGTATAGAACGCAGGAAGCCTGCCAGAGAATGGCCAAGATCCCGGGGGTTGGCATGCTAACGGCCACTTATGTGGTAGCAGCAGTGGGTAATGCCCGACAATTCAGTACCGCAAAGCAGTTCGCTTCATGGCTGGGGCTGACACCAAAGGAACATTCCAGCGGCGGGAAACAGCAACTGGGAGGGATCAGCAAACGTGGAGATGGATATTTCCGATACCTGCTGGTTCACGGCGCACGCGCACTTACCGCCTGGGTCAACCGAAACGGCGCGGTTGAGGAGAATTCCTGGCTTCAGGGACTCCTTGAGCGGAAGCACTACAATGTAGCTGTTGTCGCCATGGCGGCAAAAACAGCGAGGATCATGTGGTCAATGTTGTCACACAATACTGAATATCAACCTCGGCAGCTCGCCTGACACAAGGTCAGTCAATCTGACGAGGTGCTGAAAAAAAGTTAACGTCCTGGTAGGTGCAGGTGACTTCAGAAGATGGCAAAACAGGTAAGACCGCAGGCAGGACACACCGAGAGGTAACAAGGGCAAGTTAGCCCGTAGAGGATGATTGGTACCTGCCTGGCGGATTTCATCATGGTTCGGGATAAAAATCCCATCAGAAACCGGATATATGGCTGCACCTACCCGTTTTATTACATAACTGAAGAAAGCATTGCATTCCGGGAGCGTCCATATATGTTACCTCGCGCCCGTACCCGATAGCCGAAAGGAATAAGATGAGGGAACCGCGCCAGCGGCGATTTACCGCCGGGAGCCCGGGTTGCCAGGGTGGTGGCGATTGAGCCACCCTGACACGTTCACCGGCTTGAGCGTTCCATAGTAGCGAGGAACATCAAGTGAACGGAACAGCCTTCGATCTTATATATTCAGAATATAATGATGCCGCCACGAACGCCTGATGCGACGCTTTACGCGTCTTATCAGGCCTACAGGACTGGTCACCTGGTAACTTACATCTTCTCCAGCAACTTCTTCACATCTTTGCCATTGCGGGAATCTTTATTCCGCTCGGCCCAGTCATTCAGGCGACGTTTCGCTTCGTCCTGGAGATGTTTGCGTAGCAGCTGGTCCACTTGCAGGCTGTAATTAAGTTGCTGCCAGTTGCCATAAACCCGCAAAGGAACCGGAGTTTCTTTAAGGAAATCAATCAGTTTGCTTTCCCCGTTCCAGCCACCCACGACCCGAATATCAAACTGGGTGTCGCAGGTTTGATCTGCCAGATTCAACGTACCAGCCCCGGAAAGCGCCAGCATGGGCGACTCACCCTGCATGTCATCAAGAGTCACAACGCCATTGTCGAGCGTCAAATCGGTAGAGAAGTGATCAAGCCGGGTCACGTTATCGAAGTTTTCAGCGGCCTTCACATCACCACCATTACGTTCTACCGCTTGTTGGATCATCTGCTGGAAGTTCATGCCTTCCATGCGCGTATCGGCCATTTCGACATGCGCCGTCCCCTGCCAGGTGTGGCGGAATGCGTTAGCATCAATATCAGCACCAGAGAAATCCCCCGCCAGCGACATTTTCCCCGTTAGTGAGATGGGGTAGTTAAAGGCATTCAGGATGGTGCCAATCTCGACATTTTCCAGTCGTGGATGGAAAACTATACGCGGATGAGAGGCTGTGGCATCCAGCGTACCGGGTAACGACACAACACCCTGGTTAAGTTTGCCCTGCAACTGGATAATCTCCAGCAGCCCCGCCTTGTTGGTCATTTGCGCAGTGACATCGGCAAAATCCATTCCACGCCAGCGCACGTTATTGGCCTGCAACAAAATATCTGCCGCAAAGCCTTTCAGCCCCTGATACGCGGGTTCATCAATGCGTGAGGAAATTACCGGACGTGGCAGCGTCGGCTGGTTTTGCCCCTGTTGAGCAACGCCATTTTGCGTAGTCATCACATCATTCATTGGCAGCAAATTATCCAGATTTAACTGGGCAAATTGCAATCTGAGCAGCCATTCTGGCTTCTCAAGCAGCGCTACCTGCGCCTGACCGGTAAGATTACTGTCGTTAGCGGTTAAATTGATTTGTTCAAAAGAGAGACGTTTTTGCGCTTCCTGCCACTGAGCCCTGAACTGACCATGGCCCTGAATCCCCTGCTTCGGCAGATCAGCACCCTGCAACTGCCAGTCAATCTGTTGAATATCTGCCGTTAAATCATGTGGATAATCAGAGGCATCAACCGTACCTTTGAGCGATAAAGAGAGATCGCGTTGGTCGCGATTTACCCGCCCGGAAAACTCAAACGATCCGCGATGTTGTGAGTCCTGCTCCATTTGCAGGCGGATATCACGCACCGTAACCTGCTCGTCATCTTCATGCTGGAACACCAGCACGCTGTCACTGACTCGCAGGCTGGCGATATCAAACGACCAGCCACGATCTTCTGCGTTATCGGGTAATGTATTGTCTTTCGGCGCTACCGGGGCATCTTCACTGCGCACCGCTTCTGTTTCCGGTGTCAGTTGAATCACTGCCCCTTTGAGCATGACTTGCTTAACGCTGAGTTGATGACTTAACAAAGGCCAGAGGGCCACATCAAGGCGCATATTATCGGCACGGACCAGCGGTTGGCTGGCACCCTGTGCCGTTAATATTGTGCGACCAGAAAGGATACTAAGCTGCGGCCAGACGTGCCAGCGCAGAGGACCATCTAACTGAAGCTGATAACCACTTCGCGCGGCAACCTGCTTTACCATGTAATCACGGAAATCATTCGGATTAACCAGCAGTACTAACGCAGAAAAACCCGCCACCAGCACGACCAGGAGAATCATCAGCGTGGTCAGAAATCGTCTCATGGTATCCTCAATGGACCAGAATTAGTCTTTATCGATCCGGCTGGCTACCGCACCCTGCTGGTTGCGATATTTCGCGTCTTCGCGGCGGTTGTACGGGCGTGCCGCCGGGCCGGAAAGCGGCTCAAAGCTCAGCGCACCAATTAACATACCTGGGCGCAAAGCGAGCGGCAGTTTACCAGAGTTGTAAAACTCCAGCACAATGCAGCCAGACCAGCCTGGATCGATACGGTGTGCGGTAACGTGTACCATCAGCCCCAGACGAGCCAGGGAGGAACGCCCGTCCAGCCAGCCAACCAGATCGGCAGGCAGTGTTACTGACTCCAGCGTTACCGCCAGCGCCAGCTCTCCCGGATGGAGATAAAACGCTTCACCCTCGTCGAGCACAATCTCGTCGCTCATCACACGATCAAGCGCGGCGCTCACTTCATCTTTGGGGCCGCTCAGATCGATAAACGCTGCCGTGTGACCACGGAAGGTACGAAATTTATTGCCCAGGCGCACATCCACCGTCGCGCCATTAATACGCTCCACTGGCGGACGTGGGTTGATCGACAAACGGCCTTCATCAAGCCAGGCTTCAATATCGCGGTCACACAGACGCATGGCACTTTCTCCTTTCGCGCATCACTCCCTTAACGCCTTTTGCGTCAAGGGCATACCAGGTTATCACTGAACGGTACACAATTCACAAAACTTATTCAAAGAACTGACTAATTTTTGCTTTCAATATATCGATCGCGATGCGGTTTTTCCCGCCGCGCGGCACGATAATATCCGCATATTGCTTGGAAGGTTCAATAAATTGCAGGAACATCGGGCGCACAGTTTTTTGATATTGCGCCATCACGGAATCCATCGAACGACCACGCTCATTAACGTCGCGCTTGATGCGGCGCATCAGGCAGATATCCAGCGGAGTATCGACAAAAATAGAGAAATTCAATTCGTCACGCAGCCGTGCATCTGTCAGCAATAAGATGCCTTCGAGAATGATGACTTTCTTCGGTTCAACCTTCACCGTTTCTTTCATTCGCGTGTGTTCTACGTAACTGTAAACCGGCAGGTCAATGGCCGAGCCACGTTTAAGTGCCTGAAGATGTTCAAGAAGCAGGCTATGATCCATCGCGCTGGGATGGTCATAATTAGTTTTAACCCGCTCTTCCATCGACAGATGGCTTTGATCTTTGTAGTAGCAATCTTCCGGAATAACGCCGATGTGTTCATCGCCCACTTGTTCACGCAGTTCACGATAAAGGGTACTGGCAATAAGACTCTTGCCGGAAGCCGATGCGCCAGCGATACCGATAATGACGCACTGATGAGACTGATCAGTCATATATTTAGCGACCTGAATAACCTGGATGTTAGGAAGGGGAGCGTCGAAACGCCAAACGCGGCAATTATAGGGATTTCATCCGTCTGATACCAGTCGAATAGCGCCTGCATGGTTAGGGCATAAATTTAGTCGAATAATTCCCTGACGCAAATTAATTCGCGCAATTTTAATACAAAGTTAAAAATGTTAGTTCACAGCGAACGAAATATCACCTGATGCGTCATTTTATGAACAATCCACATATAAAATGTAAAACTTTTGTACTAGCATAAACAGAAATTCACACTGAAACGTCCGGTATATCCGCGACGATCTGGCCATTCGGATTGAGCAGTAATGAGTAAACCATCCCAACATGTTTTAGTTACCCTGCCACATCCGCTACTGCACCTGGTCAGTTTAGGTTTAGTTTCTTTTATTTTTACTCTGTTCTCTCTTGAGCTTTCTCAGTTTGGTAACCAACTGGCGCCACTCTGGTTTCCCACCTCGATTATGATGGTAGCGTTTTACCGCCATGCAGGACGGATGTGGCCAGGCATTGCGCTGACTTGCTCGCTGGGCAATATCGCGGCATCCGTTCTCCTTTTCTCTACCAGCTCCCTGAATATGATCTGGACGGGAATCAACATTGTTGAAGCGGCTACAGGCGCCCTCCTCCTGCGTAAATTGTTGCCATGGTATAACCCTCTAAAAAATCTAAATGACTGGTTACGTCTGGCGTTTGGCAGTGCCATAGTTCCCCCGTTGCTGGGCGGCGTACTTATTCTCCTGATTACCCCTGGAGACGATCCTTTAAGATCATTTTTTATCTGGGTCCTTTCAGAATCCATCGGCGCTCTGGCACTGGTGCCGCTGGGATTGTTATTTAAGCCACATTATCTGTTGCGCCATCGCAACCCTCGGTTGCTTTTTGAGTCACTGCTCACGTTAGCCATCACACTGACGTTAAGCTGGCTTTCGATGCTGTATCTGCCGTGGCCTTTTACTTTCATTATTGTGCTGCTGATGTGGAGCGCCGTGCGCCTGCCACGAATGGAAGCCTTTTTGATTTTCCTTACCACGGTGATGATGGTGTCGCTGATGATGGCCGCGGATCCCTCCCTGCTTGCTACGCCGAGAACGTACCTGATGAGCCATATGCCGTGGCTACCGTTTTTACTGATCCTGCTGCCCGCCAACATCATGACTATGGTGATGTATGCCTTTCGTGCGGAACGCAAACACATTTCCGAAAGCGAAACCCGTTTTCGCAACGCTATGGAGTATTCCGCCATCGGCATGGCTCTTGTGGGAACGGAAGGACAATGGCTGCAAACCAATAAAGCCTTATGTCAGTTTCTCGGTTACAACCAGGATGAGCTACGCGCCCTCACCTTTCAGCAACTGACCTGGCCGGAAGATCTCAATAAAGATCTGCAACAGGTTGAGAAACTCATTAATGGTGAGATCAATACCTATTCGATGGAAAAGCGTTACTACAATCGTACTGGCGATATTGTTTGGGCATTGCTTGCTGTCTCACTGGTACGCCACACCGATGGTACGCCGCTCTACTTTATCGCCCAGATCGAAGATATCAATGAGCTCAAACGTACTGAACACATAAACAAACGCCTGATGGAACGCATTACACTGGCTAATGAAGCGGGCGGGATTGGTATCTGGGAATGGGAGCTGAAGCCGGATATTTTTAGCTGGGATAAGCGGATGTTCGAGCTGTATGAAATTCCTCCGCATATCAAACCGAACTGGCAAGTGTGGTACGAGTGCGTGCTGCCGGAAGATCGCCAGCACGCCGAAAAAGTGATTCGCGATTCATTGCAATCACGCTCTCCCTTTAAACTGGAATTTCGCATTGCCGTGAAAGATGGCATCCGCCATATCCGCGCCCTCGCTAACCGGGTACTGAATAAAGAAGGCGAAGTCGAACGCCTGCTCGGCATTAATATGGATATGACTGAGGTTAAACAGCTTAACGAGGCATTGTTTCAGGAAAAAGAGCGCCTGCACATTACGCTGGACTCCATCGGCGAAGCTGTGGTCTGTATTGATATGGCAATGAAAATTACCTTTATGAACCCGGTGGCGGAGAAGATGAGCGGCTGGATGCAGGAGGAAGCGTTGGGGGTTCCGCTCCTGACGGTGTTGCATATTACCTTTGGCGACAATGGTCCCCTGATGGAGAACATTTACAGTGCCGACACCTCGCGTTCCGCGATTGAACAAGATGTAGTGTTGCACTGCCGGAGCGGCGGCAGCTACGACGTGCATTACAGCATTACGCCACTAAGTACTCTGGACGGCAGCAATATAGGCTCAGTACTGGTGATTCAGGACGTCACCGAATCACGCAAAATGCTGCGCCAACTTAGCTACAGCGCCTCCCATGATGCACTGACGCATCTCGCCAATCGCGCCAGTTTTGAGAAGCAACTACGCATCCTGCTGCAAACGGTAAACAGTACACATCAGCGACATGCACTGGTGTTTATCGATCTTGATCGCTTTAAAGCGGTGAATGACAGCGCCGGGCACGCCGCTGGCGACGCTTTGCTGCGCGAACTGGCATCATTGATGCTGAGTATGCTGCGCTCCAGCGACGTACTTGCGCGACTCGGTGGCGATGAATTTGGTCTGCTGCTGCCAGACTGTAATGTCGAAAGTGCGCGTTTTATCGCTACACGCATTATCAGCGCCGTGAATGACTATCATTTTATATGGGAAGGACGTGTACATCGGGTAGGTGCCAGTGCCGGGATTACCTTGATTGATGACAACAATCATCAGGCGGTTGAAGTGATGTCGCAGGCTGACATCGCCTGTTATGCCTCCAAAAATGGTGGCCGCGGCCGGGTGACAGTTTACGAACCGCAGCAAGCTGACGCACATATCGAACGGGCGGCGATGTCGATTGATGAACAGTGGCGGATGATTAAAGAGAATCAGTTGATGATGATCGCCCACGGCGTCGCTTCGCCACGGATCCCGGAAGCGCGTAATTTGTGGTTGATATCACTAAAACTCTGGGGTTGCGAAGGCGAGATTTTTGATGAACAAACATTTCGTCGTAGCTTCGGTGATCCGGCGCTTAACCATGCTCTTGACCGCCGGGTACTCCATGAATTTTTCCAGCAGACCGCAAAAGCGATTGCCAGTAAAGGCTTAAGCATCGCCCTCCCCCTTTCTGTTGCCGGTTTGAGTAGCGCCGCTCTGGTGAATGAACTGCTTGAGCAGTTGGAAAATAGCCCTCTACCACCGCGGTTATTACATCTGATTATTCCGGCAGAAGCGGTTATCGATCACGCAGAAAGCGTGCAAAAACTGCGGCTGGCGGGATGTCGGATAGTGCTCAGCCAGGTGGGTCGCGATCTGCAAATTTTCAACACGCTGAAAGCGAATATGGCAGATTACCTGCTACTTGACGGTGAGCTATGCGCCAGCGTGCAGGGTAATTTGATGGATGAGATGCTGATTACGATTATTCAGGGGCACGCTCAGCGACTCGGGGTGAAGACTATCGCCGGGCCAGTTGTTTTACCCTTAGTGATGGATACGCTTTCTGGCATCGGCGTTGATCTGATTTATGGTGATGTGATTGCCGATGCCCAACCATTGGATTTGCTGGTGAATAACAGTTATTTCGCGATTAACTAAGGCGTGCTTCCCCATCGCCTGATGCGACGTATCAGGCCTACAATTCGTCCGTTCCGTCGGGTTGCCAGCCTTCCGTATACCAGATATGCAACAGCGCATAAGAACGCCAGGGCTTCCAGCGCTCGGCATAACGGCGGATTTGTGCCGGTGTCATTCCCGGAAATCGCTGTTTAATCAGATAATCATCCGGCAGAAAAACATCTTTCGCCTGCCAGCCGCGCAAGGCGAAATAATTCGCCGTCCAGCGCCCGATACCCGGAAAAGTTTGCAGCTTTTTCATCGCTTGTTCTACGTCGCCCGGTATTATCATTGGTAAGGTGCCCTCCAGCGCCGCATTTGCCAGATGAATCAGCGCCTCTGCCCGTTTCAACGGCATACCTAACGCTTTTAATGCCTGCGGGTCGGCTACCGCCAGCCGCTGAGGCGTGGGGAAGCAGACATATTCCGGGTAATCATCCAGCCGTTCGCCATAAAGCTGTGCCACTCTGGCGGTCAATTTTGCCGCCATCGCCACGCTCACCAGTTGGCCTAAAATCGCCCGCACGCCCTGCTCAAAAGCATCAACACAACCAGGTAAACGCAATCCGGGCCGCGCCGCGCCTAACTTTCCCAACGCACCGTTCACAATCTGCGGGTTACATTGCAGATCAAACAGGCGGCTCATTTTCGCCAGACACTCAGCGGCAACAGGTTCTAAACCTGCACTTAAATTTATGTGCAGAGTATGGCTGGCTATATCCGGAATAGCAGTCACCACGCCACGATGTTCACCCACCGCCAGACTACGGGCATAAAAATCGTCAGCGACTGTTTCCACACCGCTCACCGCACGAGCGGCGAGAAAACCCAACATCCACGACCAGTCATACGGCGGCTGCCAGTTCAGGGTATACATCGCATCTCCTTGTTAATCCGCTTTCAGCATAAACGTTATTCAGACGCTGCGCTTTGCTTTCATATTCCGGTTGTCGCGACGGCAACATTTCGCTAAAGTCACGCCCCTTCTTCACCGGCATGGGGATTATTTCGTGTTTATTGGTTTTGATTACGGTACAGCAAACTGTTCAGTGGCGGTCATGCGTGACGGTAAACCGCATTTGCTAAAAATGGAAAACGACAGCACGCTGCTGCCTTCAATGCTTTGCGCGCCAACGCGTGAAGCGGTAAGCGAATGGCTGTACCGCCATCATGATGTTCCGGCAGACGACGATGAAACGCAGGCGCTGTTACGTCGGGCAATTCGTTATAACCGCGAAGAAGATATCGATGTCACGGCGAAAAGCGTGCAGTTCGGTCTTTCCTCACTGGCGCAGTACATTGATGATCCGGAAGAAGTGTGGTTTGTGAAATCACCAAAATCGTTCCTCGGTGCCAGCGGCTTAAAACCGCAGCAGGTGGCGCTGTTTGAGGATCTGGTCTGCGCAATGATGCTGCACATTCGCAAGCAGGCCCAGACACAGCAGCCAGAAGCGATTACCCAGGCGGTGATTGGTCGCCCGATCAACTTCCAGGGGCTGGGCGGCGATGAGGCAAACGCCCAGGCACAAGGGATTCTGGAGCGCGCAGCAAAGCGTGCCGGGTTTAAGGATGTGGTATTCCAGTACGAGCCGGTGGCGGCTGGGCTGGATTACGAAGCCACCTTGCAGGAAGAAAAACGGGTGCTGGTGGTGGATATTGGTGGTGGTACGACTGACTGTTCTTTACTGCTAATGGGGCCACAGTGGCGTTCACGTCTCGATCGTGAAGCCAGCCTGCTGGGTCACAGTGGTTGCCGTATTGGCGGTAACGATCTGGATATCGCACTGGCGTTTAAAAATCTGATGCCATTACTGGGCATGGGTGGCGAAACTGAAAAAGGCATCGCCCTACCGATCCTGCCGTGGTGGAATGCGATTGCCATCAACGATGTACCTGCGCAGAGTGATTTCTACAGTAGTGCTAACGGTCGTCTGCTTAACGATCTGGTACGCGACGCCCGCGAACCGGAGAAAGTGGCCCTGTTACAGAAAGTCTGGCGTCAGCGTTTAAGCTATCGCCTGGTGCGCAGTGCAGAAGAGAGCAAAATCGCCCTTTCAAGCGTAGCGGAAACCCGCGCCTCACTGCCGTTTATCAGCGATGAACTGGCAACGCTGATTAGCCAACAAGGGCTGGAAAGCGCCCTCAGCCAGCCGCTGGCGCGGATTCTGGAACAGGTGCAACTGGCGCTGGATAACGCCCAGGAAAAACCGGATGTTATCTATCTGACCGGCGGTAGCGCCCGTTCGCCGCTGATTAAAAAAGCGCTGACAGAACAGTTGCCGGGCATTCCGATTGCAGGTGGCGATGACTTTGGCTCCGTCACCGCCGGGCTGGCACGCTGGGCGGAAGTGGTGTTTCGTTAATTGAAAAATGGCTCAGCAGCGGCTTAAATCAGCCTGCGCCTGAGCCAGTTTCTCCGCTGCCTGACGTAATGGTTCCATCAACGGAATGGTCCGTGCAGGAGCATGAAGGCGGAATCGCTGCAACTCTGTCGCGCCGACAGTCAGCGCCGATTCCAGCCGATGTCGTTTGGCGGTCATTTTCGCCATTACCGCTTGTCTGTCTGCTGGCGTTACCGCTTCATTCGGCCTGAACACAAAACGGCGTTCGCAACTCGCTTTCCAGTCGATAACCGCCTGTGTCAGATGATCACCAAACCCTTTCACTTGCTTAACACCACGACGGGTAACATCTGCTGCTGTTTCAATACCAAAAGACCGTAACGCCGCTTTACGCGCAGGGCCAACGCCGGGAATAGAGGCAACATCAATAAAAAATCCCTCCAGAAACTTCTGCTTCTGCCGTTCCCTTGCGTTGTCCTGAAGTGCTGCCAGATCGCGCTTTTCTTCTTCCGGTAAACCGAGAATTTCGTCCTTCATTTTTTCGAGCATCGTCCGTTTGGCGATAAAACCTTCCAACCCGCCCAACTGTTGGATCTGGCTGACTAAATGGTCATAGTCCATTTTCGCACGATTAAATACCTCACGACGGTGCTGGACTTCTGCTTTGTAAGCTTTGCTTGTCAGACTGCCAATAATCCAGATAGCCGCCAGCACAGGCACCAAAATAATATAACGCGGTTCTGCCTGAAGACCGCAAAGCAACAGCGATAACGCTGACAGTGTGATCTCAATCAGAATAATGTATTCACGCCGTAACAGGCCTAAAGGAAGCGGCCTGCCAGCTGGTTGGAAATGATCGGGTAATGGTAACTGTAGTGCTGGCGGTGCTACTGACGCCATCACCATCGCCCAGACTTTCGCCAGCACAAAATCACCGCCGGTGGTAATCACCTCTTCGCCAAGATCAATAAAATAGATAACGCCTTGATTATCCAGTGTACACCACGGACAGTCAGTCAAATGACCAGGGTAAACATGCATTGCCGAAACAGTACATTTCTTTAATTGTTGGCGTAGAGAATCCAGTGCCGCTATCCACGCTTTTGCCGTCGGACGCCCGGTTGCCACGCCACTTTCCGTGAACGCCTGCTGAAACATGGCTTCAACATCACCCGGTAACATCGATAGCGGAATCGATCGTGGCGGCGATTTTAAACCACGTCGCTGATTATCTGACGCGTAGGCATAACGGAAATGGGCAATATCCGTCTCCAGCGCATTACCCGCATCAGAGATAAGCGGTACACCGGAATAAGGATGCCGACCACCAAACAAGACGTGAAAAATCAGCAACGCAAGGCCAAAATTATCGTGATTCGTGGTGCGTTCAAAGCCGATAAATGACGGTAAGGTTTGCAGCTCTGGCGGCGTAAAATGCGACACGCCGACTTCGCATAAATGCAGTGTGCCATTGGCGTTAATCTGAAAGGAGTCACTATCGATCAACACCACTTTGCTGTCGCGACCTACCATAAAGCTGTTCTGGTTTACGTCACCCACGACGTGCCCGTGCTCATGAACCGTAGCAAAAGATGAAGCAATATTGCGCGCAACATAGAGTAGAAAATCCCACGCACAATGAGGGTAACTCTGGCGACGATGTGCCGGGCTATAGATCATATGAATCGGTTCTTTACCAGAAACTTTTGGCATCATAAAACCGATAACTTTTCCGCCTCGTCCACCGTGAAGCGTTGCCTGCGGCCAGGCGACATAATTCAGCAACTGCGCGTCAACTGTCGCAGCCATAAAGGCAAGTTTGTCCTGTTTTAAGGCGGGTGGCGGCGTGTGATAAATCTTGGCAACGCTATCGACAAACTCCTCGATATCATAAACCGCGCCTTCGCCGCCTTTGCCCAGTTCACGCCCGAGAGTGGTCAATTCACCTGTCGATGTAAATACTTTTATATTTGTCTTCATAATGTTTCAAGGGCAGTCATATTATATTTCAATGAATAATAACACTGCCCATTATAATTATTTCTATATTGGAAGAGTCCCACTCAAGAATAAAAATGATAATGCAATTTCATCAGGATACAATTCAATTCCAACCTGATAATGATTCACTTCCACAGGTTTTTTGCTAACTTTTACTACACAGGGATTCTGGAGAAAAAATGAAAAAGATATTACTTATGTTGTGTCTGCTATTTTTTACTACCGCAAGCTATTGTGAGATTTCGGATACGTTAGTGACAGGAGGTTATGATAAAAAGGCGATGTCTGACGCGATTAAACATGCGCGGAAAGAAACCGATCAATTCATCGAAGTTATGAATAAAAAAGATGCTGATACTTTCGCAGTCAAAGCCCCGATAACCGATCGCGGAGAAACCGAGCATTTCTGGCTCACGGATGTCACTTATTCTAACGGCATGTTTATTGGTATAATAAGCAATGACCCTGGTATTGTTACAAACGTAGAATATGGCCAGGAGTGGAAAATCAAGAAAGAAGATATTTCAGACTGGATGTATACGCGCGGGGATAAAATTTACGGTGGTTATACCATTGATCCTTTATTGGTCACCTATCCAAAAGAAGAAGCCGACGAGCTAAGAGCAAAATTAGTTCGCTAGCCAGCCATTATATTGATTGCTTAAACTGGCGGTTGAACCGTTGTCTTCAACCGCCATGCGATGTTCATTCTGTCCACATAGCCAGTGCTAACGTTTTATCATCATCGGTACGCTCGTTTACCGCTGGGCTGGACAAAAACTGCTTTAACAATTCAGGTAATAAATCGAGTTGTTCCTGCGTTGCTGACGCCAGTCCATTGAAAAACGGGGCAAAGAAAGGCACATGAGGAGAATTATCCAGCATATTTAACGCCAGCCGCTGAATACCATCCGTAAATGCTGCAACTTTATGCGCACGCTCAGTGCTGGTGAAAGTTTCCAGTCTGGAAACGGCATCTTCATCGGTAATGAAATGCGTCATATTGGCATATTCACCCACCATCGGCGTAAGCGGTAATTGCAGACCGTGACCAAAATCCACCACCACGCCGCCATCGCCAATCTGCATAATCAAGGTGCCGTTAGCCGACGAAATCAATCCCAGAAACGTGCTGGCAAAATCGCGAACTGCTAATTCTTTAGCTTCCGCCTCGGCAAAAAGTCGCTGACGAATAGTCAGTACCATATTTGTGGCGAGGACATCATTAAGCCCCAATTCCCCACCCTGCACTTTTTGCGACATATAAGCCATCGCTTCATTGACGGCGAGCATCGCGCCTTCGCCCCCCTGCGAAACGCTACCTGCGCCATCAGCAAGGAACATCACCAGTAATGGTTGCTGGTCGTTTAGGCAGACAACCTGCATCTGGCAGGCATCCTGACAAGGTAAATCAGCGCTGATGTGCGACGTTCCAACGGCTGATGCATAAACCAGACGCCAGCTCACACTGACGTCCAGCCTTTTGGCGCTTCCAGCACAACTTCCGTTCCCGGCGTGGAGCGGGAAACCGAACGCAGCGAACTGGATAACCAGCTAAACAGTTCACGGAATTGTAATCCCTGTAGTGGTAAAGGCTGACGAACGCTGATTTGTGCCAGGGTCTTCATATCAGCCCCCTGAACACCGATGGTAAAGAAGGCAAACTTTTTATCTTCTTCCCCCTGAAACACTTTGTTGGCGGCAGCCTGCCACTCATCGGTTGGTGCGCCATCAGTGATCAGGAAAATCCACGGACGATAATATGAAATACCATTTGCGCGGTACTCACGTTTCCGTTCCTCAACCATATTCATGGCTTTGGTAATGGCGGCGCCCATTGGTGTATCCCCCTGGGCAAACAGGATGGGCGGGAAAAAATTAGCGGCGCTGGTAAATGGTTGTTCCACATGCACCGGGCCGAACGTCACAATACCGAGTTCCACTCTTTTTAAAGCCAGCGGATCGGCAAGCAGTTCATCACGAAAGGTAACCAATCCGGCGTTAAGTTCATTAATAGGTCTGCCGCTCATTGAGCCAGAAACATCCAGCAGCAAAATGCAGGGACAACGTGGTTCCGGGTTACTGGCAAAATCGCTGGTGGCAAACGTGATTTGTTCGCTCATAAGAAATCCTTTCTTAGAGAATTATTGAGGTCCGGTATCATACCGACTGCAATAATGAAATAAGAGCAGGCAAAGCAACTTTCAGAATTCGGCCCATAAGCGCAGAGGGTTTTGCTATTCGCCCCGCAAGAACGTGGACTTACAGATTGACAATAAGGGTGGATTAACATAACTTCAGGAGTGAGGGTAGAGCGGGGTTTCCCCCGCCCTGGTAGTCTTAGTAAGCTGGCCAGCTAATAACTAAGAGCACCACGATGATGAGTAGCTTCATCATGACCCTTTCCTTATTTAAGGCCCCTTCCTCGGGAGGGGCTTTCCCGTTTCAGCGTCCCGCTGAAATCGGCGGCCTACCTCCTTTCGCCATGCAAGCAGTCTATCGCTAACTTGCAGATAAAATAGTTTCACATGTGATTATTGCGTAACGTCTCGCAAAGAATATTTGCTGGCAGGATCGCAGACTACAAAGCCTGCGGATTGACAATCTGATTGTGAAGGCATACTTTCAGGAGTGAGGGTAGAGCGGGGTTTCCCCCGCCCTGGTAGTCTTAGTAAGCCGGTAAGCTAATGACTAAGAGCACCACGATGATGAGTATCTTCATCATGACCCTTTCCTTATTTAAGGCCCCTTCCTCGGGAGGGGCTTTCCCGTTTCAGCGTCCCGCTGAAATCGTCGGCCTACCTCCTTTTGCCCTGAATGCAGTCTATCGCTAACGCGTAGATAAAATAGTTTCATCTGTGATTATTGCGTAACGACTCGCAAAGAATATTTGCAGACAGGATCGCAAACTGCAAAGCCTGCGGATTGACATTCTGACCGTGAAGGCATACTTTCAGGAGTGAGGGTAGAGCGGGGTTTCCCCGCCCTGGTAGTCTTAGTAAGCTGGGTAGCTAACGACTAAGAGCACCACGATGATGATCCACTTCATCATGACCCTTTCCTTATTTAAGGCCCCTTCCTCGGGAGGGGCTTTCCCGTTTCAGCGTCCCGCTGAAATCGTCGGCCTACCTCCTTTTGCCCTTAATGCAGTCTATCGCTAACGCGTAGATAAAATAGTTTCCTGTGTTATTACTGGATGCGTGCTCGCAAAAGTGCCCGTCATTCAGACGATTCCCGACAGTGTTTCATAATTCCTCCATTTTTCTCCCTTATTGGCTGGCTACACTAGTATCATTCCGCGAAACGTTTCAGGAAGAGAAACTCTTAACGATGAAAGGCAGTTATAAATCCCGTTGGGTAATCGTAATCGTGGTGGTTATCGCCGCCATCGCCGCTTTCTGGTTCTGGCAAGGCCGCAATGAATCCCAGAGCGCAGCGCCAGGTGCGACGAAGCAAGCACAGCAGTCGCCAGCCGGTGGCCGCCGTGGTATGCGTTCCGGCCCATTGGCCCCGGTTCAGGCAGCAACTGCCGTGGAACAGGCGGTTCCGCGTTACCTCACCGGGCTTGGTACGATTACCGCTGCTAACACCGTTACGGTGCGCAGTCGCGTAGATGGTCAACTGATGGCATTACATTTCCAGGAGGGTCAGCAGGTCAAAGCAGGCGATTTACTGGCAGAAATTGACCCCAGCCAGTTCAAAGTTGCATTAGCACAAGCTCAGGGGCAACTGGCAAAAGATAAAGCCACACTAGCCAACGCCCGCCGTGATTTAGCGCGTTATCAGCAACTGGCAAAAACCAATCTCGTCTCCCGTCAGGAATTGGATGCCCAACAGGCGCTGGTCAGTGAAACCGAAGGTACCTTTAAGGCTGATGAAGCGAGCGTCGCCAGTGCGCAGCTGCAACTCGACTGGAGCCGCATCACCGCACCAGTCGATGGTCGCGTTGGTCTCAAGCAGGTTGATGTTGGTAACCAAATCTCCAGTGGTGATACCACCGGGATTGTGGTGATCACCCAGACGCATCCTATCGATTTGCTCTTTACCCTGCCGGAAAGCGATATCACTACCGTAGTACAGGCGCAAAAAGCCGGAAAACCGCTGGTTGTTGAAGCCTGGGATCGCACCAACTCGAAGAAATTAAGTGAAGGCACGCTGTTAAGTCTCGATAACCAAATCGATGCCACTACCGGTACGATTAAAGTGAAAGCACGCTTTAATAATCAGGATGATGCGCTGTTTCCCAATCAGTTTGTTAACGCGCGCATGTTAGTCGACACCGAACAAAACGCCGTGGTGATCCCCACCGCCGCCCTGCAAATGGGCAACGAAGGCCATTTTGTCTGGGTGCTGAATAGCGAAAACAAAGTCAGCAAACATCTGGTGACGCCGGGCATTCAGGACAGTCAGAAAGTGGTGATCCGCGCGGGGATTTCCGCGGGCGATCGCGTAGTGACAGACGGCATTGATCGCCTGACCGAAGGGGCGAAAGTGGAAGTGGTGGAAGCCCAGAGCGCCACCACTCCAGAAGAGAAAGCCACCAGCCGCGAATACGCGAAAAAAGGAGCACGCTCCTGATGCAGGTGTTACCCCCGAGCAGCACAGGCGGCCCGTCGCGCCTGTTTATTATGCGTCCTGTCGCCACCACGCTGCTGATGGTGGCGATCTTACTCGCCGGGATTATCGGTTATCGCGCCCTGCCCGTTTCGGCGCTGCCGGAAGTGGACTATCCGACCATTCAGGTGGTCACGCTCTACCCTGGCGCCAGCCCGGATGTCATGACCTCCGCCGTTACTGCGCCGCTCGAACGCCAGTTCGGGCAGATGTCTGGCCTGAAACAGATGTCATCGCAAAGTTCCGGCGGCGCGTCAGTTATCACCTTGCAATTCCAGCTAACATTACCGCTGGATGTCGCTGAGCAGGAAGTGCAGGCCGCGATTAATGCCGCCACTAACCTGTTGCCGAGCGATCTGCCTAACCCACCGGTTTACAGCAAAGTGAACCCGGCAGATCCGCCGATCATGACGCTTGCCGTCACATCAACCGCCATGCCGATGACGCAAGTGGAAGATATGGTGGAAACCCGCGTCGCGCAGAAGATCTCGCAGATTTCCGGCGTCGGGCTGGTGACGCTTTCCGGCGGTCAGCGTCCGGCTGTTCGCGTCAAACTTAACGCCCAGGCGATTGCCGCCCTCGGCCTGACCAGCGAAACCGTGCGCACCGCCATTACCGGCGCTAACGTTAACTCGGCTAAAGGTAGCCTCGACGGCCCTTCCCGCGCGGTCACCCTTTCCGCGAACGACCAGATGCAATCCGCCGAAGAGTATCGCCAGCTAATTATTGCCTACCAGAACGGCGCGCCGATTCGTCTGGGCGATGTCGCAACCGTAGAGCAAGGTGCAGAAAATAGCTGGCTTGGGGCGTGGGCAAATAAAGAACAGGCCATAGTGATGAATGTTCAGCGCCAGCCTGGTGCTAACATTATCTCCACCGCCGACAGCATCCGGCAGATGCTGCCACAGCTCACCGAGAGTCTGCCGAAATCGGTGAAGGTGACGGTACTTTCTGACCGTACCACCAATATCCGCGCATCGGTCAACGATACCCAGTTTGAATTGATGATGGCTATCGCGCTGGTAGTCATGATTATCTACCTGTTTTTGCGCAATATTCCGGCGACTATCATTCCTGGCGTCGCCGTGCCGCTGTCGTTAATTGGCACCTTTGCGGTTATGGTGTTTCTCGATTTTTCAATCAATAACCTGACGCTGATGGCGTTAACTATCGCCACCGGATTCGTGGTCGATGACGCCATCGTGGTGATCGAAAATATTTCCCGCTATATCGAAAAAGGCGAAAAACCGTTGGCGGCGGCGCTCAAGGGCGCGGGTGAAATCGGCTTTACCATTATCTCGCTGACCTTCTCACTGATTGCGGTATTGATCCCACTGCTGTTTATGGGCGATATCGTCGGGCGCCTGTTCCGCGAATTTGCTATTACTCTGGCAGTCGCGATTTTGATCTCAGCCGTGGTGTCGCTGACCCTGACGCCGATGATGTGCGCACGGATGCTCAGCCAGGAGTCGCTGCGTAAACAGAACCGCTTCTCCCGTGCCTCAGAGAAAATGTTCGACAGGATAATCGCCGCCTATGGTCGTGGACTGGCGAAAGTGCTGAATCATCCGTGGCTGACTTTAAGCGTAGCGCTCAGCACGCTGCTGCTTAGCGTTCTCTTATGGGTGTTCATTCCGAAAGGTTTCTTCCCGGTACAGGACAACGGCATTATTCAGGGCACTTTGCAGGCACCGCAATCCAGCTCCTTTGCCAATATGGCCCAGCGGCAACGCCAGGTCGCGGACGTGATATTGCAGGATCCGGCGGTGCAAAGCCTGACCTCATTTGTTGGCGTTGATGGCACTAACCCGTCGCTGAACAGTGCGCGTTTACAGATCAACCTCAAACCGTTGGATGAACGTGATGATCGGGTGCAAAAAGTCATCGCCCGTTTGCAAACGGCAGTAGATAAAGTGCCGGGCGTCGATCTCTTCCTGCAACCAACGCAGGACCTGACGATTGATACTCAGGTCAGCCGCACCCAGTACCAGTTTACCTTGCAGGCCACATCGCTGGATGCGCTCAGCACCTGGGTGCCACAACTCGTGGAAAAACTCCAGCAACTGCCACAGCTTTCTGATGTCTCCAGCGACTGGCAGGACCAAGGGCTGGTGGCGTATGTCAATGTTGATCGCGACAGCGCCAGCCGTCTGGGGATCAGCATGGCGGACGTCGATAACGCCCTGTACAACGCGTTTGGTCAGCGACTGATTTCCACCATTTATACTCAGGCTAACCAGTATCGCGTGGTGCTGGAGCACAATACCGAAAATACCCCAGGGCTTGCGGCGCTGGATACCATTCGCCTGACCAGCAGCGACGGTGGCGTGGTGCCGCTAAGCTCAATTGCCAAAATTGAGCAGCGTTTTGCGCCGCTCTCCATCAACCATCTGGATCAGTTCCCGGTAACGACCATCTCCTTTAACATGCCAGATAACTATTCGCTGGGCGATGCGGTGCAGGCGATTATGGACACCGAAAAGACGCTGAATCTGCCGGTGGATATCACCACGCAGTTCCAGGGCAGCACCCTCGCCTTCCAGTCGGCGCTGGGCAGCACTGTCTGGCTGATTGTCGCGGCGGTGGTGGCGATGTATATCGTGCTCGGCATTCTTTACGAAAGCTTTATTCACCCGATCACCATTCTCTCGACGTTGCCAACGGCAGGGGTCGGCGCACTGCTGGCGTTGCTGATTGCCGGTAGCGAACTGGATGTGATCGCGATTATCGGCATTATTTTGCTGATCGGTATCGTGAAGAAGAACGCCATCATGATGATCGACTTCGCGCTGGCTGCTGAGCGCGAGCAAGGCATGTCGCCGCGCGATGCAATTTACCAGGCCTGTTTGCTGCGTTTTCGTCCGATCCTGATGACCACTCTGGCGGCACTGCTTGGCGCGCTGCCGCTGATGTTGAGCACCGGAGTTGGCGCGGAACTGCGTCGTCCGTTAGGCATCGGTATGGTCGGCGGTCTGGTTGTTAGCCAGGTGCTGACGCTGTTCACCACGCCGGTGATTTATCTGCTATTCGACCGCCTGGCATTGTGGACCAAAAGTCGCTTTGCCCGTCATGAAGAGGAGGCGTAAGTGAAGTTTTTTGCCCTCTTCATTTACCGTCCGGTGGCGACGATTTTACTGTCGGTTGCCATTACCCTGTGCGGAATACTGGGCTTCCGTATGCTGCCGGTCGCCCCGCTGCCACAGGTCGATTTTCCGGTGATTATGGTCAGCGCCTCGCTGCCCGGTGCGTCGCCGGAGACAATGGCGTCTTCCGTCGCCACGCCGCTGGAGCGCTCACTTGGGCGCATCGCCGGGGTCAGTGAAATGACCTCCAGCAGTTCGCTTGGCAGCACGCGTATTATTTTGCAGTTTGATTTTGACCGGGATATCAACGGCGCGGCGCGCGATGTGCAGGCGGCGATCAACGCCGCGCAAAGTTTGCTGCCCAGCGGAATGCCAAGCCGTCCGACCTATCGCAAAGCGAATCCTTCGGATGCGCCAATTATGATCCTGACGCTGACATCCGATACTTATTCGCAGGGTGAACTGTACGATTTCGCCTCGACGCAACTGGCTCCGACAATTTCGCAAATCGACGGCGTCGGTGATGTCGATGTCGGCGGCAGCTCGTTGCCCGCCGTGCGCGTTGGGCTGAACCCGCAGGCGCTGTTTAATCAGGGCGTGTCGCTGGACGACGTACGCACTGCCATCAGCAATGCCAACGTGCGTAAACCGCAGGGGGCGCTGGAAGATGGCACTCACCGCTGGCAGATCCAGACTAACGATGAACTGAAAACCGCCGCTGAATATCAGCCGCTGATTATTCATTACAACAACGGCGGCGCGGTTCGTCTGGGCGATGTAGCGACGGTGACCGACTCAGTGCAGGATGTGCGCAACGCCGGGATGACCAACGCCAAACCGGCTATTTTGCTGATGATCCGCAAGCTGCCGGAAGCCAATATTATCCAGACGGTTGACAGCATCCGGGCAAAATTACCGGAGTTGCAGGAGACCATTCCGGCGGCGATTGATCTGCAAATTGCCCAGGACCGCTCCCCCACCATTCGCGCCTCACTGGAGGAAGTCGAGCAAACGCTGATTATCTCGGTGGCGCTGGTGATTCTGGTGGTGTTTTTATTCCTGCGCTCGGGTCGCGCCACTATTATTCCCGCCGTTGCGGTGCCGGTTTCGCTGATTGGTACGTTTGCCGCGATGTACCTGTGCGGTTTCAGTCTCAATAATCTTTCGTTAATGGCGCTGACCATCGCTACAGGCTTTGTGGTGGATGACGCCATCGTGGTGCTGGAAAACATTGCCCGTCATCTGGAAGCGGGAATGAAACCGTTGCAAGCCGCACTGCAAGGTACCCGCGAAGTCGGCTTTACAGTGCTGTCGATGAGTCTGTCACTGGTGGCGGTGTTCCTGCCGCTGCTGCTGATGGGCGGATTGCCAGGACGCCTGTTACGCGAGTTTGCCGTGACGCTTTCTGTCGCCATTGGTATTTCGTTGCTGGTTTCCCTGACGCTAACGCCAATGATGTGCGGCTGGATGCTGAAAGCCAGCAAGCCGCGCGAGCAAAAGCGACTGCGTGGTTTTGGTCGCATGTTGGTTGCTCTGCAACAAGGCTACGGCAAGTCGCTGAAATGGGTACTCAATCATACCCGTCTGGTGGGCGTAGTGCTGCTTGGCACCATTGCGCTGAATATCTGGCTGTATATCTCGATCCCGAAAACCTTCTTCCCGGAGCAGGACACTGGTGTACTGATGGGCGGGATACAGGCGGATCAGAGTATTTCGTTTCAGGCGATGCGCGGCAAATTGCAGGATTTCATGAAAATTATCCGTGACGATCCGGCAGTGGATAATGTCACCGGCTTTACCGGTGGCTCGCGGGTGAACAGTGGGATGATGTTTATCACTCTCAAACCACGCGACGAGCGCAGCGAAACGGCGCAGCAAATTATCGACCGTCTACGGGTGAAGCTGGCAAAAGAGCCAGGGGCGAATCTGTTCCTGATGGCAGTGCAGGATATTCGCGTTGGCGGACGTCAGTCGAACGCCAGTTACCAGTATACGTTGCTGTCCGACGACCTGGCGGCGCTGCGCGAATGGGAGCCGAAAATCCGCAAAAAACTGGCGACATTGCCGGAACTGGCGGACGTGAATTCCGACCAGCAGGATAACGGCGCGGAGATGAATCTGGTTTACGACCGCGATACCATGGCACGGCTGGGAATCGACGTGCAGGCCGCCAACAGCCTGTTGAATAACGCCTTCGGTCAGCGGCAAATCTCGACCATTTACCAGCCCATGAACCAGTATAAAGTGGTGATGGAAGTGGATCCGCGCTATACCCAGGACATCAGTGCACTGGAAAAAATGTTTGTCATTAATAACGAAGGAAAAGCGATCCCTCTGTCATATTTCGCTAAATGGCAACCGGCGAATGCCCCGCTGTCGGTGAATCATCAGGGATTATCGGCGGCCTCGACCATCTCGTTCAACTTACCGACCGGAAAATCGCTCTCGGACGCCAGTGCGGCGATCGACCGCGCAATGACCCAGCTAGGTGTGCCTTCGACGGTGCGCGGCAGTTTTGCCGGAACAGCGCAGGTGTTCCAGGAGACGATGAACTCGCAGGTGATCCTGATTATCGCAGCCATCGCCACGGTGTATATCGTGCTGGGTATCCTTTACGAGAGTTACGTGCATCCACTGACGATTCTCTCCACCCTGCCCTCGGCGGGCGTTGGGGCGCTGCTGGCGCTGGAGCTATTCAATGCCCCGTTCAGCCTAATCGCCCTGATAGGGATCATGCTATTAATCGGCATCGTGAAGAAAAACGCCATTATGATGGTCGATTTTGCGCTCGAAGCCCAACGGCACGGTAACCTGACGCCGCAGGAAGCTATTTTCCAGGCCTGTCTGCTGCGTTTTCGCCCGATTATGATGACTACCCTGGCGGCGCTGTTTGGTGCGCTGCCGTTGGTATTGTCGGGCGGTGACGGCTCGGAGCTGCGGCAACCCCTGGGGATCACCATTGTCGGCGGTCTGGTAATGAGCCAGCTCCTGACGCTGTATACCACGCCAGTGGTGTATCTCTTCTTCGACCGTCTGCGGCTGCGTTTTTCGCGTAAACCTAAACAAACGGTAACCGAGTAAATGACAGATCTTCCCGACAGCACCCGCTGGCAATTGTGGATTGTGGCTTTCGGCTTCTTTATGCAGTCGCTGGACACCACCATCGTTAACACCGCGCTTCCCTCAATGGCTCAAAGCCTCGGGGAAAGCCCGCTGCATATGCACATGGTCATCGTATCTTATGTGCTGACCGTGGCGGTGATGCTGCCCGCCAGCGGCTGGCTGGCGGACAAAGTCGGCGTACGCAATATCTTCTTTACCGCCATCGTGCTGTTTACCCTCGGTTCGCTGTTTTGCGCGCTTTCTGCCACGCTAAACGAACTGTTGCTGGCACGCGCGTTACAGGGCGTTGGCGGCGCGATGATGGTGCCGGTCGGCAGGTTGACGGTGATGAAAATTGTACCGCGCGAGCAATATATGGCGGCGATGACCTTTGTTACGCTGCCCGGGCAAGTCGGTCCGCTGCTTGGTCCGGCGCTCGGCGGCCTGCTGGTGGAATACGCGTCCTGGCACTGGATCTTTTTAATCAACATTCCGGTAGGGATTATCGGTGCGATCGCCACGCTGATGTTAATGCCAAACTACACCATGCAGACGCGGCGTTTCGATCTCTCCGGTTTTTTATTGCTGGCGGTTGGCATGGCGGTATTAACACTGGCGCTGGATGGCAGTAAAGGTACTGGTTTATCGCCGCTGGCGATTGCCGGACTGGCAGCGATTGGCGTGGTGGCACTGGTGCTTTATCTGCTGCACGCCAGAAATAACAACCGCGCCCTGTTCAGCCTGAAACTGTTCCGCACTCGTACCTTTTCGCTGGGCCTGGCGGGGAGCTTTGCCGGACGTATCGGCAGTGGCATGTTGCCCTTTATGACACCGGTTTTCTTACAGATTGGCCTCGGTTTCTCGCCGTTTCATGCCGGATTGATGATGATCCCGATGGTGCTCGGCAGCATGGGAATGAAGCGAATTGTAGTGCAGGTGGTGAATCGCTTTGGTTACCGTCGGGTACTGGTGGCGACCACGCTGGGCCTGTCGCTGGTCACCCTGCTGTTTATGACTACCGCTCTGCTGGGCTGGTACTACGTTTTGCCGTTCGTCCTGTTTTTACAAGGGATGGTCAACTCGACGCGTTTCTCCTCTATGAACACCCTGACGCTGAAAGATCTACCAGACAATCTGGCGAGCAGCGGCAACAGCCTGCTGTCGATGATTATGCAATTATCGATGAGTATCGGCGTCACCATCGCCGGGCTGTTGCTGGGGCTTTTTGGTTCACAGCATGTCAGCGTAGACAGCAGCACCACACAAACCGTCTTTATGTACACCTGGCTTAGCATGGCGCTTATCATCGCCCTTCCGGCGTTCATCTTTGCCAGAGTTCCGAACGATACGCATCAAAATGTCGCTATTTCGCGGCGAAAAAGGAGCGCGCAATGAAGTTCTGGCGACCCGGTATTACCGGCAAACTGTTTCTGGCGATTTTCGCCACCTGCATTGTCTTATTGATCACGATGCACTGGGCGGTACGTATCAGTTTTGAGCGCGGCTTTATCGATTACATCAAGCATGGTAATGAACAACGGCTGCAAATGCTCGGCGATGCGCTTGGTGAGCAGTACGCCCAGCACGGGAACTGGCGCTTCCTGCGTAATAACGATCGCTTTGTATTTCAGATCCTACGTTCGCTGGAGCATGATAACAACGAAGATAAGCCCGGCCCCGGTATGCCGCCACACGGTTGGCGCACGCAATTCTGGGTGGTTGATCAAAACAACAAAGTGCTGGTTGGCCCGCGAGCACCGATTCCACCAGACGGCACACGGCGGCCCATTATGGTCAATGGGGCAGAAGTGGGTGCGGTGATCGCCTCCCCTGTTGAACGACTGACCCGCAATACCGATATCAATTTTGACAGACAACAGAGGCAAACCAGTTGGCTGATTGTCGCTTTATCTACCTTATTAGCAGCGCTGGCGACATTCCCACTGGCGCGCGGTTTGCTGGCTCCGGTCAAACGACTGGTGGACGGTACACACAAACT
This sequence comes from Escherichia fergusonii ATCC 35469, assembly GCF_000026225.1. NCBI lineage: Bacteria > Pseudomonadati > Pseudomonadota > Gammaproteobacteria > Enterobacterales > Enterobacteriaceae > Escherichia > Escherichia fergusonii. Next base: position 2,206,764 of record NC_011740.1, read on the forward strand.
GGCAGCGGGCGATTTCACTACTCGCGTGACGCCCACCAGCGAAGATGAACTAGGGAAACTGGCGCAAGACTTCAACCAGCTCGCCAGCACCCTGGAGAAAAACCAACAGATGCGCCGCGATTTTATGGCCGATATCTCCCACGAGCTGCGCACGCCTTTAGCGGTACTGCGCGGCGAACTGGAAGCTATTCAGGATGGCGTGCGTAAATTCACGCCGGAGACGGTGGCTTCTTTACAGGCAGAGGTCGGTACACTGACCAAACTGGTGGATGATCTTCATCAATTGTCGATGTCTGATGAAGGCGCTCTCGCCTACCAGAAATCGTCGGTGGATCTGATCCCGCTACTGGAAGTCGCGGGTGGCGCATTTCGTGAGCGTTTCGCCAGCCGCGGGCTGAAACTGCAATTTTCCCTGCCAGACAGCATTACCGTATTTGGCGATCGCGATCGTTTAATGCAGTTGTTCAATAACTTACTGGAAAACAGCCTGCGCTATACCGACAGCGGCGGCAGCTTGCATATCTCTGCCGAGCAACATGACAAAACGGTGCGCCTGACCTTTGCCGACAGTGCACCGGGCGTTAGTGACGATCAACTGCAAAAATTGTTTGAGCGTTTTTATCGCACCGAAGGTTCCCGCAACCGTGCCAGCGGCGGTTCCGGCTTGGGGCTGGCTATTTGTCTTAACATTGTTGAAGCACATAATGGTCGCATTGTTGCCGCTCATTCGCCTTTTGGCGGGGTAAGCATTACAGTAGAGTTACCGCTGGAACGGGATTTACAGAGAGAAGTATGACCGAGTTACCAATCGACGAAAACACGCCACGTATTTTGATCGTGGAAGATGAACCGAAGCTGGGGCAGTTGCTTATTGATTATCTGCGTGCTGCGAGCTATGCGCCGACGCTTATCAGCCACGGCGATCAGGTACTGCCGTATGTGCGCCAGACACCACCGGATCTGATCCTGTTGGATCTGATGCTCCCTGGCACCGATGGCCTGACGTTGTGTCGGGAAATTCGTCGTTTTTCTGACATTCCGATCGTGATGGTGACAGCAAAAATCGAAGAGATCGACCGCCTGCTCGGGCTGGAAATTGGCGCAGATGATTATATCTGTAAGCCGTACAGTCCACGGGAAGTGGTAGCGCGCGTCAAAACCATTTTGCGCCGTTGCAAACCGCAGCGCGAGTTGCAGCAACAGGATGCCGAAAGCCCGTTGATTATCGACGAAGGTCGTTTTCAGGCTTCATGGCGCGGTAAAATGCTTGACCTGACGCCTGCGGAATTTCGTCTGCTGAAAACGCTCTCTCATGAACCGGGAAAAGTATTCTCCCGCGAGCAATTGCTCAATCATCTTTACGACGACTACCGCGTGGTGACCGACCGCACTATCGACAGCCACATTAAAAACCTGCGTCGCAAGCTGGAATCTCTCGACGCCGAACAGTCATTTATCCGCGCCGTTTATGGCGTCGGTTACCGCTGGGAAGCCGACGCCTGCCGCATCGTTTAACATTTTTACCTGCCGGAGAAGGCATTCACGCCACATCCGGCAGCATTATCCCGCGCATTGTCGGCTATCTGACATTATCTCTCCGCCCTGGCAAGCACCTGAAAATCGCTCATACTTTAATCGGCAAACAGTCCTTTTAGATGCTGTTTTCGATACGCAATTTCAATCAAGGAGTCATTATGGCTGGTTGGTTTGAACTCAGTAAGAGCAGTGATAATCAATGCCGGTTTGTGCTAAAAGCGGGCAATGGTGAGACTATCCTCACCAGCGAGCTGTATACCTCAAAAGCCTCTGCGGAAAAGGGCATCGCGTCGGTACGTAGCAACAGCCCGCAAGAAGAACGCTATGAGAAAAAAACGGCAAGCAACGGCAAATTCTATTTCAATCTGAAAGCCGCCAATCATCAAATTATCGGCTCCAGCCAGATGTACGCCACCGCGCAATCTCGTGAAACCGGAATTGCCTCCGTTAAAGCCAATGGCACAAGCCAGACGGTGAAAGACAATACGTAATTACGATGCCGGGCGTGGGTTGTTGGCGTCCGGCTTTATTTCCAAATAACGCTTATTTATTTACCTGCGCCATTAAAATAGTGGACACTGATGAATACTCATTGTGCTTTCTTTGTTTAACATCTCCATGCTTATCCTCCTGACCATGTTCATATGCCAAAATATCTTCTAATACTTTTCGTGACGCTATCCGGTTTATGACATACACTGATGTAAGATTTTTACTTACAAGAGAGCATAAACATGGCCAGAACGATGACAGTTGATCTTGGCGATGAGTTGCGTGAATTTATCGAGTCCTTGATTGAATCCGGCGACTATCGCACCCAAAGCGAAGTGATCCGTGAGTCACTGCGCTTACTTCGAGAAAAGCAAGCAGAGTCTCGCCTGCAAGCGTTACGTGACATGCTCGCAGAAGGGTTGAGTAGTGGTGAAGCTCAGCCGTGGGAAAAGGACGCGTTTTTACGGAAGGTGAAAGCAGGGATAAGGAAATAATGTGCGTATTATTAAACTCATGCCAAAAGCCAATGAGGATTTAGAAGGCATCTGGTATTACAGTTATCACCATTTCGGCGAACCACAAGCCGACAGATATGTGGAACATCTTTCAGACGTTCTCCAGATTCTGAGTAACAATAATATAGGTACGCCCAGATCTGAATTAGGCGAAGGTATTTTTGTTCTTCCTTTTGAACGCCACGTAATTTATTTCCTGCAATCACCAGGGGAAATTATCGTCATTCGTATCCTTAACCAAAACCAGGACGCCACCAGACATTTACACTGGAGCTAAACCCACCGATTGCGCTACAATGCCCGCCCTTAAAGTGGGGGCACTCCCCTAACCGCTTCATCAGGTGAAGCGGATCTGACCTGTCATCAGAACGAGAGAATTATGTTTAAACCGGAACTCCTTTCCCCGGCGGGAACGCTGAAAAATATGCGTTACGCTTTCGCTTATGGCGCAGATGCTGTTTATGCGGGCCAGCCGCGTTACTCCCTGCGTGTGCGCAACAACGAATTCAACCACGAAAATCTTCAGCTCGGCATTAATGAAGCCCACGCGCTGGGGAAAAAGTTTTATGTCGTGGTCAACATTGCACCGCACAACGCTAAGTTGAAAACCTTTATCCGTGACCTGAAACCGGTGGTGGAAATGGGGCCGGATGCGCTGATTATGTCCGATCCAGGGCTGATTATGCTGGTGCGTGAGCACTTCCCTGAAATGCCGATCCATCTCTCGGTACAGGCTAACGCCGTGAACTGGGCGACGGTGAAATTCTGGCAGCAAATGGGCCTGACCCGCGTGATCCTCTCTCGCGAGCTGTCGCTGGAAGAGATTGAAGAGATCCGCAATCAGGTGCCGGATATGGAGGTAGAGATCTTCGTTCACGGCGCGCTGTGCATGGCCTACTCCGGTCGCTGCCTGCTCTCTGGCTATATCAACAAGCGCGACCCGAACCAGGGCACCTGCACCAACGCCTGCCGCTGGGAGTACAACGTCCAGGAAGGGAAAGAAGATGACGTTGGCAACATCGTGCACAAGTACGAGCCGATTCCGGTGCAAAATGTTGAGCCGACGCTGGGTATCGGCGCGCCAACCGACAAAGTGTTTATGATCGAAGAAGCTCAGCGTCCGGGCGAGTATATGACCGCGTTTGAAGATGAGCACGGCACTTACATCATGAACTCGAAAGATCTGCGCGCTATCGCCCACGTTGAACGCCTGACCAAAATGGGCGTGCATTCGCTGAAAATCGAAGGTCGTACAAAATCTTTCTACTATTGCGCACGCACCGCGCAGGTTTACCGTAAAGCTATCGATGACGCAGCTGCGGGAAAACCATTCGATACCAGCCTGCTGGAAACTCTGGAAGGTCTGGCGCATCGTGGCTATACCGAAGGTTTCCTGCGTCGTCATACTCACGACGATTATCAGAACTACGAATACGGTTATTCCGTTTCTGACCGCCAGCAGTTTGTTGGTGAGTTTACCGGTGAGCGCAAAGGCGACCACGCGGCGGTAGCGGTTAAAAACAAATTCTCCGTTGGCGACAGCCTTGAGCTGATGACGCCGCAAGGGAACATTAACTTTACCCTTGAGCATATGGAAAACGCCAAAGGCGAAGCAATGCCGGTCGCACCGGGCGATGGTTATACTGTGTGGATCCCGGTACCGCAGGATCTCGAACTGAATTATGCGCTGCTGATGCGTAATTTCTCCGGGGAAACCACGCGTAACCCGCATAGTAAGTGATTAATTAAGGTTATTTTTTTGCGACGGGAAGATTCTTAGAAATCGATCACATACCGTTACATAAAAACCAGGTATTATCTGAGTCGCTGAAAAACATAACCCATAAAATGCTAGCTGTACCAGGAACCACCTCCTTAGCCTGCGTAATCTCCCTTACGCAGGCTGATTTTTTTTGGCCCACTTTCATCCTCTTCTGACAAAACCTTTTCTTTTCTGCTCTACACTTTCTACAGACCAATCATAAAGGCATACGATCATGGCAGATTTACCCGCCAGCTTACTGATTCTTAATGGTAAAAGTGCAGATAATGAACAACTGCGTGAAGCAATTATGCTGTTACGCGATGAAGGGATAAAGATTCATGTGCGCGTCACCTGGGAAAAAGGCGATGCTGCACGTTTTGTCGATGAAGCCCGCCAACTTGGTGTTGCAACAGTGATTGCCGGAGGCGGTGATGGCACTATTAATGAAGTCGCCACGGCACTGATCCAGTGTGAGGGTAATGTGATCCCTGCACTGGGTATATTGCCATTGGGTACCGCAAACGACTTTGCGACCAGTGTTGGCATTCCAGTCGCACTGGATAAAGCGCTAAAGTTGGCTATTGCAGGAAACGCCATTGAAATTGATATCGCTCAGGTTAATAAAGAAACCTGTTTTATTAATATGGCGACAGGCGGATTTGGGACGCGTATTACCACAGAAACGCCGGAAAAATTAAAAGCCGCGCTGGGTGGCGTCTCTTACATCATTCATGGCTTAATGCGTATGGATACTCTGCAACCGGACCGTTGTGAAATCCGCGGTGAAAATTTTCACTGGCAAGGTGATGCACTGGTCATTGGCATTGGTAACGGGCGTCAGGCGGGTGGCGGTCAGCAGCTGTGCCCGAACGCGTTAATTAATGATGGCTTATTGCAACTGCGTATTTTCACTGGTGATGAAATTCTTCCCGCTCTTGTTTCGACATTAAAACCAGACGAAGAAAATCCGAATATTATTGACGGCGCTTCGGCGTGGTTTGATATTCAGGCACCACACGACATCACCTTTAATCTTGATGGCGAACCGTTGAGTGGGCAAAATTTTCATATTGAAATTCTTCCGGCAGCGTTGCGTTGCCGTCTGCCACCAGATTGCCCGCTTTTACGTTAAATAAAAGCAAGCGCAGAAGCAGGATTAGCAGACCGGCATCATCCCTGGGATCTTCTGCGCTCACCATTTTTTGTTACGCAGCTACGGCTAACGCTGCCAGTAATTCATACATCGATAAATATCTTGCACTCGCCGCATTAAAGCAGCATTGTTGGGCATCTTCCGATACCACAATGGTGTTTATTCCTGCCGCCTGTGCTGCCTGAAAACCACTCAAACTGTCCTCTATAACTAAACAATCTGCAGCAGACAGTTGTAATTCTCGCAGAGCAGAAAGATAAACGGCCGGATGTGGTTTCCCATGGTTTTCATCATCAGCACTACAAATCACTGAAAAATAGTGCTGAATATTGAGTTTTGTCAGTACAGCATCGATCACCTGGTAAGATGAAGAGGTTGCCAGCGCCAGTTGATAGCCACTCCGGCGCAAAAAAGATAACACGTCCTGAACGCCTGGCATCGCTTCGCCCGTCCCGGCAATCAACGTAGTGATCAGGCGGCGAATCTCACTTTCCAGCAGTGCGGGTTCAATGTGTAAATGACAATATTCACACCAGGTTTGGGCAATCTCATCCAGCCTTTTACCTTTAGTCAGTCTTATACACTCTTCGTCACTGACACGTGTGCCCCACCTTACCAGTGCTCCCTTTTGTGCCTGACGCCATAACCCTTCCGAATCAATGATGACACCGTCCATATCAAAAATGACTGCTTTACAATTAAACATTGTTCCTCGCAATAAAGCCTGGCACCACGCCAGGCTTGTCATCATCAGGAAATGGTGGCGGTCTTCCCTTCACACACTTGCTGATTTGAGAATCCCGGTTGTTCGACGCGAATAAAAGGGCAAATAATAAACGCTATCACATACAGGGTGGTGTAAGCGATAACCACACCAATAGTACTGAAATAAGGCAGAAGTACCACGGCGATTGCCGGAGCAAGGAAGTTGGACAACCCGGCTGAAAGGTTATAAACCGAAATGGCTGCCCCTTTATGTTTCGGTTCCAGTGCCGGGAAAACGGCTGCCATCGGTACGAACGCAGCAACAAAGATACCCAGTGCCACCGCAGGTATCAGCGCCATAGCAAAGTTATGACCGAAATGTTGCGGCATGTAGTAGAACGCCAGGCTGGAAAGCGCCATTCCCACGCAACCAAACCAGCGAACAACTTTCATCCAGCCCATTTTCTCTGCCAGCACACCCCAGAATACGTTAGAGAAGATGGTGGTAAAGAAGAAGACTGCCCAGACCTGCAACCACTCGGAGGTGGTAAAGCCCAACTCATCAACAAACATCATCGGCATAATTACGGCGAATCCGAATAAAGATAATGTGTTGATAATGCGAACAATGCTGGAAAGCAAAATATTGCGATTGGTATAAAGCAACGTCACCGCACGGCCCAGTTCGCTAAACTTCTCTTTTGTGGTGAGATTTTGCATGTGGCGTGGTGTTTCTACTTTGCGCATAGAAATTAACGCAACAGCGCCACCAACCCCACAGAAGGCCAGCGCCAGCCATAATGTTCCCATTTCGCCAATAAGCGGAATGGTAAAACTGGGGATGTAGCTGCCAAATACGCCGATACCAATAGAGTAAACGGCCCAGAACCAGCCCAGCGCAGCACTGGTGCTGTCACTGCGTACATTATGGACAATCGCCACAATAAAGGCGTAGAGGAACAGCGGATAGGCCAGGCCACGAATCCCATAAAACAGCAGGATTAACCCATAGTTCGCCTGCCCCAGCCCAAAGACCAGAAACAGCACGTGAAATACGCACCACAGCACAAAGCCGATAAACATGGTTTTTTGCGGCGTAATGATTTCGGCAACTACGCCGGAAACCCAGGCGGAAAGCGCTGCCGCCAGGCCATAAAGTGTAAAGGCAAAGGAAGCTTCTGCAGGCGTGAAACCCAGTGCTTTAATGTAATGCGACAGGAATGCCAGTTCAAAACCGTCTCCGGTCATAAAGATGGCAATGGCAATATATCCCCACACCAGATTTAAGGGTAATCCCAGCCATTGTTTATTTGTTAACGACATAGTGACCTCGTTTGTAGGATACAAAACGCCGCTCCGGTGCACACACCGGAGGGCATTTGTGACAGATGTTATTGATTGCGATAGTTCAGGTCGTTGTGGTACAGCGCAGTAAACTGCTGATATCGTTGCATCAGCGCTTTATGACGTTCAGGATCGCTGCGCCAGGTTTTGAAGATTTCAGGTTTTTCACACACTGCCGCCAGTGGTTTTCCCGTAGCCAGACAGGCCAGACGCGCGGCTCCCAGCGCCCCCCCCGTCTCACCGCCTTTATGCGTCACCACTGGCATATCGAGAATGTCGGCCAGTAACTGCGCCCAGAATGGACTTCTCGCCCCCCCACCTACCAGCGAGCATTGCTCAATTGCCGTACCGCTTTCTTGCAGGACTCGCAGCCCATCGGCAATACCAAAGCTGACACCTTCCAGCACTGCATATCCCATTAGCGCACGCTGACTGGAGTGTGTCAGCCCCCAGAACATTCCCCGGGCATGAGGATCGTTATGTGGCGTACGTTCACCAGAAAGATACGGGAGGAACATCGGTGCGCTGGCTTTGTCTGCATCAGAAAGTTGGGCAATCTCTTCCAGTAGCTCTGTTTCCGTTACCCCCACCAGGCGGCAGAACCATTGCAGGCAACTGGCGGCACTGAGCATGACACTCATCTGGTGCCATAAATTCGGTAGTACGTGACAGAAAGCATGGACTGCTGATTGCGGCGCAGGACGATAGGCATCTGTCACCACAAACAACACCCCGGAAGTTCCCAAAGAAATAAACGCATCTCCGGGAGAAACGGCCCCCACACCAATTGCACTCACGGCGTTATCGCCACCGCCGCCAGCAACAACAACCGAAGATGTCAGCCCCCATCGGCTGGCAACTTCAGGGGAAAGAGTGGCAGAAACGTCACAACCTTCTACCAGTTCCGGCATATTCGCCCGTGTCAGGCCACATTTTTCCAGTAACGAATCTGACCAGTCGCGTTTTTCAACATCAAGCCACAACGTGCCAGCAGAATCCGACATATCGGAAATCTTTTGGCCGGTCATTTTGAAACGCAAATAGTCTTTCGGCAGTAAAACGGTGGAAATGCGCGCAAAGTGCTGCGGCTCATGGCGCCGTACCCATAGCAATTTGGGGGCGGTAAATCCAGGCATCGCCAGGTTTCCCGCTACCTGATGCAACTCTGGTGCAATCTCTTCCAGCTCCGCGCACTCCTGCGCACTGCGGGTGTCGTTCCATAAAATCGCCGGACGAATCGCCTCTCCTTTTTCATCCAGCAGGACGGCACCATGCATTTGACCAGAAAGGCCAATGGCCTTGATCGCCTGCCAGTGGTGACCGCATTTTTCCCGCAGGGTCGTCATTAAATATTCCGTCGCTTCCCACCAGGCTTGCGGCGATTGTTCTGACCAGTGTGGATGGGGGCGCTGAATGGTCAGCGGCGCACTATGGGTGGCAACAATTTCATTGTTTTCATCAATGACCAGCGCCTTAACTTCCGATGTGCCCAGATCGATACCCAGATACATAACCGCCTCCTGGTTAGTTAATTAACGCGTAGACGTCAGCGATTTTTTCGCGCAACAACGCGGCAAAATCTTCACGTTCGGTTAAATCGCCAAACAGCGCTTTATCACTGGCATAAACAGCGACGGGATCGGCAGACTGGAACATTGCATGAACAGCTGGCGCATCGAGGATGCCATCCTGATATTCATAGGGCAGTTTGCCGTGATGCCACTGCTCCATGAATACGTAAAACAGAGCAGGTAACATGGCTGTGGCATTCGGGCGAACGCCTCGCTGGTAGCACTCTCGCAGTGTGGGGGCAATCATCGCCGGAATTTTCGAGAAACCATCCGCAGCGACACGTTGGTTGGTGTCCTGAATATGTGGATTGGTAAAACGCTTGAGTACAACATCACGGTAGGTTGGCAAATCGATACCGTTATCGCCCAGACAAGGAATGACATCTTCCGTCACGTAGCGGTCGGCAATCTGATAGATAAAATCGGTCATTGTGCTTTCGTGGATATATTTTTGACCGATTAACGTACCTGCCCAGGCGATGCAACTGTGTGAAGAGTTAAGAATGCGAATCTTCGCCTCTTCATAGGGGATTACCGACGCCACCAGCTCAACACCGACCTTCTCCAGTGCCGGGCGCACATCGCGGAAATTATCCTCCACGACCCACTGGATAAAGGTTTCACCCATTACCGGCGCTTTATCTGCAATACCTGTTTGTGCCTTGATCCGTGCCGGAAGTTCTGCTGCCGGACGAGGCGTAATGCGGTCAACCATGGTGTTCGGGCAAGTAGTATTTGTACTCAGCCAGTCGATGACATCCTGTTTGCCAGTCAGCTGGAGAAACTCGACCAGACCATCATGGAAACGTTCACCATTATGGCGCACGTTATCGCAATTCAGCAGGGTCAGAGGTCCGGCGTTATTTGCCATACGCGCTTCGAGGATACGGGTAATAACACCGTAAATTGTTTTGCATCCCCCTTTAAGATCTGCCGCTAAATCAGGATTGTTGACTTCCAGTTTGTGACTGGTGTTCAGGTAGTACCCGCCTTCGGTGACGGTGAAAGCAATCACTTTTGTCTTCGGATCTGCCCCTTCAGCAATCAGCGGTTGTAAATCTGCCTGCCACGGTATCAGCTTCTGAATTGAGGTGATCTCTTCATATTCGCTTACCCCTTCCGGGCTAACGGTTTCCAGCACATAGCGACCTTTCTGCGCACTGAGTGCCTGTACGACATGTTCAGCATCGTTACGAATATTTCCCGCAGCAATGCTCCAGCGTTTATCGCCCATCACATGCAAACGGTGTAGATACCACGCCTGATGCGCGCGATGAAAAGAACCTAACCCGATGTGCAGCCATGTAAATTGTTCGTTCATTGTTTCGTTCTCCATTGACGTTATGGCTGAACTGTAATCGAACATTTGAGTTAATTAAGAGCGTTAGATCACAAAAGAACAATTGACCGTAAAAATTACAAATGACCAAATCAAAGCAATAAACTTGCCTCGCGGTAAAGCTATCGCCAAAATGACGCTAATCTGTTGCGGGATTTTCACGATTCCGCACGCCACTTTTGAGGTAGGGAAACGTGAACAAAGAAGATGACATCAGGCTCGATCAAAAAGTACGGGCGGCATGGATGTACTACATTGCCGGGCTTAATCAGAGCGAAATCGCCAGCCAGTTAGGCACTTCGCGGCCAGTGGTTCAACGCCTGATAGCGGCAGCAAAAGACGAAGGGATTGTGTCAATTGGATTGCACCATCCGGTTGCCAACTGTCTCGATTATGCCCAACTGTTAAAGGAAAAGTACCAATTAACCGACTGCAATATTGTGCCGGTGTACAGTATTGAAAGTACGCTCGATAGCGTGACATTTGGCTGTTATCAACTGATGGCGCGTTACTTACAGGGTGACAAACCGACCATCGTTGGTATTGGTTCTGGCTTAACGTTGAAGAAAACCATTAAACGTATTGATTTTGATAGTCAGAATACCCGCTGTGTGGCGTTGATTAGCGCCATGAATGAACACGGGCAATGCAACTATTACGACGACGTACCGCTGCTTTTGGCGAGAAAAATTCAGGGGAAATATTACCAGTGGCCTGCACCACGCTATGCTCAGTCGCGCGAAGAGTACCAAATGTGGTCAACCAACCGATTGTTCCGCAATGTCTCAACCGTGGCACGTGACTCTGATGTTATTTTCGTGGGTATCGGTGCTTTAGGTCGTCAAAGCCCTATCTTCAAAGATGGTTTTATTGATGAGCAGCAACTGGAGGAGTTAACAGCACGCGGAGGCGTTGGTGAAATCCTCGGACGCTTTATTGATGCTGAAGGCAATGTTGTGGAAAGCCAGATCAACCAGATGATCACCAGCCATGATATCCGCGAAAGCAACTGCCCACGTATCGCTGCTGCCTGTGGTGAGGATAAACGTCCGGCGATCCTCGCGGCATTAAAAGGTGGGTGGATCAACGGTCTGGTTACCGATGAACACACCGCACGCTGGTTGCTGACACGTTAATCTCAGCTGACAACATTCAGGCTGGGAATGAGTTGTGGCGGTATCTCAATGCGACGCAGGGTGGTATCGCCAGAATCCACAATTTCAAACACTTTTTCGAGCATGGCGGGTACATCCTGACGAACCATATCGATATCGTGCCCGAGCAGAGAAACAAAAGGATCCCAGTCAAAACATCCCATTGGCGGTTGATTGGCTCCCGTCTGCCCGGTTTGTGCCAGCCAGCGCACCACCCCTTCAAGAGAGATTGTCGAGTTGACGAATAACCCGTGAAGCGACACTGAAGAGCTTTGGAAAACCTCTTTCAGTAATCCCTCTACACGAGCAGAAGAGTAGCCGGTAACCAGTTTATATTCATCCGGTACGGTTATCCCCAAAGCCTGATGGGCATCGACAAAACCACGTAAACGCTCAGCGGTATTGTTATCGCTGATACGTCCGCCGACAAAAATTAAAGGCGCCAACTTGCCATAGCGTTTCTGGCTGTTGGCTAAAATTCTTTCCGTCAATAATTTCGCCCCCATGTAGTTATCAGAAATGATCGACGGCGCCAGTGTTCCCGGCAGATCCAGATTCAGTGTCGGTACGCCCGCTTGCTGACACATTTTGGCTATTTTATCCGGTTGAGTCGCTCCGGTAGCAATGACCCAATCCACCTGCCAGGAGAGCATGGCGCGAGCAGCCTCAATTTCCAGTTCGGGTTGTCGCCGCGTACAGGTGATGATTGGCAGTAATCCTCTGGCTCGCGCCATCTCTTCAAATTTTTCGGCAATCGATCCAAAGTATCGGTTGTCGTATTTCGGCACAATCATGCCAATAACGTTGGATTTTTTACTGCGCAGTAAACTTGCCTGCCGATTAACGGCATAGCCTTGCTCTTCTGCAATACGGGTGACCTTCTCAGCCAGCTTTGCGCTGATGCGTCGCTTTTTCCAGTTGCCATTCAAAATAGCGCTTACCGCACTGGCAGAAACGCCGGTTAATTCTGCCAGGTCGTAAATGGTCGTTTTCTTCGTTTTCTCAACGCGTGTCACAAATTTGCCTCTTCATTTTGAATGTCTCTTGCTGAGAATTTAAGCAAGTGCTAGATCTGCTTCATCGATTGAGCAGTTTGCTTCACACGCCAGCTAAATTCCCGTTCAGTGCGTGCCAGCAAACAGAGACTATAAATTCGCCCTGGTAAAAGGATTATATGATGAATCACTCTGTGCCCTCTATGAATACTCCCCTTAATGGCAAAGTTGCGGCTATCACTGGCGCTGCGTCAGGTATTGGCCTGCAGTGTGCAAAAACGCTGCTTGATGCAGGAGCAAAGGTAGTATTGATTGACCGGGAAGGCGACAAACTGCAAAAGATTGTCGCTGAGTTAGGTGAAAACGCGTACGCGCTGCAACTCGATCTCTTCAATAATCAGCAAGTCGATAACATGTTGGCGGGCATTATCGAACTGGCGGGTGGGCTGGATATTTTTCATGCCAATGCAGGGGCTTACATTGGCGGCCCGGTGGCTGAAGGTGATCCAGACGTCTGGGATCGCGTATTAAATCTGAATATAAATGCGGCGTTTCGCTGTGTCCGTGCTGTCCTGCCACATATGATTGCGCAGAAATCGGGCGATATTATTTTTACCAGTTCCATCGCGGGCGTCGTTCCGGTTATCTGGGAACCGATCTACACCGCGTCCAAATTTGCCGTTCAGGCGTTCGTACACACTACCCGCCGCCAGGTTTCTCAATATGGCGTACGTGTGGGTGCGGTACTGCCAGGGCCGGTAGTCACTGCCCTGCTCGATGACTGGCCAAAAGCCAAAATGGAAGAAGCCCTGGCAAATGGTAGCCTGATGCAACCGATTGAAGTGGCGGAATCAGTACTATTTATGGTGACACGCTCGAAAAATGTCACCGTGCGAGATTTAGTGATCCTGCCTGGCAGTGTCGATCTGTAAGGGCGCAATCATGACAATAACCAAAACCGTTATTGGTGTTGATGTGGGATCAGGCAGTGTCCGCGCCGGGATTTTTGATCTCAACGGATCTCTGCTATCCCATGCCACAGAAAAAATCACGACTACACGGCGCAGCGGAAGCCGCGTGGAACAATCCAGCCAGGAGATCTGGCAGGCGGTCTGTTCATGTATTCGTAATGCGCTCACTCTGGCAGACGTTTGTGCACAAAGTGTGGCAGGCATCGGTTTTGATGCCACCTGTTCTCTGGTGGTTCTGGATAAAAACGGTGATCCATTGCCTGTCAGCCCGGAAAGCGATGCAAAGCAAAATATCATTGTGTGGATGGATCACCGCGCCACCGAACAAGCAGAGCGAATCAATGCCACTCACCATCCGGTGCTGAACTACGTCGGTGGTAAAATTTCGCCTGAAATGGAAACACCGAAAATTCTCTGGCTGAAAGAAAATATGCCTGAGATCTACGAACGTGCCGGACAATTTTTCGATCTGGCCGATTTTCTCACCTGGCGGGCTACCGGTGATTTAGCGCGTTCAGTATGCACTGTTACCTGTAAATGGACTTGGCTGGCGCATGAAAATCGCTGGGATCCAGATTACTTCCGCACCATTGGCCTTGCAGAGTTAGCGGATGAAGATTTTATTCGCATTGGTCATCATATTGTTTCTCCTGGAACACCTTGTGGAAATGGTCTAACAGCACAAGCCGCGGCAGAGATGGGATTACTCCCCGGCACACCTGTCGCTGTGGGGTTAATTGATGCTCACGCTGGTGGCATCGGTACGGTTGGCGTAGAAGGTGGAGCGCTGAACAATCTCGCGTATGTTTTCGGCACTTCTTCATGCACCATGGCATCTACCACTTCTCCCTCGTTTGTACCGGGTGTCTGGGGGCCATATTACAGTGCGATGGTTCCAGGGCTGTGGTTAGTTGAAGGCGGGCAAAGTGCTGCGGGAGCGGCTATTGACCAGCTACTGGATTTCCATCCGGCAGTTGAAGAAGCTCGCGAAATGGCACAACGTGTGAATCAGCCTCTCCCCGTCTGGCTTGCTGATCGAATCCTCGAAAAAACGGCGCAACCATCAGATGCTGTCACCCTGGCAAAAGGGCTACACGTGGTGCCGGAATTTCTCGGAAATCGCGCCCCCTTCGCAGATCCTCATGCCAGAGCGATAATTTGTGGCCTGGGTATGGAGCGAGATCTGGATAATTTACTCGCCTTGTATATCGCTGGATTATGCGGAATTGGTTATGGTCTGCGCCAAATTCTCGACGCTCAAACAGCGCAGGGGGTAGTGAGTAAAAATATCGTTATTAGCGGCGGTGCCGGGCAGCATCCACTGGTACGACAAATTTTGGCAGATACCTGCGGCCTTCCGGTTATTACCACGCAATGCTGCGAACCGGTTTTATTAGGCTCGGCCATTCTTGGTGCTGTCGCCGGAAATATTGCACCTTCTGTTGGCGAAGCAATGCAACAATTCACCCATGTGGATAAATATTATTACCCGCAAGAACGCTATCAATCTCTTCATTATCGTCGATATGAGGCCTATAAGCAGTTGCAGCATACTGCAAAATTACTCAGAGATTAATTAACCAGCCGCCTGACGCTGTTTTCAGGCAATCAATAATAACGACTCACTCCGGTAATATCCCGGAGTGCATTCATCTGCACCCTAAAAACGAGGTTTATATGTCCAGAAATAATAAACAGTGGTTGGGTTTGCCACTGCATCTGATATGGGGATATATCGCCATCGCAGTATTTATGACTGGTGATGGTTTCGAACTCGCATTCTTATCGCACTATATTAAATCGTTAGGCTTCACACCTGCGGAAGCCTCTTTTGCCTTTACGCTCTACGGCCTGGCGGCTGCCCTTTCCGCCTGGGTTTCTGGGGTAGTAGCGGAAATCATCACGCCGCAAAAAACCATGCTGATTGGTTTTGTCCTATGGTGCGTATTCCACGTGCTGTTTCTGGTCTTTGGATTAGGACAGGCAAACTATGGGTTAATCCTGTTGTTTTACGGGATTCGTGGTTTAGCGTATCCGCTATTTCTCTACTCATTTATCGTCGTTATTATTCATAACGTGCGTAGCGAAAATTCCAGTTCTGCTCTGGGTTGGTACTGGGCGGTATATTCAGTAGGGATCGGTGTTGCTGGCAGTTATATTCCCAGTTTTACCATTCCGGCTATAGGTGAAATGGGAACGTTATGGCTGGCGCTGGCCTTCTGCTTTGCTGGCGGTGTCATTGCTATGATCTCCTTGCGTCATGTTAAAACACCAGATCATATGCATAATTTAACGCCCCGTGAGAAGTTTGCGGAATTAAGCCGGGCAGTAACGTTACTTTATACCAACCGCAATATTTTTCTCTCCAGTATTGTACGTATTATAAATACCTTATCGTTATTCGGTTTTGCGGTCATTATGCCAATGATGTTTGTGGATGAACTGGGATTCACCACGTCTGAATGGTTGCAGGTCTGGGCGGCATTTTTCTTTACCACTATTTTCTCTAATATTTTTTGGGGGATTGTAGCAGAAAAAATGGGCTGGATGCGTGTTATTCGCTGGTTTGGTTGCCTCGGGATGGCAGCATCAAGTTTAGCGTTTTACTATATGCCGCAATACTTTGGTCACAACTACTGGATGGCAATGATTCCGGCGATTGCTCTGGGAACTTTTGTTGCTGCATTTGTACCGATGGCCGCTGTCTTCCCGGCACTGGAACCAAAACACAAAGGTGCTGCAATCTCGGTTTACAACCTCTCTGCGGGTATGTCTAACTTCCTGGCTCCGGCAATTGCCGTGGTTTTATTACCGTGGTTTAGTACTATCGGTGTGGTCATTGCCTATACAGCATTGTATCTATTGGCGTTTAACCTTTGCGCATTCATTCGCGTTGAGCAGCCAGGATTCAGTTCTGCACCGGTTACTGAGAAAGCACTGAATATCACCTGACAAACGTAGCGCATCAATCACTCATCCTCTCCCGCATGGGAGAGGATGATTTCACATCAGGCGATAGTGACTTTATTATCGAGATAAACATCCTGCACAGCGTTAATCAATTTCACGCCATCAGCCATTGATTTCTTAAATGCTTTCCGCCCCAGAATCAGCCCCATACCGCCTGCGCGTTTATTAATTACCGCAGTACGCACCGCATCACTAAGGTCAGTTTCTCCGCCTGCCGCCCCACCTGAGTTGATAAGCCCGGCACGCCCCATATAGCAGTTAACTAACTGATAACGCACCAGGTCAATCGGGTTTTCACTGGTCAGTTTGCTGTAGACGCGATCGTCGGTATAACCGTAATTAATCGCTTTATAGCCGCCGTTATTTTCCGCCATTTTTTGTTTGACGATATCTGCACCTATGGTTGCCGCCAGATGGTTCGCCTGACCTGTCAGGTCGGCGGAAACATGGTAATCAACGCCATCTTTCTTAAAGGCGGAGTTACGCAAATAGGCCCACAGCACGGTCACCATGCCCAGCTCATGCGCGCGTTCAAAGGCCGCAGAAATTTCTTCAATCTGTCGACGTGACTCTTCCGAGCCAAAATAGATGGTCGCGCCAACCGCCACCGCGCCCATGTTGAACGCCTGCTCCACGCTGGCATACAGCGTTTGATCGTAAGTGTTCGGGTAACTTAGCGTCTCGTTGTGATTAAGTTTGACAAGGAATGGAATGCGATGCGCGTAACGCCGCGATACCGATGCCAGCACGCCGTAAGTTGACGCCACACAGTTACAGCCCGCTTCGATCGCCAGTTCAACAATGTTTTTCGGGTCAAAGTAGAGCGGGTTAGCGGCAAATGAAGCTCCGGCAGAGTGCTCAACGCCCTGGTCAACGGGCAGTATCGAAAGATACCCGGTCCCGGCCAGACGCCCAGTGTTATATAGCGTCTGCATATTACGTAGTACTGCGGGGGGGCGATTATTATCGATCATTACACGGTCTACGTAGTCGTGTCCGGGAAGGTAAAGTTGGTCAGAAGGAATAGTCATACAACGATGCTGTAAAAGAGTGTCGGCATCTTTGCCAAGCAACTGCGCAATATCAGTCATTACTATACTCCCGTAGGCTCCGAGCGGTTGTCGGAATGTGGATTGTCCTGGGCCCGCCTGGTGCGGGCACTGTTAATCCTGGTTGCTACGGCAGATTTTTTCCATCTTTTGCCTGTTTTTTCAGCGATTTCTGTTGGCACGATTCACCTGAAAACGTGCCACTGGACTATACGCTAATACTTTTTTTTACTGCCAGAACATGTTTGCATGGTCCTCTTTGCCCCTGATATTTACTGAACCATTCGCAGGTACAGCGTTCACCATTTGCATCGAGAATGACGGTATGCCGTACTCCACTCCCTTCAACTCGCGCCTCTGTTCTGGCTGGCTGCTGGCTAATAATTTCAACTTTGTTCTCTTGCAGTAATTTCTCAGCCCCTTTCAGACGGGGATTCAGACTCATTATGCGGGAGAGTTTGAACGGCAACTGGCGATAAAAATAGGCATTATCGGTAAGGTCGTAACCCAGTAATCCCATTGCCGCCAGTTGCGCGGCCAGTGTGTCGGTTTTTCCCAGCCACTGACTGCCACCAGAAGCAAAAAATGCCGGACTAATAGTCTGGTTGGCCTGTGCCTGTTCGTCAAAAATAGTCAGCCAGCTCTCGTCAATACCGTCATTTAGCGCATCCAGCGTCGCACCTTCGCCAGAAAATCCGCGCCAGCAATCACGAGATAAAGAAAGCGTAAAACGCAGATCGCCAAACCAGAGTTGCCAGGTAGTGGATTGCATATCCGGTTGCGCGAAGACCTGCAGGCAATCAACAAAAGGTAACAAGGGTTCCAGTAAGCGCAGGCGATGCAGCCCGCCGATACAAATCGCGTTAACTGATTTGACTGGCGAAAACTGTGGTGTCGTACCACGCACCTGTAAATAGTAATCGGTTTTCACCTGTCCTTTGGGTAAGGAACGAAACAGTTGCTGCGCCTGGACTTTAGTAAACTGGTGGCCTTTTGCCGACTGAGCAAGGTAGACCTGTACGCTACTCAGACCTTTGATCCATTTCACCGGAAGTGGCACTTTGCGTTCAATAACCTGGTGATTTTCCAGATGTAACCCCACCGATTTCTGACCGACGGATAAGGTAACAGCTTCACTATTGCTTACCCCTGCTAATGCCGAGAGCATAGGCTGGTTAAAATCGACATTGGTCGTGCCGCTTTGTAAAAACTCTCCGTTTAAGCCATCGGGCAAAATATCAAGCCGCGCATAGACCCCGGCACAGTGGGAAAATCCTTCAAAACGCACCCGCTCATTTCCTGCGCTGACAATGGGATCTTTCAGTAGCGCCAGTTGCGCGGGCGAAAGGTTAAAGCTCGACTTCACCACGTTGGAAAGGGCAATTAAACAACGCGCCATCAAAAAAGGTTGCCTGACCTGACCGACAAAAAAACAGGGAGCGTCAGACGCCTTTTGGATCTCGCTGTATTTCGCCAGGCGTAATTCATCTTTTCCGTTTGTTTTGTGCAAAGCGGATGGGATGTTGTAACTATAAGTGAGTGTCTCTTCCATTTATGACTTCCTTGTAAGTTCGAGTTGCAGCTCATTGAGCTTTTTGTAATTGGTGATTTTTACCGTGCTCAAATGGCTGTCCATTGCACTTATCATCTCAAGTAATGCCTGATTGTGGCGGGAACTGATATTGATAAGCGCCTGCATGGCAAGATCGGTAAAGCGTTTGAGTGGCGACCAGCCCTCTTTTTCCAGCCGACCAAGGATGTCGCCAATATGGGCAGAATTCACACCTTGTGGATAACACAGTTTTTCAATCCATAGTTCGCCAGCAAGAGCACGCACCGTTTTGTCGGCATGAAGCATGCAAAAAGCGGTGAGTAAATGGCCCATGGGTGAAAGTGGCAACGGGAGATCGTAAAGTGCCTGAAGGATTTCCAGATTAGACTTCGTTGATGAAATGTTTGGATCATGAAAATTCATTTCTATATAACGCATGAGTGTGACATCACCCTGCCAGGGAAAAGCATACAGCGTTCGCCGCTTATACCCTCCGCCAAAGTAACTGTATTTACAGCAAGGCATGAAACTGTCAGCATAGAACAAAGTTATCTCCAGATTTTGAACAGCCGTCGAGACGTCAAAATTGAATGTTCGGGCAGGGAAGCGAGTTTTGTTTTCCCTGATAAACCACGGGAACAAATTGCTTAATAACTCCATCGGTAACGCATGTTTTTCCAGCAACGCATACCCGACATCAAAAGACGTCGTGTCAGGGTTAACCGCACTGCGGGTAATAATGGCCGCCAGTTTCCAATCATCCTGCGCGATCTGTGCTAATGCATCCTGCTCGCCGGAAAACAAATATCGCACTAATGCGGCATATTCGGTGTTAAGTTGTGAAATATCAAGCTGAGTGTCAATAAATACACATCGTTGAATCGCAAGTTGCATATCCTGACTACAAGGTTCTACACCCGCATTTTGGTATTGTAAAAGACGCTCTACAAACACCGTAGGGTCAATAAAGCAAGGCAGATGCGTGGGTGTTGAAAGCAAAGGCAGATTAACGTTGTTTTTTAATAACAACAGAATGTTTTTGAAAAACGCAATCCATGAGCGGCTTCGTTTTTTGTCCTCTTCATCATAGGAATGAAACCCCCAGTCTATCTTTTTCCATTTGTCAGTTGTATTTTTTAAACCCTGAAAATCTTCATACATTATTTTAATTTTTGCTGTCTGTAGTGGAAAACGTGAGATAAGCTCTGCCGCATATTCCATAAAGAAAAAGCCCAACATCCCGTCAAAAAAAGAAATATGTTCAGATGCCTCAAGCGCCTGCATAAACGCGGGTTCCAGTTGGTTCACATTCTCTTCATTAATTTCAGGAGCAAAACGTAACAATGCAGCCGGTAACAGGTCAAAGTGATATGATTCCACGTTATGAAATGCCTGCCCTGCCAGGAAGACAAAATCATCCCAGTTTTCAATTGCGGGGATACGGTTATCATCACGAATCAGTGGCACTACGGGAGAAAGTTCAGCAGATTCATCGGGCGCAAGCGGTGTGATATCAAGAAAGTCGGTTAATAAATCACGAGCGCCTGTAAGCAGATTATCGGCATAACTGCTTAATAACGCACTTATTTCTGGATCTAATGGACTAGAATATTTTGCAATTAACTTTGCTGTTTTATTTTGTAGCGCGATATCTTTGTTAAGGAATACCGTGGTGAGGTGTTGACAGATTTCTAATCTTTTATCAGGGTGCTGTTTCGCCAGTTTATCAGCAATCATTAATGCGCTATCGACAATAGCTTTCGTGGTGAAAGAAAATAACAGAGGAAGGCAGGAAATAAACTCATCACGGTGAAACTCCGGATGTTCGGATATTTTTTTGATTGCCTGTAATGCCGTAGTGCCAGGTTTACTGTGCGGGCAATAAAATGTCGAAAAAAGTGCTTCCTGAAGTTGCAAACATTCGTCCGCTGTCGGTTGCAGCGAAGTAAATAGCGTGGCGTACCAACATGTTTGTTCACGATTAAAGTTACGATTGACCGCAAGTAAGCTTTCTTTTAATACTCTTATTCTGTCGATGCGTTTGTCCATAGTATATTTTTTGAAGAAATATATCCATTTATGATCATCGGCACCCTCAGGTTTACTTTCTTTCGGATACCACTGATCTGACCATGAAACACTGCACGGATAATTAAACACCATCCAAATATGATCGTCTAAAGAAAAACGATGTTTTTCAAGAATTGATGCAGAAGTAATTTTATTAACAATAACCTGCGGTGTAATATTGCCAACATAACCTTCGGCAATCCAGTCGCAGAGAGTGGCATAATCTATTGAAAAATCTCCACCTTTAATATCACCATTAATATAATCAGTAAGCCATTCCGGGCAGCGCCATTTGAGTGTTTCTTTAACTGCATTATTAGAATTCAATAAGTTACGTTCAATATTTTTACAGTCTTTTCGTGCATAGCAACTGATGATCGCAACACTAAGCATCTGTAATTGATTTTTTGTACCGTTTTGCTTGTAACTTCCTCCACGAAGACCGCCGATGCTTACTTCATACCATTGATAGGCACCTAATCGTTTCACGTCTTTCTTTATAAGCGGCACCAAATTTTTCCGCTGCTTATCATCCAGCGACTTCAGAAATGCTAATAACTGCTCTGAATTCCCTGATTCAATAATTTTGCTGTATTGTTCTTGAGTCGTATCCATTACTCTTTCCCTGAATATCAATTTTTATACGTGCTAAATTAGCTTTTACAATGCTGCTTCAAGTTCCTGCCGTAGCCCAGTCAGCTTTTTGTAGTTGGTGATTTTTACCGTGCTCAAATGGCTGTCCATTGCACTTATCATCTCAAGTAATGCCTGATTGTGGCGGGAACTGATATTAATAAGCGACTGCATGGCAAGATCGGTAAAGCGCTTTAGTGGTGACCAGCTCTCTTTTTCCAACCGGCCCAGGATGTCGCCGATATGGGCGGAATTCACACCTTGTGGATAACGCAGCTTTTCAATCCATAATTCTCCGGCAAGAGCACGGACAGTTTTGTCGGCGTGAAGCATGCAAAAAGCGGTAAGTAGATGTCCCATGGGTGTTAGCGGCAAAGGCAATTCAAGCATTGCCTGCAACAAGTGGATCGTGTCACGTGGCTCGTTATATTCTATTTTAAAGTGGTATTCGATAAACCGCACTAAAAAAAGATCGTGAGCAGCGGGAAAAGAAAATAACAGTCGTTGCTTATCTGTTTCCCAACCATTCGATGTTTTCATAAAACTAAAGGCATAAAAAAGTCTGGTCTTTTCCTGCTGCCAGTATCGAGATATATCAAAGTTCAATTGTTTGTAAGAAACTATCTCCTTTGAATAAGGTACTGTCTGTGTTTTTGTCTCAAGGCACCATGAAAACTCATTAGAGATGATATTTGCAGGTAAATTGTTTTTGCTTAGCAGAATCAAACCGTATTCGAATGACGCTAAATCATAGTGACTGGTATTACGTGTAATAATGGCTGACAATGCTAAATCATCATTTTCAACACATTTAAGTGACTTCACATCACCATGGAAGAAATATTTTAATAGCGCAGTATCATTTTGGTTTAATCCGGCTAAATTAATTTCATTTTCAGGTATCACGCAACGTTGAATAGCAAGTTGTAAATCTAAATTATCAGGAACCTGAGTTACCTCTTGATATTTTCTTAACCTTTGCACAAGAGTACAGGGATCAATAAAACACGGCAAATGCGTCGGAGTTGAAAGAAGTGGCAGGTGGTTTGATTTTTGTAACGAATGCAGGACATTTATTAATATATCAATCCATGGCTGAAATTTTGCTTTGGTAGATTTTTGCCACTCATGAAACCCCCAGTTAAGTTTTAAGTTCTTATTTTCATTATTAATTAATTCAAGATATTGATTATACTTTTTAAGTATATTTTCGTTAGGTAATTTATTAAGTAAATAACCAGCAAACTCAAGGATAAATGTTGCAAGGATTTGATCGAATGCGCCAACTGATGAAGAACCAGATTGCAATGTTTTCAGCGCCAGACCAAAAGCAGGCTCCAGTTGACTAAGATTATCTTTATTAATCTCAGGCGCAAAACGTAACAACGCTGCGGGAAACAGGTCAAAATGATACGATTCCAGGTTAAGACACGCTCTACCTGCCAGGAAGACAAAATCATCCCAGCTTTCAATTTCTGGGATACGGTTATCATCACGAATTAATGATATAACTGGGTGCAATAGCAACGCTTCATCAGCAACCGGGGGTTTGCTATCAAGAAAATCTGTTAATAATTGTTTAGTGCCAGCAAGCAAATTATTAATATAACTATCCAACAATGCACTCAACTCAGCATCTGTCGGATCGCCATACTTAACAATTAGTTTTGCAGCTTTCTCCTGAAGGCTGGTATCTTTATTTATAAAGACACCGGTGAGGTTATAACAAATTATCATTCGTTTATCAGGATATTTACTTGCCAGTTTATCGGCCAGTATTAAAGTACTATTCAAAGTACTCTTAATTGTTGAGGAAAAAAGGAGAGGCAGATGATTAATAAATGCATCATAATCAAATTCAGGATTTACACTAAGGCTGTTAATAATTTTTAATACATAGGAAATAGGTTTATTTTGCGGGCAATGAAATACTGAAAATAACTCATTTTGTAGTTGCAAACATTCATTTTCAGCAGGTTCCAGAGCAGTCAACAAGTCCACATACCAGTTAGTTTGATTTTTATTGAATCCGCGATTGACAGCAAGAAGGCTTTCTTTTAAAACCCGCATTCTGTCTAACCTTTTTTCTTGAGTGTATTTTTTGAACAAGTATATCCATCTATGTTCATCGGCGTCTTCTGGTTTCTCTTGTTTATGATACCAGCGGTCAGACCATGATATATCACAAGGATAATTAAATATTTCCCAAAGATGAACATCTAAAGTAAAAGAATGCTTTTGTAGCGTAATACTATGTATAATATTTTTTGCGATAAGTGTTGGCGACACATTAGATAGATAACCTGCCGCAATCCAGTCACTAATTTGTTCGTAATTAAAAGGACAACCATCTTTATCTGCGAAGATATTGACATAATCGGTAAACCAGTCAGGAGAAAATAACCCCAGAGCTATATCCAGATAATTATTATTCTTAAACATGACAGATTTTATGTTTTTACAATCTTTTTTATTGTAACAGCATAATATTGCTACACCTAACATTTTAAACTGATTTTCACTACCAATAACTCCCCACCTATTCCGTGATATCTCCTTGTGACCGATTAATCTTTTCACATCTTTCTTGATTAATGGAGCTAACTCTTTTCGAGACTGTTCATTCAGTACTTTTAATAAAGCTATTAATTGCTCTGAATTTCCCGATTCAATAATATTACTGTATTTTTCTTTAAAATCGATCATTTCACACATCCTTGTACAGTTAATTCATTAAGGTTAGCTATTAATTTTTTATAATTAATGGGCAGATCGTTGTCACCAGCCTGAGTGATGCAATTCTCCAGAATTTTCTTTTGGAATTTTCGTATTGCTGGATCACTATTGTGGTTATCAAGATATTCAATAAATCTATTAATCGGCGCATACTTATTCATAAGTAAATAAGCAATACATTCAGACAGATAGTGACTGTCTACAAAGTTATGTTGGATAGCCAATTGTATATATTCTGCTGCCAAATCGCGGCTAATCTTTTTCTCAAAAAGTAAACAAACTGCAATGTAGATCCAACCTGCCTGATGAACACGAAGTTGGTTTTCAAGCAAATATTGTAGAGGATATAAGCATTCTTCAAAGCCATCGACTTCGTTTCCCGATGCCGTCGCTGGAATAAAGAGATTTAACCAAGAATCCGGGTAATGTGGCACCAGAGATAAATAATACAATATGTCCTTCCAGTGACAACACTCATCAATACGGAGACTCATATAGTAATAATGACAAGGATAATGGTGAATACTCTCTCTCTCCCAGTGATAAAGCACACGGTTATTTAATGCCAGTCTGTACCAGGTTTTATATTCATTCTTATCAATTAATATGCAATACGTACAGGTAAATGGTTGGGCTATGCCAGGCCAACTCGCCTGCTCTTTGGCGATAGATTCATATTGTGGGAATACTCCGTTTGCATCTCGGGTACGTGTAATCTGTGTCCAGAGTGGTAAATACTCGTCATTTGTTGCCGATATATCATCTGTGATCCCCAACAAATAGTGCACCGCCTGGGCGTATTTCCCGGTTAAGATTAATGCCTGTTGCTTCACTTCTTCGGTAACCTCGCCTGGCAAAATACGATTACAGGCGACAATTAAATCATCAACATCAACCGGATAATTCTCGCGTTCGTGGGCCAACAATCTCTCCACCAGGATTTGTGGCGAAACATAGAACGGCGTGTGGCTTGGTGTTGCCAGTAAACTTAAGTGGCAGTTATCACGCAACCGTGTCAGTACCAATTGGTTTTGGTTTTGTAAATGTGGAAGGCGGCGTTCATGCCACTCTGGCGTTGATGCATATTCATCGTCAAACCATTGCTGAAAAAAATCTCTCAGGCAATAAAGTATTGATGATTCGAGATACTTTTTATGTGATTTTTTATAGTACGGTTGTAATTGTTTTTTATACCCAGCAGGAAGTTCATCTTGCAGAGCAATAATCCCGGCATAAAAAAGCTCAATATCCAGAGCTTCTTTATTTTCCAACATTTTTCCAGTTTGAAACAACAACGCATCCCAGTTTTCAGGAACAATAACCTGCTCATGTTGTAGCATGGGAATAACATGACTTTCGCCCAGCGGTGAATCACATTGTAACAGTGCCAGTACACTGTGCTTTAAGCCCGCCAACCATGGCTCAGCTAACGCGGCAACGTCCTGTGCTGCCTGGTATTTCAACATTAATTCGGCAGTGCGTAGTTGTAATTTTTCGCTACGCTGAATCAAGGCTCCAGAGATGTTTTGCGCCAGTGTTGTACGGTATTGGGGATAACGTACTGCCAAATCCCCGGCAATATCCAGTGCTATTAATAATGATTTATCGCATTTTTCGCGCCCGCTAATCACCGGTAAACACTGCATAAATGATGAATGGTCGAACTCAGGGTGAGAGTAAATTGTTTGAATTGTCTGAATAACAAAATTGACGACCGAATTATTGCTGGCACTTAATCCTGAAAATAATAACTGTTGGTTATCAATCCATTCATCTTCTTGTGGTTTAAACATTTTTATCAGACGAATATGCCAGTCAAGGCGACCTTTTTTAAAATTATTTGTTAATGAAGCTAACAGTTCTTTAATGAGCTGTCGTGGCAAAAGATTTTCAGCGAACAGTTGCTTAAACACTTCATCCCAAAACTCGGTAACGACACCACAATGATGCGTGTTATCGGCCTGATGAAAGTGACTTCGCAAAAGCACAGGGACGTCATATTGCGTGAACGGTAAAATTACCTTTTCTATGACTTGAGGGTTATCCCGCAGCCAGATAATTTCATCCTGAACGTTGCGAGTATACATCTCAACATGAAATAACACGTTGGCAAACGCTGCTTCGTTGAAGGTAATCCAGCCTTGCTGAAACCAACGCCAGATAAGACGGATATCTGGATATGTATGTGGAACGCGCAAACAATCCTCAAACACGCTATCCAGATAATCAGGAGGGCAGTGAGTAAAATAAGTGATTAGCGCATCATGTATAGCATGGTAACGACTTCTACTAACCATATGAAGTAACGTATGTTTCACTGGCCAGCTAACAGGAAACATTTTTTGATCTGCATAACTACGCGTACAAACGATTTTTGTCAAAGGGATTGCATCGTCAACATGTTCCCCCAGACGAAGTGAAATATAATCAAAGTTCTGCAATTCCTTTAAGGCAATAATTCGCTCATTTTCGGTTAATGACAATCCCCAATCAACAATGGCTGGATAATCTTTTTGGCGAATCAGTTCGACAGGTATCATTGGCGAGTCTCTTCCATGGAGTATTATTCATGATACCGGGTTGAACACCTGTTTTATCAGCCCCCGAAATTCTGATTTTTGATGTTTACTTCGTGAATGTGCTCCCCACGAATCCCTGCAGCTCCTCCACCGTGCCATTAAACACATTAAAATCCACCGGGCCATTAATGCCATCTACCTGGCCACGGTCGGAATGCTGCCAGAAACGCCATTCCATGCCGTCATTGTCCGGACGACGTTGATAGTAGTGCGCAACCCACCACGGATACTCATTGAAATACCCCGCCAAATTCGTGTGATAAAACGTCGCGCCTGCATAAATAATCGGCTTTTTTCCTGTGCTTTTTTCGACCATGTTTAGCCACTGACTTACCCGCTTGCGTAATTCCTTCGCCGATAATTTTCCTCGCTCTTCTACGTCCAGCACAGCAGGGAGATCGCCGTGGGCAAAATCCACCGTTTGCAGAAATAATCGCGCCTGAACTGAAGCGGATACCGACGGGGAAAAATAGTGATACGCGCCACGCAACAGGCCATTTTGACGACTGTGACGCCAGTTACGCGAAAAATATGGGTCTACCAGACTCTCGCCTTCCGTGGCCTTGATAAAAGCAAACTGTAAGCGGATACCGTTGTCGCGCATTTTTGCCACCCGCTGCCAGTCGATCCGCTCCTGCCAGCGCGAAACATCTATTCCGTGAATGGTGTAACTGGCAGGAATACGAATAGAAAAAGATTTGACCGGGCGGTAACCATAAAAGTGAATATAGTCTTTGATCTGAATTGCTGTGGAATAGAAAAAATTAACCGTCTGGCTGGGATAAATCGCCACGATGGAAATTAGCCCAAGGGCACAAAGTAAGGCGGTAAATCTTTTACGACTGGCAATCCATAGCTGCATTGGCTTCATCCCTGCATTTTCAGCACAAGCAGGCTGAAAAAAATCCAAAGCAGCTATATTACGGTGTTTACCACCAGGCGTGGAAGTGGTGAACCGGACCAATTCCGTGCCCCACTTCCAGCGTGTCGGCCTGCGCTAACGCGGCAGAAAGCCAACTTTTTGCCTCCTGTACGGTGTCAGCCCAGTTTGTATGGCGCGGGCGTAGTGCAGCCAACGCCGCAGAGAGCGTACAACCAGTGCCGTGAGTGTTTTTGGTCATAATGCGCGGTGCAGTAAACCGTTGTTCCCCCTCTCGGGTAAACAGCCAGTCCGGGCTTTGCTCATCATCCAGATGACCGCCTTTCATCAGCACTGCGCCACAGCCCATCGCTAACAGCGCTCGTCCTTGTTCCAGCATTTCCTGTTCGTTGCGCGCGTGTGGCGCGTCAAGCAATGCGGCTGCTTCGGGCAAGTTTGGCGTTATTAATGAAACCTGTGGCAATAATCGACTGCGCAGCGTGGCAACCGCCGAAGGTGAAAGCAGAGGGTCGCCGCTTTTTGCCAGCATAACGGTGTCGAGTACCACGTTTTGGATCTGATAACGTTGCAACCGTTCTGCCACCGCTTCAACAATATCGGTTTCCGCCAACATACCGATTTTAGTGGTGTCGATTCGCACATCAGTGAACACCGAATCCAACTGCGCGGCGACAAAATCAGGATCTATGCGACACACCGATTGCACGCCCCGGGTGTTTTGCGCTACCAGGGCGGTTATTACCGAACAACCATAAGCACCAAGTGCAGAGAACGTTTTGAGATCTGCCTGAATTCCTGCACCACCACTGGGATCAGTGCCTGCAATTGTCAGAGCGTTAATCCGTTTCATGCCTCTACCTCCTGAGTCATCTGCCAGAGTGCGTCGAGAAAATACGGCACAAATGTGCCCGGCCCCTGGCTTCTGACAATGGCTCGTTCTCCTGCTTGCTTCATCCAACTGCATGCAGAAGCAACATTTAGCAGTCTGTCGCCCGGTAATGCGCAACAGGCAGCAACCACTGCCGATAATGCACAGCCAGTTCCCACAACCTTGGTCATTAAAGGATCACCGCCGCCAACGCCGACAGTTCGTCGTCCATCGGTAACATAATCAACCTCGCCAGTAACCACTACCACTGCACCAGTTTCCTGAGCCAGCATAACTGCAGCGGGTAACGCGTTCGCTACCACATCCGTGCTATCAACACCGCGCCCACTATTGCTGACACCTGCTAATGCCATGATTTCGGAGGCATTCCCCCGAATAGCATCAGGATTAAGTGATAAAAGCTCTGTACAAAAATGGCGTCGATAATCAAGCGAACCAACAGCTACCGGGTCCAGCGTCCAGGGGGTTTTTACCCGTTTTGCATGGACTACAGCTGCACGCATTGCGTGCGCACGCGCTTGGGTGAGAGTGCCAACATTTATTAACAATGCACTGGCAACAGCAGCAAACTGGCTGGCTTCTTCTGTTTCAATCACCATTGCGGGGGAAGCACCTAGCGCCAGCAAAGTGTTGGCAGTAAAAGTTTGCACTACATCATTGGTCATGCAGTGTGTAAGTGGCGATAGCGTGTGAAATTTTTGTAATGTTAACGCCGCAGTTTTGCGGCTTAGCAGGTCAGGCTGCATATTTTAGCTCCTGCCCGCGTGAAAGAAGGGACACGAGCAGTGTCTGACTTCCCTACGCTGGCATTATCCAGATCAGGTGATACGGGTATTTCTCAGCCTTCACGTAGAAGGGCACCCCGAGTCGTTGAAGCTATACTCGTCATACTTCAAGTTGCATGTGCTGCGACTGAAATTATTTAGCGTATAATTTTGGCTTCGATAACAAGGATACTGCCTTGATAATCCAATGTAAATCGGCCTGGATGATTCCTAAACTGTTAGCCTTGCAGGGAAAATAAAAATAATTTATGCCGCCTGTGGGTGCTATCGTTTACACTTTTTACGCAATCAGTAGAATCCTAACAAAATATTTCTTGTCAGGATCATGCATGACAGAAATGATACCCGACTGATTTGAAGACCCGGAAAGTGGAGTGAATATGGGTGTGAAAACTAACATGTTGCTGGGTGCAGTACTGCTGGCAACAAGTGCTGCATGGGCCGCACCGACGACAACAGGTTCAGGCAATACTTCAGGTATTGCAAAATACGAATTAAGCAGCTTCATTGCTGATTTCAAGCATTTTAAGCCTGGCGATACCGTACCGGCGTTATACCGTACTAATGAATACAACATAAAGCAGTGGCAGTTGCGTAACTTACCAGCACCCGCCGCTGGCACACACTGGACTTATATGGGCGGTGCTTACGTGTTGATTAACGACACTGATGGCAAAATTATTAAAGCCTACGATGGCGAAATTTTTTACCATCGATAAAAAAATCCCCCTCATCCAGAGGGGGAATAAAATATTACTACTCCTGATATTTTAATCATATTTCATTGCGATAATAACGGTTGCTTTAAGGTCGCCTGGTTTGGCTTTACTTTTATCAAGAACATAATACCTGGCTGTAATAGGTATCTGCACTTCATTGCTGCCCACATATCCAGCTTTAGCAACTTCCCATAAACTACTAATGCCACTAACATTACCTGCATTAACACCAATCGTTAACTGTTTTGTTCCTGACTCCAGCACAAATCCAACAGCGTTATTTTCATCACCTTTCAGAACATCATTCCTGTTGGTTATTAAATCACTACTATAAAGATAAACCGTCATTTTACGCGTGGATTGTTTTCGCTCACCAAACAAGTTATCGCACTGCAGTTTGATATTTTCAGTGGCACTGGTTGTACTTTTTCCTGACTGAGGCAACTCAGAAAGTGTGGTATTTGGCAAAGTTATGCTCAGGTCTTGCGGTTTACAGGTAGATTGCTTTCTGTTCCAGGTTATTCGTAAATCTGAGGAATAGAATCCGCCAACCCTGGCCAGTGCGTTTCGGTAATTTGTAATACAGGTATTCCAGCCTTTGCCGAACACGACACACCAAAAAAGGTCAGAAAATGCATCATTCTTTGAAGTTGACGACGCACTGGAGAGCGATGCGATATCCTTAATTAAAACGCTATTTGAGGAATCAGCAGAAATATTAGCAGTTGTGCTACTGCTTACTTCACTAACTGTCACCTTATAGCTTGCAGGAAAAACTCCCTTACTTGAATCCAATTTAATATCTTGACCATCAATCCAGGTAATGGTCAGTTTTAATTTCACGCTATTATCATAAAAACCGACGATAATATCTGAAGGTTTCAATGGACTGACTGTATTTGTCCCGGAACAAGACATATCATTATATTGATGAGAAAATACTTCGCTCTGCGTAGGGTTGAGCACAAAATATTCATTCACAACCATTGAATCCTGGTAAGTAATATTTCCACTACAACCTGCCGACACACCATGTGTCATAAGTGCCAGTAAAAACGCGATAAATATTTTTAATTTCATAGAATCACCCACCTGCTACCGGCAAATATAAACCTTGCTTTCATCAATTGTCTTATCAAAGGTAATGGTGCATGAAAGCCCTTTTTCTTTATCTACAGCGACACTGATTTCTGGTGGTATCTCATTAGTTCGAATAAATAACTGACTTCCCTGCCCAACCACACCGACATCATGCCCATGAATATCAAGCACTTCATAGCCGAAGATCAATGGTGAACCATCATGACGTTTAGCTTTAATAAACCAGGGTTTGCGTTGGTCAGTTTCAAAATTAATCTGCACAACAGCGCCACGATAAGGGGCAACAATTTTTCGATTTCCCTTTAACTCTGTATCGCTGGAACTTTGTGAAATATCCAGCATCAGATGATTTTCGCGAAATGGCGTTAAGTTATCGTAAATAACAGTGCCGTTTTTATCTGTAGTGCGATATTTTTGCCCATTGACATACGCCCCTTGTAAGCCAGGTGCCTGCATAATCGCCAGCGTGTCAGTGAGTCGGTTTGTCACATTTACCCCACCGGCCCATGCCACCATCCCACCAGAAATACTACCGCCCATCTGAGTATAATTAGATGACTGACTGTAGTTGGCATTTACAATCGCCACTGGTCCGTTCCAGGTAATATTTGCACCTGCCGCCGTTTCATGGGCCTCTTTTTGGTGGCTAAAATTAAAACCATAATTAAATTGATCACGCTCACCGGCAACTCCGTTAATTCCCGTATTATTTGCGGTGTAACCCGCATTATCAAAAGTGGTTGAGTTTGATAAACTCAACTGCCGCCGTGTTGTGGTAATATCATCACCCCAGTCAAATGGCACTGAGATAAATAAGTTAAAGCGTTTTTCAGCTTTTCTATCTGCATCGTATGTTTGGCTGGCAGAAAAAATATAACTAATTTTTTTCCAGTTATTAGAATAACTCAACTGATAATCTTTGCTGTCACCACTGCGTTGCCAATAATCTCGCCATAGTGCGCTAACCGCCAGTGATCCAAGACCTTCTGGTAATGACTGGCTGATATTGGCTGAAAATGTATTTTTGCGACCAAAATCATTCTGGTAATAATCACCAATATCATAAACATCATTCTCATCACGACGATAACTGTCTTTATTATTTGCCCAGACGTGATCGTTAAATGTACGGTATCCGCTGGAAGAGTAGCGATAAGCGGCCAACCCAAACCGGGTTGAGGTCTGACTCAGATATTTATTCCACGCAATTTGATAACTCTGCCCATTAAAGACGTCACCATTTTCCTGCTTACTATGCGATTGCGTGGCATCCAGTGAAATCGCCCCGATTCGTGTATTCCAGCCAGTGCCGAGGGTAAACGCATTGTAATGTTCGGCTACCATCGAGCCGCCATACAGAGTGAGCAAATTATTAAAACCATACTGAACGCTAAGTTGCGCAAAATCTGCCTGCTCACTGGCACCTTCTATATGGCTGCGCCCGGCTGCAATGTCATATTTGTAAACGCCAGGTTGCAGCATATTGGGTACTGAGGCAAAAGGCACCAGGTAAGTGTTAACCTGACCATCTGCTTCTTTTACCGTAACATCAAGATCAGCGCCGCCACCAGCAAGCTGTAAATCAGCAATGGCAAATGGACCTGGTGGGACTTCTTTTTGGTAAACAATGAATCCGTTCTGCTCAATGGTCACCAGGGCGTTGCTGTGCGCAATACCTTGCACTATGGGGGTAAAGCTATGTTTGGAGTTAGGTAACATCGCCATATCGCGAAACAAACGCAAACCACGGAATCGTACCGAATCGAATATTTGTGCTGAGGTGTACATATCACCTGCCCGCAGGGTGCTTAGGGTAGAGGCAAATCCACGCTCCAGATATAAGGTGTTGCTTTTCCACTCACCGCTACTGTTATCGGCTTTGTTAAAACTGGCATCGGAATGCAGCTGCCAGCCCAACAGATTTATGCCGCTATTGAAACGTGAATAGGTACTTTTGTTATTGCCTGCACTTTTAAAATCGCTGTAATACTGGCTAAAATAATAAGAAGTATAAAACGCATTAATTCCCCGGTCCCAATTTTCCGGTAAAACATATCCTGGTTCTACTTCAATAACAAAAGCCTGGGGCACGCTAAGATCCAGTCTGAATACACCAATATCAAAAGCAAAACTGCCACTTCTGATGATTTCACGTAAAGGCACACAATCCGTAGATTGTTTTGTTTGTGAATTTGGCAGCAAAACACCTAAATTTGCTATAATTTCTGCTGACAGACAGGTTTCAGAGGGTTCGTCAGTAATATTGACATTATATTTCCCCCGCCATTGCTTATTAACATAGATATCCAACTCATAATCACCAGGAATTGGTTTGTTCGGATCAAGCTGGAAATGGGTAACTTTCTTATCTTTCATACCACCCATTAAAAAATGGGTATCAAAGGTTTCGGTCGCTTGAGCCTGAAATGTAAACAAGACAGCTAAGATAGCCAAAGCGACTGGCTTCATTTCTGGCATAGACAGCCCCTATTATTTTACATTGATATTATTGCTGATGTAGTTGCCGTGGTCGTCAATAATCGTAACTTCATATTGTCTTTCCGCTGCAGATTTCATATTTATTTTTTGCACTGATAAAGGTGCCAGCATAATTGTTTGATCATTAATTTTAACTCTACCTGCTTTGACATCTGTAACTGTAATCCAGTTAGCCGTATCATTTTTCAGCGTCACCAGCATGTCACTACGATATACAGCCAGTTTATTAAAAGACAGCTTATTCACAGGTGCGATATTTTTCGGCCGCCAGATAAGTTTGATCCGATTTTGCATTGCAAACTTAAGTACATTTTTGCCATCATTTTCTGGATTATTAGGCGGGATATCCAGAACATTAAGATAAAATATGCTTTCTTTATCTGCTGGCAATGTCGATGCTAATTTCTTAATTTTCAACTGCTGCCCGGATGATGCTGGCACGCGCGCGACGGGCGGCGTCAGCAGAAACGGAACTTCAATTTGTTCCGGTGGCAGGGACGTATTCCCATCATCAATCCACGACTGAACCAGAGATGCGTGATCACTTTGATTCATCAGTTGAACAATAACTTCTTTTTTTTCTTCCGGGTAAATAACCCGTGTGCCATAAATAACAATGCCAGCATGAGCAGGAAATATTGCGCTAATTAATATTATTGTGGTTAGACGTTTCATATTCACGCGCCTTTGAAAAAGGCCGGCGACGAGAGTCGCCGGCAAAGATGTTAATCAGTAACAACGGTCAGGGTTAATGTTGAATTTACATTACCCGATTCAACTGCTGCATCAGTATTACGGGCATAGCGAGCGAGGAAATTAAGTTCGTAATCACCCGTGCTATTTTTTTCCAGACTTACGCCAGTTTGCGGATCAACTTTTGTATTAGTATCACCATGGTAAACGGCAAAACCTACACCTTTTGCATCACCGTTATTCAGCGTTATATCATTGTTATCAAATTGCGTTGCAGAAAAGGTAATACGCGGTGTTTTATTAGCCTCACATTTTATTTTTAACGGGACCGCAGTACTATTAGTTACGCCATCATATACACCACCTGCTGGCAAACCATTAATTTTATCCGCGCCCAATTCGTTCAAAATAATTTCCGCACTATTACTACCAATAAATTCACACGTTGTACCTACAATTTTACCTTTGATTTCCAGCTTGCCTTGATCCTGTGTATCAGCAGCAAAAACACCAGCGCTCATAACTACGGCAGAAATAACGGTAGCAGCGATAATTGAACGTTTCATATTTAATTCCTCAGTAGATTTTTTTTGGTTTTGAGAATCTTTATCTCTTGAAACAAAATTCTCACATCACGTTAGTTACCGCAATGTAAACATATTGTTTTATTGATTTAAAACAATTTACATAATGCAATATAGATTTAACAAATGTGTTAATGTAAAAACATTATTAATCTTTATTGTTAAAAACAAAATTCATTTGTTATTTATTTTTTTAATGAATAAAAAATAAGAAATCATTCATCAAAATGATTTCTTATTGAGGAAATGAAAGTTTTGGAGGCATTAATCGTAACTGCTAAGGATAATTTTCCGTTTTCCATCTTCAGGTACAGCCACAACCTCTGTCACGACGCCTCTCACCGCAGTGATTACACTTTTCTGTAGGGTAAAGTGGCGTGTCATTTTTCCACATTCTTGCGTGAAATGACTGCTGACTACATCAACACTGCATGTTGGCGGGCTTATTTTGCCTTGAATAGAAAGTGTAGCTTCTTGAGAAGCGGAGACTGGCGCAGCGATACCATAAACCAGAACGATAATGCCGAATGGCAAGGGGGTCTTCATTTAACGTTATCCCTGTAGTGAAAATGGTCACTCTGCAAACTGCATACAAAAGCAACTATAGTCGTACATCCATTAATCGACCAACGACTGAGAATATTCAGTCATTTTTCATCAATCAATTTGCAGCGTAATTTTTAGGATTAACGCCCGGCAAGGCAGCAAAACGAAACACCGCGTCAACATTACATTGACGCGGTGGGAATAATAGAGAGGAAATCAAAGAGCGCGGAAGGCAATTTCGCCAGGGATCACTTCTCCCTGCCAATAAAGCTGGGCTGCAACGCGGTCAGCCAGCTGGCGGTAGATAGCGGTAAATTCGCTCTCCGGACGGCTGATAACTGTTGGCGTGCCTTTATCGAGATCTTCACGTAAGGAAATGTGTAACGGCATCTGCCCCAGCAACTGCGTGTGATATTTCTCAGCCAGTTTCTCTGCACCACCGGTACCGAAAATCGGCTCATGGTGACCGCAGTTACTGCAAATATGCACACTCATGTTCTCGACAATACCGAGCACCGGAACTTCGACCTTCTCGAACATCACAATGCCTTTTTTCGCATCGATCAGCGCGATATCCTGCGGCGTGGTGACCACTACCGCCCCGGTCACCGGAATGTTCTGTGCCAGTGTCAGCTGGATATCACCGGTGCCTGGCGGCATATCAAGCACCAGATAGTCGAGATCTGGCCACAACGTTTCCTGCAACATCTGCATTAACGCCTTGCTCGCCATCGGGCCACGCCACACCATCGCGTTATCATCAGTGACCAGATAACCAATCGAGTTGGTTGCCAGGCCATGAGACATAATCGGCGCCATGTGGGTGCCGTCTGGCGAGGTCGGACGCTGATTTTCTGCACCCAGCATGGTTGGGATTGATGGGCCGTAGATATCGGCGTCCAGAATGCCGACTTTCGCCCCTTCTGCCGCCAGCGCCAGTGCCAGGTTTACCGCCGTGGACGATTTACCCACGCCGCCTTTACCGGAGCTCACCGCGATAATGTTCTTCACGCCGTTAATACCCGGCTGATTCTTCACGCGTTTCAGAGTGGCGATGTTATGCGACAATTTCCAGTCAATAGCTTTCGCCCCGGTGATACGCAGCAACTCGGCGCTACATTGCTCTTTTAACTCTTCGAACGCGCTATGCCAGACAAACGGCATAACCAGTTCCACATGCAGCGTGTCGTCCATCCAGGCGACATGGTGCAACGCTTTCAGCGTGGTGAGGTTATGCTTGAGGGTTGGGTGCTGAAAATTGGCCAGTGTCCCGGCGACCATTGCGCGCAGGGCTTCTGGTGATTTGGCCTGGGATTGTTCGTTCATCCCGACTCCTTATTTATAAAGATAACTTATCGCTATTAGTTTACCTGAAGTTAACAGCTAAGTACTTACCTAATAATGCATCATAAGATGCTTGCACAGGACTTACGTAACCATGCCCCATTTGGTACTATCTAAGCCCTTTTCACTACAAAGAAGTAATGCCTACTATGACTCAAGTCGCGAAGAAAATTCTGGTGACGTGCGCACTGCCGTACGCTAACGGCTCAATCCACCTCGGCCATATGCTGGAGCACATCCAGGCTGATGTCTGGGTCCGTTACCAGCGAATGCGCGGCCACGAGGTCAACTTCATCTGCGCCGACGATGCCCACGGTACACCAATCATGCTGAAAGCTCAGCAGCTTGGTATCACTCCGGAGCAGATGATTGGCGAAATGAGTCAGGAACATCAGACTGATTTTGCAGGCTTTAACATCAGCTATGACAACTATCACTCGACGCACAGCGAAGAGAACCGCCAGTTGTCAGAACTTATCTACTCTCGCCTGAAAGAAAACGGTTTTATTAAAAACCGCACCATCTCTCAGCTGTACGATCCGGAAAAAGGCATGTTCCTGCCGGACCGTTTTGTAAAAGGCACCTGCCCGAAATGTAAATCCCCGGATCAATACGGCGATAACTGCGAAGTCTGCGGCGCGACCTACAGCCCGACTGAACTGATCGAGCCGAAATCGGTGGTTTCTGGCGCTACCCCGGTAATGCGTGATTCTGAACACTTCTTCTTTGATCTGCCCTCTTTCAGCGAAATGCTGCAGGCATGGACCCGCAGCGGTGCGTTGCAGGAGCAGGTGGCAAACAAAATGCAGGAGTGGTTTGAATCTGGCCTGCAACAATGGGATATCTCCCGCGACGCCCCTTACTTCGGTTTTGAAATTCCGAACGCGCCGGGCAAATATTTCTACGTCTGGCTGGACGCACCGATTGGCTACATGGGTTCTTTCAAGAATCTGTGTGACAAGCGCGGCGACAGCGTAAGCTTCGATGAATACTGGAAGAAAGACTCCACCGCCGAGCTGTACCACTTCATCGGTAAAGATATTGTTTACTTCCACAGCCTGTTCTGGCCAGCCATGCTGGAGGGCAGCAACTTCCGCAAGCCGACCAACTTGTTTGTTCACGGCTATGTGACGGTGAACGGCGCGAAGATGTCCAAGTCTCGCGGCACCTTTATTAAAGCCAGCACCTGGCTGAATCATTTTGACGCTGACAGCCTGCGCTATTACTACACTGCGAAACTCTCTTCGCGCATTGATGATATCGATCTCAACCTGGAAGATTTCGTTCAACGTGTGAATGCTGATATCGTCAACAAAGTGGTTAATCTGGCGTCCCGTAACGCGGGCTTTATCAACAAACGTTTTGACGGCGTGCTGGCAAGCGAACTGGCTGACCCGCAACTGTACAAAACCTTCACTGATGCCGCTGAAGTGATTGGCGAAGCGTGGGAAAGCCGTGAATTTGGTAAAGCAGTGCGCGAAATCATGGCACTGGCTGACCTGGCTAACCGCTATGTCGATGAACAGGCTCCGTGGGTGGTGGCGAAGCAGGAAGGCCGCGATGCCGACCTGCAGGCGATTTGCTCTATGGGTATTAACCTGTTCCGCGTACTGATGACTTACCTGAAGCCGGTACTGCCAAAACTGACCGAGCGCGCAGAAGCATTCCTGAATACGGAACTGACCTGGGATGGTATCCAGCAACCGCTGCTGGGCCATAAAGTGAATCCGTTCAAAGCACTGTATAACCGTATCGACATGAAACAGGTTGAAGCACTGGTGGAAGCGTCTAAAGAAGAAGTGAAAGCCACTACCGCGCCAGTTACTGGCCCACTGGCAGATGATCCGATTCAGGAAACCATCACCTTTGACGACTTCGCTAAAGTTGACCTGCGCGTGGCGCTGATTGAAAACGCAGAGTTTGTTGAAGGTTCTGACAAACTGTTGCGCCTGACACTGGATCTCGGCGGTGAAAAACGCAATGTCTTCTCCGGCATTCGTTCTGCTTACCCGGATCCGCAGGCACTGATTGGTCGTCACACCATTATGGTGGCTAACCTGGCACCACGTAAAATGCGCTTCGGTATCTCCGAAGGCATGGTGATGGCTGCCGGTCCTGGCGGGAAAGATATCTTCCTGCTAAGCCCGGATGCCGGTGCTAAACCGGGTCATCAGGTGAAATAATCCCCCCTTCAAGGCGCTGCATCGACAGCGCCTTTTCTTTATGAATTCCTAAAGTTGTTTTCTTGTTTGTTCAACGCTCTTAATTTTTTACATTAACTGATAGCATCCGCTTATAACTGGATATAAATACAGGGAACGCGGATGAAGAGTTTTATCTATCAGGACGAAAAATCACATAAATTCTGGGCGGTGGAGCAGCAAGGTAACGAGTTGCATATCAGTTGGGGAAAAGTTGGTACCCAAGGGCAAAGCCAGGTAAAAAATTTTGCTGATGCTGCAGCAGCGGAAAAAGCGGAACTGAAGCTTATCGCAGAGAAAACGAAAAAAGGCTATGTGGAAGACGCTTCGGCAAACGTGCATATCTCCCCCGTCACCAAAGTCACTCCTGAAGTTGAAACTTCACCTGAGAGTAAAAACAAACGCCTATGGCTGGCTGATGATGCAGCCATTCCGCTAACCGACGATATTAACCGATTTGCTTTTCCACATCGCTCTCGCCCCAGAGATATCAATTATCTGCACAAAGATGGTCAAATATGGAAGCGCATCGCGAATAACACCAGGGCATATGACCCCGACAACAATTACCGTTCTTATCCAGAAAACTGGCAGCAGGCTTTTACTGAGTTACAAATGCGAATTCTGGGTAATAAACAGACAGGGAGTGCGCAATCTGATGCGGCATTGCTCTGGAGTTTCTGGAATTCTTACTCTGCAGATGAACTGGTCGATGACTTAATCATTCGCTGTGGTCTGGAAACTACCGTTGAAATTGCCCTTCTCGCTCTTCAACTAAAATATAAATCAGTAAAAGGCGTCGTCACGACCATTATTCCTCCAGATCACGAAGCAGAATCGCTACCGAACTGGCATCAACGTCTATGCCATCATCTTTCACTCGCTTCAGAAAATGAGTGGCAACGCTGTGTGGATAAAGTGCTTACTGCTATTCCGACGCTATCCCCAGCACGGCAACCTTTTGCCGCGTTACTGCTCCCTGAACGCCCGGATATTGCCAATGCTATGGCTCTACGCTATGCAGACCAAAACGTTCCGGCGATAACCTGGTTAAGACTGGTAGTAACCGATGATATAGCTCTGACTACAGCAGAAAAATACGACTTCCCACCGTTGTATCGTGATTTTCGCGCTTATCTGGCAATGTTGCTGGCAAATAATGGGGGGCGCGGTGTAAGCCGGATACTTACTGAGTTTGTGGAAGAGCATTCTGACAATCCCACTTATCTCTTCGAGCGCATCAGCGAGACTGAAGATCTTGTCAAATGGCTATGGAAAACGAATCACCCGGATGCGATTCAAATTCTGATCCTCGGTGTAAATGGCAAGAAAAAGCACCTGGAATACTTAAGCAAAGCCTGCCAAAAACATCCCGCTGCGGCTATTGCCGCTTATGCTACTTTGCTGGCAATACATGAAGATGCACAGTGGCGCAACGCGCTTGTCAAACTGGTTACCGTCACGCCAGAGTTAGTACGCGACGTCATTCCCTGGGTTAATGCTAAAGCGGCAGGCATCTTATCTGAATGTCGTCCTCAGTCAGTAGCTAAAGAATGTGAGTATGCCACTGCGGATATGTTGCCAGAACTGCTTGTCGCTCCACCGTGGGCAATAAATAAGAAAAAGAATGTAATACCCGTATTTGATTTACCGGTACTTCCCATCCCTTCCGTCACTGACATCACACCTGGAATTACAGAGTTAATCAGTCACACTGACATATCCAGATTCAGTGAAATCGCGCAATATCAGTCATCACAGCAAACCTTATTTACCGACCTACCACTAATTGAAAAAGAAAGCTGGGAGACATCTTTCATTCCTTTTACACCAGAACAACAAATCCTTTGGCAATTAGGTTTTAATGAATGGCTGCATTGCGAAGATGACTTACATGAAAAAAAATACATACCGCAAAGCGCTGTTGATGCCTTGTTGCGCTTTGATTTTCCAGCACTAAAAGCTGAGTTTGCGAAATATCACAACAATGCCAACAAAAGCTGGAATTTATCTGCGCTTTGTTACTTACCGGGACAACAGGCGATTTCATTTCTCAACCAAATAATCATTGAGGAGCGATATTCAGGTGAGAAAGAGATTCTGGCAGTTTTTGGTAGTACGGCCATTCCTGCGTTTATGACCTGCTTGCAACGAGATCATCAACGACTGTGGATATTCACCCTCTTTATTGGGGCCAGTGAACTAGCCTTAACAATGGCGCAGCGGTTACAGAAAAAAATGGCTTACAAGGATGCCGTTAATTGGCTGGCAAATAACCCGCGCCATGCCGCCGCCGGGCTACTGCCTTTGGCGCTGGGCAAACCGTGCCAAAATCGGGAATATGCCCGCCAGGCGCTCCGCCTGCTAGTGAAATTAAACCAGCGAGAAACGATTGAGAAAATCGCGCAAGGATATAATCAACCTGATGTTTTAGCTGCGCTGGCAACATTATTTGATAGCGATCCTCTGGAAGAATATCCCGCAAAAATCGCCACACTGCCCGGCTTTTATCAGTTCACCTTATGGCGCAGACCGCGGCTTAAAAGTAACAACCTGCCTCTGCCCGATGACGCTATGCGCCATCTCGGCACAATGTTGAGCTTTCCTCGCGACATTACCGCCTACGCTGGGCTGGAGATCATCAAAGAAACCTTCACTCGCGAATCACTGGCTGACTTTGGCTGGGATCTGTATACCGCCTGGACAGAAGCTGGCGCACCCGCAAAAGAAAACTGGGCATTTACTTCGCTGGGGATTTTAGGCAATGACGACACCGCGCGTAAATTAACCCCGCTTATCCGTGCCTGGCCTGGGGAATCCCAGCATAAACGGGCGGTGTCCGGGCTGGATGTATTAGCTGATATTGGCAGCGATGTTGCGCTAATGCTGCTTAATGGCATCGCGCGAAAAATTAAATTCAAAGCATTACAGGAACATGCCCGCGAGAAAATCAACATAGTTGCTGAAAACCGTGGGCTGACTATGGCTGAACTGGAAGACCGCCTGGCTCCAGATTTAGGGCTTGATATCAATGGCTCGCTGACACTTGATTTCGGCCCACGTCAATTCACCGTTGGTTTTAACGAAACCTTGAAACCCGTGGTTCGCGACGCAAACGGCAAAGTCCTGAAAGATTTACCCAAACCAAACCAGAGCGATGATAAAACACTGGCAACTGACGCCGTTAACCTCTTCAAACAATTGAAGAAAGATGTGCGCGCCATTGCCAGTCAGCAGATTGATCGTCTGGAGCAGGCTATGTGCCAGCGCAGACGCTGGACGGCAGAACAGTTCCGCCTGTTTCTGGTGGAGCATCCGCTGGTACGTCACTTAACCCGGCGGCTGTTATGGGGGGTATATACTGAGGAAAACACGCTGATTGCCTGCTTCCGGGTCGCAGAAGACAGCACTTACAGCGATACGCAGGATGAGCTATTCACGCTACCAGCAGGAAACATCGGTATTCCGCATATGCTGGAAATCCCCCCTGAATCTGCCGCTGCATTCAGGCAAATTTACGCTGATTACGAACTGCTTCCCCCCTTTCAACAGCTCGATCGTGGTAGTTATCGTCTTGCTGATAATGAACGGAATACCCACGAACTGACACGCTGGAGCGGACGCCTTTGCCAGGCAGGGCGCATTGTCGGGCTAGAGCGCCGAGGCTGGCAACGTCTGGAAGAAAGCGGCAGCGTCTATGCGATGCGCAAATCTACCCCTTATGGCGCTCTCGAACTTGAAACAGAACCTTTTTCATTAATTTATGGCGAAACGGGGTATAGCGACCTGCTGCCTGTCGAAAGCGTAAAAATCACCGCCCCTTATGATCGCTATGGTAAGCAATCCTCACCCACTTTCTCCGTGCTCGACGACATCACCGCCAGCGAGTTGATTAACGATGTTGAATCACTTTTTGATTAAAAGGACTTTGCAATGAAAACCTATATTTATCAGGACGAAAAATCACATAAATTCTGGGCAGTGGAGCAACAGGGAAACGAGCTGCATATTAGTTGGGGCAAAGTCAGTACCAACGGGCAAAGCCAGGTAAAAAGCTTTGCTGATGCTGCGGCGGCGGAAAAAGCGGAACTGAGGCTGATTGCGGAGAAGATGAAGAAGGGGTATGTGGAGCAAGCGAAGGATAATTCTTTGCAACCTTCCCAAACGGTAACGGATTCTCTCAAGGTAGCGGCCTTATCCACCATTATTCAGGAACAACCCTTTTGCGTAGCAGAAGCCCGTGTGGCTGACAAAAATACAGATGATGTTTTACCGTGGCTGGCGAAAGATATTGCTGTCGTTTTTCCGCCCGAAGTTGTACACACCACGTTAAGCCATCGCCGCTTTCCCGGAGTTCCTGTTCAGCAAGCAGACAACTTGACCCAGTTACGTCGCTTAGCCTGTAGCGTGTCGCAACGGGATAATAAAACAGCCACATTTGACTTCAGCGCC
This sequence comes from Escherichia fergusonii ATCC 35469, assembly GCF_000026225.1. NCBI lineage: Bacteria > Pseudomonadati > Pseudomonadota > Gammaproteobacteria > Enterobacterales > Enterobacteriaceae > Escherichia > Escherichia fergusonii. The sequence goes on from NC_011740.1 coordinate 2,250,586, forward strand.
TGTTCTTTAGTATGGCAAAACACCGTCGCCCAGGCGATCAGTCAGATCGACTGCCTGAAAACAACACAGTTACCATCACCAGTAATGGCTGTACTCACGGCACTTGAAATGAAATGCACAAGATATAAAGTGCGTGAGGATGTTATGGATCAGATCATTCAGGAAGGCGGTCTGGAATATGCTACTGATGTAATAATACACCTTCAACAGATTGATATTGAATGGAATTATGCGAATAATATCATTATTATTCTGCCGTCTGGCATTGCACCTGATAACCTGCAGCAATATTCCAGTTTTGAATTACGCCTACGGAAACATTTATCACTGGCGGAAGAGTCTCTCTGGCAAAAATGTGCACAAAAACTTATTGCCGCAATTCCACATATTCCAGAATGGCGGCAACCATTAATTGCTTTGTTATTACCCGAAAAACCAGAAATTGCACATGAAATTGCCCAGCGTCTACTGGGGAAAAAAAAATTACCCTCGCTTGAGTGGCTAAAAATAGTGGCGACTGATGAGCACATTCTTGCCTCATTAGAAAAATATCACGAGCCATATGCCATTTTTGATGATTACTATTGTGGTGCGATATGGTCAGCCACCGTATTACAGGAGCAAGGTGTTGCAGCCCTGCCCCGATTTGCTCCCTATGCCGCAAGTGACTACTGCGCCGATGTGTTGCGTCATATCAATCATCCGTTCGCATTAACACTGCTTATACGTGTAGCCGGGCATACTAAACGCTGTCACGATCGAATGACGAAAGCCTGCGCTGCGTTCCCACACGCAGCACTGGCAGCACTGGCGGAACTTCTAGTGCAAAAAGAAGAGAATAGTTGGCGCATTATGCTAATGACGATGCTTATCTCGCAACCAGCACTGGCAGAACAGGTCATTCCCTGGCTTTCGACACCCGCAGCTGCAGTGCTGAAATCATGCCAGCAACAACTGACACAGCCCTCAAACCATGCCAGCACCGATCTACTGCCGGCCATAGTAGTCTCCCCTCCCTGGCTTTCGAAAAAGAAAAAATCGCCGATTCCGGTGCTGGATTTAGCGCCATTAGGCATTGAGCCAATCTGTTATCTGACAGAAGAAATCAGTAATCAACTTTTGGCGAAATATATCTGGTATTCAAAACACATCACGGTTAGTCATGAAGAAAGTACTGCCAATCTGTTGGCAAGGATGGGTTTTCAACGACGGATCGCTGGTACATATATTAAAGCTCCCGAAGCGGTAGTTGAGGCATGGCTAAATGAAGATTATTCAACCTTAATAAGTGAATTTAAGGTGTTTCATTCACCTACCGGGCATTATTGGCATTTGGGGATTTTGACAACATTGCCACTGGAGAAAGCAATAAGAGCATGGAATGCCCTTACTCTATCTCCGCATACCGATACCGAATACGCCATGTTACATTTTGGACTCAAAGGATTACCTGGGTTAGTAAACTCACTTGCACGCTATCCACAGGAAGCCTTGCCCATAACGAATTACTTCGCAGCGAGTGAGCTGGCTCCTGCCGTCGCCCGCGCCTTTAACAAACTCAAAACTCTACGACAAGACGCCCGCACCTGGCTGCTGAAATATCCGGAACATGCCATTATCGGCCTGTTGCCTGCGGCACTCGGCAAAGCTGGTGAAGCCCAGGATAACGCCCGCGCCGCCTTACGTATGTTGATTGAAAGTGGTTATCCGTCATTACTGCAAGAAATCGCCCAGCGTTATAACCAGCCGGAAGTAACCGATGCGGTGAACGCTCTACTTGCGCTCGATCCCTTAGATAATCACCCGACTAAAATCCCGACACTTCCGGCCTTTTATCAGCCATCGCTCTGGACACGCCCGGTATTAAAAGCAAACGCCCAATCACTGCCAGATAGCGCCCTCTTCCACCTCGGTGAAATGCTCCGCTTCCCTCAGGAAGATACGCTGTATGCGGGTTTATTACAGGTGAAAGACGCCTGTACTGCCGACTCACTGGCTGAATTTGCCTGGGATCTGTTTACCGCCTGGCAGACCGCTGGCGCACCGTCGAAAGAAAGCTGGGCGTTCACTGCGTTAGGTGTTCTCGGCAACGATGATACCGCCCGCAAACTGACGCCTTTGATTCGCGCCTGGCCTGGTGAATCCCAGCATAAACGCGCCACCGTCGGGCTGGATATTCTCGCTGCTATCGGTAGTGATATCGCCCTGATGCAGCTTAACGGCATTGCTCAGAAACTGAAATTCAAAGCATTACAGGAGCGGGCGAAAGAGAAAATTGCCGACATTGCCGAGAGCCGCGAACTCACGGTGGCGGAGCTTGAAGATCGGTTAGCACCGGATCTCGGTCTGGATGATAACGGTTCGTTGCTGCTGGATTTCGGCCCACGGCAGTTCACCGTCAGCTTTGATGAAACCTTAAAACCGTTTGTGCGTGATGTTTCCGGCAGCCGCCTGAAAGACTTACCTAAACCCAATAAAAGCGATGATGAATCGCGGGCTGATGAGGCGGTAAACCGCTACAAATTGCTGAAAAAAGATGCGCGTACCGTCGCCGCCCAGCAGGTAGCAAGGCTGGAATCCGCCATGTGCCTGCGTCGCCGCTGGTCACCGGAAAACTTTCAGCTCTTCCTGGTTGAGCATCCGCTGGTTCGCCACTTAACCCGCCGTCTTATTTGGGGCGTTTATAGCGTCGAAAACCAGCTACTGGCCTGTTTCCGGGTGGCGGAAGATAACAGCTACAGCACCGCTGACGATGATCTTTTCACCCTGCCGGAAGGCGATATCTCTATCGGCATTCCTCACGTTCTGGAAATATCACCGACGGATGCTGCCGCCTTTGGTCAGCTTTTTGCCGACTACGAACTGCTACCACCGTTCCGTCAGCTTGACCGTAACAGCTACGCCCTGACAGAAGCCGAGTGCAATGCCAGTGAACTGACCCGCTGGGCAGGCAGAAAATGCCCGAGTGGTCGGGTCATGGGGCTGGCGAATAAAGGCTGGATAAAGGGCGAACCACAGGATGGAGGCTGGATCGGATGGATGATCAAACCTCTCGGTCGCTGGTCGTTAATCATGGAAATCGACGAAGGTTTTGCGGTGGGTATGTCACCAGCCGAACTTAGCGCTGAGCAGCTCTTAAGCAAGCTGTGGCTATGGGAAGGCAAAGCGGAAAGCTATGGCTGGGGGAGTAATTCAACACAGGAAGCGCAGTTCTCCGTACTCGATGCCATCACCGCCAGCGAGCTAATTAACGATATTGAAGCCCTGTTTGAATAAGGAAAGAGCATGGACAAGGAATTACCGTGGCTGGCGGATAACGCCCAACTGGAACTGAAATATAAAAAAGGCAAAACACCACTCAGTCATCGCAATTGGCCGGGCGAACCAGTGCCTGTTATCACTGAAAGCCTCATCCAGACACTGGGTGATGAATTGCTACAAAAAGCTGAGAAGAAAATAAACATTGTCTGGAGTTATGAAAATTTTTCACTGGAGTGGCAGTCTGCCATCACGCAGGCCATCAACTTGATTGGCGAACACAAACCCTCAATTCCGGCACGGACAATGGCGGCGCTAGTCTGTATCGCGCAAAATGACAGCCAAAAGTTGCTCGACGAAATCGTCCAACAAGAGGGACTGGAATATGCGACTGAGGTGGTGATTGCACGCCAGTTTATTACACGATGTTATGAGAGTGATCCTCTGCTAGTGACATTGCAGTATCAGGACGAGGATTATGGCTATGGTTATCGCTCAGAAACCTATAACGAATTCGATCTCCGACTGCGTAAGCATCTCTCTCTGGCAGAGGAAAGCAGCTGGCAGCGTTGCGCCGACAAACTCATTGCCGCACTACCAGGAATAACCAAAGTTCGCCGCCCTTTTATTGCGCTGATCCTCCCGGAAAAACCAGAAATCGCCAATGAGTTGGTAAGCCTTGAATGCCCGCGGACTCATTTTCATTCTAAGGAGTGGTTAAAAGTTGTTGCGACTGACCCCAGAGAGGTGAGAAAACTCGAACGCTACTGGAGCCAGGATATATTTAGCGATCGAGAAGCCAGCTACATGTCGCATGAAAACCGCTTCGGCTACGCGGCTTGCGCCTCCCTTTTGCGCGAACAAGGACTGGCAGCCATTCCGCGCCTCGCGATGTATGCCCATAAAGAAGATTGCGGCAGTCTACTGGTACAAATTAACCATCCGCAAGTCATCCGCACCTTGCTACTGGTGGCTGATAAAAACAAATCCAGCCTGCAACGTGTAGCTAAATACCATAAAAACTTCCCCCATGCGACGCTCGCCGCACTGGCAGAACTGCTGGCGTTAACAGAACCACCAGCCCGCCCTGGTTATCCAATCATCGAAGACAAAAAGCTGCCTGCACAGCAAAAAGCACGCGATGAATACTGGCGTACACTGTTACAAACGCTGATGGCATCGCAGCCACAACTGGCAGAAGAGGTGATGCAGTGGTTAAGTACTCAAGCCAGGGCAGTGCTGAATAGTTATTTATCGGCACCGCCCAAACCGGTTATTGATAGCACCGATAACAGCAGTCTGCCTGAAATCCTCGTTTCGCCACCGTGGCGTGGCAGAAAAAAGACTTCCATAACTCACTTTTCGCTACCTGAACTTACGCTTGTACCGCAAGCGTACAGGTCGTCCCAGGAACACTGGACGCAGGAACAGCAAACTACAATCAGCCATTTTAGCACCATGCCTTTTGACGAACGTCTCGCTAGCAGAGGAACCGATACCCTCTTGCGAGAATTAGGCTTTGAAGATCACAGGTGGAAGTTTAATGAGTTTATTCTCACAGGACAGTTGGATGCTCTGGATTCCGATCAACTAGAGACACATACTTCAGTAGGAAGATTGCTCAATTATCAGGCAAAACAGACTGAAAATAAACACTACCGGGAAGAGGCCGCCAGCGCATTACTGGCACAAGATAGCGTTGCGTTGATGGAGGGGTGGCGAACTTTCCAACGCAAATTTAATTACACTGATGAAAAGCGTTGGGGAGTGTGGAACCTGTACCTTATCGCGCAAATGCCACGCGAAATGGCGGTATCGTGCTGGCAACAAATTGTCGCGGCTGATTTTCATTACACCGGGGTGGAATATCTGTTAAGTGTGCTGGGTACCGATGCTTTGCCCGGTTTAAGCGCCGCCTTTGCCCGACATCCAAAAGAGATATTTCCGCTGCTGATTCAATTCGGCACTACCGAACTGGCGTTACCCATTGCCCGCGTCTGGCATCGTTTTGCGGGCCAGCGTAATCTGGCTCGCCAGTGGATTTTACAATGGCCGGAGCATACGGCTACGGCGCTGATCCCATTAATCTTTGCCAGGTCTGGCGATAACAGCGAAGCGGCACTCAGCGCTCTGCGTTTACTGTATGAACAAGGGCATGGCGAATTACTGCAAACTGTAGCCAATCGTTGGCAGCGTACAGATGTATGGCCTGCCCTGGAGCAATTACTTAAACAGAGTCCAATAGAGATTTACCCAGCACGCATTCCAAAAGCTCCTGATTTCTGGCATCCGACAATGTGGTCCAGACCACGACTTATAAATAATAATCAACCTGTTACTGATGATGCTCTGGAAATTATCGGCGAAATGCTGCGCTTTACCCAAGGCGGACGTTTTTATTGTGGGCTGGAACAACTGAAAACGTTCTGCCAGCCACAAACGCTGGCCGCTTTTGCCTGGGATCTCTTCACCGCCTGGCAACAAGCTGGCGCCCCCGCAAAAGACAACTGGGCTTTTTTGGCGTTAAGTCTCTTTGGTGACGAAAGCACGGCTCGGGATCTGACGACAAAGATCCTCGCCTGGCCACAGGAAGGCAAATCTGCCCGTGCCGTCAGTGGCCTGAACATACTTACCCTGATGAATAATGATATGGCGCTGATACAGCTGCATCATATATCGCAACGGGCGAAATCCCGTCCCTTACGTGATAACGCGGCGGAATTTCTTCAGGTGGTCGCAGAAAATCGTGGACTAAGCCAGGAAGAGTTAGCGGACAGATTAGTCCCAACGCTGGGCCTGGATGATCCGCAGGCGTTGATATTTGATTTTGGTCCCCGGCAGTTTACCGTTCGCTTCGATGAAAACCTCAACCCGGTTATCTACGATCAACAAAAAGTTCGCCAGAAAAGCATTCCCCGGTTACGCGCCGATGACGATCAGCTGAAAGCACCCGAGGCACTGGCCCGACTAAAAGGGCTAAAAAAAGATGCCACTCAGGTGAGCAAAAACCTGCTCCCGCGTCTTGAAACTGCCCTACGCACCACCCGACGCTGGTCGCTGGCAGATTTTCATTCTCTGTTTGTTAATCATCCCTTTACTCGCCTGGTTACCCAGCGATTAATATGGGCGGTTTATCCGGCAAATGAACCGCGTCGTTTACTCAACGCCTTTCGTGTGGCCGCTGAGGGGGAGTTCTGCAATGCACAAGATGAGCCCATTGACCTGCCTGCGGACGCTCTGATTGGCATTGCCCACCCGTTAGAAATGACAGCAGAAATGCGCAGTGAATTTGCACAGCTTTTTGCCGATTACGAAATTATGCCGCCTTTTCGCCAGTTGTCGCGCCGCACGGTGCTGCTCACGCCTGACGAGTCAACCAGTAACAGCCTGACTCGCTGGGAAGGTAAATCCGCTACCGTTGGGCAGCTTATGGGAATGCGATACAAAGGCTGGGAGTCAGGCTATGAGGACGCATTTGTCTATGACCTGGGCGAGTACCGGCTGGTCCTTAAGTTTTCACCCGGTTTTAACCATTACAGTACTGATAGCAAAGCGCTAATGAGCTTCCGTTCTCTTCGAGTGTACCGTGACAATAAATCCGTCACTTTTGCCGAACTTGATGTGTTTGATTTGAGTGAGGCGTTAAGCGCACCCGACATCATTTTCCATTAAAACACAGCGGGCAGTGATGCGACTGCCCATTTTCAACACGACTTACCAACGGGAAAGCGATGATCGTGCAAAAAGAGCTGGTCGCTATTCACGATTATGAGGTCCCTGTACCTGAAGATCCGTTTTCCTTCAGACTTGAGATCCATAAATGCTCTGAATTATTTACAGGTTCCGTCTATCGACAGGAACGATTCCGGCTACGTCCAACATTTCATCAACGTGATAGAGAAGATGCCGACCCGCTAATAAATGATGCGTTGATTTATATAAGAGATGAATTTATTGATGAGCGAAAATTACGAGGTGAATCACCAGAAACTGTAATCGCCATTTTTAATCGCGAACTACAGAACATATTCAACCAAGAAATAGAATAATATACTCTAAATAATTCAAGTTGCAGGAAGGCGATAAGCGAGTGAATCCCCAGGAGCTTACTAAAGTAGGTGACTGGAGTGAACGAACGTAGCCGCAGCATATGCAACTTGAAGTATGGCGAGTATAGCTTTATTAAAGGGGGAAACGGTATTCCCCCTTAGATGCGTTTCAATTTGCCAGCTACTTCAACAAATCAATCAACCGTAACAGAGCCACTAATAACTCCAGTACGGCAATGAGCACAGTTAACTTTTGTGTCAGCGTGTCCATCCGCTCTCCTTATTAAGGAGCGCAACACCAGGACCTTACCCTTACACTGCCTGTCGATACTGGTTTACGTATGTTGAGTCGCCATGTTGCACTCCGGATCAGGGCACCACCTGCGGCACCACCCGTCCGGTAGCCAGGACTTGAAATTGGTTCGATCCGGCGCAACTTCCCAACAGTCAGGATTATAAATCTCATTATCTTAATTGCAACACGGTCCCGAGGTGGTTATAATTCGTTCGTTGGGGCGCCATGTTGCATAATCAGTAACTTAACGTCAAAGTTGTAAATAAAAGAACCTGCCTCACCAGCAGGTTTTTTTATTTTCTGCGATCTGCTTTCCAGATATTTTTTGCCCATAATCCACCATAAGAACTCACATCCCGGTCAAATGTACGTTAATTATAAAATCGATGAATTTATAAATAAGAAAAAAGTTATCGGGTGAATTAATGGAAGATGTAATCATTTTATTAAAGGGGGAAGAGGTATTCCCCCTTAGATGCGTTTCAATTTGCCCGTTACTTCAACAAATCAATCAGCCGTAACAGAGCCACTAATAACTCCAGTACGGCAATGAGCACGGTTAACTTTTGTGTCAGCGTGTCCATCCGCTCTCCTTATTAAGGAGCGCAACACCAGGACCTTACCCTTACACTGCCTGTCGATACTGGTTTACGTATGTTGGTACGAAACGTTGCTCTCCGGATCAGGGCACCACCTGCGGCACCACCCGTCCGGCAGCCAGGACTTAAAATTGGTCCGATCCGGCACAACTTCCCAACGGGCAGGATTATAAATCTCACTCACTGAATTGCAACGGGATGTGGATATGGTTATAATTCATTCGTTGGTACGAAATGTTGCACAATCAGCAAGTTATCGTCAAAGTAGTAAATAAAAGAACCTGCCTCACCAGCAGGTTTTTTTTATTTACTGTGATCTGCTTTCCAGATATTTTCCGCTCAAACAACTAATGCGCCAAACATTTATTGCGCGTAGAATATTTTTTATTTTCTTAATACATTTCAGGGATGAATATATGTCAACGCAGAATAATCACCTGCAGCGTCCACCTGCCGCTGTGTTATACGCCGATGAACTGGCAAAATTAAAACAAAATGATAACGCACCTTGCCCGCCCGGTTGGCAGTTAAGTTTGCCTGCGGCACGTGCTTTTATTCTTGGCGACGAAGCACAAAATATCAGCCGTAAAGTCGTGATTAGTCCCTCCGCTGTCGAACGCATGTTAGTCACTCTTGCTACCGGGCGCGGTTTGATGTTGGTGGGGGAACCTGGCACCGCAAAATCGCTCCTGTCTGAATTACTGGCAACCGCTATTAGCGGCGATGCCGGGTTAACCATCCAGGGCGGCGCATCTACCACCGAAGATCAAATCAAGTACGGCTGGAACTACGCCCTGCTTATCAACCATGGCCCGTCAACGGAAGCGCTGGTCCCTGCCCCACTTTACCAGGGAATGCGCGACGGCAAAATTGTCCGTTTTGAAGAGATAACGCGTACACCGCTGGAAGTACAAGACTGTCTGTTAGGTATGCTTTCTGACAGGGTAATGACGGTGCCGGAACTCACTGGTGAAGCCAGTCAGCTCTATGCGCGAGAAGGCTTTAATATTATTGCCACTGCCAATACCCGCGATCGCGGCGTCAATGAAATGAGCGCGGCACTAAAGCGTCGCTTCGATTTTGAAACTGTCTTTCCGATTATGGATTTCGCCCAGGAGCTGGAACTGGTCGCCAGCGCTTCGGCACGCTTGCTGGCACATAGCGGTATTCCGCATAAAGTGCCTGACGCGGTACTGGAGTTACTGGTCCGCACCTTCCGCGATCTGCGTGCCAACGGCGAAAAGAAAACCTCAATGGATACCCTTACAGCGATTATGTCCACCGCTGAAGCCGTTAACGTAGCTCACGCTGTCGGTGTCCGCGCCTGGTTTTTAGCGAATCGCGCGGGGGAACCTGCCGACCTGGTAGACTGTATTGCCGGAACCATCGTCAAAGATAACGAAGAAGATCGCGCACGTCTTCGCCGTTACTTCGAACAGCGTGTCGCTACACATAAAGAAGCTCACTGGCAGGCTTATTATCAAGCTCGCCACCGCCTGCCGTGAGGAAAGATGCATGAGCGAGCCGTTAATTGTCGGCATCCGGCATCATAGTCCGGCCTGCGCCAGGCTGGTGAAATCGTTAATCGAAAGACAGCGGCCACGATACGTGTTGATTGAAGGCCCTGCTGATTTTAATGACCGGGTAGACGAACTGTTTTTAGCCCACCAGCTTCCGGTGGCTATTTACAGTTATTGCCAGTATCAGGACGGTGCTGCCCACGGGCGTGGTGCCTGGACGCCATTTGCTGAATTTTCGCCGGAGTGGCAGGCGCTACAAGCTGCACGTCGTATTCAGGCACAAACTTACTTCATCGATTTGCCTTGCTGGGCGCAGAGTGAAGAAGAGGACGAGTCACCCGGTACGCAAGAGGAAAGCCAGGCTTTGTTGCTGCGTGCCACTCGTATGGATAACAGCGACACCCTGTGGGATCACCTGTTCGAAGATGAAAGCCAGCAACCTGCATTATCCTCTGCACTGGCGCACTATTTTGCCCAACTGCGGGGCGACTCCCCCAGCGATGCGCTCAATCGTCAGCGCGAAGCCTTTATGGCCCACTGGATTGCATGGGCGATGCAGCAAAACAATGGCGGCGTGTTAGTCGTCTGTGGTGGCTGGCACGCTCCGGCACTGGCAAAAATGTGGCGCGAATGTTTGCAAGAAATGAACAAGCCAGAATTGCCTTCGCTGGCAGATGCCGTTACAGGTTGCTATCTCACGCCATACAGTGAAAAGCGCCTTGATGTGCTGGCAGGATACCTTTCCGGAATGCCAGCCCCGGTCTGGCAAAACTGGTGCTGGCAGTCAGGTTTGCAGCAGGCAGGTGAACAACTACTAAAAACGGTTCTTACCCGTTTGCGCCAGCACAAATTGCCTGCTTCAACAGCGGATATGGCTGCCGCTCATCTGCATGCGATGGCACTGGCACAGTTGCGCGGTCATACACTACCGTTACGCACTGACTGGCTGGATGCTATAGCAGGCTCGCTGATCAAAGAAGCCCTGAACGCGCCGTTGCCGTGGAGCTATCGCGGCGTTATTCATCCCGATACCGATCCGATTCTGCTAACGTTGATAGACACATTAGCAGGTGACGGATTCGGTAAACTTGCCCCCTCGACGCCACAGCCACCTCTGCCAAAAGATGTCACCTGCGAACTGGAACGTACCGGAATCTCTCTTCCGGCGGAGCTTACCTTAAATCGCTTTACCCCCGATGGACTGGCGCAAAGTCAGGTGCTACATCGGTTGGCAATACTGGAGATTCCCGGCATTGTGCGCCAGCACGGAAGTACACTGACGCTGGCGGGCAACGGTGAAGAACGCTGGACATTAACCCAGCCACTTAGCCAACATGCGGCATTGATTGAAGCCGCCTGCTTTGGTGCCACACTCCAGGAGGCCGCACGGAATAAATTAGAAGCCGATATGCTGGACGCGGGTGGAATCAGCGGCATCACCACATGTCTTAGCCAGGCAGCGTTAGCGGGTCTGGCGTCCTTCAGTCAGCAATTACTGGAACAACTCACATTATTAATCGCCCAGGAAAATCAGTTTGCCGAAATGGGCCAGGCGCTGGAAGTGCTTTACGCCTTGTGGCAGCTCGATGAAATCAGCGGTATGCAAGGCGCGCAGATATTACAGACGACGTTATACGCGGCTATCGATCGCACGCTGTGGCTATGTGAATCCAACGGCAGGCCGGATGAGAAGGAGTTTCACGCTCACCTGCATAGCTGGCAGGCGCTTTGCCATATCCTGCGCGATCTAAATAGCGGCGTTAATTTACCCGGCGTTTCGCTTTCTGCGGCGGTAGCCTTACTGGAACGTCGCAGTCAGGCGATTCATCCCCCAGCGCTGGATCGCGGTGCGGCCCTTGGCGCGCTGATGCGTCTGGAACATCCCAACGCCAGTGCCGAAGCGGCGCTGACGATGCTGGCACAATTATCCCCGGCACAATCTGGCGAGGCGCTGCACGGTTTGCTGGCATTAGCCCGCCATCAACTGGCCAGTCAGCCTGCATTTATCGCCGGTTTCAGCAGCCATTTGAATCAACTGAGTGACGCCGATTTTATTAACGCCCTGCCCGATTTGCGCGCGGCGATGGCCTGGCTACCGCCACGAGAACGCGGGACGCTGGCGCATCAGGTGCTTGAGCATTACCAGCTCGCTCAGCTTCCCGTTTCGGCGCTGCAAATGCCGTTGCATTGCCCACCGCAAGCCATTGCACATCATCAACAACTCGAACAGCAGGCACTGGCATCACTGCAACACTGGGGAGTTTTCCATGTCTGAACTGAACGATCTTCTGACCACCCGTGAGCTACAACGCTGGCGATTAATTCTTGGCGAAGCGGCAGAAACGACCCTTTGTGGGCTGGATGACAATACCCGGCAGATAGACCACGCGCTGGAGTGGCTGTATGGGCGCGATCCTGAACGGCTCCAGCGTGGTGAACGTTCCGGTGGATTAGGTGGCTCAAATCTCACCACCCCTGATTGGATCAACAGTATTCACACGCTGTTTCCGCAACAGGTGATTGAGCGGCTGGAAAGCGATGCTGTACTGCGCTATGGCATTGAAGATGTAGTGACAAATCTCGACGTGCTGGAACGTATGCAGCCCTCTGAAAGCCTGTTACGCGCCGTTTTGCACACCAAACATCTGATGAATCCCGAAGTGCTGGCTGCCGCCCGCCGGATAGTGCGCCAGGTTGTTGAAGAAATTATGGCGCGACTGGCAAAGGAAGTTCGTCAGGCTTTTTCTGGTGTCCGCGATCGTCGTCGCCGCTCATTTATTCCACTGGCGCGTAATTTCGATTTCAAAAGTACCCTGCGTGCCAACCTGCAACACTGGCATCCGCAACACGGCAAGTTGTATATCGAATCCCCCCGCTTTAACAGTCGCATTAAGCGCCATAGCGATCAATGGCAACTGGTCTTACTGGTTGATCAAAGCGGATCGATGGTTGACTCGGTGATCCACTCAGCGGTGATGGCGGCCTGTTTATGGCAGTTACCCGGCATTCGTACCCATCTGGTGGCGTTTGACACCAGCGTCGTTGATCTCACGGCAGACGTTGCTGATCCGGTAGAGTTATTAATGAAAGTACAGCTGGGTGGCGGGACCAATATCGCCAGCGCCGTGGAATATGGTCGGCAACTTATTGAACAACCAGCGAAAAGCGTCATCATCCTCGTGAGCGATTTTTATGAAGGGGGTTCATCATCATTGCTGACGCATCAGGTGAAAAAGTGTGTCCAGAGCGGCATCAAAGTGCTGGGACTGGCAGCGCTCGATAGCACCGCAACACCTTGCTACGACCGCGATACAGCCCAGGCGCTGGTAAATGTCGGCGCACAAATAGCCGCGATGACGCCAGGCGAACTGGCGACCTGGCTTGCGGAGAATCTTCAGTCATGAATTCACTACGTCCGGAATTATTAGAACTGACACCGCAGGCCCTGACGGCGTTAAGCAATGCTGGTTTTGTGAAGCGCAGCCTTAAGGAACTGGAAAATGGCAATGTCCCGGAAATCAGTCATGAGAACGGCGCTTTAATCGCCACGTTCAGTGACGGTGTCCGTACCCGGCTGGCGAACAGTCAGGCACTGAAAGAGGCTCAATGCAGCTGCGGGGCCAGCGGCATGTGCCGTCATCGCGTGATGCTGGTGTTAAGTTATCAACGACTTTGTGCCACCGCCCAGCCTACGGAAAAAGAAGAAGAGTGGGATCCGGCAATCTGGCAGGAAGAACTGGCTACCCTGCCCAATACCACGCGCAAACGCGCGCAGGCGCTGGTCGCTAAAGGCATCACCATTGAGTTGTTCTGCACGCCGGGCGAAATTCCCTCTGCCCGCTTACCGATGAGCGATGTGCGTTTTTATTCCCGCAGCAGCATTCGTTTCGCCCGTTGTGACTGTATTGAAGGAATGCTGTGTGAACACGTAGTACTGGCTGTGCAGGCCTTCGTCGAGGCCAAAAATCAACAAGCAGAATTTACTCATTTGATCTGGCAGATGCACAGTGAACACGTCACATCATCTGACGATCCGTTTTCCAGCGACGAAGGTAAAGCATGTCGTCAATATGTTCAGCAATTAAGTCAGGCATTATGGCTGGGCGGGATCAGCCAACCGTCAATCCACTACGAGGCCGCTTTCAGCCGCGCGCAGCAAGCGGCGGAACGCTGCAACTGGCGTTGGGTAAGTGAATCACTACGACAGCTACGGGCAAGCGTTGATGCCTTCCACGCCCGCGCCAGCCACTATCATGCCGGAAAATGCTTGTGCCAGCTTGCGGCGTTAACCAGTCGCTTGAACAGTGCACAAGAGATGGCGCGACGTGACAGTGTCGGTGAAGTACCGCCCATACCGTGGCGCACGGTCGTTGGCGCAGGCATTGCTGGCGAAGCAAAGCTTGATCATTTGCGACTGGTGTCACTAGGTATGCGTTGCTGGCAGGATAATGAGCGGTATGGTTTACGCATCTGGTTCACCGATCCCGACACCGGCAGTATTTTGCATCTTTCGCGCAGTTGGCCGAGAAGTGAACAGGATAACTCTCCAGCGGCAAAACGGCGGCTGTTTAGTTTTCAGGCTGGCGCGCTGGCGGGTGGGCAAATTGTTTCACAAGCAGCAAAACGCAGTGCCGATGGCGAGTTGCTGTTAGCTACCCGCAACCGCTTAAGCAGTGTTGTTCCGCTGTCGCCTGATGCCTGGCAAATGTTGAGCGCACCACTGCGCCAGCCGGGCATTGTGGCTTTGCGGGAATATTTACGCCAACGTCCGCCAGCCGCCATACGACCGCTTAACCAGGTCGATAACTTATTTATTCTGCCAGTAGAAGAGTGCATTTCACTCGGTTGGGACAGCAGTCGGCAGACACTGGATGCGCAGGTAATCAGTGGCGAAGGTGAAGATAATGTGCTGACGTTATCACTGCCAGCTTCAGCCAGTGCGCCCTTTGCTGTTGAACGCATGGCAGCTCTGTTACAACAAACAGAAGATCCCGTTAGTCTGGTTTCTGGGTTTATCAATTTTGCTGAGGGGCAATTGACACTGGAACCACGAGTAATGATGACGCAAACCCGCGCCTGGGCACTGGACGCAGAAACTGCGCCTGTGGCACCGCTACCTTCAGACAATGTTCTTCCGGTGCCGTCCAGTGCTCACAAGCTTTTAGAGCGCTGTCAGTCATTGTTGATCCAGGTGTTACATAACGGCTGGCGTTACCAGGAAAGGAGTCTTATGAATCAGGCTGAAATGCTGACAAATGAGTTAGCAGCATTTGGTTTTTCCCGACTGGCGCATTTGTTACATCAATTGCAGCAAACAGAAGAGGAAAAACGTAGCGCCATATTGAATAACAGCGTGTTGCTTTATGAACATTTGGTGCTATTACTGGCGGATTGACCAGACAACCCCCTTAATTAGTCGTTCTACTCCTGATTCGGACTGCTCAACCCCTTGTAACAGGCATATCCTATAGCGCCACTGGCAAACGACCAGGTCAACAATGCCAGGGCGCTGATATTTTGATATTTAAAAATGGAGTTTTACATGAAGGCTTTTAATAAACTGTTTTCTATGGCGGTGGCATCCGTTCTCGTTTTTTCCCTCGCTGGCTGTGGTGATAAAGAAGAAACCAAAAAATTTACCGCCAATCTGAATGGCTCTGAAATTGCTGTTACCTATACCTACAAAGGCGACAAGGTACTGAAGCAAACTTCTGAAAATAAAATTATGTACTCTTCTATCAACGCTGCAAATAAAGAAGATGCCGCGAAGATCCTTGACCCAATCAGCGCCAAATATAAGAATCTTGTTGGTGTAGAAGAAAAATTAACCTATAAAGACAGCTGGGCAGAAGAAACTGTCTCTGTAGATATGGAAAAAGTTGATCTCAAAGAGTTGCAAAAAGCTGCTGGTACTATGATCAGTGGCGACACCAGCAAAGGGATTAGCATGAAACAATCACAGAAAGTACTTGAAGCCGCTGGTTTTAAAGAAGTGAAATAATCTGTCGGCGGCCATGTTCTTCGCATGGCCGCCATACCCGTCTTAGCTTTTCTTCACATGCTGGCGCGCTGCCAGCCCACGCAGAAAATAACGCAAGAATTGATCGCCGCATTCACGAAAGTTTTTATGATCCGGTGCACGCATCATCGCCGTAATTTCCGGCATCGAAACACGGAACTGCTGTTCGGTGAGGATCGCCAGAATATCATCAGTTTTCAGTGAAAACGCGATGCGCAATTTTTTCAGTACAATATTGTTATTAATGCGACGTTCCGGCTCCAGCGCCGGAGCAGACTCATCCTTGCCACGTTTTTCATAAATCAGGCCATTCAGGAATGAAGACAGAACAATGTCCGGACAACGCTGAAAACCCTCTTCGTCTTCTTTGCGTAGCCAGACGGCGATCTGTTCCGCAGTGGCTTCGACATTACCCAGCGCCAGAATGCGCACCAGGTCGTTATTATTGGCTTTCAAAATGTAGCGCACGCTGCGCAGAATATCGTTACTTAGCATGAGGCCTTCAGGTGTTGATGAGGCAAAAAACCATTTTAGCAGTCTTTTACAGGCCAATCGCCTCTTTTAAACTTTTCAGATAGCGGCGGCTGACAGGGACGGTTAAACCATTACGCAAAATCAACTCAGCCTGACCGTTATCTTCCAGGCGAATCTCCTGTAAATGCGCGAGGTTAACCAGATACTGACGATGGCAGCGCAGTAGTGGTGTACGGCTCTCCAGAGTGCGCAAAGTCAGTTCGGTGAAACCTTCTTTCCCTTCGTGGCTGGTAACGTAGACACCGCTCATCCGACTGCTGACAAATGCTACATCTCTCATTTGCAGCAAATAAATCCGACTATGCCCCGTACAAGGGATAAATTTCAACGCCTGTTGGTTTTCCGGTAACAGCGAAACATCCTGCTTGCTGCGCTCCTGACGCAAACGCGCCAGCGTTTTCTCCAGCCGCGCTTCATCAATTGGCTTCAGGAGATAATCAAAGGCATGTTCTTCAAAGGCTTTAATGGCGTATTCGTCAAACGCGGTGAGAAAAACAATATACGGGCGATGTTCCGGGTCGAGCATCCCCACCATTTCCAGACCGCTGATACGCGGCATCTGGATGTCGAGAAACAGTACGTCCGGGCGCAGTTTATGCACCGCGCCAATCCCTTCAACAGCATTTGAACACTCACCGACGATTTCAATATCGCTCTGCTCCTGCAAAAATATGCGCAGGTTCTCCCGTGCAAGCGGTTCATCATCGACAATTAACACCTTAATCATGCGTTATCCCTCCATGGAAGTCGTAAAGTAATGCGGGTGTAACAATCTGGTTCACATGCCACACTGATGCCATAGTCATCGCCAAATCTCTCGCGTAATCGCTTATCTACCAGACTCATCCCCAGCCCGCTGGCGTTGGTTGCTGGCTGGTATAATCCGGCGTTGTCTTCAATATCCAACATAAAATATTGCCCTTCGCGGCGTGCAGTGATCGACACTTCCCCGGTGCCCAGCAATTGTGATGTGCCATGTTTTATCGCATTCTCAACAATTGGTTGAAGTGTAAAAGCCGGAAGGTGTTGCCAGGCAAGCTCTCCCGGGATATTCATGTTGACCTGCAACCGTGACTGAAACCGTGCTTTTTCTATTTGCAGATAAGCATTTACGTGTTCAATTTCATCAGCAAGAGTCACAATTTCCGACGGTCGTTTTAAATTTTTGCGAAAGAAAGTCGACAGGTACTGAACCAGTTGACTGGCTTGTTCACTGTCTCGGCGAATCACTGCTTTAATGGTGTTAAGCGCGTTAAACAGGAAATGCGGATTTACCTGAGCGTGTAACAGCTTGATTTCTGACTGTGTGAGCATCGCTTTTTGTCGCTCATACTGCCCGGCAAGGATCTGTGCCGAAAGCAGTTGTGCGATCCCTTCACCCAGCGTGCGGTTGATCGAGCTAAACAAACGGTTTTTGGCTTCATACAATTTGATGGTGCCCATCACCCGCTGATTTTCGCCACGGAGTGGGATAACCAGTGTTGAACCTAACTTACACTGCGGATGTAAAGAGCATTGATAAGGCACTTCGTTGCCGTCAGCATAAACGACTTCACCGGTTTCAATCGCTTTTAAGGTATATCCCGATGAGATTGGTTTACCGGGCAGATGGTGATCATCGCCAATCCCTGTGAAAGCCAGCAGCTTCTCGCGATCAGTAATCGCGACTGCGCCAATATCCAGCTCCTGGTAAAGCACCTGCGCCACCTTCATGCTGTTCACTTCGTTAAAACCCTGACGCAATATCCCTTCCGTCGAGGCCGCCACTTTCAGTGCGGTTGCTGAAAACGCCGAAGTGTATTTCTCAAACATCGCGCGTTTATCGAGCAATATACGCATAAACAGGGCCGCGCCCACGGTATTGGTGACCATCATTGGCGCAGCAATATTGCTCACCAGACGCACGGCATCTTCATAAGGCCGGGCAATGGCAAGAATGATCAACATTTGGATCATTTCGGCAATAAAAGTGACTGCTCCGGCGGTGAAGGGGCTAAACACCCGGTCGGTACGTCCACGACGAATCAGGATACTGTGCACCAGGCCACCTAACAGACCTTCAACAATGGTAGAAATCATGCAGCTGAGCGCCGTCATTCCTCCCATTGAATAACGGTGTAACCCCCCGGTCAGACCAACAAGTCCGCCAACAACCGGGCCACCCAACAGCCCCCCCATCACTGCACCGATGGCGCGTGTATTAGCAATGGAGTCATCGATATGTAAGCCGAAGTAAGTGCCGAGGATACAGAAAATCGAGAAGGTCACGTAACAAAGCAGTTTGTGAGGTAACCGCACTGTGACTTGCATTAAAGGGATGAAGAGCGGGGTTTTACTCATCAACCACGCAATAACCAGAAAAACACACATCTGCTGAAGCAGCAGCAACACCAGATTAAACTCGTACATACCTGCAAGCCACACATCCCTTAAAAACGCGTAACATACATGGCATGCGCATAACTTTCTTTGAAGTGCTGCAGAAAATAAGAAAATTGTGAGAGCGATCGCGCAAAAAGCGCCGGATAAATCGATATCAGCCCTTTTTCGATCAAAAAACGATCAGTACTACCTGGTTCGCAAAACTGCGTCTAAAGTTAAACCGGGACCTCGCGAGCAAAGGTGAGACGATGGCGCTTTACACAATTGGTGAAGTGGCGTTGCTTTGTGATATTAACCCTGTGACGTTACGCGCGTGGCAGAGGCGTTACGGATTGCTGAAACCGCAGCGGACAGACGGCGGTCATCGCCTGTTTAACGACGCGGATATCGACAGGATCCGGGAGATCAAACGCTGGATCGACAACGGCGTGCAGGTTAGCAAAGTTAAGATGCTGCTCAGTAATGATAATGTTGATCTACAAAATGGCTGGCGCGAGCAACAAGAAACGCTACTCAATTACCTGCAAAGTGGCAATCTGCATAGCTTGCGAACATGGATCAAAGAGCGTGGTCAGGATTACCCCGCCCAGACGCTCACCACGCACCTGTTTATTCCTCTGCGTCGACGACTTCAATGCCAACAACCTACTCTCCAGGCATTGCTAGCGATTCTGGACGGCGTGCTGATCAACTACATCGCCATTTGCCTGGCTTCGGCACGTAAAAAACAGGGCAAAGAAGCGCTGGTGGTTGGCTGGAATATTCAAGATACCACCCGTCTATGGCTGGAAGGCTGGATCGCCAGTCAACAAGGGTGGCGTATTGATGTACTCGCCCATTCCCTCAACCAGCTCCGCCCGGAACTGTTTGAAGGCCGCACGCTATTGGTGTGGTGCGGTGAAAATCAGACTCCCGCCCAACAGCAACAACTCACCAGTTGGCAGGAACAAGGGCATGATATTTTCCCGCTTGGCATTTAATGATTCGTTAACAAATGCGCTTTACTGTACAATCCTTTCGTTAACATAAGGAGTGCATTATGCGCATAGCTAAAATTGGGGTCATCGCCCTGTTCCTGTTTATGGCGTTAGGCGGTATCGGTGGCGTAATGCTCGCAGGTTATACCTTTATTTTGCGTGCTGGCTAAGCGCCTGCACCAGCCGTTCAAACAGGCGGTCTACGATGATCGCCGCCAGTGCAACCAGTAACGCCCCCTGGATCACATACGCGGTATTAAATCCGCTAAGCCCGATGATGATCGGCGTACCCAGCGTGCTGGCTCCTACCGTTGAGGCGATGGTCGCCGTGCCAATGTTGATAATCACCGAAGTTCGCACGCCCGCCAGAATCACCAGCGCCGCCAGCGGTAGCTCGACTTTGCGCAGTCGCTGACCACGGCTCATTCCCATGCCTTTGGCAACTTCGGTCACGCTATCATCAATCGCTCCCAGCCCGGCAAGCGTCGCCTGCAAGATGGGTAACACGCCGTAAAGGATCAGCGCGATAATCGCCGGTTGCAGACCAAACCCGATCACCGGAACGGCAATAGCCAGCACGGCTACAGGAGGAAACGTCTGCCCAATGGCGGCAATGGTTTCCACCAGTGGACGAAACTCAGCCCCCCACGGGCGAGTGACGGCAATTCCGGCACCAACACCGATAATTACAGCAAACAAACTTGAGATCCCCACCAGCCAGAAATGGGCCAGCGCCAGGGCCGCAAAACTTTCTTGCTGATAAACGGGCCGCGGCAGTTGCGGAAATAAAGCACCGAACAGCGGCTGGCTATAGGGTAGCCAGAAAATCAGCGCCACAAACAGAGCAATGAGCCAGAACAGCGGATCGCGCAACATCTTCATACGCTCACGCCTCCACCAGCAGATCCTGAAAATGCAGCGTGCCGCAAGGCTGGCCCTGTGTGTTCACCACCGGCAGCACTTCGCATCCCCGCGCGACAAACAGGGAGAGCGCATCGCGTAGCGTCATTTCTTCTGCCAGCGCCTCACCTTCAGCCCGCTCTTCGCGGCGCACGTAATCCGCCACACTACGTAACGAAAGCAGGCGGACCCCCAGTTCACTACGGCCAAAAAACTGGCGGACGAAATCATTCACCGGACGAGTCAGCATCGCCAGAGGATTGCCCTGCTGCACCACTTCACCGTGATCCATCAATACCAGATGTTCTGCCAGCCGTAGCGCCTCATCAATATCATGAGTGACCAGCACAATGGTACGCCCCAGCAAACGGTGAATGCGCGTCATCTCTTGTTGCAACGCGCCGCGCGTTACCGGATCCAGTGCGCCAAAAGGTTCATCCATCAGTAAGACTTGCGGATCGGCAGCCAGTGCGCGCGCCACTCCCACACGTTGCTGCTGACCACCGGAAAGCTGATGCGGATAACGCTCACGCAAATCCGGCTCCAGCCCCAGTAGCGCCATTAATTCGTCGATACGGTCGTCGATCCGCGCCCGCGACCATTTTTGTAATTGCGGCACAGTGGCAATGTTTTGCGCCACGCTCCAGTGGGGAAATAAACCAATAGATTGAATGGCATAGCCCATCCGGCGGCGCAACTCCAGCACTGGCAGCGAGCGAATTTCTTCTCCGGCAAAGCGGATCACTCCGCTGTCATGCTCCACCAGGCGATTAATCATTTTCAGGGTTGTGGATTTGCCGGAGCCAGATGTGCCAATCAGCACCGAAAAACTCCCTTCCTGAAAATTGAGATTGAGATCGTTAACGGCTTTTTGTGTGCCGAACAGTTTGCTGACATGGCTAAATTCAATCATTACGTTTCACCTTCAGCAGTGCGATAACCAGATCGAACAGTGCGTCGATCAGCACCGCCAGTACGATTACCGGGATCACCCCCAGCAACACTAAATCAATGGCACTGCTTAGCAGCCCCTGGAAAACCAACGCACCAAAACCGCCTGCGCCGATTAATGCCGCAATCACCGTCATGCCGACGGTTTGCACCATCACCACCCGCAGGCTGCGCAGAAATACCGGTAACGCCAGCGGTAGCTGCACATGCAGGAATCGCTGTGCTCCGTTCAAGCCCATCGCTCTGGCGCTCTCCAGCACATCGCGCGGGATCTGGTTCAAGCCGACTACCACACCGCGCACCAGCGGCAGCAAGGCATAGAGCACCAGCGCAATCAGTGCGGGTGTCATTCCGGTTCCTGCTATGCCGAGCTTACCCAGCCACGGAAAGGCCGTAACCAGCGCGGCAAGCGGCGCAATCAACAGGCCAAAGAGCGCCACCGAAGGCACGGTCTGAATGACATTCAGCAGAGAAAAAATCGCCCCCTGCCGCGCAGTGGAAAAGTAGCACCAGACGCCCAGCGGCACACCAATCACTAACGCAGGCAGCACCGCACCAAACAGCAACGTCAGATGTTGCGCCAGCGCGTCATTAAACACATCCTGACGGTTGGCGTATTCTTTCATTAGCGAGAGATCGTTAAGCGTACCGGAGTACAGCAACCACAGCGGAATAATGGCAATCTGCATATGCAACAACCAGCGCCACAGCGGATGCGTGGAGATTCGGCGGATGGCATCGCTACAGGCCAGCAATGCCAGCGCCGCAGCCAGCCAGAAACCACTGCCGAGGCTGGTACGCGCCAGTGCACTGCCATTTTGCGCCAGTTGTGTCGCCGCCTTTCCCGCGCCCCACACCAGCAATATGAAGACGAATTGCGCCAGAATGAGTGCAAAAATGCTGCCTTTTCTACCGGGAATAAAACAGGCTGTCAGCCAGGCGCAACATACGCCCACCAGCATCCAGATCGTTTGCGGCCACAACTGCCAGAGATGACGCCCCTCACCCGAGACTAAACGATTAGGCGCGTAACTGATAAACGGCAGCGCCGCTGCGATTGCCGTCAGCAACAGCAGCAGCGCCAGAACAGGATTAATACGGAAATAAGTCACGGGAAATTACTTCGTCCACCCTTTTTGTTTCAGGTAGTCGGTAGCCACTTTTTTGGCATCCAGTCCTTCAACGGCAATGCTGGCATTCAGTTGCTGTAACGTCTTTTCATCGAGGCTGGCGAAGACTGGCTGTAGCCACTGTGCCATTTGCGGATACTCCTTCAACACCGATTCACGCACCACTGGTGCAGGCGCGTAGATAGGTTGCACGCCTTGCGGATCGCTTAAGGTTTGCAGCCCCAGCGCCGCGACCGGGCCGTCGGTGCCGTAAGCCATCGCCGCATTAACGCCGGATGTTTGCTGGGCAGCAGCTTTGATTGTCACCGCAGTGTCGCCACCGGCCAGTGACAGCAACTGATCCTGACCGAGCTTAAAGCCATAGGCTTTTTCAAACGCGGGTAAGGCATCGGCGCGTTCGATAAACTCTGCCGAAGCCGCCAGCTTGAAGGTGCCACCCTCTTTCAGATAACGACTCAGGTCGGCAAGCGAAGTGAGTTTGTTTTTCTCTGCCATATCCTGACGCACGGCGATGGTCCAGGTGTTATTCGCAGGCGCTGGCGTCAGCCAGATTAACTTGTTTTGCTCTGCATCGAGCTTTTTGACTTTCTCATAGCCTTGTCCGGCATTTTTCCACGCCGCATCATTTTCATCTTTAAAGAAGAAAGCGCCATTACCGGTATATTCCGGATAGATATCCAGCTCGCCAGAAGTGATCGCGCCGCGCACCACCGGCGTGGTTCCCAACTGGACTTTATTCACCGTCGGTACGCCGTGGCTTTCCAGCACTTGCAAAATAATGTTGCCGAGTAGCGCGCCTTCGGTATCGATTTTCGAACCGACTTTAACGGGGGAAGCCGCCTGTAGCGGCAGGCTCACGGCTGCCAACAAAACCAGTGAACCTGCCCAGAGCTTTGAGAGTGGCATGATGCTTTCCTCATTCTTTTACTGTTGTTTTCAGCGAATTAAGAGAAAAGCATAGTTGATAATGGCGGGGTTAGCCTGACAAGGCGGATTCAGTTGCAGAATCAGATAAATACTTAAAGGGCGCAAACGTCGCGCCCTGGCTAAAGCATTACAGCAATTCAAACTCGCCTTTCTTAACGCGCGCGGAATCGGTGCCGATGAAGACATTGAACTTGCCAGGCTCGGCGTCATATTTCATCTGTTGATTCCAGAACTTCAGCGCCTCAATATCGATCGGGAAGCTGACAGTCTGAGTTTCGCCCGGCTTCAGGGTGATTTTCTCAAAGCCTTTCAGCTGCTTCACCGGGCGACTCATGGAAGCCGTCACATCCTGCAAGTACATCTGCACTACCGTGGCCCCTTCACGCTTACCGGTGTTTGTCACCTGCACGCTGGCGGTCACTTTGCCGTCACGCTTCATGGTCGGCGCAGAAAGTTTCACATCAGAGACGGTGAAAGTGGTATAGCTCAGACCATAACCGAACGGATAAAGCGCCCCGTTAGCTTCATCAAAATAACGCGAAGTGTATTTGTTCGGTTTGTCGGCATTATACGGACGACCGGTATTCAGATGGCTGTAGTACACCGGGATCTGCCCGACAGAACGCGGGAAGGACATCGGCAGCTTGCCGGAAGGGTTGTAATCGCCAAACAACACATCGGCAATCGCATTCCCCCCTTCCGTACCCGCAAACCAGGTTTCCAGAATCGCATCAGCCTGCTGATCTTCTTTCACCAACGCCAGCGGACGCCCGTTCATCAGCACCAGCACCAGCGGTTTACCGGTGGCTTTCAGCGCCGCAATCAAATCACGTTGGCTTTGTGGAATAGTGATATCGGTACGGCTGGAGGCTTCGTGCGCCATCCCCTGAGCTTCACCGACCACAGCCACCACCACATCAGATTGTTTTGCGGTCTGCACCGCTTCATCAATCATCTCTTGCGGCGAACGCGGATCGACTTTTACCGCTTCTTCATACTGATTCAGGAAATCGATAATGCCTTTATCACTGGTAACGTTCGCACCTTTGGCATACAGCACCTTGCCGTTTTCACCGACGGCGTTTTTAATCCCGGTCAGTACGGTCACAGATTGATCGGCAACACCGGCTGCGGACCAGCTGCCCATCACGTCACGTTTGCTGTCCGCAAGTGGCCCTACCACCGCAATGGTTGCCGATTTTTTCAGCGGCAGCGTTTCAAGGCGGTTTTTCAGCAACACCAGGCTTTCGCGCGCCACTTCACGCGCTTCTTTGCGGTGCAGGCGGCTTTCAGCATTAGTATCAACCGGGTCAGACTCTTTCGGTCCAAGGTGGCTGTATGGGTCGTTGAACAGCCCCATATCATATTTAACGTTCAGTACATGGCGGGCAGCGTCGTCCAGCTCTGCCATCGTCACTTTGCCGGATTTGATCAAACCGGGCAGATACTTCGAGTAGTACTCGTCGCTCATACTCATGTTGATCCCGGATTTCAGCGCCACGCGCACCGCATCTTCCGGGTCTGCCGCCGTGCCATGTTTAATCAGCTCTTTGATTGCGCCATGATCGGAAACGGTAATGCCTTTAAAGCCCCACTGATCGCGCAGCACATCTTTCAGCAGCCAGGAGTCGGAAGTTGCTGGCGTGCCATTCAGCGAGTTCAGCGCCACCATTACCGCACCGCTGCCTGCATCCAGCCCCGCTTTGTACGGCGGCATATAGTCGTTAAACAGGCGCTGCGGACTCATATCGACGGTGTTGTACTCTTTACCGCCTTCTACCGCGCCGTAAGCGGCAAAGTGTTTGACGCTGGTCATCACCGAGTAGCGATCTGCCGGGCTTTTACCCTGCATCGCTTCCACCATGGTCTTACCCATAATCGAAGTGAGATACGTATCTTCGCCAAAACCTTCAGAAGCACGTCCCCAGCGCGGATCGCGCGAGACATCGACCATCGGTGCCCAGGTCATGTTCAGGCCATCATCTGCCGCTTCATAAGCAGAGACACGCCCGACCGTTTTCACCGCATCGAGGTTAAAAGACGAGGCCAGACCGAGGCTAATCGGGAAAACCGTGCGTTGACCGTGCAGCACATCGTAAGCAAAGAAGAGAGGAATTTTCAGGCGGCTCAGTTCCATCACCTGATCCTGCATGGCGCGGATATCCTGACGGGTTACGGTGTTGAAAATCGCCCCAACCTGCCCGTCTTTGATCATCTCGCGGATCGCCTCTTTCGGGTTATCCGGGCCGACGCTGATTAAGCGAAGCTGACCAATTTTCTCATCAACTGTCATTTTCTTGAGCAGATCGGTGACGAATGCATCACGCGCTTCGGGCGTTAATGGATGGTTGCCGAATAAATCATCCGCCAGTGCTGGCTGCAGGGCCAGACTCACCGCGATTCCTACTGAACATAGCCATTTCATATGGATTTTCTCTTCCTCTTGGGCCCAATGTGGCGGCGAAAAATGTCGCAAAAACCGCAGTTTGCCATAAGCCCGAACAAGAGAGAAAAAGAAAGTGATGTGGATAGTCTGAAATTATGAAATATTCGTTCACTGTATCATCATGCATAGAGCTATGCTTATCCGTGATATTTTGTCCTGCCACAAGGAGTGGAGAATTCCTTCCATGACCACGATTGATAATAAAGACTTTTTGAATGAACTTGCCCGACTGGTGGGTTCTTCACACCTGCTCACCGATCCCGCAAAAACGGCCCGCTATCGCAAGGGCTTCCGTTCTGGTCAGGGCGACGCACTGGCTGTCGTTTTCCCTGGCTCACTACTCGAACTTTGGCGAGTACTGAATGTTTGTGTTGCCGCCGACAAAATTATTCTGATGCAGGCTGCCAATACAGGTCTGACCGAAGGCTCGACGCCAAACGGTAACGACTATGATCGCGATATCGTGATCATCAGCACCCTGCGTCTCGACAAGCTTCATGTTCTCGGTAAGGGCGAACAGGTGCTGGCATATCCTGGCACCACGCTCTATTCGCTGGAAAAAGCCCTCAAACCGCTGGGACGCGAGCCGCACTCGGTGATTGGTTCGTCGTGCATTGGCGCATCGGTCATCGGCGGTATTTGTAACAACTCCGGCGGCTCGCTGGTGCAGCGTGGCCCGGCGTATACCGAAATGTCGTTATTCGCGCGTATAAATGAAGATGGAAAACTGACGCTGGTGAACCATCTGGGGATTGATCTGGGCGAAACGCCGGAGCAGATCCTTAGCAAGCTGGATGACGATCGCATCAAAGATGACGATGTGCGCCACGATGGTCGTCACGCCCACGATTATGACTATGTCCACCGCGTTCGTGATATTGAAGCCGACACACCCGCACGTTATAACGCCGACCCGGATCGCCTGTTTGAATCCTCCGGTTGCGCCGGAAAACTGGCCGTCTTTGCGGTACGTCTTGATACCTTCGAAGCGGAAAAAAATCAGCAGGTGTTTTATATCGGCACCAACCAGCCGGAAGTACTGACCGAAATCCGCCGTCATATTCTGGCTAATTTCGAAAATCTGCCGGTTGCCGGGGAATATATGCACCGGGATATCTACGATATTGCGGAAAAATACGGCAAAGACACCTTCCTGATGATTGATAAGTTAGGCACCGATAAGATGCCGTTCTTCTTTAATCTCAAGGGACGTACCGATGCGATGCTGGAGAAAGTGAAATTCTTCCGTCCGCATTTTACCGACCGTGCGATGCAAAAATTCGGTCACCTGTTCCCCAGCCATTTACCGCCGCGCATGAAAAACTGGCGCGATAAATATGAACATCATCTGCTGTTAAAAATGGCGGGCGATGGCGTCGGTGAAGCCAAATCGTGGCTGGTGGATTATTTCAAACAGGCCGAAGGCGATTTCTTTGTCTGTACGCCGGAGGAAGGTAGCAAAGCGTTTTTACACCGTTTCGCCGCTGCGGGCGCAGCAATTCGTTATCAGGCCGTGCATTCCGATGAAGTCGAAGACATTCTGGCGCTGGATATCGCTCTGCGGCGTAACGACACCGAATGGTATGAGCATTTACCGCCGGAGATCGACAGCCAACTGGTGCACAAGCTCTATTACGGCCATTTTATGTGCTATGTCTTCCATCAGGATTACATCGTTAAAAAAGGCGTGGATGTACATGCGTTGAAAGAACAGATGCTGGAACTGCTACAGCAGCGCGGCGCGCAATACCCTGCCGAGCATAACGTCGGTCATTTGTATAAAGCACCGGAAACGTTGCAGAAGTTTTATCGCGAGAACGATCCGACCAACAGTATGAATCCGGGGATTGGTAAAACCAGTAAGCGGAAAAACTGGCAGGAAGTGAAATAAAAATTACGGATGGCAGAGTATCGCCATCCGTACTTCACTTAATCGTTCTGTGCCGTCTGCCCCGCCGCCGCCATCTGAGCGGCTTTTTGTTTTTTATAGCTCAACGCTGCTGCCGGAACAGGCATCACTTTACCGGTCTCAATCCAGGTACGCAGGCGGCTGGCATCGGCAAAATGGGTATATTTGCCAAACGCG
The DNA here is from genome assembly GCF_000026225.1 of Escherichia fergusonii ATCC 35469. NCBI lineage: Bacteria > Pseudomonadati > Pseudomonadota > Gammaproteobacteria > Enterobacterales > Enterobacteriaceae > Escherichia > Escherichia fergusonii. The sequence continues at coordinate 2,278,659 of NC_011740.1, forward strand.
TCCATCACTACCAGTGCCACCGGTTTATTATTGATAACCGTGCGCATCACCAGACAATGGCCCGCCGCATTGGTAAAGCCAGTTTTGGTTAACTGAATATTCCAGTTATCGCGATACACCAGATGGTTAGTATTGCGGAACGGCAGCGTATACGTCGGGTTAGAGAAGGTTGCCATATCTTCCCTGGTAGTACTTAACTGACCAATCAACGGATATTGTTTGCTGGCAATGAGCAGTTTGGTTAAGTCACGGGCAGTTGAAACGTTATGCACCGACAATCCGGTCGGTTCAACAAAGCGCGTGTTGTTCATTCCGAGCGATTTCGCTTTCGCATTCATCGCCTTAATAAAGGCTTTGTAGCCACCGGGATAATGGTGCGCAAGGCTTGCCGCCGCGCGGTTTTCTGAAGACATCAGCGCCAGCAACAGCATATCTTTACGGCTGATTTCGCTGTTCAGTCGTACGCGCGAATAGACCCCTTTCATCTCCGGCGTCTGGCTGATATCCACTTTTAGTTTTTCATCCAGCGGCAGGCGCGCATCCAGCACGACCATCGCGGTCATTAATTTACTGATAGACGCAATCGGACGCACCAGATCCGGGTGGTTCGAATAGATCACTTTGTTGGTATTCAGATCAACAATCATCGCGCTACCGGAGGCAATTTCCGGCTGTGAAGCGGTGGTAGCGGCTGCCGTTTTCGCAACGGCCTGTGGTGCAAAAGGCACAGCCAGCATCAGGGCCAGGCTAAATAAAGAAACTCGAAATTTCGGCATGATGAGCATTCAGATAGTGGTTCACGCGCACGGGTTGCGCACCGCCGGAGTAAGGATTTACTGAGGCTAGCGACGCCATCATAACGAGCAAAAAGTGCGATCGTCAAAAGAGAATCGTGAGGAAATGCTGCATTGCTGACATTTACGCCAGCAATGCAACGTCAAAGAACTTTCTAGAACAAACGATAACCGTAGCCCCATAGTATAACGGTAAGGGCGAGCAGCACTTCCAGTACCAGCACGCCTATCGCCAGCGTCGAACTGGAGAAGCTAAGGCCTTCCTCTTTGTTGATATTCAGGAAACTCGGAATACCGAGGTAAAGCAGGTAGCCGGTGTAAAACAGCGCCACCGTGCCGACCAGCGCACACAACCAGACCAGCGGGTAAAGCGCCACCAGACCGCTTAAAAACAGCGGAGTTGCAACGTAGCCCGCGAAGACCATGCAGTGCGCAAGTGACGGACGCTGCGGGTAATTGCGCGCCATCCACCAGATGACCCGCCCCATCACCGCGACCCCAGCCAGCATAACGCCATAAAACAAGACAGCCAGCGCCAGTCCGGTAAACCAGGATAACTTCAGGATAGTGCCATCGCCAAAATTCCAGCCAATTTGTGTGGTGCCAATAAAGGCGCAAATCACCGGAATCGCCGCCATCAGCAAAACGTGGTGGGTGTAATGGTGAGAAATCGTTTCGTTTTCGCGATTAATCACCTGCATTTCACGATCGGGATGGGAAAACAGTCCCCAGACATGGCTCATACCGCCCCCTTGTTGTGAGTTCATGAACCTGACAGTTCAAGTATAAGTCAGCTTGTGATTATTTTTTGTTCGCTTATGTAATTTGTACCGTCTGATGTACGTCCTTTTTCAGCGTGAATAATTCACAGGGTGTATGCTTACAGGCAACCAAAGGGAGACAGACGGGCCTATGGATCTCAATACACTCATCTCACAATATGGTTATGCTGCGCTGGTGCTCGGCAGTCTGGCGGAAGGTGAAACCGTGACGTTGCTGGGAGGCGTTGCGGCACATCAGGGGTTATTAAAGTTCCCGCTGGTGGTACTTTCTGTGGCGCTTGGCGGCATGATTGGCGACCAGGTGCTTTATCTGTGCGGGCGGCGGTTTGGTGGCAAGCTGTTACGCCGTTTCTCTAAGCATCAGGATAAAATTGAGCGGGCGCAGAAACTTATCCAACGCCATCCGTATCTGTTTGTCATTGGTACGCGTTTTATGTATGGCTTTCGGGTCATTGGCCCGACGCTGATTGGTGCCAGCCAGCTGCCGCCGAAAATCTTTCTGCCGCTGAATATTCTCGGCGCATTTGCCTGGGCGTTGATTTTTACCACTATCGGTTATGCTGGTGGTCAGGTGATTGCGCCGTGGTTGCACAATCTCGACCAGCATTTGAAGCACTGGGTCTGGTTGATCCTGGTCGTGGTTCTGGTGGTTGGCGTGCGCTGGTGGCTGAAACGGCGCGGTAAGAAAAAGCCGGATGATAAGGCGTAAAACCATTGCCGCGGATAAGACGGTCTGCGCCGCATCCGACATCAGGTACATCATGCCTGATGCGACGCTTCCGCGTCTTATCATGCCTACCAAATATTACCCATTGAAATATCCACGCACTTCACTGCGCTATTCTGGCTTAAACTGCGGATTCGCCAGCATAAATCCCCCATCCACTATCAACGACTGCCCGGTGGTGTAATTCGCGCCCTCTGAGCACAGCCACGCCACCAGGCTGGCAATCTCATGCGTTGCGCCAAAACGCCGCAGAGGAATCGAAGGCTCCGCGTCGGGCTTCACGTCGCCGTCATCCATGCCGTTCATTGGCGTGGCGATCGCCCCAGGCGCGACTGCGTTCACCAAAATCTTATGCCTGACCAGCTCAAGCGCCATCGCTTTGGTTAGCCCACCGAGTGCATGTTTAGCGGCTGTATAGGCGCTGGCATCCGGCAGCGGCGTATGCTCATGTACCGACGTAATGTTGATGATGCGACCGCCCTGCCCTTGTTTCACCATCTGACGAGCCGCAATTTGCGAGCATAAGAATGCACCATCGACATCAACGGTAAAAATCTTGCGCCACTCATCGAAAGCCATATCAAGAAACGGCGCTTTGGTCATTGCGCCCGCATTATTCACCAGCACATCGATGCGCCCCAGCCGTTGAATAAGTTTCTCCAGCGCCAGTGCCCCCTCTGGCAGTTTACCGAGATCGAGCTGCACGATCTCCGCACGTACGCCGTGACTAACCACCTCACGCGCAGTATCTTTTGCCCCTTCTTCATCGGAGTGCCAGGTAATGCCAATATCAAACCCCTGCTGCGCCAGTAATAACGCGCACTCTTTGCCGATCCCCGAATCGGAGGCGGTAATTATCGCGACCTGTGCCATCGAGTTCTCCACGGAGTCTCTAAAACAATAAGTATAGAAACGGGCTGATTACTTACGTCATATTTAGATAACTCCTGGAATTCGCGGCGCGTCGTTTCCTTTCCTATACTTAACGAAGTTTTAACAAAAAAGGAAAGCCAATGAAAATTTTACTCTGGGCAGTTTTGGTTATATTTATTATCGGGTTACTGGTAGTGACGGGCGTTTTTAAAATGATTTTCTGAAGATTTCCCACAAGGCCGGGTAGTTATCCCGGCCTTGCAACGATTACAGTTTTATCGCCTGAATAGCCTGCGCGATAGCAGGGGAATTATTTAATGCGCGGATTTGCTGAAATAATGTTGTCGCTTCGCTGTATTCTTTACGCAGATAACCTAACCACTGTTTAATTCGTGCCACGTGATATAGCCCGGTATCGCCCTGTTTTTCCAGACGCGTATATTTCTGCAATAATGCAACAACTTGTGCCCACGGCATACGCGGCTCGTTGTATTTCACCACCCGACTTAAGTTGGGAATATTTAATGCCCCGCGCCCAATCATAACGGCATCACAGCCACTTAACGCCATACATTGCTGTGCGCTCTGCCAGTCCCAGATTTCTCCATTCGCGATCACCGGAATCGTCAGTCGCTGACGGATTTCACCAATCGCCTGCCAGTCAATATGCTCGGCGCGATAGCCCTGCTCTTTCGTCCGCCCGTGAACCACAAGCTCCGTGGCCCCCGCTTGCTGCACAGCATCGGCAATTTCAAATTTTTGCTCACCACTGTCCCATCCCAAACGCACTTTTACACTCACTGGCAAATGAGCAGGCACCGCTTCGCGCATCGCTTTCGCGCCCTGGTAGATAAGTTCAGGATCTTTTAATAATGTCGCTCCGCCACCGCTACCATTAACTGTTTTTGAAGGACAGCCGCAGTTAAGATCAACCCCAAATGATCCCAGTTCCACCGCCCTGAGAGCATTCTCCGCCAACCACTGTGGATATTGACCAAGTAATTGGATGCGCACCAGCGTACCGGAAGGTGTCCGACTACTATTTTGCAGCTCCGGGCAGATACGTTGAAAGACTTTAACTGGCAGGAGTTGATCAACCACGCGAACAAATTCGGTGATACAAAGATCGTAATCGTTTACTTCGGTCAGTAATTCACGCACCAGAGAGTCGAGCACGCCTTCCATCGGTGCCAGTAACACACGCATATTTTTACCCACGAAAAAATGAGGCGCTATGGTAACGTCTCCGCTCTACTGTTTAAAGTGCTTCAATATCTGTGCACCAAAGCCTGGAGACGACTCTATGCTTTGTCTATGTGACAGTTATGTTAACGACTGCAGAAACCGTTTTGCCCAGATTTGGCGACGATTATCAGGGGAGATGCCCAGTGCTCCTGGTGAGAGGAACGACTATGCTCAGATTTCTTTATGTGATCGGTAGCACATTTTTGAGTTTAATTGTATGATGAATCCACTTCATCCAGGACGTTTATCATGAGTAAGATACTAAACACTATCTGGCAGTATGTACGTGCTTTCGTACTGATCTATGCCTGCCTGTATGCAGGTATTTTCATTGCATCTCTCCTTCCGGTCACCATTCCAGGCAGCATTATCGGCATGTTGATTCTGTTTGTACTGCTGGCACTGCAAATTCTGCCCGCACAATGGGTTAACCCCGGATGCTATTTACTGATTCGCTATATGGCGCTGCTTTTTGTGCCAATTGGCGTTGGCGTTATGCAGTATTTCGATCTATTGCGCGCGCAGTTTGGCCCGGTAGTGGTTTCCTGCGCAATTAGCACCCTGGTGGTGTTCTTAGTTGTTAGCTGGAGTTCGCAGCTAGTGCATGGCGAACGAAAAGTGGTTGGGCAAAAGGGTTCGAAAGAATGATGGCGTATATCTGGTGGTCATTACCACTGACCTTGATCGTCTTTTTCGCCGCACGCAAACTGGCGGCTCGCTTTAAAATTCCATTATTAAATCCATTGTTAGTGGCAATGGTGGTCATTATTCCTTTTCTGCTACTGACAGGTATTCCGTACGATCACTACTTTAAAGGCAGCGAAATATTAAACGATCTGCTGCAACCTGCTGTTGTGGCATTGGCTTATCCTTTATATGAGCAACTTCACCAGATCCGCGCACGCTGGAAATCGATCATCACGATTTGTTTTATTGGTAGTGTCGTGGCAATGGTCACCGGGACCACGGTTGCCTTGCTGATGGGTGCTACACCTGAAATTGCGGCCTCTGTATTACCGAAATCCGTTACCACGCCTATCGCAATGGCTGTTGGCGGTAGCATCGGAGGCATCCCGGCCGTGAGCGCGGTTTGCGTGATTTTTGTCGGTATTCTTGGCGCAGTATTTGGTCACACGTTACTGAATGCCATGCGTATTCGCACTAAAGCCGCTCGTGGTCTGGCAATGGGTACAGCTTCCCACGCATTAGGAACCGCACGTTGTGCAGAGCTGGATTATCAGGAAGGCGCCTTTAGTTCGCTGGCGCTGGTGATTTGCGGGATTATCACATCGGTGGTTGCACCGTTTATTTTCCCGATCATTCTGGCGGTAGTAGGATAAAATTTGCGATACGTCGCACATTTTTGATACGTGTTTCATATGTTGCACATTTAATGAGATTCAGATCACATATAAAGATAGGGTGGGTTCGTAAACTGTTATCCCATTACACTGTTACGAGGCAACGCCATGCATCCACGTTTTCAAACTGCTTTTGCCCAACTCGCAGATAACTTGCAATCTGCACTGGCCCCAATTCTGGCAGACAAGCATTTTCCTGCTTTACTGACCGGGGAGCAGGTCTCTTCGCTGAAGAGCGCTACGGGGCTGGACGAAGACGCGCTGGCATTCGCACTACTCCCGCTGGCTGCAGCTTGTGCACGTACGCCATTGTCGAATTTTAACGTTGGTGCAATTGCACGTGGCGTAAGTGGTACATGGTATTTCGGTGCCAATATGGAATTTATTGGCGCCACCATGCAGCAAACTGTCCATGCCGAGCAAAGTGCAATTAGCCATGCCTGGTTGAGCGGTGAGAAAGCGCTTGCTGCCATCACCGTTAACTACACCCCTTGTGGTCACTGCCGTCAGTTTATGAATGAACTTAATAGCGGTCTGGATCTGCGTATTCATCTGCCTGGCCGCGAAGCACACGCGTTACGTGACTATCTGCCTGATGCCTTTGGTCCAAAAGATCTGGAAATTAAAACATTGCTGATGGACGAACAGGATCATGGTTTCGCGCTCACTGGTGATGCCCTTTCTCAGGCAGCAATTGCGGCGGCTAACCGTTCACACATGCCTTACAGTAAATCTCCGAGCGGTGTGGCGCTGGAATGTAAAGATGGTCGTATTTTCAGCGGCAGCTACGCTGAAAACGCCGCATTTAACCCAACGCTGCCGCCGTTACAGGGCGCGTTAATCTTGCTGAATCTCAAAGGTTATGATTACCCGGATATTCAACGTGCGATTCTGGCTGAGAAAGCTGATGCGCCGCTGATTCAATGGGATGCAACCGCAGCGACTCTGAAAGCGCTTGGCTGTAATACTATCGACCGTGTTCTGCTCGGTTAACATCAGTGCCGGATAAACGTAGTGCATCCGGCATTTCTGCTCCCTTCTGGTGTCGAAAATCCCGGCAAACAGTTTGCCGTTTCTTGCGCAAAAGCAGCGGGTAAAGTAGCCTGAGTAAAACTTCATTCAGCAACTGAGCCTACTGCATGTTAAAGCGCGTTTTCTACAGCCTGTTAGTCCTGATCGGCTTACTGCTGTTGACTGTGCTCGGCCTTGATCGTTGGATGAGCTGGAAAACCGCACCTTATATTTACGATGAATTGCAAGATCTCCCCTACCGCCAGGTCGGGGTGGTCCTCGGCACGGCAAAATATTATCGTACTGGCGTTATTAATCAGTATTACCGCTACCGTATTCAGGGAGCGATTAATGCTTATAATAGCGGCAAAGTAAATTATTTATTACTGAGTGGCGATAACGCGTTACAAAGTTATAACGAGCCGATGACGATGCGCAAAGATTTAATTGCAGCAGGTGTTGATCCCGCTGATATTGTCCTCGATTATGCGGGTTTTCGTACGCTGGATTCCATTGTGCGCACGCGCAAGGTGTTTGATACTAACGATTTCATTATAATTACCCAACGTTTCCACTGTGAGCGGGCATTATTTATTGCCTTGCATATGGGGATTCAGGCCCAGTGTTATGCTGTTCCTTCCCCGAAGGATATGTGGTCAGTTCGCATTCGTGAGTTCGCCGCACGCTTCGGCGCCCTGGCAGATCTCTATTTCTTTAAGCGTGAACCCCGTTTTTTAGGCCCGCTGGTACCCATTCCATCTATGCATGAAGTCCCTGAAGATGCTCAGGGATACCCAGCGGTTACGCCAGAGCAATTACTTGAATTACAAAAGAAACAAGGAAAGTAGTGATGGATATTCAGCAGTTTTTTGTCGTTGCTGTTTTTTTCCTTATCCCGATATTTTGTTTTCGCGAAGCATGGAAAGGCTGGCGTGCTGGCGCGATTGATAAACGGGTTAAAAATGCACCGGAACCGGTGTTTGTCTGGCGAGCAAAAAATCCCGGACTCTTCTTCGCTTATATGGTGGCATATATCGGCTTCGGTATTTTATCTATCGGCATGATTGTTTATCTTATTTTCTATCGTTAATATTTTCCCTCTCCTGTTAATTATTGAGAATAATTATTACTTCACTCAATAAGCTGCGGATATAACATTCTGAACCGCAGCTATTTGTGAATCCTTTCACAGTTTAAATTTCCCCACGCGCATAGCCTTAATATCAGCACGCAATATTTATACTCTAAATAATTCGAGTTGCAGGAAGGCGACAAGTGAGTGAGTCCCCCGGAGCTTACATAAGTAAGTGACTGGGGTGAGCGAACGCAGACGCAGCACATGCAACTTGAAGTATGACGAGTATATTTAGCGTTCGCCTTAATTACTCATAGCATTAAGGAAGATCACATGCCGCAACAAAATTATCTGGATGAACTCACTCCGGCTTTTACGCCTTTACTGGCAATAAAAGAGGCATCCCGCTGTTTATTATGTCATGACGCCCCCTGTAGTCAGGCTTGTCCGGCGCAAACTGACCCAGGGAAATTTATCCGCTCAATCTACTTTCGTAATTTTAAAGGCGCTGCCGAGACAATTCGCGAAAATAATGCCCTCGGTGCCGTTTGTGCCAGAGTGTGTCCAACGGAGAAATTATGTCAAAGCGGTTGTACCCGTGCCGGTGTTGATGATCCAATTGATATTGGCCGCTTGCAGCGTTTTATCACTGATTTTGAACAACAAACCGGGATGGATATTTATCAGCCAGGCACTAAAACGCTCGGTAAGGTAGCGATTATTGGCGCGGGCCCTGCCGGGTTACAGGCCAGTGTGACGCTGACAAATATGGGTTACGACGTCACTATTTATGAAAAAGAACCACAGCCCGGTGGCTGGCTATGTAACGGTATTCCGCAATTTCGGTTACCGCAATCGGTGCTGGATGCAGAAATCGCCCGTATTGAAAAAATGGGCGTGACCATTAAGTGCAACAACGAAGTCGGTAAAACAATCACCCTGGAGCAACTAAAAGCGGAAAACCGCGCAGTACTTGTCACCGTAGGGTTGTCGGGCGGTTCCGGGCTACCGCTGTTTGAGCATAGCGACGTTGAGATTGCCGTCGACTTCTTGCAACGTGCACGACAGGCGCAGGGCGATATCAGCATTCCACAAAGCGCATTAATTATCGGCGGCGGTGATGTCGCGATGGACGTTGCCAGCACGCTGAAAGTTCTCGGCTGTCAGGCGGTAACCTGCGTAGCACGTGAAGAGTTAGATGCGTTTCCGGCAAGCGAAAAAGAGTTTGCCAGCGCCCGGGAACTGGGCGTTTCGATCATCGATGGATTCACACCAGTAGCCGTGGAAGCCAATAAAGTCACGTTTAAGCATGTACGGTTACCGGGCGAACTGACGATGGCGGCAGATAAAATTATTCTCGCCGTCGGCCAGCATGCCAGACTGGATGCCTTTGCGGAGTTAGAGCCGCAGCGTAACACCATCAAAACACAAAATTACCAGACCCGCGACCCGCAAGTCTTTGCTGCTGGCGATATTGTTGAGGGTGACAAAACCGTGGTCTATGCAGTGAAAACCGGGAAAGAAGCCGCCGGGGCGATTCATCACTATTTAGAGGGAGCTTGCTCATGTTAACGAAAGATCTTTCGATTACTTTTTGCGGCGTGAAGTTTCCCAACCCGTTCTGCCTCTCTTCTTCGCCGGTAGGCAACTGCTATGAGATGTGCGCCAAAGCCTACGACACGGGCTGGGGCGGCGTGGTGTTTAAAACGATCGGCTTTTTTATCGCCAACGAAGTCTCGCCGCGTTTTGATCATCTGGTGAAAGAAGATACCGGTTTTATCGGCTTCAAAAATATGGAGCAGATTGCCGAGCATCCGTTGGAAGAGAATCTGGCCGCCCTGCGTCGGCTGAAAGAAGATTATCCTGACAAAGTATTGATCGCCTCGATCATGGGGGAAAATGAGCAGCAGTGGGAAGATCTGGCGCGCCTGGTGCAAGAAGCTGGTGCCGATATGATCGAGTGTAACTTCTCCTGTCCGCAAATGACTTCTCATGCGATGGGTAGCGATGTCGGGCAAAGCCCGGAACTGGTAGAAAAATATTGTCGGGCGGTGAAACGCGGTTCTACGCTGCCGATGCTGGCGAAGATGACGCCGAATATCGGTGATATGTGCGAAGTGGCGCTGGCGGCGAAGCGCGGCGGCGCAGATGGCATTGCGGCGATTAACACCGTTAAATCCATTACCAATATCGATCTTAATCAGAAAATTGGTATGCCGATCGTTAACGGTAAATCGAGTATTTCCGGATATTCCGGTAAAGCGGTAAAACCGATCGCCCTGCGCTTTATTCAGCAAATGCGCACCCATCCTGAGCTGCGCGATTTCCCGATCAGCGGTATCGGCGGTATTGAAACCTGGGAAGATGCGGCAGAGTTTTTATTGCTCGGTGCAGCGACATTACAGGTGACCACCGGTATTATGCAGTACGGGTATCGGATAGTGGAAGATATGGCGAGCGGGTTATCACATTATCTCGCCGATCAGGGGTTTGATTCGTTGCAGGAGATGGTAGGTCTGGCGAATCACAATATTGTCCCGGCGGAAGATTTAGACCGTAGCTATATCGTCTATCCCCATATCAATCTCGATAAATGTGTCGGATGCGGACGCTGTTATATTTCCTGTTACGACGGCGGTCATCAGGCGATGGAGTGGAATGAGAAAACGCGCACACCGCATTGTAATACCGAGAAGTGCGTTGGTTGTCTGCTTTGTGGTCACGTCTGCCCGGTTGGTTGTATTGATCTTGGGGAAGTGAAGTTTAAGAAAGGTGAGAAAGAACACCCGGTGACGTTGTAGAACCAGCGGCGCATCCGGTATTTGGCACCGATTGCCGGATGCGATGCATCCGGCAATACCCAAAATCACATCACTTCTTACGTGCGTATTTCAGTGAATCCAGCGCCACGGCGAAGATAATAATCGCCCCTTTGATGATGTACTGCCAGTATGGGTTTACGCCGATGTACGTCAGGCCATAGTTGATGACGGTAAAAATAATCACCCCAGTCACCACGCCAATCACCGTCCCTACACCACCGCTGAACGATACACCGCCCACCACACACGCCGCGATAGCATCCAGCTCATACATAAAGCCGAGGTTGTTGGTGGCAGAGCCGATACGTCCGGCTTCTAACATCCCGCCGAAGGCATAGAACACACCAGACAACGCGTAGATCATCAGCAGGTTCAGGCCGACGTTGACACCAGATACTTTCGCCGCTTCCGGGTTACCGCCAATGGCAAAAATGTTCTTGCCGAAGCGGGTTTTGTTCCACAACACCCAGACGAATGCCACCGCAATCAACGCGTAGAAAGTGATGTAAGAGAGACGGAAGCTCCCCAGCGCGACAAAGCCCTGAGCAAAGGTAGAGAAGCCACTGTCAAAACCAGAAATTGGCGACGCCCCGACAAAGTCGTAATAGAGCGAGTTGATGCCGTAGACGATAATCATCGTGCCGAGCGTGGTAATGAATGGCGTCACGTTGAGATAAGCGATAATCAGGCCGTTGATCAAACCGATCACCGCACCAATGGCACAGACAATCAGAATTACCAGCGCAATCGGCATCGTCGCCATTTCCGGGAATACTTTGTTAGCGTTATCCATGGACTGCAATAACGTCGCCGCGACTACTGCCGCCAGCCCCACTTGACGACCTGCGGAAAGGTCAGTCCCCTGGGTGACAATTAATCCTGCTACACCAAGCGCGATAATAATACGCACCGATGACTGGGTGAGAATATTGCTTAAGTTTAACAGACTTAAAAATGTTGGGTCCTGGAAAATAATAATCGCCAGCAAAACTAAAAGAACGACGTAAATACCGCCCTCTTTCAGGTAAGTAAGAAAACTTTTCTTATTTAACGCACTCATGGGAGGCCCCTAATCTTAAAGGTGCAAAGACGCAAGACGCAGAATTTCGTTTTGCGTTGTTGTTTTTGTATCGACAATTCCGGAAACGAGGCCATTACTCATAACCAGAATACGGTCTGTTATCCCTAACAACTCTGGCATTTCGGAGGAAATAATAATAATCCCCTTGCCTTTCTTCGCCAGTTCGGCAATTAACTGATAAATTTCAAACTTCGCTCCGACATCAATACCGCGCGTCGGTTCATCGAGCATTAATATTTCTGGTTGCGTTAGCAGCCAGCGCCCAATAATTACCTTTTGCTGATTACCGCCGGAGAGTGAACCAATTTGCGTACGATGTCCCGGCGTTTTTACCCGCATCGAATCAATTACCCACTGGGTATCGCTTTTCATCCGCGAGTTATCCAGCAAGCCAACTTTATTTTTGTAGTTGCGGATATTGGAAATTAACGAGTTAAAGCCAATATCCAGATAGGCATAAATTCCCGTTGAGCGGCGCTCTTCAGTTACCAGTGCAAATCCGTGGTTTATGGCTTCGTTGGCGTTATGGTTATTGATCTTTTTGCCATGCAACGTTATGGTGCCAGCCGATTTCTCGCGAATACCAAATAACGTCTCAACAATATCGGTACGTTTCGCCCCCACCAGACCGGCAATGCCGAGGATCTCCCCTTTATGCAGATCAAACGAGACATCGCGAATCGACGGCTGGCGCAGCGACGTCAGGTTACGCACTTCCAGAATCACTTCGCCTGGCTTGTTTTCTTTGTCAGGGAAACGCTGATTAAGAGAGCGTCCAACCATCATGGCGATGATCTTGTCCATCGTCAGCCCTGCCAGTGGTTCGGTAGCGATCCACTGACCGTCGCGCAATACGGTGACTTCATCACATAACTGGAAGATTTCTTCCATTTTATGCGAGATATAAACAATACCGCAGCCGCGCTCTTTTAATTTACGGATAATAGTGAACAGATGATTGACCTCTTTTTCGGTTAACGAAGAAGTCGGTTCATCCATAATCACAATTTTCGCGTTATAGGAAAACGCTTTAGCGATTTCGATCATCTGCATTTGCGAAACGGATAATGTGCCGACGCGCGCACGCGGATCGATATCAATATCCAGCTCATCAAAAATCGCTTTGGTTTCGCGGTACATTTTGTCCTGATCGACAAACATGCCTTTGGTGGGATATCGCCCCAGCCACATGTTGTCCATCACCGAACGTTGTAATACCAGGTTTAATTCCTGGTGTACCATCGAAATACCATTTTCCAGTGCTTCTTTGGCAGAATGAAAATCGATCTCTTTACCCTGGAACAAAATGGTGCCGGAGTCTTTTTGATAAATACCAAACAGGCATTTTAATAATGTTGATTTTCCTGCGCCGTTTTCCCCCATTAATGCATGGATAGAATGTGGCCGGACTTTTAAATTAACGTTATCAAGTGCCTTAACCCCCGGAAAAGACTTGTTGATACCGCTCATTTCCAACAAGTATTCCCCGGAAGACGGAGTCGTTGAGCTGACCATATAATTTTACCTTGTTGGCCATACAATAAGGGCGCAGTAAACGACTACGCCCAATCAGTCTTATTTCTTGCTGAATTCAGCCAGGTTGTCTTTATCTACGCCAACATAAGGTACGCGGACCACTTTGTTGTCGATTTTCCAGTTGGTGCCATCAGCCGCACCTTTGCCATCGGCCAGGTTTTTCGCCAGATCAAAGGTCGCTTTCGCCTGGTTGTTAGCATCGTTCAGTACGGTGCCCGCCAGTGCACCGGATTTCACCAGCGCCAGCGCTTCTGGCAGCGCATCGACGCCAAACACCGGAATGCTGGACTTGTTGTGTGCTTTCAGTGCTTCTACTGCGCCCATTGCCATCGCATCGTTGTTGGCGATAACCACTTCGATTTTGTTGGCGTTCGGGCCAGACAGCCAGGCGTCCATCTTATCTTTCGCCTGAGCGGTATCCCACATTGCGGTATCTAACTGTAACTGTTCAGTTTTGATGCCTTTGTCGTTCAGCTCTTTAATCACGTAAGTGGTGCGTGCTTCTGCATCCGGATGGCCCGGTTCACCTTTCAGCAGTACGAATTGAATCTGACCGTCTTTGTTGAGATCCCAACCCTGGTTTGCCGCCCAATGCTTAGCAATCAAATCGCCCTGAATAATGCCGGACTCTTTGGAGTCAGTGCCAACATAGTAGGCTTTATCGTAGCTATCCAGCGCCTTACGAGACGGTTCTTTGTTAAAGAAAACCACCGGCACGTTTTGCCCACGCGCTTTCTCAATCACCGTACCCGCAGCTGCCGGGTCAACCAGGTTGATTGCCAGTGCCTTCACCCCTTTCGCCAGCAATACGTCGATCTGATCGTTCTGCTTGGACTGGTCATTCTGAGAATCATTCATCAGCAGCTGAACATCTGGCGCGGCTTTCGCATCTTGTTCGATAGCCTTGCGCACAACAGACATAAAGTTATCGTCGTACTTATAGATTGTTACACCAATACGGGTATCAGCAGCGTGTGCAGTGGCACCGAATAACATGCTGGCCATGATTGCAGACAGGGTTAACACCTTCTTATTCATGAGATCTCCGGTTTTCTTATGCAGGGTAAAGTGCTTGAGATAAATGTCCGGCACTTAGCATTGTTAAAACAAATGTTAAAAGCGCCAGATTCTTTTTATAAATATTTTAAATCATCAGCCTGTAGACGGTCATAAAACAGGCCCAAATGTTGTTATTCCTGGCTGAACCTCGCTAAAAGTGATAATTCACTGTTACATATCGGTTACAGCACTGAAAACGGTGCCATCATAGCCATCACATTGTTAAGATACTGTGAAATCACTCACAGATTGAAAGCGGTTACATCAGGTGATTTGCTTAGTTAGTGATCGCTGCCGCATTCTGTCTGGCAGCAACTGAATGACGACGAACCAGAGTGGGCATAAAGCAGTGACTGGCGGAAAGATCCAGCGTACCCGCTGCCCCTTGTAATGCCAGTTCCGTCGCCATTTTTGCCATCGATGCAATGGGATAACGAACGGTGGTCAGTTGTGGATCGGTATATCGGGCGATAGGGATATCGTCAAAACCGATAATAGAAAGATGCTGTGGAATGGTAATGCCGTTGTCTTTTAACGCGGTTAGCGCTCCTGCGGCCATATTGTCGTTATACGCAAACACGGCGGAGAGTTGCAAATTGCGCCCCAGTAGCTCTACCATCGCGGCTTCCCCTCCTTGCATGTCTGGCGTTCCCATACCAATCCAGCTATCTGGCGGAACAATATCCCGCTCTTTTAGCGCACTCAGCCAGCCTGCTTTACGCATCGCATCATCTTCAATGCCGTGACTGGAGGCAAGGTATCCGATACGTTGATGGCCGTTGTTCAATAACATTCTGGTTGCCATTCTGGCACCGCTACAATTATCGAGGCAAACACAGCGATGTGCATATCCTGGCACCAGACGATTAATCAACACCATTCCGGGTATTTGCTCCATAAACTGGACCAGTTCCTCATCACTGAGCGCTTTTGAATGAACAATCAAAGCATTACAGCGTTGACGAATTAACACCTCAATGGCATGGCGCTCTTTTTCTGCTTCATGGTAGCTGTTGCCAATCAGTACATATTTCTGGTGCTGCTGGGCAACGAGATCCACGGCCTTGACCAGGGCTCCGAAAAAGGCATCTGACACGTCCATCACCACCACGCCGATGGTTTCGCTGATCTGCGTCGCCAGCGCCTGAGCATTGGCGTTCGGACGGTAATCCAGTAGCGTTACCGCTTTCATTACTGCTTCACGCGTGTCAGGGCTGACTAATACACTGTTGTTTAGCACCCTGGAAACCGTAGCTACGGAGACGCCAGCCTGACGAGCCACATCACGTATGGTGATCATATTCACTACCCTGTTCTGAAAATTGCAGTAGGCCACTGCATGCTGGCGGCTATTTTGTCAGCACTGAATACAGGACTTCGTGAATCGAGTCACAGCAATGGAAACGGTTACAGTCATTTTGTTAATGAATGTGATCCAGATCGTTATCTGAGTGTATTGGGAGTTGTTGCCCCTGATGATAGCAGGGTTAAACGACGCCAGAGCCATTCAACGGGTCCCTGCCGAAAGAAATGCAACCAAATAATGGAGAAAAGAAGATTCGCCAGCCATACCGGAACAACAAATAACAGTAGTTCCAGGCGGTTAAACTGCATAAACAGACCGAGCTGGTAAAACAGCGTGGTACAAATTAATGTTTGTAACAGGTAATTCGTCAGCGCCATCCGTCCTACACAGGCAATTGCCAGTACCACTTTAAAGCGGCTGAGCTGCGGCCAATAACCAAACAATAATGCCGCATAACCCACGGTCTGAAACGGCGCACCAATCTCGCGCGGGAGCTGCAATAAAAACGCGCACCAGCGATACGCCCAGTCCAGTCGCCACTGCAATATGATCGCAGGTAAGTTGATGACAACACCAATCACCACCAGCACCATTCCCGTTCGGCGATAATGACGCAGACTGTATTGCCCTTTCAGCCACCCGCTGCGCATCAATGCTGCGCCAATCAACATCATCCCCGCCAGCTGCCAGCCGTACTGCGCACCTAACGCCAGTAGACTGTCTCCGACCGCATTCGCACGATTCCCAATAGCCTCTGCGCTGCCGTGGAGTTTCCAGTATTTTTCATACAAGAGGGTAGACGCATCTGGCGTCCAGGCGCGGCTGGTCTGGCTGTCAGAAATCATACCCAGCAACAGCAATACGCCTAATCCCACCAGATACAGCAATACGCCTGTATTAAACAAACTTTTCACTGAAGGTGCATCGCGTACCAGTCGCCAGCAAATCAACCCCACCAGACCGTAGGCCAACAGAATATCGCCATCCCAGAATAATAACCCGTGAATAAATCCCAACAGAACCAGCAGTGTTAAACGAGACTGGATCCAACGTCTGCCACGCGGCAGCAGCATTTGCAAACCTGCACCAAACAGCAATGCAAAAAGTGTGAGGAATTTAACCTGCCCGATAAGATCAATAAATGCCCAGGTCCAGGCATCTTGCGGCGTAATAGTGCCGTACCAGGCGGGATTGAGATAAGCCGCCTTTGGTAACCCAAAGGCGCTGATGTTTAATAGCAGGATCCCCAGAACGGCGACGCCGCGAACAAAATCGAGCGTGACGTTGCGCTCCATGGTTCCTGCCTTTTAATCAGTTGTGATGACGCACAGCGCGCAGAAACTCGTGGCGCGTATTCTGACTGGATTTGAACAATCCACCAAGAGAGGTCGTTGTCGTGGCACTGGTTGCATCGCGGATACCACGCGCTTTCACGCAGTAATGCACCGCGTCAATAGAGACAGCCACGTTATTGGTACCCAGCAGCGTTTGTAACGCAATGAGAATTTGTTGAGTCAGGCGTTCCTGCACTTGCGGACGCTGAGCAAAGAACTGCACGATACGGTTAATTTTTGACAGGCCAATGACCGAGTCTTTCGGGATATAGGCCACCGTCGCTTTGCCATCAATGGTAACAAAATGGTGTTCACAGGTGCTGGTCAGGGTGATATCGCGCACGGTAACCATTTCATCGACCTTCATTTTGTTTTCAATAAGGGTGATTTTCGGGAAATTGGCGTAATCAAGACCGGAGAAAATTTCATCGACATACATTTTGGCAATGCGATGTGGTGTTTCCATCAAACTGTCATCAGCCAGGTCGAGATTCAGCAACTGCATGATTTCCGTCATATGACCGGCGATAAGGCTTTTGCGCGTTTCGTTATCCATTTCATGCACGGGCGGGCGCAGCGGTGTTTCCAGTCCTCGCGCAACCAGCGCTTCATGAACCAGGGCCGCTTCTTTACTGAGTGATGGCATTTATTTTTCTCCTGCAGGTGTGACGCCTCTGCCCTGCGTGGGGCAAAGTTATTAAGCTGATTAGCAGCCTGATTATTGTGCGTGAGGCGGCACACATAATCCAGTATTCACCGCGATAATTGTTGTAATTGCCGCTGCCTTACAAAGGTGTAATGTTAAAACACGGTTATGTAAATACGGAAGTGAAAGTTACTCACGACACAATGAATTAACGGTATGATGGAGGAATTGCAAACAACACAACAAGGAGCCACGCATGGAATTGCTCGAAGAGCACCGCTGTTTTGAAGGCTGGCAACAACGCTG
This sequence comes from Escherichia fergusonii ATCC 35469, assembly GCF_000026225.1. Lineage (NCBI taxonomy): Bacteria > Pseudomonadati > Pseudomonadota > Gammaproteobacteria > Enterobacterales > Enterobacteriaceae > Escherichia > Escherichia fergusonii. Next base: position 2,296,617 of record NC_011740.1, read on the forward strand.
GCGGCACGACTCCCGAATCTTAAACTGTGCGATGACGTTTAGTATCTTTTTGCCACCGCCCCGCGATAACACCCCGCCACCAGTGTTGTACTGGCTTTCAGGGTTAACCTGCAATGACGAGAACTTCACTACCAAGGCGGGGGCCCAGCGCGTGGCGGCGGAACTGGGGATTGTGCTGGTGATGCCTGACACCAGCCCGCGCGGCGAACAGGTTGCCAACAACGACGGCTACGATTTAGGCCAGGGCGCAGGCTTTTATCTTAATGCCACGCAACCACCGTGGGCGACGCACTATCGGATGTATGATTATCTGCGCGATGAATTACCTGAGTTGATTCAGTCGCAATTTAACGTCAGCGATCGCTGCGCTATCAGCGGCCATTCGATGGGCGGTCACGGTGCATTGATTATGGCGCTAAAAAACCCAGGCAAATACGCCAGCGTTTCCGCCTTTGCGCCGATTGTGAATCCATGCAGCGTACCCTGGGGCATTAAAGCGTTTAGCACCTATTTAGGTGAGGACAAAAATGCATGGCTGGAATGGGACAGTTGTGCGTTGATGTACGCCAGCAATGCGCAGGATGCAATCCCGACACTGATTGATCAGGGCGATAACGATCAGTTTCTTGCCGACCAGCTACAACCTGCGGTGCTGGCGGAAGCCGCCCGTCAAAAAGCATGGCCGATGACACTGCGTATTCAGCCGGGATATGATCACAGTTACTACTTCATCGCCTCTTTTATAGAGGATCATCTGCGCTTCCATGCGCAGCATTTACTGAAGTAAAGTCTGCCCGGTTCGCCGGGCATCTTCTCATCAGAAGCGATAATCCACAGCCATAAAGTAACGACGTCCATCTTCGTTATAGCTGTAGTCGTCACGACTGAGATCCTTGTCACCCAGGTTCAGCACGCCCGCACGCAGTTTGACGTCTTTGGTCACCTGCCAGGCCGCGCCGGTATTCCAGATGGTATAGCCGCCCGGTGTTTTAGCCGTCGCGCTGTCTGCTCGTTTCTGCCCGGTATAGTGACCAGAAACATAGAATGACCAGTCTTCCAGCGCCAGCGGTTTCCAGTCCAGCGTACCGTTAGCAGTATGGAACGGCAGATCGGATAGCGGTTTATTTTCGCCGTTGCTGACATCACGACCATCGTTGTAGGTGTAGTTGAGTGACAGTTTCCATTCATCGTTGAACGGAATTTTCAGTTCGGTTTCCACGCCCTGAATACGTGCTTTGTTAACGTTGTAGTAGCTGAATACCGGCACACCGTCCGCTGTAAAACCAACAAAGTTTTGGTAGCCCGGTGCAGCATTGACGTCAGACGTACGGCTGATGCTGATACGATCTTTCACATCGTTACGGAAAACGGTCACGCTGGATTCCACCCCTTCCAGCCAGCCCTCTTCACCCAGGTAGTACAGCCCCAGCTCCCAGCTTTCGCTGGTTTCAGGTTTCAGATCCGGGCTACCCACAATCTTACATGCCCCACGGCAGGAATTGCTCGTCCAGTCAGGGCTAAGTTGCAACAGAGAAGGCGCTTTAAATGCCGTCGCCCAGCCCCCTTTCACCGTTACAGTATCGGTGGCGTTATAAACCAGGTAGGCACGCGGACTCCAGTGTTCACCGTAGGTTTCATGATCGTCCATACGTACGCCGGTAGTCAGTGACAACGGTTCGAAGATCCGCCATTCATCTTCAACAAACAGCGCGTACTGGCTGGCAGATGTTTTGGTGCTGGTACCACCAGTCAGGTTTACCGCATCGCTAAGTTTGTCGTGACGCCATTCACCGCCAAACGTGACAAACTGATTAATCGCCGTCAGCGGCAACGTGTATTTGCCATCGACGGTATTACTTTCGGAAGTGATCGGACTGCTGTTACCAGGGTTTTTGTTCTCAACTTTCTCGCCGTAATATTTCAGTTCGCTGGTACCGTAATCCCAGCGACCATTATGGCTGACAGAGTAGTTCTGGCGTTCGAGGCGGTTTTTGTCCAGCGAGTCGGAATCACGATCCTGACGGTCAAAACCGTATCCGGCAGTAAAATCGTGATTTTGATTCGGTGTCCAGGCAAATTCAACATTGCCGTCGCGGCTGGAGAATCCTTCAATACGTGGTGTTTCTCCGGTATCGGTGGTGGTTGAATTTTGTGGATCATCCTTTTCACGTTTTGCCAGGCTGCCGTAAGCTTTCATTCCCAGCACGCCATCAATCAATGGTCCGCTGGTAAAGAACTGGCCGTTATAGGTATCACCGCGATCGCGATGTTCCTGAATGGTGGTATCGACGGTTACTGTGCCTGCCCATTTTTGGCCGATTTTTTTAGTGATGATATTCACCACACCGCCAAGTGCATCGGAACCGTACAGCGAAGACATCGGGCCACGGACCACTTCAATACGTTCGATGGAATCGACCGGGATCCAGTTCAGATCGAAATCATTATGGCGGAAGACGGCATTGCGGGAGTTAACGCGTTTACCATCGACAAGAATCAGCGTGTAGCTGCTGTCGAGACCACGAATACTGACACCCTTGCGGTTGTCACCTTCGTTCGTCAGTTGTACGCCTGGCACTTCTTTGAGGACATCTTTCAGATTCTGAACAGGTTTACGCTGCAAATCTTCCTGAGTAATAACGCTAATACTCGCAGGTGCATCTTTGAGGTTTTGTTCAATGGAAGAGGCGGTGACAACCATCGTTTCGCCATCGCTATCAACCGCTAACACAGGCCATGCACAAGAAATTGCGGACAAACATAGCCCGACCCGTACGAAAGGGTTCAACCTAAACATTCCATATCTCCATGAGGTAACTACGAAAATAAAATGGGTTATCGCTCACATCTTCTGCATGTCCCCCTGCGCAAAACGTCATCGCGGTGGACTTTTTAATATGCAGGCGCTCACCTCAGAAAGCCTGATCAGCCTCTGATTTGTCAGCCTTTTTGGTTTGCCGTAACGATAATGCAAACGATAACAATTATCAATCTAATTGTTAAATTTATATCAGCATGATTATTAAGGAAAAGAAAAAGCCCTCTCGGTTGAGAGGGCTTCGTTAGGAAGGGGGATGACTTATTTGTTGTCGTTCTGCGGGAACTTCATTTCGCTGTAACGCACAAAGTGTGTTCCTTTAATCAACTTGTAACCAAACCAGATAGCCAGGAACAGCGGAATACCGATATACGTCGCCGCTACGCCGCCCCAGTCGATGGTGTCTTTCAGGAACGCTTCGTAGTTCTGACCCAGAGTGATGATCAGGCACAGTACAAATGCGAAGATCGGCCCCAGCGGGAAGAAACCAGAACGGTATGGCAGATCGTTAATATCATGACCCTGCAATACATAACCGCGACGGAAGCGATAATGGCTAATTGCAATCCCCAGCCAGGCGATGAAACCTGTCATCCCGGAGGTGTTCAGCAGCCATAAGTAAACTGTCTGGTTACCGAACATAGATGTCAGAAAGCACAGACCCGCGATCACCGTTGTCGCATACAGAGCGTTACGCGGCACGCCACCACGCGACAGTTTAGCGAAAATACGCGGCGCTTTACCGTCACAGGCCAGGGTATACAGCATACGGGTAGATGCATACATCCCGGAGTTACCCGCTGACAGTACTGCCGTCAGAATGACCGCGTTCATCACTGCCGCCGCAGAGAGCAGCCCCGCGTGCTGGAACACCAGGGTGAACGGGCTAACGCTAATATCTTTCACATCGTTACGCAGCAGGCTCGGATCAGTGTAAGGAATGATCAGGCTGATGATCAGAATCGCGAACACATAGAACAGCAGGATTCGCCAGAACACCTGACGCACCGCGCGCGGAATGTTTTTCGCCGGATCTTCAGATTCGCCAGCTGCAATACCGATCAACTCTGTTCCCTGGAAGGAGAAGCCGACAATCATCGCCACACCGATCATCGCCGCAAAACCACCGGCAAACGGTGCCTCGCCTATCGTCCAGTTGCTCCAGCCCGCCGGCTGTGCGCCTTTGAAGATACCAATAATCATCATTACACCGACGATGATAAAGATAACCACAGTGGCAACTTTGATAAGTGAGAACCAGTATTCAGCTTCACCAAAGCCACGAACAGAGATGTAGTTCAGCAGGAAGATAACGCCAAGGAACAAGGCACTCCAGATCCAACCGGGCGTATCCGGGAACCACCAGCTCATGACCAGCTGCGCAGCTACCAGGTCAACAGCGATAGTTACCGCCCAGTTGTACCAGTAGTTCCAGCCCAACGCGAAGCCAAAGCCTTCTTCAACATAGTTCTGACCGTAAGTGGCAAACGAACCGGAAACCGGCATATATGCAGCCAGTTCACCGAGACTGGTCATCAGGAAGTAAACCATCAGACCTATCAGAATATATGAGAGCAGCGCGCCACCTGGGCCCGCCTGAGAAATCGTTGCACCAGAAGCAACAAAAAGACCTGTACCGATGGAACCGCCAATGGCAATCATCGTCAGGTGGCGCGCCTTTAACTCACGGCGTAAACCGGGCGCTTCTGTAGTTTTAGTTTCGGAAACCATACTAAAAATGCTATCCATCCAAAAAATGAGGCGCGATTGTAGCAGAGGAAATGCTTTCCTTCCGGTACAAATACGCAGTTATAAGAGACCTTCATGACTGCCTGCGGATTATAAGTAAAGCAGAGATTACGTGAGTCGCCCCCCTGCTTCAACATGCCCCGCTCCACATCAAGGTTTGGTGCAATAACTTAAAAACCGTTGTAGCGCATTTGAAAGGTGTTTCTGCCGATGATGAATGCGCCACATAGTGCGCATCAGGCGTGGCAACGGCACTGCCACTTCACTTAGCGTGCCAGCCTGCAATTGTTCTTCAATTACACGCCGTGACAAGCAGCTGATTCCCAGACCATGACGCACGGCGTGCTTAATGGCTTCTGAGTTGCCAAGCTCCATTGCCATCTGGAACTTCGGCAGATGCGATAACAACAGATAATCAACAATCTCCCGTGTTCCTGAACCGCGTTCACGCAGGATCCATGGCGCATTAGCCAGTTGTTCTAATGTTACCGGACCTTGAGCTAACGGTGATGACGGGGAGGCAAAAACGACAAGTTCGTCTTCCAGCCACGGTTCCGAAATTATCTCGGTACTGTGGCACGGACCTTCAATCAGACCGATATCAACACGAAAATCGAGTACGGCCTGGATCACCTCCTGGCTATTGCCAACGCTCAGCTCCAGCGGTAACTCCGGGTAGTCCTGACGATAGCGAGCAATTACCTCCGGCAATATATAGTTGCCAATAGTACTACTGGCAAATATACGGATCGCACCGTTGTCGCCACGAAATAATTGTTCGATCTCAATTGCCCGCTCCAGCAATGCCAGCGCACGCGGGTAGAGCAAACGCCCGTGTTCATTAACCACTAGTCGCTTACCGACACGGTCAAAGAGCTGAACACCAAGCTGCCCTTCCAGATCGGTTAAGGCCGCGCTTACCGCCGACTGTGATAACGCCAGCATTGCCGACGCCTGAGTCGTTGATCCGCTTTTTAAAACTTCAGTGAATACTTCTAACTGCCGCAGAGTGATGTGCATGATCGCTTACCACTTATAAAGATTAATTATAAATATATAATCAATTTTATTTTTAAACCAGATCGCCGTAACCTTAATGCCCGGATAAAGGAGAAGGTTATGTCAAATATCACCTTACAGAATCATCGTCGTACAGTGTGGCATTTTATACCGGGGCTTGCCCTGAGTGCAGTGATTACCGGGGCCGCCCTGTGGGGTGGTTCCATTCCCGCGGTTGCGGGTGCCGGGTTTAGTGCCCTCACCCTCGCAATTTTGTTGGGGATGGTTTTAGGCAACACCATCTATCCGCACATCTGGAAAAGCTGTGACGGTGGTGTGCTGTTTGCCAAGCAATATTTATTACGTCTGGGTATCATTCTTTATGGCTTCCGTCTGACGTTCTCGCAAATTGCCGATGTTGGTATCAGTGGGATCATCATTGACGTGCTGACGCTGTCCAGTACCTTCCTGCTGGCTTGCTTCCTGGGGCAGAAAGTGTTTGGTTTGGATAAGCATACCAGCTGGTTGATCGGTGCCGGTAGCAGTATCTGTGGTGCTGCAGCGGTACTGGCGACTGAGCCGGTAGTGAAAGCGGAAGCCAGTAAAGTAACCGTGGCTGTTGCAACCGTCGTTATCTTCGGGACCGTCGCGATTTTCCTCTATCCGGCGATATATCCGCTGATGACTCAATGGTTTAGCCCGGAAACTTTCGGTATCTACATTGGTTCTACTGTGCACGAAGTGGCGCAGGTGGTGGCAGCAGGTCATGCCATCAGCCCGGATGCAGAAAACGCAGCAGTTATTTCCAAAATGCTGCGCGTGATGATGCTGGCTCCGTTCCTCATCCTGCTGGCGGCGCGTGTTAAACAGCTGTCTGGGGCGAACAGCGGCGAGAAAAGCAAAATCACTATTCCGTGGTTTGCCATCTTGTTCATCGTAGTTGCCATCTTTAACTCGTTCCACCTGTTACCGCAGAGCGTGGTGAACATGTTGGTAACGCTGGATACCTTCCTGCTGGCAATGGCGATGGCGGCGCTGGGTCTGACCACTCACGTCAGCGCGCTGAAAAAAGCCGGGGCAAAACCTCTGCTGATGGCACTGGTACTGTTTGCCTGGCTGATTGTTGGTGGTGCTGCGATTAACTTTGTAATTCAAAGCATCATCGCATAAACCACTACATCTTGCTCCTGTTAACCCGCTATCATTACCGTTTTCCTCCAGCGGGTTTAACAGGAGTCCTCGCATGAAATACATTGGAGCGCACGTTAGTGCTGCTGGCGGTCTGGCAAATGCCGCAATTCGCGCCGCCGAAATCGACGCAACCGCGTTTGCCTTGTTCACCAAAAACCAACGTCAGTGGCGTGCCGCGCCGCTCACGACGCAAACCATCGATGAATTCAAAGCTGCCTGCGAAAAGTATCACTACACGTCGGCACAAATTCTTCCCCACGACAGTTATCTGATTAACCTCGGACATCCGGTTGCTGAAGCCCTGGAGAAATCACGCGATGCATTTATTGATGAAATGCAACGTTGCGAACAACTGGGTCTCTCTTTGCTCAACTTCCACCCTGGCAGCCATTTAATGCAAATCTCCGAAGAGGATTGCCTGGCACGTATTGCTGAATCCATTAACATTGCACTGGATAAAACCGAAGGCGTGACGGCTGTAATTGAAAACACCGCCGGTCAGGGCAGCAATTTAGGTTTTAAATTCGAACATCTCGCCGCGATTATCGCCGGTGTGGAAGATAAATCTCGCGTCGGCGTCTGTATCGATACCTGTCACGCCTTCGCTGCCGGATACGATTTACGCACTCCCGCTGAATGCGAAAAAACTTTTGCTGAGTTTGAACGCATTGTCGGCTTTAAGTATCTACGCGGTATGCATCTTAACGATGCGAAAAGTACCTTTGGCAGCCGCGTCGACCGTCATCATAGTCTCGGTGAGGGCAATATCGGCCACGATGCGTTTCGCTGGATTATGCAGGATGCGCGTTTCGACGGTATTCCACTGATTCTCGAAACAATTAACCCGGATATCTGGGCAGAAGAAATCGCCTGGCTAAAAGCGCAACAAACTGAAAAAGCGGTGGCCTGATCAATGAACGACAGGGAAAAGCAGATTCTTAAAATTCTGCGGCGCAACCCACTGATTCAACAGAATGAAATAGCCGATATTCTGCAAATCAGCCGCTCGCGCGTTGCCGCTCATATTATGGATTTGATGCGTAAAGGTCTGATTAAAGGCAAAGGATATATCCTTACCGAGCAGGATTACTGTGTGGTTGTGGGGGCAATCAATATGGATATTCGTGGAATGGCGGATATCCACTACCCGGAGGCGGCATCGAATCCGGGTACTGTTCACTGTTCAGCGGGCGGCGTTGGTCGCAATATCGCTCATAACCTGGCTCTGCTTGGTCGGGATGTGCATTTGATTTCGGCTATTGGTAACGATTTTTATGGTGAGACATTGCTGGAAGAGACGCGCCGTGCAGGTGTGAACGTTTCAAGCTGTATTCGCCTGCATGGGCACAGCACCGCAACTTATCTCGCTATCGCCAATATGCAGGAGGAAACTGTACTGGCAATCAATGATACGCATATCCTGCAACAGCTGACGCCGCAACTACTCAATGCTTCACGAGACCTGATTCGTCATGCTGGTGTGGTGCTGGCAGACTGTAACCTCACCGCCGAAGCACTGGAATGGGTCTTTACCATCGCTGATGAAATTCCGGTATTCATTGACACCGTTTCCGAATTTAAAGCGAGCAAAGTGAAAACCTGGTACAGCCGGATCCACACCCTGAAACCGACACAAAATGAACTGGAAATTTTGTGGGGACAGCCAATTAAAGATAACGATGATCGCATCAGCGCTGTAAATTCACTGCATCAGCAAGGTGTTAAACGTATTTTTGTTTACCTGAAAGATGAGTCTGTTTTTTGCAGCGAAAAGGACGGCGAGCAATTTTTATTGACTGCGCCAGAGCATACGATAGTAGACAGTTTTGGTGCTGACGATGGTTTTATGGCAGGGCTGATTTACAGTTTTCTGGAAGGAAGCAGCTTTCGCGACAGCGCCCATTTCGCTATGGCCTGCGCGGCGTTATCGCGCGCCAGTGGCAGCATAAACAACCCTACCCTGTCTGCCGATAACGCGCTTTATTTGTTGCAGATGGCCTGAATATGATGCCGGATACGACGCTTAGAATGTCTTATCCGGCATACAAATTGTGCACTACGCCAGCCCAATAAAGAACCCGGCAATGGTCGCACTCATCAGGTTAGAAAGTGTCGCCGCCGCCAGCGCCCGTAAACCAAGCTGGGCGATTTCCGGCGCACGGTGTGGCGCAACCGCAGAAAATGCGCCAACCACCACCCCGATAGAACCAAAGTTAGCGAAACCGCACAACGCGAAGGAAATAATCGCCACGGTTTTAGCATCCAGAGTGCCAGCTGTTTGCAGATAAGGTGAGAAATTGAGGTAAGCGACAAATTCATTAATCGCCAGCTTCTGTCCAATCAAACTCCCGGCAAGATTCGCATCACTCCAGTCAACCCCCATCACCCACGCCAGTGGAGCCAACAGGTAACCTAAAATGGACTCCAGCGAGGCATGTTCAAAACCAAACCAACCGCCAACGCCGCCGATAATACCGTTAATCAACGCAATGATGGCAACAAATGCCATCACCACTGTCGCCACACCTGCGGCGATTTTCAGCCCGGTCATTGCCCCTGTAGCGGCGGCTTCAATAATGCTTTTTGGCGGTGTTTCGGTGAAAGAGAGGTTATTAAAGGAAACCTGCGAAGATTCCGTAGCCGGACTTAACATGCGGGCAAACAAGATCCCGCCAGGGATAGCCATTAACGATGCCGCCAGCAGATATTCCACAGGCACGCCCAGTGCGGCGTAACCAATCATTGTCGAACCAGCAATCGAGGCCATCCCGCTACAAATCGCTGTAAATAATTCATTGCGATTCAGACGATCGATAAAGGGTTTGACGATTGCCGGAATTTCGTTTTGCCCGAGGAAAATGGTAGTGACCGCGACGAATGACTCGATCTTGCTGATATTTAAAGCTTTCTGGAAGATACCGCCGAGAATGCGAATTAAGATCCCCATCACACCGATGTAGTAGAGAATACTCACCAGTGCAGTGACGAAGATAATTGCCGGTAATACCCTGAAACCAAAGATAAATCCTGCACCATCAAATAAGGTGTCCATTTTCGGTCCGACCAGAGAACCGAAGATAAATGCGCTACCTGCATCGCTGTACGCCATCACTTTATGCACGCCAAAAGCGACTTTTTCTGCGACCCAACGCCCTGGCGGTAACCAAAGCATAATGCCGCCAATCACGACCTGTAACACTAACGCCGCGCCAACGGTACGCAGGCTGATCTTCTTCTTGTTTACTGACAGCAAAAACGCAATTGCCAGCAGTACCACCATTCCCAGAACACTTCTCATGACATCCATAGTTATTATCTCTTCATGTCATTTTGGGCGACGGCTTTCTGCCCATCAGAAATAGCCGGGCCTGCATCTTGCGATACTGTCCCAGCTTGTTATCAACACTTAATGGGTTTTGATGTAGCCGCGCACGCACTCTTCGACTAATCCCCAGAACCAGTCGGTATCAATAGTGATGCCGACTTTGGTATTGGCGGGCTTGCCAAGAACGCCCAGCTCGTCGCAGACGGTACGCCCGTAACAAGGGCCACTGTTAACGTCCACTTCGACGTACATCTCCTGGGTTTTAATACCATCGGGGTTAATCAGATAACCGATACAGGTGGCGTCATGTACCGGGCCGCCAGCCAGACCGTAGTTTTCGAACTGGGTTTTCAGAGTGAAGTTCATGATGTCGCTGAACAACTCTCCGGCAGGGCCGCCTGCCCTTTCCATCCGTGCAATCACGTCCGGAGTGCAAACGGTCTGGTTGGTGAGATCGAGGCCCATCATCACTAATGGAACGCCGGAGGTGAACACCACGCGTGCGGCTTCCGGGTCAGCAAAAATGTTGAACTCGGCAGAAGGGGTGAAGTTGCCAGTACCGTAAGCGCCGCCCATTAGCACAATTTCACGGATTTTTGGCAGGATTGCGGGTTGCATACGCATTGCCACCGCGATATTTGAAAGCGGACCAACCGGCACCAGAGTGATATCGCCATCGCTTGCCATCAGGGTATCGATGATATATTTCACCGCATGGGTGTTTTCTGCCTGACGAGTCAGCGGTTCGAATACCGGGCCATCCAGTCCGGTTTCACCGTGAATATTATCGGCAACGATTTGTTGCCGCATAATGGGTTGTGGCATCCCCGCATAAACCGGAACATTAATCTCCAGTTTCTGGCAAACATTCAGGCCATTAATTAATGTTTTATCGAGGGTTTGATTCCCCGCCACAATAGTGATACCTAATAAATCAATCGCCGGATGTTTCGCGGCCATCATTATGGCAATAGCATCATCATGACCCGGATCACAATCCAGAATAATTTTTCTCTTTTCCATTGTTTATTTCCTCTGTTTCCAGTTGCGTTATTTTTTCTACAGCAAAGAAAATTCGACCGGGCCGATGATTGAATCTTAACAACAGCGTACGTATGCTAAATATGAGAAATCTCATAGCGGATAAACATCGTGAAAGAAATCCACAATAATGATCTTAAGCAGCAATTGATGAGTGAGTCCGCGTATAAGGATTGCTTTTCAACGGATGTTTCAGCCGATGCACGGCTGTTTCATTTTTTAGCACGTGACTACATTGTGCAGGAAGGGCAACAGCCGTTATGGCTGTTTTACCTGACGCGAGGCCGCGCCAGGCTTTACGCCACGCTTGCTAATGGTCGTGTGTCGCTGATTGATTTCTTTGCTGCACCCTGTTTTATTGGTGAGATTGAGTTAATCGATAAAGATCATGAACCACGAGCGGTACAGGCGATTGAAGAGTGTTGGTGCCTTGCACTCCCCATGAAACATTACCGTCCGCTGTTATTAAACGACACGCTATTTTTACGAAAACTCTGCGTCACCTTAAGTCATAAAAATTATCGTAATATTGTTTCTTTAACTCAGAATCAATCATTTCCGTTAGTGAATCGCCTGGCAGCATTTATATTACTCTCGCAGGAAGGTGATCTTTATCACGAAAAACATACCCAGGCAGCAGAGTATTTAGGTGTTACTTATCGTCACTTACTATATGTGATCGCTCAACTCATTCACGACGGTTTATTAATTAAAAGTAAGAAAGGGTATTTAATTAAAAACAGAAAGCAGTTGTTAGGGCTGGCACTGGAGATGGACCCGGAGAATAAATTCTCCGGGATGATGCAGTAAAAAATAATCTGGAATAGCGCGATTGCCGGATGCAACGCTTAATAAGCGCGTACATCCGGTAATGAAACTCAAGCTAAACCAATAAAGAACCCGGCAATGGTCGCGCTCATCAGGTTGGAAAGCGTTGCTGCTGCCAACGCCCGTAACCCAAGCTGAGCGATTTCCGGCGCGCGTTTTGGCGAAATAGCCGAAAACGCCCCAACGACTACACCGATAGAACCAAAGTTAGCAAAACCACAAAGCGCAAAGGAGATAATCGCAATGGTTTTCACTTCCAGCGTGCCGCCCGTTTGCAGGTATGGAGAGAAACTCAGGTAAGCGACGAATTCGTTAATCGCCAGTTTCTGCCCAATCAGGCTACCCGCAAGGTTGGCATCACTCCAGTCCACACCCATGATCCACGCCAGCGGTGCCAGCACATAGCCAAAAATACTTTCCAGAGAGGCATTGGAAAAACCAAACCAGCCACCAATTCCGCCGATAATGCCGTTGATCAGCGCAATAATTGCCACAAACGCCATTACCACCGTCGCCACACCAGCGGCGATTTTCAACCCGGTCATCGCACCGCTCGCCGCCGCTTCGATAAAACTTTTTGGCGGCGTTTCGCTGAACGACAGATTTTCAAATGTCACCTGCGAAGGCTCGGTTGCCGGGCTAAGAATACGCGCAAACAGAATACCACCGGGGATCGCCATCAGCGATGCCGCTAACAGGTAGTCTATTGGTACGCCCATTCCGGCATAACCAATCATCATCGAACCAGCAATGGACGCCATCCCGCTGCAAATTGCGGTAAACAACTCGTTGCGATTCATGCGATCGATAAACGGTTTTACGATCGCCGGGATCTCATTTTGCCCAAGGAAAATAGTGGTAACCGCAACAAAAGATTCGATTTTGCTGATGTTGAGGGCTTTCTGAAAAATACTGCCAAGAATGCGGATTAGCAGCCCCATCACGCCAATGTAGTACAGCAGGCTGATGAGCGCAGTGACAAAAATAATCGCCGGAAGTACGCGAAAGGCGAAGATAAAGCCTGCGCCATCAAACAGGACATCCATTTTCGGCCCGACCAACGAACCAAAAATAAAGGCACTTCCGGCGTCACTGTAAGACATCACTTTATGTACGCCTAATGCCGCCTGCTCTACCGCCCATTTTCCGGGTGGAAAATAGAGCATGATTCCGCCAATAGCGATTTGCAGCAGCAATGCAGCTCCGACCGTGCGTACGCTGATACGCTTTTTATTCACTGACAATAAGAATGCAATTGCCAGCAATACCACCATACCCACCAAACTTCTCATTATATCCATAATGATTTTCCTTTCATGCCAGTAAACCCGGCGCAAGCGCCAGGTTTCGGTATGTATGATCAGTACGGGCGACGGCTTTCTGCCCGTCAGAAATTAACCCGCGAGACGCTGGTATTCTTTGGCAATTTCGCTCGCCAGAATGGCGTTGTTGAACACCAGTTGGATGTTGGATTTCAGGCTGTCACCGCCAGTCAGTTCAGCAACACGAGCCAGCAGGAACGGTGTACTTTCTTTACCAATAACGCCCTGCTCTTCGGCTTCGGCGACGGCTTGATCTATGGCTGCATTGATAGATTCCTCCGGCATCGCAAACTGTTCCGGGATCGGATTCGCCACTACCAGGCCGCCGTTCAAACCGGTTTGCCATTTCACTGCCATTGCACGAGCGATTTCCGTGGCACTATCAAGGCGAATACTGACTTCAAATGGGCTGGTACGGCAGAAAAACGCAGGCAGCGCTTTTGTCTGATAGCCAATTAACGGTACACCGAAGGTTTCTAAATATTCTGTTGTTAATCCTAAATCGAGAATAGATTTTGCACCGGCACAAACAACGGTGACATTAGTATTTGCCAGTTCCTGTAAATCGGCAGAAATATCGAATGTATGTTCCGCACCGCGATGCACACCACCAATACCCCCCGTTGCAAATACTTTAATTCCTGCCAGTGCCGCGATAATCATCGTTGAAGCAACGGTGGTCGCACCATTTTTCCCTGCGGCAACGACAAAAGGTAAATCACGGCGACTGACTTTCGTCACGTTATGCCCTTCACGGCCTAACAATTCAATTTCTTCTTTGCTCAAACCTACTTTCATGACACCACCAATAATGGCGATTGTTGCAGGTACAGCACCGTTTTTACGAATTGTGTCTTCTACTTCAATTGCCGTCTGAGCATTTTGCGGAAATGGCATACCATGCGAAATAATGGTTGATTCAAGAGCAACAATCGGTTTTTTATTTTTTAAAGCTTCTTGTACTTCGGCAGATATTTGTAATAGTTCAGGGGACAGAGTTAATTCAGACATTCGGAGTTCTCCACTAACGATGTAACATTGGCAATTGATAATTCAGGGTTATTGGTATATTCACAGGCAAGTGCCATTGACGAACATCCCTGCGCAAATCGAACAGAATCGGTAAACGACATCCCATCTACCCAACAGGAGGCCAGCCCCGCCATCATGGCGTCACCTGCTCCGGTAACATTAATGACATTGGTTTTAATCGGCGCAGACCAGCCACTTTCACCGCCGATATCACTGTAATAAACACCATCACCGCCCATGCTCAGCACCAGGCGGTTCAGGCCGTGTTGATGAAACCAGGCTGCGACCTTTGCGACATCTTCACGCCCAGACAGTGCAATTCCACTCAGTGTTTCAGCTTCAAGACGGTTAGGTTTCAGAGTATGAATTTTGCTCAGATGATCGCGAATTTTGACGCATTTCCACGCCGATACCGGATCAATAAATACAGGCGTTTCCCCGCTATTTTCCAGAACCCAGACCAGCGCCTCTTCACTCAGGTTGCAATCCGCGACAATAACATTTGCACCACGAATAAATTCCTGATGCTGAGACAGAAATTTTGCAGAAATACAGTCGCTAATATTCATGTCATTAATAGCAACAAGCATTTCTCCGGTATTATCGAGCAGTGATAAATAACTGGAGGTATTTTCACCCGGCACAATTAAGCATTTATCGACATAAACACCAGATTGATTAGTTTGCGCCAGTAATGACTGTCCATAGAAATCACCGCCCACTGCACTTAAAAGCCAGGCATTTTTTCCCAGCAACGCCAGATTATGAGCGATATTTCTCCCCACACCGCCTGGGGTAAATTTTATTTTTCCGGGATTCGAATCCGCATAATTCAATGACTGGTGTGAATACCCCGCCACATCAATATTCGCCGAACCAATAATTACTATGTAGTCCTTTTCGCGCATAGCACGCCCCCTGGCAATAAATTGCCAACGAAGAAATTGGGTAAAATAGTCTTTATGAAAGATAAGACTATTAGAGCACATGTTCAGATTTAAACACGTGTTCATAATAGACCTGTTTAAATTAATGTAAATCGATCAGAAAAAGCGAAATAAGCCAGATATGAAGGCGGTCACAAAATTTGGTTGCTTATACAGCAATAAAAGGAAAAGTTGTGATGCATAACACGTTGTACTTGTCATACTTCACGTTGCATGTGCTACGTCTGCGGGTTAATCGGCCTCAGGCCTCAGCCTTTCAGGACCAACACAAGCGTTGTTCAAAACGCCACTGCCGTTGTGTCCTGCAACTCGAATTATTTAGAGAATATAAGAACAGGGAAAGGAAAAGGGCAGAGAAGACTCTGCCCTGATGATGAAGAGGAATTATGCGGTTTTTTCTACTGCTTGTGTTTCGGGACGTTTGAGGAAGGCGTAAGACAAACCAGCCACCAACGTACCCGCGATAATTGCCACCAGATAACCCACTACTGGAGTGATTGCACCAGGGATGAGCAGCACAAACAGACCACCGTGTGGTGCCATCAGTTTCGCGCCAATCGCCATCGAAATTGCGCCTGTCAGCGCGCCACCAACGATACAGCACGGAAGTACACGCATCGGATCACGGGCAGCAAACGGAATCGCACCTTCAGAAATAAAGCACAGTCCCAGTACCAGAGCTGCTTTACCACCTTCCTGCTGCGCTTTGTCGAATTTGCGCCGTGCCACCATTGTTGCCAGACCCATCGCCAGCGGTGGAACCATACCCGCAGCCATGATCGCCGCCATCGGTGCGTAAGTTTGCGTACTCAGCAGACCAACACCAAACGCATATGCTGCTTTGTTTACCGGACCACCCATATCGGTACACATCATGCCGCCGAGGATCGCTCCCAGCAGAACAGCATTCGCAGTACCCATGGTTTGCAGCCAGTGCGTCAAGCCTTCCAGAATACCTGCGACAGGTTTACCGATAAGGTAGATCATCGCCAGACCAACCACCAGGCTGGAGATTAGCGGAATAATCAGAATCGGTTTCAGCGCTTCCATACTTTGTGGCAGCTTAAGCTGAGTGCTAATGAGCTTCGCCATATATCCAGCCAGGAAACCAGCAATGATGCCGCCGATAAAACCTGAGCCGGTGCTGACAGCCAACATACCGCCAATCAAACCTGGCGTCAGACCTGGGCGGTCCGCAATAGAAAACGCAATATATCCCGCCAGTACCGGTACCATTAGCGCAAAGGCTGAACCACCACCAATTTGCATCAAAGCCGCTGCCAGCGTACCCGGTTCTTTGAACGCTTCGATACCGAAGGCAAAAGAAAGGGCGATACACAGACCACCAGCAACCACCATCGGCAGCATATAAGAAACACCCGTCAACAGGTGACGATAGGCGCCAGCACTCTCTTTTTTACTTTCCGTTGGAGTGGCAGATTGCCCCGCAGGTTCATATGGTTTGGCTTCTGCTACTGCTTTATCCAGTTCCTGAGCGGTTTTCTTCAGCGCCAGTCCGGTTGAAGTACGGTACATCGGTTTACCGGCAAATTTGGCCAGATCCACTTCGATATCTGCCGCTACAATCACCAGATCTGCCGCAGCCACCTCTTCCGGAGTAATGGCATTACCCGCTCCCACAGAACCACGGGTTTCAACTTTCACCCACCAGCCGCGTTTTTTCGCTTCGGTTTCAATGGCTTCTGCCGCCATAAAGGTATGAGCAACACCTGTCGGACAAGCTGTCACCGCAACTACACGTTTCTGTCCGCTGGCAGGAACAGGCGTAGCAACAGCCGGAGAACTGTACGGTTTGGCATGACCTTTTGCTTCACTCAGAAACAGTTCAGGATGTGCAACCGCACGGTTGATATCACCCAGCCAGACCTTTTTACCGTTCAGGGCACTGTCGGCAGGCATAGTGCTACCCAGAATAATAGCCATATCGGCATCATTTGGGTTGTCGATAATATCCAGATTCGCTTTATGCGCCGCCGCGCCCAGCAGGGTTTTCGCCATATAGGCGCGAGCCTGACCGAGATTAGCGTCAATAATCAGCAGCGTTTTCATTATGCCTCTCCTGCTGTCAGTTAAACGGTTGTAAGTCGACACGCGCCATCATTGCGGCCAACTGAGGACGATCAGTAATACCGACGTTACTTTGACTAACCGCCAGGGCAGCTACGGCGGTTGCCAGGCGTAACGTGTGTTCGCTGGATTCACGCATCAGCAGGCCGTAAATCAGGCCACCAACCATTGAATCCCCTGCACCTACAGTACTTACCACCTCAACAGCAGGCGGTTTTGCAATCCACTCACCAGACGCATTAACCCACAGCGCGCCTTCTTCACCAAGCGAGATAACCACATGTGCAATGCCCTGTTCACGCAATGCATGTGCGGCTTCAATAACATCTTTCATTTCTGGCAACTTACGGCCTGCCCAGATTTCCAGCTCGCGGCGATTCGGTTTTACCAGCCACGGAGCGGCTTTCAGACCCGCGACCAGCGCTTCACGACTACTGTCGAAAATAATGCACGGACACTGGCTACGCAGGCGAGTCATCCAGTCAGTGAACGCCTCCGGGCTGACACCCGCAGGAAGGCTTCCGCTGACACAAACCATATCGAACTGACCCAGCCAGCTCAGAGAATCATTGACAAAGCGCTCCCAGTCAGCTGGCGTCACTTCAAAACCAGAGAAGTTAAAATCAGTGACTTCACCATCTTTTTCCGTCAGCTTGACGTTAATACGGGTACGCCCCTGCACGACCTGAAAACGGTTAGCAATACCCAATTCGCTGAACAATTGCTGAAAACCGTCCTGATTATCTTTACCCAGAAAACCGCCAACGGTGACATCAATACCCAGATCTTTTAAAACCTTAGCAACGTTGATACCTTTACCCGCCGCATGCAGACCAGTGGTTTTCACCAGATTAACTTCACCACGTTCAATTTCCGGGCAGAAACCGACCAGATCATAAGCCGGGTTAAGGGTGATAGTGGCAACACGTCTGCTCATTACACACCCTCCCCAAGACCTGCTGCGATTGCATCGCCAATAGCATTCAGCGCCTGTTCAGCATCTTCACCTTGTGCGGTAAAGCGTAGACGATGACCTTTCTTAACTCCTAACGCTACGACTTTCATCAAGCTCCTTCCGTTCGCAGGTTTTCCAGTGCCATCAAGGTTTGTCACCGTGATTTCACTGTTAAATTGTTTAATCGTGTTCACCAACATTGTGCCAGGACGGGCGTGCAAACCGTGTTCATTACGCACTACAAATTCCGCACTTAACACGTCGTCAGTCGGCGCATCATCGCTGGTCAGCAGCGCCAGCAATGTCGCTGAATCTGCTTTCAGCAGACGATCTGCTTTGTTATCGAGCAGCAGATCGGCAACACGCTTCAGGACGGCTAACGGCTGTTCGTCATTCATGGCGACAGTCAGCAGTAATGCGGCAGGATCCCCTTCCACTTCAAATGCATTCGCTGCACGGCTGACCGCAACAGCGCTTGCCAGGTTGCCTTCAACACCATCATTGAGCCAAATCCCCTGTCCGAGATGCATCGGAGATTCATTGATAGCTTTAGCAACGAACGCGGCATCAACAGCGCCAGCCTCTTTCAGACGTGCAGCATTCAACGCCTGTAAGGTGACCAGATCATTTGCAGCAACATCCAGCATCAGCATGTCATTATCTAATTTCAGCTGTTCGCTTTGCTTTTCACCCATCAGCAATGCCCGCAGCTCTTCCGCTGTCGTGGCTGATTTAAGTTGACCAGCAACAGAGTCATCACTCAATACGTGCGTTAACTGACGTAGCAAGCCGAGATGTTCATCAGAACTTGCCGCTATACCAATCGCCACATATGCGGTCTGCCCTTCGCCCCAGGTAACACCTTCCGGGAATTGAAACACCTGAACACCGGTTTTCAATACCTGATCACGCGTGTCAGTTGTGCCATGGGGAATAGCAATACCATTACCCAGGAACGTGGAGGTCTGCTGTTCGCGTGCCAGCATCCCATTGACGTAACCCTCAGCAACGTTACCGGCCTGTACCAGCGCAGCGGCAATGTGTCGAATGGCATCTTCTTTGTTTCCGGCCTGTTGGCCCGGATGAATATCTTGTACAGATAACTGAAACATGGTTCTCCTCTCCCGCTGAATTGAAACGATTCAGCCAACATGAGAAAAAAAGCGCCATTCGATCACTTGGTTGATAATACGATAGCGCTGAAACGTTTCAAGAAGTTTCGATCCATCTGCGGAACTTCGCAAGCAAAGCCGTAAAATTGATCACAAAAATTAGACACAATGCACATTTTTACGTCTAAAAATCTTATTTGCTGAACGATACATTACTTCAGCCAGCACGTTTTCAGCTGATTTCAGCCTTTAACATTTCGTGGCGTGCTTGATTTGGCAACCTGTTTATTTTCTGACAAGCCGCGTAAACTCCGCATCTCTTTACGTCACAGATACCGATGTATGCATAACTCCCCTGCTGTCTCCACGCCTAAGGCGTTTGATTTGACTGCCACGGCATTTCTCATCGTGGCCTTTCTCACCGGTATTGCCGGGGCGCTACAAACTCCCACATTAAGTTTGTTTCTGACGGATGAAGTCCATGCCCGGCCTGGTATGGTTGGTTTCTTTTTTACCGGCAGTGCGGTGATCGGCATTCTGGTAAGTCAATTTCTGGCAGGACGTTCAGATAAAAAAGGTGATCGTAAAAAGTTGATTGTCTTTTGTTGTCTGATGGGCACGTTGGCTTGTGTACTTTTCGCCTGGAATCGCAATTACTTTATTTTGTTGTTTCTTGGTGTATTTCTTAGCAGTTTCGGTTCGACTTCCAACCCACAAATGTTTGCTCTGGCGCGGGAACATGCCGATCGCACGGGTCGGGAAGCGGTGATGTTTAGTTCATTTTTGCGCGCTCAGGTGTCTCTGGCCTGGGTGATTGGTCCGCCGCTGGCTTATGCGTTAGCCATGGGGTTTGGTTTCACCGTGATGTACCTCAGCGCTGCGGTAGCATTTATTGTCTGTGGCGTGATGGTATGGCTGTTTTTACCTTCAATGCGCAAAGATGCTCCTCTCGCCGTTGGAACACTGGAAGCGCCACGTCGTAATCGTCGCGATACCCTGTTGCTATTTGCTATCTGTACGCTGATGTGGGGCACTAACAGCCTCTATATCATTAATATGCCGCTGTTTATCATTAATGAATTGCATCTACCGGAAAAACTTGCAGGTGTGATGATGGGTACAGCAGCAGGCCTGGAAATACCCACAATGCTGATTGCAGGTTATTTTGCTAAACGGTTGGGTAAACGCCTGCTGATGATCATTGCCGTAGCAGCAGGTTTTGCATTTTATGCAGGAATGTTGCTCGCTCACTCACCAATGGTATTGCTCGGCTTGCAGCTGCTGAACGCTATTTATATTGGGATTCTCGGCGGTATTGGAATGCTCTATTTTCAGGATTTAATGCCCGGACAGGCAGGATCAGCCACCACGCTCTATACCAATACGATTCGTGTTGGCTGGATTATCGCCGGATCGCTGGCCGGAATCGCCGCTGAACTGTGGAGTTATCATTCTGTCTTCTGGTTCGCATTAGCAATGACCGTTGCTGCCGTGTTTTGTCTTTTCAAAATTCGGGACGTTTAGGGAGCTGTCAGGGCTTCAAGTTCAATAAGCCAGGTCATCGCTTGCTGACGCGTTTGCCCGCACATTTCAGCACTGGGTTGTAACCCGGCACAGACTTTAGGGCGTAGTGGCGAGAGGAAAATTTTGCAGCGCTGTTGTTCATCAAGTTGAATACAAGGCGTATTTGCAGGTTTGCCGTCAGGCATTCCGGGGATGGGGCTTGATATTGAAGGCGCTGTGCAACATGCACCACAGTCCGGACGGCAATCCATAGGGTATTCTCTTGTTGGTTAACCACCGGAGTGATGAGCGCGCACATTAACACCTTTTTTACCACGACAAAAGTACGATTACCCCTTGCCTGAAAGGCCCGTCACGAGTAGTTTGACGCGATATTTTTGACACTTTGCAAAACAGGAATTTTTTCGATGCCAAGAGCGAACGAAATTAAAAAAGGTATGGTTCTGAATTACAACGGCAAACTGCTGTTGGTGAAAGATATTGATATTCAATCGCCGACGGCACGTGGTGCTGCAACGCTTTATAAAATGCGTTTTTCCGATGTCCGTACCGGGCTGAAAGTTGAAGAACGTTTTAAAGGCGACGATATTGTTGACACAGTAACGCTGACTCGTCGCTACGTCGATTTCTCCTATGTTGATGGCAACGAGTATGTCTTTATGGATAAAGAAGACTATACCCCGTATACCTTCACCAAAGACCAGATTGAAGAAGAGCTGATGTTTATGCCGGAAGGTGGCATGCCGGATATGCAGGTTCTGACCTGGGACGGCCAACTGCTGGCACTTGAATTACCCCAAACAGTTGATCTGGAAATTATTGAAACGGCACCGGGCATCAAAGGGGCTTCTGCCAGCGCCCGTAACAAACCAGCGACATTGAGCACGGGTCTGGTGATTCAGGTGCCGGAATACTTAAGCCCGGGCGAAAAAATTCGTATCCATATCGAAGAACGCCGTTATATGGGCCGCGCAGACTAATTTGCGCAATCTGAAACTGAGGGCGGCGCAGGCTGTAATGCCAGTCAGTTAAGCAACTGACTGGCTCTTTTTCGGGGCTGTGGGGTATTTCCAGGGCCTCTCCTTTACCACTCTCGGGAAGGCCCTTTCCCTTCTTGTCGGTAATTTCACAAGTTGTCCCATACTTGCAAGATCGCGCATCAGCTCCGGTATACGTCCCGGTGAAGCGCCCTGCAATGTCATCAGCATTCTCATCACCATTCCGCATGATTCTGAGAAACTCAGTTGATTCGGCCAGTAACCTTTCTGATGTTCCGCCATTTTAATCATCTGATATCTCACCAGATTATAAGCCAGTAAGACACCCCACAGCTCTTGCTCCACAAGCTCCGGCTTTTTACTTCTCAGCGTCAGCCTGCTCAGTTGCATCGTCTGTTTTATCTCCCTGTATCCCAGTTCGATTTCCCAGCGATGACTGTACAGATCCGCCATTTCTCCTCCGGGGAAGCGCATGGCGTCCGTCATCGACGTCAGCAGATGGCAGACCTTTCCTTTGCGCGTCACAGTCAGCAGGCGGGCTGTCACCTCATTTCCCAGTCCCGGCCACTTTTTTCGTGCCTGTGGGCTGGTTTTCAGCTTCACCAGATGATCGCCTTTACCCAGTTTTCTGATCTCTTCATATTGCGCTCCCTTTCTGAGAGGGATCATCCAGTGGCGGTGTTCTCCCGCCAGGCTCCAGGCATTTAACAGTCCCAGTGAGTAATAACCTTTATCCATTAACGTCAGAGTGTTATCGCCGGTTTGTTCTATAAGTTGCTCAGCAAGCTCATTTTCGCTGTTCTTCATCGTGCCGAAGGCTGCAGCCGTCAGCAGATGGCTGGTCAGTTCCATCTGGCAGACCATTTTGACCTGCGGGTAGAGCGCCGGGTTCCCGGCATGTGTCTGGCGGGGGAAGGCTGCATCGTTCTCTGGTGTATCCGGTGTGCGCCAGAACACACCATCGATGGCCAGCAGGGTCAGGCCGCACCATTGCGGATGCGGCGTGGCGTTATGCCAGAGCTGCGCTGTTTTCGTGAACACGCGGCGGACAGCCTCACTTCCCAGGCGCTGGCGGGCCTGAATAACGGCACTGGGGGCAACGAAAGGGCGATTGCCCGGCAGCATGATGTCCAGGCGATTCACAATCTGGTGAAGAGGTTCTTTACGCTCAAGCGCCATGCCAACAATACACCAGACCATCATTTCGAGGGGAAGACGGCGCTTGCGTAGCGTTACAGTACCAGATTCGGCAAGGCAACGAGAGATGAGTTCGGGGTCGAGGTAATCCCCCAGAGAAGTCAGTGGGTTACGCAGAGAATCATAACGGGATACCAGATCAAGAGCCTGTCCAATGTGCATAAAAAAATCCGGAAACGAGTGAGCGTTTCCGGATTCTTACACAGCCACTGGATCGGTCAACTGATCCTTAACTGATCGGCATTACGGCGCAGGCTGCCCTTTTTTATTAAACTTATTATACCAATTCCCCCTTCTTTCCGGCCAAAGATTGATCTCCTTCACACTTCAGATTATTAACAAATCACACCAATATTATTTTCTGTCATATAACTTTAAAGTAACAATATTTAGTACAAACATTCTTAAGGTGTGCCATCAATGAAAACCATCGCCTCAGCCCAACTTCCCCAGGGAGTGCTGACACCACATTATGATCGGCAAAAGCTACAATCCCGTATTGTTCATTTTGGCTTTGGTGCGTTTCATCGGGCACATCAGGCTTTATTAACTGACCGGGTACTTAATGCCCGTGGTGGTGACTGGGGGATCTGCGAAATCAGCCTGTTTAGCGGCGATCATTTAATGCGTCAACTCCGTGAGCAGGATCATCTATTTACTGTTCTTGAGAAAGGCGCTGAGGGCGATCAGGCCATTATTATTGGCGCTGTTCATGAATGTCTTAATGCGAAACTGGATTCATTAGCCGCCATTATTGAGAAATTCTGCGAACCGCAGGTGGCGATTGTTTCACTGACCATTACAGAAAAAGGCTATTGCATCGACCCGTCTACGGGTGAACTTGATCTGCATAACGCAAGAATCCTTCATGACCTTGCATCTCCGCAAGAACCCCATTCAGCACCAGGCATTCTGGTTGAAGCGCTGGCTCGTCGTCACCAGCGTGGCTTGCCACCCTTTACCGTGCTCTCTTGCGACAATATTCCTGACAATGGTCATGTTGTAAAAAATGCCGTGTTGGGAATGGCCGCAAGACGTTCACCAGAACTGGCAGAATGGATAAAAACACATGTCAGCTTCCCTGCCACAATGGTTGATCGCATTGTTCCTGCGGCAACAGAAGAGTCTCTGGCTGAAATATCTCAGCATCTGGGCGTTACTGATCCTTGTGCAATAAGTTGTGAGCCGTTTATTCAGTGGGTCGTGGAGGATGATTTTGTTGCCGGAAGACCTGAATGGGAAGTCGCAGGTGTACAAATGGTCCGTGATGTCGTGCCATGGGAAGAGATGAAATTGCGGATGCTTAATGGCAGCCACTCATTTCTCGCTTATCTTGGCTATCTCTCAGGTTTTGCACATATCAACGACTGTATGCAAGACAAGGTATTTCGCCAGGCTGCACGACGTTTAATGCTGCAGGAGCAAGCCCCCACGTTGCAAATTACGGACGTTGATCTCACGCTTTATGCCGACAAACTTATCGAACGCTTCGCTAACCCGGCTTTGAAGCATAAAACCTGGCAGATCGCGATGGATGGCAGTCAGAAATTGCCTCAAAGAATGCTCGCCAGTATTCGTATTCATTTGCAACGTGAAAGTACCTGGCCTCTGCTGGCGCTAGGTGTTGCAGGCTGGATGCGTTACGTCAGTGGCTTTGACGATGCAAACAAAACCATAGATGTCCGTGATCCACTTGGTGACAAAATCGCCATACTCGTGGCAAAAAGTACATCAGCGCAGCGAGTAAAAACCTTGTTATCACTCAATGAAATATTCGGTGAGGACCTGCCAGACAATCCTCGATTTGTTGAGGCGATTAGCGAAGCATGGCAGCAAATCGAGCAATATGGCGCTCATCAAGCCGTCGCTCATGCACTAAAAAATTAACAATTTCTGCGGTATAAGCGGGTGATCCCTCTGGTTACCCGCTCAGTTCTTCTCTTTTTGCTCTTTTTTGTCCAGGATTAATAGCAAATTTCGTTTCTCATCTTTTCTGGAGTGGCTGTGACCAGAACCAACCTTATTACCGGCTTTCTCGGCAGCGGGAAAACAACATCAATCCTTCATCTTTTAGCGCACAAAGATCCCGCTGAAAAATGGGCCGTCCTGGTTAACGAATTTGGCGAAGTGGGGATCGATGGTGCCCTGCTCGCGGATAGCGGAGCGTTATTGAAAGAAATCCCCGGCGGCTGTATGTGTTGTGTTAACGGCTTGCCCATGCAAGTGGGGCTGAATACTTTGCTGCGTCAGGGAAAGCCGGATCGTTTGCTTATTGAACCTACTGGACTGGGGCATCCTAAACAGATCCTTGATTTGTTAACCGCCCCGGTTTACGAACCCTGGATTGATCTGCGTGCCACTCTTTGCATTCTCGATCCCCGTCAGTTGCTGGATAAAAAAAGTGTTGATAACGAAAACTTCCGCGACCAGCTTGCCGCTGCGGATGTCATTGTGGCGAACAAAAGCGATCGGGCAACGGATGAAAGTGAAAACGCCCTGCAACAATGGTGGCAACAATATGGCGAAGATCGGCTACTGGTGCAGTGTGAACAAGGCCGAATCGATGGAAAACTCCTTGATCTGCCACGTAAAAATGTCACGGAGCTACCTGCCAGTGCAGCTCATAGTCATCAGACAGTAGAACGAAAAGGATTAGCAGCGCTAAGTTTACCAGCACATCAACGTTGGCGACGTAGCCTCAACAGTGGTCAGGGGCATCAGGCCTGCGGCTGGATATTCGATGCAGATACCGTCTTTGACACCATTGGTGTTCTTGAATGGGCTCGTCTTGCCCCTGTTGCACGCGTTAAAGGTGTAATGCGTATTGCCGAAGGTCTGGTACGGATTAATCGTCAGGGTGACGATTTGCATATTGAAACTCAAAATGTTGCTCCTCCCGATAGTCGTATCGAGCTTATTTCCAGTACCGATACCGACTGGAATGCCTTACAGAGCGCGCTGTTGAAGCTTCGTTTAGTTACAGGTGAGTAAGGTTGCCCGCTGATTTTAGATAGTGAAGACGTAAATATGAAAATACAGCTAAACCGGATTCTGTTACTCAATTTATCAGGAGTGGGCTTATTCCTCTCCTGGTATCTTCCCGCCGAACATGGGATATGGGCAGCTGTTGATTCAGGCATTATCCATTATTTCAATCATAAGGTGATAGAAAGTCAGCCACTTCTCTGGTTGGTAGCAATAACCAATAATCGTGCTTTCGATGGCTGCTCGCTACTGGCTATGGGCGGTTTAATGCTCTGGTTCTGGTTGCAAGAATCAAAGGCTGGAAGGCGACGTATCGTCATTATTGGTCTGGTCATGCTGCTGGCTGCCGTGATTTTAAATCAGCTCGGGCAGGCATTAATTCCGGTTAAACGCGCCAGCCCAACGCTCACCTTTTCGGATATTGTTCGCGTTAGCGAACTCAGTCAAATTCCTACAAAGGATGCTTCGCGTGACAGTTTTCCGGGTGATCACGGGATGATGTTGCTTATTTTTTCCGCTTTTATGTGGCGCTATTTTGGCAAAATCGCCGGAATTATCGGCCTTATTATTTTTGTGGTTTTTGCCTTCCCAAGAGTAATGATTGGCGCACACTGGTTTACTGATATCGCCGTCGGATCGTTAACAGTCATTTTGATTGGTTTACCCTGGTGGCTAATGACTCCATTAAGCGATCGTCTCATTTCTCTTTTTGGGCAATATCTTCCCGGCAAAAACAAACAAACTCAAAACAAATAACACACAGTGATTAACATGTTCATCAGGATTTAAAATGAATCCTGATGAATTTATCCTTATTCCGCCGCCATTCGTTCATCTTTTCATCATCTTATTCATGTTGAAAATTAATTAGTTGCTCAATTAACACACAACCTGATGTTTCTTTAGCCAATGCCGCTTATTAACTTTCTGTATCACTTTTTCTTATAAAAAATAGCGTAAAAGCACTCGCCAAGCCAGCTGTGATCGGGTAATCTCGAACTCGTTTTGCCTCGCCTGGTAATTATTCTTATCACGAATAAATTTGTGCGTTGTGCCACAGTTTTGTACATACACAATTGTCACCAGAAGCACAGGTAATTAGTCTCGTCACGTTTGGCATTTTTTATAACGATATTTATCGTTAAGGACTTCAAGGGATAACAAACAACATGGTCAAATCTCAACCGATTTTGAGATATATCTTGCGCGGAATTCCCGCGATTGCAGTTGCGGTTCTGCTTTCTGCATGTAGCACAACAAACACCGCAAAGAATATGCATCCTGAGACACGTGCAGTGGTTAACGATAATTCGTCACTGCAAGCTTCTCAGGATGAATTTGAAAATCTGGTACGTAATGTCGACGTTAAATCGCGAATTATGGATCAGTATGCTGACTGGAAAGGCGTACGTTATCGTCTTGGCGGCAGCACCAAAAAAGGTATCGACTGCTCTGGTTTTGTACAGCGTACATTCCGCGAACAGTTTGGCTTAGAGTTACCACGTTCCACCTGGGAACAACAAGAAACCGGTAAATCTGTTTCCCGCAGCAATTTGCGTACTGGTGATTTGGTTCTGTTCCGCGCGGGTTCTACCGGGCGACATGTTGGTATCTACATTGGCAACAACCAGTTTGTTCACGCCTCAACCAGCAGTGGCGTTATTATTTCCAGCATGAACGAGCCGTACTGGAAAAAACGCTACAACGAAGCACGCCGGGTTCTGAGTCGCAGTTAATATTCGTTAGGTTGCTATCCCTTGGTTATCCTGACGAGAACATTAAAGCACTGCTTCGGCGGTGCTTTTTTGTTTCTGCCATTCGGCATAAGAAATGTATGACGATACAGCAAAATCCAGGCTATAGTCCTGCCTGACACCCCCTTTACTTACTGTAATTCTGCAGGATATCTTCAGTAACTATGTTTACAGCTGCCAACGCATCAGGTCGAAAAATCCTTCTTACCTGTTTCATTACAGGCCTGGTCGTTGCTGTTATCATCAGTTGCTTACAGTTTACAGTGAGCTGGCATAAACGTGAGGTGAAGTACGATACGCTGATCACTGATATCAAAACTTACCTGGTCCACTATTTTGCCGATCTGAAAACCTCTACCGACAAGCTGCAGCCATTGACGTTATCGTCCTGTAAAAAAGCAGCCCCTGAACTTACTGCCAAAGCTGCGTTCAGTCTTAATGTTCGGACCTTTTTGTTAGTCAGAGATAAAAAAGCATTTTGCTCGTCGGCAACAGGCAATATGGATATCCCCCTCGCCCACCTTGTTCCGGCACTGGATATTTCTAAAGATGTTGATATCGCCATCTTGCCCGGAACCCCCATGATGCCCGGGAAACCCGCCATGGTGATCTGGTATCGCAATCCGCTTATCAGCAACAGCGGTGTCTTCACTGCACTCAATCTTAATTTGACGCCTTATCTTCTTTATACCTCACGACAGGAAGATTTTGACGGGATTGCCATGATTGTTGGCGATACGGTGCTCTCAACATCTTCTTCTCACTTGCTCAATATCAATGAGCTAAGCGGTCCGCCAGCACGCCAGGTGAAAGTGGAAGGTATACCGCTGACAGTGCGCCTTTATGCTACTGAATGGACATGGAATGATTTGTGGTACGCCCTACTCCTTGGCGGTATGAGTGGTATCGCAGCGGGTCTGCTCTGTTTTTATATTCTGTCTGTTCGTCTGCGTCCCGGTAGAGAAATACTTACCGCGATTAAACGCGACCAGTTCTATGTGGTCTATCAACCGGCGGTAGATACACAAAGCCTGAAGGTAACCGGGCTGGAAGTACTCCTGCGCTGGCGTCATCCTGTAGCGGGCGAGATCCCACCGGATGCCTTTATTCACTATGCCGAAGCCCAGCGGATGATCGTACCGCTGACGCAACATCTCTTTGAACTTATTCGCCGTGATGCCCACGTACTGCAACGGGTACTGCCAGTTGGCGTGAAGTTCGGCATTAACATTGCGCCTGACCATCTGCATGGTGAAACGTTCAAAAAGGATATCCGCCAGTTAGTCGAATCCTTACCGGCGCATCATTTCCAGATCGTTCTGGAGATTACCGAGCGTGATATGCTGAAGCAACACGAAGCTACGCAACTCTTTGAGTGGTTGCATTCCGTCGGTGTTGAAATCGCCATTGACGATTTTGGTACCGGGCACAGTGCATTGATTTATCTCGAACGCTTCACCCTTGATTACCTGAAGATTGATCGTGGCTTTATTAATGCGATTGGTACGGAAACGGTCACCTCACCAGTGCTTGACGCCGTACTCACTTTATCAAAACGCCTTAATATGCTGACCGTAGCCGAAGGTGTAGAAACGCCAGAGCAAGCCAAATGGCTGCGTGATCGTGGCGTTAATTTCCTTCAGGGCTACTGGATCAGCCGTCCCTTGCCACTGAATGAGTTTGTGCAATGGCTGAAGAAACCAGACACACCGCAGTGGTAAGCCAGACAGGCGTCCATTATGATTAAAATATGACGCTTGCCGCTTGCGGAACAAATTATTAAGGAAAATCCCTTGCAGATGATTGCTCACCTGACGCTGATATTTGTCGCCCTGTTTAGTTTTGTGGCACAGGCGCAGGAAATTAAAGAAAGTTACGCTTTTGCTGTACTTGGTGAACCCAAATACGCCTTTAATTTTGATCATTTCGATTATGTGAATCCTGCAGCGCCCAAAGGAGGGGAAATCACACTTTCGGCAATTGGCACCTTTGATAACTTCAACCGCTATTCTCTACGCGGAAATCCTGGTGTACGCACCGAGCAACTCTATGACTCACTGTTTACCACCTCTGATGATGAACCTGGCAGCTACTACCCTCTGATTGCCGAAAACGCGCGCTATGCTGATGACTTCTCATGGGTCGAAGTCGCGATAAATCCCCGTGCGCGTTTCCATGACGGTACGCCCATTACCGCTCGTGACGTGGAGTTTACCTTTCATAAGTTTATGACCGAAGGTGTACCGCAGTTTCGTCTGGTATACAAAGGCACGACGGTAAAAACCATCGCACCTCTTACAGTACGTTTTGAGCTGGCCAAACCCGGTAAAGACGATATGCTCAGCCTGTTTTCTTTACCGATCATGCCGGAAAAATACTGGAAAGATCATAAACTCAGCGATCCGCTTTCAACTCCCCCCCTCGCCAGTGGCCCGTATCGTATTACGCAGTGGAAAATGGGGCAGAATATTGTCTATTCCCGTGTGAAGGATTACTGGGCGGCGAATTTACCGGTAAACCGTGGACGCTGGAACTTCGATACTATTCGCTACGACTACTATCTCGACGATAACGTCGCGTTCGAGGCATTTAAAGCAGGTGCTTTTGATTTGCGTCTGGAAAACGACGCCAAAAATTGGGCTACACGTTACAGTGGCAAAAATTTCGACCTTAAATACATCATCAAAGACGAGCAAAAAAACGAATCCGCGCAAGACACTCGTTGGCTGGCATTTAATATTCAACGTCCGGTATTCACTGATCGTCGTGTACGAGAAGCCATCACCCTGGCTTTTGATTTTGAATGGATGAACAAGGCGCTGTTTTATAACGCCTGGAGTCGTACCAACAGTTACTTCCAGAACACCGAATATGCTGCCAGAAATTACCCTGACGCAGCTGAGCTGGTATTGCTGGCACCAATGAAAAAAGATCTTCCCCCGGAAGTTTTCACCCAAATTTATCAACCGCCAGTATCAAAAGGTGAAGGTTATGATCGTGAAAACCTACTGAAAGCCGATAGTTTATTAAACGAGGCTGGGTGGGTAATGAAAGATCAGACACGAGTTAACGCAACCACAGGCAAACCACTCAGTTTTGAGTTGCTTGTTCCTTCCAGCGGCAATAACCAATGGATATTGCCTTTCCAGCATAGTTTGCAACGGTTAGGCATTACGATGAATATTCGTCGGGTCGATAACTCCCAAATCACCAATCGAATGCGTAGCCGCGATTATGACATGATGCCCCGACTATGGCGGGCAATGCCGTGGCCCAGCTCCGATTTACAAATTTCGTGGGCGTCACAATATATCGACTCCACTTATAACGCCCCTGGCGTGAAAAGCCCGGTGATAGATTCGCTCATTACGCAGATCATTGCAGCTCAGGGCGATAAAACCAAACTTGTGCCACTCGGTCGCGCACTGGACCGCGTTTTAACATGGAACTACTACATGTTACCGATGTGGTATATGGCAGAAGACCGACTGGCGTGGTGGGACAAATTCTCCCAACCGGCGACTCGCCCGATTTATACTATCGGGCTCGATACCTGGTGGTATGACGTCAATAAAGCCGCAAAACTACCTGCTGCCAAACGACAGGGAGAGTAAATGGGCGCTTATCTTATTCGTCGCTTATTACTGGTGATCCCGACTATCTGGGCCATCATCACAATTAACTTTTTTATTGTTCAGATTGCCCCAGGAGGACCGGTTGATCAGGCCATTGCCAATATTGAATTTGGCAATAGCAGCGCCCTGCCTGGCGCAGGTAACGGAGGGATGCAGGCCAGCCACGCGCAAACCGGTGTGGGTAATCTCAGCGACAGCA
This sequence comes from Escherichia fergusonii ATCC 35469, assembly GCF_000026225.1. Taxonomy (NCBI): domain Bacteria; kingdom Pseudomonadati; phylum Pseudomonadota; class Gammaproteobacteria; order Enterobacterales; family Enterobacteriaceae; genus Escherichia; species Escherichia fergusonii. The sequence goes on from NC_011740.1 coordinate 2,328,316, forward strand.
ACTATCGTGGTGGGCGTGGCCTTGATCCTGAAGTCATTGCAGAAATTACCCATCGCTATGGCTTCGATAAGCCCATCCACGAGCGCTACTTCAAAATGCTCTGGGATTATATTCGTTTTGATTTTGGCGATAGCCTGTTTCGCAGCGCATCCGTGCTCTCGTTACTAAAAGAGCGACTGCCAGTTTCTGTCACCCTTGGATTATGGAGTACACTCATCATCTACCTGGTTTCGATTCCACTGGGTATCCGCAAAGCCGTACACAATGGCAGCCGTTTTGATGTCTGGAGTAGCGCATTTATTATTATCGGCTATGCCATTCCCACTTTCTTATTCGCCATTTTATTGATTGTATTCTTCGCAGGTGGCAGTTACTACGACCTCTTTCCACTGCGTGGGCTGGTTTCGGCAAACTTTGACACGCTACCGTGGTATCAAAAAATCACTGATTATCTCTGGCACATTACCCTGCCAGTCACAGCTACCGTGATTGGCGGTTTTGCCACACTGACAATGCTGACTAAAAACACTTTCCTTGATGAAGTTCATAAGCAGTATGTAGTCACCGCCCGTGCCAAAGGGGTCAGTGAAAAAAACATTCTCTGGAAGCATGTTTTTCGTAACGCCATGCTATTAGTGATCGCTGGCTTTCCTGCCACCTTTATCTCGATGTTTTTTACCGGTTCGTTGTTAATTGAAGTCATATTTTCACTCAATGGCATCGGTTTACTGGGCTATGAGGCAACCGTATCCCGCGATTATCCGGTAATGTTTGGCACTCTGTATATTTTTACCTTGATCGGCCTGCTGCTGAATATTATCAGTGATATCAGCTATACCCTGGTCGATCCTCGTATTGATTTCGAGGAACGATAATGTCGCGACTTAGCCCTATGAATCAGGCCCGTTGGGCACGTTTTCGTCGTAATCGTCGCGGCTACTGGTCGTTATGGATTTTTCTCATGCTGTTTGGCTTGAGCTTATGTGCAGAATTGATCGCCAACGATAAACCGTTATTAGTGCGCTACGATGGTAGCTGGTATTTTCCACTGGTGAAAAATTACAGTGAAAGTCAATTTGGTGGACCATTAGCCAGTGCTGCTGATTATCAGGACCCATGGCTCAAACAACGACTGGAAGAAAAAGGTTGGGTGCTGTGGGCGCCGATACGCTTTGGTGCGAACAGTATTAACTACGCGACAGATAAACCTTTCCCTTCACCACCTTCCGCACAAAACTGGCTGGGAACAGACGCTTACGGCGGCGATGTACTGGCACGTATTTTATATGGCACACGTATTTCAATTCTTTTTGGTCTGACACTGACATTTTTTTCCAGCGTAATGGGCATCATAGCTGGTGCATTACAAGGATATTACGGTGGGAAAATCGATCTCTGGGGGCAGCGTTTTGTTGAAGTGTGGTCCGGGATGCCGACCCTGTTTTTGATTATTCTTCTTTCAAGTGTCGTGCAGCCGAATTTCTGGTGGTTGTTGGCAATAACCGTGATTTTTGGCTGGATGGGGCTGGTGCCTGTAGTACGTGCAGAGTTTTTGCGCACCCGAAACTTCGATTACATCCGGGCGGCACAAGCGCTCGGCGTCAGTGACCGTAGCATTATGTTTCGTCATATGTTACCTAACGCCATGGTCGCCACACTGACCTATTTGCCGTTTATTTTGTGTAGTTCGATTACGACCCTGACCTCGCTGGATTTTCTCGGCTTCGGTTTACCACTTGGTTCCCCGTCGCTCGGCGAATTACTCCTACAGGGGAAAAATAACCTACAGGCCCCGTGGCTTGGTATCACCGCTTTCTTGTCGGTGGCTGTTCTGTTGTCATTGCTGATCTTTATTGGTGAAGCAGTGCGCGATGCATTTGATCCCAGCAAGGCGGTATGAAATGAGTCAACCTCTGTTAACCATTGAAAATTTATCGGTGGGTTTTCGCAACCAGCAGACTGTACGCACGGTCGTAAATGATATTTCTCTGCAGGTTGCCGCCGGAGAAACACTGGCGCTGGTGGGGGAATCAGGTTCTGGGAAAAGTGTTACTGCTTTGTCAATATTGCGGCTGCTACCCTCTCCTCCTGTTGAATATCTGGCCGGAGATATTCGATTTCATGGTGAATCATTGCTTCATGCCAGTGAGCAGAAACTACGTGGTGTGCGTGGTAACAAGATCGCCATGATTTTTCAGGAGCCGATGGTTTCGCTAAACCCTCTGCATACTCTTGAAAAACAATTATATGAAGTGCTCGCGCTACACCGGGGTATGCGCCGGGAAGCCGCGCGTGGTGAAATTCTCAGTTGTCTGGATCGCGTGGGTATCCGTCAGGCAGCCAGGCGACTGAACGATTTTCCACATCAACTTTCTGGCGGTGAACGTCAGCGTGTCATGATTGCAATGGCATTACTGACCCGCCCTGAATTGTTAATTGCTGACGAACCCACAACGGCCCTCGACGTCTCGGTTCAGGCACAAATTCTGCAACTGCTGCGCGAACTGCAAGGCGAGCTGAACATGGGCATGTTATTTATCACACATAACCTCAGCATTGTCAGAAAACTGGCCGATAGTGTAGCGGTCATGCAAAACGGTCGCTGTGTCGAGCAGAATCGCGCTAAGGCGTTATTTGCTACTCCTGCGCATCCCTACACACAAAAACTCCTTAATAGCGAACCCGCAGGCGATCCCGTGCAGCTTCCCGAGCAAGCGGTCCGGTTACTCAACGTCAACCAGTTACAGGTGGCTTTTCCGATCCGCAAAGGTATTTTTAAGCGCGTGGTGGACCAAAACGTGGTGGTTAATGACGTGAGTTTTAACCTCCGAGCAGGTGAAACACTGGGGCTGGTTGGAGAATCAGGTTCCGGTAAAAGTACAACCGGACTGGCACTATTACGACTGATTAACTCTCAGGGAAGCATCGTGTTTGATGGTAAACCGCTGGAGAAACTTAGTCGCCGCCAGTTGTTGCCATTTCGTCATCGGATGCAGATTGTTTTTCAGGATCCAAATTCCTCGCTCAATCCCCGGCTGAACGTATTGCAGATCATTGAGGAAGGGTTACGGGTGCATCAGCCAGTACTTTCAGTAAAACAGCGTGAAGATCAGGTGATCGCGGTGATGAATGAAGTGGGGCTATCGCCTGATACCCGCCATCGTTACCCGTCAGAATTTTCCGGTGGTCAACGCCAGCGGATCGCTATCGCCCGCGCGTTGATCCTCAAACCTGCGTTGATCATTCTGGATGAACCAACGTCCTCACTGGATCGCACAGTTCAGGCACAAATTCTGGCATTGTTAAAATCGCTGCAACAAAAACATGGTCTGGCCTATATCTTCATCAGCCATGATCTGCACGTGGTACGTGCATTATGTCACCAGGTTATCGTTTTACGTCAGGGAAAGGTGGTCGAACAGGGGCCGTGCACACGCGTCTTCAATGCACCACAGCACGAGTATACCCGTCAGCTGATTGCCTTAAGCTGACGTTCAAAAAGGATTGTTGTTGGAAAAAGGCTCTGCTATCGCCACGCCGACATTTTTCAAACGACAGGTTGCAGCAAATTCATCCTGACGATTAACGAAAAGACACGGCTCGCCTTCACACTCCAGTACAGAACAGGAGAGTTTAATATCACTCAGGGCCTGGCTGAGTTTATGCATTACCGGCCATGCATTGTCGTCGTCCGGACTGAGCAGTTTGAGTGCCACAAGGCTGTTTTCGCCGCACTGACTGTTCTGCGGAATCGGTTCAACTTTTGAACCTGCGAAACCCGCCGACCAGCGATAGCTCTGCGGCAGACGATGAACGATTGAAAGTTGTAATGTAGTCACGATATTCCCCGGAAGCAAAAATACTTCACAATTTATTTACATCAATATTAACACATCATCAACAATCCGTCCTGAAACAGATTGCAAAGGTTATGCCCCGTCTGCCTGACCTGTTTGGCCATTGTTAAAATAATGTTTACAGACATAAGCAGATGACGGGCTATATGTACCCGTTTCTGCGATCCAACTCAACCTTTTTAAATACAATGGTGTGACTTTTTACATAAATTGATTTTACATAAATCAAACAAAAGGCGGAGAAATGATGAATTTGTCGTTGATATGCATCAACAAAGGGGGCCTTACGGCCCCCATATTGTGCAATTGATCACCGTTTTTTCGGTCGACTGGCGTACAAACAGAAGAGAATTGAACACGTCGCACAGAGAGCGATTGACCAGATCATTGGCCATGCGGAGTTGAAGGTTGCCAGCGATAGCAATGCACCAACAATGGCGCCAATACCAAAGCGGAAAGTGCCTGCCAGTGACGATGCCGTTCCTGCCATGTGTGGAAACTCATCCAGAATGACTGCCATCGCATTGGATGACACCATCGACACGCAGCCCACAAACGCCGCAACACCAACCACCAGAGACCAGAACCCCAGGCCCAGCAGCGCGCTAATGACCATCCATGCCGCCACCATAAACTGGATCCATAATCCTGCCCGAAACATATTTAACGCGCCAATACGACGAACAAAGCGGCTGTTAAAGATGGTCATCACAAACAGGAAAACAATGTTCAGCGCAAAGTAATAACCAAAATTTTCCGGCGCGACGTGGTTAATTTCAATGTAGACAAACGGTCCGGCGCTTAAGAATGAGAACATCCCGGCAAAGCTGAAACCACTGGCCAGCATATAACTCAGGACACGCTTATGGCGGAACAGTGCCGCAAAGTTACCAATAGTGGTACGAATGTGAAATGGCTGACGGCGCTCTGGCGGCAACGTTTCTTTAATCAGGAAGAAAATCATTGCCGAAGCCAGAATCGCCGCCAATGCCAGGATCCAGAAGATGTAATGCCAGCTTAACCATACCAGCACCCAGCCGCCGACAATCGGTGCCATCAACGGTGCAATAGTGGTCACCAGCATGACAAACGACATCATCCGCGAGAACTCTTCTTTCGGGTAGATATCGCGCATCAGGGCGTTAATGACCACGCTGGCCGCAGCTGCCGCCAGGCCGTGGAAGAAACGCATCACAATCAGCTGATCGATGGTTTGTGCCAGCGCACACGCCACCGCGGCGGCGGCAAACACCAGCGTACCGCCAAGAACCACCGGCTTACGCCCGAAGCTGTCTGCCATCGGCCCGTAGATTAACTGCCCTAACGCAAACCCCAGAATATAAGTACTGAGGGTCATCTGCGTACTACCTGCCGGTACGCCAAACTGCGCTGAAATTACCGGTAGCGCGGGCAGATACATATCAATCGACAGCGGCATCAACATGGCCAACAGGCCAAGGATAAAAACAATAGCAAACGATGAGTGCTGTCGAGTGGTCACAACGGGCTCCTGAAAGTCATTAAAGTGTTAGACGACGCTGGCAACTTCTTCTTCAGTTAACGGACGATATTCACCGGGGGCTAAATCTGCATCCAGGGTAATACCACCAATACGTTCACGATGCAGCTCAACCACGTGGTTGCCCACGGCGGCGAACATGCGTTTCACCTGATGATAACGCCCTTCGCTGATGGTCAGACGAACCTGCGTTGGGGTAATCACTTCCAGTACCGCAGGCTTAGTGAGATCTTTTTCATTATGCAACTGCACGCCTTTAGCAAATTGCTCTGCCGTATCGTCAGCTACGGGTGATTCCAGTGTCACCAGATAGGTCTTCTCGCAATGATGGCGCGGCGAAGTAATGCGATGCGACCACTGACCATCATCAGTCATCAGCACCAGACCGGTGGTATCGATATCCAGACGCCCTGCGGCGTGCAGTTTCCACGCTACCGGTTCATCAAGAAAATAGAGCACCGTTGGGTGATCCGGGTCATCAGTTGAGCAAACATAGCCCTGAGGCTTATTGAGCATGAAGTAACGAGGACCGTGTTGCTGCGCCAGCGGGTTGCCATCGTAAGCGACTTCATGTTCAGGTAGCAGTTTGAACGCTGCGTTACGGACGATTTCGCCATCGACGGTGACACGATTGCCGCGGATTTCACGCCCGGCAATAGCACGGCTAACGCCGAGTTGCTGTGCGATAAATTTATCAAGTCGCATGTGTGTGATTTTGCCTGTAAAAACGGAGGTCGGGCATTGACCCGAAAATCTGAACTGTTGTCTGCCCAGTATAGCGGTCTAATAACATCCCTCAAGGGAAAAAGATCCATGGCATACTATTAGCAGAATAATCTACCTACGCGAGACCATGATTTTTACACTCCGTCCATATCAGCAAGAAGCCGTGGATGCCACGCTCAACCATTTTCGTCGTCATAAAACCCCTGCCGTTATCGTGCTGCCCACCGGTGCAGGTAAAAGCCTGGTGATAGCGGAACTGGCGCGGCTGGCGCGTGGTCGTGTGCTGGTGCTGGCACACGTTAAAGAGCTGGTGGCGCAAAACCATGCAAAATATCAGGCACTGGGACTGGAAGCCGATATCTTTGCCGCTGGGCTAAAGCGTAAAGAGAGCCACGGTAAAGTAGTATTTGGCAGCGTGCAATCGGTCGCCCGTAACCTTGATGCCTTTCAGGGTGAATTTTCACTGTTGATTGTCGATGAATGCCATCGTATTGGTGACGATGAAGAGAGCCAGTATCAGCAAATCCTCACTCACCTGACAAAAGTGAATCCCCGCTTACGCCTGTTAGGGCTGACTGCCACGCCTTTTCGGTTGGACAAAGGCTGGATTTATCAGTTTCATTATCACGGCATGGTACGCGGCGATGAGAAAGCCCTTTTCCGCGACTGTATTTATGAGCTGCCGCTGCGTTATATGATTAAACACGGCTATCTGACGCCGCCAGAACGACTGGATATGCCAGTAGTGCAATACGATTTCAGCCGATTGCAGGCACAGAGTAACGGGCTGTTCAGCGAAGCCGATCTCAACCGCGAGCTGAAAAAACAGCAACGTATTACCCCGCACATCATCAGCCAGATTATGGAGTTCGCCGCAACGCGCAAAGGGGTGATGATTTTCGCTGCGACAGTCGAACACGCAAAAGAGATTGTCGGCTTGCTGCCCGCTGAGGATGCAGCACTTATTACTGGCGACACGCCAGGCGCTGAACGCGATGTATTAATTGAAGATTTTAAAGCCCAGCGTTTTCGCTATCTGGTCAACGTCGCGGTACTGACCACCGGATTTGACGCCCCGCACGTCGATCTTATCGCTATTCTGCGCCCTACCGAATCAGTGAGTCTTTACCAACAAATTGTCGGGCGCGGTCTGCGTCTGGCTCCCGGGAAGACTGATTGCTTAATTCTTGATTATGCGGGTAATCCTCACGATCTCTACGCGCCGGAGGTCGGTACACCAAAAGGCAAAAGTGACAACGTCCCGGTACAGGTTTTCTGCCCTGCCTGCGGTTTTGCCAACACCTTTTGGGGGAAAACGACCGCCGACGGGACATTGATTGAACACTTTGGTCGTCGTTGTCAGGGATGGTTTGAAGATGACGACGGTCATCGCGAACAGTGTGACTTCCGTTTCCGTTTTAAAAATTGCCCGCAATGTAACGCAGAAAATGATATTGCCGCCCGCCGCTGCCGCGAATGTGACACCATACTGGTTGATCCGGACGATATGTTAAAAGCGGCGCTACGACTGAAAGACGCGCTGGTATTACGCTGTAGCGGCATGTCTTTACAGCATGGGCACGACGAGAAAGGCGAATGGCTGAAAATCACCTATTACGATGAAGACGGCGCGGATGTGAGTGAGCGTTTCCGTCTGCAAACGCCCGCCCAGCGTACCGCCTTCGAGCAGCTTTTTATCCGCCCGCATACGCGTACACCGGGCATCCCTCTGCGCTGGATCACCGCTGCTGATATCCTCGCCCAACAAGCGTTGCTGCGCCATCCGGATTTCGTCGTCGCACGAATGAAAGGCCAGTACTGGCAAGTGCGCGAAAAAGTGTTTGATTACGAAGGTCGTTTTCGTCGGGCACACGAATTACGCGGTTAATGGTAGTTTTAATTGATGTGCAAGGCGATTGAGTATAGAATCTCGCCCGCTTTTGCATATGCAAAGCAGATCACTTACCTGTTGCTGGGTCGCCTGTAGCAGGATTAATTTAAGAGAGAAAGAAATGTTTACTATCAACGCAGAAGTACGTAACGAGCAGGGTAAGGGTGCGAGCCGCCGCCTGCGTACCGCTAACAAATTCCCGGCAATCATCTACGGTGGCAACGAAGCGCCGCTGGCTGTTGCTCTGGATCACGACAAAGTCATGAACATGCAAGTTAAAGCTGAATTCTACAGCGAAGTTCTGACCATCGTTGTTGACGGTAAAGAAATCAAAGTTAAAGCTCAGGACGTACAGCGTCACCCGTACAAACCTAAGCTGCTGCACATCGACTTCGTTCGCGCTTAATCGCTGAATAAGTTGTAAAAATACCGCGCAGGCGGAAGTACTGTTTGAGCGTTTCTTCGCGAATCTTTAAATTCAGTACTAAAAAGCTCCCGATTTCGGGAGCTTTTTTATTGTTTCTTAGCGATGTTAATAAGTACTGTCTATAGTCACTCTCACTAGATCACTTATGTCTTCTGAAAGTAAATACTGTGATTTAGTCAACGTTTTGCCACTTGTTGTTTCAGGAACGCAGTAGTAGACATGTAAAAAAGCGTTGACTTATCAGGTGATTGAAATATCGCATGACCACTGCCTGGAATTATTGCCATCTCACCTTTTGGTAATAAATGATAGAGTTCTGTAACTTCTTCAACAGTAAAAAATTCATCACGATCACCCGCAATCACCATAACTGGCACTTGAATTTTTTTAACATCCTCAGCTATAGAGAATGGTGTTGTCCACATTGGCCAAATATTTTTTAAGAAAATTCGCCAATATTCAGGTTGCTCAGGATGATGCATATTCTGAAAAAAAGTCACCATTTCTGGCATGTCGCGTGCCATTTGACTCAAATAAGCGTCAGTCAATACTTGATGAGGCGCACCTTTGCCATAGAAAACCTCCATCCCCTTCATGTAATGAGCAGATGCAAAACGGTGTGTTGCACCTCCGACCACAGCAGCACTGGCTAAATCCGGGTAGCGACTTATCAGCTTCAGAACAACCATGCCGCCATCGCTGTACCCCATCACCAACGGCTTTTCAAGTTTTAGTGCTTTGATTAATTCAGCCATATCCTCGGCCATCAGGTCATAACTAAATTGACCATCAGGGTTATTTGTTAAACCATGACCACGACTGTCAGGCATAATGACACGAAAATTCTTCGCGGCAACAGCTGCCATTCCCTTCCAACTTTTTGAAGTCAGGCCTCCACCATGAATCAATAATAATGGAGGTCCGTTTCCCCCCTCCTGATAATGGATTTTAAGCCCATTAGCTTCGATAAATTTATCGGGACGTGATTCCGTTGCAGCTGTACTTAATGAAATTAAAGATGTGAATAGAAATATAATTAGCGCTTTAAATAAATTAACCACATACCCTCCTGATAATGGTACCAGGCTTTGACACCCAGATTATCCAATTCATTGTATTAACGACATTTTTCAAAACCTAATTTATATACACTGAATAATCAATAGTGGTAGCACCAAGTATGCGATCCAGTTTCGGACCTTCGTTTATTTGTGTTTTTTTAATTTGTGGGGACAAAAGAACGAGGTAAAAGCATTGTGGGAAGTTATTGATAAACAGGTTCAGAACAATTCACAGTATGCAGTTTAGAGCGCCATCGGATCATTCCAGATGGCGCTTAGCGCATGCAACTTGAAGTATGAAGAGTAGTGAAAGGTCGAGATTAGTTGCCAGACGTCCGGCGCTGCAATTGATCGCGCAGGTTCGGCGGCGTGCCTTTAATGGTCAGGGTATCGGTCGCCGGGTCCCAGAAAATACGCTCACCTAACAGCATCGCATCAAAGTTAATGGTTAAGCCTCCGCCGCTACCGGCAAACTTCGTCAACTGACGCAGCGTGCTGCGGTCTGCCGGGAAGCTCTCTTCCAGTTCGTAGCCTTTTTCCGCCGCAAATTCCGTGAAGCTCACTTCGCTGACGCCCGCCAGTTCTTTCGACAGCGATTCCAGCTCGATCTCTTCGCCCGCCTGCAATTGCTCATTACAGTAGCTATAGACCTGCTGGCGCACGTTCTGTCGTTCTGCTTTATCCAGTTGTGCTTCGGCAGTGAAATCATCGACCGCCTGTAACAGACCACGGTTTTGCGCTTTCGCATTCAACCCTTCGCTGGCACCAAGGAAATCCATAAAGAAATCCGCTACTTTGCGCCCTACTCGCCCTTTCAGGAAAGTCAGGTAGCGCGTTGATTCCGGGTTGGTTTCCCATTCGGTTAAATCGATGCGTGCAACGATATCAGCATGATTGATATCGAGATAATGGGTCGGGTTAATGTCGAGATTTTCATTAACACGCATACTGCTTAAATTGTTCAGCACGCAAATTAGCAAATACTCAACCGCCAGATAACGATAGTGGCAAAACAGCACAAAACCACCATCGGCAAAGGGATACTTTGCCAGTTCGTCACGCAGTCGCCCGGTTGCTGCCCGGCTAAAGGCGAGGAAATCCTCCTCCCCCTGCCGCTGCAAACGCAGAGCCTGCGCCAGTTCACTCTCTTCGCTGAACAGGCCATATGCTTTATTCTTGGCGCTGTAAACACGATGAAGTTCCGCCACCATTTCGCTAACGGTGTCAGTCGGTTCCAGTAATGAATCGCGCAGGACCAGCTCAAGATTTTGCTCATCGCGCTTGATAAGCTGGTGCAGGGCAATCTGGTTGATATCCAGACTCATGATAAACTCTCCTTTAAGACCGGGCGGTATTCAACCACCACCCGCGAGGCGACGCAACCGCCGAAGGCCGTCATTTTGCACCCTGGTCTGTAATACGTATGATTTAGGGTATAAAAAAGCAGAAAAAAAGCTGTTGCTACGGTAATATGTTGCCCTTTCATCAACTCATTGATTTTGATTTATGCCACAACTCTCTCGTTACAGTGATGAACAGGTTGAACAACTCCTTGGTGAGATGCTCAACGTACTGGAAAAACATAAGGCGCCTACTGATCTTTCCCTGATGGTTCTGGGAAACATGGTCACTAACCTTATAAACACCAGCATTGCCCCGGCCCAGCGCCAGGCGATTGCAAACTCTTTTGCCCGCGCACTGCAGTCATCGATCAACGACGACCCGGCGCATTAAGAGACGGCTTGGGGAAACGAACGACTCGTTATGGTAACTCATCGTCAGCGCTACCGTGAAAAAGTCTCCCAGATGGTTAGCTGGGGGCACTGGTTTGCACTGTTCAACATTTTACTGGCCATTGTTATTGGCAGTCGTTACCTGTTTGTTGCCGACTGGCCGACTACGCTTGCAGGTCGCATCTATTCTTACCTGAGCATTATCGGCCATTTCAGCTTTTTGGTGTTTGCCACCTACTTGCTGATTTTGTTTCCCCTGACCTTTATTGTCGGTTCCCAGCGGCTGATGCGGTATTTGTCAGCCATTCTGGCAACAGTGGGAATGACGCTGCTACTTATCGATAGCGAAGTCTTCACCCGCTTTCATCTCCATTTAAATCCTATTGTCTGGGAACTGGTCATCAACCCTGACCAGAATGAAATGGCACGAGACTGGCAACTGATGTTTATCAGTGTGCCCGTTATCCTGTTAATAGAAATGTTGTTTGCGACATGGAGCTGGCAAAAACTGCGCAGCCTGACGCGCAGACGGCATTTCGCCAAACCGCTGGCGGCCTTCTTTTTCGTCGCCTTTATCGCCTCCCATGTGGTTTATATCTGGGCCGATGCGAACTTCTATCGCCCTATTACCATGCAGCGTGCCAACCTGCCGCTTTCTTATCCGATGACTGCACGCCGTTTTCTGGAAAAACATGGGTTGTTGGATGCACAGGAATATCAGCGTCGGTTGGTTGAGCAGGGTAATCCTGATGCGGTATCCGTACAATATCCGCTAAGCGAGCTGCAATACCGTGATATGGGAACAGGCCAAAACGTCCTGTTAATTACTGTGGATGGCCTTAACTACTCGCGCTTTGAACAGCAGATGCCAGCACTGGCTGAGTTTGCTGAACAAAATGTGTCATTTACCCGGCATATGAGTTCAGGAAACACTACCGACAACGGCATTTTTGGCCTGTTCTATGGTATCTCACCGAGCTATATGGACGGTATTTTATCGACCCGTACACCAGCAGCGTTGATCAGCGCGCTCAACCAGCAGGGCTATCAGTTGGGGCTGTTCTCCTCTGATGGCTTTACCAGCCCGTTATACCGTCAGGCTTTGCTTTCAGATTTCTCGATGCCAAGCGTGCGGACACAGTCAGACGAGCAAACAGCCAGCCAATGGATCAACTGGCTGGGGCGCTACGCACAGGAAGATAACCGCTGGTTCTCATGGGTTTCCTTTAATGGCACAAATCTGGACGACAGCAATCAGAGTGGTTTCACCAGTCGTTATTCACGTGCAGCGGGTAAAGTCGATAAACAAATCGAGCGTTTAATCACAGCGCTACGAGATGCAGGAAAACTGGACAATACGGTGGTGATTATTACTGCCGGGCGAGGTGTTCCACTTACGGAAGAACAGCGTAATTTTGACTGGTCACGCGGTCATCTTCAGGTACCACTCGTGATTCACTGGCCAGGAACGCCAGCACAGCGTATTAACACTCTTACAGATCATACTGATGTCATGACTACGCTGATGCAGCGTCTGTTACATGTAAGCACACCTGCAAATGAGTATTCTCAGGGGCAAGATCTGTTCAACGCCAATCGCCGCCACAGTTGGGTAACGTCGGCAGACAGTCGTACCCTGGCTATCACAACCTCGGCCATGACGCTGGTCCTGAACAATAACGGCACCTACCAGACCTATAATTTGCAGGGTGAAAAACTTCGCGATCAGAAACCACAACTCAGTCTGCTACTGCAAGTACTGACTGACGAAAAACGTTTTATCGCTAACTGATTTATAATTAATCAGTTAGCCGTTTTCTCCCCTTGCAATCGGTGTGGAAAACGGTAGTATTAGCTCCCACGAGTCGGCACGTAGCGCAGCCTGGTAGCGCACCGTCATGGGGTGTCGGGGGTCGGAGGTTCAAATCCTCTCGTGCCGACCAAAAATCCCAAGAAAACCAACCCATTGCGGTTGGTTTTTTTATGCCTGTTTTTTGTGCGGGGAATTATTGGGGAGTCACCGGGCGAAAACTGCCACGTGTTTGAGCTAACAACAACAGTGTCAGGCTCCTGGTCTCTGTAAATTCCCTTATTTGGTGGAGAAAGTAAAAATATTATTGAGGACTACCTTAAATTAATAAATACTTCTAAAAAACACCAACAAATAAATAACATAATCAATCACGCCTAATCACATATTGCCATAAAGCATCAACTATCCCTCATCATCAAATAATGTTATTGGTATTAAAAATTAGCACCCTATTTAAAAGTTTACTGAGCATAATATATTAATTATCGTTTAAGAGTATTCTTATACAGGATTAATTCCGCATCATTACCATTGGTTCTGCGTTTATCAAAGCGCATTACCAGACGTTCTTTACTTAATTTTAATGAAGAAGAGAACCCTGCATGGATATTTCATCTAAACCTCGGTCATCTAATTTGAAGAAACATACGTTAGCTTTAGGGCTTATATCAGCTTTATTTTTTTCCTTTCAGGCTCACGCCGATCTGAGCAGAACTTCTAAAGGTGCATTATTAGGTGCCGGTGTTGGTCTGTTGTCGGGAAATGGCGTTAACGGTGTACTGAAGGGTGCCGCTGTTGGCGCTGGCGTTGGTGCCGTGACAGAAAAAGGAAAAGACGGAAAAAAAGCCCGTAAAGGGGCCAAAGTTGGCGCAACTCTCGGTGCTGTTGCTGGCGTTCTGACCGGTAATGGTCTGGAAGGCGCAATTAAAGGTGCAGTAATTGGCGGTGCCGGCGGTGCCATTGTTGGCAAAATGAACTGAGGAATGATTATGAAAAAAGTAGCATTATTAGCGGGCTTATTTATTTTTGCGCCAATGACCTTTGCGCAGAATTATGACATTAAAAACGGACTGCCTTCAGAAGCGTATATGACCTGTGCAGATGCCAATGAACTGGCTAAAACTGATAGCGCTTACGTGTCTGAAGTTGTAGCCGTGATGGGTAATGCCAGCGTCACCAGCAGAAACCTGAAAATTGAACAATCCCCGGAACTGAGCAACAAAGTCGTAGAAAAACTGAATCAGGCTTGTGCAAAAGATCCGCAAATGCTGTTAATTACCGCCATTGACGATACCATGCGCCAATTGAGCAAATAACAGACTTGTTCTGCCGGGCTTTGGTAATTAAGCCCGGTTTTGCATTAATAGCCCTTCAAAGTTTTCCCCTCTTCTACTTGAAATAGTTTTTCACCGGTATAGATGAAAAACTTTATATTCTGCTGTGTTAATAAACAATTTTTACTACTTACCCATAAGGAAAATAGGGTAAAATTCCTGGTCTCGTCAGCATAATTAATCATGCTGATTTTCACGCCATAAACAATAACGATTCTAATAATTACTCAGGAGATGAATATGCCTGAAACAACACCTTTTCAGGTGCTGATCGTGGATGATCATCCACTGATGCGACGAGGAATTCGTCAATTACTGGAACTGGACCCGGCATTTGAAGTGGTCGCCGAAGCAGGCGATGGCGCAAGCGCGATCGATCTGGCTAATCGCCTTGATCTTGATCTGATCCTGCTGGATCTGAACATGAAGGGTATGAGTGGCCTGGATACCCTCAATGCTCTACGCCGGGATGGCGTGACGGCACAAATTATCATCATTACTGTTTCTGACTCTGCCAGCGATATCTATGCGTTAATCGATGCGGGTGCAGATGGCTATCTACTGAAAGACAGTGAGCCGGAAAGTCTGTTGGCCGCGATTCAAAAAGGGGCGAACGGTGGAAAAGTATTCAGCGCCCGCGTCAGTGAATATCTGCGCGAACGTGAACGCTTTGGTTCAAAAGATGATCCGTTCAGCACTCTTACAGAACGTGAGCTTGATGTATTACACGAACTGGCGAAAGGTTTATCCAATAAACAGATTGCCTCGGCACTGAATATTTCCGAGCAGACAGTAAAGGTACATATCCGCAACTTACTGCGTAAACTTAATGTCCGCTCCCGTGTGGCGGCCACCATTCTGTTCCTGCAACATCGCGGAATATAATAAAAAAATAGCCCGATGGATTTCCTATCGGGCTTGTTCTTATTTACTCTCCTGTGGTGATAAGTGTTGCATCGCCTGCGCGATACTGCGTTCAATCACCGCACGGCGAGTATCGTTGGCAGGTAAGAGTTTCAACATCATCTCCCACGCGGCAACGGCTTCGCCAAATCGCTGCTGCTCAAAGGCATTAAACGCATACATGCTTAACACACGGATATTGCTATGGTCCGTTCTCACCAACTGGCGTAGCAGTTCACCACCCAGGCGGTTGTCATTGGGATCAGATGAACGTGTCAACGCTTCAGCGTATCCGAGTGCGGCATCACTGTTCTTCGGATCGAGGCGATACGCAGTGGCGTATGCATCGGTGGCGATACTGGCGTTACCCAGCGCCATACCAACGCGCCCCAACATAATCCAGCCTTCTATATCTCCCGGATTTTTTTGCAGTTGGGTACGCATCCCCAGCGCAAGGCGGGACATCTCTTCTTCGTTGAGCGGATCGGCTTTCGGATCCAGCGCCCTGTCCAATAATGCCGGCGCCTGTGCCGTGGCCTGCTGCCAAATTTTCACCTGCTGATAATTGCCGGTCTGGTAGTAGCTGACGCCAGCCACAATTAACGCCACCACAATACCCGGCAGATAAACAACATATCCGGCACGCTTACCTTCCGGCACGCTTTGTTCAGGAAACGCTTCCTGCACCACGCGTACCCGACGCCGCGAGCGGGCGTAAATGACCCAACCGCCAATGCCAATAGCCACCACCGGTAGCACCCACAGCAGCACGGTCAGCGGCGTTAACGGTGGATCGTAAGTGACGAAGTTGCCGTAGCGCGCCACCATATAATCGACAATCTCTTTCTTACTTTTACCTTCCTGCATCAGTTCGTACACTTTCTGGCGCAGGTCGGTGGCAATCATCGAGTTAGAATCGGCAATGCTGTTGTTCTGGCATTTCGGGCAGCGCAGTTCTTCAGTGAGCTGACGGAACTGTTGTTCCTGTGCTTCATCTTTAAACTGCAACACGTCGATGGTCGCCAGCGCTGAGCCGGAGATCATCAGCATCAGCACGCCCAATAAAAACCTCATTGTGCGGCCTCCTTACTGTATTTCTCCCACAACGGCTTGATCTCTTCTTCCCAGACGCGGGGATTGAGATCACCCGCATGGCGATAGCGAATGATGCCGTTGCCGTCGATGAGGAACGTTTCTGGCGCACCATAGACACCGAGATCCAGCCCTAACATACCGTCACCATCAAACAGGCTTAACGCGTAAGGATTGCCCAACTCTTTCAGCCAGCTGATCGCTTTCTGGCGATCGTCTTTATAGTTCATGCCGACTACTCGGATGCCCTGCGCTGAAAGCTGATTCAGATATTGATGTTCCGCGCGGCAGGTCGGGCACCAGGTCGCCCAGACGTTGAGCAGTACCGGTTTGCCCTGGGTCAGCACGTCCGCCTGATAAAACTGACCAGGATTGTCCAGCGATTCGAGGCGAAACTTTGGCACCGGCTTGCCAATGAGCGCCGATTCCAGATTGGTCGGATCATCCCCTTCGGCATTACGCGCCAGCTGCCACAGCAACGCCGCAGCAATCGCCAGGAAGATAATTAAAGGAATTAACAATACTTTGCGCTTCATACAGCCTCCGGCGCAGTTTTTTGCGGGTTCACGCGCTTACGATAGCGAGGATCAAACAGACACAGCAGTCCGCCCAACGCCATCATCAGCCCGCCCGCCCAGATCCAGCGAACAAACGGTTTGTAGTAAAGGCGCACAGCCCACGCACCGTTTTCCAACTCTTCACCGAGCGCTGCGTACAGGTCACGCGTGATCCCACCATCAATCGCTGCTTCTGTCATCATCGACCCGGCTGTGTTGTAATAACGTTTTTCCGCATACAGCACCGTTTCCGGCTTGCCATCTCGCGTTACGCCGATAGTCGCCACACCGCCGCGCCAGTTCGGACCAGTCACTTCTTTGACATCACGGAAGGTGAAGCGATATTCATGAATATCGACGCTATCGCCGGACTTCATGCGCACATCACGCTCAACGCTATAGTTCTGGCTAAAGGCAATACCAACAATTGTCACTGCCAGCCCCAGATGAGCCGCCACCATTCCCCAATAACTGAAGGTGGTTTTCGTGCCGCGTGAAATACGCAGCGCAGCTTCCGCAATTGCCAGCACCGCAATCCAGCAGGCCATTGCCAGGCCGAGCACCGTCATCGCCACAACTTTGCTTTCGAACAGCCACGGCACTATCAGCGACAACACCAGCGTAGAGATGAAAGCGATAATCAATAAATTGCGGATTTTACGTGGGCGATCGCGCCCCCAGCGCACCAGTGGACCGACACCAAGCAGTAGCGCAAACGGCACCATCAGCCAGGTAAACATAGTGTTGAAGAACGGTTCGCCAATCGAAATGCTGCCCAGTCCCAGTTGCTTGTGCACCAGCGGCAGCAGCGTCCCCAGCAACACCACCAGCATCGCGGCGACCAGCAAAACGTTGTTCGCTAACAGCAAAGATTCCCGCGACCACAGCGCATTGTTTACGCGTGAGCGAACTTTGTGTCCACGCGCGGCAAACAGCAGCAGCGAACCGCCAATCACCAGCACCATAAAGGCGAGGATAAACATACCGCGCGCCGGATCAGACGCAAACGCGTGTACCGATACCAGCACGCCGGAACGCACGAGGAAAGTCCCCAACAGACACAACGAGAAGGCACTGATTGCCAGCAGTAATGTCCACGCTTTGAAGCTGGCGCGTTGTTCAGTGACCGCCAGTGAGTGCATCAGCGCAGTCCCCACCAGCCACGGCATAAACGAGGCGTTTTCTACCGGATCCCAGAACCACCAGCCGCCCCAGCCGAGTTCGTAATAGGCCCATGCGGAACCGAGCACAATGCCGAGCGTCAGGAAGATCCACGCTGCCAGCGTCCACGGGCGGGTAAAACGCGCATAGGTGCTGTCCAGACGCCCACTCAACAAAGAAGCAATGGCGAAAGCAAACGCCACCGAGAAACCGACGTACCCCATATAGAGCAGGGGCGGGTGGAAGATCAGCCCCGGATCCTGCAACAGCGGGTTAAGATCGCGACCTTCAATCGGGAAATTCGGCAGCGTGCGTGAGAACGGGTTAGAGGTAAAGAGAATGAACAGCAAAAAGCCGACACAGACCATCCCCATTATCGCCAGTACACGGGCCACAATATCCAGCGGAATACGCTGACTAAAAATCGCCACCGCAAATGTCCAGCCGCTCATCAGCAGCACCCACAGCAGTAGCGAGCCTTCATGCGCACCCCAGGTTGCCGCCACGCGATACCACACCGGAAGCTGGGTATTGGAGTTGCTGGCAACATAGGTGACAGTAAAGTCATTCACCACGAAAGCATTGACCAGCACCAGAAATGCGCCAGCCACAGACATAAATAGCAGCCAGGCAAACAAGCGCGAAGAAGCCATCATGCGCGCATCCCCGCGCGCCACGCCCCATAGCGGATACACGGACAGCAACAGCGCAATTCCTAGCGCCAGGCACAGCAGTCCGTTACCAATTTCTGGCATCATGATGCTGGGTCCTTATAAACACTCGCCGGGCGACGGTGATTAGCTTCCATCGCTTTCTCGACTTCTGGCGGCGTGTAGTTTTCATCGTGTTTCGCCAGTACTTCTTTCGCAAGGATATGATTGCCTTTTTCCAGTTCGCCCTGCACCACAACGCCCTGCCCTTCACGGAACAGATCCGGCAAAATGCCTTCGTAAGAGACATCTACTGAACCTTCAGCGTCGTAAATAGTGAACGTTACTTTTAGCGAATTCGGATCGCGCTGCACGCTACCCGGCATTACCATCCCGCCAACGCGCAGACGCTGACCGACTTCCGGCATCTGTTGAGTTTCACGCTTGCCGTAGAGAATTTCCCCCGGCGTATAAAAAAGATCGATATTCGAGCGCAGCGCATACAACACCAGGCCGATAGTCAGCGCCAGCCCCGCCAGCACGGCACAGGCAATCCACAAGCGGTTTTTACGGCGAATATTCATGCAGCCTCCTGCTGTTGCGCAGCACGTAAACGCGCCTCACGCGCCCGCTGTTGCGCCACGCCACGCAGAATTGCGCGATGCTGCAACACGGAGTGCACGACCAAAACCACCAGCGGAATAACGGTCATCACCACCGCCAGCCAGACAAAAAAGGCGTAACCGCCCATTGCGAAAAATTCATTCCAGGAAGCAAATGCAGGGGTCATTTACGGCCTCTTTTCAGTATCAGTTCACTCACCCACGGACGGCGTTTTTCCATCAGCAAAATTAAATTACGCATCCGCATCAGCGTCAGCGTGGCAGACAGCAGCAGGAAGCCAAAAATCGACCAGCGCAGCGGCGAACGCATCGCCGGATCGATACTTTGCTGCATCCGCGTTGATCCCTGATGCAGGGTGTTCCACCACTCCACGGAGTAATGAATAATCGGCAGATTCACCACGCCAATCAGCACCAGGATACCTGCCGCACGGCCCGCCAGACGACGGTCGTCGAAGGCGTGCCACAGGGCAATCACACCAACATACAGAAACAGCAGCACCAGTTCAGAGGTCAGGCGTGCGTCCCATACCCACCAGGTGCCCCACATCGGTTTTCCCCATGCGGAGCCAGTGACCAGGGCAATAAAGGTAAACACGGCACCAATGGGAGCCATCGCCGCGACCGCCAGGTTAGCCATTTTCATCTGCCAGACCAGGCCAATAAACGCCGCCACCGCCATTGATGCATAAATGCCCATCGACCAGATCGCCGCAGGCACATGCAGGTAGATAATGCGATAGCTATTTCCCTGCTGATAATCAGCAGGAGCAAAGCCGAATCCCCAGATCCAGCCGACGGTAAGCACGACCACACTGGCAATTGCCAGCCACGGTATAAACCAGCCACAGATTTGATACAGCCGTGGTGGGATCGCCAGTTGATGCAGTGTTTTCCACATAGTTTCGATACCAGACTCGAACAAAAATCAGTAATCCAGCGTTATTGAATGCTGATTCGTAACGCTGCCGCCGTCGCAAAAGGACTTAATGTCGCGGTGCCTGCCAGCAACGCGCCTAAAATTGCCAGATACCCGTCAACGGGCAAATGCATCGAAGCCGCGTCCATCGCGGCGGTGGCAAAGATGAGTAATGGGATAGTCAGCGGTAACACCAGTATGCTGAGCAGCACACCACCGCGTTTAAGTCCCACTGTCAGCGCCACGCCCGGTGCACCGAGAAAACCAAGCGTTGGGGTTCCCAGCAGCAGCGTCAGCGCCATCACTTGCCAGCCATAAACATCTATTCCCAGTAGCATTGCTACCAGTGGCGAAAGGATGAGTAACGGCAGACCTGTTACCATCCAGTGCGCCATCACCTTCGCCAGCACAACGGCGGGCAAGGGTAACGGCAACAACATCAATTGTTCAAGACTGCCGTCCTGCAAATCGTCACGGAACAGTCGTTCCAGTGCCAGCAAGGATGAAAGCAGCGCTGCAACCCAGATAATGCCTGGGGCAATACGCGCGAGCAGTTGCGGCTCCGGGCCGATACTGAGCGGAAAAAGGGTAATAACAATCAGGAAGAACCACAGCGGGTTGGCGATTTCGGCGCTATGGCGAAACGCTACGCGCAGCTCAAGACGGAAAATGCGCCAGAACATCATGCGGCCCTCGTTTGCGTCAGTGAAATGCGGCGAATTTTACTTTCAGCAACGTTGAGCGGCTGGTGGGTAGTCAGAATCACAATCCCCCCCTGCTCCGTATGCTGCGCCATGCGCTGGGTCAGACGATCGACGCCGTTGACGTCAATCGCGGTAAAAGGTTCGTCGAGTATCCACAACGTGGCACGGGTCAGCCACAGACGCGCTAAAGCGACGCGGCGTTGTTGCCCGGCAGAAAGTTGATTTACCGGAATATCTTCGAATCCGGCAAGCCCGGCCTGCGCCAGGGCTTCCAGACATTGTGCGGTATCGCCATCGCGATGATAAAAGTGCAGATTTTCCAACGCCGTCAGCCGGGTTTTGATCCCCGGCTGATGGCCTATCCATAACAGGTTTTGATGGTAGCTGTCGCGTACCTGATGCAAGGGCTGCCCTTGCCAGAGAACCTCGCCTGCGTCAGGGCGCGATAACCCTGTCAACAGGCGGAGAAGTGTCGTCTTCCCCGCACCGTTACTTCCGGTAATCTGCACCCACTCCCCTGCTTTCAGGGAAAACGATAAATCACTGAACAACGTTCGTTCATCACGCTCGCAGAGCAAACCTCTGGCTTCAAGCATTACCACTCATCTTTACCTTGTCAGAAACCTGGCTCAACTTCGCGCATATCAGGCAGCTTATGTGCAATCCCTTTATGGCAGTCGATACAGGTTTGCCCAGCTTTTACTGCCTGGTCGTGCATTTTTGCAGCGACAGATTTCTGGGCAGTTGCATCCATATACTCGAAGTTGTGACAGTTACGGCACTCCTGCGAGTTGTTATCTTTCATGCGCCGCCACTCGTTTTGCGCCATCGTCAGACGATGTGCTTCAAACTTCTGCGGTGTATCAATGACACCGAAAATCTTGCCGTACAGCTCTTTACTGGCTTTGAGTTTACGGATCATCTTCGGCACAAACTCGTGCGGGACATGGCAATCAGGGCAGGTCGCACGGACGCCGCTACGATTGTTGTAATGCACGGAATCCATGTATTCCTGATACACCGTGTTACGCATTTCGTGGCAGCTAATGCAAAACTCTTCAGTGTTAGCTTTTTCCATCCCGGTGTTAAAGCCGCCCCAGAAGACGATACCGCCAACAAAACCGATCAACAGCAGCGTACCCAGCGCCAGACGGCTGGGGGTACGCCACCATTTCCACAGGCGCTTAATCAGACCAGGCTTACGGTCAGAATTTCCCATAATAACCTCTTATTTCCCGTAACCTTTTGACGGGGTAAAGGTATTCCCCACGATTGGCGCGGTATCAGCCTGCGGTACGTGACATTGCAGACAGAAGTAACGACGTGGCGCCACTTCCGCGCCCACTTTGCCGTCGCTGTCCATAAAGTGAGTAGGACTGATGCGCGGCGCGCCAGTGGTGCGATAGCTTTCGACACCGTGGCACTGCAAGCAGCGGTTGGTATTGGTCGTTACCTGATAACCTTCAACGCTATGCGGGATCATTGGCGGCTGATTCACATAGTTCAGCGGCATCCGTTCCTGCTCTTTTGGCATCCGAATGGCCCCTTCCTGCGTCCCGGATACTTCCGGCGACTGGCTAAAATCGACGCCATTAGCCGCCCAAACCGCGCCGCTCACCACCAGGGCCAGCATCGCCGTCCATTGACACAGCGCTTTCTTCAGGTCATGGCTTTTCATGATTTCGCTCCCGAACTCCATCGTGTAGTTATTGTAAATACATCCTCAGAACAGACATCCACGCAGCGACCGCACGTCATGCAATCGCGGCTGGTGACCTGCACCGGGCTTTGTTCATCCAGCACCGGGGCACGTAGCACATGCGGTTCCGGGCAAACATGAAAACAATCCATACAGCGGTTACATTTCTGCCGATCGCTGGCCGCAACGGTAATCACACCTTTGCTACCCAATACGCCATACAGCGCACCAACCGGACAAATGTGCCCGCACCAGCCGTGTTCAACGACCAGTAGATCAAATAAAAACAGCGCGAGAATAAGCAGCGCACCGCTGCCGAATCCCATTACCAGACTGCGCCCCATCAGGGAAACGGGGTTGATCCATTCCCAGATGAGCGTGCCGGTTAAGGCTGATCCCACCAGAATGACCACCAACAGCACGTAGCGAATGTGGCGAGGGATCGTCGCAGACTGATTGAGGTCAAAACGCCTGCGTAACCAGTTTGCTAAATCGGTAATCGGGTTCAGCGGGCAGACCCAGCTGCAAAATAATCGCTTTCCTGCCAGGGCGTAGAGCACGGTGATAATCACCGCACCGGTCAGCGCCACCGTGGCAGGCAGATGACCGCTGGCAAGACTTTGCAACATCATCAGCGGATCGGTCAGTGGAACGGTGTCGAATAACAAGCTACTGCTGTAGTTGCCGTGCAAGATCCACACACCAAACCACGGGCCGCTCAAAAACATTCCCAGCACGAAGAACTGACAAAGGCGACGTAACACTAACCAACGGTGACTGCGCCACCAGCCTTTTTTCTCCAGCGCCTCGCGCCCGGCGTCACGTTTACGATTTGCCATTGTTCCCCTCCAGCCAGCCGAAGCGGTAATGGTGACCTAACTCCCCTTTCGCCAGTGACAGCGGTAACACCTTGATTGCGGGTTGTTCCAGCACGCACACTTTTTCGCACTTACCGCAGCCGGTACAGGCGTCGCTGTGAACCGTCGGCAGAAAACGGGCGTGCTTACCGGTACGCGTGTTACGCTCCAGTTCCAGGGTGATGGCCTCATCAATTTTCGGGCATTCGCGATAACAAACATCGCAGCGCAGCCCCTGAAAGTTGAGACAGTTTTCCTGGTCCACCAGTACCGCCAGCCCCATCCGCGCGTCGTCGATCGATTCGATCTCACGATCCAGCGCACCGCTCGGGCACACTTTGGCGCACGGAATGTCCTCACACATTTCGCAAGGAATATCCCGTGCGACAAAATATGGCGTGCCCGCCGACAGGCCAGAAGCCAGCGTCGCCAGTTTTAAGGTGTCGTAAGGGCAAGCCTGAACACACTGACCGCAACGCACACAGGCACTGGCAAAGGCGTTCTCGTTTATGGCTCCGGGCGGGCGCAACCGCACACCAGATGCGCGTGCGGTTTGCTGTTGTAACCCCAGCGCCACACCCACGGCAGCCAACCCGCCAGCTGTGCGAACGACATCGCGCAGAAAGCGGCGGCGACCATTTTGAGGTTTCGCTGACCGGGACATAATGGCTTACACCTTCTCCAGTTTTACCGCACACTTCTTGAAGTCCGTCTCTTTCGAGAGCGGATCGGTCGCATCCAGCGTCAGTTTGTTAACCAGCTGTGCGGCGTCGAAGAACGGCATATACACCAGGCCCTGCGGCGGACGGTTACGACCGCGCGTTTCAACAATCGAGATCACTTCGCCACGGCGAGAAACCACTTTCACTTTGTCGCCACGACGCAGATCGCGCGCTTTCGCATCCAGCGGATGAATAAACAGGACCGCTTCCGGGAAGGCACGGTGCAGTTCCGGTACACGGCGAGTCATACTGCCGGTGTGCCAGTGCTCCAGGACGCGTCCGGTAGAGAGCCACAGGTCGTACTCTTCATCCGGTGCTTCCGCCGCCGGTTCGAACGGCAGTGCGAAGATCACTGCTTTGCCATCCGGTTTACCGTAGAACTTGTAGCCTTCGCCCGCTTTCACGTACGGGTCGTTACCTTCGCTATAACGCCACTGCGTTTCTTTACCGTTAACCACCGGCCAGCGCAGACCACGTGCTTTGTGGTAGTCATCGAACGGTGCCAGATCGTGACCATGACCGCGACCAAACCATGCGTACTCTTCGAACAGCCCTTTTTGCAGATAGAAGCCCAACTCGCGGGATTCATCGTTCAACTGATCTTCCGCCAGTTCGGATACCGGGAATTTGCTCACTTCCGGAGTGGCATACAGAACCTCATACAGCGTTTTGCCACGCAGTTCCGGTTTCTTCGCCAGCAACTCTTCCGGCCACACTTCTTCAGTTTTGAAGCGGCGGGAAAACTGAACTAACTGCCAGAGATCCGATTTCGCTTCGCCCGGTGCCTGTACCTGCTGACGCCAGAATTGAGTACGGCGTTCGGCGTTACCGTAAGCCCCCTCTTTTTCTACCCACATTGCTGTCGGCAGGATCAAGTCGGCTGCCAGCGCACTGACTGTCGGATACGGATCGGAAACGATGATAAAGTTGCGCGGATCGCGCCAGCCCGGCATACGCTCTTCATTAATGTTCGGCCCGGCCTGCATGTTGTTGGTACACATGGTCCAGTAAACATTCAGTTTGCCGTCTTTCAGCGCACGGTCCTGTGCCACCGCGTGCAGGCCGATTTTCGCCGGAATGGTGCCGCTCGGGATATTCCACTTCTTCTCGCAGATATCACGGTGTTTCTCGTTAGTCACCACCATGTCCGCAGGCAGACGGTGAGCAAAGGTGCCGACTTCACGCGCAGTACCGCACGCAGAAGGCTGCCCGGTCAGGGAGAACGGACCGCAACCCGGCTGAGAAATTTTGCCAGTCAGCAGGTGCAGGTTGTAGACCAGGTTGTTGGCCCACACGCCACGGGTATGCTGGTTAAAGCCCATCGTCCAGTAGGAGATGACTTTCTTGTTCGGATCGGCATACAGCTGCGCCAGTTGTTCTAACTGGTCTTTCGGCACGCCGGTCATTTCAGCGGTTTTTTCCAGCGTATACTCAGCAACGAAGGCTTTGTAATCTTCAAAGCTCATCGGTTCGGAAGCGTCAGAACCTGGGTTCTTCGCTGCTTTTTCCAGCGGATGGGTCGGACGTAAACCGTAGCCGATGTCCGTCGCCCCTTTGCGCAGGTTAACGTGTTTGCTAAAGAAGTCCTGATTTATCGCGTTGTTTTGAATGATATAGTTGGCGATGTAGTTCAGGATCACCAGGTCAGACTGTGGCGTAAAGATGATGCCGTTATCCGCCAGCTCGAAGCTACGATGCTGGTAGGTAGAAAGCACCGCCACGGTGACGTTCTGGTTAGAGAGACGACGGTTGGTGATGCGCGACCAGAGGATCGGGTGCATCTCCGCCATGTTAGCGCCCCACAGCACAAACGCGTCAGCCTGTTCGATGTCGTCATAGCAGCCCATCGGCTCATCCATACCAAAGGTACGCATAAAGCCAACTACCGCCGACGCCATACAGTGACGCGCGTTCGGGTCGATGTTGTTCGAACGGAAGCCCGCTTTGAACAGCTTGGACGCGGCATAACCTTCCCAGATAGTCCACTGACCAGAACCGAACATACCGATCGATTCCGGCCCTTTTTCTTTCAGGGCAGTCTTGAATTTTTCTTCCATCACATCGAAGGCCTGATCCCAGGTGATTGGGGTGAACTCGCCTTCTTTGTCATATTTACCGTTTTTCATACGCAGAAGCGGCTGCGTCAAACGGTCTTTACCGTACATGATTTTGGGCAGGAAATAGCCCTTAATGCAGTTCAGACCACGGTTAACCGGTGCGTCCGGGTCGCCCTGACAGGCCACCACACGCCCCTGCTGCGTTCCGACCAGAACGCCACAACCAGTACCGCAGAAACGGCATGGTGCTTTATCCCATTTAATGGCTTCCTGCTGACCAACAACGGCGCGGGCAACGCCCGGCACGCTGAGACCGGCAGCCGCCGCAGCGGCCGCAACGGCGTTAGCTTTCATAAAGCTACGACGACTGAGTTTCATGGTGTTTCCTCACCTTGCTCTTCCTGCTGGTGATAAACCAGCGACACCGCCAGCACGCCCTCTACGTTGCGTACTGACTCAATGGTTTGGATCAGCGTTTCGCTGTCTTCTGCTTCCACCACCACAATCAACTGACCGCTCGGCGCGTCGCTGACAGCGACTTCACAGCCGGGAAAGGCGTTCAGTTGGGTGCTGATGTCTGAAATTCGTTCGCTTTTGGCCTGCACGACCAGGCTGCAAACTTGCCAGTTAGTGTGCATGGAGATACTCCGCAGTTATGGCTGATACCGGACAGCTGGCTGCACATGCTCCACATCCGTTGCAAAGTTGGCTATTAAGTTGCGGCTGGTAGATCCCGGAGAGCGTCGGGCGAAAGATAATTGCCATTGGCTCACAGCTATCCTGACAGCGGCGGCATTCAACTGACTGATACGCCAGGCACGCGTCCCCAATGGTGAACTGCAAATCCCAGGCCCTGGTGTGGCGCGGAGAAAATAGCGATTCGGGGCAAGCCTGCGCGCAGGCATAACAGAAGCTGCACTCGTTATTTTTGAAATTAACGCTCGGATAGCCCCCCGCGCCGCGTTGCAGAATGTTGTTTTCACAAGCATTAATACAGGCGTCACAGCGGGTGCAATGGGTCAGAAAATGAGATTCATCACCTGACCAGGGCGGACGGATACCGTTACTGGCTTTGCGCCAGCGACCAGTGAGTATGCCCCGACGGGATGCATCAATCTTCACATTGACCTTCCAACATTAACGCGCTCTGAAAATTGAGAGCGAGCAAATAAACCACACAACTAATAAGCTATTTTTATGCCCGCTAAGATATAAAAGGTTGTGTCAAAGATGCATACCCCGATCGGGGTAAAACATGTTGTCGGATCAAAAGAGCAGCAGTAAAGGAAGCAAAAATGCGATTTTACTCACATTTCATATGGTTAGGCATCTAATTATATAGCGCGCATTTAACCAAATAATTTCCTACCCTGAAATTTAATAGAAGCATATAACACCAATAGATTAGGTAAAACTGTCTGAATATTCTTTAAGTTATTCATAAAGCAAATTAATAAATACGATGAATATGTTAACCTTCAACGACATCATCGGTGAAAACCTATAAATGAAGAAGGAAAGCAAAAATGAAGACCATTCTACCTGCAGTATTGTTTGCCGCTTTCGCCACCACCTCCGCCTGGGCGGCAGAGAGCGTCCAGCCACTGGAAAAAATCGCGCCTTATCCGCAAGCTGAAAAAGGCATGAAGCGTCAGGTGATTCAGTTAACCCCGCAAAAAGATGAATCTACCCTGAAAGTAGAACTGTTAATCGGTCAGACGCTGGAAGTCGATTGCAATTTGCATCGTCTCGGCGGGAAGCTGGAAAGCAAAACGCTGGAAGGCTGGGGCTATGATTATTACGTCTTTGATAAAGTTAGCTCGCCGGTTTCCACGATGATGGCCTGCCCGGATGGCAAGAAAGAGAAGAAATTTGTCACCGCGTATCTGGGCGATGCCGGAATGCTGCGTTACAACAGCAAGCTGCCTATCGTGGTGTATACCCCGGACAATGTGGATGTGAAATACCGCATCTGGAAGGCAGAAGAGAAAATTGACAACGCAGTAGAAAAATAAGTCGCTCACACCTGGTCATCCGCCAGTCTCGACGTGGTATTACCCATTCTCGTGACAGCTGATGGATGACCAGTTAAATCTTCACTGCCTGAACCCCCCCCCGGAATCCTCTCATTTAAAATCGTCCCTCCCCCAGCATCTATACTTATCTTTTTGCTCTGTTTTCTCACTGGAGGAGTCATGCGGTGGATCCTGTTCATCCTCTTCTGCCTACTGGGCGCACCTGCCCATGCGGTATCCATACCCGGCGTTACAACCACAACGACAACGGACTCAACGACTGAACCGGCCCCGGAACCGGATATCGAACAAAAAAAAGCAGCCTATGGCGCACTGGCAGATGTGCTGGATAACGACACCTCGCGTAAAGAGTTGATTGACCAGTTGCGTACTGTCGCCACTACGCCCCCTGCGGAACCGGTACCGAAGATCGTGCCGCCGACGCTGGTTGAAGAGCAAACCGTGCTGCAAAAGGTCACCGAAGTCAGCCGCCATTATGGTGAAGCCCTTTCTGCCCGCTTCGGACAACTTTATCGCAATATCACCGGCTCCCCGCATAAGCCGTTTAATCCACAAACCTTCAGCAATGCGCTGACCCATTTTTCAATGTTAGCGGTATTAGTGTTTGGTTTTTACTGGCTGATTCGGCTGTGCGCGCTGCCACTGTATCGCAAAATGGGTCAGTGGGCGCGGCAAAAAAATCGTGAGCGCAGTAACTGGTTGCAGCTTCCGGCGATGATTATCGGGGCGTTTATTATCGACCTGCTGTTACTGGCGCTGACATTATTTGTCGGCCAGGTATTAAGCGACAACCTGAATGCGGGCAGTCGCACCATCGCTTTCCAACAAAGTTTGTTTCTCAACGCCTTTGCCCTGATTGAATTTTTCAAAGCTGTACTACGCCTGATTTTTTGCCCCAACGTGGCGGAGCTGCGCCCGTTCACGATTCAGGACGAAAGCGCCCGTTACTGGAGTCGTCGCCTGAGCTGGTTAAGCAGCCTGATTGGGTATGGTCTGATTGTGGCTGTGCCGATTATCTCTAATCAGGTGAATGTGCAAATCGGTGCGCTAGCGAACGTCATCATTATGCTGTGCATGACCGTCTGGGCGCTGTACCTGATCTTTCGTAATAAAAAAGAGATTACGCAGCATTTACTCAACTTCGCGGAACACTCGCTGGCCTTTTTCAGCCTGTTTATTCGCGCTTTTGCGCTGGTGTGGCACTGGTTGGCAAGCGCCTATTTTATCGTGCTGTTTTTCTTTTCGTTGTTCGATCCGGGCAACAGCCTGAAATTTATGATGGGTGCAACGGTACGCAGCCTGGCGATTATTGGTATCGCAGCGTTTGTTTCCGGTATGTTTTCCCGCTGGCTGGCGAAGACCATCACTCTCTCGCCACATACTCAGCGTAATTATCCGGAACTGCAAAAACGGCTGAACGGCTGGCTTTCGGCGGCATTGAAAACGGCGCGTATTCTGACCGTCTGCGTGGCGGTGATGTTGCTGTTGAGCGCATGGGGATTGTTCGATTTCTGGAACTGGCTGCAAAACGGCGCGGGGCAGAAAACCGTAGATATCCTGATCCGTATCGCACTCATCCTTTTCTTCTCGGCGGTTGGCTGGACGGTGCTCGCCAGTTTGATCGAAAACCGGCTGGCTTCGGATATTCATGGCCGCCCGCTACCCAGCGCCCGTACGCGTACCCTGCTGACGCTGTTTCGTAACGCGCTGGCGGTGATTATCAGTACCATCACCATCATGATTGTGTTGTCGGAAATCGGCGTCAATATCGCGCCATTGCTGGCAGGTGCCGGGGCATTAGGTCTGGCTATCTCGTTTGGTTCGCAAACGCTGGTGAAAGATATTATCACCGGGGTATTTATTCAGTTTGAAAACGGCATGAACACTGGAGATTTGGTTACTATCGGGCCGTTGACCGGTACTGTGGAACGGATGTCGATTCGCTCCGTGGGCGTACGCCAGGATACCGGGGCGTACCACATCATTCCGTGGTCTTCGATAACCACCTTTGCTAACTTTGTCCGCGGCATTGGTTCGGTAGTGGCAAATTATGATGTTGATCGCCATGAAGATGCTGATAAAGCCAATCAGGCACTGAAAGATGCGGTAGCGGAATTAATGGAAAACGAAGAAATTCGCGGGCTGATTATTGGTGAACCGAATTTTGCCGGGATTGTCGGCTTAAGCAATACCGCGTTTACACTGCGTGTTTCGTTCACCACGCTGCCACTCAAACAGTGGACGGTACGCTTTGCCCTCGACAGCCAGGTGAAAAAACATTTCGACCTGGCGGGTGTTCGCGCGCCAGTGCAGACTTATCAGGTGCTGCCTGCTCCGGGCGCGACCCCGGCTGAACCGTTGCCGCCGGGGGAACCAACGCTTTAACGCTGGCGATTGACAAAACGGCGGCGCTGCTCGTCGTTCATAAAGGTCCAGGCAATAAAGCGACTCTGCTTTTGCCCCTGGGCCATCTCTTTTTTAACCACCTTCACCGCGCCCACGTCCGTCAGGGCACGATACAACGGCGGTAAGTTTTCACCACGAGATACCAGTGAGGTAAACCACATCACCTGCTTCGCGAAGCCTTTGCTCTCTTCAATCATCTTTTTGATAAAGGTGACTTCACCGCCTTCACACCACAACTCCTGTTGCTGGCCGCCAAAGTTCAGTGCATCGTCTTTGTTCAGCCCCAGGTTACGGCGTTTACGCTCACTACCTGCCCGTGCCGCAGCAGCGGAATCGTGGAATGGCGGGTTACACAAGGTCGCGTCGTATTGCTCGTTTTTATGGATGATGCCGTTAAAAATCGCCCCACTCTCTTTTTGCCGACGCAGACGAATGGCGCGGTTAAGCCCCGGATTAGCACTGATGATCGCCTGCGCACTGCTTAACGCCTGGCTGCTGGTTTCACTACCGGTAAAACGCCAGCCATATTCGTGTACGCCAATCAGCGGATAAATACAGTTCGCACCAACGCCAATATCCAGAATGCTGGCCCTGGCAGGGATCGTTCCGCTTGCTTCAGCCAGTAAATCAGCAAGATGATGAATATAATCCGCCCGGCCCGGTACTGGTGGGCAGAGAAAACCGTCTGGAATATCCCAGTTCGCCACAGCGTAAAAATGGGCCAGTAACGCCTTATTGAGCGCCTTCACCGCCAGTGGATTGGCGAAGTCTACGCTTTGTTCCCCGGCAGGCGTTAGCGTGAGGAATTGCTTCAGTTCAGGATTCACCTGACAAAGCGTGGCAAGATCGTAGCGGCTGTGATGACGGTTGCGCGGATGCAACCCCGGTTTCTGGGCGGACATAGCATTCTCCTTTAAGCAGCGGCGTAAGATACCCGCATAACGCGACAGGGTAAATATCTGGCTGCGTTTATCATTCTCCAAACCTTGACATGACTATGGTTTATGGCAATTCACCATAAAAATCAGCACCATGCATGTCATTGATTTGTCTTATTTTGTAAAAATATATCGTTCAAAAAATAAGCACATCTCTGTCAATTTTTTGCGTCATTTGCATCGCGCAGGCGACCTACACTTATCAGGCACTACCCGTTGTATTTATGAGGATGTCATTATGAAAAAGTGCCTCACACTACTGATTGCCACCGTCCTGAGCGGGCTCTCTCTCACGGCTTATGCCGCGCAACCAATGAGTAACCTGGACAGCGGTCAGCTACGGCCCGCCGGTACCGTTTCAGCAACTGGCGCATCAAACCTAAGCGATCTGGAGGATAAACTGGCAGAAAAAGCGCGCGAACAAGGCGCGAAAGGTTATGTCATTAATTCCGCAGGCGGAAATGACCAGATGTTCGGTACTGCAACCATCTACAAATAACCCCACCAACGTAACTGCATTCGCCTCTGGATGCAGTTTTCGCCTGTTTTGTAATCAAAAAACATCAAATATGAACTTAATGTAAATAAATGTATTTCTTTTTCGCGCAATGGGTGATAGAAAATCGCGCCAAGTGATAATGCTTATCAAAACTATTATCACTTGCACGAACGCTATCACGGGATTAACAGTGGCATCGCATCCGCAGAGATGCTTTCTCGTGACAGTGAAAATTTCAACATATAAGAAAAAGTCACCTGCAAAATGGAAAACAATCGCAATTTCCCTGCCAGACAATTTCATTCGCTCACGTTCTTTGCCGGTCTTTGTATTGGTATTACGCCTGTGGCACAGGCACTCGCCGCCGAAGGGCAAACTAACGCGGATGACACGCTGGTTGTCGAAGCATCAACGCCTTCGCTTTATGCACCACAACAATCTGCCGATCCGAAATTCTCGCGTCCGGTAGCGGATACGACCCGCACGATGACGGTGATTTCTGAACAAGTGATTAAAGATCAGGGCGCAACCAACCTTACCGATGCGCTCAAAAACGTCCCCGGAGTGGGTGCGTTTTTTGCTGGTGAGAACGGTAACTCCACCACTGGCGACGCCATTTATATGCGCGGTGCCGATACTTCTAACAGTATTTATATTGATGGCATTCGCGATATCGGCAGCGTCTCACGCGACACCTTCAATACCGAACAGGTCGAAGTGATTAAAGGGCCGTCCGGCACCGACTACGGGCGCAGCGCGCCGACGGGCTCGATCAATATGATCAGCAAGCAGCCGCGCAATGATTCAGGCATTGACGCTTCCGCCAGTATTGGCAGCGCCTGGTTCCGCCGCGGCACGCTGGACGTCAATCAGGTCATTGGTGATACCACCGCGGTGCGCCTGAATGTGATGGGTGAAAAAACGCACGATGCCGGACGCGACAAAGTTAAAAATGAGCGTTACGGCGTCGCCCCTTCTGTAGCTTTTGGCCTTGGCACAGCGAATCGTTTGTATCTTAATTATCTGCATGTCACCCAGCACAACACGCCAGACGGCGGCATTCCGACCATCGGTTTGCCGGGCTATTCTGCCCCATCTGCGGGAACGGCGGCCCTGAATCATTCCGGAAAAGTTGATACGCATAACTTTTACGGCACGGATTCCGATTACGACGATTCGACCACCGACACCGCTACCATGCGTTTTGAGCACGACATCAACGATAACACCACCATTCGCAATACTACCCGTTGGTCGCGCGTAAAGCAGGATTACCTGATGACGGCGATTATGGGCGGGGCATCGAATATTACCCAGCCCACCAGCGATGTGAATAGCTGGACGTGGTCACGTACGGCGAATACCAAGGATGTGAGTAATAAAATTCTCACCAACCAGACCAACCTGACCTCGACGTTCTATACCGGTTCTATCGGTCATGATGTCAGTACTGGCGTGGAATTTACCCGTGAAACGCAGACTAACTATGGCGTTAATCCGGTCACGTTACCTGCGGTGAATATTTATCATCCTGACAGCAGCATTCATCCTGGCGGCCTGACGCGTAACGGCGCAAACGCCAATGGTCAGACGGATACCTTCGCAATTTATGCCTTCGATACGCTGCAAATCACCCGTGATTTTGAGCTGAACGGCGGGATCCGTCTGGATAATTATCATACTGAATATGACAGTGCCACCGCCTGCGGCGGCAGTGGCCGAGGTGCCGTTACCTGCCCAGCTGGCGTGGCGAAAGGTTCTCCGGTCACCACTGTTGACACCGCCAAGTCTGGCAATCTGGTGAACTGGAAAGCCGGGGCGCTGTATCACCTGACGGAAAACGGCAATGTCTATATTAACTATGCCGTTTCCCAACAGCCGCCGGGCGGCAACAACTTCGCCCTTGCGCAGTCTGGCAGCGGTAACAGTGCCAACCGTACCGATTTTAAACCGCAAAAAGCCAACACCAGCGAGATTGGCACCAAATGGCAGGTTCTGGATAAACGCCTGTTGCTCACCGCCGCGCTGTTCCGTACTGATATCGAAAATGAAGTTGAGCAAAATGACGACGGGACTTACTCGCAATACGGTAAGAAACGCGTCGAAGGCTATGAGATATCCGTAGCCGGGAATATCACTCCCGCGTGGCAGGTGATTGGCGGCTATACCCAGCAAAAAGCAACCATCAAAAACGGCAAAGATGTTGCCCAGGATGGTTCCTCATCGCTGCCGTATACCCCGGAGCACGCCTTTACCTTATGGAGCCAGTATCAGGCAACCGATGATATCTCTGTTGGCGCGGGCGCTCGCTATATCGGCAGTATGCATAAAGGTTCAGACGGCGCGGTGGGAACGCCAGCATTTACCGAGGGTTATTGGGTCGCCGATGCCAAACTGGGGTATCGGGTTAATCGCAATCTCGACTTCCAGCTAAACGTCTACAACCTGTTTGATACCGATTACGTCGCCTCAATCAACAAGAGCGGCTACCGTTATCACCCGGGCGAGCCAAGAACCTTCCTGCTCACGGCCAATATGCATTTCTGATTCAGATGTGGGGCGCAGGCCCCACTTTTTGGAGAACTTGTATGATGTACCACATTCCCGGCGTGCTATCGCCAAAGGACGTCGCCCGGTTTCGCGAACAACTGGAACAAGCCGAATGGGTGGATGGACGCGTCACCACCGGCGCACAAGGCGCGCAAGTTAAGAACAATCAACAGGTCGACACCCGCAGTGCGTTATACGCCGCCCTGCAAAATGAGGTGCTGAACGCGGTTAACCAACATGCATTGTTCTTTGCCGCTGCCTTGCCGCGTACCCTTTCCACGCCGCTGTTTAATCGTTATCAGAACAATGAAACCTATGGTTTTCATGTGGATGGCGCGGTACGCAGTCACCCACAAAACGGCTGGATGCGCACTGACCTTTCTGCCACGCTGTTTTTAAGCGATCCGCAAAGTTACGACGGCGGCGAACTGGTCGTTAATGACACCTTCGGACAACATCGGGTAAAACTCCCGGCAGGCGATCTGGTGTTGTACCCTTCCAGCAGCCTGCACTGCGTGACCCCCGTAACCCGTGGCGTACGGGTGGCATCATTTATGTGGATCCAGTCGATGATCCGCGATGATAAAAAGCGCGCCATGCTGTTCGAACTGGACACCAATATTCAGTCGCTGAAAAGCCGCCATGGCGAAAGTGAAGAGATCCTGTCGCTGCTCAATCTTTATCATAATCTGCTGCGGGAATGGTCGGAGATCTGACGCTTGAACTGCCCGAGTTCGTCCCTATATTAGCTACACTTAACTGTACAAGCATTGATATGGGGAGGACGATATGGCATCCGGTTGGGCTAACGATGACGCCGTCAACGAACAGATCAACAGTACAATTGAAGATGCGATTGCTCGTGCCCGGGGTGAAATTCCGCGTGGCGAGAGCCTGTATGAATGTGAAGAGTGCGGCGCCCCCATCCCGCAGGCCCGTCGGGAAGCCATTCCTGGCGTGCGCTTATGCATTCACTGCCAACAGGAGAAAGATTTACAAAAACCAGCTTATACAGGATATAATCGCAGAGGTTCGAAAGACAGCCAGTTACGTTAACTGCAACTGGCGGGATGTTTAGTGAGTGTAATTTGTATTTTGCGTGGCATTCCGTGCCTTTAACGCTGCCGTGAGCACCACGCGGTACAAAACGGATTCATAAATACAACAAATAAATGGTTTATCAGTATGTTAGATATCAATCAATTTATTTGAACAAGGCGGTCAATTCTCTTCGATTTTATCTCTCGTAAAAAAACGTGATACTCATCACATCGACGAAACAACGTCACTTATACAAAAATCACCTGCGAGAGATTAATTATGAAAACTATCAATACTGTTGTTGCTGCTATGGCTCTTTCAACTTTGTCATTTGGCGTGTTCGCGGCGGAACCGGTAACGGCATCCCAGGCACAGAACATGAAGAAAATCGGCGTGGTTTCTGCCGATGGTGCATCCACCCTCGATGCCCTGGAAGCGAAACTGGCTGAGAAAGCTGCGGCAGCTGGGGCGAGTGGATACAGCATCACTTCTGCCACCAACAACAATAAATTAAGCGGTACTGCGGTAATTTATAAGTAATTCGTAAGCCGGATCAGGCGTTGACGCTACGTCCAGCAAAAGTATTTCCCTGTCTGTTTGCCGACAGACGCATATGCTCTAACCCTCATTGATCCTATGTTACCCTTGTTTGCCCGTCCGTCACTGGACGGGCTTTTTTTTTTAGCTGGCTAACTGCTGACAGAAAGCCTGCAACGTCTCTTCCGGCATACCAATCTGCCGCGCCGCATCGCAAATGGCCTGCCAGCTTCCCGCGTCCAGTGGAATCCCCAACTCCTGCCGTTCGCAACGCGTGTTCACTTCCCACTCGCCCGGTAGCAAAATCGGCTTATCGTCATCATGCGGCGAGGCTTTCACCCACTCGGCAAAGGCTTCGGTCTGCGCACTACAATCCGGCGCGCCGAACAGTTCCGGGTTGATGATGATAGTGGTCATGCAGTTAATAATGGCATCGGGACTGGTTTGTAACGTTTCCTGATGCGTCGTTTTACCGCCGGAAAGCGCCCCGCCAAGAATTTCACACATCGCCGCGAGGGCGTAGCCTTTATGTTCGGCAAAGGTCAACAACGAACCCAACGGCGACTCCTGCATTACCGCCGGATTTGTCGTCGGTACGCCGTTAACGTCAATCAGACAGCCTGGCGGCACGGGTACGCCTTTATGCCAGGCGACGCGAGTTTTACCAAATGCGATGGCGCTGGTGGCGTAATCGAGCAACAGCGGGAAATTATCTTTACGTGGGAAAACCACACAGAACGGGTTGGTGCCAAAGCGGCTGTCGCGGCCGTGGAACGGCGCGACCATTGGAATACCCACCACGCTAACAAAGTGGATAGAGACAAACCCCGCCGCCGCGCACTGTTCTGCCCAGTAACCAATACGACCGATGTGATGCGAGTTATGTAGCGCCACGGCGGCTATGCCATGCTGATGCGCTTTCTCAATCCCCAGCGCCATCGCTTCGTGTGCCGCTACCTGACCAAATGCGCGATCGCCATCGAGCGTGACCGCCGCCCCCGCCTCTTTAACGATTTTGGCATGGTGGTTAATTTGCAGATGCCCCTGACTCCAGGAGCGCACATAGCTTGGGATCATGCCAATACCATGTGAATCATGCCCTGCCAGGTTTGCCGCGATTAAATGATCGGCGACTAATTTCGCTTCCTGTTCCTCGCTACCCATCTGACGAAATACAGCCTGAATAAAACTGTGCAGCGTCTGAGCATCAAAGCGATGACCACTTTCCATGATTAACTCCTGTTTATGTTATGTGTTTGTTGTTTTTTTATGCTGCACGCCGGGCGCGGGAAGGTCAATAAAGATGCAGGAATTTCATATTGCGGTGGGGTAAAAGCCGGATGACGTGGCTCATCCGGCTGAGATAAAAATTAAAATGCCTGATTAACGCGCGCCAGGCCATCGCTGATAGTTGCCGCTTCCCCCGTAGCCACCAGGCAGCAAGCCATCTGGATTTTCAGCGATTCGGGAATCGGTTCGCTGCCAGCCAGGCAACGCTCAATCCACTGCGCCGTGGTTTCCGGATCTTTTGCTTGTGGCAGTAACTCGCTACCAGCAGGGTCCTGTTTTTCATACAGCACCCGCATTCCTTCGCGGTCAATGAGATTGATCTGCGGGCAGCGCTGCGGATTAGCATACACTTCACCTTCAGTACCATGCATTAGTAGCGCCCGCCCGCCGATATCGCTAAAGAACTTCGCGACGCGTCCAATGTATTCCGGATGCGAAACGCTGGAAAGACGCAGCGCCTCACCTTCGGCAAATGGCGTCGCCAGTTTCGCCAGGGTATGTGCACTGTTACGCACGCCCATCCGCCAGCGCATCGCCAGTTGTTTTTCCAGCGGCGGGCAAAACGCGCCGACAGGCATAAACACCGGTTGATGTTCGTCGAGCTTCGCCTGCGCCTGCCCGCCGTGCAACGTTGGCGTAATACCCATCAGTTCGAAAATGGTTTCTGTCAGCACGCGGGTTGGATCTTCGCTAACCCCGTGAACCACCACAGGAAAACCGAGCTTGTGCAGGAGAATCGCCAACAACGGCGTCAGGTTGGCCTGTTTACGCGCGCCGTTGTAACTGGGGATGACAATCGGCATCGGCTTGTCTGCAGGCGGCGTCAGCTTGATGGTGTGATTTTGCATGGCTTCGTAAAAGCCGAGCATCTCTGCTTCCCCTTCCCCTTTGATACGCAGCGCAATCAATACGCCGCCCAACTCAAGGTCAGGGACTTCACCATTGAGCATATGGGCATACAGACCGCGCGCAGTATCCCGGTCTAAATCGCGCGCGTGGTTTTTCCCGCGCCCGATCTCTTTAATGATTTTGCGATAGTCCATTTACGACTCCTTACCTGACTCACATCATTAACGCCGCCGACGGCGTGGGGATTTCGTTTTTTCTTTCTTTTTAACTATACCTTCAGGGACTTCCGGTTGCTCTATCGGAAATACCGGTAATGCATCCAGTAGCCGCTTGCCGTAGTTTTTGGTGAGCAAGCGTTTATCGTAAATCACCACTTCGCCCCAGCAACCGTGGCTTCGAATCAGTCGCCCAACCTGCTGAATCAGGTTAAACGAGGCGCTCGGCAGGCTTTGCACCTCAAACGGATAGCGGTTGAGGCTTTTCAGCCATTCACCTTCGGTGATCACCACCGGACTGTCGATGGGTGGAAAGGCGATTTTGTGGATATGCACCTGGCTTAACAGATCACCTTTCAAATCAAGCCCTTCGGCAAATGACTGTAAACCCACCAGCACACTACGCTCACCGTTGGCAACGCGTTTGCGGTGCAGTTCAACTAAGCGATAACGCGGCTGATCGCCCTGCACCAGCAGCATCAGACGTAAATCCGTCACATAGTCAAGAAACCGCTGCATCGCACGCCCGCTGGCAAACAGCACTAACATACCGAGATGTTTTTTACTCTCCACCTGCTCACGGAAAAAGGCCGCCATTTCAGCAATGTGCTGCTCTTCGTTGTCGATGGAAGGCTCAACGCGCATCCGGGGAATAACAATTTTGCCCTGTTCGCAGTGGTTAAAGGGCGAATCCAGCGCCACAAAGCGGTCACCCGCTTTCTCTTTCAGCCCGCTCATCTCCTGCAAACGCGAAAAACTGTTCAGCGAACGCAAGGTTGCGGAGGTAACAATAATGTGCGGAATACTGCGCCACAGCAGCCTTTCCAGTTGGTCGCTAACACGAATACCCACACAGTGAAACCACAGATGTAGCTGCCCTTCGCGTTCCTCCCGCGTCGCCCATTTGGTCACCGGCGCACCGGAAGATTGCGCCAGAGAAGCCAGCCGCCAGAGTTTGCTTTGCGCCTCGAACATCCCCAACGCGCGGTTCATCTGCAAAATCAACCGATGCAGGCGTACAATGTCATGGCTGCCGGTTTTCTCACTTAAATCGTTGAGAAATAACTCCGCCAGACCACGCAGCATCTCGGTGAGTTTTGCCAGCCGCTGGCAGATCTCCAGCACTTCATCAGGCAGTTCGCCCATCGCAAAACGGTGCTCCGCCTCCTGACCGGCTGGCATGTAGAGATTGAGAATGTTGTTTAACGAAGCGATAAGCTCATACAACTCTTCACAATGCGCATTCAAACGTTCAGGGATTGCCAGCGGTGGGATCGTCTTCGGGCGAAACTGCTCCATACAGGTAGCAACAAGCTTCGTAAACAAGTCCAGCTGCAGCCGATACCACGGCGCGGTAATTTCGGCGCTCATCTCCAGCGCATCCCGCGCCACATCCGGCAGGTGATGACCTTCGTCCAGCACCAGCAGTAAATTTTTCGGGTCAGGCAATACGGCTTCGCTTTCCATCGCCGCCATCACCAGCGCATGGTTTGCCACCACCACTTCCGCTTCCTGAATTTCCCGACGAGCGACAAAAAACGGGCATTCGCGATAGTAATAACAGTTGCGGTTGAGGCAGCTGGCTTTGTCGGTACTCAAACGACGCCAGAGATCGTCATCAATGGCGATATCCGTATGATCACGCAGACCATCCCATTTATAAGTGTCGAGATCGCCCTTCAACTTCGCACAACGTTTTTGCTCTTCCTGATTGTTCGGCGTCAGTTCGTCGTCAAGAAACGCCAGCAAATCCTGTTGCGTGGGTTCAGTGCTGGCGAGCGCCGTCAGATTACGCGGGCAAACGTAGCGCCCACGCCCGAAAGCGGCTGTAAATTTAAGATCGGGAATGATCTTTTTCAGCAACGGTAAATCTTTGCTGTAGATCTGATCCTGCAACGCCACGTTGGCGGTACTCACCACCAGCGTTTTTTGCTCTTCGCGAGCAATGGCAATGCCGGGGATTAAATAGGAGAGCGTTTTCCCAACGCCGGTGGGTGCTTCAATCGCCAGATGCCGCCCTTCTTCTCCGGCCAGCGTTTTGGCGACGTCCGCAATCATTTGCCGCTGCGGCGCACGGGGAATAAAGTCGGGGATCTGTTCCTGAAGCGCCTTATACCAGGCGGCAATTTGCGCTTTAAGCGCGGCGGTTAATGCCATGAGAAAACCTGAAATACTGTATAAACAGCCAATATTGTGGCATTTTTCGGTTTTCAGGGGTAATGGTTTTTCTGTTTCTGGAAAGCGGCTCGCAATAACCATCAACATAATGCGGTTTAATGCCCGTTCGAGCACAAAGGATCCAACACGTCATGCAAGACACCATCATAAATTTCTACAGCACCGGCGATGACTACGGTGATTTTTCTAACTTTGCCGCCTGGCCCATCAAGGTTGACGGGAAAACCTGGCCCACCTCAGAACACTATTTTCAGGCACAAAAATTCCTTGATGAAAAATACCGCGAAGAGATCCGTCGGGTTTCTTCCCCTATGGTCGCCGCACGCATGGGGCGCGATCGTTCTAAGCCTCTGCGTAAAAACTGGGAGTCGGTCAAAGAACAGGTGATGCGAAAAGCACTTCGCGCTAAATTCGAACAGCATGCAGAACTGCGTGCGCTCTTGCTGGCAACCGCGCCCGCAAAACTGGTTGAGCATACGGAAAACGATGCTTACTGGGGAGACGGTGGTAATGGTAAGGGCAAGAATCGACTGGGCTACCTTTTAATGGAGTTGCGCGAACAATTGGCTATAGAGAAGTAACGTCTCGGTGGCTTATGGGCGGTAAAACAGATAAATTTTTTCCCGTGTTCTCAAATTGCTGACAAGTGCTTGTTGTGAAATGCCGGATGCGGCGTAAACGCCTTATCCGGCCTACAAAAGCATGCAAATTCAATATATTGCAGAGTTCACGTAGGCCTGATAAGCGTAGCGCATCAGGCAGTTTTGCGTTTGTTCATCAGCCTGATGCCGGGCATAGCCCGGCATTAAAGATTACTGCGCAGCGGCAGGTTTACGCGGACGGCGACGGCGTTGTTGCTCGCCTGCCGGTTTGGCATCGCCGAGACGACGAGACGGTTTTTCTGCAGGTTTTGCGCTTGCAGATTTTGAGCCACCTTCTCCACGGCGTGGTTGCTGTTGACCGCGACCACCACCTTGCCCACGACCGCCGCCGCCACGTTGCTGGCGACCGTTCTGGATCGGTTCGGCTTTGATTGACGGGTCCGGCTCATAACCCGGAATCGCAATGCGTGGAATCTCTTTTTTCAGCAGTTTTTCGATATCACGCAGAAGTTTGTGTTCATCCACACACACCAGCGATAACGCTTCACCAGTTGCCGCTGCACGACCGGTACGCCCGATACGGTGGACGTAATCTTCCGGTACGTTTGGCAGTTCATAGTTGACGACGTGCGGCAACTCTTCGATATCCAGACCGCGTGCAGCGATGTCAGTTGCCACCAGAACACGAATATCGCCCGATTTAAAATCGGCCAGCGCACGAGTACGCGCACCTTGCGATTTATTACCGTGGATCGCCGCACTACGGATGCCATCTTTATTGAGCTGTTCCGCCAGATGGTTAGCGCCGTGTTTAGTACGGGTAAACACCAGCACCTGCTGCCAGTTCCCTTTCCCAATCATGTGCGACAGCAATTCGCGTTTGCGTTTTTTATCAACAAAGTGAACATGCTGGGTCACCTGATCAGACGCGGTATTGCGGCGTGCCACTTCGATTTCCAGCGGGTTGTGCAGCAGTTTTTCCGCCAGGTTTTTAATATCGTCTGAGAAAGTGGCGGAGAACAACAGGTTCTGGCGCTTCGCTGGCAGCTTAGTCAACACACGACGGATATCGTGGATAAAGCCCATGTCGAGCATACGGTCAGCTTCATCGAGGACCAGGATTTCTATCTGGTCCAGCTTCACTGCATTCTGATGTTCCAGGTCCAGCAGACGTCCCGGCGTTGCCACCAGCACATCAACGCCGCCACGCAGCTTCATCATCTGCGGGTTGATGCTGACGCCGCCAAACACCACCAGCGAACGAATATTCAGGTATTTGCTGTAATCACGGACG
The DNA here is from genome assembly GCF_000026225.1 of Escherichia fergusonii ATCC 35469. Taxonomy (NCBI): domain Bacteria; kingdom Pseudomonadati; phylum Pseudomonadota; class Gammaproteobacteria; order Enterobacterales; family Enterobacteriaceae; genus Escherichia; species Escherichia fergusonii. The sequence continues at coordinate 2,371,056 of NC_011740.1, forward strand.
TTTTCGCCAATCTGTGCAGCCAGTTCACGGGTTGGGGTAAGAATGAGCGCACGGACCGGACGACGCCCTTTGGCGTGCGGCTGGCGAGTGATCAGGTGTTGCAACAGCGGCAGCGTAAAGCCCGCTGTTTTGCCAGTGCCGGTCTGGGCGCTAGCCATCAGGTCGCGGCCTTCCAGCACCGCAGGGATCGCCTGCTGCTGAATAGGGGTGGGTTCACGGTAACCTTGCTCGGCAACGGCGCGCAAGATATCAGGGCTTAACCCCAAAGAATCGAAAGACATAACTACTCCGAACCGCCCCGACCGTTACCGGTGTAGTTTTCAGGGAGATACTGAAAAGGAAAATGACAAAAACCACAATGTCATGAGGGGGCGGAGTGTAGCAGTTTTTGTGACACAGCGCATAAATTATCCCTGTGACTGGCGTAGCTAAAATTCTTAGCCATACTGGACAACTCCAGGATGGAGACATAATCTTAATCAATCATTTGATTAAGAATGGACTGTGCGATGAATAATCCTGCCATGACAATCAAGGGTGAACAGGCTAAAAAACAGCTGATTGCTGCCGCACTGGCGCAGTTTGGTGAATATGGAATGAACGCCACCACCCGCGAGATAGCCGCCCAGGCCGGGCAGAATATCGCTGCCATCACCTACTACTTCGGTTCGAAAGAAGATTTGTACCTCGCCTGCGCCCAGTGGATTGCCGATTTTATTGGCGAGCAGTTCCGTCCGCATGCCGAGGAAGCCGAACGCTTGTTCGCCCAACCACAGCCTGATCGGGCTGCCATCCGTGAACTGATCCTTCGCGCCTGCAGGAACATGATTAAGCTGCTCACCCAGGATGACACCGTCAACCTCAGCAAGTTTATCTCCCGTGAGCAGCTCTCTCCCACGGCAGCCTACCACCTGGTGCACGAACAGGTGATTAGTCCGCTACACAGCCACCTGACACGCCTGATTGCCGCCTGGACCGGCTGCGACGCCAATGACACCCGCATGATCCTTCATACCCATGCGTTGATTGGTGAGATTCTGGCATTTCGTCTTGGCAAAGAAACCATTTTGTTACGTACCGGCTGGACCGCGTTCGATGAAGAAAAGACCGAACTGATCAACCAGACGGTGACCTGTCATATCGACCTGATTTTGCAAGGATTATCGCAAAGGAGTTTGTAGTGATGAAAAAACCTGTCGTGATCGGACTGGCGGTAGTGGTACTTGCCGCCGTGGTTGCCGGAGGCTACTGGTGGTATCAAAGCCGCCAGGATAACGGCCTGACGCTGTATGGCAACGTGGATATTCGTACGGTGAATCTTAGTTTCCGTGTTGGGGGGCGCGTTGAGTCGCTGGCGGTGGACGAAGGTGATGCGATCAAAGCGGGCCAGGTACTGGGCGAACTGGATCATAAGCCGTATGAGATTGCCCTGATGCAGGCGAAAGCGGGCGTTTCGGTGGCACAGGCGCAGTATGACCTGATGCTTGCCGGGTACCGCGATGAGGAAATCGCTCAGGCCGCCGCAGCGGTGAAACAGGCGCAAGCCGCCTATGACTATGCGCAGAACTTCTATAACCGCCAGCAAGGACTGTGGAAAAGTCGCACTATTTCGGCAAACGACCTGGAAAATGCCCGCTCCTCGCGCGACCAGGCGCAGGCAACGCTGAAATCAGCACAGGATAAATTGCGTCAGTATCGCTCCGGTAATCGTGAACAGGACATCGCCCAGGCGAAAGCCAGTCTCGAACAGGCGCAGGCGCAACTGGCGCAGGCGGAGCTGAATTTACAGGACTCAACGTTAATAGCACCGTCTGATGGCACGCTGTTAACCCGCGCGGTGGAACCAGGCACGGTTCTCAATGAAGGTGGCACGGTGTTTACCGTTTCACTAACGCGTCCGGTGTGGGTGCGCGCTTATGTTGATGAACGTAATCTTGACCAGGCCCAGCCGGGGCGCAAAGTGCTGCTTTATACCGATGGTCGCCCGGACAAGCCGTATCACGGGCAGATTGGTTTCGTTTCACCGACTGCTGAATTTACCCCGAAAACCGTCGAAACGCCGGATCTGCGTACCGACCTCGTCTATCGCCTGCGTATTGTGGTGACCGACGCCGATGATGCGTTACGCCAGGGAATGCCGGTGACGGTGCAATTCGGTGACGAGGCAGGACATGAATGATGCCGTTATCACGCTGAACGGCCTGGAAAAACGCTTTCCGGGCATGGACAAGCCCGCTGTCGCGCCGCTCGACTGTACCATTCATGCTGGTTATGTAACGGGGCTGGTGGGGCCGGATGGCGCAGGTAAAACCACACTGATGCGCATGCTGGCGGGATTACTGAAACCCGATAGCGGCAGCGCCACGGTGATTGGCTTTGATCCGATCAAAAACGACGGCGCGCTGCACGCCGTTCTCGGCTATATGCCGCAGAAATTCGGCCTGTATGAAGATCTCACGGTGATGGAGAACCTCAATCTGTACGCGGATTTGCGCAGCGTCACTGGCGAGGCACGTAAGCAAACTTTTGCTCGCCTGCTGGAGTTTACGTCTCTTGGCCCGTTTACCGGACGCCTGGCGGGCAAGCTCTCCGGTGGGATGAAACAAAAACTTGGCCTGGCCTGTACCCTGGTGGGCGAACCGAAAGTGTTGCTGCTCGATGAACCCGGCGTCGGTGTTGACCCTATCTCACGGCGCGAACTGTGGCAGATGGTGCATGAGCTGGCGGGCGAAGGGATGTTAATCCTCTGGAGTACCTCGTATCTCGACGAAGCCGAGCAGTGCCGTGACGTGTTACTGATGAACGAAGGTGAATTGTTGTACCAAGGAGAACCGACGGCCCTGACACAAACCATGGCCGGACGTAGCTTTCTGATGACCAGCCCGCACGAGGGCAACCGCAAATTGTTGCAACGCGCCTTGAAACTGCCACAGGTCAGCGACGGCATGATTCAGGGGAAATCGGTACGTCTGATCCTCAAAAAAGAGGCCACACCAGACGATATTCGCCATGCCGACGGAATGCCGGAAATCAATATCAACGAAACTACGCCTCGTTTTGAAGATGCGTTTATTGATTTGCTGGGCGGTGCCGGAACCTCAGAATCACCGCTGGGCGCAATATTGCATACGGTGGAAGGTACACCTGGCGAGACGGTGATCGAAGCGAAAGAGCTGACCAAAAAGTTTGGCGATTTTGCCGCCACCGATCACGTCAACTTTGCCGTCAAACGCGGTGAAATCTTTGGTTTGCTCGGGCCAAACGGCGCAGGGAAATCGACCACCTTTAAGATGATGTGCGGTTTGCTGGTGCCAACATCCGGCCAGGCGCTGGTGCTGGGAATGGATCTGAAAGAGAGTTCCGGTAAAGCACGCCAGCATCTCGGCTATATGGCGCAAAAGTTTTCGCTCTATGGCAATCTGACGGTTGAACAGAATTTACGCTTTTTCTCCGGCGTGTATGGTTTACGCGGTCGGGCGCAGAACGAAAAAATCACCCGTATGAGCGAGGCATTTGGCCTGAAAAGTATCGCCTCCCACGCGACCGATGAACTGCCCTTAGGTTTTAAACAGCGTCTGGCGCTGGCCTGTTCGCTGATGCATGAACCGGACATTCTGTTTCTCGATGAACCGACTTCCGGCGTTGATCCCCTCACCCGCCGCGAATTTTGGCTGCATATCAACAGCATGGTAGAGAAAGGCGTCACGGTGATGGTCACCACCCACTTTATGGATGAAGCAGAATATTGCGACCGCATCGGCCTGGTGTACCGTGGGAAATTAATCGCCAGCGGCACGCCGGATGATTTGAAAGCGCAGTCGGCCAACGACGAGCAACCCGATCCCACAATGGAGCAGGCCTTTATTCAGTTGATCCACGACTGGGATAAGGAGCATGGCAATGAGTAACCCCATCCTGTCCTGGCGTCGCGTGCGGGCGCTGTGCGTCAAAGAGACGCGGCAGATCGTTCGCGATCCGAGTAGCTGGCTGATTGCAGTGGTGATCCCACTGTTGCTGCTGTTTATATTTGGCTACGGCATTAACCTCGACTCCAGCAAGCTGCGGGTCGGGATCTTGCTGGAACAGCGTAGCGAAGCGGCGCTGGATTTCACCCATACCATGACCGGTTCGCCCTACATCGACGCCACCATCAGCGATAACCGTCAGGAATTGATCGCCAAAATGCAGGCGGGAAAAATTCGTGGCCTGGTGGTGATTCCGGTGGATTTCGCCGAACAGATGGAGCGCGCCAACGCTACCGCGCCGATTCAGGTGATCACCGACGGCAGTGAGCCAAATACCGCTAACTTTGTGCAAGGTTATGTCGAAGGGATCTGGCAGATCTGGCAAATGCAGCGGGCAGAGGACAACGGGCAGACTTTTGAACCGCTTATCGACGTCCAGACTCGCTACTGGTTTAACCCGGCGGCGATTAGCCAGCACTTTATTATCCCCGGTGCGGTGACCATCATCATGACGGTTATCGGCGCGATTCTCACCTCGCTGGTGGTGGCGCGAGAATGGGAACGCGGCACCATGGAGGCGTTACTCTCTACGGAGATAACCCGCACGGAACTGTTGCTGTGTAAGCTGATCCCTTATTACTTCCTTGGGATGCTGGCGATGTTGTTGTGTATGCTGGTGTCAGTGTTTATTCTCGGCGTGCCGTATCGCGGGTCGCTGCTGATTCTGTTTTTTATCTCCAGCCTGTTTTTGCTCAGTACTCTGGGAATGGGGCTGCTGATTTCCACAATTACCCGCAACCAGTTCAACGCCGCACAAGTTGCCCTGAACGCCGCTTTTCTGCCGTCAATTATGCTTTCCGGCTTTATTTTTCAGATAGACAGTATGCCTGCGGTTATCCGTGCGGTGACGTACATTATTCCTGCACGTTATTTCGTCAGTACCCTGCAAAGCCTGTTCCTCGCCGGGAATATTCCAGTGGTGCTGGTGGTGAACGTGCTGTTTTTGATCGCTTCGGCGGTGATGTTTATCGGTCTGACGTGGCTGAAAACCAAACGTCGGCTGGATTAGGGAGAAGAGCATGTTTCATCGCTTATGGACGTTAATCCGCAAAGAGTTGCAGTCGTTGCTGCGTGAACCGCAAACCCGCGCGATTCTGATTTTACCCGTGCTGATTCAGGTGATTCTTTTCCCGTTCGCCGCCACACTGGAAGTGACCAACGCCACCATCGCCATCTACGATGAAGATAACGGCGAGCATTCGGTGGAGCTGACCCAGCGTTTTGCCCGTGCCAGCGCCTTTACCCATGTGTTGCTGCTGAAAAGCCCGCAGGAGATCCGCCCAACCATCGACACGCAAAAGGCGTTATTGTTGGTACGTTTCCCGGCTGATTTCTCACGCAAATTGGATACCTTCCAGACCGCGCCATTGCAGTTGATCCTCGACGGGCGCAACTCCAACAGTGCGCAAATTGCCGCCAACTACCTGCAACAGATCGTCAAAAATTATCAGCAGGAGCTGCTGGAAGGAAAACCGAAACCCAACAACAGCGAGCTGGTGGTACGCAACTGGTATAACCCGAATCTCGACTACAAATGGTTTGTGGTGCCGTCGCTGATCGCCATGATCACCACTATCGGCGTAATGATCGTCACGTCACTTTCCGTCGCCCGCGAACGTGAACAGGGTACGCTCGATCAGTTACTGGTTTCGCCCCTCACCACCTGGCAGATATTTATCGGCAAAGCCGTACCTGCGTTAATTGTCGCCACGTTTCAGGCAACCATTGTGCTGGCGATTGGTATCTGGGCGTATCAAATCCCCTTCGCTGGATCGCTGGCGCTATTCTACTTTACGATGGTGATTTACGGTTTATCGCTGGTGGGATTCGGTCTGTTGATTTCGTCACTCTGTTCAACGCAACAGCAGGCGTTTATCGGCGTGTTTGTCTTTATGATGCCCGCCATTCTCCTTTCTGGTTACGTTTCGCCAGTGGAGAACATGCCAGTGTGGCTGCAAAACCTGACGTGGATTAACCCTATCCGCCACTTTACGGACATTACCAAGCAGATTTATTTGAAGGATGCGAGTCTGGATATTGTGTGGAATAGTTTGTGGCCGCTACTGGTGATAACGGCCACGACAGGGTCAGCGGCGTACGCGATGTTTAGACGTAAGGTGATGTAACTTCTTATCTTTCGCCAGTAAAGACACTACTGCCGGGCCAGCAAGGATCGCCAGCCCTGCAATCGCCAGCAAAAAGTTGTTTTCCAGTACGCGGGATAACAGCCACAGCACAATCAGCGCTGCGCCAAAATACCAGGTTGTGGTCAGTTCTTCCAGCACATCTGCCACCTCACGCCAGCGTTGCTCGGGGTGGCGCTGAAACACCAGCATCATCACTACCGTGACACAATACAGTGCGCATAATCCTACGCCAACGTGAACCAGAGTTTTACTCATCCAGCCCACCACCAGCAGCGCCACTACCAGTAAATGCAACATAATCTGCCAGCAACTTAGACCAGTTGCGACACGAACACGTTGTTGCCACTTCATGGCTTCTCTCCTGAAGAATTTATCTCTACTTACTCAGAGTACCGAACTTTACGGAAAATTCCGTAAGACCGCATCTTTTTGTGACGCCGACTACACTATTTCAATGAGATAAGAGGCAAAGACAGGAAAATTATGCCCGTTCAAACACAACAATTTTCGTTCAAGGTGCTCACCATCAATATTCACAAAGGCTTTACCGCGTTTAACCGACGCTTCATTTTGCCGGAACTTCGCGACGCCGTGCGTACCGTCAGTGCCGATATTGTTTGCCTGCAAGAAGTGATGGGTGCGCATGAAGTTCATCCGCTGCATGTGGAAAACTGGCCCGATACCTCGCACTACGAGTTTCTCGCCGACACTATGTGGAGCGATTTTGCCTACGGTCGCAATGCCGTATACCCGGAAGGGCATCACGGTAACGCCGTACTGTCGCGCTATCCCATTGAACATTATGAGAATCGTGATGTTTCGGTCGATGGTGCGGAAAAGCGCGGCGTGCTCTACTGCCGCATTGTGCCGCCAATGACCGGGAAAGCGATTCATGTGATGTGCGTACATCTGGGCCTGCGTGAAGCGCACCGTCAGGCGCAGCTTGCGATGCTCGCCGAATGGGTGAATGAGCTGCCGGACGGCGAACCAGTATTGGTGGCGGGTGATTTCAACGACTGGCGGCAAAAAGCTAATCATCCGTTAAAAGTACAGGCCGGACTGGATGAGATTTTTACCCGCGCCCACGGACGCCCGGCGCGCACGTTTCCGGTGCAATTTCCTCTACTACGACTGGACAGGATCTACGTCAAAAATGCCAGCGCCAGCGCGCCAACCGCGTTGCCGCTGCGGACATGGCGACACCTTTCTGATCATGCCCCTTTAAGTGCGGAGATTCATTTATGAAATGTAGCTGGCGCGAAGGCAATAAGATCCAGTTGCTGGAAAACGGCGAGCAATATTATCCCGCGGTGTTTAAGGCGATTGGCGAGGCACAAGAACGCATCATTCTTGAAACGTTTATCTGGTTTGAGGATGACGTCGGCAAACAGCTGCATGCGGCACTACTGGCAGCAGCGCAACGCGGGGTAAAAGCGGAAGTCTTGCTGGATGGCTACGGTTCGCCGGATCTCAGCGATGAGTTTGTCAATGAACTGACGGCAGCTGGCGTGGTGTTCCGCTACTACGATCCCCGCCCTCGCCTTTTTGGTATGCGCACCAATGTGTTTCGCCGGATGCATCGCAAAATTGTGGTGATCGACGCACGTATCGCCTTTATTGGTGGGCTGAATTACTCCGCCGAGCATATGTCCAGCTACGGTCCAGAGGCTAAACAGGATTACGCAGTGCGCCTTGAAGGGCCGATTGTCGAAGATATTCTCCAGTTTGAACTGGAAAACCTGCCAGGACACAGCGCAGCACGACGCTGGTGGCGACGTCATCACAAAGCGGAAGAAAACCGCCAGCCGGGAGAAGCGCAGGTATTATTGGTTTGGCGCGATAACGAAGAACATCGTGATGATATCGAACGCCACTATCTGAAAATGCTCACTCAGGCTCGTCGGGAAGTGATTATCGCCAACGCCTACTTCTTTCCTGGCTATCGATTTTTGCACGCCTTACGCAAAGCGGCGCGGCGCGGGGTGCGGATCAAGCTGATCATTCAGGGCGAACCGGATATGCCCATTGTCAGAGTCGGCGCGCGTTTACTGTACAACTATCTGGTTAAAGGCGGCGTTCAGGTATTTGAGTACCGCCGCCGCCCGCTCCACGGTAAAGTGGCATTGATGGACGATCACTGGGCGACGGTAGGGTCCAGTAATCTCGATCCGCTCAGTTTGTCGCTAAATCTCGAAGCAAACGTCATCATTCACGATCGTAATTTTAACCAGACGCTACGCGATAATCTGAACGGCATCATCGCCGCCGACTGTCAACAAGTGGATGAATCCATGCTGCCGAAACGCACCTGGTGGAACCTGACCAAAAGCGTGCTGGCATTCCATTTTTTGCGCCACTTCCCGGCGCTGGTGGGCTGGCTTCCGGCGCACACGCCGCGTCTGGCGCAAGTTGATCCCCCCGCACAACCGACAATGGAAACTCAGGATCGGATAGAAACTGAAAACACGGGGGTAAAACCCTGATGAGTAAATCACACCCACGCTGGCGCTTAGCAAAGAAGATCCTCACCTGGCTGTTTTTTATCGCGGTGATAGTGTTGCTGGTGGTCTACGCCAAAAAAGTGGACTGGGAAGAGGTCTGGAAGGTCATCCGAGACTACAATCGCGTTGCGCTGCTCAGTGCGATTGGGCTGGTGGTCGTCAGCTATCTGATATATGGCTGCTATGATCTGCTCGCCCGCTTCTACTGCGGTCATAAACTGGCAAAACGCCAGGTCATGCTGGTGTCGTTTATCTGTTACGCCTTCAACCTGACGCTCAGTACCTGGGTCGGCGGCATTGGTATGCGCTATCGTTTGTACTCCCGGCTAGGGTTACCGGGCAGCACTATTACGCGGATTTTCTCGCTCAGTATTACCACCAACTGGCTGGGCTATATTTTGCTGGCCGGGATTATCTTTACCGCAGGCGTGGTGGAGCTGCCGGACCACTGGTATGTCGATCAAACCACGCTGCGCATTCTCGGCATTGGCTTACTGATGATTATCGCGGTTTATTTGTGGTTTTGCGCTTTCGCGAAGCACCGCCATATGACCATCAAAGGACAAAAACTGGTGCTGCCTTCATGGAAATTCGCCCTCGCCCAGATGCTGATTTCCAGCGTTAACTGGATGGTAATGGGAGCGATTATCTGGCTGTTGCTGGGTCAAAACGTGAACTATTTCTTTGTACTGGGCGTGTTGCTGGTTAGTAGTATTGCTGGCGTCATCGTGCATATTCCGGCGGGGATTGGTGTGCTGGAAGCGGTGTTTATCGCGCTACTGGCTGGGGAGCATACCTCCAAAGGCACAATTATCGCCGCCCTGCTCGCTTACCGTGTGCTGTATTACTTTATCCCGCTGCTGCTGGCGCTGATCTGTTACCTGTTGCTGGAAAGCCAGGCGAAGAAGCTACGAGCGAAAAATGAAGCGGCGATGTGAAGTTTAGTTAAGTTCTTTTGGTTTAAGTTCGGGATGCTGTTTATAGATGGGGTTCATGATATCGATTAACATGCGCCCCATAATTTCCCCGACGGCGGAACGATAAATATTAAGCTCAGATTCATCGCAAGCTTGCTGAACATATAATACTGACGCATCTAATTGAGAACCAATATTGAGCATTAATGCGCTGATATCTGCTGCCAGAGTTTTATCTTTGAACATTTTATAAACCTTTTTAATCTCTAAACATAAAAGATACTGCATGTTCCATTTTATTACTCAAAGGATAACTATCTTTTATTGCATATGTAAAATCACTTGTTTTGATTATTAAGTTTTTTATAGCATCATCAAGATACTCAGGAACTAATGATTCAATATTTTCAAGATCACAACCAAGATCAATTATCTCTATTAGCTCTTTATCACAATCATTTTTGTGTAAAAGCCTGGAAATAAAAGGTCTGAAAACTAGTAGTTCAGATTCATCTATAGTTATCGTGCCTTCTTTCAAGGAATGTAACACTCCTGAAAGCAGTATAGCCATAAATTTATCCATATATTTATTATCGATGGTACAAACTAACTGCATGATATTCTCCACTATTGTATTTCAGATACTACATTTCTAAACGTAAGTCGAAAGTGCGTTAAATATGAAACCGCGTATGCCTTTGCCAGACAAGCGTTATCACTATTGCTGCAAGAATCCCAAAGAAGCCGATAAAATAGTAATAGAGTGTTAATGCACCTGTAACAGCGCAACGAACCGGACTCCACAACTCTTCGCTATGGCATTTTCCTGCCAGTTCAAGGAGCTTATTTCGTCCATGCGAGATAATGCCTGACCATAAAACAATCATTAAGCAACTTATTACCCAAATGGGTCGTTCACTCATTAATGCGGCATTCACGCTGATCACCAGAGCCAACCCTGTCAACGTCATCATAATGATGAAACGGTGAGAACCAGGATCAACATTAAATAATAAACCGGCCAGCATACTGATTAAAAACATCGCGCCCGCAGTGCTGAACACAAGGATAATGGCAGATACAGGAGCTAAACTAGCAACGACAATCGCCACCAAAGAGATTAAAAACAGATACATTACGCCTGCGATGGCGGCATTTATCTTGTTGATATCTTTACTTAAGCCATACATACAAAGTAATGATAATCCTATGGCAACATACATTTGCGGTGAATCATATTTTGTTGCCGTAATTTCGAGATAATTAGCTATCCAGGCCAGACCTGCGGTTGCCGCCAAACCGACAGCGGTAATGAGCCATATGGCGTTTAATATTTTCGCCTCACACATGTAATCGAATTTATCATTGTTTTTCGAGTATGATTCCATTCTTTTAGTTGTCCTTAGTGAAAAACTTAAATTACTATTGTGAATGAACCTAAAGTTATTCATACAAAATATTTTTATATTTATGGATGCGAAAAAGGCAACCGCCATGTGGTAAAACGTATTTTATGGTCTGGCACTTGTCTGGTGTATTTTGAATAAGAATCAGGGAGCACCTGACGATGCTCCCCAGACATTAATTTACAGCGGATTAGGACTGGCTTCGCGATAAGGAATCTTTTTCTTCGGTGAGGCAAAGGTATCACGCAGATCTTTATATTCAAAGACTTTAGCTCGACTACCGTCCGTTACAGGGATAGATGTCGCAGGACGATAACATTCAGACAACGGAGAGTTGCACCGTGTTTCGCCAGTGGAAATGCCCAGCCAGTCAAGCATCATTGCATAGTTATTGAGCAACGAATAGTTCTCACGAATATGACCAAGCTTACGCGATTGACTGTTCAATGCCTCAGAACTGTACCAGATAAATTGCGGTACATCGTAGGCTTCTTTACTTGGTGTATCTGCGCCATGCATATAAAGTGACGGAATATCAGGATTTTTTTCCAGGCCATGATCAGAAAAATAAAGCAATGAGGATTTACTACCTTCAAGACGCTTTATGACCTCACCAATAACATAATCAGTGAACAATATAGAGTTGTTGTAGCAATCCTCATATTTATTGCCAGTTTTGAATTTATCTGCCCATTCAGGATAACGCGTACAGGCAATTTCATGACTACCATTGATGTGCAACATGATGAGTTTTTTACCTTTTTCTTTTAAGGCTTCATCAAGATGGGGTAAAAGGGCATCGTCATATTCACCTGTCATCCACTGCGATTTATTGCTGGCACTTCCGATAAGGGTAATGTAGTTATTATGTTTACCCACAACATTCTGTGTACTCAGCCATGTTGTTTGAAAACCAGCTTTATTAGCTAACGTAACAATATTGTTTGATAAATCGGCAGCAGTAAAACTTTCTGTTGATGCCTTACTGAGAATCATTGGAATCGAAGTCACTGTCGCCGCCGCAGGTGAAATAGCGTTATCAAAAATTAGTGCCTGCGGTGCGATTGTATTTTGTACGGGCGTAGTATTCTGTTCGAAACCATACAAGCTCATATTACTGCGACGTGCAGACTCACCAATAATGATTACATAGGTATCAATATCAGTGTCTTTAGTCGTTAACCCCGGTAAATCTATATCAATCTGCTTTAGCTCTTTTGCAAAAGCAATGTCACGGTATGCAACAATAAAATTTGAAGCAACGTAAAATGGTGTAACTTTTAATGCGCGAGCGCTTAAAGGATAATAGCCGCCAAGACCATCTTTCTGCTGTTTTTTCCATTGACTGTAAGTAAACCATGCCAGAAAAATCAATAATATGACCATTGCGGCGCGTTGAATTTTAGAAGAGAGACATTTTGCACCATTGTGTATGGAGAAATATGTCAATAGAAAATAAATGACGCATACCGGCATCCATGAAATATACATACCCGTCATCGATTTAACTTCAGCCCAATGAGTTTCAAGAATACTCATCGCAAATACGATATTGAAATCGCTTTGATATATTTCCCATGTACAAAGCGCAATCATAAAATTAACAGTGAGTAATAATGACACCCCCAGCGCTAAAATTTTCCCCACCAACAGGCGATAACATGCTGTCAGAGATAATATAATTAGCATGTTGCATGCACCAACACGTAATATTACCCGGAGAGGTTGTAAATGATATAAAGGCCAAAGTTGAATCAATGTTGAAGCAAATAATAGCGCTAAAAAAAGATATATTTTTCTCTGCCGTGGATAAACAGACAATGAAGGTAATACAGAAGACATAGAGAATTAATCCATTTTTTTCATGAATGTATGTTCAATGTTCGACATTTTCAATAAAATAACAATGTCGCAACAAAACTTCAGCGAGTTAGTAATTTATTGCATCGGAGTTTGCTAAAAAAGACAACCACCTTAACCGATATTAAACCGCCGAATTGTACTCTATTATTCTTCGTTTGCACCAAATTTTTAGAGAAAAGCTATTGTATTTCAATTAAATAGCTGACTGATAATTTAAGCCAGTAAACTCACCAGCGAACATCATTAATGACATTAATAATTGCAAAACAATTAATTAATTGCCGTTATTATACAGATAAAAAATCCCGACTACGGGTCGGGATTCAACGCAAGTAAAATATTCAGCGACGGTTGCCAAATATTCTCAGCAACATTAGGAACAGGTTGATGAAGTCGAGGTAAAGGGTTAATGCCCCCAGGATGGAGTATTTACGCAGGTTGGAGGTATCGCGGGTATCAATCTGCTCACCCATATTTTTTAGTTTCTGAGTGTCATACGCCGTCAATCCAACAAAGACAATCACGCCGATGTAGGTAACTGCCCACATCAACGCTTCGCTTTTCAGCCAGAAGTTCACCAGCGATGCCAGCACAATGCCGATCAACGCCATAAACAACATATTGCCGAAGCCACTTAAATCACGTTTGGTGGTGTAACCGTACAGGCTCATTACGCCGAACATCCCGGCAGTGACAACAAAAGTGCTGGCAATAGACGCCGCGGTATAAACAATGAAAATACTGGAAAGCGTTAGTCCGGTTAGCGCCGAATAGAGCATAAATAGTGTCGTCGTTACACCCGCACTTAACTTTTGAATCATCGCTGATAACACGATAACTAAAGCTAATTGTGCTATCACCAGGCCTATCAGAAAGACGCGATTGGTGAAAAGTAGCTCCATCAGAGCTGCCGAATTGGCTGCATACCAGGCAACAAAAGCGGTAAGCAGCAGGCCAGCTGTCATCCAGCCATATACCTGCGCCATATAGGTTTGCAGGCCGGAACGCGCCTGCACAATGGAATCGGAACGTGGGAAACGGTCCATGGCATCCTCCTGGTAGAAAGTGATACGTTAAGCGTATCACATTATTCTACCAGCGTTTTGCTGCCTGCTGGTCGCTCTCCCGGGCTTCAACCCAGCGGTCGCCTTCCGGCGTGGCTTCGCGCTTCCAGAATGGTGCGCGGGTTTTGAGATAGTCCATAATAAACTGCCCGGCTTCAAACGCACTGCTGCGATGCGCACTGGTGACACCGACAAAAACGATTTCATCGCCCGGCCATAATTCCCCGATGCGGTGAATCACCGTGACGCGCCCCAGCGGCCAGCGGTTACGCGCTTCATCGACAATTTCTGCCAGTGCTTTTTCAGTCATCCCCGGATAGTGTTCGAGGGTTAATGCTTTGACGCTGTCGCCCAGGTTATGGTTGCGCACCTTACCGGTAAAGGTGACTACTGCACCGTCTTCGTCACGCTCCGCCAGCCACGGATACTCTTCTCCTACGCTGAACGGCTGCGGGCCGACAACAATTTTGGTTTCTGCCATTTTAGCCTCCGGTTACCGGCGGGAAGAAAGCCACTTCGTCGCCGTCAGTCAGCGGATGGTCAAAACTCACCAGCGTCTGGTTGACGGCAGCAAGCAATTTGCCATCTTCCAGCGCCAGCGCCCAACGATCGCTCTGCGCAGCCAGATGCTGACGTAACGCTTCCACGGTTGGGAAATCCGCAGCTACTTCGGCTGCATCTGTTCCTACCAACTCGCGCACCTGGGCGAAAAAAAGAACTTTAATCATCCGCTTCCACCTTAAAGTCACCCGACTTGCCACCGCTCTTCGCCAGCAAACGTACCGGACCAATCACCATATCTTTTTGCACCGCTTTACACATGTCATAAATGGTCAGCGCGGCCACGGAGGCCGCCGTTAACGCTTCCATTTCGACGCCGGTTTTCCCGGTCAGGCGGCATAAGGTTTCTATACGCACCCGATTGTGCTCCGGCTCGGCCTGCAAATTGACTTCAACTTTACTGAGCATCAGCGGATGACAAAGCGGGATCAAATCCCATGTGCGTTTTGCTGCCTGAATACCGGCGATACGCGCAGTGGCAAATACGTCACCTTTGTGGTGGCGACCATCAATGATCATCGCCAACGTCTCGCTGCGCATGGTGACAAAGGCTTCGGCGCGCGCTTCACGCACGGTTTCCGCTTTGGCGGAGACATCCACCATGTGCGCTTCGCCAGCGGCGTTGATATGGGTCAGTTGCGACATACTTATTTCTTCAAGTGTGGATGGAAATTACACGGACGCGTACGGGCATCCAGCTGCGGTGCGATGATATTTTCCCAGGCGGTACGGCACGCTTTGGTTGAACCGGGCATGGCGAAAATTAGCGTTTTGTTAGCGACGCCCGCTACCGCACGAGATTGCAACGTTGAGGTGCCAATCTCTTCGAACGACAACATACGGAACACTTCACCAAAACCTTCAACTTCACGGTCGAACAGCGGCAGCAGTGCTTCAGGTGCCTGATCGCCTTCGGTCAGGCCAGTACCACCCGTAATCAACACTACTTGTACATCGTCGCTGGCGATCCACGCAGATACCTGAGCGCGAATGGCATAGCGGTTTTCTTTCACAATGGCTTTATCGACAACGTGATGGCCCGCTTCCTGCGCCGAATCGCGCAGATAGTGACCGGAGGTATCGTCTTCTTCACCGCGACGATTAGAAACCGTAAGAATAGCAATACGGGTCGGGATAAATTCAGTGCTTACCTGACTCATCTGATCTCTCCTTTTGACGTTTTAGCCGCCAATGTACGATAAGTTTTGCGTAATACCGGTGTTGTTTTGATGCAGGAAATGGGTCTGTTTTTTCTCCCGCAGCGCCGCTGAAATACGCGCTTCCAGCGCCTGTTGCTGGGTATCGTCTTCCAGCAGATCGCGCAAGTTAACGCCGCCTTCACCAAACAGGCAGAGATGGAGTTTACCAATGGAGGAAACGCGCAGGCGGTTGCAAGTGGCACAGAAGTCTTTTTCATACGGCATGATAAGGCCAATCTCTCCGGCGTAATCCGGATGACAAAAGACTTGCGCGGGACCATCGCTGCGTTGACGTAATTGGTGGATCCAGCCGCGACGCAGTAGCTCGTCACGTAGAACCTGACCAGAGATGTGATGCTTCCGGAAGAGCTCGCTGCCCTCGCCCGTTTCCATCAGTTCGATGAAACGTAACTGGATAGGGCGATGCTGGATCCAGTTCAGAAAGGTGTCGAGCTGGTGATGATTAACATCACGCATCAGCACGGTATTGACTTTGACCTTCTCAAAACCGGCCTCAAATGCAGCATCGATCCCTGCCATGACCTGATTGAATTTATCCTGTCCGGTAATAGCCTGAAACTGGCGAGCGTCGAGGCTATCGACACTCACGTTGATACCAGTAAGACCAGCATCACGCCAGTTCGCCACGTCGCGTTCCAGACGGTAACCATTGGTGGTGACCGCTATCTGGCGAATAGCGTCGTTTTCTCGCACAGCGGCGATGATATCGGTAAAGTCACGACGCAAAGACGGCTCTCCGCCCGTCAGACGGACTTTTTCGGTACCCAGACTGGCGAAGGCGCGCGTAACCCGGCGAATTTCATCGACGGTAAGAAAGCCTTTATTGGTGACGCCGCTCGGTTTGTAGCCATCCGGCAGGCAGTAGGTGCAACGGAAGTTACACACATCGGTAATCGACAGGCGCAAGTAGTAAAACTTACGCGCAAATGCATCAGTCAGTTGTGAAGCCATGTACACCTTTCCAGATACGGGAGGCGAAGTCATTTCTTCCTTCGCCCTGGTGGCAATCTTTGTAAGCATTGTCACGGCCAAAGCACCGTATCAGTTGACCCAGGTGCAGAGGCTAGAGTGTTTAGTGGTTATGCCGATACTAACGTGTAAATGGGATTTTTACCATTCACAACTTTCGCTATGTAATCGTATATATAGCGTCATGATCGAGCTATTTCGCTACAGAATAAGGAAAAATGAGCGTTTTACCTTGATATATATCATCAGCCTGGAAAGCGTGTATTACTCGTTGGAGGTAGTCTCTGAAAAAGAGTTTTCGGGATCTTTACAGCTTAATTGCCGATTCCCTATGAGTTGCGCTACTGTAGCGCGGTGAATTTGATTTCAGGAATCTATATGCGCAATCGTACGCTGGCTGACCTTGATCGTGTCGTTGCTCTCGGCGGAGGGCATGGATTAGGACGCGTTCTCTCATCGCTTTCATCTTTAGGCTCTCGCTTAACGGGTATCGTAACCACCACGGATAATGGCGGCTCGACGGGGCGTATTCGTCGCTCAGAAGGCGGCATTGCCTGGGGCGATATGCGCAACTGCCTCAACCAGTTGATAACGGAACCCAGCGTCGCTTCCGCAATGTTTGAATATCGTTTTGGCGGTAACGGTGAACTTTCCGGGCACAACCTTGGAAACCTGATGTTAAAGGCACTGGATCACCTTAGCGTGCGGCCCCTGGAAGCGATCAATCTGATTCGCAATCTGCTGAAAGTGGATACACATTTGATTCCAATGTCGGAACATCCGGTGGATCTGATGGCCATTGATGATCAGGGACATGAAGTTTACGGCGAGGTCAATATTGACCAGCTCACTGCGCCGATACAGGATCTACTCTTAACCCCCAACGTACCTGCCACACGTGAAGCGGTGCTGGCGATTAATGAGGCGGATCTGATCATTATTGGGCCAGGGAGTTTTTATACCAGTCTTATGCCCATTCTGCTGCTCAAGGAAATCGCGCAGGCATTACGCCGAACGCCTGCCCCGATGGTGTATATCGGTAATTTGGGGCGAGAATTAAGCCTGCCTGCTGCTAATCTCAAGTTGGAAAATAAGCTGGCGATTATGGAGCAGTATGTTGGTAAAAAAGTGATTGATGCGGTAGTTGTTGGACCGAAAGCTGATGTATCCGCAGTTAACAACAGAATTGTGATTCAGGAAGTACTGGAGGCCAGCGATATTCCCTATCGTCATGACCGCCAGTTGCTGCATAACGCACTGGAAAAGGCGTTACAGGCATTAGGTTAACACGAAGCCGGAAGAAAATTCCGGCTTCGTCATCTTGTCACGAAGCCGCAATGAACAGCTCACGCAGCTGATGCAACTGGTCACGAATTTGCGCCGCTTCTTCGAACTCCAGATTTTGCGCGTGTTGCATCATCAGCCCTTCCAGTTCATGGATTTTCTGCTGCAACGCCTTCGGCGACATATCCATCGGCACATTATCCGGCTCAACAATCGGTCGCGATTTTCCTCTGCCCTTCGCTTTGGTTTTAGCAATGTTCTGCCCCAGCGCCAGGATATCGACCACTTTCTTGTTCAAGCCTTGCGGCGTAATGCCGTGTTCCTCGTTGTACTTCTGCTGTTTCTCGCGGCGACGTTCGGTTTCGCCAATTGCTTTTGCCATTGACGGGGTGATCTTATCGCCGTAGAGAATCGCTTTACCATTGACGTTACGTGCCGCACGACCAATGGTCTGGATCAACGAACGTTCAGAACGCAGGAAGCCTTCTTTGTCGGCGTCGAGGATCGCCACCAGCGAAACTTCCGGCATATCCAGACCTTCGCGCAGTAAGTTGATCCCTACCAGCACGTCGAACTCACCCAGACGCAAGTCGCGGATGATTTCCATGCGCTCGACGGTATCGATATCTGAGTGAAGATAACGTACACGCTCACCGTGTTCTTCGAGATATTCCGTAAGATCTTCCGCCATTCGCTTGGTCAGTGTTGTGACCAGCACGCGTTCGTTAATTGCCGCTCGCTGGCGAATCTCCGAAAGAAGATCATCAACCTGTGTTGCCACCGGTCGCACTTCGATAATCGGATCAAGCAATCCGGTTGGACGCACGACCTGATCCACCACATCACCACCGGATTTTTCCAGCTCGTAATTACCCGGCGTCGCCGAAACATAGATGGTTTGCGGCGCTAATGCTTCGAACTCTTCAAACTTCAGCGGACGGTTATCCAGCGCCGATGGCAGGCGGAAGCCGTACTCCACCAGTGTCTCTTTACGCGCCCGGTCACCGCGATACATGCCGCCAATTTGTGGAATGGTGACGTGAGATTCATCGACGACCAACAGCCCATCGGCAGGCAGGTAATCAAACAGTGTCGGCGGTGGCTCACCTGGTCCACGGCCGGAGAGGAAGCGCGAGTAGTTTTCAATCCCCGAGCAATATCCCAGTTCGTTCATCATCTCCAGATCAAACTGGGTACGCTGAGTCAGCCGCTGCTCTTCCAGCAGTTTGTTGTTCTCCAACAGCACTTTGCGTCTGGCGGCCAGTTCTTCTTTAATTTCTTCCATCGCCTGCACAATGCGCTCGCGCGGCGTAACGTAGTGCGTTTTCGGGTAGATGGTAAAACGTGGAATGGTGGAAACAATCTGCCCGGTTAGCGGATCAAATAACGACAATCGTTCCACTTCCTCGTCAAACAGTTCCACGCGAAGTGCAATGTCATCCGATTCTGCCGGGAAGATATCAATCACCTCGCCACGAACGCGGAAAGTACCGCGCTGGAATGCTTGATCATTCCGGGTGTATTGCAGCTCCGCCAGGCGGCGCAGGATCGCGCGCTGATCGATAATCATACCGACCGTAAGATGGAGCATCATCTTGAGATATAAATCAGGATCGCCCAGACCATAAATCGCGGAAACCGACGCCACCACAACCACATCACGCCGCTCCAGCATCGCTTTGGTGGCGGACAAACGCATCTGCTCGATATGTTCGTTTACCGAGGCATCTTTCTCAATGAAGGTGTCGGAACTCGGTACATAGGCTTCCGGCTGATAGTAGTCGTAGTAGGAGACGAAATACTCCACCGCGTTTTCCGGGAAGAACTCTTTCATTTCGCCGTACAGTTGGGCCGCCAGCGTTTTGTTGGGCGCAAGTACCATGGTTGGGCGCTGAAGGTCAGCAATGACATTGGCAATGGTGAAGGTTTTCCCGGAACCCGTCACGCCAAGTAACGTCTGGTGCGCCAGACCATCTTCCAGCCCCTCTTCGAGACGTCGAATCGCCTCGGGCTGATCGCCAGAAGGTTTAAAAGCGGAATTCAGTTTGAACGGTTTACTCATGAGTCGCTACCTGAAGGAGTTGGGCGGGCAGGTATGTAATTTTACTCGTCATGGTTAATAATGCCAGTAAAAAAGACTGGATAAAATTCCAGTAGCGCACAACAATATTTGTGTTACATCGCAGCCCTATGACATTTACCCAAGACTAATTTCATCTCTGGCAAGATATTATGCTAATTCACAATGGTTATCCCCAAAGCAAAGACTTTCTTAACATTTGTCAAGCCGATTGATGAAGGTTTTATGGCAGTCAGCGACTCTTTTCCTGGAGCCATTGCTTTTATCTAACCAACTGTAAATAAAACAATATTTTTTGGAGACGTCTTTCGCAGCAATTTAGCTGCAAGCCGCGTGTTCTCTCGCTTGCCTGACGTTTTCTAACTCTAATGCACATGGTTATCCACAGGAATGGTGGATAACTGCTTCCAGCCCATATGGCTTGCCGCCTGCACTATTCCCCCACAAATCTCATGTTGTGGGGGTAAAAAAAATTTCTCTGTTTTTTTCGATTTCAATTGCTTAAACAAACACCAGGAAATTACGCGATCCCGCTCGCAAATTGGTCAATTTTATTACTGGCTTAACAAGGCAAGATTTATGTACTTTCCGGTTGCCGCATTTTCTGGATTTTCTGCAAGCCAGGGAATTTCCCCCAGCAGCGGTGCGGGAATCATGCGGGTGAGCGTGGCCATATATTCAGCGTGACGTTTTCCTGGAGGCGTGACATCGTTCGCCACCCAACCCGCCAGAGTCAGTCCGGCGTGTTGTATTGCCTGTGCAGTCAACATCGCGTGATTAATACAGCCGAGTTTCACGCCAACTACCAGTATCACCGGCAGTTGTTCCTGTGTTACCCAATCTGCAAAAGTGAAAGTGTCAGAAAGCGGCGTAAACCAGCCGCCCGCGCCTTCCACTAACACCCAGTCAGCCTGTTGTTCAAGCGCGCGTAATCCAGCGCTCATTACCGATGATTCTATCGGCCTGCCCTCTAGCGCGCTAATGATGTGCGGCGAAGTGGGTTCTGCAAAGGTGTAAGGATTTACCATTACGTAATCCAGCAGCAGGCTGCTGTTGCGCTGTAACGCCAGCGCGTCGCTGTTGCGTAAGCCTTCCGCGTTCATTTCACTGCCTGAAGCCACCGGTTTATACCCTGCCGTCCGGTAGCCTGCGGCTTTTGCGGCCTGTAACAGGGCACCACTGGCGACGGTTTTCCCCACTTCGGTGTCCGTTCCGGTGACAAAATAACGTTTACTCACGAGCAATCACTCCCAAAAAAAGATGATACGTCAGAGGATATCGCCCCTGTTGTTGCGGCCAGGCCAGTTGCAATCGCTGCAACTGCGAACGCGTTAATATTCGCTGGTCACGCCCTTCATGAAGATGCGTTGCACCGATGCCTTTCAGCGAACGCATGGCACTGAGCGCATCATCAAACCAAAGCGTGATGGGCAGAATATGGTGTTGATAATTAACGCCGTTCAGCGACTGTTCGATTTCATCTGGCGGTAAAAAGCGATTAGCATGCGGGCGCTCGTCCACCGCCTGCCACGCCAGATGCAGTTCGGGTATCGATCCCTGCGCCAGCGTGGTAAACGCGACCATGCCTCCGGGGCGCACCACCCGATACAGCTCGTGGAGTGCCGTGGATAAATTACCGCACCACTGCACCGCGAGATTGCTCCATGTGAGATCGAACATCGCAGTCGCTAACGGCAGGGATTCGATATCTCCCGCCAGATAATGGTCTGCGGCATCCTTCTGGCGTGCCTGCTCAAGCATAAGTGGCGAAAGATCTAACGCCGTCACCCGCGCGTGACGTTCACGCCAGTGGCGGCTCATCCAGCCTGGTCCACAACCCGCGTCCAGCACGTGGGTGAATGTACGCTGTGGGAGCATTGCCAGTAAGGCGTCAGCACTCTGACGCTGTAGATCTGCGTGTTGCTCATAGTGTGCGGCTGCCCGACCAAATGCCGCGGCAATGGCTTGTTTATTAACCGTTGCCATGCAGCACCTCCAGCAGCAGGTCGATATCCTGCGTTTCATGTGCGGCGGTTAAGGTCAGGCGCAATCGCGCAGTGCCTGCGGGTACGGTTGGTGGGCGAATTGCCGTGACCCAACAGCCTTGCTGACGCAGTTTTTCTGCCAGATGTAATGCACGAGCGTTATCGCCAACGATTAATGGCTGAATGGCGCTACGTGAATCTGCAAGGGTAAACGGCAAACCCTGCAATCCGGCACGAAAACGCGTAATGAGTACCGCCAGTTTTTCGCGCCGAGCGTCCCCCTCTTCACCGCGAATGACCGCCAGCGACGCGCGTAATGCCTGCGCCTGAGCGGGCGGCATACTGGTGCTGTAGATAAGATGGCGGGCGAATTGCAGCAGATAATCCGCCACTGTATTGGAGCAAAGCACCGCTGCCCCGCTGACGCCAAATCCTTTGCCAAAAGTGACCACCAGCAGTTCCGGTTTCACCTGCTGTTGCCAGCAGCTACCACGCCCCTGTTCACCGATCACGCCCGTGCCGTGGGCATCGTCGACCACCAACCAGCCATTGTGCTGTTGCGTTACCTGCTGGATTTCCGCCAGTGGTGCCCTATCGCCGTCCATGCTGAATACACCTTCTGTCACCACCAGCTGCTGCCCCGGACAGGGGGAAGCAAGCAGTCGCGCCAGATGAGCGACATCGTTATGAGTAAAACGGCGAAGCTGCGCGGGGCTTAAACTGGCAGCTTCCAGCAAGGAGGCATGGCTCAGCCGGTCGGCAACAATGCGGTCCTCTTTTGCCATCATCGCGGTAATGACTGCCTGGTTAGCGGCAAAACCAGAGATAAACAGCAGTGCCCGCGAATAGCCCAGCCACTCGGCCAGTTCTTCTTCCAGCGCCTGATGCGCCACGCTATAACCGCTGACGTGACCGGAACCGCCGCTACCGACGCCAAATTGCTCCGCACCCTGCTTCCATGCACGAATGATGTCCGGATGATGGCTTAAACCTAAATAATCGTTACTGGAAAAGTTCAGATACTGGCATTCATCCGCCACCAGCCAGCGACCGGCCCCTTGCGCCACTGGATAACGGCGACGCAGGGCATCGGCAGTACGCCGCGCATCGAGCGCCGCGTTGATTTTCTCCTGCCAGCTCATAGTGCTGCCGCGTTGTAATATTCGTCGGTGTCCGGGGTCATTAGTGCCTGCTCCAGACGTTGCTGTTGTTCGTTATCGCCCGCCAGCACGGCGGTTTGCTGCGGATTTAACCCCAGTTTGCGGAACAGTTGCAGGTCTTTATCTTCTTCCGGATTCGGTGTGGTCAGCAATTTGCAACCGTAGAAAATCGAGTTTGCGCCAGCCATAAAGCACATCGCCTGAGTCTGTTCATTCATCTGCTCGCGTCCGGCAGAAAGGCGCACGTATGAGGTCGGCATCATGATCCGCGCTACGGCAATGGTGCGAATAAAATCAAAGGCATCGACATCATCGTTATCTGCCAGTGGAGTGCCTTTCACCTTCACCAGCATGTTGATTGGTACGCTTTCCGGCGGCGTCGGCAGGTTTGCCAGTTGCAGCAATAATCCAGCGCGATCTTTTACCGTTTCGCCTAAACCTACAATGCCACCTGAACAGACTTTGATCCCGGCATCACGCACTTTTTCCAGCGTGTCGAGACGTTCCTGATAAGTGCGCGTGGTGATGATGTTGCCGTAAAACTCCGGCGAGGTGTCGAGGTTGTGGTTGTAGTAATCCAGCCCGGCATCCGCAAGGCGCTGCGCCTGAGATTCGCTCAACGTACCCAGCGTCATACACGCCTCCAGGCCCATCGCTTTTACCCCCTGCACCATCTGCTCCAGGTACGGCATATCGCGTTCGTGGGGGTTCTTCCACGCCGCGCCCATGCAAAAACGCGTCGATCCCGCCGCTTTCGCTTTGCGCGCCGACTCCAGTACCTGTTCAACTTCCATCAACCGCTCGGCTTCCAGTCCGGTTTTATAACGCGAGCTTTGCGGGCAGTATTTGCAATCTTCCGGGCAAGCACCCGTTTTAATTGACAGCAAAGTACTGACCTGCACCTGACGAGGATCGAAATGCTGACGATGCACCTGCTGCGCTTCAAACAGCAGATCCAACAACGGTTTTTCAAATAATTCTGTGACTTGCGACAATGTCCAGCGTGGGTGGTGAGCCATGGGGCTTCTCCAAAACGTGTTTTTTGTTGTTAATTCGGTGTAGACTTGTAAACCTAAATCTTTTCAATTTGGTTTACAAGTCGATTATGACAACGGACGATCTTGCCTTTGACCAACGCCATATCTGGCACCCATACACATCCATGACCTCCCCGCTACCGGTTTATCCGGTGGCGAGCGCCGAAGGTTGCGAGCTGATTTTGTCTGACGGCAGACGCCTGATTGACGGTATGTCGTCCTGGTGGGCGGCAATCCACGGCTACAACCACCCGCAGCTCAATGCGGCAATGAAGTCGCAAATTGATGCCATGTCGCATGTGATGTTTGGCGGTATCACCCATGCGCCCGCCATCGAGCTGTGCCGCAAACTGGTGGCAATGACGCCGCAACCGCTGGAATGCGTTTTTCTCGCGGACTCCGGCTCCGTAGCGGTGGAAGTGGCGATGAAAATGGCGTTGCAGTACTGGCAAGCCAAAGGCGAAGCGCGCCAGCGTTTTCTGACCTTCCGCAATGGTTATCATGGCGATACCTTTGGCGCGATGTCGGTGTGCGATCCGGACAACTCAATGCACAGCCTGTGGAAAGGCTATCTGCCAGAAAACTTGTTTGCTCCGGCCCCGCAAAGCTGCATGGATGGCGAATGGGATGAACGCGATATGGTGGGCTTTGCGCGCCTGATGGCGGCACATCGTCATGAAATCGCGGCGGTGATCATTGAACCGATTGTCCAGGGTGCAGGCGGGATGCGCATGTACCATCCGGAGTGGTTAAAACGAATCCGCAAAATGTGCGATCGTGAAGGTATCTTGCTTATTGCCGACGAGATCGCCACCGGATTTGGTCGTACCGGCAAACTGTTTGCCTGCGAACATGCAGAAATTGCGCCGGACATTTTATGCCTCGGTAAAGCCTTAACCGGCGGTACGATGACCCTTTCCGCCACGCTCACTACGCGCGAAGTGGCTGAAACTATCAGCAACGGCGAAGCCGGATGCTTTATGCACGGGCCAACCTTTATGGGCAATCCGCTGGCCTGCGCGGCAGCAAACGCCAGCCTGGCCATTATCGAATCTGGCGACTGGCAGCAGCAGGTAGCGACTATTGAAGTACAACTGCGCGAGCAACTGGCTCCTGCCCGTGACGCCGAAATGGTTGCCGATGTGCGCGTACTGGGGGCAATCGGCGTGGTCGAAACCACTCGTCCGGTGAATATGGCAGCGCTGCAAAAATTCTTTGTCGAACAGGATGTCTGGATACGACCATTTGGCAAACTGATTTACCTGATGCCGCCCTATATTATTCTCCCGCAACAGTTGCAGCGTCTGACCGCAGCGGTTAATCGTGCGGTGCAGGATGAAACATTTTTTTGCCAATAACGGGAAGTCAGCGTGAGGGTTTCTGGCTACACTTTCTGCAAAAAAGAAAGGAGGGTTCATGAAACTCATCAGTAATGATCTGCGCGATGGCGATAAATTGCCGCATCGTCATGTCTTTAACGGCATGGGTTACGATGGCGATAATATTTCGCCGCATCTGGCATGGGATGATGTTCCTGCGGGAACCAAAAGTTTTGTCGTCACCTGCTACGACCCGGATGCGCCAACTGGCTCCGGCTGGTGGCACTGGGTAGTTGTTAACTTACCTGCGGATACCCGCGTATTACCGCAAGGGTTTGGCTCTGGTCTGGTAGCAATGCCAGACGGCGTTTTGCAGACGCGTACCGACTTTGGTAAAACCGGGTACGATGGTGCAGCGCCGCCGAAAGGCGAAACCCATCGCTACATTTTTACCGTTCACGCGCTGGATGTAGAACGTATTGATGTCGATGAAGGTGCCAGCGGCGCGATGGTCGGGTTTAACGTTCATTTCCACTCTCTGGCAAGCGCCTCGATTACTGCGATGTTTAGTTAATCACTCTGCCAGATGGCGCTATGCCATCTGGTATCACTTAAAGGTATTAAAAACAACTTTTTGTCTTTTTACCTTCCCGTTTCGCTCAAGTTAGTATAAAAAAGCAGGCTTCAACGGATTCATTTTTCTATTTCATAGCCCGGAGCAACCTGTGAACACATTTTCAGTTTCCCGTCTGGCGCTGGCATTGGCTTTTGGCGTGACGCTGACCGCCTGTAGCTCAACACCGCCCGATCAACGTCCTTCTGATCAAACCGCGCCTGGTACCTCTTCTCGCCCGATTCTGTCGGCAAAAGAAGCGCAGAATTTCGATGCTCAACACTATTTTGCGTCCCTGACGCCAGGTGCTGCAGCGTGGAATCCTTCCCCGATTACCCTGCCTGCGCAACCTGACTTTGTTGTCGGCCCGGCGGGTACTCCGGGTGTAACGCATACCACGATTCAGGCGGCGGTAGATGCGGCAATTATCAAGCGTACCAATAAGCGCCAGTATATTGCCGTGATGCCTGGTGAATATCAGGGAACGGTGTATGTCCCTGCCGCTCCGGGTGGAATTACTCTGTACGGTACAGGTGAAAAACCGATTGATGTGAAGATTGGGCTTTCCCTTGATGGGGGCATGAGCCCTGCCGACTGGCGTCACGACGTCAACCCGCGCGGCAAATATATGCCAGGTAAACCAGCGTGGTATATGTACGATAGCTGCCAGAGCAAGCGTAGCGACAGTATCGGTGTTCTGTGTTCTGCGGTCTTCTGGTCACAAAACAATGGCCTGCAACTGCAAAACCTGACCATCGAAAACACGCTGGGCGATAGCGTAGATGCGGGTAATCATCCGGCGGTGGCGCTGCGTACTGATGGCGACAAAGTGCAGATCAATAACGTCAATATTCTCGGTCGTCAGAACACCTTCTTTGTGACCAACAGCGGTGTACAGAACCGTCTGGAAACCAATCGTCAGCCACGTACGCTGGTGACGAATAGCTATATTGAAGGGGATGTGGATATCGTTTCTGGTCGCGGCGCAGTGGTGTTCGATAATACCGAATTCCGCGTGGTGAACTCCCGTACCCAGCAAGAAGCGTATGTGTTTGCACCGGCTACGCTGTCAAACATCTATTACGGTTTCCTCGCCGTAAACAGCCGTTTCAATGCTTCCGGTGATGGCGTGGCGCAACTGGGCCGCTCGCTGGATGTTGATGCCAATACCAACGGTCAGGTGGTGATCCGTGATAGCGCCATCAACGAAGGTTTTAACACGGCTAAACCGTGGGCCGATGCGGTGATTTCCAATCGTCCATTTGCGGGTAATACCGGCAGCGTTGATGATAACGAAGAAGTACAGCGTAATCTGAATGACACTAACTACAACCGCATGTGGGAATACAATAACCGCGGTTTAGGTAGCAAAGTGGTTGCGGAGCCGAAGTCATAGCCCTTAGCAAATAACTTGAGTTGCAGGACAAAACGTTTACGTTGGCCCTGAAAGGCCGGGTAATGCAACTTGAAGTATGACGAGTATAAGCGTTAAAAAAGGGTCGCTATATTGCATAGCGGCCCTTTTATCCAAAGAGCTCAATTAATGAGCGTTCACCACGACCCACATCGGTCCTTGCCCTACCGCATAGCGACCTTTCTCTGTGAGTAAGCCCTGCTCACCGTGTATTTCATAGACTGCGATATGATGGGATTTCTGCCCGGCAGCGATTAAATATTTACCACTGTGATCAACATTAAAACCACGCGGCTGAGTTTCAGTGGACTGATAGCCTTCTTTCGTCAACACGCTACCATCTTCAGAAACACTAAACACCGTAATCAGACTGGCGGTACGATCACAGGCATACAGATGACGGCCATCCGGGGTGATGTGAATGTCTGCTGCCCAGCGGGTATCGGAGAAATCAGCAGGCATCATGTCCAGTGTCTGAACACATTCGATATTACCGTGCGGATCTTTAAGCTCCCAGACATCTACCGAACTGTTTAACTCATTGACGCAATATGCGTATTGTTCGTTCGGATGAAATACCATGTGACGTGGGCCAGCGCCTTCAACAGTTGTTACTTCAGCCGGATCCTGGGCTGCAAGGTAACCATCATCGCTTACTGTAAACAGGCAAATGCGATCCTGTTTTAGTGCCGGCACCCAAAGAGTGCGATTATCCGGCGTGATATTCGCTGAGTGGCAACCATCCAGACCTTCCACAACATCGACGACTTCCACTGGCAGGCCATCCTCCAGACGAGTGACACTCACGCTGCCCGCATTGTATGAGCCAACAAACACAAAGCGTCCCTGGTGATCGGTGGAAATATGCGTCGGGCTGCCCGGTAAGGCGGATTCAGCGGCAAAAGTCAGTGCGCCATCATCGGGGGCGATTCGATAGGCCAGTACACGAAATTCAGGGCGCACGCCAACGTAGAGATAACGTTTATCCGGGCTTACGACCATCGGTTGCACCTGCCCCGGCACATCAACCACCTGAGTCAGCGTCAGAGTGCCATCATGATTCAGGTTCCAGACATGGATTTGCTGGCTCTCTGGGCTGGCGATATAAACGGTTTGTTTCATGAATGCTCCTTAACTTTTAGCATCTGGCTTGATTTGCGTAATACAGCTAAAACTAGTCGCTTTTGGCGTTCAATGCTGAATATACGCACAAAATTTTGTCTACTATCTGACTCGGTGTACCATTCGCGCAGACAAAACTCTTAACCTTAATCTGGAAAAATACCCCATGTCCGCTCGCGTGATTGCCCTTGATTTAGACGGAACGTTACTGACGCCGAAAAAGACATTACTCCCTTCTTCCCTTGAAGCGTTATCACG